>CBDICS010000018.1:0-276805 GCA_965277415.1 Saprospiraceae bacterium
CGAGTAAAACCATGTGTTATTTGAATTAATTTAGAACTAATAATTTGGCCAAAACCAGGTATTGACATGACGATTTTAGTTTTTTGCGCGAGCTCAATATCTTCCTCCAACAATGTCTTGATCCGATCATCATATTGCTGGATGGCCGCTTTCATCGCACTCATAGGAACTTGTGTGATTTCGTCCATTTCAAGATGCAAGTCATCTTCGACAAAACCTATTTCTTCGTTTAAAGAATTACGCAAACTCATTAAATATTTTACCATTCGATCACGGTGAGAAATTAATAATCCTAATCGTTCAATAGTCTTAGAAGTAGGCTTCCAAAGTCTTGCTTTACGCTGAAAATCAATTGCATAGGTAGCAATTCTTTGCGCATCTATTTTATCATTTTTCCCTCTTTGAACGCCAATGCTTCGTTTAATTTGTAAAGCACTTTCCAACCATATGTCTGTATCGACGTGCTGATCTAAAGACTTTAAAAGAGGCGCTGAATAAAACCCTGAATGTTCTAAACAAACAAGACAAGTGGAGAATAAATCAGTGTGAGATTGGAATTCCTGAAGTTCCTCCATCCATGAAAGAATAGCGTTTTGTTTATTAGTAACGACTCCTTCTTTAAGGAGGATATTCTCTTCATTTCTAAGTGCATAATTAAAAGTCGATGGGTGCAGTTGCAATTTGTGCCCCATTAATTCACCAAATTATTCATAAGAATATTCCATCTTTTAGATAAAAGAGCACCTCGCAAAAAATACATTTTCTCTACTGTTTTTTCATTCCAAAAAGTGGAGGCATTTTTAAATCGCAAATTAATCACTCTCCTAATTGCGGATTCAATTATTCCGCTACCGCACATTAATTTATCTCCTTGATAATCAGTATATTGTGTTTTCTCGTTATGCTTGTCTAAATAATTTAACCACCGCTTAATTATTTTACTTGGACGCTTATATATTTCTCTACATCTTGCTACTATTTCTGTGGATTTGCCTTGCCATAGTTTTGCTTTAAATTCTTTTAATAGCATTTTTCTTTTTTCTTTACCAATAACTTTAGGCATCTTTTCTATCAGGTCATGAACATAGGAAGAGGCATGGTAGTAATCTAATGTTTCAATTATTTTATTTTCTGCTACTCCTAATTCTAATAATGTTGTCTTTGTATGATTCCAAATCCAGGGTGCCCCATCTCCCAATATTTGTATTGATTTTACTTTACTTACTTTTAATTTCTTTAAATATCTGGACAATAACTTAAAAACATCTTGTTCTCCAAATCGACATCCATAAATTGGCAAAGCATTTTCATCTGGTTGTCCTGATTCATTCAGTACATCTATTACAAACAATTTTGGTTCTCTCCAATTTGTATCAAATTTATGATTCCCTGCCTGATTTATTTGTCCGGTGTACGTTCGTGTTCTTGTTCGGCCTCCATCTATTGATAATACAACTCGTTTGTCTTCTAATGATTCATTGGGCAGAACTAGCAATTCTTCTTCCTGCTCTGTGAAGCAATGATCTGCTAATTGGTTATTGATATCTCGAACTGAACTAAGACAAATTTCTGTATTAAATTTGCTAAGTACCTGATGTCCAACATCATAAGAAGGACCTAGAGCCGAACAAAAACCGACTCTATCATATAATCCAGGACTCCCATTTCCTATTATCTTCCAATGTCGTGATATAGAATGTCGTGAGCCAATCCAGTCCGCTGGAATCTGTTTTGCATAATAGCTATTCACTTTTATTTCATGACCCGTTGATAAGCGTATTCTAAATTTACGCTGCTCTAATTTAACACAGCCAGACTCTTTTAATTCCCGCTTTTGAATCAATAATGAGTCATTCGCTGCTTCCGGAAGTAGTTGCTCTCCTATATAATTAAACACGCTTACAAGCGTTTTTTGTATTTCTTTTTCGTAATCATATAACTGACCCCTTTTTAATATGTCATGCCATTTCACAAGCTCTTTTATCAGCTTTTTCTCAATAAACTTCTCTATCTTTGGTAATGTAGTGTGGGCGTTCATTTTTTTTGATTTAAGCACCATAAAGATGCTCATTCCACACTACATTTTTATTTTATTCTTTGGCCACATATCGCAACTACGCCCAAAGTCGATTTACTTATATCGATGCCTAGATAAAATTGATAAGTTGTCATTTTTTATTAATTTTAAAATAAGAAGAAATGTGGTAATTTTTCGCATTGCGCCATTACCTTACTAATAGGCTCTATGGCCTGAATTTTCATCTGGACTAAAGCGAAAAAAAAGACCGATAGCACTGAAACACATTATAGGATCGGTGTCCTTCAAAACGTCTTAGGTAGCTAGCCGGTCTTACCATTTTTTACAACTTTAATTTAGAGAATTTAAATTAGATATTTCTAATGTCTACTTGAGGTAATTGATTTTTTATATATTTATATTGCTGTCAAGTGTTGTTGAAATTGTATATTGTAAAACTAAAGGCGCTGAATAAAACCCTGAATGTTCTAAACAAACAAGACAAGTGGAGAATAAATCAGTGTGAGATTGGAATTCCTGAAGTTCCTCCATCCATGAAAGAATAGCGTTTTGTTTATTAGTAACGACTCCTTCTTTAAGGAGGATATTCTCTTCATTTCTAAGTGCATAATTAAAAGTCGATTTACTTATATCGATGCCTAGATAAAATTGATAAGTTGTCATTTTTTATTAATTTTAAAATAAGAAGAAATGTGGTAATTTTCCGCATTGCGCCATTACCTTACTAATAGGCTCTATGGCCTGAATTTTCATCTGGACTAAAGCGAAAAAAAAGACCGATAGCACTGAAACACATTATAGGATCGGTGTCCTTCAAAACGTCTTAGGTAGCTAGCCGGTCTTACCATTTTTTACAACTTTAATTTAGAGAATTTAAATTAGATATTTCTAATGTCTACTTGAGGTAATTGATTTTTTATATATTTATATTGCTGTCAAGTGTTGTTGAAATTGTATATTGTAAAACTAAAGGTATATTGTAAAACTAAAGGCAAAACGTCCATATCGACTAAACGTCGAGACGGCCTTTGTCCAGAGCGTCAGAGTGTAAAAAAACTAAAAAACTTATGCTGAGGATTGGCTATGCTTCTTTTTTTACGTACTCCCCTGCGATAGAGGGGTGAGTATTTTTACAGACTGGCGTTCTCGGCAAGCAAAAAATAAAAAAATCAACAAGCACCTCGTTTCAATAATTGATACTCGCCTTGTTTTTTAAATTCACGAATGGACATACCCGTATACTTTTTAAAAGTCTTGGAGAGATGACTGACATCTGTAAAACTTAATTCATTTGCTATTTCGGTAAGATTATAATTCGAATTGAGCAAGCGGATTTCTACTAATTTTAGTTTAGCTTTGATGATATATTCTCGTAATGACATCTTCACTTTTTTACGGAAAAATTCACTTAGATAGGTTGGCGATATTAAAAAGGTTTTTCCTAATTGTTCTATTTTCAAAAGTTGAGGCTCATTAATGTTTTCATTGATATAAGCTAAAAGTTTAGTTACTCGTTCATCTTTTTCGGCATTGGTGGTTATCTCGTAAGCCGAACTTTTTTTACTATTTCGCAATAGAATTTCCAAAATACTTGTCATAAAGCTTTTTATCAAAGTGGGGGAACTTGATTGATGATTTCTATTTTCTTTTAAAATCAAATCAATCAGCGCATAGATATGCTGTCTGTCTAATTCGTTATATATAATATCTCCAGGTAATTGATTGTAATTGGATAAAATATAAGCAGCTTCTTTAAACCAGTCCGATTGGTTCGAATCAGTACGTTCACCAATGTTAAAAAAGTTAGAGGTAAATTTTAAAAACACAAATTTGGTTGGTTCTTCAATCTGAAAAGAATGGCACTTTAGAGGCGGAAGTAAGAACAAACTCCCCTTTCCATAGTCATGAAAATTGTAATTAATGCATTGTGTTCCCTTTCCTTCTTTGATAAGTACCAATTCGAAGAAATTGTTTTTTACAGGACGTTGCCGCCATGCTTCCAATTTTAATTCTTGTATTTCAAAAGGTTTATAAGCTTGTAAAACTTGCATATTTATATAGTTTTGGAACAAAACTAAGATGAAATAGATATAAATTCCAGTTTTCAGGTATTAATACCTTGATTTATACTAAATCAACCTTTTTTTATACTAAAACTTAAAAGATATATTGACGCATTTTTGCATCGTAATAAAATAATCATTCACAAAATAAAAATTACGATGAAAGGAATGTTAATTAATGAATATGGAGAGAACGCTGTATTTCAGGTATCAGAAATTGAAAAACCAACCGTAATAGCTGGTCATGTTTTAGTTAAAATCTCAGCATCAAGTGTAAATACGGTAGACACTATGATTCGCAAAATGGGAAAGGATTTGCCTTTGTCTCCTGATGCGCCTGCTATTCTGGGTATGGACTTCGCAGGAACAATTGAATCTGTCGGAGAAAATGTAGAAGGTTATTCTGTTGGAGATGAAGTGTATGGTTGTGCAGGTGGTTTGGCAGATTTAGCTGGAACATTAGCGGAGTACATCGTAGCAGATAGTAATCTGTTAGCGCATAAGCCTAAAAACTTGTCGATGCGAGAAGCCGCCGCTTTACCTTTAGTGGCGATTACAGCTTTTGAAGGATTGATACGGGCGGGCATCAAAAAAGGACAAAAGGTATTGGTACAAGGAGGAGCTGGCGGAGTAGGTCATGTTGCCTTACAATTGGCAAATTACTTTGGAGCAGAGGTTTATGCAACAGGTTCAGGTTCGAAAAAAATGCAGATAATTGAAGAGCTTGGTGCCACGGCCATTAATTACAAAATGGAAACCGTTGAGCAGTTTGTAACCACACATACCAATGGTGCAGGCTTTGATTTAGTATTTGATTCTGTAGGTGGACCGAATATGATTAAATCCTTTGAAGCAGCTGCATTGAATGCGAATATTGTCAGTACGGTTTCCTTATGTGAGTTGGATTTGACACTTGCTCACTTTAAGGGTTTATCTCTTCATGTTGTGTTTATGCTAATTCCTATGTTGCATAATTACAAGCGAGAGGAGCACGCCAAAATACTTCGAAATATTACTCAAATAGCCGAGGCCGGCGCTTTAAAACCATTACTTGACGAGGAGCGATTTTCACTTGAAGAAGTAGGAAAAGCACACGCCCGTTTGGAAAGTGGAAATGCTATCGGGAAGATTGTGGTGGAAAATTAGTATGACTTTCTGCTATTTGATAAATATTCAATAGAAAGTGGTTGGTGATTTTTATATTGCAAGCCACTTTTATAACAATTTAACTGCATTTTCTAAATTAAAGCAAAAATTATAATGACTAATAAAATTCTGCTCTTATTGATAATCATTTTAATGGGTTGTGAACAAAATAGCGAAACTATTTCAAACAACACCGACACGGCAATAATAGTAAACCCAAGTAACAAAGTAGTACTGAGTAGCGAAATTGAATGGGAAAAACTGAACCCTGCCAGAGGTGATAAAAGTCCACAAGCAGGAACCGTGTGGGGAGATAGAAAAGGAGAAGTAGCAACTGGGTTTTTAGTAAAATTTGTAGATGGATTTTCTTCACCACCGCACATTCATAACGTTACGTATCGGGCAGTAGTGATTAAGGGCTTAGTACATAATGACGACCCCGAGGCAGCAAATATGTGGATGCCAACAGGCAGTTTCTGGACACAACCCCAAGGTGAAGCACACATCACATCTGCCAAAGGTGAAGAGAACATTGCCTATGTAGAAATTGATAGTGGACCTTATCTCGTAAAGCCTATAGAAGAAGCCGTTGACAATGGTGAGCGTCCCGTCAATATAGATGTCTCGAACATCGTATGGTTAGGCGCTAACAAAACCGATTGGGTTGTCAAAGGAAGTGATGCACAAATAAGTTTTCTATGGGAAAGTAAAGAAGCGGGTGGTTTAAAAGGACTGTTTGTAAAACTACCGAAAGGCTTTACCGGTGCATTAAAAACAGACGGAAATATTGTTCACGCTATTGTCATTCAAGGTCAATTGAGTTATACGCTGGTACAATCAGCGGAAACAAAAGTTTTAGATGCAGGCAGTTATTTTGGTGCTACGAGTAAAGCCATTCACAGCGTTTCAAACGATAGTGAGACAATAATTTATTTAAGAACCAATGGAGCGATTGAGATAACAGAAGAATAGTTAAGTAGTCAGTTTATGAAAAAGTTTGAATCAATTAATAAAGGTTACAACAGCATTTTTAAAACCAACCAACTAAGTATAGGTCTGGTTGTTCCGATTGAAAATTACAGTAAAAGTTCTGTTCCCACTATGAAGCATCATGTGGAAAGGGTGAAATTAACCGAGCAGTTAGGCTTTAAAGCCGTCTGGGTTCGTGATGTGCCTTTTCACCTACCTTCATTTGGTGATGCAGGACAGACATTTGATCCATTTACTTACTTGGGATTTTTGGCAGGGCAGACTTCTGAAATTGCTTTGGGAACGGCTAGTATTGCTTTGCCTTTGCATCATCCAGTTAATATCGCTAAATCTGCGGCAACTATTGACCAATTATCCGACGGGCGATTAATAATGGGCGTAGCATCAGGCGACCGTCCAGCGGAATATCCCGCCATGAATATTGATTTTGAAAAACGAGGTGAATTATTTCGGGATACTTTTAATTATGTTCGCAAAGCACAAGAAGATTTTCCTGTTTTAAATGACAATCATCATGGTCAATTGAATGGACAAATGGATATTCTACCCAAGCCTAAGACTATAAAAATTCCGATGTTGATAACAGGTTCCAGTCGGCAAACGACGGAGTGGAATGCTAAACATGGTGACGGTTGGATGTATTATCCAAGACCTATGATGCAACAGGCATACACCATTGTGGAGTGGCGCCAGGAGATTGCGAAATATCACAATTTCGATAAACCTTTTATGCAGCCTTTGTATGTGGTTTTAGAAAAAGATGATGATTTTAAACCGCAGCCTATTCAATTGGGTTTTAGAATTGGCACAAAATATTTGATTGAATATTTTAATCAAATTCAAGAAATCGGGGTAAACCATGTTGCCATCAACCTTCGTTTCAACTCAAGAAATATAGAAACAACACTGGAAGAATTGGCGGAAAAAATATTACCCCATTTTAATGTAAAAACAAAAAAAGAGACAATATGAAAAAGACTATTTTAATAACAGGCAGTACCGACGGTATTGGAAAATTGACAGCTCTAAAACTCGCAAAAGACGGTCACGAAATTTATATGCATGGTAGAAATGCAGATAAATTAAAAGCAGTCATTTCAGAAATAAAAACGGCTTCAAGCAACGATAATGTAAATGGCTTTGTAGCAGATTTTTCTGATTTAGAAGCGGTCAAAAATATGGCAAAACAAATCAATCAAGATTTGTCAAAACTGGATATACTCATCAATAATGCAGGTGTTTACAAAAGTCGTGTAGCCAAAACAAAGGACGGTTTCGACATCCGTTTTGCGGTCAATTATTTGGCTCCCTATCTTTTGGCTAAGGAAATCATGCCCTTACTCAAAAAGGGAAATGCTTCAAGAATTATCAACTTAAGTTCGGCTGCACAAGCACCTGTCTCTTTGGAAGCATTGGCAGGGAAACAACCTATTTCAGAAATGGAAGGCTATTCTCAAAGTAAATTAGCTTTGGCAATGTGGAGTATGTATTTAGCAGAAAAAGAACCCGATTTGACAGTAATTCCCGTAAATCCAGGTTCTTTATTGAATACGAATATGGTAAAAGAAGGCTGGGGGTTTCACCGTTCATCTGCGGATAAAGGTAGAGACATCTTGTATGATTTGGCGGTAGCAGATAAATACGGAAATACTTCAGGCAAATATTTTGATAATGATAGAGGTGATTTTGGAGCAATTCATCCTGCTGGGGACAATGAAGAAGCAATTCATGCTCTTATCAATAAAACTAATGAGCTGCTGAATTAGTAGTAACTTCGCAAGTACATTAGAGAAAGAGAAAAATATTATTGCATAGAAAAAGAAGCCAGCCGAGAATAATGGCTAAAACGGCAATAGTGGCTATGCGTCCCTACTGCGTTTAGCCGAGGCGTTAGCTGTCAGAAGGTACGATCAAAAGGCATAGTTTATAGCTTTAAAGGTTTTTCTTAATACTCAAAGGGTAATTTAAAAATACTATTCTAAAGTATAGAATTTTTAAATCAAAACATTAAAAACATCTTTAATGGTTTATGTCGAGTGTTTTCAATAGAAGAGCCTAAACTAAAACGGTTTAGGTTCTTCTATAACAAAAACTATTATGTATGATTTTGGATTATTAATTCTTGTTCAACAAAAAAAGGAAAAGTTCCAGTTTGATCAATAACATAAATTTGAATCCGGATAATAAATCTTCCATTCTCTAAAAACACAAATTGATTACTACCATCTTCGCCTAAAAGTTGGTAACAATTAAGAGGCGTGTCAGGACTGAAAGCAAAAGAAGTTGAAGGATTTGTTAATGCTGCGGTAGTTATCGTATTGCCAATAAAATCTGTAGAAGATATTGGATTATATGAGGTATCAAAAAAAGATACAGAAGCGATTTCAATATTACGATTCTCGCTTCCTTCTAAGGAGATATCGAAGACATTAAAGCCGAATTCAGTGCTAGATATAGGACCAAGATTACTACCTGGAGATGCAGAACAAATACTAGAAAGTGTTTCTGAGAAGTTGACCCACCCTCCAACTTGCAATTGTTTTATGCTACCTGCAATAGCAAAATCAAAACCAAGTTCAATTACTTGTGGATTTGTAGTTGTCATAATAAAATTAATTTAAAAAGCTATTTATTACTAATCAATATATTTAACCATCAAGGTTTTTCGTTTTCTTTTGATTTTATAACTTGATAGTTAGAATATATTTCGCGTTTTTAAGAAAAAATAAATAGCTAATGTGTGAAAAAATATTGTTTAACTCTTATAATAAAAACAAATTAGTTTTCGAAAAAAGGGACAATACAAAGAAAGAGGTTAATAGAATTTCTTTCAACCACATCTTAATGTGGTCGAAAGCCTTCCGATTAAAAGCTATATTAAATTAGGTTTTTTTAAGGATTTCCAATTTTATTTGCAGATGACACTATTGAGGAGATTGAAGATTACTTTTCTAGCTTTACTCAAAAAAAAATGTTACTATTATTGTTTTAAGCGGTCATTGTGTTTTATGCGAATAACTCTATGGTAGGGAATGAGTACACATTTGCAAGATTTGACCATGAAGACGAATATGAGCAATCAAGTATTACACAAAGAATTTTAAGATTATGTCAATTGAATTCTAAGAATATTTAAATAAATGGGTTAAAAATAGAAAAAACTAATCCGACAGCTAATCGAGTGGCAACCGACGAGACTAAATAATAGTCTCGTCGGAGAGCCCTCACACCACGAAGCGTCAGATTGTAAAAATACCCATCCAGAAAATAAAATAATCCTGAAAAAAATGGTATCTTAAAAAAGAATTAAAATTCGAAAGAAATGCCATTAATAACTGGAAAAGACAGGAATCAAATCACCATGTATTGCCTGGATCAAGAAATTGAAGAAGCTGCGGAGGTGAGATTAATAGATGTTTTTGTAGACTGTTTAAAAATAGAGGAAAATAATTATAAATTTAAAATAAAAGGAAAGAATAAAGAAGGTCGCCCGGCTTTTTCGAATTCTGATTTATTAAAATTGTATTTATATGGTTATTTAAATCGGACGCGCTCCTCGCGGCAATTAAATAAACTATGCAGAGTAAATATAGAAGTGCAGTGGCTACTAAAAGGATTAGTCCCTTGCCATATGACGATTAACAGTTTTCGCAAAAACAATGAAAAAGGGTTTAAAAAAGTATTTCGGAAGTTTAATCAGTTTTTAAGAGGTGCTGACTTATTTGATGAAGATACAGTTGCCGTGGATGGTTCAAAGTTTAGAGCGCAGAATAGTAAGAAGAACAATTATAATGAAAAGAAGATAAAAGACCACTTAAAATATATAGATAAACAAACAGAAGCTTATCTAAAGATGCTAGAGGGTGCAGTTGCAATTTGTGCCCCATTAATTGACCAAATTATTCATAAGAATATTCCATCTTTTAGATAAAAGAGCACCTCGCAAAAAATACATTTTCTCTACTGTTTTTTCATTCCAAAAAGTGGAGGCATTTTTAAATCGCAAATTAATTACTCTCCTAATTGCGGATTCAATTATTCCGCTACCGCACATTAATTTATCTCCTTGATAATCAGTATATTGTGTTTTCTCGTTATGCTTGTCTAAATAATTTAACCACCGCTTAATTATTTTACTTGGACGCTTATATATTTCTCTACATCTTGCTACTATTTCTGTGGATTTGCCTTGCCATAGTTTTGCTTTAAATTCTTTTAATAGCATTTTTCTTTTTTCTTTACCAATAACTTTAGGCATCTTTTCTATCAGGTCATGAACATAAGAAGAGGCGTGGTAATAATCTAATGTCTCAATTATTTTATTTTCTGCTACTCCTAATTCTAATAACGTTTCTTTGGTATGGTTCCAAATCCAGGGCGCTCCATCTCCCAATATTTGTATTGATTTTACTTTATTTACTTTTAATTTCTTTAAATATCTGGACAATAACTTAAAAACATCTTGTTCTCCAAATCGACATCCATAAATTGGCAAAGCATTTTCATCTGGTTGTCCTGATTCATTCAGTACATCTATTACAAACAATTTTGGTTCTCTCCAATTTGTATCAAATTTATGATTCCCTGCCTGATTTATTTGTCCGGTGTAAGTTCGTGTTCTTGTTCGGCCTCCATCTATTGATAATACAACTCGTTTGTCTTCTAATGATTCATTGGGCAGAACTAGCAATTCTTCTTCCTGCTCTGTGAAGCAATGATCTGCTAATTGGTTATTGATATCTCGAACTGAACTAAGACAAATTTCTGTATTAAATTTGCTAAGTACCTGATGTCCAACATCATAAGAAGGACCTAGAGCCGAACAAAAACCGACTCTATCATATAATCCAGGACTCCCATTTCCTATTATCTTCCAATGTCGTGATATAGAATGTCGTGAGCCAATCCAGTCCGCTGGAATCTGTTTTGCATAATAGCTATTCACTTTTATTTCATGACCCGTTGATAAGCGTAATCTAAATTTACGTTGCTCTAATCTACCACAACCAGATTCTTTTAATTCCCCTTTTTGAATCAATAATGAGTCATTCGCTGCTTCCGGAAGTAGTTGCTCTCCTATATAATTAAACACGCTTACAAGCGTTTTTTGTATTTCTTTTTCGTAATCATATAACTGACCCCTTTTAAATATGTCATGCCATTTCACAAGCTCTTTTATCAGCTTTTTCTCAATAAACTTCTCTATCTTTGGTAATGTAGTGTGGGCGTTCATTTTTTTTGATTTAAGCACCATAAAGATGCTCATTCCACACTACATTTTTATTTTATTCTTTGGCCACATATCGCAACTACGCCCAATTAATTTGAATACTACTTTGGTATAAATATGACTTTAAATAGAATAGAAAAAATAAAAAGTAAACTAAAAAATTCTGAAACTGAATTAGCAATACATTATTTAGAGAGTTTGTTAATTGAAATAGGTAATAGTAAGCTTCAAGAGGAATTACTAATTATTACTGCTCAGTTTAAGAATAATCTAAGAGATAATAGATTAGGGCTTATCAATAATGAAACATACTCAATTTGTACAAATAGAGTTCATTTATCAATTAGTCAGATATTAACCCAGTTAGAAATTTTAAAACCTGAAGAATACACTTCTGAAAAAACATCTAACGAAATAAATTCAATTGATTCAAATTTTCCGACCAATTCTGATGTTTCTCGATTTCGTAAGTTTTTACTTGAAGAAATAAGTATATTAAACCTTGAGCTAAACTGGAATCCTAATTCATTTACACCTTTAGAGTCAAAAGTTATAGTAAAACATCAGCAAAATTTTTTATCTGAAATCAGGAACTTGGAAAGTGTTCTTAAAGGAAATATTAAACCAAAAGCTACATTAATTATTGGGGAACCTGGAAGCGGAAAAAGTGTAGCAATGAGAACTTTCTATTATAAACTTTTAACTAAAAGCAACTTTGACAGGATTCCAATTTATATAAACCTTAAGGATTGGGATTACTCAGAGAACAACATTTCCAATAATTCGAATAAACTTTATCATTTTGTATATCAGTACTTAGAAAGGTCGAAAAATTTATTTGCGAAAAAATTTATTAAAGAATACTTTAATTCACTTTACAATCAAGGGAGGTTTATTTTTCTATTGGATTCTTTTGATGAAATTAAGCAAGTAATTGACAACCATGAAAAATCTGAATTAATAGATGAAATATCCAGTGATATTTTTCATTTTATTGGAAATTGTTCATGTATTTTGACGTCAAGAGAATTTAAAAAACCTACATTAAAATTCTTAGCTAATTTAACACTTTACATACAGCCTTATAGTGAAGATAAAGCAATTAATTACTATAATGATCATCTAGATAAAAATCATGTAAAAGAAATATTTAAGACTCCATTGCTTAGATCATTGAGTCAAAATCCTCTTTTAGCGTCATTGGTAGTTGAGTATATAAAAAGAAATAATACTATACCTCCAAATCAACTTTCACTTTACGATAGCTTTATTAGATCAAGGTTAGATAAAATAGAAATTTTAAAAGGCGATTTATCAAATGATCATATCATCCTTAGAGCAATGTCTCTATCATTATTAGTTCAAGAAAGAAAAGGGTTTGATATAGGTATTGAAAATGACAACCTTCCTGATCAATTCAAAAATGAAGAATATAAACTTGTGCTAAAAATTCTTAAAAAAGCAAAGTTAATTAGAGCAGGTAATGGAAGGATAAGTTTTTTGCATAGAAGGTTTCATGAATATTTCATTGTATTAAATTATATTCATAAAAGAAAACATATACTACTAGATGATATTGCAGACAACAATTCTAACAGAGATGCTCTTATACTTTATTCGGAAACAGCAAATGATGATGAAGCTATAAAAATAATTGAATTCTGTCTTTCATATATCCTTAATATTAAACGGGCAAATCTAGAATGGGGAGATAAAAGATATAATAAAGCAGTTCATTGTTTAAGATTTATAGTTGAAGCATTTAGAAATCGAAAATCAATAATTGGAAAATATTATACTGAATTATTAGACTTTATTTATTCTCAAACTGAAAATGGTAAAAACCTAGTAGTTAGAAAACACGCCATTGAAGCTACAGTTTTACTGAATCAAAATGATGCTGAAACTATTATAGATAAAAATTTTATGATCAGCAAAGATGGAAGTTATTACAATCTATATTTATTACAATCTATTTTGGAATCTTCTAAATATTTGAGAACTTTTAATTCTTCATTATCCAAAAAATTTATTACTTATTACGGAAATACTATACATCAAGGCATAATTAATACACCTTTGAGTGTAAGAAAGAATATAAGAATCTTATCAATTTCAGGAGCCTTTTATCCTGTGAAAAAGTATTTACAAAGTTATTTGTATGAACTCATATTTAGCATTTTTGCATTCCCTCTTTTATCAGTATTCATAGCATATAGCATATACATTCAAAAGGGATCTTTCTTAATTGCAGAAATGATGGTTCCAATAATTTTTCTAATGGCTCCACTCATGCAAATGGTAATGCCTTCCATGACAATCTCTTACAATTACCATAAAAATAAGAATCTATTTATAGGGACGATTTTTCTTTTTATTTCCGCCATAATAGTATTGACAATGATCATCGGTTCAATAAACTTCTCATCTTTTGATCCAGAATTTAGACTTGCTTTGCTTGAAGGCTTCCTCTTAATTGTTTTTGTCATATTTGGACTAGCCGCATTATTTATTATTCCAATATTCTTTACTGTAATAAGAGGTTATAGAAAGATATCTCGCTATAATAAAAATTTGCTTGCAGAAGCTAAATTGGAAGTAAAGAATGGCATGAAGAAAGAATTAATCGAATATTACTTTTTTGAAATTCAGCATTCAAACCTTCGTAAAGAATTTATACAACATATAAAAGAAAAGCAAATTGTTCCTGTTGGAAAATGGACTAGTGGTAAAATACCAAATTACAATGATGATACAGCAAGTGGTCTTTTAGCCGAACTTGAAGAAAATTGGTTGTCTTTAAACAAATAAAAATAAAGCCACCAATAAAGCACAAAACGTCCATATCGACTAAACGTCGAGACGGCCTTTGTCCAGAGCGTCAGAGTGTAAAAAAACTAAAAAACTTATGCTGAGGATTGGCTATGCTTCTTTTTTTACGTACTCCCCTGCGATAGAGGGGTGAGTATTTTTACAGACTGGCGTTGTGTGCCATCGTGTGTCCATAGATAAATCAAGCACTGGAAAATGATTTATCGTAACTTTAAATGAGATGAGAGAGCATAAAAAGATATGTGGCCTCTCCTTAAGTTTTACTGGAAATTTTTGAATCCGCCTCATGGTGCTTACCTTTCACGGGTTGGTATTGAGCGAATGAGGAAAAGGGGGTGTCTAAAACCTTCAGGAGTAGGTAAAGGAGTTGAACGAAAGTGAACCATCGATGAAGTGCCGAGAAAACGTACCTGATACTGAAAACCAAGCTTAGATGGCGTGCTTGGGATAAGAGCAGAAGTCACCAGTTTACTGACTGCTTCGGTATCCGTCACATAGATGGCAAGAACTTTACCCTGGCTCATTTAAGGAAATGGAGAAGCTTCATCAATTAGATGTCAAGGGAAAATGTAGAAGTAGTAAATTACTGCGAGGCAGAAATACCAATGCTAAAATGAAGTGGCGGATCAGTCCGTAGTAACGAATGTGCGAGGAAAGCTATTTGAAAATCTAGCTTAGTGAAGGGACTGACAAATTCAATAATGTTCGGCCAACTTACAATTGTAAAGGAGGAGCTGAAAACAATTATGAAACCTGAAATGGTTTCCCGAATTTGAAGAGCCGTATGACGGGAGACTGTCACGTACGGTTCTGTGAGAGGCTTAGGGTGAAATTCCCTTTGCCTACTCGACATCAGACTGAAGTACCATTCTTAAATCTAAGTGGATATAAGATTTTCAAATTTCTATTTTTCTTTTGATAAAGTTAAAATCAAAATAATTCGCATTTATTAAATTCATTAAACCCTATTATCGCACAAAAAAACATTAAGAATCAAGATGTTAAAGAAATATTCAATTCTTATATTTTTAATTTATATGACTTATAATATTTATAGTCAAAATAATTTTTTAGTTGGGAATTATACAATTAAGTGGGAAGGAGGATTGTGGCTTGAAGCAGATGAATTTCAATTATACGAAAATATGGCTTTTGACTATCAAAGTCATGATAATTGCACAATGACAACAACAACTGGGTTAGGTGAATATGAAATTAGTGGAAACAAGTTAATTTTAAATTTTCAGAAACATCCTAAAGACATTCGCATTAAACATAAATATAGAATTGATAAGTTAAAAAATTATTTGAAAAATGATTCAATTAAAATTATAATATCATTTGAAGATAGTCTATTAGCAAAATTAGACTCTTCAGTATATTCAAATTTCAAGATTGTGTTTGAAGGAGAGTCTTACTTTAAGTATACAGACGAGAAGAAGAAATTTTCGAAACATAATATATTTAAATTTGATAAAGACTTTAGATTTAAGCAATTTACAATTTTAGGAGAAAACGAAAAATATTTTTCTTCCGAATACTTATTTTACACAAATGATTCGATTAGTACATGTGTAGAAATTTATATAGAGCAATTTTTATATCGACCAAGACAAATATTTGTTGAAGAAGGCCAGCAAAGAGAATTTTATATAGAAGGAAGATGGTTGCCAGAGTTTAAATTAGTTGATTTAATAGGTTGGAAAAGATATCGCAAAAATAAAAATTAACGAC
Source organism: Saprospiraceae bacterium (assembly GCA_965277415.1). Lineage (GTDB taxonomy): Bacteria > Bacteroidota > Bacteroidia > Chitinophagales > Saprospiraceae > JAHDHW01. The sequence goes on from CBDICS010000018.1 coordinate 16,034, forward strand.
GCACAATAATTAAGGTTCAAAGTCGCCAACAGGGCAGGTTTGTTAAGTTCTGTTTGCTGATTAAAAACGAGTAAAATATAGTACTGAATCAATACTATTACTTGCTTTAAAACAAAATATAATTGCATCGAATCAAGTGGTCTTGAAATTTAAAAATCGAATCCAGAGCTTTTCTTTTAGAACTTAACAATCCTGCCAACAGGGCAAGACTTTGACTTTAATGTTGAACGAAACCGGTCACCAAGGATTAATCCGTCTGCTATGGGGATTGAATAAAAAGTGTAAATATATACAAGCAGCTATACAGCCTGATTAATTTTTTTTATTAAAAATAATAAATGATTTTTTCCATATTATTCATGTTATTAGTAAAGTTTAAAGGCATAAAAATAAAAATGTAGAACATTTTCAGAGGACAAGACATTAATGTTTCAGGTGTCCAAAGAACACGAGCTGATTTATTTTAATTTAAATATTGAAGGGTCTTATTAAAAGGCGAACCCCTAACAGGAGGCAAAACCTCTAAAATAAGATGAGGAGTAATTTTCTCACAACAGCTACACCAAGCAGGTCGATGTAAATCAGATAAAGATTTATTAATAGTTTTATACTGACGTTGAAGTCGTTCGAGAAAAGAAATATACTTCATTACAGTATATACTGACCGAAGTAGTTTGGGAAAGTCCCAAACCACTTCGCGTCAGGTATAGGGAGAGGAGAAGGAGCTACGACTTTTAAAGATTTGCGTGCAACTTCCAATTGTGTTTTCTTATTCCGATTAGCGAGGAAACCATAATGCCGAATACGAATAAAACGATGAGGAATGATATGGAGCAAAAGACTTATAGGAGCGGTTTAGAGAGATGCTTGGAATATTAAAAGTAGCTATTTTAAGCTATTTTTAGAGGATATTATTTTAAAAGGAATAAATGGTGCAGAAATAAATTAAAAAATAGAGTCTAGTAGAGAAGCTGGGATTGGGTCTGAGGGGATTGGTTTTGGGAGAGGGGAGGTTTTTTTACGGACTGGCGTTATGTGTAATAAAGAGCAATGCCAAAATGAAAAATCTAAATAAAAAGCTCACAACTTTATATAAATCAATTTCTTAATATTTTGTCAATAGAATACTTTATTGTAATTTCGTCGAATTGCCCAATAGCTAAAAAAATAAAATGATATTTAATATTTACTATATTAATTTCCCCAAAGTATATGAGATAAAAATGATGCTGGGAAATGTGATACAGCTTAATAAGGAATTAGAAAAAAACAAAAACATAGATGGAGGTGTAGAATTAGGAGCTAAATTTGACATTGGGACTAAATTTTTCAAATTATTCAATATAGAAGGAGAAGGAAAAGGAAGAGTGGCAGGAAGTTCTTCACAAAAAGTTCTTGAGACATTCGAAATAAAAACTACGAAATCGGTTATATTAAATGAAGTAATTGAGAAGAGTTTAGATTTTAAAGATTTCGATACTTTGAGCGAAGGCAGTTTAGTTAAAATTGATAATGTAAGGTTATCTCTTGAGAATGAATCTGAATTAAGAACTGTAAAGTTATTTACAAGTGGGACATTCAAGGGAATGAATATTCCTGGTGCAAATGGTCTAGACATGAATAGTTTGTTAAATTCAATGTTCAAAGATTACTCTTATAAAATCAGAGGCGTAATTAAAGAAAACGATGCTGAAATAATAATCAAAATTCCTTTAACATTTGAAAGTGAATTTGAAAGTTCTTACAATGTAGATGATCTGTTTATTGGAAAAGTATCAGTAGTTGGATTATACAAAGGCAAAATAAAAGCAGGGGCCTTAAAAAACTCCTTCGAATTCTTCCAAGAATTAGGCACTTTTCAAAATACGCCATCAGGAGGTCAAACTGAAGAAGTAAAAGAAATTCAAGATAGTCAATACACGGCTAAGAAAAATGATATTAGTTATTTTTTCTCAAGTTCCGAAGATGTTAACAAAGAATATCATTATGTTGACCTCTTAGCAGTCATTCAAAATGTTTCTATTCCAAGTAAATGAGTCGAAAATTATTATTTTTTGATAAAGATTATTTCTCATTTTTCAAAAAACTAAAAGAAAAAGAAGGGAAAGAAATCATTAGTATTACTGATGGGCTTCTAAACTTTGATAAGATTGAGGAGGTAGATCCTTCCTCACAAATAGTTGATATATCCTCAATTTCGGGACTTGAAAAACTACAATACAATGGAGAACTAGTCATTCCTAAGTTTCCAGAAAGCACCATCTTTATAGCTGATATTTTCCATAAAGAAATCTTTGAATATCAATTGAGATATTGTTTTAATGAATTCATTGATATTGATATCGTTGAAGAGGTTGAAACAGAATATAAAGAAATTAAAAAAAGTAAAACTCCCAAAAAGTTATCTCATAAGAAAATTACGGACTTAGACAGTAACAATGTAAATAAGTTTTTAAATACTTTTTTTGAAAGTCTATATGGACATGACAAATTCAAAAATGACTTTGCTGAGTTGATTCGAAACTTTAGAGTATTTAACAAATTGGGGGAACATAAAATTCTTTCTCTGTTCATAATGGGAGACTCTGGAGTAGGGAAAACTGAAGTTGCAAGAGCAATACACAAATCATTAGGAGGAAAAAGAAAACTTGCTAAAATCAACTTCGGAAATTATAGTAGTGATAATGCTTTAAACTCACTAATTGGGAGTCCTAGAGGTTATATTGGTAGTGAAGAAGGTGAAATTTTTATTAGAGTAAAAGATTCTGATACTGGCTTAATTCTAATTGATGAATTTGAAAAGTCAAACTCTACCCTATTTAATTATTTTTTAGATGTATTAGAAAATGGAAAAATGGTAAGTTCCATAGCAGAAGAAATTGATTTAAATGGATTTATCATTATTTTCACATCTAATATTAGTAAGGAAAATTATTCAAAAAGAATTTCTCCAGAATTAAGATCTAGATTTGATTACAAAGGTTTTTTTATGCCTCTATTTAGTAATGACAAAAAGAAGTTTACTGAATTTAGGATACAAGATATTACAAATAAATTCAAAGACAATTATGAAATTGATCTTCCAGATAATTTTATTCAAAAGATTCTAAGTAAGATTGATGTAGATAAATTTCAAAACATGCGTGATTTAAACAAAAAAATAAAGGATACATTTGTTAGCTGCATATTAGAAATTTTAAATTCAAGCACAGACGAAGAATAGATAATACACATAATAATTAAGGTCCAAAGTCGCCAACAGGGCAAGACTTTGACTTTAATGTTGAACGAAACCGGTCACCAAGGATTTATTGTGTACTATGGGGATTGAATAAAAAGCGTAAATATATACAAGCAGCTATACAGCCTGATTAATTTTATTTATTAAAAATAATAAATGATTTTTTCGATATTATTCATGTTATTAGTAAAGTTTAAAGGCATAAGAATAAAAAAGTAGAAGCTTTTCAGGGTACAAGACATTAATGTTTCAGGTGTCCAAAGAACACGAGCTGATTTATTTTAATTTAAATATTGAAGGGTCTTCTTAAAAGGCGAACCTCTAACAGGAGGCAAAACCTCTAAAATAAGATGAGGAGTAATTTTCTCACAACAGCTACACCAAGCAGGTCGATGTAAATCAGATAAAGATTTATTAATAGTTTTAGCTAGAGGAGTGGGAACTAAGACTTTCAAAGACTTGCGTGCAACTTCCAATTGTATTTTCTTATTCCGATTAGCGAGGAAACCATAATGCCGAATACGAATAAAACGATGAGGAATGATATGAGGTAAAAGACTTATTGGAATGGTTTAGAGATATGCTTGGAATATTGAAAGTGTTATTTAGTAGCTATTTTTAGCGTATATTATTTTAAAAGCAATAAATATTGGGGAAATAAAATAGAAAATGGGGTCTGTTAGAGAAGCTGGGATTGGGTTTGATGGGATTGGTTTTGGGGCAGGGGAGGTTTTTTTACGGACTGGCGTTCAGCGTCAAAAAAAACTTGAACAAATCATCAATAAAAGGAAGAAAACTCAACCCACAGCAGGTTACAGCGCTGCGAGCACTAACTTACTCTAGTTATACTCAAAAAAGATTCTAGTTTTGGTTTTAAATACTTAGATAGTTGAAACTCTCATTTCCATTCTTTGAAAAAAGAATATCGCTGTAGAACTTTAAATGTTTTGGAAATAATTTCAATCCAATTCCTATCGGCATACCCTTTAAAATTCTATAAATGTATTTGGCAAATTGTTTGTCAACCAATCTTGATCCTCTTGAGAAATTGGATTATTTGTCAACACTAAATACTCTACTTGTGTTAATGCTGCCAAAGGCACTACATCCGTGATTTGGTTATTATTTAGATTTAATATTTTCAAATTAGTCAACTCGCTGAAACCTTCGACATCCTCTAACTGGCAATCGTACACATAAAGCCCTTCCAGAGTTATTAAGTTTTGAATAGCATTGGCATTAGGCATTTCCATTTCATTAATCGTTAGTTGAATTAAATTTGTAAAACCGGATAAATCTGGAAGCTCTTTCGTATTGTGCACTCCAAATGATAAAAATTCTATATTACTTAAACCAGTTAAGGGAGAAAGATCTGAAATGGGATTTCCGGTTATATCAAGTCCAAGTAAGTCATCCAATTCTGCAATAGAGGAAATGTCCTGCACATTATTACCAGTAAGCTGCAATTGCTTCAAATTAACACAGGTACTTAATGGGGATATATCTGAAACATCATTGTCCCATAGGAGTAATTGCTCCAGCATACTCTTCCTTTCAAGCGCACTTATGTCAACGATATTACTAAAAGCAAATCTGACAAAATTGAGATGATCAGCATTCGAGAGACTGGAAATATCAGTTATGTCATTACCTTCAAAATGGACATATTCTAAAAGGGGTAATTCACTGAGTGCACTTATGTCTGTTACAGCAGTCCCTTCAAAATTCAAGTACCGCAACTGATCTAATTCTGCCAATGGACTGAGATCACTAAAGGCGTCATTGCCATACATGATTAACGCTTCTAAACTGCTAAAGTCCTGGATGCCTTCAAGGTTTGTAATTTCTTTGTACCCTAAATGAAGAGAATCCAAGCCTTCTACATCTTCCTTTTTTATTTTCTCGACATCAATATTGAGTAATGCTCTTATCGAGTTTTCGAAATTGATATCTGTAAAGTTTATACAGATATCCACTCCTATTTCATCATCATTATTGCATGAACTCAACGATAGAATCGTTAGGAGCAGAATAAATAATAATCGATCTATGAGTATTGTTTTGAATAATTTAAATGTCATTTAATTTATATTAAATTTGCTTGATAAATAGAAATAACTCAAACACAGATGAAACAGTCCTCATCAAATATAAGATTTAAATAAGAAAAAATAAATTCAAGTTTCAAATGGAATTGATTTTGAGAATTAGCGCAATTAAACTCAATACGAAAATTTAAAAATTATTCACAAAATTGTTAGTAAGTTCTTGTAAGTCAAAATCCTTCAATCTGAAATTACTCTGCTAAAATTCGTATCTTTAAATTAAGAAATCGGAGAAAAATTGTTGATTAGAACGTACATAGTCGCTAAACGCGCCTACGTCGTCTGCACCGAGCGTCAGATTGTAAAAAAACTAAAAAACTTATGCTGAGGATTGGCTATACTTCTTTTTTACGTACTCCCCTGCGATAGAGGGGTGAGTATTTTTACAGACTGCCGTTGTAACCAATAAAAAAACAAGCATGACATATAAAAACTTAATAACAATATTTACAGTAAGTATTATTAGTTTTCCCATCTTTTCCCAATCTGAATTACAAATTCACACTATTGAAAACTTTGTAACAACTTCAAATGATACGATAAAGAATTGTAAAATAGGATATAGAACATTTGGTGAATTAAATAAAGATAAAAACAATGTCGTTTTTATGCCTACTTGGCATTTAGGCACAAGTGAGGATAATTTAGAATACCTAAAGACTATTGTTGATACCAATGGGCGATACCTAATTGCCATAGACGCTTTAGGAAACGGTGTATCTTCGTCACCATCTAACTATTTGAATTTCCCAAATATAAGTATTCGAGATATGGTAAATTCTCAGCATGAACTTCTAACAAATCATTTGAAGATTGACCATATAGACGTATTAGTTGGAGTATCAATGGGTGGAATACAGGCATTTGAATGGATGTTAGCATTTCCTGAATATATGAATCAATTAATTGCAATTAATGGAACGACAAAAGCATCGTTTTATGATAAAGTATTATGGAATTTAATTGTAAACACAATCGAAGATGCTGATAATGATACTGTATCAATGAACTATGCAATGAATAGAATTACAGATATTATGCTGCTTACAGGCACTTCCCCAAGTCATATTTCAAAAACATACGAACCAGAAAACTTTGAAGAATTTATTGCAAAAAGGTATAAAGCACAAAGTAATCCACATAATCGATTAGCACAATTCAAGGCGATTCTCGAGCATAATATTTATAAAAATCGTGGTATACAACCAGAAGACTTAATGGAGCTGGTAAAAGCTGAAGTCCTTATTATCATAGCAGAACATGACCATGTGGTAAACCCAATTTATTCAAGAGAACTGTCCGAAATATTAGAATGTGATTTATTGGAATTAAAAGGAGATTGTGGTCACATTGCTGCATTCTGCGATTTAGAAATTGTAAAACAAGCTATAAAAAAGTTCTTGAATTAATTGTATTATAAATACTGGTTACAATAATTAAGGTCCAATTTGCCAACAGGGCAAGACTTTGACTTTAATGTTGAACGAAACCGGTCACCAAGGATTTATTCGCCTACTATGGGGATTGAATAAAGAGAATAAAAATTTACAAGCAGCTATACAGCCTGATTAATTTTATTTATTAAAAATAATAAATGGGTTTCTCGATATACTCCATGTCATTATTAAAGTCCAAAGGCATAAAAATAAAATTTCACTAGATTTTTAGAATACAGGCATTAAGACTACAGGTGTCCAAAGAACACGAGCTGATTTATTTTACAGGATTTAAATATTGAAGAGTCCTCATAAAAGGCGAACCCCTAACAGGAGGCAAAACCTCTAAAATAAGATGAGGAGTAATTTTCTCACAACAACGAATAAAGCGATGTGGAATGACATGGAGCAAAAGACTTATTGGAACGGTTTAGAGATATGCTTGGAATATTAAAAGTGTTATTTAGGAGGTATTTTAAGCTATTTTTAGAGGATATTATTTTAAAAGAAATAAAATAGAAAATAGGGTCTGGCGGAGAAGCTGGGATTGGGTTTGGGCTTGAGGGGATAAGTTTTGGGGGAGGGAGGTATTTTTACAGACTGGCGTTCTGTAACATTAAAATAGCAGACGCTGAAGTGAGAGAAATGAATTGAATTTGCAATTATTTTCGAATTTGGTGCTGTGCAAACTTCTATTATTAAACATTTCCACAAATAATAACTACACAAAATTGAACGAGTACTCTATTTGTGTGTATTAGATTCATGAACGTCATTGATGTAACTAATAAGAAAAAATATGAAAAACCACCGTTGCCTAATATTACTCCTCCTTTTATGCCTTTTTAAGATTATAGATACAAAAGGACAAAACCTTAATCTTGAAGGCTTAAAAGATAAAATTGAATCACTTATCCCTTCTACGGTTAAAGATTCAACCCCGGGACTGGTTATTGGAATCGTTCATAATAAGGAACTTATTTTTAGCAAAGGTTATGGAATGGCTAATCTTTCCTACAACATTCCGAATGATCCAGCAATGAATTACAATCTGGGGTCTGTAAGTAAACAGTTTCTAGGTTTGGCCTTTGCCATTTTGCATACGGAAGGCAAGCTAAATATTGATGATCCTGTTGGAAAATATTTAGAAAATTGGCCGAAATTTGATCAAAAAGTAACTATCCGACATCTTCTAACTCATACCAGCGGTTATAGAGAAGCATATACTATGTCTGATCTTGCAGGAAGATATATAGGTGTTGATAGACTTACTAAAATGGAATGTCTTGATGTTGTTCGTAGACAACCAAAACTGGAATTTATTCCTGGTTCCCGCTTCAGTTATAATAGTACTGCCTGGGTAATTTTGGCAGAAATTTTAGAACAAGTAACAGGTCAACCTGCTCACGAATGGGTAAGAAAAAAGGTATTAATACCACTTGGAATGAAAAACACTCATATTGAATCTTTTGTAGGTGAGGTAATACCTAATGCTGCCGAATCTTATTATTATGATCCAAATATTGGATATGGAAATCCCAAAAGTAACAGGGCAATATTTGGAGCTGCCGAAGTTTACTCTTCTATTAAAGATTTAGTTCATTGGCTCAATAATTTTCAAACTCTAAAAGTAGGAAATGAAGAGGCTATTAATCTTTTCTTGACAACTTACGAATTAAATGATGGAACAAATTCAGAATATGGTTTCGGGATACAAAATCGTATACACAAAGGCTTAAAATTATATAGTCATACGGGGGGACATGAATCTTTTGAAACACAATTAAGGTATTACCCTGAATACAATTTCGGCATAGTAACAATCTCTAATTTCGGAGGCAATGGATGGATCGCCACGAATAAAATTGCAGAATATGTTCTAGAAGAATATATGGAGTTTCCTAAAAAGATTGAATACAAATCATTTGAAATTCCTTTGGATAAAATCAAACAATTTGAAGGAACTTATTTATCACCATATAGTAATGAAGCAATTGATCTTACTCTTATAAATGACACCCTTACAATATGGGGAGGTATGCAAATTATCCCTATATCAAAAAATAGATTTTACTCCAAAAGCTGGGGAGGCCAATTTGAAATTGTTGAGTCAGCAAATCAATTAACACAATTAATCATCCATGCTGACTCTAAATCTGAATATCAAAAAGTAGATCAATGGAATCCTTTGTCAAGAGAGTTAAAAGAATATGAATCCGACTACCACAGTAAAGAACTTGAGACAACTTATCATTTGTTTATTAAGGGAAATCGACTAGTTATTCAACACAGATGGCTTGGAGAAATTGGTTTAACCCCAATCACACATGATTTTTTCCAATCAGATTGGGGATGGTTTGTTGAGTTTACTAGATCAAAAACAAATGAAATTCTTGGGCTCAATATTAATAGTAATCGGACATTGAATGTTTTCTTTGAAAAGCAGAAATAAAACGTTGCAGAACAAAGGAAAAACGGCTAGTGTTGCTAAACGCGCCACCATCGTTTGCACCGAGGGTTCTGCAACATTCCCCTATTCAGAAACTGGAATTAATTTAGAGAAGTAATGTTCAGAAAGAAGTAAATTTGTTAGAATTGGAATAAAATGTTAAATTATGAGCATTGATAATCAATAAATTATGAACGTTAGTCAGAATTAGAATCGATATTTTAGCACCTAAAAAAAGTGAATAGAATTAATAGTTCCATTCACTTTTCTAAAATTTTAAATCAAAATCAAATATTCGAATATTCCAAAACATCTACTGGTTACTCAAAAAAATCCACTTCCCCAGTGGATATATCATACATCGCACCTACTATCAAAAGAGCACCGGAGTTAGACAAATTTCGTATATCCTCACTTTGAGTCATTATATTATTAATAGTTAATTCTACATTTTTTCTGGCTACCCGATTGATAAAATCAGCTTGCCAACCATGATCTGTACATTTCTCATTTTCCTCTAAATCTAAATTGAAAGGAGTTGATTTTACTGCAGGAGCAATATTTTCCAACAGCTGGATCAGGTTTTTCACAACTGGACCAGACTCAGGGCATTTATTATCATCGCCGTCATCACCATCACCTTTACTGGGAAAACAACATGGATTTACAAATTCAGTTGCTCCTGCTACTGCACCACAAGAAGTATGTCCCAAAACCAAAATTAATTTTACTGGTACTGGTACTGAATTTTCATCAGAATCAGTAACAGTTCTTGTGCAAGCAAATTCCATACTGCCTAAAATATCTCCATTAACAAAATTCCCTGCTATTCGAGCATTAAAAATATCACCAATACTTTGATCAAAAAGTAATTCAGTAGGCATACGTGAGTCTACACAGCTCAATACAAACGCAAAAGGGAACTGTCCATTTTTTGAAGTTTCTTTTACGAATTTACCTAAATTTCTTTTTGTAGGATCGGCAGGAGGTTGATCTACTTGGGCTAAAAATTGCTGATTCCCTTCCCTTAGTCTATCTAATGCATCTTGAGGAGTCATAGCTGTAAGGGTCGCTAAATTCATCGGTTCTTCAATTGTTTTTTTTAGGGGCATTTTAAATTAATTTTAAGAATGAAAAAATAAATATATTAGATTTCATTTAGCACATACTGAAAATATTAGGCTTAAACAATTCTTACATTCTGAAATATAATTAACTAACATGTAAAACTCTTTTGCCTGCTGCAAGATTTCATTTTCTTGATGATAGTGTAGAATTGAAGCCAACCTCAATGGAAATAAAAATAACAATATTTACTCATTTGAAAAAAATGAGCTCCAAAATTTTATTTTTAACCAATTATTCTCTTAATATATCATAATATGCTTTTCCATTTCAGAACTATTTACTATACTTCTTTTTTTACATGCTCCCCTGCGATAGAAGGGTGAGTATTTTTACAGACTGGCTGTTGCGCACCATAAAAAGCGAGCCCAGAATTCATATGACATAATAAATCATGCCTACTCAGCAAGTCTTAATAAGAAATAAAAATGATGGTTGTTTATAAATCATAAAAAAATTCAAATATTAAACACAAAGCCAGCTTGCAACACCACATCGCCCCTAATAAAATCAAAATGTTTTGTTCGAATGATACTATTAACTTCATTCCTTTCGTAATAATCCAAGACTATTAATTTAGACCCCAGCGAAAGACTAAATTTGTTAGTGATACTAAAATTAGCTTGTAGTTTGCCACCAAGACCAATAACCAAGTCTTGAATTGAAGCATCAAGATCGACATAGGGGCCAAACAAAGTATTTGTTCTAAACGAAATACTGGTAATCGGCGCGATATAAAGATCGACTTTCTTAGTATTAATAATTGATCTGCCATAGAATATCGCAAATTGGATTTGTTGCTTATAACGATCAGGTGGAACAATAGGTCCAGAAATACGGCTATAATCAGGCGTTAGTTTTCCGTATTTGAAATAATCTATTTCTATCCCCAATATCGTCTTATCATCTCTTTGGGTATAACCAATGGCTATGTATTTTAGACCTTGGTAATTTAATCGGTATTCATCTCCAAAGTCTTTCTCAAGGAATGATGCGCGTTGATCGTCTTGATCGTTCAGAAAACCACCTTTTATTTCGAATTGATGGAGGGTTTTGTTTTGTGCAACGCTTGATAATGCGATCGTCAAAGCAATAATTAGTAAAATTGGTTTTGCCATTGCAAAGAGTTTATTCAATTAATGATATTATTAAAACTAGAGATATAGTAAAATATTGTAAACTTGAAGGAGTGAGGTCATTGTATAGTAGAAAAACGTAGAAGATTTATTGATACTTGGAGAAAAAATAAATTTAAACGTTGGACCTGAACGAGGAGTACGAAGAAAGTAAAAACCAAAAGCGGTGATAGAATTATTGCGAACCAGTATTGGCAATAATTAAGAATCTTTTAAAGACATCGGTGCAACTACGCCCGTCCTCATTTTATTTTTGCCTTGTGCGACTTTTTGATGAAGTATAGTGTAAAAAGAACAAGTGTAAATCGGACAATTATTGATTCTCTGTCTCTCAAATAATCATGTATAATATTGCCTTTTCTAATGATTGTCATAGTAGAGAGGCGAAGCATTTATTACGGAGAATTTGCAATAATATTCACGGTATATAATTTACGTCGTGTGATTAGTATTTTAGGAGTAAAAAACTTATTGGAACAGTTTAGAGGAGAGGGGAGGTATTTTTACAGACTGGCGTTGCATGCTATGAGAAAAAAAATCAAAAATCGAAGTTTAAATCATAAGAATGATTCCTGTTCGCTCTAATCCTGTGGATTAGTGTGTATATTTGGCTTGTCTGTGACAACAGGAGATGGTATTCACTCTCAGAAAGGCACAGCTTTGCCAAATGGTCACATTAGGGCACAGCCCTAGCGCGAACGAGGTTGACTGAAATAAATAAATTTCAAACATTATGAGCTATTTAAAAATCTTGTTATTCTCGGTAATCTTTTCCTTATTTCAAGTTTATTCTTTTGGTCAGTTTCGATCAGCAGATAGTCTAAATCCTTATGAAGAATTTCAGATCATCAATAAAATAGTGTCGCTTTCAACCGCTAGTAAAAAAGAAACGAAGGAAACGCTTAGATATTTGGAGATAAATTGGGATGATAGTTATATTCCTTTGTTGTTGGATGTTTTGTATTTGCCTGGAGATAAATTTGATAGAGATCTAGTTTTTAAATTCTTGAAAAAGAAGACGCAGCAGAATCATGGTAACAATATTTTTACATGGCTTGATTGGTTATGGGAAAATGAGGAAAACATCACTCCCTTCCACGGCAATTGGATGGCACAACTGTATAAAAGTATTGATCCAAAATTTGAAAAATATTTCCTCCATAGAACCAATTCTGCAACCATTAGATTAGATGAAGTTCGATGGGGAGGAGTTGTACAAGATGGGATTCCGCCCCTTCGAAATCCAGATATGATTGAAATAGCCGAAGCTGGATATTTGGAGGATGATGACATTGTATTTGGAATTTCTATTAATGGTGACCATCGCGCCTACCCCAAACGAATTCTGGCATGGCATGAAATGTTTGTAGATGAAATTGGAGGAGAAAATATTGCTGGAGTTTATTGTACGTTGTGTGGAACGGTGATTGCCTACAACACTAATTTTGATGGAACGAATCATGAACTTGGGACGAGTGGGTTTTTATATCGCTCTAATAAATTAATGTACGACAAAGCAACTCAATCTCTCTGGAACACGATTGAAGGAAAACCAGTCATCGGTCCTTTGGTTAATGCGAATATCGAATTGGAGAGTCATAGTGTGGTGACCACTACTTGGGGCGCTTGGAAAAAATTACACTCTGACACCAAGGTATTGTCTTTGAAGACGGGACATAAGCGGAATTATGGTGAAGGTGTTGCTTATCACGATTATTTCTCGACTGATCGATTGATGTTTAATGTTCCGAAATTAGACAATCGATTGCTCAATAAAGATGAGGTGCTCATCGTCCGAGCAGATGGTTATCAAGATGATCCGCTTGCCATTTCTTCGAAATTTTTGATGAAAAATAAAATCTATCATGATAAAATCGGGGAAACTGCATTCGTAGTCTTAACCGATGATTCTGGAGGTAATCGGGTCTTTGAATCCAAAGAATATACCTTTACTCAGTTATCTGAGCAATCCCTCCAAGATCGTGAAGGTAATTCGTGGAAAATAACAGAGGAAAAATTAATTGCAACAGAGGGAACAATGTTGAATCGCCTACCTTATCACCGGATATTTTGGTTTGCATGGTTTAATACTTATGAGGAGACGAGATTGGTGAAGTGAATGGATTTTTCGTTCAGTTTTTTTACTGTATGATTTTGTTTAATTTTCTTGCCTAGTTAACAAAACGAATGAAAGTGAACTTACAAAAGCACTAAGTCAAAACCAAAAAGTATACAAGAATCGAAATTCCGTATAAGAGAATTAAATAATTCCACTCCTATCTTTGTTATATTCTTTTCAATAACTAAAAAATTAAAATATGAATAAGAATAAATTTGGAAAACAAGGTTGGACCCCCGAAAGAATAGGAGATTTAAGCGGTAAAATATACATAATAACAGGAACTACGAGCGGAACTGGATTTGAAGCTGCTCGGATACTACTATCAAAGGGTGCAAAAGTGGTGATGCTGAATCGCAACCCAAAAAAATCGGAAGATACCATTAAGACTTTAAAGCAAGAGCTTGGTAATAACATTGACCTATTGAATATACGTATGGATTTGGCAGAACAGGCTTCCGTAAGAAAAGCAGCAGCGGAGGTTCTTGAAAAAGTTTCACATATAGATGCATTAATTTGTAACGCTGCTATCGCCCAAGTGCCTACTCGAAAACTTACTGTTGATGGCTTTGAAAGTCAACTTGGTGTAAACCACTATAGTCATTTTACACTACAAGGTATGCTCTTACCGCTGATTGAAAAATCTAAAGGACGGATTGTGACGGTAGGCAGCATGGGTTATGATATGGGGCTTAAAACCATTAAGTTTGACGATTTGAACTGGGATAAAGATTATACTCCAAATAATGCTTATAGTCAAAGCAAACTTGCGCAGATTATGTCTATTTATGAATTACAAGATAGATTGAAAAAAGCTGGAAAAAGGGAGGTTAAAGCGTATACTTGTCACCCAGGTTCATCAAGAACATCACTAATCTCTACAAGTGGTAGTTTAATGATGAGGATTATTTTTGGCTTGATGAAATTGTCGCCATTGACACAATCTGCTGAAAAAGGTGCTTATCCACAATTGATGTGTGCTACTGAAAAAGACTTAGACCAAAAAGCTTTTTATGGACCTATGGGTAGAAGTAATTGGGTTGGCCCTGTGGGAGCACATAAATTGGAACCACATGCAAAGGATAAAGCCGTTGCAAAAAAGTTGTGGGAAGTATCAGAAGAGGCAACTGGTGTTAAGTGGAATATTTAAATCAAAACCTTTAAAACCTAAAGACATGGATATTTTGAAAGCGGCAACAGATTGGGCAAAAGCCGAACTTTTTTCAACTCCTTTTTTTATTCTTTTCGGAGTTCTATTTGTTTTGGCGAGCATCGGTTTTTGGCAATTAGGAAAAACTGACATGGCAAAGGCATACATCATTCCTACTCTGGTAGCAGGTGCTTTACTGATGATAATTGGACTCGGATTATTCTTTACCAATAAATCAAGACTTGCAAATTTTCCTATCGCTTACGAAAGTGATGCATCAGCTTTTGTAGAATCAGAACTTGCCCGTTCCGAAGGAACCTTAAAAGAATACAGGACTATTGTATTTACGGCAATTCCACTAATTATCGCTGCTTGTGCTATAGGCATTATGTTTATCAATGCACCTATCTGGCGAGCAAGTTTAATTACAACTATTGCCATGTTGGTGGTCATATTGTTGATCGATGGTACAGCATATTCCAGAATTGATGTTTATAATCAACAATTACTAACAGTAGAAAAAGAAGATTAAAGGATATCATGAAACATTTCAAAACTCTATCAGCTTATTTTGATTACATTGAATTACCTCGTCCTGAACATCCGATGTTGAGTGTATTGTTTGCAAAAGGGAAAAATTTCCTTCCTTGTCCAAAAAAGAGTTCACCTCCGATAACTAATGATTGCTATTCCATTAGTTTAAAGAAGATGGTCAAAGGAAATTTAAACTATGGACGTACAAAATATGACTTTACCAATGGAGTATTAATTTTACTTGCTCCGAGACAAGTTATGCAATGGGATAGTAGCGCAATTTTTGAAAATAAAGGTTTTTCTATTAATTTCCATGAAGATTTTCTCAAAGGAACTGAATTAGCACATCAAATTAAGAAATACGGATTCTTTTCCTATTCAGCCAATGAAGCCTTACATCTTTCGCCAAAAGAAGAGATACAGATAGAATCCATTGTGGAGAATATTGAAACAGAATATCACAATAACCAAGATGAATTTAGTAAAGACATCATAATCTCTCAATTAAGCACTCTACTTAAATATGCCAATCGTTTTTATGAAAGACAGTTTTTAAATCGAAAAGAAATATCTAATAATTTGTTAAAGCAATTTAATGAACAATTAGATAACTATTTTGAATCGGGGCAACTGCAAAAAAAAGGTATTCCAAATATTGAACAAATAGCGGAGAAAATGTCAGTTTCGCAACGCTACCTAAGCGATACGCTTAAAAAAGAAACAGGCAAAACAACAACCGAACACTTGCAACTGTATTTGATTGATGAAGCTAAGAATATTTTATTGAATCCAAATAAAAGTATTTCAGAAGTAGCGTATGAATTGGGATTTGAATATCCGCAATATTTTTCAAGATTATTCAAAAAGAAGGAAGGAATAAGTCCATCGGAATTTAGAGAAAAATATAATATGAATTAAAAGAAAACTGATGCCAATAATTAAGGTTCAAAGCCGCCAATAGGACAGGGCTTTGACTTTAATGTTGAACGAAGCCGGTCAGCTAAGATTAATTGTGTACTATGTGGATTGAATAAGAAGAATAAATATATACTAGGAGCCCATTCAAGGCACATACAAAAGCTAAAACGACCATAGTTGGCAAGGGTCAACCCGCAAAGTAAACGCGACCACCAGCTACGTCGTTTAGCTAAACGTTAGCCTTCATTAACGACTTTCAACCCAGAAAATGAAGTGTAACCTAAATTAAAGTCGACAAATCCATTATAGTCGAAGTGGAGGTAGTTTGCCTAAGTGTCTGATTATCAATTAAGTAGACTAGGGAAAACTTCGGTAATTATTTCAAAAAAATGTGAACTCCTCACTATGAACACGTGTTATGTTTTATAAGTCAAACACGTATTTTTAAATAAAATTTATTATGAATACGAAATTAACATTGACGATCGAAAAAGAAGTAATCCAGATTGCAAAAGAATATGCAAAGGAAAAAGGACAAAGTTTATCTGATCTTGTTGAAAATTACTTCAAACTCATAACAACTGAAATGACTGAAATAGTAGGGACTACAAAAAAGGAAATACTACAAGCATTAAGAAACGATTTTAAAGATTTCGAAGACTCAATTCAATATTCTTGTGCCTTAACTATTAAAGGAATAAAAGCCATTTTGACAAGAAGTATTAAAGGTTATGCTAACTCAAAAATTGCAGTATTCACTCCAGAAAATTATTTGAAAACAAAAAAAGACAAGGAGGGCTAACAATACACTTGAAGGAGTTGATATTGAAAGAGGAAATTTTTGTAATTAGATAAGTATCGAATAATTTTCATCATCTTAAGATATAAATTGAGAACCTACAATCTCTTTTAGGGACTGATTCTTTATCTTACTTTCCAGCCAAGAAAGAATGTCCAGATAAATAAATGCTCTTCGCTCATAAGGGGTCTTATTCATTTCACTAAAGATGAGATAATATTCTTTGATTATCTTTTTGTGCTCTAATAATCCTTCAGACCTTAAGGTTGTAAAAAAATTCATGGCTTGTTCCAAAAAATCGTTTAGACTTTTTTTCCTGTTAAAATAATTTGAATAGGTATTAATCAGGTATTGTAGTAAGTCGATATTGCCAAGTTCATAATGACACAACAACTTCATTATTCTTGCATAATCTTGCAGGTCTTCTCTTAAATTATGCAATTCATTATTGATTATCTTATCTAAGTAGGACAGGGCTTTGGAGATATTTCCATAGCCAAAGTAGATCCATGCGAATTTAAAGTAAAAAACCATTACTCGATGTTGATCTAGCTTAAGCTTATACCTTCGGATTCTATTGAGGGAACGCTGTATAACCTTATCCGCTTTGTCAAACTGTCCACTCAGAATGATACTATCCAATCTTCCGGTATGTACATAAAGGAAGGATAATATCTGTGAATTCGTATTGAGTTTTTTGTAAGCCTGTTTTCGAAAAGCCTCCAATTTTGCCAGGTAATCAGCATGTATTTTTTTGTCTTTGATATGGATGGCACTTGATAGTACATAATGATGGCCCCTCATATAGAGATCCACATCCCTATCTATCATAATATGATTGCTATTCAGTAGATCCACCCATTCGATGGCATACTTGATACAGGATTTAAAATCCAACAATATATAGTTGTACCATACCCTGGATTGGACATAATAGATTCTTTCTATCAGCCCAAGTGCATCCAAGTCTATATGGTCTATCTGCGTATGATAGAAGGCCCGGATTTCTGCTGCCTCCTGCTTGCTGCGAACATGGCCGTTTTGAAGATATTTTCCATGGATTTTTATTTTTAAATTACTGAGACTTACAAGGTGATTGGCATCTGTTTGTATTAACTGGCTTTCCAGTATCATCTCTTCCGCTTTGCTACTTCCACTTCTGGTGATATGTCGAGATTCAATTTTCTTCTCAAACTCCATTAAGATCAATTGCATGTAAATGAGGTGATTCTTCTTTGCTAATTCTTTTGCTTTTTTAATCAACTTTAATGCTTGCAGATATAAACCTTTCCCATACAAGATGTAGGCAAAATCTAGATATTCCCGAACCTTAAAATTAGCTCGTTTCTCTTTGTGCAACATACGCAAACTAATAATTATTTGTCTATACAAATGTCGCTTCAAATTAGAGTACTGCCCTTTTTCTATACCTCCCATTTCTTCTATCAACTTAGCATCATTTAGGGTCTTCTGCTTATCCATTAGATCGAATAGTTTCAGAAACAAAAGATCCTTCCGCTCCATGATTCTGGTTGAATAGAGTCGAAAGTTCCGCTTTTCCGCTTTGGAAAGAGATTTTACAAGGCTAAAAACTTGATCTGATTGTGAGATAGGCATAGCAAGTATAAAGGTAATAAAATATTGAATACCAGTTGATTAGTTGAGGAAAATAATTATAAGCCATAACATTTCTAGACTTTTAAACTAAAAACACTTCCTTTCTTGTAAATAGATTTACAGCAGAATCAATAATTAATAAGAATATGAAGAAAATCGAAGCTATAGTCAGAGCATCAAAATTTGAAGAGGTCAAAGATGCTTTGGCTAAAAGGGAAATTTACTTTTTCACCTTCTATGAAGTCAAAGGCTACGGTCACCAAAAAGGGGAGACTCGATCATATAGAGGAACGGTATATGATGTCGGGTATCTCGCCAGAATAAAAATGGAAATATTAGTCAGTGAGAATTTTGTTGATACAGCTATAAATGCCATTGAGGTAGCAGCTAAAACAGGAGAAAAAGGAGACGGTCTAATATATGTATCTGACCTAGACAAAACAGTTAATATCAGAACTGGAAAAACTGGTAGTGAAGCAATTAATTCATAAACTAAAAGACAATTAAACATAGATGGAGATTAACGAATCATTGAAAATAGCTACGGAAGCCTTGACAGCTGCTAACAATGCTAATTTCGTCGCGAATAATATATGGATGCTGGTTTCTACAGTCTTAGTATTTATCATGCACCTGGGTTTTGCAACTTTGGAAGCTGGTTTTGTTCAAAAGAAAAATGTGGTGAATATCTTATTTAAAAACATCATGATTGTAGCCATTGGGTTAATCACTTATTACTTCGTTGGATTTAATCTAATGTATCCAGGAGTTGATGGTGGCTTCTTTGCCTTTGCAGGATTCGGGTTGGATAATCCTGAAGGAGCAGCAGGTCTAATTGACTATGCAGGTGCAAGCTATACTTATTATACCGATTTTATTTTTCAAGGCATGTTTGCAGCTACTTGTTGTACCATAGTATCTGGTGCTGTAGCGGAGCGTATAAAGCTGGTTCCATTTTTAGTATTCTGTTTATTCTTTGTGACGATTTCTTATCCGATCACAGGCTATTGGAAATGGGGAGCAGGGTGGTTGGATGCCAAAGGCTTTTATGATTTTGCTGGATCTACGATAGTACATTCTGTAGGTGGCTGGGGAGCTTTAGCTGGTGCCATACTGTTAGGTCCAAGAATAGGAAAATATGCAGATAGAGGTATCAAACCAATACCGGGTCACAGCATGCCGATAGCAACCATTGGTGTTTTCTTATTATGGTTCGGTTGGTTTGGATTCAATGGAGGATCCGTTCTTTCTGCAGATCCAGGACTTGTTTCCTTGGTTTTTGTGACTACATCATTGGCAGCTGCAGCTGGTGCAATTGGTGCATTCCTTGTTTCAAAATTTGTGTACAAATCCTATGACCTTGGGATGGTGCTCAACGGCATCTTAGGTGGCTTAGTAGGAATAACCGCAAGTGCTGATGGGGTATCTCTTCCAAGTTCACTATTGATAGGTTTGATTGCAGGAGGTATCATACCACTATCCGTCAACTTTTTTGACAAAATCAAAATAGATGACCCGGTCGGTGCGACTTCTGTTCACTTGGTTTGTGGTATCTGGGGTACAATCGCAGTTGCTTTGTTTGGAAACTATGACGAAGGAGTTGGGACCTTAGGTGTTCAGCTGCTGGGCATTGGCGCAGTTGGCGTATTCACTTTTGCCTTTGCTTTTTTGGTTTTCTTTTTACTAAAAATTACAGTAGGTATTAGAGTTGATAGTGAAGAAGAAACCAAAGGACTTGATATTGGTGAGCATCAGGCAGTAGCTTATGGATAAATAATTAAAAATACTCCTTATGGAGCTGGACACTTACAACTATACTTGACGCGAAGTACATCTTTTTTCCCAAACTACTTCAACGTCAGTGTAGATTCAACCTCCATTTTTAAACAACTTCTAAGAATAGTATTTGATATGTATGGTCGAGTAATGAAAAAATAAATATGAAAAAGCACATATACACCCTGACATTAATTTTATTTGGTATGAATTTTTTAATAGCACAAGACAGCTCGACTGAGATATTCTCTTCAGGAGATCTGAGTGTTGCCAAAGATACAACAAAGCGTACTCGAACTTTGAGTTTGAGTGGTTCCATCGACGCGTATTACAGAACAAATTTCACAGGCGATTTTGATATTGCGCCAGGTACATCGTTTGCCAATCTACCAGGATTTGCATTGGGGATGGCTAATTTAATAGTTGCGCAAGAAGGAAAACGTTGTGGATTCACAGTAGATCTGGTATTTGGCCCAAGAGGTGAGGATGCCACTTTTCTTTCTTCAGTATTGAGACCTGGAGGTAATTCCAGTATAGTGAATCAGTTGTATGTATACTGGAATGCTACAGATGCATTAACCTTTACCATAGGTAATTTTAATACCTTCTTGGGGTATGAAGTAATCTCTCCTGCTGATAATTTTAATTATTCTACCAGTTATATGTTTTCATACGGCCCCTTTTCTCATACTGGTTTGAAAGGAGAATTAGCATTGAATGGAGGCTTTTCTATCATGGCAGGTATATTCAATCCTACAGATGCCACAGAGTATAATCCTGCAGGTGATTATACCGGAGCTGTTCAACTCGGATATGAAAATGGGGGACTTGGAATTTGGTTAAATGGATTATTTTCTGACGGGTTTTCTCAGTTTGATGTGACTGCTGGATATGATGTGACAGACAGGATTTATTTTGGATTAAATGCTACTGTTGCATCAGATAACTTTAATGGTTTAGCAGGTTACTTCCAAGTAGCCATGTCTGATGAGCTTAAGTTGGGTATACGAGCAGAAAGCTTTACAGATAAAGGATTAGGATTATTTGAAGAAGGCGAAAAGGTATTTGATATCACACTTTCTGCAAATTACCAAGTAGGTAATTTAACCTTAATTCCAGAATTTAGATTAGATACTTTTGATAGTAAAATTGTTTCCGATGGAACAGATTTTAGTGATTCACTCAGCTCCTTTGTATTGGCAGTTGTCTATGGGTTTTAATAGGTAAATGGATCCAATAAATTGAAGCAGCAGCAGAGGTGAGATTAATAGACGTTTTTTTTATTAAAAGGGATACCAAAAGTGCGCGGAGAATTTGCAATAATATTTATGGTATATAATTTACGTCGCGCAATAAGTATTTTAGGAGTAAAAGACTTACTGGAACGGTTTAGATATATACTTGAAATATTAAAAGTGTTATATAAGAACTAAATTAAGCTGTTTTTACAAACTGGCGTTAGGCTCAATTATTAAAAAACCGTATATTGTGATAGTATCAAATGATAGTATCATGAAGCCACCATACGAAATCAATAATACAATACTTAAATTAATAACTTCAGTATCTGAAAAGATTGGAGAAGTTAATGCAAACCATCTAAATAGGCCATCTCCGGACTTAAGGAAGCGAAATAGAGTCAAAACAATTAAAGCATCTTTAGAAATTGAAGGGAATACATTATCCGAAGATCAAATCACTGCAATTATTGAAAATAAACGAGTTGCAGGCCCGAAAAAAGATATCCTAGAAGTGATCAATGCAATTGAAGTATATGAAAAACTGCCTCAATTGAATCCCAATTCTTTAAAGTCTTTTCTGAAAGCTCATAAATTATTGATGAAGGGACTAATCGAATCTCCTGGAAAATTAAGGACAAAATCAGTTGGAATATTTAAAGGAAATCAAGTATCCCATATTGCTCCTCCTCCAGATAAACTTGATCACTTAATGAATGAGTTATTCAAATATTACAAAAAATCAGATGATCCGATTTTAATAAAAAGCTGTGTGATGCATTATGAAATCGAATTCATTCACCCTTTTATGGATGGTAATGGCAGAATGGGGAGACTTTGGCAAACTTTGATTCTTATGAAAACCTATCCTTTATTCGAATTTTTACCATTTGAAACTATAATTAAAGATAGGCAAAGTGAATACTATAAAGCTCTAGAGATTTCTGATAAAGAAGGTAAATCTACTAAATTTATTGAATTCATTTTAGAAGCCATTAATGATTCTCTTGAACAACTTTTGAAATTGCAAAACAGATTAAATACATCAGAAGATCGAATAAATTACTTCATTGAAACATTTAGAGAAAATTATTTTTCAAGAAAAGATTATATGAATGTATTCAAAAATATATCAAGTGCGACAGCAAGTAGAGATTTAAAATATGGAGTTGAAAATAAAAGACTAATAAAACAAGGTGATAAAAGAAAAACTTTATATCAAATCAAAAAATAAAAGGACTGAGCCTAATCGAGTGGCAACCGACAAGACTAAAATTTAGTCTCGTCGGAGAGTCTTCACACGACGAAGCATCAAGATCTGTACTTCGCGGTTCATAGAGCAAAACTTTCTTTTCTGAATTTAGGCTTCTGGATTTTGTTATATTTGACTTTAATCGCTCGCTTACCCAAGCGATAGAAGAACTTTCATCTCCCTAGAGTCTTAATACACCGTAAAATAATTCCTTATATTGAAAGAGGGTGATGCCGATTCAAGGTACAGACAAAGGCTATACTTCAATACCGTCTCTCCTGCGATAGAGAGAAAAGGTGTTTTTACAGACTGCCGTTATGGAGCATTAAAAACTAAGACCAAACCAAGATAAATTAAGTCAAATAGAAATCGGTAAATACCAAACTCATCTGAAAGTAAATTGAGATTTATATCCTATTGAAAAATTTCAGTAAGCCCAATTTTTTTACTTAAATTTATCCATAGACTTGATTAATTATCAAAATGGTTAAATCAACAATATGAACGAAACGACCGACTTTCAACAATTTGAAAAAATGCATGAGGAACAATTACCTGTTCCAAAACACAAACTTCACGACTGGACGCACTTCGCAGGATTATATGCCGCAGAACATGTTGCAGCAACTGAATTTGTAATCGGTGCTACATTTGTAGCATTGGGGGCAAAGACAATGGATATTATTTTGGGGCTGCTCATTGGAAATATATTGGCGGTGCTGAGTTGGACTTTGATTACTTCTCCGATAGCCGTTGATACTCGCTTAAGTCTCTATACTTACCTAAACAAGATTGCGGGTAATTCTATGTCAAAATTGTATAACTGGGCCAATGTGCTCATTTTTACTGTTATTTCTGCGGCAATGGTAACGGTGTCTGCTACAGCTGTTCGTTTTGCTTTTGATATCCCCGCCCAGTTGGATTGGTATCCAACTAATATTTGGTTTGTGATGATTGTATTGCTTGTTGGTGCGGTCGTCGTTTCCGTTGCGATTTATGGATTCAATGCTGTTTCTGAATTTTCGGGTATATGTGCTCCATGGTTATTTGTCATGTTTGCAAGTGGTGCCCTTGTTTTGATGCCTGCATTATCTTTAGATGTTTTAGGAAAAACGCTGCCAGGTGGCTGGGCAGATTTTCTAAGTATTGGAAACCAATCTATCTGGACCGGTGTGGATAGTAATGGACAATCTGGAATTGGTCTTTTGGAGGTTATCGGCTTTGGTTGGGCAGCCAATACGATTACTCATTTTGGCTTGATTGATATGGCCTTACTTCGATTTGCAAAAAAGAAATCTTATGGATTGGCAACGAGTACAGGAATGCTCTTTGGTCACTATATCGCATGGATCGCTGCTGGAATTATGGGAGCAGGTACTGCGGTGATTTTAGGAAAAGCGATCGTGGAATTAGACCCTGGTGATGTTGCTTATTATGCTTTGGGATGGTCAGGATTCGTTATCGTAATTGTGGCAGGATGGACTACCGCCATTACCAATCTGTATAGAGCAGGTCTAGCGGCACAAGCTATTTTTAGCAATATATCTCTTAGAAAAACGACCATGGTAGTTGGGGCTTCAATGGTTATAATTGCCTGTTTCCCTTTTGTGTTTTCTCAAATGCTACCATTATTGACTTATGCTGGTTTATTAGTAGTACCTGTTGGGGCTATTGTTTTTACAGAGCATCAAATTTTTCCAAAAATAGGTTATACTAGATATTGGTCCAAATACCAAAACTATACTCATAGTTTACCCGCGGTTGCTTCTTGGGGTTTAGGTTTAGTATTTGGTTTTGGTTTGAATATGCTGGATGTGATGTCCTTCTATTATTTGTTTATTCCTACTTGGTTTTTCACAATTATTGTTTACACCTTATTAGCGAGTAAGTATGGTGCAAAAGAAGAATATCCAGAAGAAAAAGCGAAGGAATTAACGCAGAATCAAAACATCGAACGCTATCAACAAAAGATGGCTGATACCGAACGTACCTTTATCAAAGACACATCTATTTTTTCACAAGTATTAAATATTATTGCTTTCTCTTCATTGGGTGCAACCTTAATTTTAGCGGGCATTGTATTATTTGGAAGTGCTGACGAAGCGGCTTATATCATTAATCGGGAAACCTTCTATACATATGGATTCGTTTGTACCATTTTGTATTTTGTTACTGCTTATTGGGTCATGAAAAGAAGTAAAAGGACAACTATTTAAAACTATTTTTATTAAAAAAAGATATGGGATTCATTCAATTAAATCAAGATAATATTACTCAGATTGCTCCACATCTTTCATGCCCGAATTATAATAGACAAGCATTAAAAACGGGAATCGTTCATATTGGGCTTGGAGGATTTCATCGTTCTCACCAAGCGTATTATATTCATCAATTATTGGAAAAACATAATGCCTTGGATTGGGGGATTTGTGGTGTGGGATTGCGAGAAGCTGATCGGAAAATATATAACATTCTCAAAAAACAGGATTGCTTATATACGCTTATGGTACAGCATCCCAATGGAACCATTAAAAGTGAAGTGATAGGTTCAATTAAAGAGTTTCTCTTAGCAGTAGATACGCCGGATTTGGTGATTGATAAAATGGCATACGCTGATACTAAAATTGTTTCTTTAACAATTACCGAAGGTGGCTATAATTTTAATCCAAGTACAGGAGATTTCAATTTTGAAAATCAAGATATTCAATATGAATTACAATATAGAGATCAGCCAAGAACAATCTTCGGTTTCTTAACAGCCGCGATACAAAAACGTCGAGAAGAAGGACTCCCTCCTTTTAGCATTTTATCTTGTGATAATATTCAGCATAATGGTGACGTAGCTCGTAAAATGTTATTAGCTTTTGCTCAAAAAAAGAATACTGAACTCGCAGAGTGGATTGCAAAAAATGTTAATTTTCCAAATACAATGGTGGACCGGATCACCCCCGTAACAACATCCGAAGCTATAAATTATTTACAGAACACTTATAAGCTAAAAGATGAATGGCCAGTTGTGTGTGAGCCATTTATTCAATGGGTAGTAGAAGATAAATTTTCGAATGTTAGACCACCACTTGAAAAATTAGGCGTTCAATTCGTACCTGATGTAAGCCCTTATGAAAAAATGAAAATCCGACTTTTAAATGCTGGACATTCTGTGCTTGGTATTCCTGGTGCTATTCATGGACATCCAACAATTAATGCTTGCATGGAAGATCCTGTTTTTTCAAAATTTATGCGTCAATTTATGGACAAAGAAGTAAGTCCTGTTTTAGGCGCTATAGAAGGAATGGATATAGAGAAATACAAAGATAGCTTGGAAGAGCGATTTGCCAATCCCAACATAAAAGATAGTGTCAGTCGTATCTGTTCAGAAAGTTCTGCGAAGTTACCCAAGTTTTTAATTCCTACACTTAAAGAAAACTTAGCTACCGATGGAAGCATCAAATATGCAACGCTGATTTTAGCAGCATGGTGCTATTATAGTGATCGGAATATAAATGAAAAGGGTGAGCCATTAGAAATTATTGATTCGATGAAAGTTGAATTGCATCAATTTGCAAAGCACACTCAAGACGATGAAATTGCTTTCCTTAGGCAGCGTGAACTTTTTGGCGACCTTGATGAAAATCCAAGATTTGTAGAGAAATATATAGAAACTGTTCAATTAATTTACAAAGAAAAAAGCATTAGAGCATTGATGAAAAAATTAATGTGATGGCTTTGGTATTTTTGGAAAGTATACTATTGCAAGCTATTTGAAATCTATATCCGATATAACTGAATTTGCTATTGATTCAGCGTTTTCTACTTTCTTTTCTGTTAACTCATTTACAAGAAGCTGTTTAAAAGTATCTTTTTCTTTAGATGTCCATTTTGAACTTGGTTTTCCTTTAAATTTTTGAAAAGAGTATTTACATACACTAAAAGATGCCCAAAGAATTGGAATCCATGGAGCGATAGCAATAACTGTATCATTTAAAATTCCAAAATTTGCCAGATGACTAACTACTTCTGAGTCATTTGAGCTCTCATTAATATCTGCTTTTTCAATTACTGATTCCACTATTTCGATATTCTGATCAAACGAATCCACAATTTTTGGGTCATTTTGGAATTCCAATATTAACCGAGATAAGTGTGAATAATCATAAAAATTATTTGACATAATGAATGTTTTAAGTGACTTTGTAATAATAGGAGAATGCTTTTGATTTTTTACAATTGAATTTTTATTAACTAGAACAACTTTTGAAATAAATTTATTAATCTCACGGAAATTCTCTCCATAACTTAATTTACAAATCCCAAGCATTCCAGAACTAACATCAGTTGCATCTAGAATAAGATCACTAAATATATTTTCATCCTTAAAAATTCGAATCACCCAAATATATTTAGGTAAAGATTTTCTTAGGAATTTAACTTTCTCTGAATTTGATACCAACTCTGTTTTTCGAATATTCTCTTTAAATAAATTACTATTGATTGCAAAGTAATCAAATGTTACGTTTGAATTAAGAAATTTAAATGCGCTTCTATATATTTGCCTTATATCTATTATTGCCTTTTCTATGTCTCTAAAGTCAACTCTCACTTTTTTATAAATTGGAATAACAAGAGATAATACTCTACTATTTTTTTTAGGATTGCTGACAATTTCAGTTGTCTCACCATTGTCATTCTTAATTCTTTTTTCTGACCAAACTGTTTCAATACCAAATTTTTTCTTACTCTTAAATTCAATCTTACAAAAAGGGCCCCATTGATCATCATGAGCATATAAAGTTTCAATTGCTTCATAATGAAAAGTCTTAATCTCATGAATATTTGTTCTATTGACTTCACATTTCTTAAAACCATTTATTGCTATTGCATGTAATTCTTCATTTTCGGATGGTTGAAAAGCACAAATTATAGGTATCCCTAATTGAGAATATGCATTAATAACTTTTTTTAATTGGATTGGTGGTATATGTTTTTCTTTTTCTAGTTTAAATATCTCTTGCGCATCAGAAAATGATAATGGATCTGTTAATTTTTTCTCCTTAATAAATTTGACAACATCTGGTTTTTGCGAAGTAAAAACTTCTGTTTCAAGTCCAGCTCTAACCAATGAATTGCAAACTTGATTTATTGTTAACCCCTTATTCGGGAATAACCTACCTCCTGAGTTCGATGTTATTCCTGCATCTTTTGTTATTTGATTTGGAGTTTTTAATAAAGTGTAATTTAAGTAGTTTGATTTACTCAATGATGCCCAAATTGCAGTAGTAGCACAGGCCGATAAAGTTCCGTCTTGCTCTTGAAATGCTAAAGAATCAAACCGATACTTTATTCCAAGAATATTGACGTCATACTTTCTTGTTCCCCAAAAAGACTTGTCTACAGATAAATTTTTATATGTTTTCAATAATGAAAATCCAATAATTTTTTCAGGAATAGGTCTTATAACTATAAATCCTAGGTAATGATTTTTAAAAAAAATATCAGAATTTTTCCCATTAGTAGTTATTAGATTATCTAGAAAAACTCCATCGATATTTCTGTCAAAGAAATGTAATCGTTTACATTTTTTATTATATCCTTGATAACATGATGCATAATAAAATTGGTAATTGTCCAAGAAATCTTTGCTAATGTAATCCTCCTCTACTAAAATGCTCTCGCATTTCTGGGACATTAAATACCCATATAAATAATCAAACTGCTTTTTTGATTTTACTTGTTCGACACTGTTTCCAGTGCCTGCACATACTGATGCAAAAGAATTGAAAGTGAATTTATATGATTTCATCACTTATGATAGAGAAATCGTAGACGCCATTGTTTCAGAATCTACATCTGTATGACTTTCAATATCATTCGCTGCTTCTTTTCTGAAATCAAGCTCTTCATCCCAGTGGTCTTGAGGAAGGACTAAATCTTCGTAATTAATCGTAGAAATATCGATTGGTGGGTTATTTTTCTTAGAGTCATCCATGATTAGAGGAATAAGTTATATTCATAATTCTTTAAAGGGAACAAATATAATTCCATTTTATTGAAAATGCAAGTGTTCTTTCTTCTTCTTACTAAGATTTAAATTTAGAAAATTATTGCTTCTAAGTGATTTTATTTGGTCAACTCTTTTAGTGTACATTTAAACTTCAAGAGTTTAACAAACGTTGAATTCTTACTGACAATAAATTTTTCTTTTGAGTAGGTGACCCAATGAATTCATATAAAACGAATTATTTTTATATAGCAAAATTATAACTAATACTAAATAAAGTCAGCAGATAATAATTAAGGCCCAAAGTCGCCAACATGCTAAGACTTCGACCTTAATATTGAACGAAACCGTTCACCAAGGATTTATAGTCTACTATCGGAAGAAGAGGTTTTTTACGGACTGGCCTTACCATCAATAAAAAAGTCGAGAATCTATACATACTAATAAGTCAATGTATAGATTTTTGCATTTTCTATACACAAAGGGTTACCTTTGATAAGATTTCAATCAAAATTGATCAAAGATTATGTCAAAAGTGTGGAAACTAGAATAACTCCCCGTTAAAAAGAAATCGAAACGCGTAAAATTCTTAAGAGTTTGAAATCCCATGCTACCTTAGCATAATTAAAGGGATGCATCAACAATCCCTAATCAAAATATCTTGATCAATACCTTAGGGCTACAAGAAGCCAAGGATAGTTCCGCTATTGAAAATATAATAACTATACATTATCAATTCGAGAGCATTCATCCATTCTATGATGGCAATGGAAGACCTGATCAATAATTTATTCAAACATCCTTAGACTAAAATTGAATTTGTAATGAGAGACTTAAATGTTTCAAGAATCACAGCATCAAGTTATTTAAATAAATTAGCAAAAGATGGAATACTACTTAAAGAAAAGATTGGGAATACAAATTATTATACCAATAAGCCATTGTTTGAATTAATCCAATATTTAATACCCTATAGAAATAATTAATTAAACACATGGTGTCAAAATGAAAAAACATACTCTAGTCGTATTTCTAATCGCAATATTAATAATAGTAATGAATGGAGCATGTAATTTGGATGATGATATTGCGACAACCATTTTGATGGATATTGAGTATTTAGAGAAAACTAAAATCCGTATTGAGCAAAGCGATACAAAACTTAAGTATGCATTTGAGCGACTGATTGAGGAGGCTGATAGGGCGCTTCAAGAAGGTCCTTATTCTGTGACGGACAAAGAGAGACTTCCACCTAGTGGGAACAAACATGACTATGCTAGCTATAGCCGTTACTGGTGGCCTGATCCAAATAAACCTGATGGTTTACCGTATATCCGGCGCGATGGCGAAACATATCCAGGTAGTCAAAGCCTGAAGGAATCCGACCGGCCAAGAATCGGGACTCTAGGGATAAATACCGAAACGTTGGGACTTGCTTACTATCTAACTAGAGAACAAAAGTATGCTAAAAAAGCAGCCGAGCTTCTTCGTGTCTGGTTTCTTGATGAAGCGACTCGGATGAACCCAAATCTCAATCATGCCCAATGCAGACCCGGACATAATGATGGTTCTAAGTCTGGCATATTGGATGGTCGCCTTATGATACGTGCGATGGAAGGTTCCTTGCTGATCTCTGGTTCATCCGAGTTAAGTGATACCGAGCGTAAAAGATTGAAGGCATGGGCTAAGGAGTATTTTGAATGGCTTACAAGTAACGAAATGGCACTACAGGAAGCAAGGTCGAAGAACAACCATGGTTCGTATTACGATGCCCAGGCAATCTACTTTGCCCTGTATTCAGGAAACCGCGAAGCAGCAACACAAATTGCACAGAAGTTCGCTCAGAATCGCATCTTTTCGCAGATCGAACCTGATGGTTCAATGCCTAAAGAAATAGCTCGTACGCGTCCGCTTTTTTACAGCATCTATAACCTACATGCTATGTTCCTTGTAGCGTATCTTGCAGAGAAGGTCGATGTAGATATTTGGAAAACTAATGATAGTAACTCACGTCTTAGAGCAGGACTTGATTATCTCGCCCCCTATACCGATCCGAAAAAACCATGGCCACAACCTACGATTGGAGAAGCCAAGCGGATGGAGATGTTCGCAATTTTGCAAATGGCCAACCGTGTATATCCTGACGGAAACTATTTAAAGATGGTGGAGAAACTACCTTTAGAGAAACGAAAAATCCAACGTGCTAATCTTGTGTTTCCACTAATGCGATAAACTACACAGAATTTTAGAAAATATAGCGAAATCCAAAAAATGATTATCTTGTAAAAAAATATAAACTATGAAAGGTATTATTACTGTCTTATTAATATTCTCCTTTTCATTTTGTTTTTCACAAAATTGGTCTCCTATTAATGCAAGTGAAAAATTTAATTATCAAATTGATACAACTTCTTATATTAGCAATACACTGTGGGTTGATTCAATTAAAATCATAAATGCTGATTCTCTTTTCTACCTTAATAAAGTAGTCTTAGATTGTTTTGACTGCCCTTGGATATTTGATTCGTTGACTGATTACAAAATTGCTAATCAAAATCAATTTTTACAAGAAAGGATTTTAAAAGAAGAACCTGATATATACCATTTTGAAGGAGAAAAAACATTTACATTAAGGACACATTCCAATTTGAATGAAAACTGGATTTTTGATGCGACTAATAATATAATTGCTACGGTAGTAGAAGTCTATGAAGAAGAAATAATTAGTGAAATAGATTCTATAAAAGTAATTCATCTTTCTAGCAATGATACCATATGGCTTTCTAAAAACCATGGAATATACAAGTTCCGAGAAGGCGAATATGCATATGAGCTAAAAGGAATTGAAGGAAGAAATATTGGCGAAATTATCCCTGATTTTTGGGACTTTTATAATTTTGATATTGGAGATGTTTTCCAATATGAACACAGCGGTAATGTACTTTTTACCCAATGGGAAACCATTGACAAATATGAAATCCTTTCAAAGGAAATTAATTCAACAGGATTTATTTATGAAGTTGATCGAGTCACAACTACAATCGAAGATGACGGTTCTGGATCATATCCTATAAGTTCGACACAAGGGATCGACACTATTGTATTTGAGGAACCTTCCGCTGATTACTATACTGAACTTTATAACAAAACCTTGGTTAGTCATATTAATTCGATGTATTTATGTGGAGGAAGTGCTGATTACGATGTCAAAAATTATATGGGGATATATAAAGATGCTATGGACCAAAGAGTAGTAAAAAAAACGGGAAATCCATTTCCTTACCAACAAGATAAATTCATTTCGTACCATTATCCATTTAACCCCAATCTACCAGATTACTACCCAGATACATTAAATTCAATTGGATCTTGTTCTGGAGCAAGTTTTTATTATGAATTTAAAGAAGGTATCGGATTAATTTGTAGCAAGCTGAGTGGTTTCGAAACTACCGAAAGTTCTAGACTTGTTGGTTATGTTAAAGGTGTAGATACAGTAGGTACTATTTCTGACAATATGGATATATTCGTATTGATTGATAATACAGAGCAAATTTCTGAAGAATATGAAAATCAAATAAAGATTTATCCGAACCCATCAGTAGATGGTAATTTTAATATATCTTTCTATACACTCAATGATATTCAAATTAATGTTTATAAGCTTGATGGAGAATTGATTTATAAGATGCCACAATCATTTAATAATTTATCCATCGATTTAAGTAACCAGCCTACGGGGATTTATGTAATAAAGCTATCGAATCAAAATTTCATAAAAAGTTATAAATTAATTAAAATTTAAAGGTGCAAAATAAAAGGAATATTGGATGTGGTAAAGTGTTTTTTATGTTCTAAGCAAATGAAGTGTGCTATTTTCTTGATGAAGTATCGTGTAAAAAGGACAAGTGTAAATCGGACAATTATTGATTCTATGTCCTTCAAATAATCATGCAGAGTATTTCCTTTTCTAATGGTGACTGAAGCTGTGAGGGAAGCATTTTTTTATGGAGAATTTTCAATAATATTCACGGTATATGATTTACGTCGCGCAATAAGCATTTTAGATGAAAGATTTATTGGGACGGTTTAGGGATATGCTTGGGATATTAAAAGCGTTTTTAGGAGTTATTTTAAGCTATTTTTAGAGGGTATTATTTTAAAAGAAATAAATGTTGAAGAAATAAAATAGAAAATAGAGTCTGTTAGAGAAACTGGGATTGGGTCTGAGGGGATTGGTTTTTGGGAAGGGGAGGTTTTTTTACGTTTTTGTGTAAAGCTATAGTGATTGAATACAGTGTGTCATAAACCCTTCGAAATCTCAAATAACCAAACAATTCATTTTAAATTTTCTATATTCAAAAGAACTTGTATATTTGTAACCATGTATAATGTTATATATGTTGGTTATGGAAAAATTATTCACAATTTCGGAAGTCTCAAAAATACTAAATAAGAATAAAGAAACTCTTAGAAGATGGGACAACTCTGGCAAATTAAAAGCATTAAGAGAACCGATAAGCAATTATAGAAGGTATAGAATGGAAGATTTACAAATATTTCCAGAATTTCAAACAATAGCATCTGGAATTGAGACAGACAATAAAGTTATTCCTAATAAAGACTTTTCAGTTATTGAATTATTTGCTGGAGCAGGAGGTTTAGCAATTGGCCTAGAAAAAGCTGGATTAAAGTGTATTGGACTTAACGAAATTGATAAATGGGCTTGCCAAACTTTAAGAAATAATAGACCAAAATGGAATGTAATCGAAGGGGATATACGAAATATTTCCTTTAAAGAATATGCAGGTAAGGCTAATATAGTTACTGGAGGATTTCCATGTCAAGCTTTCAGCTATGCTGGGAAAAAATTAGGACTTGAAGATGCAAGAGGAACATTGTTTTATGAATTTGCAAGAGTTGTAAAAGAGGTAAAACCAGACATTTGTGTTGGAGAAAATGTTAGAGGTTTATTTAATCATGAAAATGGTAGAACACTTCAAGGAATGGTTTCAATTTTAGACGAAATTGGTTACAATGTTGTTCTCCCTGTAAAAGTACTAAAGGCTATTAATTATAATGTACCCCAAAAGCGAGAAAGACTTTTCTTGATTGGAATAAGAAAAGACCTAAATGCTACTTATAGCTATCCAAGACCTTACAACAAAATCTATAACCTTGAAGATGCTTTAAAAAAAGGAACCTTATTTGATTCAGATGTACCTCTTTCCGAAGGCTCTAAATACCCTGAAAGTAAAAAGAAAATTTTAGATCTTGTCCCTCCAAAAGGGTATTGGAGAGATTTACCGATTGATATTCAGAAAGAATATATGTTGAAAAGTTTTTATTTAGGCGGCGGAAAAACAGGAATGGCTAGAAGAATAGGATGGGACGAACCTTGTTTAACATTAACATGTAGCCCAGCTCAAAAACAAACTGAAAGATGTCACCCAGATGAAACCAGACCTTTTACCGTTAGAGAGTATGCCAGAATTCAAACTTTTCCTGATGAATGGATTTTCTCAGGTTCAGTTTCACAAAAGTATAAGCAAATTGGAAATGCAGTTCCAGTAAATTTAGCTAAAGAAATTGGGTACTCTATTATCTCTCTCTTAAATCAAGTTTACTCTTAGAGTCTGGTTAAAAATTATTAGCTGGGCTACAAAAACGTCTTTTCGCCCACTCTGCGGCTTTTTCAATCGCAATAGCTAAGGCTTTTCCAATTGAAAAGAGCTTTGATTGGTCATAAAATCTTGCTTTTTCGCCTAAGCGAACAAAATTTAAACATGCTCTTAATAGTTTATTATTTTGTTATTTTTGGACTTCATTAAATAGTAAAATATGCCAAAATTAGATTGGATAAGTGATGAGAGTCTTAATAATGCTGTAAATCATTTGCTCACAAAAGCAAAAGAAGCGGAAAAAAAAGTAAAAAAAGAATTTGGTAAAAATGTTATAGATCCATTTTCAGCACTTTTTGTAATGTCTGGTTTTAACCTTGACTACTCTACTTGGTTGACAACTGAATCAACAAGGCAAGCTCAAAAAACATTATAGAACCATGTAGGTGAATTTCATCAAATAATATTAGGATCTATAGACGATTGGGATAATCTCAAAACTGGAAATATCGTTGACCTAGTTTCTCCAAAGAACAAAATAATTGCAGAAGTAAAAAATAAGTATAACACTATTTCAGGAGGAAAATTAGCTGATCTATACTATTCATTAGAAAGTTTAGTAATGCCTAAAACGAGTGTATATAAAGATTTCACTTCTTATTATGTTGCAATAATTCCGAAAAAGAAGAACCGCTATAATTCAGAATTTACACCACCTGATAAAAGTAAGGGAGCTAAATGTCCTCCTAATTCATTAGTACGTGAAATTGATGGCGCAAGTTTTTATGATTTAGTAACAGGAGAAAAAAATTCACTTTCAAATCTATATGATGTTCTCCCTTCGGTAATTCAAGAATGCAGTAATGGGAAATATGTTTTGAAAGAAGTAGCAGAATTACGTAAGTTTTTTGATTCAGCTTTTGAAATATTAGAATGACACGACACATAATAATAAAGGTCCAAAGTCGCCAAGATGGCAAGACTTTGCCTTTAATATTGAACGAAACCGGTCACCAAGGATTACAACAGATATATAGAAAAACAGTCAAAGATAGAAAAGTAAACATATGGTCAAGGCCACATATACCAAGACATCCATTTGCTACATACTTTTATAACAATATGTTAACTTGTGGTGCATTCAATCTGTATTGGGAGCTTTGCGATTCATATACCTGCAAAACTAGATCATGTAATTTTAGATAATGCCGTCAGTTATATGAAGAAAACCTCAGGAGACAAACCTAAGAAGTATGAAATAGAATATTTTTCCTTAACATCTCTCCTCGCTCATTCCAAATAATTCCGAATATTTACTATTTTGCACATAGAATTTAATCTTACTATTTTATAAACCATCGGATAGTTAAATAAATGGAAATTACACCCAAAAAAGGCTTTCAGGGATTGATTGAAAATTGGCAAAGTGATTTAATCGCAGCGGTGAGTGTCTCACTCATTGCTTTACCTCTTTCATTAGGTATTGCTTTGGCAGCGGGTGCACCTGCGATGTCAGGTATTCTTTCAGCAATTGTTGGTGGTGTTGTAACAACCCTTTATCGGGGTGGTCATATATCAGTCAACGGACCTGCCAAAGGAGTCATTGCGGTCATACTTTTGGGTATTGCATTGATGGATGATGGTTCAGGGCAAGCCTTTAATTATGTATTGGCAGCAGTGGTTGTTTCAGGCGCAATTCAAGTGTTATTGGGCTTATTGAAATTGGGTCGATTAGCGGATATCTTCCATTCTTCCGTGATTCATGGTATTTTGGCAGCCATTGGAATTATCATTTTTGCAAAACAAATCCATGTTGCCATGGGCACACATTCTGATAGTCCGAGTATTATACAAAACCTCATTGATGCGGTTGTATACTTACCTCAAGCTAATCCTTTTGTGGTGATTATTGCTTTGGCAGGCTTACTTTTATTGTTGTTTCATTCCAAAATCAGTTATCGGTTTTTCCATATTTTGCCTGCACCAATGTGGGTCGTTGCCCTTTCTATTCCGTTTGTTTATCTTTTCAATTTCTTTGACCAACATACTCTTTCATTCTTTGGAAAGGCATATGAGGTAGGCCCTAAACTATTGTTAGATATTCCTGATAATATTATGGATTCAGTAATGCATCCTAATTTTAGTAAAATTGATACAATTGAATTCTGGACAACCGTATTATCCATTTTAATCATAACAAGTATTGAATCATTAGCCATTGCGAAAGCAGTTGACAAAATTGACCCTTATAAACGAAAGACGGACTTGAATAAGGATTTGACAGGTGTTGGATTGAGTACGATGGTAGCTGGTTTGATTGGGGGCTTGCCAATTATTGCTGTGATTATTCGAAGTACGGTCAATATCCATAATGGTGCGAAGACAAAGTGGTCTAATATGTATCAAGGACTTTTATTGTTACTTTTTATTGTAGTATTGAGCCCAATAATGAGACAAGTACCATTATGTGCTTTTGCTATTTTACTCGTTTATACTGGATTTAAATTGGCTTCGCCTGCCGTATTCAAACAAGTTTATAATCAAGGAACTGAGCAATTAATATTCTTTGTTGGCACGATGGTTTTAACCCTTTATACTAATTTATTAATTGGATTACTTGGCGGATTATTATTGGCAATGGTCAGTCACATGCTATTGGCAAGGGTGTCCATACCTCAGTTTTTTAAAATGATTTATAATTCGGGTTCAAATTTGGCTATGAATTCAGATGGCAGTTACAATTTAAAAATTAAGGGGATTGCGAATTTTTTAGGCATCTTAAAAGTCGATAAATTAGTGTCTCAAATTCCTTCTGGAGCAGATGTCAATATTGATTTATCGGAAACAAGATTGGTAGGCATGACTTATATGGATTACCTAGTAGATTACTTAAAAATGCAAAATGATACAGGCGGTAAAGTCGTAATAAAAGGATTGGATTCACATGTTTCATCATCTAACCATAATAGAGCTTTAAAAATTTCTTTAAACAATTCTACCAATAAATTATCGCCAAGGCAAACTCGATTACAAAATTTAGCAAATGAAAAAGATTATCAATACACGAATAAAGTAGATTGGAATACTTCTTACCTAAAGAATTTTCACTTTTTTGAAATTAGACCTATTGAACGAAAATCAAATTGTATCAAAGGAATATTTAAAGATTTAGAGGTGTCTTGGGAAATTGCGGATGTAACTTTCAATGAAGGCGCAGCTTTTACGGCTGAGACGTTTAATACGACGCTGATGGTCTTAAAATTGAATAAAAAAATACCCATTTTCACAATGGAAAAAGAAGGCGTATTTGAAAAAATATTTGACCGAGTGATGGCATTTACGGGCTATAAAGATATAGATTTTGAGATGTATCCAGATTTTTCTAAAAAGTTCCTGATTATGGGGAATAAGGAGTCTGAAATTCGGTCATTTTTTACAGATGAAATCATTCGCTTTTTCGAAGAACATCAGATTTATCATTTAGAAAGTAATGGCGAGGCACTAGTCATTTTTGATAAAATCAAATTGGCGCGGACAGATGAAACCATTGCGTTTATAAATTATGGTAAAGAATTGGCCACACTTTTAGCTGGAAAGACAACATAACAATGCAAACGTCCATGCTGCGTCACGACTATCTGTCGAGCGTTCCGTGACAGAATGGATTTTTAAATTCATAATATGTTTTCCTACTTGATAAAAAGCTATCCTAATCTCAGGAACTTCGCGATTCATTCATCTGGAAAATCGGATAACGTAATTTACCCAAGCGATAGAGCTTTCATATTCCTAGAATCTTAGGACTTTCTCATCCTAAGATAATTCCTTATATTGAAAGGAATTTGATGTCCATTCAAGGTAAGACACAAAGGCTATACTTCAATACCGCTTAAACGGCGGCACGTCGTCTGCATCGAGCGCCAGAATGTAAAAAAACTAAAAAAAATATGCTGAGGATTGGCTATACTTCTTTTTTATGTACTCCCCTGCGATAGAGGGATGAGTATTTTTACAGACTGCCGTTCTGCAACATTAAAAAAATAAAATGAACAAACAATTAAGTATATATAAAATAAAAGATTGGGTAGTATTGGGAAGAACATTTTTTAAACCACCATTTAAAATCTCTGATACCTTAATAAATGAAGCTCGTATAGTTCATGTCGTTCACGGACACTCGAATTTATATGCCGCAAATCAATATATTGAACTCAAGACAGGTGATACTGCCATCATGAAATCTGACAATTTTATTAATAATTGGGTTCCTAATGAAACTGATGATCCCAACGAAGTTATCGTATTTCAGTTAACATCAGATATGCTAAAACAAATCTATCAAAACCATGTGCCTGAATGGTTTTCTGGGCAGAACGCTAAACAAATTTTTCCTATCCAAAAGGCAGAAAATAATTCATTATTGAATGACTATTACCAAAATTTGAGGTACTATTTAGACAACCCTCTCTTAATTTCCGAAGACCTACTTCGTATTAAAACCCAAGAGTTGATACATATTTTAGTGAAAACAGATTCAAGTGGAAATAATCAAAAAATATTTGGTGCGCTGTTTAAAGCCAATGAATATGAGTTTCAAGAAGTGATTCAAGCACATCTTTTTGATGACCTCAATTTGGAAGACTTTGCTTTTCTAACGAGTTTAAGTCTGTCTTCGTTTAAGCGAAAATTTTCTACGGTTTATGGAACGCCTCCTAATAAATATTTTATTTCTAAACGATTGGAAAAAGCTCAACTTTTGCTAAGAACAACAGATCTTCGAATATCAGAAGTAGCATATGATTGTGGATACTCGGACGTTGGGTACTTTACAAAAACCTTTCAAAAATACTATAATTGCTCGCCTACTAATTTCAGAGAAAAGCCTTTGAGCTAAAATTCCAATTCTTTGAACAGATTCTCCAGACCATAAGAATATATAAGTCTCATCTTTGCATCGTGCTTGTTTGTTTTTTTAATAAATAACTTAAAAGATGCTTAGTAAAAACTTATATAGTAAAGTATTGATGTGTGCATTAATGTTATGCATTGGTTTTCCTGCTTTTACTCAAGGTCCCTGGACTCAAAAAAAAGGTAAAGGGTTTATCCAATTCCAATCTATTTTGCCAGCCTATCGTTATGAGTCCTTGCTTAACGGAAGGTTTATAAATGATAAACAGGGGATCAACAGAAAAACCTTTAACTCCGATTATAGCTTTTACCTTGAATATGGTTTGGGCAACAAATTGGATGTAATTGCCTCTTTGCC
Organism: Saprospiraceae bacterium; assembly: GCA_965277415.1. Taxonomy (GTDB): domain Bacteria; phylum Bacteroidota; class Bacteroidia; order Chitinophagales; family Saprospiraceae; genus JAHDHW01. Next base: position 55,811 of record CBDICS010000018.1, read on the forward strand.
TTTCAAATATATTAGTACGGGAGGTTTAACAGACGAACAACACTTTGACAATTTGTTGGAAGAAGGTGATTTGTTTGGACTTAGTAATCCCAGACTTGCAATTAGATATGGATTGTTAGAAAAGAAAGTAAAGGTGGCCGTTTCTCTTCAAACTTCTTGGAATACAATAAGCAAAGATTTGGATAAAGGATTGGCTACGGGCTTTGATGCTAACTCTTTTGGTGCAATGGTGCATATCGGTAGAAGTAAAGAAAAGCACTATGGATTTCTGGCAATAGCTTATCATAAATATACCAATGACTTTAGTGATGTGCTTGAAATAAATTTAGAACATGGTTGGACGTTAGGACAAAAGTGGAATTTGGCACTCGCTTTAAATGCTCGACATTCCCTTGATAATGGTACTTACCGTAATGAAAATTTGGAACAAACTGGCTTTTATCCTAATGACCAGGAATGGGCGGCAATCAGCGTAAAAGCAGCTTATGAAATGGCAAACGGATTCGGACTGAATTTAGTAATGCCCTTAGTCCCGATAAATTTTAAATATGTAGGCTTCAATGGAACAATAGGATTGGGAATCTACAAGAAACTTTAATAGTATAAATTTAAAAATCATTCAAAATGACAGAAACTACAGACCTTGTTAAAAAGCCAATTCAGTTAAGAATTATCTTCATCCTTAATGCATTGATGATGATTCTTCCCTTTATATTTTATTATGTGTTTACCACACAAGATATTTCTATTGATGGACTAGATCCCATTTATATGATCTATACAGGGGGAGCTTATATCCTGAGTTTTGCGCTGCTTGTTTTCTTTATCCTTAAAAGAAATATCATTGGAGCAAGAATTACGTTTATCCTCAATATTCTGATTGCCTTACCAGCAGGTGCATACATAGGCATCTTAGTGGCGATAATATCTATGGCTATTTCTTTTACTCCAAAAGTGAAAGAATATTTTGCGAGTACGGGAAAAATTGGGTTTTAAGTTTATGAAACTTTTCAACAATAGCTCACTAAGGGACACGGACTAAATAAAGCCCGTTTATACTTGATCTTTTACATCTACTCTTCCTCAAAAAGCTTTACGTAGCTAGCTATGTGCAGTTTTTTTGAGTCGATTAGCTGCAAAACCTCTTCGTCTAAATAGGAAACTTATTTATTCCGTCTAACAACTTAATAACAGCCATTTTTGAACAACTTCTATAGCAAATTAAAATAAAATTTTCATTGTTAAATAAAATATAAATATGTTTAGTATCAAATTAAAAAAAGTATTTTTCCTTGCATTAATAAGTTCCTTTTTTCTTGTCTATGGGTGCAAAGATGATGATGATATGAATACCTCTGATTCAAAGACAGTCCAAGAAGTTTTAGCTTTAGCAAATGAGGCAATTCATAGTTCTGGTAGTCTTAATGGTTTAGAAACATTTTCGTATGCGAATACAGCTCAAAGGTTTGTAGCGGGCGAAGCCACAACAGTTGGCGATGTGGCTTTGTCTTCAGATATTACAACAAGTGTCAATATTGATGATTTAAATAACAATTTGATCGCAAATTACCAAAAGTCATTTTACATTCTTGGAGGCTCGGTTGATTTCACAGAAATTATTCAAAATAATTTAGGTTACATTGATGGAGTAGATGGCATCTTTGATGTTTCTGAACCTGATATGCTATCAGATAGGGTAGGTTCTGCTAAGCGTTTTTTCCTGTATACTAATCCACAATTTTTGATTAAAAAAGCTAGCACTGATGAGAGCAGTCTAAGCTTAGGGCCAGATAGCCAAGTAAATGGAAGGACACATTATACCCTTAACTATGTAGATAATTATGGTACATTTAATATCTTCATTGACCAATCTTCAGGGCAAATCAATAGGATTCAAACTATTGATTATGATTATCTTTTTGGTGATGTAGTCTTAGAAGTAAATTATAGTAATTATAATACCGTAAGTGATTATAGCCTTGCTGAAAACATTAGTATTGTTTACGATGGTCATACTGTATATGAAGAGACCCGTACCAATATTCAAGCCAACCCGATTTTTGCCACTACCCAGTTTGATTTTCCCGCAGGTGCAAACCCCGTGTACAACGCGACTGACTTTGAACGCGGTGCCAAAATGTCTAATTTTCACCAAGCATGGTTAGGTATTGGAGCACCCAGGGATGGGAGAGAAGCCACGATTACAGCTACAGAATTTTCAAGTAATGTATTTTCACTTAGAAATCATAGATACAATTCACTAGTTATTATTCAGGAAAATAGTGTTGCTGTAGTTGAACCCAATTTATATCCAGAGGTTAGCGAAGGAGTTATGGATTGGATAGCAATGAATTATCCCGATAAGCCTGTTAAACATATTATTTCCATTCACCACCACACCGATCATTTTGATGGTATTCGACCTTATGTAGCTCAAGGAGCAGAGGTGGTAACTTCATCCCTTGTTGAAGATTACTTAACGAGGGTCTTTAATTCAACGCATACTATTTTTGACGATTATCAAATTAATGATTTTGATATTAATTTAGTACCTGAAGGTGATCAGATCACTTTAACTGATGACAATACACCTATCGAACTTTATCATGTCGGAGGCTCTCATTCAGAAGACAATCTTTTGTTATACCTTCCGAATGAAAAATTAATATTCGCTACAGATTCATATCCTATAGGATTCTTTGATACTTCTATCCCGCTTCCTCCTTTTATTAAGCCAGCAGCAACGGAATTGTATAATAATTTAGTCAATCTTGGTTTTACAAATGGGAATAGCTTGGCTTCTGGACACGGTTTTGGTACGATTACTTTTGAAGACTTTGAAGCACATGTCAATTTATAAACAACAAAGTTAAATCATTTTTCTTCATTTGTTCCCAATGTGGTCTGCCATCCTTACATGGGTATTATGTGTCCCTATGCTACCAATGGCATTGACGGTTCGGTATTTAAGAAAAATCTAAAAACGTTTAATTAATGTTAAAAGACGCAAATATTTTTATAACTGGCCCCAATGGAGGAATAGGTTTGGAAACTGTTAAAATCTTAACCCAAAAAAAGGTTAAAAGAATTGCCTTGGCTTGCCGTACAATTAAAAAAGCAGAATGGACAAAAGAACAATTGCTCCAACAAAATGCCAAAAACATTCAATTAGATCCTTATGGTGGATTTGATATGGCGAATGAAAAAGCGATTCAATCAGCCATTTCAAAAATTCCTCAAGAGGAGGTTTTTGACATTGTGTTTTTACAAGCTGGAGGAATGGTAGTAGCAAATGATTTCCAATTTATTTCTTCCAATGGCTTACAGATTGAAAAAACAATTTATCAAAATGTAATAGGAGCTTATTTAATATTGAAGCATCTTGATCAAAGGGCTTTGCTTGCTCCGAATGCTCGAATCATTTTCCCCGGGGGTGAAGGTGCAAGAGGTATCAAAGGAATGATGAAGAAGCCTGAATTCCAGTCGGTGGAAGAACTTAAAACCTACATCTTCCAAGGGCTTGGTAAATACAAAGATTTAGATGCACTTGGCTATGCAAAGTTTATGAGTGGATTATTAGTACAACAATTGGCGGAACAGGATAAGACTAAAACTTATGTTTGGTTTTCTCCCGGTTTAACTTCTGGAACAAAAGGACTTCGGGATGTCCCCAATCCTAAGCGATTTATGTTTGAGAAAATTGGTTTTCCTCTGATGAATTTATTTGGAATTGCCCAAAGCCCAAAACAAGCAGCGCAAAAATATGTAAATTGCCTTGATGGAAAATATGGTGAATCCGGTGACTTATTAGGTGCGCCAGAAGGTAAAACTTTAGGCAAAATAGTTGATCAAAAACCGATGAATGCTGGATTGACAAACTATCAATTCCGACAAGCGTTTTGGGAGATTGTTACTGAAGTTTCTGGGAAATGACTATTGTGAGAATAAGAGCTTACTGAATAGAGACTAAACATGAGTCATTCTTTATTTTTATTTGACGCTGAAAGACGCTGATTTATTATGATAAAACACTGTCTTTCAGCCTCAGAAATCACGTTTTATAGATTTTTAAAAAATTGGGATGATTCATGTGAGCTGAATCGCTCTATACAATAAGAATATATTGTAACGTTCAGTCTCATAGTAAAAATCGTACAAACATCACACACCTTATTGTACCCCATACAATCTTTAGTTAATCTCTAATCTACCGACCTTTGTATAGTCATTGGTATACCTCACTAATTTGAACAACTGGTTGAATATTAGTATAATTCGGGATGTCACTAATGATTTTTTCCGCATTTGGTCCGAAAGAATTTTGATAGGCTGAAAGCTTATCAAAGTATAAATAGCCAATGGCCAAATATGGAATTGGTTCATCTGCCGTCCTGCCTGCTATCCCCTTATCAATTGCAAATAGCTTTAATGAGTCGCCTAATAAATTTGCAACCATTGGCATATGCTTATTGGAATAGTAATCCATATCAAATGTTTTTCCGTCGCTGTTAGGATAAAGTATTGTCACTTTGATTATGCCCTTTTCAACTTTAGAAGAATTTATTGATGAAGTCTGCTGGCAGCTGATAAGGAATGCGATGATACCAAAGGTTAAGAGGCTTATTTTGATTTTCATTTTATTGATTGTTAATGACCTGATAAAAATTAATGGGATTTTTGATTTATTGGCTTCAACTCAAGTATATGAGCGACTTACTATCAAATATAGAAGTAATATCTTAAATTGTGAAGTGTATAAAAGAGGGAAGTTTCATTTTGAACGAGGATACGTCATATACATTCACGTACTCAACAATAAAAAGCAAAAAACTACACTTAAGTAAATGGGATACAAGAAAAACGATTGGATAAACTTGAAAGAGTCAAAGGCTGGAGTTACCTACCAACCTCTGAATGTTATACCGTCCAAGTAGCATCTTAGATAAAATCGTCTCAAAAAATAAAAACCGAAAAGAGTTAATACTTCATGAAGAATATCAAATATTACAAAACAAGGTAGAATTAGACTCATTCGATTTGGATGTAGAAATCAGGGGTAAAAGAATAAGACATGCTAGGTTTAACAAAATAGATTATCTCGAAACTGTGATAGAATTAGATTCAGAATTAACTATTTATTTAGGAGAAAAGCATTTGAATCTGAATTTTAAAAATGGCAATATAGTGACGAGTTTCAATCAAGCAATATCAAGATTTATGAAAAGTAAATACTTAATATTTTTCATTCTTACATTTCTTTTTATTCATTCATCATGCATGAATGACGATGAAGTTTCAAATGATTCAAAATCTGGATTATTAAAAAAAGTCGAAGAAGTTGTGAATGAAGACTTAATTGACAATACAACTGAAATATTTTATGACAATAGTCAGAGAATTATCTCTATTGAATTCTCGCAAGGAAATTTTTATTCAGCAATTTATAACATTGATTATAATAATGATGTAATTAGTACTTTAAGGGTAACACAAGAATTCCAAAATAGTGGTACAGAATCTGTTGAAACTTACAATATAAATTATATAAATGATCAAATCATTTTAACATCTCTTACACTGGAAGAAAAATATATTCTAGGTGTCAATAATGGCTATGTAAGCACTTTTAAAAATTATTTAGACATTGAAAATGACTACTTTTATGAAGCACTTTTTAAAAGAGATGCTCAAAATAATATTGATACCATATCATACTTCGCAACAAATGAACTTGATACTAATTTACTTATTTGGCAATATACCTTTTCAGACTTTGAAAGCGAAACAAATGTCAATTCTGCATTCAATCCTGTGTTTAATTACTCTTTCAGTTTTTATGATCGATTTATAGGACTTGCACTAGGACTTGAAATATCAAATGATCTGCCTTTGAAATCTTCTTTTTTAGATGGTGGTGGTAATTATTTGGAAGAAAATATATCAGCCGAAATAACTGAAATAAACAATGATTTACCATTGAAATTTCAGTACACAATCCATGACTTACCAGAAAATAATTATCACTTAAACTTTGAATACTATTGATAATAGTTTTTTATAAAACAAAAGGTATGATGCTTTTCAAATAAACCTAAAAAGTGTAACCAATAGTCAAAAACCTTAAGTTATTAAATCTAGTTGACAAAAAACTTGAAGTATTATTAGCTGACTCATACGTTTCAACCTCTATAAATCCATCTGGGTTTTCTACTTGCCTCAGGGCTAAATTCGTAACTTTAGACTGAAGATATGAAATAGTAAAACTAGTTTCTATTCCAAGACTTATCCGTTCAGTAAAATAATATTTAATCCCTAGAAAAGGGTGATCCCTCCTCCAATATTCCTTATGATTTGGTCTCTATAAGCATTCAAATTTGGTTGAACGAAATTAAGCAGACCAGAATAGGCAGGCTGATTTTTGAAATATTGTCCTATTAAATCAAAGCCAAAATAGTGTACAAATCCTCTATGCATTATTTGTTTCTCATAGCCAATACCTATTCCTATATTTAAGAAACTTGTATTATACAAAATAAAATCAGATGAATTTGAATTAACCTGTATTTTTTCATCTGAAACTTTATTTTGAGTTTGAATACGCCCAATAAATCTAATTAGTTTTATTGCATTTACATCAATTAGTTTTCCGGGAGTAATTTTCCTCTTGAAGATTAAACTTGAAGTATTTAATCCACTAAAAATATTTTTAATATCTAAATCAACTTGAAATTTCGACTTCCTTATTTTTGATAATTCAATACTATTTTCATTTTTTTGAGCCTTAAGGGTACTTGTCGAAAAAGACATGAAGATGAGCATAAAAGTAAACAATACAGATTTCATAAGCTTTATTTTTAATTAATGTAATAGTAATTATTTTTAAAGACTTATAGAATTCAAATTTTGGTTGGGAAATAAAATAGCATTTAACACTATGTTAACATTGGGTTCAAAAAAACAGATCGTCGCGGTATCGAATGGAGCGGCTAAACTATAGTCTCGTCGGAGCGCGCTCACACTACGAAGTCACCCATTCTGGGATAGGCACAGACCGCCACTTATCCGATGCCCCTTGCAGCTTGCTATACCTGAGGCGAAGTATATTCCTTTTCCCGAATCAATTAAGATCAGTATAATCGCCCTTACTTAATTGAGCAATAGTAGCACTTTTATCTTCCTAGAGTCTTAGAACTTCTCATTCTAAAATAATTCCTTATATTGAAAAAAATTAAGAAAATGCAAACAACAACATTCCTAACATTTGTAGGTGATCAATGCGGAAGAGCGGAAGAAGCGATAAAATTTTACACTTCTATCTTTCCGAATTCAGAAATCAAAAGCATCACAAAATATTCAGAAGGAGAGGCTGGAGGAACACCAGAGCTTATCAAATATGGAGTATTTACATTAAATGGTGTAGAGTATAGGGTCTCCGAAAGTAATTTTAATCACGCTTGGTCATTTACACCAGGAGTATCATTGTTCGTTGATTGTAAGTCAGAAAATGAGATGAAAATTTTGTTTGAAGCACTTTCTTCAAATGGAGGCCAGATTATGGTTCCTCTTGACAACTACGGTGGTTCAGGGGATTATGGCTTTGGTAAAAAATTCGGATGGTGTGAAGACAAATATGGCATTTCATGGCAACTTAACCTTTCAGAATAATATGCATGCTACTGAATATTTTGGAGGAAGATGATTTCTTTGTTCCTTAATTTATTAGAACTATAATATGAGACATCTTATTCTCTTTCTTTTTCTACATTTTTGCTTTTCCATTTCGGCAACTAATATTGACAGCCTCCTTCTTCGAATTGACGAAGTTGAAAAAGAAGAGAAAGTTGAACTAATGATAAGTTTGGCCAAAGCATTAAGAAACTCCAATCCCATAATGGCAATGTCCTATGCTAACCAAGCTTTGGAATTATCTCAAAAGATTAACTTCCAAAAGGGAGAGGCGAACAGCTATTATAATTTGGGTGTTTTATATGCTATTAAAGGAGAATACCCTAAATCCAATTCGTATATTAATAAGGGATTGGATGCTTTCCAAAAAATAGGAGATAAAGAAGGAGAAGCTAACTGTTGGATTGCTTTGGGTAAGAATATCTACAGAAATGATAAACCCACAAAAGCTATAAAATATTTCCAAAAAGCGTATGATTATTACCAAGATTCAGAGAATTACGAAGCACTTGCATCTATTTATTTAAATACAGGTAATGCTTATTGGTATTTGACTGCTTTGGACAGTACTCAAGCTAATTATGAAAAAGCTTTGGCCATTGCCAGAGAACATGGATTGAAAAATATATATTCACTCGCCTTGGGAAATTTAGCTCTTGTTTGCAAACTAAGAGGGGATTTTGTTAAAGCAGTCAAATATTATTTGGAAGCACTAGAAATTGTTGAGGAGCAAGGAGATTTTGAAAACCTTGCGCTTACCCGACTCAATTTTGCTATTACCTTGAAAAACGTAGAACTATTTGATATCTCTCGGAAATATATAGAACAAGCAAAGGCTTATTATGATTCGACCGACAACCAACGATCTATCGCACTTTGCTTGGATGCTTTGGCGGATATTTGGGATAAACAGGGAGAAGAGAGAAAAGCTCTTGATTATTATTTGCAGGAGAATGCGATTTATAATAAAATCGGTATAAAAAGAACGGGTACTGTATTAGGCAATATAGGTAATGCTTATCGAAAACTGGGCATATTAGATAGCGCACGGGTCTATATTGAAAAGTCCTTAGTTTCAAGTAAATCTTTTAATAATGGCCGACGTCTGGCTTATTATTATTTTCAGTCTGGCTTATTGGATTTAGCGGAGAAAGATAGCACAAGTGCTGAAAAGAATTTTTTGGAAGCAATAACATTAAGTAAAGAGTTGAATCTTTTGCCCGAAAAAGGAGAGATTTCAAGTTTTTTGGCAAGTTTATTTCGACAAAAGCAGGAATTTGAAAAAGCTTCCTATTTCCAAAAATTAAGTGCTGAAATAAGCGATAGCCTATATCGGTTGGAAAAATCAAATGAGCTGAACCGATTGTTAGTGCAAGACGAATTAAAAAAAAAGGAGTTAAAAATAGAGGAATTGGATACTGCTCTGATAAATGAACAAAGCAGAATTGACAGGTTGCTTTTCAAAAATGATTTTAATCAACTAATCATGATAGCTCTAGTCTCATTCTTGTTGCTAATCATAATTCGCTATATCCAGTTACTCAAAAAAAATCGCCGATTAGCCTCTGAGATCAATAAGAACTTACTTGATACTAAAACCTCGGATGATGTTGAAGTAATTCTGTTTGCCGAAAATGGAAAGGACAAAATTTGTTTTGAGTTAAAGCACCTTTTATTTATTGAAGCAAATGGCAATTATATAATAGTTCAATTAAAAAATAACCGACACAGTCTCCGAACAAAGTTGACGAAGGCCGAAGAACAATTAACTCAGCATACTGAAATTGTCCGTACTCATCGAGCCTTTCTTCTAAATACTCAAAACATCCAAGAGGTAGAGGGGAATGCCCAGGGCTTAAAAATAAAACTTAAATATTCGAATTTGATCGTTCCCGTCTCCAGAACTTATTTGCTGGATTTTAAAAAAACGTGGAAAAAACTGACTTAATCTCATCTTCCTTATTTTTACTCCTTTGCATTTCATACCAAAAGCTTGTTTTCTGTACCGCGCCCATTTTTGAACCCTTTTCTTTTGAAATTTTGCTTCATCTTTATGGAATCGAGCTAAAATATTTCACTTTGTATATGGACTACTAAATCAGTATGGAATTCTCCAAATTGGTTTCTTCCTCAAACAAAACTGGTGCTTTTACAACATTTGTTTACCCTTAGCCTATTGGAAAATTAGAGCTGTTTGCGGTAAGCTCTTCTTCTTATGCTTTCGGCTGATTAGGTAGAATAATTGAAAAGACAGGCATTCAGATTATGGATGAAAAAGAGCATGCACTGAATGATTTTGTCGAACGGCTTCGAATTTTTACAATTTCTATTTATTAAGTACTAAAATTTTAGATTATGAAATTAGTTTTTACTTTTTTGATAGCTTTCTTATGCTATTATACTGCTTTTGCGCAATTAGATAATATGATTGACGACCCGGGAGACATAGCATTTGTCGCTTATGAAACAGATCCTGTAGATGGGTATGCATTTGTTTTTTTAGATAACTGTCCAGATGGTACCGTAATTAAATTCATTGATGAAGAATGGTTAGGAGCAGCTTGGAGCTCTGCCACAGGTGAAGGAGAAAATACATGGACAAATAACACGGGGGGGCAGATAAATGCAGGAACCGTAATAATTGTGCAGAATCCTCAAAGCCCCACTGTTAACATTGGTTCAATTACATTATCTGATTCCGGATTCATAATTGCACCGGGAGACCAAATCACCGCTATTGTTGGTAATCGCGACCCTAGCGCTATTTTTCTTGCTGTTGTTGGTGAATTTGATTGTTGTTCTGACAATCATACCTTAACTGGCATGGGATTAACTAATGGGACGCATGCTATCCAAATTTCTAATGAAGGCCACTATGCAGGAAGTACCGAGTGTAACGGCACTCATGTTCAATGTTTAATGATGATAAATAATCCAGCAAATTGGAATAATACTGGTACATGGCCGGATAATGTTCCCAGTAATTTTTCAGGATCATTACTTCCCGTTGAATTAGTTTCATTTACAGGCCGGATAAAGGGAATTGAAAGTGTAGAATTAGACTGGGTAACGGCCTCTGAAATTAATAACAAAGGATTTAGTATTGAGCACTCTATTGACCAGAAGCTAATGGAGTGGAATAGTATAGGGTTTGTCGATGGAGCGGGGAGTGGCACATTCTTCGAAACAAAAAAATATCAATTTACCCACAATAATCTAAGTCCTGGAGTAAACTATTATCGTCTAAAACAAATAGACTTTGACGATAACTTTGAGTACAGTAGTGTCATTGCTTTAAGAATGAAAGAGGCTAGCATTTCAAGTTCGTTTGCTCCCAATCCTGCGATAGCGGGGCAAACTCAATTGAGTATTACAACAATTGAATCAGGCGTTTTGCAATTACGAGCTTTTAATGTTGCAGGAAGAGAACTATTGGTTCAAACACTTTCTGTTCAAGAAGGGGTTAATAAATTTGACCTTAATTTGAGTGAATTAGGTTCTGGCATTTTCTTCATGGAAATGGAACTCGGTAGAAGTACTTTCTATAAAAAAATAATTGTGAACAACCAGTAAGTCTAATCAATAAATAAGTACTTGGAAACTTTGATAACTCATTCCAAGTACTTATTTAAAAAAGCATTTATATTATCCAATTGCGACCCAACCAAGTGTTTCAGCATTTGGATGAACTCCATCAGAGACAAATCTACCTAAGCTGCCTTGCGTAGAAGAAGTTGCACCACTTGCTTGTAGTTCATCCATTCTTACTTCAAAACCGTTTGCAGAAACGTTTTGGATTCTGATTCCAGGTGTATCGGGGCCTCTGAATGTTTGAGTTTGAGCAAAGACAATAGGAGTAGTTTGAAACGGCTGAGGAAAATTAACGTTGAACCATCCTGTTTTTCTTGAAGCAGTAAAATTAGGGACTGTACCTGTTTGAATAGAAAAATTCATAATTTTAGAATTTAAGGGTTAATAAATATTATTTCATAATTTATAACCCAAAATTATAGTATTAAAATAGGTAGTGTAACCACATTTTGATGTGGGGACTAATTTTTTGCTATATAGATTTATGATACTAAGGGGCAGTTTTATACAAATGTGATTTTATATTTACCACATATCTCAGCGACTTTTTTCATATCCGGTTTGCCTTTTGGTAAGTCAGATAGTTCTTTAAACATTTTTTCTAATCCTGATGGAAAAATGCTTAGAGAAACTTTGGCATTTTCTGTACCAATAATTTTCCAAGAATGAGGAATTCCCCGAGGACAAAAAACTAAATCTCCTGAATTCAAAATAACAGTTTTATTTCCAATTGTAACTTCTGCTGAACCAGAATTAACTTTGAATATTTCATCTTCATTTTCATGAACATGAGGAGGTATTCCTATGCCAGGGGAGTTATCTTGCTCAATAAGTGTGAATTGATTGCTCGTGTCTTCTCCGGTTAATTTAATTAGTTGATTATCACCAATGACATTTAGTCTATTCCCTTGTTCTTCTTTAACAACCTTAGGACTGGATGACATTGAATGCTTCTCATTAGAATTTGATGCTGTAGATTTACATGAAGCAATCGAGGATAAAGTGAGTCCACCAAATGCCATTGAAGACAATTTTATAAATTTTTTTCTTTGCATAATAAATGAAGTTTAAAAGATTGTATAATATATCTTCAATATAGTGACCCTTTAATGCAAATAAACTTCGAAAACCACAGTATTGTCTTAGTAAAACTCAGATTAACTATTTCTAAAATTAGTTGGTGTTAGTCCAACATGTTTTTTGAAGAAGTTACTGAAATAGTCTGGTGAACTAAATCCCAAATTATAAGAAATCTCCTTTATGGATGAGTCAGAAAACTTTAAGGCTCTTCTGGATTTCATAAGGAGTTGTTCAATGATAAGTTGTTTAGCATTAACAGATAAGACTTCTTTAACGCATTCATTAAGGTATTTTTCAGAAATGCTTAAATAATTAGCGTAATCTTTCACTTCACTCCAAATGGTAATCTTATCATTTATCAATTTTTTGTAATCATAAACTATTTTAGTTTTTTGATTACGATTATTACTCAATACAGATTTTATATTGCACTGACCATCACAATAAATGAAAAAGGCATTTAATAGTGATAGTATCCCTTCTTCCTTATTGTCCAAGTGTGAGCCCATTAGCTCATCTATCATTTCAAGAATTGCTTCAATTCTAACAGCAATTCCAGGGCTGAATTGTATAACAGGAATAGATTCATCATTAAACATATTGACTTGAGTAATGAAAAGCTTGCTAAATGATGGTAGATTAAGAATCTTATCTGTGAGTTTGATTATATATCCTTTTGATATTGAATCGTCTTCAAAACCCATTTCCCAAGAGTATTTTTTATTCACAAAAAAAACGGAGTCAAGCACACAATCATAATTTTTTTCATCTATTTGAAATCTAGTGATTTCTTTTTGAATCCAAATCATATTGTGAAAATCCCCTTTAAACTGAGAAGCTGTTGACTTAGTAAGTCTTGAGAGAATTAGATTGTTTTCAAGCATATTTTCGAATTTGAAATAACATAAATATATGAGCAAGTTCCTCTCAAATATAGAAGTATTATCTTAAATTGTGAAGCATGCAAAAGGAGGAGAATTCTATTTTGAACGAAGATAAGTTGTTAGCAATTGAAGATATGGTTTGATAAAATAGCAAACAGAAGTTATGCATATTGATCATTACGTGCAAAACTAAACTTCAAATATAAAACATAACAAGTCCTTTGGATGCAATAATGAAACTGGTATTTTTAGGTAAATACATAGTAGGAATAAACGAAGTTTTGTGTGGCGTGGTGTTTATGCGGATGTTAGAGTTCGGAATCATTTCAGTAATAGAAATTTACATATAAAAACTTGATTAAATTATAATTTTATTTAATTTTAACATAAAATTCACATTGCTTAATTCAAGATGAACTTCATGAAATTAAATAAATTAAACCTAATAAATTTTAGACATTTCAATAATGTAGAAATCGAATTTGGAAATAATCTCACAATAATATCTGGTCAAAATGGAACTGGAAAGTCATCAATACTTGGTTGGATAGCACAGCTGTTCGATTATAAGCAAAATAATAAACGTATAAATGGAAAATCATATACAGAAAACTTTAGAAATGTCTTCAGGTTTTGTCCATTAAATGATTATAAAAATAGGTATGAAGTAGTTTTTGACATGATACATGAGGGAAAAAATAAGCAAAAAAAAATATCAACAAGATATGTTGCATCAACTGAGCGATCTCCAGAAAGATATAGAACTGATGTTGATGGAAGAGAAAAAGCTATAGACTTTCCAATGGTTTATCATGGACTAAAGCGTTTAATTCCTCTTGCAACTGAAGCTAGAATACAAAAAAGTAATATTCAATTTAGTGCTCCACAAAAAAAAGAATTTTCAAAATTATCAAAGGAAATATTAATCCTAATTGATGATAAAATAAACCCTGAATCTATTACAACACAGAATAAAGATATTCTGGCAATGCAAACTTCTAATTATAGCCACTTAGGAAACTCTGCGGGGCAAGATAATTTAGGTCAGTTATTAGGATCACTATTATCTTTTGACGAATTAAGAAAAAACAATAACAGCTACAAAGGAGGAATCATTCTAATTGATGAAATTGATGCTTCTTTATACGCTGCATCACAGGTTAAATTAATTGATACTTTATACAAATATTCTAAAAAATTAAACCTTCAAATAATTTTCACTACTCATTCTTTACACATTCTTGAGCATCTTGAGAAAAAATTAGGAGATGAAACTAAAGTCAACCATTTAATAATTCAAAATGGAAAGATTCACAATAAATTAAATCCTACGTTACAATATGTTAGTCAAAAAATAAAAAATCAATTAGCTAATAAACAAAAAGTAAAGAAGAAAGATGTTATTTGCGAAGATAGATCTGCTGAACTTTGGATAAAGAACTTACTAAATGGGACAATATTAAAAAATAAAATTTATGTAGAGCAAGGTCCTTTATCTGATGGAGAACTTGTAAATTTAGCATCATCCAAAAGTAAACATTTTCGAAACCTAGGCTTTATTTTAGATGGCGATTCACGAAGTAAGCTAAAAGACAGAAGAATTCCTCCTAGGACTGCATTTCTTCCAGGAACAGAACCACCTGAAGTAGTTTTATATAAGTTTATCAAATCTCTTCCTGATGATGATTCTTTTTGGAATGATGATGAAAATTTTACTAAACAAACGTGTTTTGGAAATTACCAATCATCATCCTTAAATTCTGTTAAAAGATGGTTTTCTGATCAAAAATTTTCTAGATATTTTGGACGAGGTCATTCTAAATTATTTAATAGATGGAAAAGGTCAAATATGGGTCAGGCAAATAAATTTGTTGATGAATTATCAAAAGCAATTTCCGATCTATAACAAAGTAGTCTTACCATTTTTGCAACTTTAATTTAGATATTTCTAATGCCCACCTGAGGTGATTGATTTTTTATACATTTATATTGCTGTCAAGTGTTGTCGAAATTGTATATTGTAAAACTAAAGCACAAAACGTCGATAGTCGCACTTTTAGTTTGGTGTACTTACGACTTGTCTAAAACCGTAGTGGCGAACTACCATATTTACACTGAGCGTTATAATCCATTAAAAGTATTCAAAAAGAAGTAGACATATAATTATCGTAAAATAATGTTATGTTTTTTAAACGAAGTAATAAATATAAACTTTCTCAAGATGATTTATCTTGGCAACCTTATAAGGGAGGAGAAGTTTTAACATTTCAATCAAATACTGGGGAGTTAGATACAATATTCGTAAACCCAAAAATTATAAGAGAAACTAAACCCTTTGGAAGTGATTGGAGAATTTTTCCCGATAAATTCGAATCTATTTGTGTGCTTGTTAAATCTTCTGATCCTAATCCACCAAAAGGAACTAATCATAGATATATAGAATCATGTATACTAAAAATAACTAAAACTATTGAAGCAAATGAATGCTGGATTCAATTTCTTTTTACTGCAAAAGATGCCTGGTTTTATGACAATAGTAGAAATAAAAGTGAATTGATCAAACTGCAAAAAAATAATTTAAACACTAAAAATAAGAATTATGATGATGTAATTATAATTAAACCAAGGAACAGTAAATATGAAAGCAGAATTAATAATATTGAAAAACTATATTGGAGTTTATCTGAAGGATATATTAGATATGATCTAAAAGATAATAAATACTGGGAATTAATATCTAAAAATACAGATTATAACAAAGTGTAGAACTAAAGGCAGAACGTACATAGTTGCTAAACACGCCTACGGCGTCTGCACCGAGCGCTCTGCCTCATTCAATAAACGGCTGTTATCAAATTTTAACTTTGAAACTTCTATGGATATGGTATAAATGTGCAATACAGTCTTATTCAAACAATTCTTCAATTATTCGCTGACTCAATCTCATTAAATCTTTATTTCCTGCCTTTTGTGACAATTCACTAGAGCGTTTGGCAACTTCAATAGCTTCTTCTTTTCTATTCAAATCTTTTAAAATCAAGGCCTCTCGATACACTTGAAAAAATAATGCTGAATCACTTTGTGTTACTTTTCTAATATAGCTTAATGCAAGTGGTAAATCTGTTTGAGTTTCGTGTAAATAAAGAGCTGCTTGAAAAAAATTAAAGTTAGAAGGTCCTTTTAACACTTTATCAATATTAGTTAATATAGTTTCGTGCTCATTTAATTTAATAGGTACTTCTACTTTATAGTTTCCCCATTGTAAGACTAAATTTGCAGTACTTAAATTAATTGCATCAAAGTGAAGGGAAAACGTTTCTGAAGAATAGTTCAATTGCTGAATAGGAATCGTGATTTCGAGTATAGGTTCTTTCTCTAAAAAATTAGAATAGGAAAGTTTTTCATATGGATAAAAATGAAAAGTCCATGAAGTTTTTTGAGGTGTAGTTAGCAAAGCATAAGCTCCTTTGGCTAAGGCTTTACCATTTATTTCAATATCATTAGTAAATTCTAATTTTGTGGTCGCATTTGCTCCAGTTCGCCATTTTTCACCTAAAACTAAAATTCCATTTTCTCCGAATAAATCCCTTCCTCGCAAACTTGGTCTGGAATAAGATAAAATAGCTGTGGTTAAACCAATTTTTTGGGAGATTTCTACTGCTGGACTTAATGCAGGTAATTTGATTTGAGCGTAATTTGACATGCTAATGCAGAAGATCATAAAGCTGAAAATAATTTTTGTCATGATTTATATATTTAATTAATAATTAAATTCTGTAGAAAAAGTAATCTGATATTTTAGAATGGAAGTTTTAGTTTTGAACGATTTTAAAAACGGAACTATGCCATAGCATAGGGCGTATTTTAATAATGAAGTATAAGACTAAAAATGGCTTATAAAATGCTCTGTCCCTTAGTTTATTTTTTTGAGATATTCAGATGGTGGACATCCCATGATTTGCTTAAAGGATTTATTGAAAGTAGATTTAGAATTAAACCCAGCTTCTTGTGCTAAACCTAATAGTGTTTTTTGTTGTGCAATGGGTGATTTCGCCAGGCGAATGAACTCATGGATACGATGGTAATTTACATATTCAAAAAAGCTCATCCCTATCCTTTCGTTGAGCAAACGAGAGAGTTCGGGAGCATTGATATTTATTAGTTCTGCCAATTCTGATTTTAGCAATTTTGCATTCAAGTAAGGTTTTTTCTGCTCCATGATTTCTTCTAATTTCAATTTTAACCTATCCAAATCAGCAGTTGAAAATTGGGATTGTGCGTATTTGACATTTTTTGACAATTGATGGAATTGAAAAACGGATGGAATAGCCATTTGATAATAGGCAATAAACAATATAATTAAAGCAACTGCTAGCCAAATGAATTCTCGTGCTAGGATTTCGATTTGAGGATGATTACCAAAACTGATAAGATATACGACCAACCAAATTAATAAACAAGCACCGATTGCTATTAGAAAATTCCTTACAAAGTTGATGTTCAGAACATAACTTGCTTCTGCTTGCAGGATTGTTTTTAATTTATTAAATGTTAATACACTTAAAATAAAATAAGTGATATTGACAGTAAGTCCGAGTCCAACTAAAATGTGAACCACCCGAAATAACTCTCCACTAGCAATACGTTCTGAGATAACTTCCCGAGTAGGTAAGATATAGTAAAAAAGAACAATCAAACTATAAAGGACACCAGGTATGTAATGAAATAGATCTGAATTTGAAAAACGTTTCTCTGAAAGCGTAGATTGAATAAACAGATAAACAGTTGGACCAAAAAACAGAATCGAAAATTCAGATATCCCTTGCAATTGCCTTTGCCAATCCCATGCGAAATGACCAATTTTTGCTACTAAACCCAACATCAAAAGGATGACTAAAATCAATAAATAACCATTGACTTGTCGTCGCTTACTAGGCAAAATACAAAGTATAGCTAACAAAAAGAACGCTTGAAAAAAAGCAAAATAGACGAGTTGATTCGAAATCTCAATCATTTACGAAGTATTGATTATGACTATTCTAAAATAAATTCATTGATATGCTGAATATTATCCAATTCAAGTGTTTTTATCTTTTCTTGAAAATCGTTAAAAGCAGCTTCGTTTTTCCAAGAAGTGATTACAAAATATTCAGGATTATATTGGTACGCATAGGGAGATTTTCCATCCTTTAACTCTATACATATTTTACCACCTGATTTTTGAATCTCCTTTTTCCATTTTTTATAAAATTTAGAGGGTAAGAACTCCGATTCTAACCAATAAGCTGTGGCTACTTGGTACTGTTCTCGATGAATTTCAAAAGACAAGTCTGCTTTAATTTCAAAATATTGTAGTCCGAAATAAGACCAGATTTTTTTTCTGCGTTCATGAAAGTCTTCCACTTCTTCTGTAATTTGAGACAAAAAGTCTTCTCTAATTTCAATGTCAGCCCATTTACCCAATACCAAAACATCTGCTTGGATATTGCCTTTACTATTATTCGAAACCTTGAACCCAGGTAAAGGCACATAAGACATTCTTTTTGCCACAGGAAGAGCAGTTTGAAAGTATGATTTTAAATCTGCTTCTATATTTGCATTTTGAGTGAGCAATAAAATGTCCAATACTTCTCCCTTTTTGAGTATAATCGTATCACCCTTTGATTCTTCCAAAGATTGATGACTTGAGCATCCAATAAATATAAGTGCCATTATAATCTGCAATAAATTTTTCATAGTTGTAATTTTTTTTTTCAAAAGTATTCAGAAAACATAAAAGTTTCTATAATCTTAGGGAGAGATAAGTCTTAATACCGTATACGGACATCTTTTCCTTCTATTCTTAAGGGAATACTCTACTAGAATAAAACAAAGGTTAGCGCAAAACTGAAAAGTAATATGTGAAAAACCACTATTACTCATACACGAGACCTTTACACCCGATTAACAAAACAAGAAATTGACCTGATCTCTTGTAAATCAATGAAAATCAATTAATTTTATAGATACCTAATTAGTTACACAAGAAAGAATAAAATGAAAACTACAATGCTCTATTTCTGCCTATTTTTTTTTGTTACTCAAAATTGTATCAGACAACAAACAATAAAACAAGATTCTGTATTTGATAGATTCGCTCAAGAACACAAGGATCATTATGCCAATGCTCAATTGAATGGGAATGTAAAATCCATAAAAGAAATTGGTTTTGATTTGGTTGAAGATAACGGAGAATATAATAAAGGGTCTAGAAGACGGGTTTTAGATGGCATGTCTTATTTAATTAGAGGCCTATCTAGTTCACTTACGCTATTCGATAAATCTGGAAATCTTCTTGAAACTAATACTTTTGACAAAGAAGGTAACCTAAAAAAACTGAAAGAATACGAATGGAATTCTTCGGGTAAGCCTAGCAAAATTATTTTTCATTCACCTTCAGAAACTTTTGATAGCATTAATTATAGTTACAATTTCAAAGACCAGGAACTTTATACAACTGTTTTTTACAAAGCTCGCCCAAAATTTTATGATGCGGATTCTGTTTTAGCGCTATTCCAACTAGAACTAGATCAAGGAAAGAACCCAAAAGCAAGACATCAAATGGATTCAATTTACAAAACTAGTGTTTTGAAATATGCTAACTTTTATAATAATAATTCTCAACCAGTATCAAATGAATATATATCAAAGTATGATAATAATGGGCAATTACTCGAAAAATATTATTATGATACCAGTAATATCAAAACGGTAGTTATGAAATTTTCAGTTAAATATGAAGATGAAAATATAATAGAACTAATTAACGAATCTTATCCCGGTGGAAGTTTTGGAAAAGCTTGTAAATATGATAAAAGAGGAAATCTGATAGAGAATGCATTTATAGATCATGATGGAAATAAGGGTAATGTTGTTATTAGGGAATATGATGAAAACAATAATGTTATAAAAGAACAAATATTCTCCTTAAACCCCAAAATACTACAAGCTGAAACCATCAAAGCGTACGACCCCAGCAATAATGTAATCAAATCAACTATGAATTCATCCAGAGAAACAACATTCACACAAATTTTTAAATACGATAGTAACAATAATATCATTGAAGAACAGGCACCAAATAGACATTTAAAGTATGAATATAAATATGATGAAGAAAATAATTGGGTTGCAAAAAAAAGACTTAAGTTTACTTCTAAAGATGGACGTTTTATTCCTGTCTCAATAATTGAAAGAGAAATAAGTTACCATTAATAAACATCGCCTAGCATAGGGTAATGAACATATTAGGTTTAATAAATTTATTGCAAACTTATTAGTTGAAAAATATCAATTTAATTTAGTTGCGGATAGCCCAATGTATAATTTATACCCTGATAAAAATAAGCGTAATTTGGGTTATGTATCCTTGATTTCGAAATTCCTATAATTGATGGTGAAATTTCTGATAAGAGCAATTTTTCTTTCGAATGTGCTATCCCATTATTTGTAGATGAAATGATAAGTAATAAAAGAACTGAAAGCTTAGAAAATTTAATGCAATTACTTATAAATAAAGCTAAAGATCTTCATGAAGAAAAAGGAGAATTTGGACGATATAGCATTATTAAATTAAGCGATAAAATAATTCATAAGAAAGGTGTAAAGGGATTATGGGGAGTAATAAGAAAATTATTTCTTAAAGATTTTGATGAAGTATATAAAGAATTGCGACCATATAAAATATGCGACCTGAGAATATAAGTAAAGAAGAAGTTTGAAAAATGATTGATGCCC
Source organism: Saprospiraceae bacterium (assembly GCA_965277415.1). Classification (GTDB taxonomy): domain Bacteria; phylum Bacteroidota; class Bacteroidia; order Chitinophagales; family Saprospiraceae; genus JAHDHW01. Next base: position 76,828 of record CBDICS010000018.1, read on the forward strand.
TTTAAATATATAGGACAAAGTAATATTATATTTAAAGTACAGTACGGACTTAAGAATAAGTGAAGTCCCGAAACTAAGGATTCTTCAAAGGTGAAAAAAAATATATTTATGGAATGAATGTAAGTAGTAAAAACATAGCAAGCTCTTTGGATGCAATAATGAAATGGGATACTTTTAGGTGAATACATAATAGAAATAAATGAAGTTTTGTGTGGAGTGGTGTTTATACTGAAAACCTATCCAAAGCAATGAATCCAGTCGGTTCATTCCTTTCACCGGGTTACAAAATCACACAAGAACCCGATTTCGCCTTCGACAATAAAATTTGGACAGATTCTGATATTATAAGTAATAAAATGAAAAACTTGATCGAAACAGAAAGGTTATTATTAAGAGAAATCACTTTGGATGACAAAGAGGAACTATTTAACTTGCATTCTAATCCAGAGGTACAAAAGTATACTGGAGAACCTGTAGTTGAATCAATAGAAGAAATAGAAAAGGCAATACGGACAAGAATTAGCAATTATAAGAAGTATGGATTTGGCAGATGGGCCACTGTTTTAAAGAATGGGATGCATTTTGTAGGCTGGGCGGGTTTGGCGTATCTACCAGAATTTGATGAAATTGATCTTGGCTACAGATTCTTGCCAGAATATTGGGGATCAGGTATCGCAACGGAGGCAGCTGATGCCATTTTAACTTATGGATTTGATCAACTCCAACTAAAAAAGATAATTGCCATTGCAATGAAAGAAAATAAGGCATCAATCAGAGTGATGCAAAAAATTGGGATGGAATTCGACAAATTTGCTCCCTACGAAGTTGGGAGTAAAGAAGCTATCTGGTATTGGTGTGACCAGCAACTTATAGCAAAAAATAAACACCTTTAAAACGAGCATTTATTCAAACCGTTGTTGGGAATTAAGAAAAAATGAAAGAACAAGAGTTATACAAAAAAGCAATTGACTTCTATTATAAGGAAGGGAAAGAGTTGAATGCAATTGGAGCCTTTAAAAATCTTCTCGAATTGTTTCCAAATAATTTAGATGCTTGGACACATTTGGCAACTATGCAGAATAAAATAACTGACTTTGATGGTGCCATTGAGTCAATAAATCAAGCGGTCAAACTTGCTCCGAATCATTCAAGAACAATTCAACAGAAATGTACAATTCTTTCACACATTTCAAAATTTCCATCTGAAGGGCAAATGTATTTTAATGAACAAACAAGAGAAGCCCATGAAATTAAATCATACAAATCAAAAAATGAACTACGAAATGATTTAGATAAATCTATATCCAATGTAATTCAACTTGAAAAAGAAAATGAAAGAATTCTTCATCAGTATTCTTGGCAACTTGTTCATAGTAAATTCAATTTGAGTGAATACGAAAAAGCAATTGATATCTTGTCAATTTTGAAAAGCAGAATCCCCGCAAATTATAATCTGGATAGAAGAAAAAGAGAACTTCAAAATATCGAAAATCATATCACAAAAAATCTGATTGGGCTCAAAAAATATGAAGAAGTAATTGCAAGATTGGAAGAGCGTATGAAAAATCAGGATGATAATTATTTTACAGGAATTAGCTTAATAGATGTTTATACAGAAACTAAAAATGAAGAAGGTAAAGAAAAAGTATTGGTTGAATTGTTGAAATCTAATGATGAAAAAATTAAGGAAAAACCTAACTTAGTTTTTCTTAGCAGAAAATTCGGAATATTAAAAAGGTTAGGAAGGCCTGATCAAATGGAAGAGATAATTAAAGGTTTCGAATTAATAAAGAACCAAAACGAATTTACTTTCAAACGAATAAATGAAATTAAAGAAAAAATAAAGAACTATCGACAATAAAAACGGGCCTTATTTAGTCCGTGTCCCTTAACCTCTACATATTGAATTTCTACGTGCCGATGCTGATTGTAACTCATATCATGATAATAATGTTGATGATAAAGAAAAAATAAATACAGCATACAACAATTAAGATCCAAAGTCGCCTATAAGGCAAGACTTTGGATCTTAATGTTGAACGAAACCGGTCACTAAGAAGGACACTTAAATGTTGATGGATAGACTGATAAAATTGAACCAACTCGACCGGCCGGAACAAAGTGAGCATAGTAAATCAAATGTACTTTACCATCGTTTCAGTGCTATGAATCTTGCTTTACATTACTTTCGTTATGGAGAGAAAGTCCACTTTTTTAAGATAACTTCAATTAAAAATCTGCATTAGCAATCTGAAATTATCAGCTACATTGACACCACTCTTTAGCAAGAACACTTTGAGATTCAGATCCAAGATAATTACAATTACTATCATGTTCTCTATTGTCTGTAAACACTCTAAGTCCTAGTATCTCACAAGAATTATTTTCTGGTAAAGTAAGCGTCCAAGTTTTAGAGTTATTACTTAAACTAAGCGTTGCTCCTGGGCAAATTGCTGACAATCTACTTTGTCCTAAAGCTAACAAATCGTTAGGGTCGCATGGGTTAGAGTATATTGGCATCGGACTACAATAATTTTCTTGGAAAAGATATAATTCCCCACAGCCGAGTTCTCCACTACCTTGCATACCCCATAATTCAAGTATAGGACCACCACATGCTTGTAAGGCAAGAGCAGAAATTCTCTTCTGTTCATACGTGCCATCATTATCATTATCATATACAATGTCATCTAAATTTATCGTAAAAGTATTTTTATTACATTTTGGAGGAAAAATATATTTACAAAATTCTGCACAACAATTTCTTGAGTCTGTAATGCTTAAACATACTTCGAATCCATCAGTTGAAGAATATGCCAGATCAATAGTTGGATTTGCATCAAGAGACTGATAAGAAATTTGTTGTGTCACATTAGTTACAATCCATGTATATGAATCTATATTTACATTTGGAGGCAAACCATCAAAAACCGGACTTAAGCTAAGTGAATTAGGTAGGAAGGTGTAGTCTATATCAACTAAAGCATCAGTGTGGCAATACAATTGAACATCATCAATATGAGTAAATGCCCTTGCACCACTTGGAAGAACTTGGTCTTGGAAATAAGGTACAAAGGTAAGCTGATTGTAATCTTTAGTAGAAGTAAAGCTTGTTTCAAATTGATCCCATGTTCCAGAAGAGGTGTAAATTGACCCTACCTCTTTATAGCTATGGTCTGTAATGAGGAACTCACTTTGAGAATCAGGACCGATATATGCTGGAATATCTGAAGAGATATAGGCAATGATTTTAGAAGGTTGGATATTAAACCCTGTTTCGTGATCAACGGCAAAATGCTTAAATTCTAAGCAATACTCTAAATCATAATCTCCATAAATCTGTACCGCATTAGCGACCGCTTCATTCCAATATCCGTTTGGATTCAAATTATTAGCAGCGACCCCCATCATGCAAACATTGTTTAGGTCATAACCTGGAGGTAAAGTATAATTTAAATTGGGAAATCCTGACTGGTTTAAAATAGTTGGCGAAGCAGAAACACTGATCCAATTTGGTACGAGGCCTTGGTTAAACTGGATAAGACTACCTGGGACTGGGCCATTCACATTCTCAAAACTACCATTGTCTAATAATTTTGGACAATCATCACAAGAAGATGATCTCGAACCACCTTCAGGACCAAGGTTTTTTGAAATTATGTTTTGATTTTCTTTGATGTCTTGTATTTCTTTTTCTAAGCTACTCGGAAATTCTCTAGCTTCAATTAAAGATTCACTAGGCGTTTCTTGAATATTTTCTTTTTGACAAGATATGTGAACAAGAAGAACAAATAAAAAAAGAAGTTTTAAATACGCTGTACTTTTCATTAGGAATAATTTTATGGTATTTTACCTTATTTATAGAATTGTCGAAGAGTAATTCCTCCTATTTTATTTATCTGAATAATCGTAACCTATAAAATCTTATAGATGATTCTAGTTCATATCTCAATACATAAAATCACGAGTTTACCCTATCGCATAACTAATATAAAATATTAAAAAAAAGAAGGAAAGAATAAACCGCAAGAAAAGACTGAACGTATTAATTTTATTTTTTAACGTAGGCCCCATAGCGCTTGCAGATAAATATGGATAAAATAAAAAATCATAAACTGGTCGTAAAAAATATAAACCTGATACTTTTATTACTGATAAATTCATTGTTTATTATCTGGCATTGCAGTTCAGGGAAAATTAAAAAACAGTCAAATATACTTAGGCAACAAACTGATAAAATAGAAGAGCCAATCGAGCTTTCTGGAAAAAGTAATGAATCTAATTCAATAATTTATAGAGAAGCAAGAAACCAAATAGATCATCTATCTATTTTTAAAGAACTTCACTATCAGAAAAATGAAGAACAAAAGAACGACCATAGTTTTTGAAGGTAGATTTACTCTGACCATTGAGTCGAATATTGGTGAGTAATTGTTGAAATGTTTTAATAAAGGAAGGAACCTGCAGACAGGCATTTTCAATAATCGGTTTTTATTATTATTTTGAGGTAGTAGTGGCTTTTAGATTTTGTTCAACAAAAGCATAAAATGTCAATGTTGGCTAGACGTCGCCACTGCGTTTATAATCAGGATACAATCCAATCATTCAAGCTAAAACATAAGAGAGATTTATTTTAGACCAACATATATGAAGATCATATTTCACTGTATTTTTTTATGCATAACAATAAACGGCTTCTGTCAACCTAGTTTCAATGTTGATACGATCAATACTCTTTCATTGATTAATAAATTTAATACCATTGCAATTGGAGAATATATTCATGGTAGTAAAAATATCAATAACAAAAAATTTGAAATCGCATCGGAAATTATCTCGAAAGGGAATCACTACAAAGTAGCAATAGAGGCCGGTATGGATGAATCTGTAATTTTCAATCGGAACAATAATAATATTGATTCAACATTAACTTTCTTCTATCCTATTTACAGAGATAAGTCCACAAAAAACTTTCTACTTAGTTTAAGAGAAGCCAACCACAATCTTTTCGGATTTGACTGCCAAAATTTTATCCCAGAAGTTTTTTTGCCAGAATTTTCTGATCAATTTGAAGACATAGCTCGAAATGATTCTGTTATTAATAAGCTGGTTAATTCTTCGAAAGTTGAATTCTATAAATCTTCAGATCTGATTAGAATTCAGCAAACAGTATATTTTTATGAAACACTTTTAACTAACCTGGATCAGAAACCCTTTAATTCTGATTTAAAGAAACAACTGAAAGTTTGCATCTTAAATAGAATTTGTGTGAGTAAAGCTCTAATGAATAGAGAATACTTTTGGGAAATCAGAGACTCTTTAATGTATGAATGTTTTCAAAACCTTAAAGAAGCTTTTAATAAAGAAAATCAAAAATTTGTTTTATTAGGCGCTTCCGGACATTTAAGTTCGTGCTATATTTATCAAAATTGGGGTAGAATAAAACCATTCGGAATGTTCCTCGATAAAAAAAATACATACTTTATTCATATTTCAGGGTATAAGGGAAAAGTAATTAATATAATGCAAAAACAGGTTGCTGTAAATTTTCTGACGAATATTTATTATCGATCTTTAAAAGAAAAATACCCGCAAGGGTTTTCAAAGATTCTATCATACGAAGATGATCTAAGTAGATATTTAATTCCTTTTTACAAAGGTGTAATGAATTCGAATTGCGGAAACCTTTACATAAATTTAGGAGAAATTACTCCTAGCGAAATGCTTTGGATGGAATAATGAAATTGGTAGCTTTAAGTGAATACATAATAGAATAAATGAAGTTTTGTGTGGGGTGGTGTTTATTCGGATGTTCTGCACAATTAAAAAAAGAGCTTTCAAAAATGAAACTTTCTTGGGAAAAGTATATCTTAGTTTTTTGAAATCAATAATTTTAATATGACTGCCGTAATCGGAATATTAAACAAAACAGGGGTTGCTTTAGCTGCCGATAGTGCTGTTACTATCAGTGGAGGGAAGGAACGAAAAATTTATAATAATGCATACAAAATTTTCACTCTATCAAAACATCATCCTGTAGGAATTATGCTATATAATTCGGCTTCGTTTATGGGGATTCCATGGGAAATTTTAATTAAGGAGTATAGAAAAGAATTAAACAAAAAAAATTTTGGAACGTTACAAGAATATCAAGATAGCTTTATAACTTATCTAAAATCAAGAATCAATCTAGTCCCAGATGATGCCCAAAATGAGACTCTCTCAATATTGATTGAATTTCTTTTTTATCAAATGATAGAAGAAACCTCTGAAGAACATTTTGATCAATTAGAAAAACTAAGAAGCGAAAAAGCGAAAAGAGAATTTCTCATAAGAGAAGTAAGTAAATGTGTAGAAGGATATGAGGAAGATTTTAAGAATAGTAAAAAACTAGATGGGTTTCAAGGATTTACATTGAAGAAATTCAATGACAAGCATAAAACTTTACTAAATGAATTTTACAAAAAGTTTTATACAAACATCCCTTTATCTAGAAAAACAAAACAAAAACTATTCAATATCGTATACTGGTTCATAAAATCAGATAACTTTATGGGCAGGTGGACTGGTTTAGTTTTAACAGGTTATGGTGAAAATGAAATTTTTCCTAGCTGTTTACCGTTAAAAATAGGAGAAGTTTTTGATAATCGAATAAGATATAAAAGAGATACTCCAAATGAGACTAAAATTGACCATAACTATAGTGCAGCCTTGAGACCATTTGCTCAAAGAGATGTAATTGATACAATTCTTACAGGAGTAGACTCTCAGCTTAAAGGAATTTTTTTAGAATCATTTGATTCATTCTTAAGTGATTTTGTTACGAAGATTTCAAATCTTATAGAAAAAACAGATAAAAAACTTGCTCAAAAGCTTTTAAATTTAGACATTACTTCACTAATGAATAAGTATTCATCGAAGATGTCAAAAATTCAAAACAAAATACACATTGCCCCTTTGATGTCTTCTATTGCCACACTCTCTAAAGAAGATTTGGCCGAATTAGCAGAATCACTTATTTATTTAACTTATTTAAAAAGAAGAATGTCCTTTTCTGAAGAATCTGTTGGAGGTCCAGTTGATGTTGCAATTATAACAAAAGGTGATGGATTCATTTGGATTAAAAGAAAACATTATTTTGATGGTAGCTTAAACCCTAATTTTATTTCGAAATACTTAAATTCCTAATTATGTACGCTTTACAATTAACATCTGATGAAGGTAAAAAAATAAAAACTCGAAAACTTTTATCGAAATTATTAAAAATTAAAGATTTAGATGTTATTGATGAAAGAGAAGAAAATCCTAGTTCTGATGAACTTGTTAAAACTCTTACTGATGAAATGATGAAAGAAGTAGAAAAAGTCTTATCATAGAACATAGGAAAAAATTAAAAAAAGACCTGATTTAAAGAGCTGCTTAGAACAACTACTATGCAGCTCTTTTTATGTTTACGAAAAATGTGCCGAACAAAGTGTCCCCCATGTTCTAAGCAAATAAAATGTACTATTTTTTTTGATATATAGTGTTATTTTTAACACAAGCTAAAAGAATATGAATAAGTTTGTTTCGAACCGCATTTAAGACGCTCATTTTATTTTTACCTTGGGCGACTTTTCGATTAGGGGACAGGGAATTAATAGGTGTCCATTTTAGACGATGTTATTTTTTTGATGAAGTATAGCGTAAAAAGAACAAGTGTAAATCGGACAATTATTGATGCTCTGTCCCTCAAATAATCCTACATAATATTACCTTTTCTAATAGTGACCAAAGCAGCGAGGTGGAGCATTTTTTTAATTTCTTTATTTGCAAGATGTGAGATTCTGGTTTTGCCTTTAAGACTAGAACCAGAAGCATGTTCGAAAGGAGCGCCCCCAGCAAAACAAGCTAATTGTCGAGGATTTGTTAATCGAGTAAAACCATGTGTTATTTGAATTAATTTAGAACTAATAATTTGGCCAAAACCAGGTATTGACATGACAATTTTAGTTTTTTGAGCGAGTTCTATACCTTCCTTTAATAATGTTTTGAATATACTCAAGTAATAAATGTAAATAATAAAAAGATAACAAGTCCTTGGATGCAATAATGAAATGTGGTAGTTTTAGGTGAATACATAGTAGAAATAAACGAAGTTTTGTGTGGAGTGGTGTTTATTCGGATGTTCGCTTCCATTAAAAGAAAACCAGAAAACGAAAAACATATATTTACAATAAAATGCTAAATAACACAAAGAAGGACGGGCGGATATTTATAAGTTATCGCCGTTCTGATGCAAAAGGCTATGCAGGGCGACTTTCGGATTCATTGGAAGAATATTTTGGAAACAACCGGGTATTCAGAGATATAGAGGACATCAAAGGTGGAGCTGCTTTTGGAGAAGTTATCGAGACAAACATTCAATCTGCTGATGCAGTAATTGTTTTGATTGGGTCAACATGGCTGTCCGTGACCGGAAAGGATAATACACCACGCCTTCTAGCTCCGGGAGATTGGGTAGCCCAGGAAATTGCAAGTGCCATTGATTTAGGAATCCCGCTTTTTCCTGTTTTAATTGAGCAAACTCCTATGCCCAGGGAGGAAGAACTCCCTGAAAAATTACAGGCGATTCTGCAGTACAATGCAATGACGATTTCAGACAATAGCTGGAATAATGATGTACTTCGTTTAGGTAAAGTTCTATCTTTTGATATCCCTTCTGAAAATGAGCGTAAGGTCAATTTTGCCAAAACATGGTCCTCCATATCTATTTTTGTAACGCTGGCATTTACCACTTGTATGCTGTTTTGTTATTTCTTTGCATTTCTTGATGAGCCTGATGAAAACAATAATACCTACAAAGGATGGAAAGATGGGACACCATATGAAATTGAGGTACTGAAAACAATTGAGGACCTCACAGAGCAAGGTCATAAGGTATATAAAGAAGTAAAAATAATAAAAGATTCGGTGATTGGATCGGATACGGTGACAGTACCTTTGACTAGATTCAAGCTACTTAATCTGAGAAAAATTGAATCACTCAGATGTCAGGGAAATGGCTTAGTTAGTCAAAATGAAATTGATTCAATTATTATTCTGGGAAATGAGGTGCAATTTCAAGAAAAAATTGATTCACTCAATAGTCTGGGAATCGAGGTGTTTACTCAAAGCGAATTTGAAGAGCTTAATAGTCTGGAAATACTACTTACTCAAAGCAAACTTGAATCACGAATAGATGACCAGTATTGGTTCATAAGTAAAGATCTTAAATGCAAAGTTTTTAAAGCAGAAGAGGTAAAAGTACCGCAAGAGTTCAATTTACTGGAACACTGGGCAACAGTGCCTCCATTTGTAGGAATATTTGTAAGTCTTCTGCTCATATTTTATATTATTCCTTTAATAGATAAGGAACGGCAGAAGTTTTTGTTTTACAGTATCTATACAGGGGCTTTTGGTACATTTATCATCATTATGGGTGTATTTCCAATTTCAAATCAATATGAACCAATATGGCTGTATTTCGGATCCATAATCATTGCAACAGGGATGTTAGCCTTTATGAATATGTCAGGGTTTAAGGTAAAGTGACATAAATCTAAAAATTGTAATAACTGAAAACGAGAAGCGAATAATGTGTATATGCCAATTTGGCTAAACGTCCAAACTGCATATACACCGCCGTCAGATTGTAAAAAAAACTAAAAAAATTATGCTGAGGATTGACTATACTGCTTTTTTTACGTACTCATCTGCGATAGAAAAGAGGAGTATTTTTACAGACTGCCGTTCTGCATTAGATTAAAAAAACCAAAAAAATGAATATTGAAATAAGACCTTTAACTAAAGATTTAAAAGACGATTATTTGTTTTTCTTTGATAATATTACTTTCAAAGAAAATCCTGATAGGTTAAAATGTTATTGTTACGACTATCATTTTACTGGAGATGTAGAAAAATGTACTCGTGAAACAAGCCGTTCTTCGGTAATAAATCTTATCAATGAGAATAAGCTGAGAGGTTATTTGGTCTTTGATAATGATAAACCAATCGGATGGTGTAATGCAAACAACAGATTAAATTATCAAAGATTACTAAAAGACTATGATTATATTGATAATCCTGATGATAAGGTTTGTTCAATTGTTTGTTTTTTAATACATCCTGATTATAGAAGACAAGGGATTGCTCAAAAGATTCTTGATAAAATTATTATGGATTATTCAAATAAAGACTATGATTATTTTGAAGCGTATCCAAAAAAAGAAGGATTATCGTGCGAGGGAAATTTCAAAGGACCGTTGGAATTATATAAAAGACACGGTTTCAAGATAAATAAAGAGTATGATGATTATTATGTAATGAGAAAAAAAATAAAATAAATACAGTGTTCAACTGATCTGATTTACATAGTCCTAGAATTCAACATTGATAACTAAAATAGAATCTCACTATGGTAAAAATTAAGAATCATTCCATATTTAAATTCCTGATTTTATTTTTTTTGTTAATTCATATATGCAATTGCAAAAATAAACCTTCTATAAATAAGACACTTGACCAAAATCCAATTGAGATCCATAATCACGGAAAAAGCAATTTTGACACCGATTTTGTAACAGATCCAGATGTTAAAGCAAATTATATAGGAGATCCAGATACTTATGAACATTTAGTTAACAATAAGTATGGTTGTGATGGTATTGTAGATATAGTTTTTATTATTGAAAAAGATGGTAGCCTTTCAAATATAAGCTGTGTGGGGGCAAGAGGTAAGACAAATTGTGAAATAGGTTTAAATCTTTTTGGAAAATTAAACTTATGGGAATCAGCCATTAAAAACGGGGTAAAAGTAAGATCACAAATGAAACTTTCTATTCATACTTAATCAATTAAAAAACTTATACTGAGGATTGACTACACTTCTTTTTTATGTGCCCTCTGCGATAGAGGGATGAGTATTTTGCAGACTGGCGTTAGGTGTAATTAAGAGATGCTTATTGATTCTCTGTTCCTTAGGATAATGAGACTTCAGGAGTAACTGTTGAAATAGTTTTAAAAAATTATAAGTAGCCGTAAAGAACACTAAAATGTTATATTTAATTAGCGGAGCATCAAGAGCAGGAAAGACAATAATTGCAAAAAAGATATCAACACAAAAAGGTATATCGTATTTCTCACTTGATTGGCTTATCATGGGATTTACAAATGGTATTGCAGAATATGGAATACATGATAAATTATTCCCTGATGAGATAGCTGAAAGATCTTGGAGTTTTTTGAAAGCAATGTTTGAAAGTATGGTATGGGATGAAGTGAATTATATTATTGAAGGAGAAGCAATGCTCCCTGAATTAATAATTGAACTATTGAAAAAATATCCAGATGAACTAAGAATATGCTTTGTTGGCTATACTGATGTTAATCTTAATGAAAAAGTTAAAGATGTAAAAGATTTTAGTTGTAAGAAAAAGGATTGGTTAAGTAACAAATCAGATGAATATATTACTGACCATGTGAAAAACATGATAGCTCACAGCAAAAAAATAAAAATATCCTGTGAAGAAAATAGTATAGTATATTTTGATACATCTAGAAACTTTATAGATGTTATAGAAAATGCTACAAAATACTTGTCAGAACAAATCTGAATAATAATATTGATAAATACACACTAATTGAGTGACAATCGACAGGTCAAATAACTGACCTGTTGGAGCGCCCTCACAGCGTACTGGTCAGGTACTTTTCGGTTCACAGAACAAAAATTTTCTTTTTAGGAATTTGATTTCGACTTTCCATTTAAAAAATAGACATCTCCTATTTTACGTTGCATTTAATAGACACTGTATTTAGCGATAGAGGATTAATAAGTGTCCCGTTTAGGCGACATTTTTTATACTTTCTCCTGAGAGCAAGTTGCTAATTTCATTTCTTTAACGAAATATAAAAACGTAATCTTTGATACTCGACAATAGCATTTTTGAAACTATCAATAAACCGCCAATTTTTCACAAAAGTCCGAAATGAGTTAACAATAGTCTAAAATAAGCAAGCGCTAGGCTTGATTGACTATTTGGAAGCCAATGGTCCATTTCCAGATTTAAAATTGAGCCTTAGAAAAGGAACTGTTCAGTGGCCAACATTCGACGGAGATATAACCTGGGAGGAAGGATACCGAGTGCATGCTTTTTGGATGGCACATTATATTTATATTGAAACCAAGAGGATTGTTCCCTGGTCATTAAATGATTATAGTGTAAAAGAATTGGATTATATCTTTTCGAGAGAGTATGTTTTGGAAGAAGGTACAGGGACCTCTATAAATGGCGTTTCCCAACGAACAATTGGTTATCAAGTTTTTATTATGGACAATCCCGGTGTCTTGTTTCGTTGGGCCAAGTCGAAGAATTGGTTATCTGGCAAAACGAATCCCAATGATTTGCTGGATGAGTTATACAAATTTGTGCGGAGCTATTTTATTCATGAATCCCGCCAGTTTGAGGACAAGCCTTATGACCTTTATGAGGCCTTGAGGCGAAAAGAAATTCATTGCCTGGTCATGGCTAGAATTGGGGCAGTATTTTCAAGAGCTTTTAATATTCCCGCCAAGCCGATTGTTTTCGGAAGACATAGTGGTTTGTATTGGCCTACTCTTAAGGGTTATGTCGGCCACTGTGATTGGTTTTTTCAGCCACCTGAATTGTTCAACAGTTTTGATCATGTAAAGCACTTTGTAATTCAGGAACGCTGGTTTGAGGATTTCATTTTACATAATTTAAATACAGCTATGAAAAATGGAGCTGATATTAATGAAGGAACAGACATCGCTTTCAAATGGGTCTACTGGACTTACCTATGGAAATTCATGGCGAACCCCGGAAAATCATTAAGGAACATGGCGTGTTTTCCCGACGACATGATAGATTTTTTATTGCCTTATTATAAAAGATATTTTCCTGAGAAAAAGTCTGGTGAAGGAGAAATAACTAAGGCAGAAAAAATGATTCGCCAAGTTGTTGAGTATTTGGAAAGAAAAAATAAAGCGGAAAATTGGCCTTGCTAAGTACATCGAAAAAGAGACCACCAAAAGCAATTTTAATTATTTTACGGTGTACTAAATTAGCTTTCCGTAAATAGACAGCAACTCGATTGCTGTCTATTTTTTATTAATCTTACTTTGGTTTTATTAAGTATTTTTTATATATTTAAATAAATTTATATTTGTTTTACTTATATTTAATAGAAATAATTAAAAACCAATTTATAATGAACAGTGTAAATCAAAACCCCAATTATCATATACAAACCTGGAGAGAACCCAACGATCAAGGTAAAACAGTGCTTCAAGAAATCTTAAATGCACAATATTCAGTTGATATCTCAATTTATGAATTAGGTGGCCCAAATATTATGGGCGCTTTACTGCAAGCCAAAAGAAATGGCGTTTGGATACGAATTATGTTTAATGGGCAGTTTTTTGTAGGAAATAATCCTGGTAATCAAAGATTTACTCAACAGTTTGCTGTAGCAAAAGAATTGATATCGGCACCAGGTGAAAATCAGGCAGAGGTTAATTGGGCATCCAATAATTTTAACATAACTCACCAAAAGACCATCATTATTGATGCTCGAAAAGAAGTGATTCCAGAGAAATTTCCAAATAATGCCAAGGCATTGGTAATGACTCTTAACCTAAGTGCTTACAAATGGCTACCAAATTCTACAGGTATCATAAGCAATACAAAGTTTCAATTTTGGGGCAATAATTATCCCGATCCCGGAAAAGGCACCCGAGACTTTGGTGTAATCCTTACGAATCCTGATCTGGTAAAAAAAATAGAAACAGTCTATGAGTCGGATTTTGATGGTGCTTCAAGGAATATCACCAATGATTTGAAAAACTCTAGCGATGGCTTAATATGGAGTAATGGGACAACGGGTATATTTCCAGCTAAAGAAAACGAATATCCAAAGGACGGTAACTATTATGTTTCTAATCCTGAAAACCTTAAAAATGCAATAGATCAAGGTAATGCAAGGGACGCTCATTTGTATGTTATCAATGGAGCAAAAAAATCCTTGATCATCTATAATGAAGAAATGAATGATACTGAATTGGTAGGGGCTATTGCAAATGCTGCCAGCAAAGGAGTAGATGTTAAGGTATTGATGACCTCAAAAAACACTAATGAAAAATCCTTCAATGAAATTACTGCTGCTGGAGGTCAAATAAGATTGTTCCCAAATAATGGTATGTACATACATGCCAAAGTATTATTAGCAGATTTTGATACAGATAATGCTCTTTCTTTTGTAGGGTCTCAAAACATTTCGAAAAATTCACTTAATTATAACCGAGAGTTAGGAGTACTTATCTCAGGCATTAAAGACAATAAACTATTTGGTGATACCTTTTTTTACGATTGGAAGAACCCTACTTTACAACAATGGAAAAGCCCTACTTTACAACAATCGCCTGAAGAAGCACCAATGAAATGTGGGCCTGTATTAGCTCATGTGTTTGAAGGTAGTTAATACAATTTTTGGAAATAATTGCCAAAATATTTTTAAAAGGTACGCTGCATCTTTTGCTCAATTTAGAAATTGAGTAATAAAAAGCCATTGTTAAGGGACGGGGAATTAATAGGTGTCCATTTTAGACGATGTTATTTTTATGCTAGACGAGTCAAAAAAACTGGGAATAGTGATTCTATGGTCAGTTTTTTTGATGAAGTATAGTGTAAAAAGAACGAGTGTAAATCGGACAATTATTAATGCTCTGTTGCGTCGTAACTCATTGGTTTTCAATTGCGTTACAAGTGTAAATCGGACAATTGTTAATGCTCTGTCCCTAAGGGATAGAGCAGAATCTAAATCTATGAAAATCGATATTTCTAATATCTCTAAGGGTAGCTATGTTATAACCGTAATCACAAAAACAAGCAAATATTCTGAGGTTCTCATTAAAACTTAAATCTAAAAGATTTTAACGAACCACTTATAATATGATGAGTGGCTTCGTTTTTTTTCTAATATTTCATTCTAACTTGATTTTTTACTTACTTTGACTATTAAGATCAAAATGCTTCATCTTGACTGTAAGTATGAATTCGAAAAGGGAATTTACATTAATATTAATAATATTTGGAATTATAATATATTTTCCAATTTTCTTACATTTAGACTATGGTGGATTATACCGCTGGGATGAATCGAATAATGCTATTCATGCATTTGAAATGTCTCAAAATGGAAATTATCTAAGGAGGTTTTTTCTTGGCGAACCAGAAACATGGGAAACAAAACCCCCGCTATTAACATGGCTTCAGGTTCTTTCAATAAAAGTATTTGGATACAATGAGTTAGCTATTAGATTTCCATCAGGCTTAGCTGTCTTCTTTACAGTTATTCTTATTTTAAAATTCTTTATCTCCTATCTAAAAGATATGTGGGGCGGCATCTTTTCATGCCTGGTTTTACTCACCTCTTCTGGATATATTAGAGGCCATGTATCTCGAACGGGCGATCATGATGCTTTATTAATATTATTTTTAGTTGGAGGTGTTTTATATTATTTCAAATATTTAAATAGCAAGGATGAAGCAAGAAAGACAAACATTCTAATATTTTTTACTTTTTTGTTATTTGGAGTACTATCTAAAAGTATTGCAGGCTTTCTCTTTGCACCAGCTTTATTGCTTTATACTATCTGGCAGAAGAAATTTATTTCAACTATCACAGATAAGTATTTTTGGATCGGGATGCTTTGTTTTATTTTGTTTATTGGAAGTTATTATGGCTTAAATGAATATAAGTATCCTGGGTATTTAGAATTAGTTTGGGGTAATGAATTATTTCCAAGATACTTTAATGTTGCGAAAGGACATAATTACAATCAAATGCCTGAGAGGTTTTATTTTACAAAGGTTTTGTTTTCTAAACATTTTAAATGGTTTATTTTATTTGTACCTCTAGCTATCTTTCTTTTGCTAAAGACCAGTCAAAAAAGAGCTAAAGGTTTTTTTTATTTAATTGGAATTACAGCTTTACTTTTCCATCTGATTTCATCTAATGGAACTTATAACTCATGGTATAATGCACCTATCTTTCCATTACTTTCTATAATTGTTGGAGCTGGAATAGCTATACTTTTTAAAGCTGTTGTTGATCAGTTTAAATTAAGAAATATTTCTTATTACTTGTTTGCGACTATTTTTACATTTTCTATATTTTTCTATCCCTATAAAGATATTATTTTAAATCAATGCTACTTTAAAGAACACTGGGCAAGTGATGACATTTATGGAGAATACATGAAAAAACTAGAAAAAGAAAAACCTGAATTAATAGACTACTTTGTATTTCATGAAATAAGAAACCGACATTTTTTATTTTACAAATATGTTTATACTGATATAAAAGGATACAATATTAGAAATTGCGGTCTAGGTTCTATCTTAGATTGCATAGATGAAAAAAAACCGAAACTAAATGACACGGTCATGATTTGTACAGATCAAATTTTCAAGCCTGTTAATAAAATGTATAATTTGGTGCAAATTGACTCTTATAAAAATTGCAAGCTTTTTACATTTAAAGGAGAAAGGAAAAAAATCGACTAATAAATAAAATCCAAAACTACCCCAGAACAAAACTTCACCCAAAATATTAAACAAAGCCGACCACCAAGAAATGATATTATCAATTATAGCACTCAGCACAAACAATAAAAATAATATTACCTCAACAACCAACTATAAAACCATGCTAAAGTTCTAGGAGCTACATTCATTTTAAACAAAGAGAAGACGAATAGATTAGCTAATTGAACTCGAATGTATGAATTGTTTTCATATTTTCGAGCAGAGATGATTACATCGTGAGGAATAATAGCAAAAGCATTTTGTTGACGCAATCGTTGAGTCAATTCAAAGTCTTCCATAATGATGTATGCTTCATTAAAACCACCCATCTCTTGAAATAATTGCTTTTTTATGAAAAGCGTCTGATCACCGCCACCACAAATATTAGATTCAAAACGAGTGAACCAGGCATTAATTTTTAATAAGCATCGAGGACTATCAAATTGATAACTGAAGCAACCTGAAAACTTACCTTCTTGTATCACTTGATTAATTAAGGTAATGCAATTAGTACAAGGTAATACATCAGCATGTAAAAAATATAAGATATTTCCCTTTGCTTTTTGTGCTCCAATATTCATCTGATGAGCCCTAGACCTTTTAGGTGAAGAGAGAATAATTACATCATAGGTATTCGCAATGGCTAGTGTCTGATCTTTACTCTCGGCATCAACAATAATCACTTCATGGTCTACGGATCGAAGAATTTCTTCTAATCGACTAAGCAATCGACCGATAAATTGTTCTTCATTTAAAGTAGGTATGATAATACTATATGTCATATCTATGCTGCTTAGAAAGCATGTCAAAGGAACAATTATAAAAATTTTCTTTTTATTAAAACATCCTTAAATTCAATCTTTTGATATTTGTCGTAGCTAATACATTAGATTTTATATCTGCTCAAAAGTTTTTTAAAACTAACATATCTGTTTACTTAGGGACGCGGCATAAATAAGTTTCCTATTTGGACGAAGATATTTTGCAGCTAATCGACTCAAAAAAACTGCACATAGCCTAGCTACGTAAAGTTTTTTTGAGGAAGAGTAGATGTAAAAGATCAAGTAAAAACGGGCTTTATTTATTCCGTGTCCCTTAGGAGATTATAATTTACATTGCAAAATAAACAAGTATGAAGTACTACTTCTTTATTCTTTTATGTCTTTGTTTTTCATGCGCTACTAAAGTTCCTAAAGATGTGGTGGTTAAAATGGACTATATTGAAATATCGGCTCAATTTGTAGAGGCCATTTCAAAAAATGAGGATCCGACTTCTCTCCAAAAAATATTGCAAACTGCTCCTTCTAAAGAATTACGTGCCGCGCTCAATAATGATAAGAAACGGAAAGCTTTTTGGGTCAATGTATACAATGGGCATGTTCAGTATTTGCTCTCTAGGGATTCGGCTTTGTTTGATGATCGACGTTCCTTCTTTTCTAAAAAGCGGATTACTGTAGCAGGGCACTATCTTAGTTTGGAAGATATTGAACATGGTATCATTCGAGGCAATAAAGCTAAATTGGGCTTGGGTTTACTCCCTGGCTTTTTCCCCGGTAAGGTTATTCGACAATTTAAAGTAAATAAAGTAGATTATCGAATACATTTTGCATTAAACTGTGGCGCCAAAAGTTGCCCTAAAGTAGCCGTATATCGATACGAGAATCTGGATCAACAATTCGATGCATCGACCAAAATATTTTTAAATGATACGACGACTTTTACACCTGCCAGCAATGGGAATAAAGCCAAAGCCAGTGTGACGAGTTTGTTCAGTTGGTTTAGAGGAGACTTTGGAAGTAAAGAAAAGGTATTGAAAAAATATGGAATCATTCCGCCTGATGTTAAACCGAAATTTGATTATGAAACGTATGATTGGACCTTGGATTTAGGCCATTTTATTGATTTGAATTAGATGGGCAATTTCATGTTCTAAAAAGCTTCATTAAAAGTCAAATATGGTAAGAAATTTCCTTTTTCATCAAAGCCAGCATCAATGCGAATATGCACTTTATTTTTTTTGTCGATTTGAATTCGAAGACCAGTCCCAAAAGAAGTATGGAACTGCTCTATGCTAAATTCATTGAGCTGAGGGGCAACTTGTCCTGTTCCTGTAAAAATAGCGCCTTTAAGCCGCCAAAATAAAGGGAAACGGTATTCTAACTGTAGTATCATTAATTTCTCGTCCCGATATCGACCTTCTATATAGCCACGCATTTTTTTAGGCCCACCGATAAATGCTAATTGTTGGAAAGGAACATCTCCAAAAGTAAAATCTACCCAACCATTAATTGCCAATATATGTTTGTCGCTCCCCAAGGATAAATATTTCGTAATATCCATCACCCAGCGTTGATAATGATGACTTGCACCTAGCCAGGATTCACTTATAGACAATGCCGTCTCAAAATACCACCCTTTGGATGGATAGAAAAGAAAATCCCGACTATCAAAAATGGCTACTGCGCCTAAAGTTGAGATTGTACTGCCATCGCTACCGGCCACTTGGTCTTGGGACAGTAAGCCTTCTGATTTTCTTTTACTGATTCGATAATCATCCCACCAATATCGCAAACCCAAATACCAATTATTGTCTATTCGCTTTAAAGCATTTATTCGAAGTCGCGGGTAATTGACACTATAAGATTCTTCCTCTTCAGTTTTGGTATGATTGCTCACTCCAAAATAGGGATAGACGTAGCGGTAATAACCCAATTCTCCAAAAAGGAAATAAGATTGATTAGGCGTAAACAATTGAAAAGAGGAGTAAGACAGTAATTGCCTTTTTAAAGTATAAGCTACACCTAGTTGAATCTGCGAAGGACGGTCATTAACTTGCGTATTTTTAAAACGAAAGGTTGAAATTGCAGCAGCACCAAATCCTAATCTCGTCTCTGGGGTGTAGAATACTAGAGGTAAAACGACCGTAGACTTTTTCTTTGCAAGAGATAAGCTATCTACTTGCGCTGTTGAAATTGTAGTCAAGCAAAAACAGGATAATAATAAATATACTTTTAAGAACCTCATTCATGTGAATATTGGAAAAAAATAAATCTAAATTATTATCGAGAAGATATCGCAAAATTTATGAAAAAAATGTCGGCAAGGAGTTCTTTTTTTATTTGATGGTTTACTAAATTAACCAAGCTAATAGCTCAGCAAATTTAGTAAACCTTTTCTACCCCAATTTTTTTCAATCAAACGAAATCCCAAACCACTTCGCGTCAGATATAAACATGAATGGAGTAAAAATAAATGATCAATTTTTGTAAAAACACTGGAAGCAAGGTTTCACAAAGCCCTTTAGGACTAATCACAAGACCGAAGGTCGATCACCAAATCACATAGCCCGAAGGACTGATCACGACCTCACAAGCGAAGCGATCACCAAATCACACAGTCCATAGGACTAATCACCATAACACAAGTGTCAAATATCGTTTTTGCAATCGCCATGACTAAACCGCCGTCACACTAGAGTATAGCGGAAAATCAAGCATATAAGCATTGACTTTTTGCCGGGTCTCATCAATAAGGTATTCATTATCAATATCAGAGATTATGGCGTCCATCCAATCAACTACTTTGACGCAATCTTCTTGTTTGAAACCTCTTGTTGTGATAGCAGCCGGTCCAATTCTGATACCAGAAGTCACAAAGGGAGACTGCGTATCAAAAGGCACCATATTTTTATTAATGGTAATATCAGCTCTTACAAGCGCTTCTTCAGCTTGTTTCCCAGTGACATTTTTAGAACGTAGATCGATCAAAATCAAATGATTATCTGTGCCACCGCTAATGATTTTATATCCTTTTTGAGCAAACGCTTCTGCCATTGCTTTAGAGTTACGGATGACTTGCTCTCCATAATATCTGAAATCAGGATGCAGTGATTCACCAAATGCAATGGCTTTAGCAGCAATTACATGCTCTAATGGCCCGCCTTGCATACCGGGGAAAACGCCACTATTCAAGATCGTAGACATTTTGATAGGTGTCCCTTTTCTTGTGGTTCGACCCCATGGGTTTACAAAATCTTTTCCCATCATAATGATTCCTCCTCTTGGGCCTCGTAATGTCTTATGAGTCGTTGACGTGACGATATGACAATGAGGCATGGGATCATTCAGTAAGCCGACAGCAATCAATCCTGCTGTATGTGCAATATCTGCAACTAATATAGCGCCTACTTTATCAGCAATCGCCCTAAACCTCTCATAATCCCAATCTCTGGAATAAGCACTGGCACCACAAATAATAAGTTTAGGTTTTACTTCAAGCGCTTTAGCTTCTACCTTGTCCATATCAATCATTCCGGTATCCTCCTCGACTCCATAAAAGTGAGGCTCGTATACTTTCCCAGAATAATTAACAGGAGAGCCATGTGATAAGTGTCCACCATGTGAGAGGTCAAAACCTAAAAGTCTATCTCCTGCTTGCAAGCAAGCCAGAAGGACTGCGGCATTTGCTTGTGCACCGGAGTGAGGTTGAACATTTGCATAAGCAGCACCAAAAAGTTCTTTAAGTCGGTCAATGGCTAATTGCTCAATCTCATCAATAACTTCACAACCACCATAATACCTTTTACCAGGATAACCTTCTGCGTATTTGTTTGTGAGACAGGTACCCATCGCATCGAGCACTTGTTGGCTTGTGAAATTTTCAGAAGCGATTAATTCTATACCATTTTGTTGCCGTTTTAATTCCTTGTGAATCAAGTTGCTAACAACAGAATCTTTCATCATAATGTTAATATTTGAAAAAATTTAATATTTGGCAAAATTTTAGCCGTAAGTGTTGTAAATCAAGATAGTTACATTTTATATAAAAATATAAACTGTTTGATTTTAAGAGCTTGATTAAAGAATTTGTTCAAAATGGCTGCATAGCAGAACTATGTAAGATGTTTATAACGAAATATTAAGACAAATACCGTTTTGTAGTCTAGTGAGCTATTTTTGAACAAGTTCAATGTATAAAAGTTGGTTAGTTGATTAGAAGCAATGCAAAGTTACAATTTGATCAGATGCTTTTTAAATTAATGAGACCAAATTTTTAAATAGAATTGAAATATTTCATTACTAATGAAAGGCGTAAATTTCCGAGTAGTAAATGACGGGACAAAATTAATAATAAACTATTTTGACATTCTGAAATTTCATAAACGTGACTAAAAGGAGATTGTGTTGAATATTTTGGGATGTCTTAAAAAAAATAGTTTATTATTAATTCCGTCTAACAACTTAGAGTGATAGCCCATTATTTTGCGATGCACTTAATCCGAAAACCTAAAGAAATATATGTTTTAAACAAAGTCTATAAAAGAAATAGTCATCAAAGAGAAAATCTTTATTAATTTTGAAATGAGAAAATCGTATATGAAAAACCACATCCACATATTTCTGATACTTATTTATTTGTCTTTTTCATTGGAGGGGAATGCTAAAACAGATAAATATAGGATCATGTGGAGAGAAGACCCATCTACTACAATGGTGATCGGATGGAATCAAATCAGCGGTTCTGCTGTAACGGTTCATTATGATACCTATGATTATGGAAAAGATATCCTTGCCTATCAATTTTTAGAAAAAGTAACGATCAGGAATGCATCAAAGGGCATGAACAATTACTTTGTTCGTCTTCGTAATCTAATACCTTCAACAACCTACCACTTTGTGATTAAAGATAGCGAAGGCTGTAGTGAACGAATGTCTTTTCAGACAGCACCAGATAATCCTGATGAACGTCTGTCTATTATTGCAGGTGGAGATTCTCGGAATTTTAGAAAAGCCCGAAAAAAAGCCAATCGACTAGTCGCCAAACTTCGGCCACATTGTGTTTTCTTCGGAGGAGATATGACAGGTGGAGATAATGCTACCCAATGGAAAGCTTGGTTTGATGATTGGCAGGAAACAATCACGGAGGATGGAAGGCTTACACCTATTGTTGTTGCTAGGGGAAATCATGAATATTCGAATAAGACATTGACTGATCTTTTTGATGTAGCTTCTCCTGATGCTTATTATGCCTTATCGATCGGTGGAAACTTACTTCGGGCTTATACTTTGAATTCATTAGCTCCCGCAGGAGGAAATCAAAAAAAATGGTTCGAAAAAGACCTCCAAGAATCACAAGATTTTACCTGGAAAATGGCTCAGTATCATTATGCCATCCGCCCCCATACTTCTAAGAAAGCTGAACGAAATAATCAATTGAAAGAATGGGCAAGTCTATTTGAAACATATCAACTTAATTTAGCGGTGGAGTCAGATGCACATTGTGTAAAGTGGACTTATCCTATCCGTCCATCAAGAGAAAAGGGAAGTGATGAAGGATTTATTCGTGATGATATAAAAGGCACTGTATATGTCGGAGAAGGCTGCTGGGGGGCACCACTTCGGCGTAATAATGATGATAAAAACTGGACCCGTAATAGCGGAAGTTTCAACCAATTTAAATGGATATTTATAGATCAAAATCGAATAGAAATTAGAACGGTTAAAACAGATTGCTCAGAAGCGGTAAGTGCTATTGATCCCCAAAATATATTTTCAATTCCTTCAGGATTAGAATTGTGGAATCCTTCAAATGGTGATGTCGTCGTCATTGAAAAACAAACTCAAGTACCCATAGGATATGCCAATAATAGTCCGCTATCTTCAAAAGATATAAGCAAAGAAATGAGGGTCATGAACTTTAATGCGGCTTTTAGTGACAATGGAGTAGTGGTTCAATGGAATACCGAATATGAAAAGGATAGCACTAAGACTTTTGAAATTCAAAAAAGTATTGACGGAGTCCATTTTGAAAATATTGCTAAATTGAATAGCAAAGGTTTCGGAAGTCATTTATACAATTTTTTCGAATATAGAAATGATCAACCTACTAAGAAGGTCTCTTATCGTCTAAAAGAAAATTTGCCGGATGATCAATATAAAATATATGGTACTAAATCATTAAATATTGTTCAATCAGAATCTAATTTGAAAATAAGTAAGCTTGTTCCAGAGTCTGGAAATGGAATGATCCGTGCAAAATACGTTTTAGAACGACCTGCTGATATTGCTATTCGACTGGTAAATAAGGAAGAGAAGATAATTGCCCGTAGCGATTATAAAAACCAAGGTTCTGGAAATTACTTACAATCTATTGATATGAAAGATTTTCCTGAAGGACAATATTTGCTTACGATCCAAGCAGATAAGGAGCTTATTCGAAAATATTTGGTTGTGAAGTGAGGAAGAGGGAAATTTATGATGGTTATGTAGGCTATATAACTATATAACCCACATAACCCACATAAATTAATATCTATAATATTCTGGTTTGAATGGTCCTTCGACTTTCACACCAATATATTCTGCTTGATCTGGTCTTAGTTCTTCTAATTCGACACCAATTTTATCTAAATGAAGTCTGGCAACTTGCTCATCCAAATGTTTTGGTAGCATATAAACTTTGTTCTCATACTTATCTGTTTCTTTATTCTCCCAAAGTTCTAATTGTGCTAAACATTGATTGGTAAAAGAATTCGACATAACGAATGATGGATGTCCGGTAGCACATCCTAAATTAACAAGACGACCTTCTGCCAAGACAATGACATCGCTTCCATCAATGGTATATTTGTCAACTTGAGGCTTGATTTCAACTTTAGTATCTCCATATGTACCGTTCAACCATGCCATGTCAATTTCGTTATCAAAGTGACCGATATTACAAACGATTGCTTTGTCTTTCATCGCACGGAAATGTGCCTCTGTAAGGATGTCTTTATTACCTGTAGCCGTTACAATAATATTAGCACCTTTTACTGCATTCTCCATCTTTTTCACTGCGAAACCATCCATTGCAGCTTGAAGTGCGCAGATAGGATCAATCTCAGTAACAATTACTCGGCAGCCAGCACCTCTTAGAGAAGCCGCAGAACCTTTCCCTACATCTCCATAACCTGCAACAACAGCTACTTTACCTGCGAGCATCAAATCTGTAGCTCGTCGAATTGCGTCTACGCAAGACTCTTTACAACCGTATTTATTATCAAATTTTGATTTAGTTACTGAATCATTGATATTGATTGCAGGAAGTGGAAGTGTTCCTTTAGTCATTCTTTCATACAAACGGTGTACCCCTGTAGTAGTTTCTTCACTCAAACCATGAATTTCTGCAACTAATTCAGGAAAATCATCCAATACCATATTAGTTAAATCTCCTCCATCATCAAGAATCATATTCAATGCTTTTCCATCTTCGAAAGCATGAAGGGTCTGTTCAATACACCAGTTAAATTCTTCTTCAGTCATTCCTTTCCAGGCATAAACAGGAACTCCAGTAGCCGCAATTGCAGCAGCAGCATGATCTTGAGTAGAAAAAATATTGCATGAAGACCAAGTTACTTCAGCTCCCATTTCGACCAATGTCTCGATCAAGACAGCGGTTTGAATAGTCATGTGTAAACAGCCAGCAATACGTGCACCTTTTAAAGGCTTAGATTCACCATATTGTTCTCTAAGAGCCATTAAGCCAGGCATTTCTGCTTCTGCCAATTCCATCTCTTTTCTTCCCCAATCGGCAAGAGAGATGTCTTTAACTTTGTACTTTAAATTAGGTTCTACACTATGCATATGATTTTTATTTAATTTAAGTTTTGAAATCGAGTGCAAAAGTACGACTTTATTATTGGTTTTTCAATGTTTTTTAATGTTGTATCATAGCAAGCGCAAGATTCACTAGGCGTTTGAGTATATTGGAGATAGAATATCAATTTTTGCAAGTATACCAGAAGCAAGGTTTCACAAGACCGAAGGTTGATCACTAAATCACCTAGTCCGAAGGACTGATCACTACCTCACAAGCGAAGCGATCATTAAATCACCTAGCTCATAGGGCTGATCACCATTCCACAGGCGAAACAATCATCTCCTCAAGCAGCATTGGTATAATTTATGATATTATGTAGAAAAACCCTTCCACTTCTTATTCACCCGATATTAGAAAAACAGAGCTAAATCATAGCTTATCTTATTGTAAATCTGAGATAAGGATAATAAAGCGTTTTACTTATGAAATTTAAGAATAGATTGATTTTATTGGTTGGAGGTATCTTTTTCCTTTCATTCTCTTGTTTGAAAGCACAAGATGTTCAGTATTCGGGAGATCAAATTATTGGAAAATGGATTCTGAAATCAGCGATTTATAATGGGAAATCAATATCTCTTGCAGATGTAACCAATCATATTTCTTTTGAATTTACTTCTAATGGGGGCGTTACTTTTTCAAATTTTAATGGGAAAGTTGAAAACGGCGCTTTTTTAGTGAAGGAGAATAAATTAATAGATCCGAAAGTTCCGGAATCGCTTAGCGCTGATATTGTTTCATTGTCGAAGAACAGACTTATTTTATCCATGAATGAAGACAGAAATGAAGTCTTGATGATGTTTGAATTACAAGAGTTGAAACAAGAGTGAGACATTATAAACAGGTTCTTAAAAAACAAAAAACCGCCCCACGATTGTGAAGCGGTAATTTGATAAATGTTTATATTAAACTTTTAAGCTTCAAGTTCCTCCTTCTGGTAAGCAGCAATTAAGCTCTTTTGAATATCATGCGGAACTGGATTGAATTCAGCAAAATTTCGATTGAATTTTGCACGACCCTGAGATATAGATCTAAGTGTCGACGAATATTTATACAATTCTGATAAAGGGACTTTGGCTTTAATCTTTTGATAATGACCTTCTGCATCCATACCTTGTATAATGGCTCTTCTGGTCTGAAGATCACTCATCACATCACCCATTACTTCATCTGAACAAAGGATTTCAAGATCATAAATGGGCTCCATTAATTGAGGGGCAGCTTGTTGGAAGTTTGATTTAAAAACTTGTGCGGATGCAATCATAAATGCCATATCATTGGAGTCAACAGGGTGCATTTTACCATCATAAATGCTTACTCTGATATCTCTGCAATACGAGCCGGTCAATGGACCTTCTTCCATTTTTTGCATGACACCTTTTTTGATAGCATTAGAGTATTTAGCATCTATAGAACCACCGACGATACACCAAAGGAATACGAGCTTTCCTCCCCAAGGTAACGTTTCCTCTTCTGATTTTCTGACAGACAATCCTTCGGGAGCAGGCATATCCTCATAATAAGGTTCAATTCGCATATGAACTTCTCCAAATTGCCCAGCACCACCACTTTGCTTTTTATGGCGATAAGAGCCATTAGCACTTTTTGTAATTGTTTCCCGATATTCTATTTTTGGACGTTCGAATTCCATTATAATATTATTTACCTTCTCTATTCGGTATTTAATAATATCTAAATGCAATTGTCCTTGACCATGGAGTAATGTTTGTTTGAGTGCCTTTGACTGTTCTATAATCAATGTGGGATCTTCCTCTTGAATTTGATGTAATGCTTTCATTAACTTCTCCATTTCATTTTTACTTGGAGGGTTAACGGCAGTTCGAATTCTCGGGTTTGGAAATGGAATCTTTTGAATTTGATGTGTTTTCCCTTTGATAGATAAAGTCTGATTGGTATGAGAGTTTTTTAATTTAACAGTTACACCAATATCTCCAGCTTTTAATTCATCTACATTCTCTCGGTTTTTACCATTAGCGGTAAAAAGCTGACCAAAACGCTCAGAAGACCTATTTGAATTATTATTTAATTCATCACCGGCTTTGAGAATACCAGAGTATACTTTAAAATAAGTAACCATTCCTATTCTTGGTTCAGACATGGTCTTAAATATAAATGCGGTCGTTGGTCCTGTAGAATTGCAAGCTAATGTTCCATCTTCTTCAAGATTTGCTTCAGGACGATCTAATGGAGAAGGCGCGATATCATTGATAAAGCCCATGATACGGCCAGTACCCATATTGCGTTCTGCGGAAGCTATAAATAAAGGATAAATTTCTTGATTGGCTAAAGCTATTCTTAAACCCTCTGCTAATTCTTCTTCATTGAGGGATCCTTCTTCAAAGAATTTTTCCATCAATGTTTCATCATTCTCGGCAGCGGCTTCTACTAAAGCATTATGAAGCTCTTGTGCTCTTCCTAATTCATCATCAGGGATAGCTTCTTTGACTGGTCTTCCACCTCCATCGGGAAAGACATACATGATCATTCTTAATGCGTCGATTATTTTGTTAAAACCTATACCTTGGTTGATAGGATATTGGACAGGCATTATTTTAGATCCAAAACGACCGATAGCTTGTTCTAGTGTTTTTTCATAGTCAGCTTTCTCATTATCAAGATGATTAATGACAAAACATGCAGGTGTATTAAACTGTTCGACGTATTCCCATGTCAATTCCGTTCCAACTTCGACACCACTTCTAGCATTTAAAACCATAAGCGCTGTATCTGCAACTTTTAGGGAAGAGACCACTTCTCCAACAAAATCATCGAAACCAGGCGTGTCTATAATGTTAATTTTTGAATCTTTCCATTTAGCATGCGTCAAAGTGCTAAAAATGGAGTTACCTCTTTCTTGTTCAATGTTAGTGAAATCTGATGTTGTTGATTTGTCATTTACAGAGCCTCTTCGGCCGATTGCTTTAGATTCAAAAAGCATTGTTTCGACCAAGGAGGTTTTACCGGAGCCTGAATGTCCCAGCAAAACAACATTCCTAATATTCTTGGTGTTGTAGCTCATATTCAGTACAAGTTTTATTGGTTAATAATAGCTAAGTAGCAGAGTATGAACGAAGTAAAAGGCAAATCGGTGATAAACATACTCAACGACTTAACATTTGATTCGAGGATAAAAATGATTGCCTATGGTATGAAAATAGGAAATTAAACAAAATAAACAAAGTTTATCTAGTTAAAATCTAATATTTATAATTGTAAAATGTGATTTTGTAAGAATTCTCTTTGTTTTATTGTGTGTTTTGAGAGATTTAGTTTGTTTTGGAGAATATGTATGTCTAAAAAATAATTACTTTTTGTGTACTGATTTGTTGATTGGCTTTAAGACTTAGAAAATATATACCGGCAGGGAGTTGCTCAATGTAAAAGCTTTGGCTGAACTTTCCTACGACGTTTTTCACCTTTTTATGGAGCATCGTTTTTCCAGAAACATTAAATAAAGAATATTCAAAATCCGAAGATAAAGGATTAAAACCTTCAATATGTATATACTTTATTGCTGGATTTGGTTGAAGGGTATAATAAAATTTTTGATCTTGTTCTGAAATTGCAGTCACATGGAAAGATTGTGAAGAAGTAGCTTCTCCACATCTATTTTGGACCGAAAGACTTACCGTATAGGAAGAGGAATTGGCAAAAGTATGGATAGGATGCATCTCTTCACTAGTAAAACCATCTCCAAAGTCCCAATAGTAGGAGTTGCCAAACTCAGAGTCATTATTGAAATGTACATTTAGGCCATTATATGAAAATGAGAAATCAGCAATTGGTTGATCAATAACTTCAATTGATTTGGTAATGATGTCCCAACCAATTGCATTAAATGCTTTAAGTGAAACTTCATATTGCCCTGAAGTATTGAAGATGACCTCATGAGGGCCTATAGAATTTAAGGTGTCTACATTGGCTGAGGAACCAAAAATCCATTCATAAGATTGAATGTCCAAACCTGTAGAAAGGTTGTCAAAGGTAATTGCTTCTCCTACACAATAGGTTTGAACCGTATCAGGGTGATAATCAAAGTCCGGTACTGGGAAACTGCCATGCTCATAAAGTGCGATATTATCTATGTATAGGTTATTCCCAAAATCACAAATGTTTACAAACTTCAAAGCAACCTTATATCCAACATAATCGGTTAAGTCAATAATTTCAGTATTCCAATCTTCAGGCGAATGTGGTGTCCAACCAGTCATTTGATTAGGAGCAGTGGCTAATTCTGAACCTGATTTTTCAAAAATGATTTCAGAAAAAGATTCTTTACAATCAATGGAAAGCATTACTTGCAATGCATCATTAAAATTTTGATTGAAAGGAGCATAAGAATAATCAAATCTTAAGTATGGGGCTTCAGCATTAGTCAAATCTATGATTTTTGAAATTAAACCATCTTCTTGACCTGCTGCATTATAACTATGATTATTGACATAGATTGCATTGGTCTCTTGACCTGATCTTCCAAGTATACTGATATTTTCCCAGCTTTTATTTAAGTCAAAATTTTCTATACTCCAATCAATTAGAGGGGGTGCTGTATTATTGAAGTTTTCAGCATATGGCATGTCTAAACCATCTGATATCGTAATGATATCGTATTTGATGACCTCATCTTCACCATAATCATTTGAATTCTTAAGGCTAATCATATAATCTCCCGTTGCTTCAAAACGAACATGTGGATTAGGAGAATGACTTGAGGTACCATCAACAAAACTATAACTGGACGGCTCTATATTCCATTCCCATTCTAAAGGTTCATTATAAGAATTGTCAAAAAGTTGAATGGTTTGATATGAACAAGCCGTGTACCTTTCTAATATAAAATCGGCAATCGGAGGAGAAGCTGTTTCTACAATAGAAAAATTATCAATAGCTAAATCTGTCAAGTAGCCATCTCCGGTATATCCTCTAAAACGAGCATTAATGATACTGCCAGAGAATGTAGAAAGGTCAATTTCTGCCTTTTGCCAGTCCGCTCCTTGATTACCATAAATAGGAATCATTATATTATTATACCAAGTACTACCGTCAAAAATATCAAGGTGTAAATTTCCGATATCAGAACCATACATATGATACCAAAAACTTGCCACAGGTTCAGTGCTATTGCTTAGATCAATACAAGGCGTAAATAGAGTTGCTTGGCTATTGATACAATTTGGTGACCCTTCAAGGTATAAATAATTACCTAATTCGGTATCTGAATTCTGATCTCTCTGAGGACCGGTATTGGGGGTGGGCGTATGACCACTCCCGATCTTCCAATCTATATCATCGTCTGATTCATTATTGACATTGCTCCAACCTTCTTGAAGCATACAAGTACTACCACATTTATTGATTAGAGCACAAGCTTGAAAATTGTCAAAATTTTGAAAGTACGGAAGCGATTCCAGTATACTCGGCATAATCGTAAAATGGAAGAAAAGGCTATCATTATATAAAGCTTGATCTTCGTCTGAAACTATCCAAACTTTTAGAGTATGATTTCCTGTTTGTCCAAGGATTGGATTGGACTCGAAATGATAATTCACAATTACACCGGATGGAATGATACCATTATATTCTTCTTCTACAGGCAATGCATTATCATATTGGTAAAATAGTTTAAATCCGGATTGAAAAGCAGTACCCTCGTTTTTAATATTTACAGAAACTTGAAGATCTTCATCGAAACAACTTTGAATAATATTTGTGCTTGGTTGAGCTAAACTTATGAGGCTTAAATCGTTTTCAAGTACGCAATCTACTAAATTTTCTCCGTCATTGATCGCTATTGTTCGTTGACTTCGAGCTCCGTTTTCATGAATGGCATCAATTGCAAACCAGTGAACTTTCTGAGGATTAGCAATTGGTATATCAATATTGGTATTATTCGTAGTAGCAATACTATCCATATATTTTTCACTAAGCGTATATATTGTATATTCAACTGCATTGATATTGGGGTTCCATTCGAGTCGGACATATTCTGGACACACTTGAGTAATTGTTAATCCAGTCGGTATATCGTAAATATGGAAAGGTACTTGATTTACACTTGAAATATTATTTCTGGAAATTCGGATTAATGCCTCCGCGCTCACAATGTTTGGACTTATCCAATCATAATACCTTTTATTGCCATCTACTGTTGCAATTGGAATCCAGGATTGTCCCATGTTTTGTGAAAACTCAATATTGAAATTTCCGATATTTAGACCTGCATCCCAATGTATTCGAGTAGGCGTATTTCGACTTATATTTTCATTGCCGAATGGGAATGTAAGTTTGATCGTATCAACAATATATTCATAAACGATATAGAATTGCTGAGGACCAAGAGGTATATTAAAAGCATTAACTATTATTTCATGGCTACCAGCAGAAGGGCTCTGAATCACTACCTGTTCCATATTGTTAGTATGGTCTGTACCTAATGTAGCTGCTTGACTTAAGTTTATGGGATCGGCAGTATAATCAAGACTCCAAGGGTAATATAAAATAGTATTTTTTCGGATATAAAAATCTATATCATTTACCAGAGATTTACTACTGACTGTAGAACCCGCTTTATCATGCCAATATAACATTACCTTTAGTTCATGTACACCTTCTGGAATATCTAGATCAAAAGATAAAGATTGATTGTGCTCAATCGTATCAGAAAAGAAGTAACCAGCTTCTAAAACTTCAGTAGCACGCAATGCATTTGCTTTTCCCCAACCATAAGAAAAATCTGGTCCAGGGTTTCCTAAATCATCAGCAGTGTTGAGCAACATAGCTTTCATCAAAGCTGAAGATGGATTTTGATTATTATTTAAGTTGCGATAAGCATGATAGAGTTGGGCTAATATTCCGGATACAACTGGAGCGGCGGCAGAAGAGCCACTACTTGTCTGGTATTCATTATTTGGTGCCGCTGTAATTTGCCCTTCTCCATTGGCACAAATGTCTGGTTTGATGCGACCATCATTTGAAGGGCCACGACTACTGTTAAATACCAATTGGTCATCATGATCTAGATTGCCAACAGCTAATACATTTTTACCGACTTTTACACCTCCTGTAATATTCCCCCATCCAGGCCCTGCACCATAGTTACAATCTTGATCTCCTGCATTTCCAGCTGAGAAGACATGCATTAGAGCTGGGTTTTCCAAAATCTGTTGATCAGCCAATTGTGAAAAAGTCGTATATCCTCGATTGCATCCATCTCCATAAGAAGTAGAAGTGATCACAACATGATCATTGGCATAAAGTTGTGCTGCTTTTTCAACTGCCTCAAAATCATTTAAAATATATAAGCTTGCTCCTTTTGCAATACCTTGAGCATTTGGATTGAGGTTTCCAGCTCCGGATAAAATTCCCGCGACCATATCGCCATGTGCACTCTGATCAGAAGACGGAATGTTGCCTTCTTCTATTCGATTCCAAAAATCAATATGCGGTCCAATAAATCCATCATCTCCAATTGCAATATTGACTCCTGTTCCATCATAATGTCTACCGGATGAAAAATTCGTAGCGATTGCATTAGATCTATGTTGAGCATTTCCATTATTATCTTCAGGAACAGTTCTTTCAATAGGCTGTTCAATATATAAAATGACTGGAGCCCTTGCTAATCTTTTTATAATTGAAATTGTACTAGAAACCTGAAAAGTATTGTTCAAAGAAAAAGGACCAATGAGCTCTATTTGATTGTCTTCCAAAAAGCATTGGGCTTGGTCTGCACTTACATTTTTTTGAAATTGTATAGTGAAAACTTGAAGATCAAATCCTCTTCGATCGACATTCGTAGCTAGTTTGTCCTCAGGAAGAATAGGAGAAATTGCTTGGATATCAAAAGATTGCCAAAATGAAACATCCAAGTGAATCGGAATAGCTGCGATATAACTATTACTAGGGATATAATCCAATAGCTCCACACCCGCATCTTTTAAAAGCTGTCTTTCAGAATTATTAGGCAAAGTAAAAAACTGAAGATATCGGAAAAATTTATCATTGTGCAGTTCTTGTAATTCGTAGGAAAAAACCTGTTCCGATAGACTTTTCCGTCCATTTTTTAACCATATCTCTCCATCATGCTTAGGGGATTGAGCATTGCTTATGCTAGCAATACATACAAAAAGTAAAACAATTATGTGAGTTGTAAAACGAGACATCCTTTGGGTGTTCGGTTAAAAATGGTCTCAAAGTGTCGTTGAAGTTACATTTTAAAATACTCATTTCCAAAAGATTAGGTTTTATTCTTAGAGGGAGTACTGTTGAACTTGAGAATTTAGTATAGACACGGAATGGACACAGAGCGCACTGAGGAAACACAAAGCGCTCAGAGTTTTAATTGATTGATATAGTATAAATTGAATAGTTATTGATGCGTTTTCCTGTAGAATTTTATGTTTTTTCTATGTATTAATTGCATGTGTTGGGACACAGAGGACGCGGAGAAACACTGAACACACAAAGAAAAGATGAATCAAAATAACTCTGTGAACACTGCGTTTCCTCGGTGAGCACTGTGTCCAAAAACACTCCTTAGAATAGACACAGAGCGCACAGAGGAAACACAAAGTACTCAGAGTTTTAATTGATTGATATAGTATAAATC
Source organism: Saprospiraceae bacterium (assembly GCA_965277415.1). Classification (GTDB taxonomy): domain Bacteria; phylum Bacteroidota; class Bacteroidia; order Chitinophagales; family Saprospiraceae; genus JAHDHW01. The sequence continues at coordinate 110,722 of CBDICS010000018.1, forward strand.
GAATAATTATTGATGTGCTATCCCTTCTTAAAACTCTGTGCACACTGTGCTTTCTCAGTGAACCCTGTGTCCTAAAACACTCCTTAGGATAGACACAGAGCGCACTGAGGAAACACAAAGCGCTCAGAGTTTTAATGGATTGACTATTAGAGATAAGGGATTAATTCTAGTGAAAATATTAGAGAAAAGCGAATAATTATTGATGTGCTATCCCTTCTTAAAACTCTGTGAACACTGTGCTTCCTCAGTGAGCACTGTGTCCAAAAAAAAATAATCACACTAATGAAGCAGTAAACAAGCAGACTTGCCATTTTCCTTTTTAGAAGCAGCAAATTGTTGACAAGTTTCTCTTAATGTTTGAGTAGTTGGTGTATAATTAAAGTTGAAAGCAGAGATAGATTTCTCATTTCCATAGGTGTATGTTCTAGAGATATGAGTCGTTATTTCTTTGGTAATTAATCGAGGTTTACCCATTATTTTTGAAAGCAACCAATCCCCTCGCCAAGCGATCCCATTCATTAAATTATTTGTTTTTATGCTTGGTGGTTTTTTATTGAAAATTGTTGCAATTTCTGCGAAAAGCTGTTGGTAAGTCCAGTTCTCCGCATTCAATACAAATCGTTCATTAGTGATATTACTCTTCATCAATTGTACCGTAAATTTAGCTACATCTCGTACATCAACAAAGCCAGAACCTCCGGCAGGATAAAACTGTAAACCTTTCCAGACTTGTTCAAAAAAACTAGTCGTACCGACTCCCCAAATACCACTGCCGATAATAACAGAAGGGTTCACAATAGCTGCATTTAATCCTTCCGCAATACCACGCCATACTTCTTGTTCCGCCATATATTTGCTAATAGCATATTGCGAATTTAAACGACTACGATCCCATTTGGTTTTTTCATCATAATGTACAATGTGTTTATAACGACCCAATGCTGCTATGGAACTAACATGTATCAACCTCTTAATCCCAAGGTTCAAAGCAATATTGACAAGATTAGCTGTGCCCTCTTGATTGATTCGATGCATTCGACTAAAATCCTTTGGATCAAAAGCAACTAATGCCCCACAGTGAAAGACTTCATCAATATCTTGCATGGCATCTTCCAGAGAAACGGGATCTAGTAAATCGCCCTCTATCCATTCTACCTGATCTCTAATTTGCTCCACTAAATCCATGGGGCTGTTTTTTCGTTTTAAAGCACGAATAGTATAAGCCTGATCTCTCAATAAATATCGAATGATATATGAACCTAAAAAACCTGTTCCGCCTGTGATGAAAATCTTTTTGGACATGTATCTTTTATTGATGATGTGTAAACATTTCCTTTATTTAGAATTCATTTTTCCAGCATGGACAGCACCGCTTATTGTAGCTCTCGAAGCACCAGTTACCGTATGGATTGTATTTGGAATACCTTCTAACCTTAGGACGCCCATCAATGCGATCATTGCTGCTTCTTTGAAATCTATGATATCTCGATCTGGAGTTTCAATCTCTATATTTGGATTATAATGCTGAATCGTTTTTATCAAAAGTGAATTATAAGTTCCACCACCCGTTGCAATCATCTTGAATTGATCCTTAATAAGGTTTTCTTTTTTAACAATCTGATTAATGGATTGTTGAATCTGAAATCCGATGTGATGAATCATCGTGCATAGTTTATCAGGTATACTTCCTTCATGTAGTAGGAATATCGAAACTAATTTCTCTTGAACCCATTGATTGCTTAATGATTTTGGATAAGTTGTGTTTAGATATTCATCTGCATTAGATGCATCAAAAAGATCTTGAATTAGCTGACCTGAGGCAGCAATTTGTCCACCAGCATCATAAGGTAAACTCATCTCATTTGCTAAAACGTTTAAGACCTGATTAGCACCTGAAATGTCAAAAGCTATAAATTGATCATTAACATTACAACTGATATTAACAATGCCTCCGAGGTTAAGGTAGAAATCATATCCTTTGAGTAAGTATTGATCTGCGATAGGTGCAATAGGAGCGCCCTCACCGCCTAGAGCAATATCTTGTGTTCTGAAATTGTCAATAGTTTGAATACCTGTCGTAGCTGCAATAGCAGCGCCGTCGCCAATCTGTGCAGAAAAGCGTCGTTCTGGATCGTGAAATATAGTGTGTCCGTGAGAGGCAATAAAGTCAGGTTGGATATGGTGTTTATCCAAAAAAGTATTACAAAGTTCCCCAAAGTAATACCCTAAATAAATATGTGTCTTAGCATATACTTGTGCGCTTTGCGAAGGCAAATGTATAAGGCGCGCTTGCCACATCTCTGAGATCGGAAGCGTTTCTCCAATCAACAATTTCCAATCCAGTTGATTATTAGAAATAGAAAATTCGCAAAAGACAATATCCAAACCATCCAGCGAACTACCTGACATCAGGCCAAGTGCTTTGTACGTTTTTGCAGGCATTATTATTTTGCGGAATTTGTCAATTCAACTGTATAGGCAGCGACTGCTTTGATTTCCTCTTCTGATAAAATACCTTTATATGGAGTCATCAAATTTCTACCATTCGTAATGACTAAAATTCGCTCATCAAGCGATAAGGTAGATTCACCAAATTTTTTAGCACCGTTCAATGCCATATTTCCCGTAGATCCATGACAAGCGACACATAATTTACCAAAAGTCTCTTTACCTTTAGCTAATTCTTCAGGAGATGCCTTAGGGCCATTTTCGCCACCGCAGGCGAATAAAAATGTAATAATTGAAGCGAAGAAAATAATTTTTTTCATAGATTAGTTTTTTAGTTAAAGTACTTCATCGTAATCTCTTGTAAAGCAAGGAGAAAATAAGATGCACAATGTATACAATCATAAAGATAAAAAAGTCATTTTAAACAACTTCTTTAAGAATTTTGTAATGTTGAGTGGATTTGTGATCTTTAGAATTATACCTTTTCCTTAAGTGAAAAATGTAAAAATATGCGTAATGAATTTGTAGTATTTGCCATAGTTTCGATGTTGATTGTTTGTGGTGTCGCTTATTTTCTTTGGCAACCCATGTGGTGGGCTTTGCTCATTTTAGCACCGATCCTTTTGATTGGTTTCTATGATATGTTTCAGGCGAAGCATGCGATCATGCGCAATTTTCCAATTCTTGGACGTGGTCGATATGTCATGGAAGATCTTCGACCAAAACTATATCAATATTTTATTGAGTCAGACACTAATGGGCGACCATTGAGCCGGATTTTTCGAAACATTGTTTATCAAAGAGCTAAACTGGAATTGTCGACCACACCATTCGGGACACAACTCGATGTTTATGAAGAAGGTTACGAGTGGATGAATCATTCTATTGGCGCTCTGGATGCACATAAACTGGAACAAAATCCAAGAACCTTAGTGGCTGGAACGAATTGTAAAAAGCCTTATCAAGCCAGTATCTTTAATGTCTCAGCGATGAGCTTTGGTTCATTGAGTAGTGCTGCTATTATGGCACTAAATGGCGGAGCGAAAATAGGAGGTTTTGCGCATAATACAGGCGAGGGAGGGATTAGTCCTTATCATGATAGTCCAGGTGGAGATTTGATTTATCAAATAGGGACGGGCTATTTTGGTTGCAGATCAAAGGAAGGAAGTTTTGATCCTGAACTTTATAAAGAACGAACTGCAAGTGAAAATGTCAAGATGATCGAACTCAAACTATCTCAAGGTGCAAAACCAGGGCATGGAGGTATTTTACCGGCTAAGAAAAACACGGAAGAAATAGGAAGGATCAGAGGCGTAGAACCAGGAACAGATGTCAATTCGCCACCTTTTCATAAAGCTTTTTCTACGCCGATTGGTTTGTTGGAATTGATTGAACAAATGCAAAAACTATCTGGAGGTAAACCTGTGGGTTTTAAATTGTGTATAGGAAATCGAAGCGAGTTTTTAGCGATTTGTAAAGCGATGATAAACACAGGCATTCGACCGGATTTTATTGCTATCGATGGGGGAGAAGGGGGAACAGGAGCAGCACCACTAGAGTTTAGTAATTCTGTCGGTATGCCTTTTAAAGAAGGATTGGCTTTTGCCTATGATGCTTTAGTTGGTTTTGGTTTGAAAAAAGAAATTAAACTGTTCGCTTCAGGTAAAATCATGACGGGCTTTCATATTTTTAAAGCAATGGCTTTAGGAGCAGATGCTTGCTATAGCGCCCGAGCGATGATGTTGGCGCTTGGTTGTATACAAGCTTTAGAATGTAATAAAAACTCTTGCCCGACTGGTGTCGCCACTCAGGATAAAGAATTGGTAAGTGGATTAAAAGTAGAAGATAAAAAAATACGTGTAGCAAATTATCATCAAGAGACAGTGCTTAGTTTTGTAGAATTGCTTGCTGCTGCCGGACTTCAACATCCAGATGAAGTCAATCGAAGCCATATCTACCGTCGCGTCAATATGAAAGATACGCTTCGCTATGATCAGATTTTTCCATACTTAAAAGAAGGGGCATTATTGAATCCAGATACCTGTCCACCTAACTGGAAACCCTATCTTGAAATGGCTGATCCCAATACTTTTAGACCTAAACCTATTTATGCCTGATTTAGGAATTATTATACTGGCAGCAGGTGGTTCGACCCGGATGGGACAAGCAAAGCAATTGTTAAAAATCAATGGACAGTCGCTCATTCGAAAGACTGCAAAGACCGCTCTAGCTTTGAGTAGCAATCTCGTTGTCGTTTTAGGACATGCCGCTCAGGAAGTTAAAAAAGAAATTTCAGATTTATCAGCTACGATTGTGATCAATCCTCATTGGCAAAAAGGAATGGCCAGATCTTTACGATTGGGTATTGATGCCATCCAACAATCTAGTGAAGTACCTAAAGCAGTATTGCTATTACTTTGCGATCAACCTTTAATCACTGTTGGTTATTTACAAAAATTATATCTTGAATTTCAAGCTTCCAAAAACTTAGCCATAGCTTCAGAGTACAATAATACGAAAGGCGTACCCGCTATTTTTGACCTTTCTACCTTGAAACAATTCAAGGCTGAGCAAGGAGATTTCGGCGCAAGACATTTGATTAAGCAATTAGAAAATAATAAACAATTAGCCTTAATGCTCTTTCCCGAAGGAGCAATTGATTTAGACACGATGGAAGATTATGAGGATTTTTTGAGGGATTATTATGGCGCTTGAGATTGTTGTGTTAAAATTTGGTTTACATTTGCACCGCATTTATTATTATCTTATATTGCGAAAGTTATGAATACTAAATAGAAAGAGACCTATCTAAATTTTATCACTTTACTAGTCAGAAAAAACAGTTTGAATTGCCATCACAATTCTTAGGATCAGATTCTATTTAATACACTGTAGAATAAGTTCTTGAAATTTTCTGTAACACGTAAATTTATTTGCGAGGCTTGCATAATAATGACTTCTAATGATTGATCAACAAGGCGAATTCATTTGCTTGCTATGAAATTAGACCCTGCTTATTTTACAATGCACTTAAGTTTTTGAGCACACCTTTATAAAAAAAATAGTGCAGATAGCTGTAACTACCTGCACTGAATTGCTATGCCTTTTTTTAAGCATAGGGGTGGATGCCGAAAAACCCTTAATAGAGTAGGCATCATATTTAAACAATGTAAAATTATGAAAATTAAATTGTCGATTGTGTTGTTATTTTTTATGGCTTCATTTTTTAAAATGAATGCACAACAACCAGCAGATTGGATTTCTGAATTAAGTAATCCTGATGCGGATTATTATGAGATTCGAGCTGCTGCAAAATCTTATCTAGCTGCTCATCCCGATGCAGATGAAGAGCGTCAACTCTTCAATCGTTGGAATACTTTTTGGTCAAGTCGTCATGGTGATGATAATGACCCTGGTAGTTTCCACCCTGCTTATATGGCTTTGTTAAATTCGTTTACAGAGATTGATGAGATCTGTGAAGATACACCTGAAAATGCTGATGGCTGGAGTCCATTAGGTCCACTTACATTACCCTTTTTTAATGTGAATGGTACAACTCCGACCTCAGGATCTACTGGAAATGGTATGGGCTGGGTACAAAAGGTTTATTGTGATCCCAATGACCCATCTGGCAATACGGTCTATGCAGGAAGCAAGCATGGAGGTATATTTAGAACACAAAATGCTATGGCAAATGACCCTGACGATATTGTCTGGGAACATTTAACCATAAACTCAAGAATCCCCGGATTAGGTGTTCGAGATATTGCTATCGTTCCTACACAAAATGGAGCACCAGGAGATATCTTCGTGGTCACAGGAAATTCTCCAATTACAGGCAATGATTACGGTGTTGGCTTAATTAAATCTACTGATAATGGACAAACCTGGGAGCAAACACCATTGACTATTTCTGCATCAAATTTCTCTGTCTCTTTGGCTGTTGCGATAAATCCTACTAGTCCAAATGAAATTATCGTAGGAAGGAAAAATAAAATATATAAATCTGATGATGGAGGGCTAACTTTTAATATGGTGTACGAATTGCTTCCCAATAATAATCCCGGTGGTGATTTTAATGGTAGAAGAAAAATACTGGATATAGTTTTTCATCCGTCCAATTCGAACATCGTCTATGTATCCTGCCATGATGCAGGAGGTGATGATGGAGGCGCTGGCTTTTTTATTTCTAATGATGGAGGGGATTCCTTTACTGAAATAACTGAAGAACTTTTTTCATTTGCTGATGAGCCTCAAGAATTAAAAGTGAGAATGGACATTGCCGTGACAGCTGCAGAACCTGATTGGGTATATGTATCCATCGTTTATCGAGAATGCACGGACCCGGATATGGATTGTGGTGATGGTAATGGTAGTAATGCCTATGGTCTTCGAAGAGTAATTGCAAAATCTGAAAATAGCGGAATAGACTGGACAAATATGACCGCAAATACTCAAGGGAATGGGATTAAAAATGATCTTGGCGCTTCTCAGGTTAATGCGGATGTACTTTTTTCTGGCGAAGTACTTATTAGAAGATCTCTTGATCAGGGGGCTAGCTTTAATCCAGTTTCTCTGACTACTTTAAATGGAATAAATAATTGGGTACATGATGATCTTCGAGACTTTGAAATCATAACCATTGGAAGTGATGAAGTCGTGTATGCAGCTCATGATGGAGGTATTGCCCGGTCGACAGATAATGGTAATACCTGGGTTAATATATTTGGAAGCGGCCTGAATGTTGCACAATTTTATAGTATAGATGTTTCAACAGATGGGTCAACTATTTCGGGAGGTAATTTAGATGAAGGACAGGTCACTTCACATGATGGCCAATGGATAAATGCCGAACGTGTTGGAGATGCATTTCGTACCGAAATAGATCCTTATGATCATAATATTATTTATACTCAAACTTGGGGGGGAGGACCTCCACGCATTCAAGATTCCAATGATAGAGGGCTTAATTGGTCATTTTACATCTCGGGCTTAACCCCAGAAACAAATTGTCCAATGGAGGTGCATGAAGACCGTGCATTATACTTTGCAGGAACACAGGTGCATAGAAGGGGGTTTAATACCTCAGTAACAGATCAAATAGGTACTTTGGATGGAGGGCTTCTATATTCAATGGCTGTGGCACCTTCTGATTTTAATGTGATCTATACGGCTAAAGAACATGGTGTCAGTGGATCAAATTTGCCTAGTGCGAATCACTTTTTTAAAACTAAAGATGCAGATCAAGGAAGCAATGCTACTTGGGAAAATATTACATCTAACTGTATGCCACTTACTCATGGCGGAATTACGGATATAGAAGTTCATCCAAGATATTCTGACCAACTATGGATTACGCTCACGAGGTTTAGCTCTGGAAATAAGGTGTTTTATTCTCCAGATGGTGGTGGAAGTTGGAAGAATGTAAGTACGGGGCTTCCTAATTTTCCTGCAAATACTTTGGCATTTGATGAAAGTACTGGCGCTCTATATGTCGGGACAGATGTTGGTGTATTTGTCAATACAGAGCCTACTAGTTCGTCTTCAGGATGGCAGTGCTTTAATAAAGCTTTTCCTCCAACACTTATTAGTGATCTGGAGATTAATTACTGCGAAAGAAAGCTATATGCTTCTACCTTTGGCAATGGGGTATGGGAAGTCGATCTCCTCAAACTTCCTAATCTTCCCCAAGTAATAGATCAAAATGAAACCTGGGCTTCTGGAACGAAAAGACTATTGAATACGGACTTGGTGATAAAGTCTGGCGCAAAATTAAGAATTGAAGGGGAGGTATTTATAGCGGATAATAGAAAAATTGTAGTTGAACCTAATGGACAATTAATTGTAGATCAAGGAAAACTCTCTAGTCTTTGCAATCTATGGCAAGGTATCGTTGTCATTGGCAATTCAGCAATTCATCAACAGGTCATCAATGGTGTACGATACCAGGGACATGTAGAGTTAGTGAATAATGCTATAATTGAACATGCCATTGAGGGGGTCAGTCTATATGATATAGATAATCCTTTGTTAACTTCTGGAGGTATTGTGCATGGTACGAGTGCTAAATTTATTAACTGTATTCGCGCTGTTAATTTTCAACCCTATATTAACTTTAATCCACTGAATGGTAAAACGACTTCTAATTTTAGCTCCTTCACCGATAGTGAATTTTCACAAGACGATGCTTATAGAGGAACGAATGGGGCATTTTTAGAGCATATCCTGATGGAGGGCGTTTCCGGAATTCGTTATAGAGGATGTGATTTTAAAAATGAAAACCCTAATTTGGCTTCGAGCAGAGGTAGAGGAATCCGCTCTATGGATGCCCACTATGTCGTCGAAGGTTGGTGTCCCAATAGTACCTACCCTTGTAGTGTAAATTACCAAAGGTCAAGTTTTAATGGTTTCTTATTTGGTATTGTAGCATCTAGTAGTGGCTTCGCTTCTCGATCTTATACGGTTGATCGAACTGATTTTACAAACAACCTTTATGGAGTATTAAATAATTCAGTTAATCATGCTAGAATAACGCGTTCTGTCTTTAATGTCGGGGGGCTCGCTTTCGATACCAATGGCAATGATGGACTAGGACTCTTTATCAATACTGGAACAGGCTTTATTATAGAAAGCAATACTTTCAATGGACTAGGAGTCAATGCTAATGCGGTTGGCGTGACGGTTAAAAATGCAGGAGGAAGTACCAATCAAGTCTATCACAATTCTTTTAATAGCTTACATGTTGGAGATTTGGCGAATGGAGTGAATAGGGATGAAGATTTTTCTAATCTTGGATTGAAGTATTTTTGCAATAAAAATAAACTCAATACTTTTGACTTTGCGGTCCCTGATGAAAATTCAAACCTAAATGGTATATCTCAAAATCAGGGTAGTAATACAAATGCAGCTGGAAACACTTTTTCATTTCTACCAGTAGATAATGATGGCGATTTCTTTAATGAGTCTACGTGGACGGTGAATTACTGGTATTATGATCAAAATTCGATTGAAATACCCTTAGACTTTTCAACTTTAGTATTTCCAATACAGACACCGAATCCAGGAGCATGCAAAAACCGCTACCAAGATGATCAACCAATACCAGGTGAGCCCGCTCCAGAAGAGGATCGATTTACAGAATTTGAACAACAGTTTAATATCAATAAACCAATATACGATGATTTACTGGCGACAAGAGCCAATTTGATAGATGGTGGAAATACCTCGACTTTAATCAATACGATCTCAAATTTTCAAAATGGTGGGGCGCAGCTAAAATCTGACCTTTTAGCATGGTCTCCATATTTGTCAAGAACGGTATTGATGGCGACCGCAGATCGGGACGATATTCTTAGTCATACGGATGTCTATGATATCATGATGGCAAATCCGGACGAATCCAGAGCAGCAATATTGATCAATTATTTGGCAACAAAACCCAATCCTTTACCGCAGGTGATGATTGATGCACTGAGGAATCAGGCCTTCCAGTCGACTGCCAGAACGGTATTGGAGTCTGATATATCCAATCATAGCACTAAAGTAAATGAGGCGATTCATTTTTTTATAAACCACTATAATAGTCAGGATTTAAAAATAGATAGCCTTCATTACTGGCTGGCGATTCAAGAGGATTTAATGGCGGATTATACTAAAATTGATGCTTATTTGCAAGAAGGGGATATAGCAAAGGCTAATTTTTTACTAGGACAAATACCACAAACTTATGATTTGTCAGGCAATCAGTCGATGGAGTATACTTATTTTCAGCAGTTAAAGCAATTGCAAATGGATTTGCTCAATCAGTCACTCCGCTTAAGAGATTTTAATTCTACTCAGGTACAGCAATTGCTTGCCATAGCAGAAAGCAGTGAGGGGCTGGCAGGGCAACAAGCAAAAAATATTTTGAATTTTGCCTATGCATCCGCTTATGAACCGAGTATTATTTTACCTGGTATGGCTAATCAAGCATTGAGAATATCTGGTAAAACGGAAGTAAGTCTCAATGATCCAAATATGATCAAAGCTTTTCCTAATCCTGCTACGGACTTGCTTACTTTTGAATATCGACTAGAAGACCTAAAAAAAGATGCTATGATACAGGTCTTTGATATCCATGGAAAATTGATCAAATCCATACCATTAACGGATATTTACGGCTTTGTAGACTGGCATACAAAAGATGTGGAGTCTGGATTGTATATTTATACGATTGGATATGAGAACGAGATATTAGAAAAGGGGCAGATTTCCATTGTTAAATAATAGAAAATGAGTTTTAAAAAGCATATTGGTTGGATATCCGTATCCAGCCAATATGCCTAAAAAATAAAAATAAGATGAAAAGAAAAAGCAAGATTATAATAGGCTTAATGCTTTTAAGTATAGGTGTGTGGAGTCAAAGTACGTTTAATATTCGGACAAGTTTTAACCGACCTGTTCCGAGTGTTTTGTCGAGTATTCTTGTGGAAGATACGTGTTATTATATAAGTGGCTTAACAATAGATACGATACCACCTTATAGATTAGGAAGTTTATTTGGGAAATTAGACTTAGCAGGAGAATTACTGGATTTGAGAATTCAAACAGATAGTAATACAACGACCCAATTATGGAGAAATACGCTGACAAAAACAGGAGATGGAGACTTTACGGTTACAGGTAGTTTTACTGATGCTTTATCAACAGCTTCATTATTATTAAAACTTAACACTGAAGGGGATACCGTATTTAGAAAAATATATCGTAGTCCGAACTATCCATTAAATTCATTTATAGTATTGTTGAGTTCATTAAAAACAGGAGATGAAGGTTACCTCTTGTTAAATAATATATCTGGAGCTTCAAATAATACGAATATTTATCTTATAAAAACAGATAGTATAGGCAATAAAGAATGGGAGCAAGTTTATGGCGGACCTGCATTGAGCGAATCCTCGGGCTCAATAATAGAAGTAGGAAATAATAAGTATATAATAGGAGGAGTAGAACATAATATAAATTTGGTAGGTAGTAATTATAAATCGAGAACCTACTTGTTTCAAATAGATAATATCGGCAATGTAGAGTGGGAATATAAATCTCCAGAGGGCGTATTACAATATAATGCAAATGATATCCTCCAATCTCCTGATGGAGGTTTAGTAATAGCTAGTACGAAAGGAATAGAGCAAACTAGTGGACCGAATAGTTATTTTGAAACAACGCACTATATCTATAAAATAGATGCGAATCAAGAATTTGAATGGGGAGTAGATATTCGTGATACATTTCCTTCTTCTGAGAATATGTTTAGTAAACTGATAGCTCCTGCAGATGGAAGTGGTTATATAGCGGCAGGGACTATATTTGAATTTACAGGAGGCGGAGGCTACAATATCAACGGCATTCTTACAAAAATATCAACGACTGGTGATAGCCTGTGGACCCGTTATTACAGCCATGTAGATAGTCCGGCAGACAATCATATTTTCTATGATGTAGAGGAGACTCCCGATGGAGGTTTTGTGATGGTTGGTCAGGCAACAGATAATATGACGACTGGAGAGTTACCGCTCCAACAAGCCTGGATCGTCAAAGTCGATCAACATGGTTGCTTAGTACCAGGTTGTCACCTGATCGACGATGTGGAATCTCCACAAATTGATGTACAAATTAGCCTTTATCCTAATCCGACAAGAGATTACCTCAATATCTTTTATTATCATCCGAATCATAGAGGGAAGGTGACTTATCAGATAGTAGATATACAGGGTCGGGTGCTGCGATCTTTTGAGCGTTCCAGAAATAATATTACACATATGATCTCATTGGGTGATTTGGTGAGTGGGCAGTATTTTTTGAGGCTGGAAAATGAAGAGGGGAAGGTGGTGACTAGGACTTTTGTGAAGGAGTAGGCGATTATAAGTAGGAAATATTGAGCATTAATCTAGTTTTTAGATATGAAAAAGATAGCCTTATTAATGTTTGTTTTATCAACGCAATTATTATTGAGTCAAACGACTTATAATAAGAGAATGCATATGGGATTTCCGCATTCAATATTGACTGGTATTATAGTAACAGATAGTTGTTTTTATGTTTCGGGTGTAATTGGCGATTCAATATATCCATATCGGACAGGCAATATTTTTGCAAAAATGAGTCATGAAGGAGAAGTGATTTATGCAAAAAAGCTCACTGATTCACTTAAGACGTATGAAACGTGGAATAATTCCTTTAAAAAATCAATAGATGGTAATTTTATAACTGGAGGTTATGGAACAGATAATGGAGGGAGGGTGTTTTTATTGAAACATACGGATACAGGCGATACCCTATTTATCAGGAACTATCGTAACCCTTCTTATCCATTTGAGCAGTTCATTACTTATCAGGGAGTGGTAGAAAATATAGATACGACTTATGTATTGGCGAATATAATTTTTAATTCTGGTACAGGATCTAATCAAACATATGTATTAAAAGTAAACAAAACAGGAGAAATAGAATGGGATAAGAGATATTATGTAGGAGACTTGAATTCTGGAGGAGTAAAAATAATAAAAGAAGGAGATGGTTACCTTATCGGAGGATGGATAAGTAACACAAATATAGTATCAAACAATTTTGATTCTCAAACATGGTTATTAAAGATTGATTCGATAGGAGAGATTGAGTGGGATTATAGATCACCAGAAGATGAACTTCAAGGTTTAGCTTGGGATATCCTTCAATCTCCTGATGGAGGTTTAGTAATAGCGAGTACGAAAGGAATAGAGCAAGGAAGTGGTGCGAATGCTCAATTAAGATGGCACATATATGTATATAAAATAAATGAGGATAGGGAATTTGAATGGGGTGTGGATATAAGAGACATTATCCCATCAGAGAATTATCTAACTAAACTGATTGCCTTATCCGATGGAAGTGCTTATGTAGCAACTGGAACCATATTTGAAGATACACCAGATTTTGGCTACAACATCAACGGCATTCTCACAAAAATATCAACGACTGGTGATAGCCTGTGGACCCGTTATTACAGCCATGTAGATAGTCCGGCAGACAATCATATTTTCTATGATGTAGAGGAGACTCCCGATGGAGGTTTTGTGATGGTTGGTCAGGCAACAGATAATATGACGACTGGAGAGTTACCGCTCCAACAAGCCTGGATCGTCAAAGTCGATCAACATGGTTGCTTAGTACCAGGTTGTCACCTGATCGACGATGTGGAATCTCCACAAATTGATGTACAAATTAGCCTTTATCCTAATCCGACAAGAGATTACCTCAATATCTTTTATTATCATCCGAATCATAGAGGGAAGGTGACTTATCAGATAGTAGATATACAGGGTCGGGTGCTGCGATCTTTTGAGCGTTCCAGAAATAATATTACACATATGATCTCATTGGGTGATTTGGTGAGTGGGCAGTATTTTTTGAGGCTGGAAAATGAAGAGGGGAAGGTGGTGACTAGGACTTTTGTGAAGGAGTGAGTAAGGTTAGGAAACAGAAAACCAGCATTTTATAAAAGCTTTGTGTTCTCTGGGCTTCTCTAGTGCCCTCTGTGTCCTAAAAAAAAACAGCCAATATGCCTAAAAAATAAAAATAAGATGAGAAGAAAAAGCAAGATTATAATAGGCTTAATGCTTTTAAGTATAGGTGTGTGGAGTCAAAGTACGTATAATCATCGCTTAGATTTTGATAGACCTGTACCGACGGTATTAACAAGTATAGAAGTAAATGACTCCTGTTACTATGTTTGCGGAATTACGAATGACTCTTTAGCTCCTTATCAATTGGGCAGTCTTTTTGCAAAGATTAGTTTTGAAGGCTCAATAGAATATTATCGAACGCTGACAGATTCCATTACTTACTATGGGACATGGCGAAATACACTATCTCCAACGATTGATGGGAACTTTATAGTTACGGGAATTTCATCCAACCCTGCGTCAGCTTTATTGATAAAATATACTCCTCTTGGAGACACAATATTCACAAGAAAATATACAAGTCCTAATGCTCCCTGGTCAAATTTTATAAGTAATCAAAAAGCATTATTAACAACAAATGAGGAAATACTTCTATTAAGCAATATCACAAACATAGGAGGTACAGGTGATATGCATATAGTGAAGGCAGCAAGTACGGGGCTTGAATTGTGGGAGCAAGTTTATGGCGGACCTGCATTGAGTGAATCCTCGGGCTCAATAATAGAAATAGGAAATAATAAGTATATAATAGGAGGAGTAGAACATAATATAAATTTGGTAGGTAGTAATTATAAATCGAGAACCTACTTGTTTCAAATAGATAATATCGGCAATGTAGAGTGGGAATATAAATCTCCAGAGGGCGTATTACAATATAATGCAAATGATATCCTCCAATCTCCTGATGGAGGTTTAGTAATAGCTAGTACGAAAGGAATAGAGCAAACTAGTGGACCGAATAGTTATTTTGAAACAACGCACTATATCTATAAAATAGATGAGAATCAAGAATTTGAATGGGGAGTAGATATTCGTGATACATTTCCTTCTTCTGAGAATATGTTTAGTAAACTGATAGCTCCTGCAGATGGAAGTGGTTATATAGCGGCAGGGACTATATTTGAATTTACAGGAGGCGGAGGCTACAACATCAACGGCATTCTCACAAAAATATCAACGACTGGTGATAGCCTGTGGACCCGTTATTACAGCCATGTGGATAGTCCGGCAGACAATCATATTTTCTATGATGTAGAGGAGACTCCCGATGGAGGTTTTGTGATGGTTGGTCAGGCAACAGATAATATGACGACTGGTGAATTACCGCTCCAACAAGCCTGGATTGTCAAAGTCGATCAACATGGTTGCTTAGTACCAGGTTGTCACCTGATCGACGATGTGGAATCTCCACAAATTGATGTACAAATTAGCCTTTATCCTAGTCCGACAAGAGATTACCTCAATATATTTTATTATCATCCGAATCATAGAGGGAAGGTGACATATCAGATAGTAGATATACAAGGTCGGGTGCTGCGATCTTTTGAGCGTTCCAGAAATAATATTACACATATGATCTCATTGGGTGATTTGGTGAGTGGGCAGTATTTTTTGAGGCTGGAAAATGAAGAGGGGAAGGTGGTGACTAGGGCTTTTGTGAAGGAGTGAGTAAGGTTAGGAAACAGAAAACCAGCATTTTATAAAAGCTTTGTGTTCTCTGGGCTTCTCTAGTGCCCTCTGTGTCCTAAAAAAAACCAGCCAATATGCCTAAAAAATAAAAATAAGATGAGAAGAAAAAGCAAGATTATAATAGGCTTAATGCTTTTAAGTATAGGTGTGTGGAGTCAAAGTACGTATAATCATCGCTTAGATTTTGATAGACCTGTACCGACGGTATTAACAAGTATAGAAGTAAATGACTCCTGTTACTATGTTTGCGGAATTACGAATGACTCTTTAGCTCCTTATCAATTGGGCAGTCTTTTTGCAAAGATTAGTTTTGAAGGCTCAACAGAATATTATCGAACGCTGACAGATTCCATTACTTACTATGGGACATGGCGAAATACACTATCTCCAACGATTGATGGGAACTTTATAGTTACGGGAATTTCATCCAACCCTGCGTCAGCTTTATTGATAAAATATACTCCTCTTGGAGACACAATATTCACAAGAAAATATACAAGTCCTAATGCTCCCTGGTCAAATTTTATAAGTAATCAAAAAGCATTATTAACAACAAATGAGGAAATACTTCTATTAAGCAATATCACAAACATAGGAGGTACAGGTGATATGCATATAGTGAAGGCAGCAAGTACGGGGCTTGAATTGTGGGAGCAAGTTTATGGAGGACCTGCATTGAGTGAATCCTCGGGCTCAATAATAGAAGTAGGAAATAATAAGTATATAATAGGAGGAGTAGAACATAATATAAACTTGGTAGGTAGTAATTATAAATCGAGGACTTACTTGTTTCAAATAGATAATATCGGCAATGTAGAGTGGGAATATAAATCTCCAGAGGGCGTATTACAATATAATGCAAATGATATCCTCCAATCTCCTGATGGAGGTTTAGTAATAGCGAGTACGAAAGGAATAGAGCAAACTAGTGGACCGAATAGTTATCTGCAATGGACCCACTATATCTATAAAATAGATGAGAATCAAGAATTTGAATGGGGAGTAGATATTCGTGATACTTTGCCCCAATCAACTAATGAATTCACCAAACTAATAGCGGCAAGTGATGGATCAGGGTATATTGCTGCGGGACAGATTTATTCACCGAACTATGAAGAAAATGGATATGATTTAAGTGGCATTCTCACAAAAATATCAACGACTGGTGATAGCCTGTGGACCCGTTATTACAGCCATGTAGATAGTCCGGCAGACAATCATATTTTCTATGATGTAGAGGAGACTCCCGATGGAGGTTTTGTGATGGTTGGTCAGGCAACAGATAATATGACGACTGGAGAGTTACCGCTCCAACAAGCCTGGATCGTCAAAGTCGATCAACATGGTTGCTTAGTACCAGGTTGTCACCTGATCGACGATGTGGAATTTCCACAAATTGATGTACAAATTAGCCTTTATCCTAATCCGACAAGAGATTACCTCAATATCTTTTATTATCATCCGAATCATAGAGGGAAGGTGACATATCAGATAGTAGATATACAAGGTCGGGTGCTGCGATCTTTTGAGCGTTCCAGAAATAATATTACACATATGATCTCATTGGGTGATTTGATGAGTGGGCAGTATTTTTTGAGGCTGGAAAATGAAGAGGGGAAGGTGGTGACTAGGGCTTTTGTGAAGCAATAACAATTTATTATATTTAAATATGAAAACTTTGCGCACATTTTTTTTACTATTATTTATTGTTGTTATTTCGAGCGGATGTAAAAATAATCCCTCTCTTGAATTAAATAACCCCTCTCTTGAATTAATCATTCCTGTTGAATCAAGCGCACCTTATTTCGATGCAGAATTTGAATGGAGCACAAATTCAATAAATAGTTCAAGATTAATCGTATCAAAAGATTCTTTATTTGGAAATTTAGTTTTAGATACATTATTAGATGTTCAAAGCTTCAGACTAAAAAAGAAACTAATTCCGGACTTTAAATATTATTGGAAAGTAGAAATTGGTCAAACCACTGTAGAATCATTTTTTATAGTAGAAGATATCATAAGTCAATATGAAGGAACCTATATAGTCGATGTGCTTAGGAGAGACTGGGATTTAAAGGACGGGGTTTATAATGAAGAAAATTATCAATCTACACTTCAACTGATTAAAGATGCGGACAAAATAAAATTAATTGAAAATAGTGCTAACATAGACGAAAGCCTCCCTTTTATTGAAGATTCAGAAGAAGATAATTTATTGTATTATGGATATCCTTTTTTCATTGTGTGTCAAATTAATATGGAAAATGATTCAATCTATGTGCATAGAGACCAAGGTGGACAAGGAGGAGGTACAAAATGGCTTTTTAAAGGCAAAATGGAATAGGTCGTGACGGGACAAAATTAATAATAAATTATTTTGACATTCTGAAATTTCATAAACGAGACTAAAAGAAGATTGTGTTGAATATTTTGGGATGTCTTACAAAAAATAGCTTATTATTAATTCCGTCTAATAACTTAGTTGAATGATAATTGATTTTGAGATTCAAAAATAATTATCAATACTTTAGGATTGCGAGAAACCAAAGATAGCTTGCCCAATGAAAATATAATTGCCACGCCTGATAATCTATACAAATCAAAAATGGATTGGACAAAGTTAAAAGATTCTAAGAATTTAAGTGATCAATACAAAGCGTTGATAATTGTTTCGAATAACCCTAAAATCGCACAAAGGGAATTGGTTGAATGGTTCTTAAAATCTGGAAACAAAGACCTGAAGGCAAGAATTCTTGAGTTATTAACTCAAGAATCAAAGATTGAATTAATTTCTAAATACAAAGATTGTATAAGGCCAAATACTCTTAACATTCTTGAACTAATAGACGAAACAATTGACCAAGCACTAAAAGCGATCTTAATTGAATACGCTCTAAATACCCGAATAATAAATGATGACTGTAATATAGACATAATCATGTTTATTAAAAGATATATGGAATTAAAAAAATGCGGACTTAAAGAAGCTAGAGTCTTCATTGAAGAATATTTAATTTTAAACAAATCAAAATTAGTAGAAAACAAAGCCGAATAATTAATATCCCAATCCCCCTAAAGCAAGACTTTGATCAAAATTTTGAACGAAACCGATCGCCAAGGAAATGTTTGTTTACTATGGGGATTGATTCTAGATAATAACCACAAATAATCTAGGAGAATTGGTAAACCCTAAAATTCGAATTCATATATTTACCTAAGCATTGGAACTAGAAACACTTGAAGATTAGTTGATAGCTAAGCAATTGAATGCACAGCAGCATTCATCTGTTTAATCAAACAAATGAATGCTGCCATATTTGTGCATTATTCTGCAAATTTCATTGTTGTCGGATTATTTCCCACGAACAAAGTGAACTAGTTCGAAGCTGCGGCTGGCAAAATTGTCATCATCGCCTTTGGCCGGCAGGAATTCAGCGCTGACCTTATATTCGCCGGCTTTGAGTTTCGGACTGATCCATCGTGCCCGACCAAAGCGATCGATCTGCACTGGTTTGTCCCTGGGCTCGCCATTGAAGTAGAACTGAACGCTGCCTATACCGTAACGCTGTTCCTTATCATCAAAGCTCAACCGTTGACCGGTGAGGGTGCGTTTGATGACAGCAACAAAAGTAGCAGGATTGCCCTCTTCAGTGATTTTGCGTTCCGGGTGAATTTCGGTTATAGTGCCGGCCTGTTCCAGCTTTTGTGCCACAAGATAGGTTTTTGCAAACCCGATTTCCCCGGTTACGATCACATCCATGATGCAGTTATTACGGTTATCTTGATCGATGATTTCACGACAGACCCGCACAGCAATATCGCGGTCTATCGGATTGACCTTACTCATGTCGGGAAGCTCACAAGAACCGGCGTTCTCAAACGGCCATCCTTCGATTGTAAAAGTTGCTGTGGAGGTGCCGGGGGCGTAATCAAATAAGCTAGATGCATTACTTATGCGCCAGGATTTTGAAAATAGTTTATTGAGATCATTATACCGGTCTGATAGACTGGCGGGTTTTGGACCCAGGTAGGAGCCATCAGATAGTTTGGGCAACCATTGACCAGGCTCTATAAACCCTGCTAATCCTTCGGTCGCGGGCGTATTAAATACGCTGATATTAAGATAGGCGATATTATGCGAATTCCACCAACCTGGAGTGGCAATCAATGTGGATCCATTTGGGAAGTCTACTTCAATTCCGTTCCCACTCGCAGCTTTAGAGACACGACCGCCAATGCCAAGATTAATACTACCTAGAGCGTTAATATCTTGAATGACACCGTCTACACGTAATCGCATACGGGTCTCTTGTTCATTCAGTGGCTCGTCGGGCTGATAGCTGATGCGGTGATTCCCCACGCGGGCTGCCAAGGCCGTATTCATGGCCACACAACTACTCAAGCCTGTATAGCCATTGGAAAGGGGATTGGCCGTAGTAACCGGGGTTTGTCGTGTCTGGATTTCGTAATCCCTACCATCCCTCAGTAGCGTATATTCACCGGCACCATGGAAATCATAATTGGTACCGTTGACGGTTTTAATATGCGGATCCCCATTGTCACGTGCATCATAGACTGCACGGTCATTACTGAGCATCAAATCGTCGATCACAATACGGCCTTCCGGTGATCCGTGTGTGGGGCCGACGTTTAGACGAACTGCAAGAATATCAGTTAGATCCAGGCCGGAGCCATTATTCAGGAAGTCGGTTAGCCGAATGCGGATCGTTTCCATCTCATTGTGCCAGCCGCCAGAGCGTTGGTATGGTTGTTCAAATCCGCCACCAAATGCACCAATGCTGATAGTACTTGATGCCGGTGTGGCTTGCCCGTCACTGAGGGTGATCGTAAAAGTTAGGTCGTTCAGATCCATCAGTGTATTGGGATGGCGGGTGCCTTGCGCACCACGCAAGGATAAAAACAGATTATCCGAAAAATCACGTTCTCCGGCTGGAATCTCCCATTCGTAAAAAAGGTCATTCCCGGTCCAGTCAAATACAACGCCACGACTCAAGTCTGTCGCACTTGCCTGCGTTGCACCATTAAACGGATCGGAGGGAGTCCAGGCAAAAGTTGAATTATTGTCATCCAATCGATCTTCCGTCAGGTTTTGTACGTCAAAGGATACCGACGATCCGATACTGCTGGTCGTGCTAGCAAATTGGGATTGATAATCATCGATAATGATCGTTTTTTGCGGATTGGACGGCGTATTAGGTGAGGCGTCGAGGTATTCATGACTAACGACAATACAGGGATCGCTAACTGGGACCCCGATCGGGCGAAAGCTCTCATATTGCCGCGTCAAAAAATCTATGGATGGAATATTATCGTCCACATAACGTTTTACCAAAGGCAGAAAATGGCCAAGCTGCACGAGGTGTGTATTAGTCTCACCGATGGAACATGGGCCGGTAAATACTGGACTTCCCCCGCCATTGTGGAACCATCCGTGTCCGGTACCTTGAACAACTGTTGATTGTCTGTTGCCTGTTCCACGATCATGGAGATGAAAAGTCTGACATAAATCACAACCTGCGGATCCGTTGACATCAGAATCCCCGGATGCAGTCCAGAGATGGAAATTGGCATCGTTGGGATCTGCGATGCTGCTTGATGGGGTGTTGGTAAACAGTGGAGTAGTTCCTTGGAAATCGGTCGGCAACATACTACTGATTAATTTAATGTCGTCCTTATCGTAATAGGTTGGCGTATAAGTGCCATCAATCATTCGATCGTATGCGACCGCGACACCCTCTCCACCCCGACTATGCCCGATCCAGACGATCCTATCTGTGTCTATATTTCCGGTCAGCGCATTCGCGTCGCTTATATTTCCAGTTTGCGCAACCACGCCTGGAATAGAGCTGATGGCATTGGCCGCAATTTGATCAATTAAAGCATCTGTATGAGTAAGCGTGGTTGTTGACGCGCTGACGGGACCAGGACCAGTATTATTACGGTGACTCATGACCACATAACCATATGAAGCCATATGATTGCCGATGTGATCATACCACTGATACTGGTGTCCATTACCATGACTCACAATGATCAAAGGAAGCTTTTCATTATTATTAGCAGCTCTAACACCCGCGACGTCGGTAGGGAAAAACAGATTTTGTGTTTGAAATCCGGCAGGAACACCTAGAATGGTCGGAACATTGTAAGTCAATTGCGTGACTGCCTCTGGCCCTGGAGCGGTGGTATCGTGAACCCGGTAAAAGCCAGATTCATTATTGCGCCCGTCAATATAGTCATTGCCATTGAGTAGACCATCCTGATTCATATCTAAGACTACGTCATAGCCGACCCCCAGGCCGAGCCCTGCATTGGCGCTTAGCTGGTTCGGTGCGGCAACCTGAAACGTATTACTTTGAATATTGACCCCACTAAAGGTTTCTGTCTGCATGCCGCCCGGCGTCACATCTATGAGCGTATTATCGGCATTCCACTGCAGGGTCGTTTTGGCCGCAACTACATAAATATCGCAAGTCTGACCTACTATGACTGGAAAGCGCGTCGGATCAATAGCAACTTCTACATTGTCATCGACATTGATAGCCTTGACATATTCAAAGTGTGGATAGTCGCTGATCGAATTGCCAGCGAGTTCGGTTTTGGTCACTTGCGCTAAAGCTGAAAAACTGATGAGTATACCACCCAGTGAAATCAAAATTGAGGCAAATGTTTTTAGATTATGATTTATTGTTTTCATGTTAAGCTCTTTAAATATTTAACATTTATTTTATGAATCCATAAAGAGTCATCGCCAGGAATCTGCTAGATATTTTTCCTGAGGTGAGAATTCAAGTACGAGATCTGCGGCATGTTCGCGTAAAAGTGTGGTCAAATTAGGGACGACAATAATATTCCGGGTTTTACCCTGGATATCAATTGATTTCAGAGCCGAAATACCTGAGCGTTTGGCCTTTGTGTGTGCCCTCGCAATCATTTCCGCATCGATGCGTTCTGGTAAATCCGGTGTGCCAAACCAGATAGGCTCGTTCGAAAGATCGATTTGCTCGGGTATGATGCCGATTACAAAACCAGATTCATGCCCATGGTTAAGTCTTTGAACAGTTTGGTTTCCAGCATATAATACCGGTTCTAATTCGTTTCTTGGCGTCACGAGACTAGGATCGACCTTGATCACGACCAATAGGCCGGAGTTGACATCCGAAAGGTCGATCCGCCAGTCATATTTAAATGATTGCTCTAGTCGGAACGGCTGAATGTACTCAATGTCGATGATCGGCTGTGGTTTGAAACCATCTGGAGTAGGTGCCGTCGTCTGACATCCAGTGGTGATAAAAAAAACCGATAGGATAGCAAAGTACAAGTACTGTCGCATGTTAAATATCAGTCGGTCACTTCTATTTTGTATTTGAATAATTACCATAGCAGTGCATCATTATTTGTAAAGTTTAAAAAATATATTTTGGACAGGTTCTTTATTTAATTTTAAAAACCTTGACTTCAAAGAGTAGTTTTGAATAAACCTCTTTAATTATTCATTAAAGTTGTTTAAAAATAGATTAGATGATCTATTTGCAAGTCATTGAAGCCCAATACTTCAGCTTTTTTCCTCCCGTACTTTTCAAGTACGAAACTCAAAAATAGCTTCGTCTTGAACATCAAGCACTTACAAAAGATTCAACCTCCATTTTTAAACAACTTCATTAATTAAGTATAGCCTTCATAAACTTTTTTATGAAAGTTATATAATTGCGTATCTCCCTTATTTAAATTAAATCGAATGTATTATTTTCTTTTTCGAAAAGAAAAGACAAATAATCTTAATTGTAAGCCATGGTGCCTAAACTTTAAAATAAAAACCAGTGATTAACTCTTTGATTTATAGGTGTTTAAAAAAAGCATTAGGAAATTATTTTGTAAGGTATAAAATGGATAGAACAAAGTGTTTTTTGTAAATTTAAAGGTAGCGCGTCTATGATGGCTAAAGGTTATCACGGCGTCTGCATCGAGTGTCAGATTTTAAAAATACCCATCGAAGAAATAAAATAATCCTCAAAAAAATAGTATCTCAAAGAAAAATATGAATATCTGATTAATGAAAATAATAGTTAGATTTGAAAGATAAAATCAGACTGATGTTATGTGCGAGAAAAAATATTATATCTTTATCAGGGCAATGTTACAAACTCATTTAAATATGCAATTCCATCTTAAAAAAATAATAGCTTTTCTTCTTATTGTTAATTTGACCTCAAGTAATTTGAATTCTCAAAATAAAATTGGAGCAATTGGAGGAATAAATATATCAAATGTTAAATTTTCAAACGGTAATGAAACTTTAGTAACTTCAAATTATTTTACTGGTCTCTCGTTTGATTTTACTTTGAAAGATAAATGGAAATTGGAAAATAATTTAACTTTTTCAAAAAGAGGATACGTAAATAAAAATGGAATCAGGTACAAAGTTGTTCTAAGTTATATCGACTTTCAAACATTGGTAAAATATAGTTATTCAAATAATTTTTATATTCTAAGTGGTTCTGGTTTAGCATTTCTAGCTGATATAAAAAGATTACCAGCAAGCCCTACATTTGACCCTGTGATGGATGATTTAGACTTTCATTTAGATTTTGGAATAGAATACAAAATTTTTCGAAATATAAACCTTCATCTAATATACCTTCATGGTCTTTTAGGTAAAATTAAAAACAGAAATATTCAATGTGGATTTTTAATAAAATTTAATACTATAAATTGTCTACTTTGAGGATTGAATGAAAAGAGTGAATATTTACTAGGAGTTATATAGCTTGATTGGATTTAGAGAATAATGATTGAGACTTGTTCAGATAGCAGAAATAAACGAATGTTTTGTATGAGGTGGTATTTGTGTGGATGTTATGGGATAGAACAACAAAAGAGCTGAAAAGGATAACATGAAAAAAATATTAGACGATAATTTTAATGAGGATTCGGAAAAAACAATAATCCGAAAAACACCAAACATTCAAAACAAAAGCATTCTTTATCTAGCGATAATGATTTGTGTCGGTTCAATATATACGAAGTTTGAATTCCATGGAAACTTAAAAATTCATCACTTACTTTTGGGAGCAAGTGTATACATAATAGTGGGGATGATATTAGGTCTCATTACAGAGTCAATAAAGTTTCTAAACAAAAAGAGAAAAGAGAAGAAATATAATGTAAAGGTAATAGATGATCCTTTTTGGTTCCTAGTTTTGAAAAATGGGTTTGTTTATTGGGCAATTATTATAATCATTACTTTTACGGGAAACCATCTAGTTTAAAGCAAATAAATTATTTTGAGGTCTGAGAATTATTCTATTTTTTGAATAAAAACTAAAATAATGATCAAACATCAATAGAAACATCAGATTTACGTTCTCGTATAAGGAACAAATATTTTGCATCTGTGTTAAATGTAACAGTTGCTCAAAATGAAATATTAGAAAAAAATATTAAGATATTTCCATACCCATCTATAGACTACATCTAATCAAGGCACACTCATGGCTAAAAAACAGCAATGCTTCCTAAACGCGACCACTGTGTTTAGTTGAGTTGTCTTACTAAAAAAACTTATCCTGAGGATTGCTTACACTAATCAAATCTTTTACATTTACGACTAATCAAAGAATCTGACAATGAATTTGAAGTTTGATACGAAAGGCTATCTTATCCCATATGAAAGAATCAATGTGAAATTCTCAGAATTTGAAGAATTCTTTGTGCAATCTTTTAATTCTAATTCAAGCAGATTCGAAATATTAGAAAATTACAAAAAATTCATTGATGAATTTTCAAACCAAGTGACTCCAAATTTTACGCATTGGATTGATGGAAGCTTTGTAACAAATAAAGTAAATCCAAGGGATATTGATTTTGCTACACTTATTCAACATGACATTTACAAGTCTAAAAGAGAATTGATTGATTCAAATTTTAGGCTTAAAGGTGGTAAAGTGAATTATAATGTAGATGCCTATACTATCGAAATTTTACCTCAGGGACATAAAAAATATGGCGTTTTTGAGATAGATTTGGTATATTGGAATAATTGGTTCAGTAAAACCAAGAAGAATTGGGCAAAGAAAAGCTTCCCAAAAGGATATATCGAAATTGACTTTGGAAGTAACGATTAGAAAAAAATCGGTAATTAATTGATATACAATGTTTTAAACAAAATATAATAATGAGTTCTTCAAAAATAATGAATGATAAAATAGTTAGGGTTTCTGATATTCTAGAGCAAATTGACGAATTGAATAGGATGATTGAAGTTCATGAAGATAGCTCTGAAGATAGCTCAATGCTCTCCCAATATAAATATATGAAAGACGAATTTATAAGTGAATTGAATTCTATTCTACAAGAATTCCAGCTTGGAATCAAGGCTGCTTAATCCTCCCAATCCTTAAATAATTTAAAAAATCTTCACCTACTTTTACGGGAAACCATCTAGTTTAAAGCAAATAAGTTATTTTGAGGTATGAGAACTATTCTGTTAATCGTAATAGCAATTATACTAGTTTACTTTTGTTGCATGGGACAAATGTATGCGAATAACTAAGGTCCGCACCAACCCAAAACACCAAACGACGAAAAACAGTAACCAATTTCAACTTAAATCAAAATTTCATCAACTCATCTTCTTTTTCAAACCATTCATAAGATTCCAATCAATAATTAATCATAAAATGAGGATTTTTGTCCATCTCCTGATGTCCCTAATCCCTTATTTCAATTCTTTTGTCAAAAAACTTAAAAAACAAAGGAAACTTTAAAACAATTTAAAGTTTCCGACGTTTTTTGTTTGTATATTGCACAAAATTAGAGTGCATAATTCTAATATGCTTTTAGAGAGACAAAATAAATGGATTCAAAAACGAATATTTTACAAGGCGCAGCAGGCTTGTTTTTGCGGTATGGAATCAAGAGTGTTACAATGGATGATATTTCCAGAGAATTAGGGATATCAAAGAAGACATTGTATCAGCACGTAGAAAATAAAGCGGATTTGATTGAACAGACCATGCAAGCGCATATAGATGAAGAGAAATTGATGATTACTCAGATTCGTGAAACGGCTGATGATGCTATTCACGAAATTGTAATCCTTGCAAGACATATCACTCAGGTATTAAGAGAAATGCCTGCGGGTTTGACCTACGATTTGCAGAAATACTATCGCAATTGTTGGGAAATTATAAATGCTTATAGTCAGACACATATTTATGGTGTCATCAAGGACAATATTGAACGGGGCATCAAGCAAAAGGTTTACCGAAAAGATGTGAATCCGGATATTATAGCCAAACTCTATGTAGGAAAAACATCTATTATAACTGATGAAGATGTATTTCCATTAAGAAATTATAAAAAAGATACTTTATTTAGACAATATATCAATTATCACCTTCATGGGATTGCTTCCACCAAAGGACTGAAACTATTAGAAAAACATACTAAAGATTTATCATGAAACGCCATTTAATTTTATTCCTGACTTTATTAGGCTTTACTTTAAGCGCTCAGGAACCTCGTCAATTGACCCTTGATGATGCAGTCAAATACGCACTCGAAAATAGTGTTGATATGCGACTTGCACAGATTAATATTGCAGATGCCAATGAGCAAATCATTGAAAGACGTGCAATAGGAATCCCTCAAGTAACTGCTGGAGTAGATTATCAGTACTTCTTAAAAGTTCCTGCTTCTGTTGTAGATATCAGCAACTTTGACCCTAATGTTCCGGAAGGTACTTTTGAAAAATTAGAGTTTGGTTTGAAAAATAACCTTACTGCAGATATTACAGCACAGGCCCTTTTATTTGATGCCAGTTATATCACTGGTCTAAGAGCGGCCAAAGCTTACCGGACTTATGTACAGAAGGATCGAGAACGTGTTGTTTATGAGGTTAAAAATAAGGTGGTCGAAGCTTATCTCCCAGCCTTGATTTTGGAAGAAAGTAAGAAAACGCTATTGAAAAACATGGCTAACCTTGAGCAATTATTGATGGAAACCAAAGCGCTTTATAAAGAAGGTTTTATCGAACAACTGGATGTTGATCGACTGGAACTATCCTTAGCGAATTTACAAACAGAAGTTGAAAATATCGACCGTCAAAAAGAGTTGATTTATAATGTACTAAAATTCCAAATGGCTTACCCAATTCATGAGCCAATCGTTGCGGTAGATGATATCGAAAAACTTTTTGTACCTGCTTCTGATGAACAATTAACAGCGAGCATTAATTATGCACGTCGACCTGAAATCCAGGTATTAGAACTAGGCATACAATTGAACGAACTCAATGTGAAATTAAATAAATCGGGCTATCTACCTAGTTTTGCCGCTTATGGTTCTTACCAACAATCTGCACAGGGAAACAATCTTTTTGATAATCCAGTATGGGTGCCATCTGCTGTAGTTGGCCTAAAACTCAATGTCCCTATCTTTGATGGCTTTGAAAAAAGAGCAAAAATTAATCGGGCAAAATTAGACTTGGAAGAGGCTAAAAACCAAGAAATTCAATTGAAGCAAGCGATTTCCTTAGAGATCAATAATGCCAGAACAAGCTATCATAATGCACTTCAACGATTAGAGAGTCAGAAAAAAAATATGGATTTGGCAGAAAGGATTTATAATACAACCAAAATCAAATATAAAGAAGGTGTCGGCTCCAGTCTTGAAATCACTCAAGCAGAACAAGGTCTTTATGAAACGCAGCAAAATTATACTCAATCAAGATATGATTTGCTTGTCGCAAAAAGAGCACTTGATAAAGCCTTGGGAGAGTAATCCCTTTTGTGTTGAACCTAAGAATTAAATTAATAACAGACAACTCTGCGGACTCAATGTCCCTAAATATAAAAATAAGATACCAATGAAATATTTAAGTTCACTATTACTAATTGTTTTCTTGACGGCAGCCTGCCAACCAGAAAAACTTTCTCCTGAAGCACATCTAAAAGCTCAGCAAACATTATTAAAAGAAAAACAAAAGGAACTCAAAGACTTAGCTAAACTGATAGGGAAACTAGAACAAGAGATAGATTCTCTCGACCCAAATAGTAAAAAGGAAAAACCAAGAACTTTGGTTACTTCGGCAGTAATAGAAACAAAAGATTTTGTACGATTTATTGATATTCAGTCGAGTGTAAAATCAGATGATGTAGTAATGGCAAGTAGTGAAACAGGAGGGCGACTGCTCAATGTTTCTGTAAAAGAGGGTACTTATGTAAAGAAAGGCCAGTTTATAGCAAAAGTTGATATGGAATCGGTGAATAAGCAAATCAATGAATTAAATAAAACATTGGAATTAGCTGCTGATGTATACGAGCGGCAAAAGCGTTTGTGGGATCAAAATATTGGTTCTGAGATTCAATATTTACAAGCCAAAAATAATAAGGAAAGAATAGAAAAATCTTTAGAAACGGCAAATTTCCAGTTGACTAAAGCCAATGTATATGCACCGATCTCTGGTGTGGTAGATATGGTCTTTTCAAAAACTGGAGAGATGGCTGGCCCCGGAGCACCAATCGTTCAGATTCTCAGTACTGCTGTCGTAAAAGTTGTGGCAGATGTACCGGAAAAATACCTGACTTCAGTTAAGCGAGGAGAAACAGTAAGCATAAAGTTTCCATCTTTAAATAGAGAAACGAAAGCTAAAGTGTCCTTATTAGGGAATAGTATTAACCCTTCTAACAGGACATTTAAAGTAGAAGTAAATATTCCTAATCGAGATGGTATTTTAAAGCCTAATCTATTAGCAAGCATGTTAGTCAATGATTTTACTGAAAAAAATGCTGTAGTCATTCCACTAGAATTGGTTCAGCAGGAGGTGAGCGGTCGATCTTTTGTATACATTAAAGGGGAGAATGAAGAAGGTGCTTTCGCTAAAAAAGTTTTTGTTGAAACCGGAGAAAGTTATGAAGGGGAGATCATCATTACTTCGGGATTAAATGGAGGTGAGGAAATGATTGTTGAAGGTGCAAGAGGACTTGCGATGAATGAATTAATTAAAATTGTTAACCCTACTATTGAAAAAACTAATGGCTAATTTAAAAGAAAAAATAAAAGAAGGTTTACGTGAATTCAGCCTGACATCTTTGGCTGTTGATAATGGGACTACTATTTTCCTATTTACATTTATGATCCTCTTATTTGGAATTTTAGGCTATAAAAATATGCCTAAAGAGGCTTATCCTGAAATAGCATGGCCTGAGATTTATGTCAACACACCCTATTTTGGAAATTCGGCTGAAGATATCGAAAACTTGATAACGCGTCCACTTGAAAAAGAGATAGGATCAATATCAGAATTAAAGAAATTGTCTTCTTCTTCCTTGCAAGATTTTTCATTGATTACTGCGGAATTCGATTCTGGAATATCTACGGATGAAGCTGTTCGGAAAATCAAAGATGCCGTGGATAAGGCTAAATCTGAATTGCCTAATGATTTGCAGAATGATCCAGAAGTTCTAGAAGTGAACATGTCTGAAATACCAATCATGTCTGTTAATATTTCTGGTGCTTATTCAAATGAGCAGTTAAGAAAATATGCAGAATACCTAGAGGATGAGATTGAAGATTTGAAAGAAATATCTAGTGTCGATCTAAAAGGTGCATTGGAAAGAGAAGTGAAAATCGAAGTTGACCTCCCAAGTATGGAGTCCATGCAAGTGAGTTTTAATGATATTGAAAATGCAGTGCGATCAGAGAATATGAATATGTCTGGAGGGGAGGTGTTGAATAATGGTTTTCGAAACTCCATTCGAGTACTTGGCGAGTTTGAATCTGTTAATGAGTTGAGAGACATGATCGTGAAAAATGAAAATAATGCACCAATATATCTTCGAGATATTGCACAGGTCGCTTTTGGAGAAAAAGAAAAAACGAGTATTGCACGAGCTAATAAATTGCCTGTGATTTCTCTTGATGTTATAAAAAGAGGGGGGACCAACTTACTAGATGCATCTGACAAAATCAAAAAAGCAGTGGAGAAGGCAAAGGCAGATGTTTTCCCAAATGATATCGAGGTGACTATCTTTAATGATCAAAGTGTACAGACTAGAAGCTTAGTAGAAAACCTTGAAAATAGTATTATCTCAGGAGTGATTCTGGTTGTATTGGTCTTATTGTTTTTCCTGGGGATTAGAAATGCAATGTTTGTTGGCTTAGCAATTCCATTGTCCATGCTTATGGGAATACTGATTATCAATACCTTGGGCTATAGCCTCAATATGATGGTTTTGTTTTCCCTTATTCTCGCATTAGGAATGTTAGTTGATAATGCAATTGTGGTGGTAGAGAATATATATCGCTATATGCAGAAAGGCTATACGGGATTGGCAGCAGCAAAACATGGTACAGGAGAGGTGGCATTACCAATTATTGCCTCTACGGCTACAACCTTAGCCGCCTTTTTACCCTTAGCCTTTTGGCCTGGTATCATGGGAAGTTTTATGAAGTACATGCCAATCACCTTAATCATTGTGCTTTCTTCTTCCTTATTTGTGGCATTAGTGATCAATCCTGTTTTTACTTCTCGATTTATGAAAGTAGATGAGCGGGCAGATGATTCAGTATTGAGAAAAAGAAAAACCAGAAATATTTTAATCGGAGCATTAGGCATGTTCCTTATAGCAATATTAGCTCATTTTGGAGAAGTATTATGGCTAAGAAATCTCTTAGGAATAGTAATGGGCTTGACGCTTTTAAATTACTTTGTGTTAAGAGGGGCATCTTTTTGGTTTCAGCAAAAAGCATTGCCAAAATTAGAGCAAGGCTATAATTGGTTCATTAAGAAAGTCTTATATAAATACACGCCGATATTTGTCTTCTTTGGAACTTTTGTATTGCTTATTTTTACTTTTATCTTATTAGGTAAAAATGCACCTAAAGTCGTTTTATTTCCAGAGACAGATCCAGTATATGTAAATGCTTTTGTCGAACTCCCAATGGGGAAAGATATAGAATCCACCAATAAGATCTTAAAAGAGATGGAAGTCAAGATTGAGGAAGCGATGGAACCTTATTCCGAAATTACTGAAGCGATGTTGTCTCAAATAGGAGAGAACACCAGTGATCCAAATTCAGGACCTGCTGCGGGCTTTGGTGCTTCTCCTAATAAAGCGAGACTGACTGTCACTTTTGTGCCATCGGACAAAAGAGGAGAATTGTCTTCGAGAGAAGCGATGGATAAAATTCGCCATGCTGTAAAAGGATATGCAGGAGTCAAAATTGTAGTAGACAGAGAACAATCTGGTCCACCACAAGGCAAGCCTATTAATATCGAACTGCGTGGCCAGGAAATAGATACCTTAGCCATATTTGCAGAAAACCTAATTGCATTTATAAATAGTAAAGGTATTGGCGGGATTGAAGAGCTTAAAGCTGATGTCAGTATAGGTAAACCGGAAATGTTGGTTCATATAGATCGAGAATCTGCTCGAACATTTCAAGTATCTACTTTTGGGATTGCTGATGCGATAAGAACCTCTGTCTTTGGAAAAGAAATATCTAAGTTTAAACAAGGAGAAGACGAGTATCCTATCAACCTTCGACTGGCTGACGAATTTCGTTATGAAAAAGAAAAGCTATTGAATCAAAAAATCACTTTTCGAAGTCCAGCTAATGGTCAAATCAGCCAGGTACCGATTTCGACAGTTGCAGATATGAGCTTTTCTTCTACTTATAGTTCGATAAATAGAAAAGATCAGGAGCGAATGATTACTATCTTTTCTAATGTCTTGGATGGCTATAATGGAAATGAAGTGGTAGAAGAGTTAAAAGAATTGCTTTCGGATTATAGTATACCCAAAGGCTATACGTATACTTTTACCGGACAGCAAGAAGAAATGGCTGAACAAATGGACTTTTTAATGACTGCATTTGGTGTGGCTATTTTTGCAATTGCGCTGATTCTAGTGGCTCAGTTTAATAGCGTTACAGCACCTTTTATCATTATTTTGTCTGTTGTATTTAGTACCATTGGAGTATTCTTGGGTTATGTTTATTCGGGGATGAATATTGAAATCGTTATGACTGGAGTAGGTATTATTTCACTGGCAGGGATTGTCGTCAATAATGCTATTGTTCTGGTCGATTATGTCAACCTTTTGATCAAACGTAAACGGGAAAGCTTAGGCGTGGAGAGTATGTATCAATTGACAAAAGCGCAAGTTAAAGAAGCTATTGTTGAAGGTGGATCTACCCGTTTACGACCTGTATTATTGACAGCGATTACAACGGTACTTGGTTTAATTCCTTTAGCTTACGGTTTCAATTTTAACTTTTTTACATTTATCTCTGATCTCGATCCACAATATTTTGTTGGTGGAGATAATGCTGTTTTTTGGGGAACAATGGCTTGGACGGTAATCTATGGTTTGGTCTTCGCTACCTTTTTAACTTTAATTGTCGTACCTGTAATGTACTGGTTGGCCTACCGGGTTAATTATGCCATTAAAAAAATAATTTCTTAAACACAGACCTTTTTATACTGATCAAAATGGTTTAGAGTAACCCCAAACCACTTCGCATCAGGTATATAATAAACAGAAAGTCTCTGAGATAAGCCTCAGGGGCTTTCTTATTTGGGTAAAACCTTAAGTGAATTTGCAAAAAAATAACTATCTCTTACTGCTTAATACTTGAGGAATGTTGAATAAATATATTTTCAAATAAAATTAATCTTAATGTATTTAAATTTTCCATGTCACACTTAATAGCAGCCCTTAAACTGCTTTAGCAGGAGACAATATGTTTGTAGATAACATATGAAGTATGGCAAACGCTTTATTGATCACAAACGACTTGATTTTTCGGACAAAATAGAAGGCGAACTATTTGAGGGCTTCAAATAATTAATAAATAGTAATTTTTAATATGTAAAATATATGTGTGTCACAAATAAAGTAGCACCAAATGCAATTGCTAAAATTATGGCGCAGTAATTGATCTTATGTTGAGCATAGAATGATTCAATATTATTCATCTAGAAATGATACTGTGTAACTTTTTTTAACTGTAATCGTTTCTTTTATAGTTGATAATAAAATTAAAAAATTAATATAAGAAATTTAGGGTGAGTGTTTGTTCATAGTTTTTGTTTTTTGTTTTGTCCCTCCGAAACATCGGAGGGATTTTTTTATTTCCCTTCCATAGAACCCTAAAAATCCCCCTCAACCAGTAGTTTAAAAATTCTCCCATCCCTCATGAATCTCTGAGTTCGTTTGAATTCGTGTGTAAGACTGAAAAACTCATAGAGGTGACTGATTCGAAAGGGTAGAGTGTTTTTATATGTTTCAATAGGTCCCTGGGCATTGTCCGGGGAGCTTTTAGGAATAAAGAGGGATTAAGTCCCTATCCCCTCAGTGCCATTTTAAGCGGTGCTCAATCTAAGACTTTAAGAAAGTGTTTGTTCATAGTGTTTGTTTTTTGTTTTGTCCCTGTCAATGCTAGTTGACAGGGTTTTTTATTTTCTGACCTATTTTTAAACAAGCATAATATTCCAATTCAACATTCCGTATATTTATCGTATGAAAAAAATAGCAGACATGAGAGCAGATTATCGTTTGCAATCTCTTGATGAAAAAGATGTTGCATTGAATCCTGTTGAACAATTTCAAGTATGGTTTGATGAAGCAATAAAAAGTCAAGTTCAAGAACCTAATGCAATGACCCTCGCTACAGCCAATAAAGCGGGGTTTCCTTCTGCTAGAACGGTTTTGCTGAAGGGAATTGAAAAAGATGGCTTCATTTTTTATACAAATCATGAAAGTCGAAAAGGACAAGAAATGTTTGAAAATCCAAATGTTGCTCTAGTCTTTTGTTGGCTTGATTTACAACGTCAGGTAAGAATAGAAGGTAGGGTTTTGAAAATCACTAAAAAACAATCTCAAGCTTATTTTCAATCCAGGCCACCGGGTAGTCAGATTGGAGCATGGGCTTCACCGCAAAGTAAGGTGCTTGAAAATCGGGAAGAATTGATCAAATATGTCAATACAGTAGAGAAACAATTTGAAGATTTAGACGAAATTCCAATTCCTAGATTTTGGGGTGGTTATAAAGTGAAACCTATATCTATTGAGTTTTGGCAAGGTCGGAGTAGTCGATTACATGATCGAATCCGCTATCGGAAAGTGAAAAGATCTTGGATTATTGAACGTTTAGCACCTTAATTAATGAACGTTCTTTGACAAATTCCTCAATATGCCCTAAGTCTAAAATCATTACTTATGTCACCTCAACAAAAACTTGAAACACTGATTGCCAAATTGGAAGAACTCCAAAGGGCTCATCAGAACACGAGTATAGAAATCGTAAGATTAAGGACAGAAGTCAATCTGCTAAAAAAGGAAATGGGGCTTTCTGCCGGATCGTCAATTGATTCCAAGAAATCGCCGATTGATGAGGTGCCGGTTCAAAAAAAATATAGTGGAGAAATTCCTGAAATTAAAATTGATTTCGAGAAGAAACCAAAACAAGCAACACCTCCGCCATTGCCATCATCAAGAAGGCAATCGATTGATTCAAATACAGCAGAAACCAAGAAAGCTTTTGATACTGAAGCTTTTATAGGTGGCAATCTCATTAATAAGATAGGTATACTGATTCTTATAATAGGTCTAGGTTTATTTGTGAAATATGCAATTGATAATGGATATTTTCCACCAATAATGCGATTGAGCCTTAGCTTCCTAGCTGGCCTCACATTAGTAGGCATTGGGTATCGACTGAAACCAAAGTATAAGACCTATAGTGCTGTATTGTTTAGTGGAGGTATGGTAGTGCTTTATTTTTCTGCTTATAGTGGCCATGCTTATTATGATCCAATTTTAATACCTCGTGCGACTGCATTTATATTAATGGTGGTCTTTACTGTCGTAACGGTTTTGGCTGCTATGATATATAATCTACAAATTATAGCTTTGTTAGGATTGGTAGGGGCTTATACGGTGCCATTATTATTAAGTGATGATTCAGGAAACTATAAGCTATTTCTGTCCTATATCGCGATCATTAATACAGGTGTCTTATTGGTTGCTATACGTAAAAATTGGCGACTTACCTTATACCTTGCATTTACCTTAACTTGGTTGATTTTATCCTATTGGATATTGACTAATGAATATATAGTTGAGTCAGAAACGGGCATTGCCTGGTTGTTTAATGTGATTTTCTTTCTGACGTTCTATATTGCTCTGATTGCCCACAATCTTTTAAAAGATAAGCAAATCACCTTTGATAATATCGTTCTTATAACGATCAATGCCTTTATATTTTATTGTATAGGATTGGTTTTGTTTGAGAATAGTGGACTCGATCATTATCAGGGACTTTTTACATTATGTAATGGCGTTTTACACCTTGGTGTTGCTTTTGGATTATTTAAAAAATTGGGAGACAAACAATTGTTTTATGCCGTTTCAGGCTTATTTTGGGTGTTTCTAACCGCAGCTATTGGAATCCAATTTGGAGCGGAGGTAAGTGCTATATTATGGCTAGGTGAAGCGGCGTTATTATTTGGCCTTAGTAGACGATTTAAGATTCAACATTATGAAATTATTGCTTTATTTGTTTTCTTTATTGGCATCGCTGTCCTTTTTCAAACCTGGTCGATAGCTTACTATAACAGCCCAGTTCATCATACTCTTTTGATTAATAAATATTTTTTAGTTTCTGTATTGTCATTACTAATGACAGGTGCAATGGTCTGGATTCATAATACATGGGAAGAAAAAGAGGGGATAGCTCCGGTGTTTAGCAGAATTATTTCAGGGGCATTCATCGGCATACTGTACTTTTCACTATTCAATGAGATCTTTCATCAGTTTGACCAAGTCTTTATTAATAGTGAGATAGAAAGTACGAAGAATTGGGATATCTTGAATTTTAGAACAATATGGTTGATTAATTATTCTTTCTTATTTGCTATGGGATTGATGCTCTTCAATCGCTTTTATTTTAAAGGCCAGATATTTGGCGGATTTGTTGGAATGGTAACGGCTTTTGTAATATTATCTTTTCTCACCGGTGGAATTTTTTC
Organism: Saprospiraceae bacterium; assembly: GCA_965277415.1. Lineage (GTDB taxonomy): Bacteria > Bacteroidota > Bacteroidia > Chitinophagales > Saprospiraceae > JAHDHW01. Next base: position 147,400 of record CBDICS010000018.1, read on the forward strand.
ATTAAATGATCTTCGTACTTCCTATTTGAACCCTGATTTGAATCCTTTATTTGAGACGACCACTTATTGGATTTGGATAAGATATATTTCTTATTTATTCCTGGCTGCTGCACTCTATGGTTTATATAAATTACTGAATACCTTCGAGTCTATTAAAGACCTTAAAACTTATTTTCAATTAGGTGTTTATCTTATAATCTTAGTTGTGCTCTCTACAGAATTAACGACGTTTATGACTATGGCGGTAGGTGTAGATACTCGGAGTTTAACTCATAAAGTTGGCTTTAGTATACTATGGGCGATGTACTCCTTATTGATGATTATTGTTGGTTTCAGAAAGCGTTCAAAGTTATTGCGTATTGCCGGAATAATCCTTTTTGCATTCACCTTAGTTAAAGTATTCTTTGTGGATTTGATAGATATCTCTACAGAAAGTAGGATACTATTATTTGTAGCAATTGGTGTATTACTATTGATCACATCGTATTTTTACCAGCGTTACAGGGATGTATTAATAGGAGATGATGATGAAAGGATGTCAAAAGAATAAGAAGGGTCATTAGATATTTATCAGTAGTCATTTGGAGAATCCCATGATGACTACTGACAAATAACAATTTCTATGTTTTGCGTTCAGCCTTATTTAACAAAAATGATCAAAAGCCATTTTTAAATTTGCTGAAATAATCTCCGCAGAACGCCCTTCAATATGATGTCTTTCAAGAAAGTGAACTAATTTACCATCTTTGAATAAGGCGATAGAAGGAGAAGATGGAGGATAAGGTAATAAAAACTCCCTAGCCTTTTCCGTAGCTTCTTTATCAACTCCTGCAAAGACTGTTGCAAGATTTCCTGGTTTTTTATCATTTTGCAAAGCCATACTTACACCAGGTCGAGCATTCGCTGCGGCACAACCACAGACTGAATTGACAACAAGTAATAAAGTACCTTCACTTTTATCAAGGGCTTGAGTCACTTCTTCTGGAGTAGTAAGAGACTGAACACCTATTTGATTTAATTCTTGACTCATTGGAGCCACTAATTCTGCTGGATACATATCTTAATTTTATTTTCGTTTTTTGGCAAATCCAGAAAACAAACCACGAAGATGTTTATAGTTTGTCTCAATCATAGGATTTGTCAAAGAACCTTATTTTTAAATAACTGCTTTATTTAGAAACTTGTGATTAACGGTATAATAACATTCATAATCAAAATATTGTTTATGATTTCGAATATGCCCTAAAACGCTATCCACAATAGGATTATACAAAATTACTTCTTTTTTCAAACATTCCAAAGGTAATATAGCTTACAAAATGAAATGATAGTTGAGAAAAGTATACTTGAAGTCTGTATGTTTGTGGCAGAAGCGTAATGATTAGTATGGACTATTTTGGCATTATTTTCTTTCCTTTTTTGCACTGCACATAATTTGAACGACTTCAATTGCTAAAAAAAATGATTGCTGCGCTAAATTTTTATCTAAGTGTGCATCTAAAATCAACGATCACTACGTATAATAATTAACTTAATCGAATTTTATATTATTTTTGAAAAGAACAATAACGTGCTGCCATGAAAAACAATATTTTAATTTTTAATTTTTTACTACTGGCTAGTCTTTGTATTTATAATATGTCCTGTACTTCGGATAAACTTCAAGAACCGATGCCTAGCGATATATGCGATGATTTCAATGCTACCTATGATGGGGATATAAAAGCAATCGTTGACGCTACTTGTGCGCTTACTGGTTGCCATGTAGTAGGTGGAGGTGCTCCGGGAGCATTTGAAACGTATGCTGGTTTAGCAGATTTTGCCGATAATGGCCCAAATGGCCTAAGAGACCGAGTCATTGTGCAAAGAGAAGATACAGAGAATGGTATGCCTCCTTCATATAGTGCGGGGCCTCAAGACTTAACAGACGAACAGTTTGAAATTTTTAGATGTTGGGTGGACGCAGGTTACCCAGAAAACTAAACCCATAAATCAAAAAAAGAAAATCAATAGACATGATTAAACGATTAATACTTTTTTGTACATTCTGCTTAGCAATAAATATGCTTTCTGCTCAGGAAGACAATGAGACCTTTGAAACCTTTAAAGATACCCGGGTGATCAATACTCATTCTGTCGAAACCCTTCATAGTGGTAAATTGGATATCAGGATTGGTCACCGTTTTGGAGATCTAGTTGGAAGTTCCGGAGGATGGCAAACTTTTTACGGATTGGAAAATGCAGCAGACATTATGATTGGTGGAGAATATGGCATTTCTCGAACATTGACGATTGGACTCAATCGTACAAAAGGCTCAGGACCTCTAAAACGTTTAGTTAACGGGATCGTGAAATATAAAATACTCAAGCAGAAAAAAGATAACTCGATGCCCTTTACAGTAACATTGCTTGGAGTGACCTCTGCTTCGACCATGGCAAAAAGTACGAACCCAGAAGTACTAAACTTTTTCGAAAGCTTTTCGCATCGGTTTATCTATACTGGACAAATATTAATTGCCAGAAAATTTTCTGATAATTTCTCTCTTCAGTTAATCCCTTCTTATACCCATAGAAACATTGTTGGATTTAATGACGAAAATGGCTTGATTAGTTTAGGCTTTGCTTCCCGTATTCAACTAAATAAAGTGTTCGGAATTATTATCGACGGAACGTTCCCCTTCTCTGATCTCAGAACTTCTGATAATGGGTATTATCCAGCTATTGGTATCGGTTTGGAGATTGATACAGGAGGGCATTTATTTCAGCTAAATTTTACCAATGCAACAGGAATCTCCGAAACAGATTATATTCCAAATACGTTTAGTAATTGGGGTGATGGAGAATTTCGATTAGGATTTACAATATCTCGGACTTTTAATCTTTAAAAATGAAGAAAACAATATTTATTCTATCCTTACTTTCTATAATTGTCCTCTTCAGTAGTTTGAGTTTAAATGAAAAACCAGCAACTATCCTTGAAGACAGTTCTGTATGGGACGTATTAAAATCTTTAGGAGCAGAAGCACCAAATCATATGCCTGATGAAAGCATTCAGGGGGCTAGTGTAGAACGGGGAGAGGGCATTGTAAAAAGAGGCATCGCTTCTAAACCAAAGGGTGGAGAAACTAGCAAACAAAGCAAACACTTTGTATGTACCTCCTGTCATAATGTAGTAAAAGAAGACCCTGATTTGGCAAATACTAATCCCGAAGCAAGGCTTCAATATGCAAGTCAAAAAGGATTGCCTTTTCTACAGGGAACAACGCTTTGGGGCGCTGTAAATCGGACTGATTTCTATAATGGAGATTATGAAAAAAAGTATGGAGCGCTAGTCGAACCAACTAGAAATGATCTTAGAGAAGCCATTCAACTCTGTGCGGTAGAGTGTTCACAAGGACGTAAACTTAAAGAATGGGAATTAGAATCCGTCTTAAGGTACCTATGGACCTTAGAATTTAAAATGAGTGATTTGAAATTGACAAAAGAGGATTACCATAAATTAAATAAAGCGAAGAATGATGAGAAGGATAAATCGAAGAAAACAGCTGCAATTGAATTTATCGAATCCAAATATCAAAAAGGATCACCTGCTCATTTCGTAACACCTCCAACAGATCGGAAGACTGGATATGGCCTTACAGGAAATCCAGAAAATGGAAAATTGATCTATGAACTTAGCTGTTTACATTGTCATGAAAATGAAACGTTTTCTGCGTATAATCTGGATAATACCAAAGCAACATTTAAATATTTGAAAAAACATTTTGAAAGATATACACGCTATTCGGTCTATCAAGTTGCTAGATATGGAACATCACCATTGCCTGGCAAAAGAGCCTATATGCCTCAGTATACAAAGGAGAAAATGAGTGACCAGCAAATGGAAGACTTACGAGCTTATATTGAACAAGCGGCGAAATAACAGAAATAATAATAATGTGGCAATATAAAATTGTGTAGGTCATTTATCTGTTCTACACAATTTTACATTACCATATATTCATAAGTGAAGCTAGCTATCCTATCTCTCAAACCTCCCAGCCATATTCTTCCCAATCTTCTTCATAGTCAATATCTGAAAGCTCCGGCAAGAGATAACAAGATTTATTTAGTTTCTTAATGGCATTTATGGTTTGATTAAATACTTTTTCTGTACTCCATTCAATATTTTCGAAAACAGAAGGTTCATAAGTATTCATTCCAATCAGATAATAACCACCATCCATTGCTGGGCCAATAACGAAGGGCGAAGATTTGAGTGCGGTAAATGCCTCTTCTACGATTTCAACATTTAGAGAGGCACAATCACTACCGATAATTACAACCTTAGAACTGTTTTGAAAGGCTTGCTGAAATGCACTTTTCATTCGATTGCCAAGATCACCATTCTCTTGTAGATACTTTTGAAAAAGATTAGCATCCCATTGATCATCCTTATTAATAAAATCACTATAGAACAAATAACGATTAGCCTTGATTTCTGTAGCAATTTGTCGAGTATGACTTAATAGTGAAAGATATATTTTTAAAGCCTGTTCATTACCTAGGGTACTTGCCAGACGTGTTTTTACTTTTCCGAGTTCTGCGTTTTTAATAAATATGAGTAGAGCAGATTTATGTGTCGTTTCGATAATATATATTTAATAAGGTTTTAACGAAGTAGTGTATCTAAAAGTAAACATTTATGTTAAAAGGAAAAACTTAATTTTAACTTAAAAAAGAATATATTGTTAACATTGGCATAAATTTTCACGTAACTATTTATAAAGAAGGTTTCGACTTTATAAAACCCTTACATTTGTAGTGAAAATAATTATTGCTATGCTTTTTAAACTAATTAATTTAGTATTGTATTGTTTGTGCTCTACCATATTGTTTAGTCAAACACCAACGTTTAAAGTACCTATTCAGAACTTACCCAATCAATTAGATTCTATTATTACAGTAATTGATGACAAATTAGAAAAAGACCTGGCAACTATTACCGTTCGAAAGCCATATAAGAATCAAATCGAAGAAGCATATACTAAAAGAGCAGAAAGAGTAAAGTTTTCTATCGAAGATGGCCACTATTTCTTTGAAGAAGAAGTGATGACTTATCTAAATAAAATTCTTGAAGAAATCTTTGATAGTAATCCAGATATACCCAGAAATGAAATCCGCTTTTTTCTTAGCCTGTATCCTTGGCCAAATGCTAGCAGTATCGGAGAAGGAACAATTGTACTCAATATTGGATTGTTGAGGCGTTTGGAAAATGAAAGCCAATTAGCTTTTGTACTCTGTCATGAGATTGCGCATTATACCCTTAATCATTCTAATAAGAGTATTAAACATAATGTTGAAATGTTGCATGGTGATAAGACCGAGCGACAGTTGAAAAAAATAAAAAAGCAAGCATATAAAGTCCAACAAAGCGCTAGAGCCTTACTGAAAAAAATGCTTTATGAAACACGTAGACATCAACGTGAAAGAGAAGCTGAAGCAGATGAGTGGGGGCTCAAATATTTGAAAAATACCAAGTATGATGCTACTGAAGCAAAGCGATTAATTGAAATATTGGATGTTATTGATGAAGAGAAATATAAAAACTCTACAAATCTAACAAGTGTCTTTGATGCGGAAGAATATCCTTTTAAGAAAAAGTGGATACAGGAAGAAAGTTTACTCAGGTTTGATGGGGATGATGATGATATGGAAAAGGATTCCCTCAAAACTCACCCTGATTGTGCTCAAAGGATCAAATTATTGCCTGCTCAACTTGAATCCTATAAAGCACCGCCTGGAAAAAATATTCATGAAGGCCAGCTTTTCTCTGATTTAGTTTTTATGAGTGACTTCGGGATGATTGAGAGTTATTTCTTTTTTGAAGACTATGGTAAGTGCATTTATTATGCTTTAAAATTGCTGAATGAATATCCTGATAGTCCTTATTTATATGCAACTATTGGAAAAACATTTCACCAGATTCATATCAATCAGTCAGAACACACTTTAGGCACAAGAATTGATCAACCAAATAAAGATCAGGAACTGGAGTACCAAGAATTGTTACGGTTTTTACATCGCTTAAGGCTGAAAGAAATGGCTAAAGTAAATTATTATTTTTTAGAAAAAGTAAAAGATAATTTTTTGGATAATGAAGATTTCTATTTCGCATGGTTCGCTGCAAATGACCTCATGGAGTATAAGGTAGTAGCTAAGAAATTGAGGAAGGAATATTTTAAAAAATTCCCAGATGGTTATTATTATGATTACCTAAAAGGTTATTAACTCCTTGTCCAAGGCAATCGCAAACTTATCCATTTAGTAAACATAAAATGAAAATAAGTAATTGAAATGCTGTAAGTACACTAAAAGTGAAACCATCACAAGTTCCGAAGGGACGATCACAAGACCGAAGGTCGATCACAAGCGAAGCAATCACTATGACACAGGTTTAAAATATTCTTCTTGCAATTGCGATGACTCCTTGTCCCTTAAATTAAGTTTTAGACTAAATTAATTAAATCTAATAAACTAATAAAAACAGATGATGCTAAAAAAAATAATTACGTATTGCTGCCTTATTGCTGTAATGGCCATGACTTCCCAAACGAATCTGAATGCTCAATCCAAAACTTTTGATGGGGTGCTATCTGCTCAATTGAGGAATATGGGCCCGATTATCAAAGATAAAATAGTAGCTGGATACTATATGTTTTATAAAGTAGATAAAGTAGATCGGAAAAACCGAGAATACCTTCTTCAGATTTTAGATGCGAATCTAAATGTATTAGGAAGTAAAAAAATAATTGATTCGAAACATGTAGTACTATTGGAAGCTACTTACAATGGAGAATTGATTATGATGAAATTTTATGATCGAAAGAAAAGAGCGATAGACTATAGAGCCTATGACCAAAAAGCAGATCAGGTATATACCAAGAGTAGAAAGTTGGAAAAAAAGTGGGAGTTAACGCCTTATGCAAATGTAGCAGAAAGTGCAGAAATTTCTAATGCTACAGTCTTTCCTGTTTTAAATAAAGGCTTTGTTGAATATGGTCTTCATAAAGCGAAGAAATTTGGTTATGAAATAAAATACTACCCTAATGAAAAAGGTACAAAAGGGTGGACCAAGAAATCGAAACCCGACGCTAAATTACACGAAACAGCTAATTTTGTTGGTGTAGATGAAAATATTGTTTTATCCCAAATTTTAAAAACGAAATCCAGATTGAATACTAAGGGGATTACATATCACCTTTTAGCATTAGATACCAAAACAGGAAAAAGGGTATTTGAAAAAGAATTAGTTGAAAAGAAATATGAATTGGCCATTCTAAATACTTATTTGAGAGAAGATGGCTCTGGAGAAATTGCTGTATTAGGTCAATTTTATAAAAAGGGAGCTAATACTTTCAAAGATAAAAGCTTAGGTCTATTTTCATTTCTTTATAGCAAAGAAGGAAAGATTATCAGTAGAAACTTTGCAAAATGGGAAAAGGATGTTGGCAAGTTTGTAGGCGTTAATAGTAAAGGTAAATTAGACGATGTTGGATATGTATACTTCCATGAAGTTGTACAAACAGCAGATGGAAAGATATTTGCAATTGGAGAAACCTTTAAGAAAACAGCCAATGCATTGGGTATCGCTGCTGTTGCTTTAGGGGGAAGAGGAAGTTTGACTAAAGTAACGATTAAGGACATGGCTATTTTTCAATTTTCTCCTTCATTTGAATTGGAAGATGTTCAATTCTTTGATAAAAGTAAGAGCCATGTAGATTTTGGAGAAGGCTCATCCTTGACAAGGATATTTCTGTTAGGAAGATTGATTGAAGCATATGGTTACTTTGATTATGCTTTTACACAAAGGAGTAATGATAATTCCGAATTTGTAGTTGGATATGTTGACTATCAAAGAAATAAAGGTGCTCGAAATGAATTTATTTTTGGTGCTATCGCTTATGCGGATGGTGAAATAACAACAGATAAAATAAGCTTAAAAGCAGGGAAAAGAGGTCGACAGACGAAAGGTGTTTTTCAAGCCAAACCCGGCTATGTAATGGTCACGGAATATGTAAGGAAAGAAAAGAAGCTGTATATGGATTTAGAGAAAATTAATTATTGATCGATCAATAATCAAATCAGTAGTCAGTGGAGTATTTGTCCCACTGACTACTGCAATTTACTTGATTAATCATCATCTGACTTCCTGCCATACAACTCATCTTCATCCACTTTCTTGACCGTTGTTCCATCTTTGAGTTTTCTGGAAACAGCATTATAAGGGCCAGTAATGACTTCGTCTCCTTCTTTGATGCCCTCCAAAACCTGGATATAAGAATCATCCTGGATACCAGTTTTTACTTCGACCATTATGGCCGAGTCAGCACGGCAAATAAAAACGACTTCTTTTAAGTTTCTATTCTCTTTTTCATCGTCTTTGCTCTTAGGCCCTTTTTTCTTTCTATTCTTTCGTTTTTCGTCTTTATCTTCTCTGGTCGTGACAGATTGAATAGGCACACTCAAAACATTATCTTCTGTTTTAGTGAAAATCTCTACAGATGCAGACATTCCTGGACGAAAAGGAAATCGTTCACTGTTTTTTAGTAAATCAGCATAGGACTTAGCATCAATTCTAATTTTCACAACAAAATTAGTGACTTGATCAGTTGTTAAGGAAGCCGTCGCGGTATTACTAGCAGAGTTAGCGACTTGTGTGACGATACCTTTAAACTTTCGGTCGAGGTAAGCATCTACTTCAATTTCTACAGGATCTCCAACAGATACCCTTAATACATCATTTTCACTGACATCTACTTGTACTTCCATAGAACTAAGATTGGCAATACGCATCATCTCTGTTCCACTCATCATTGATGTACCAACTACACGTTCCCCTTGTTCAACCATCAATAAAGAAACGACGCCGGTAGTTGGAGCAAAAATGGTAGTTCTTCGTAAGCTTGTTTTTAGCTCTTTAAGAGATGCTTCAGAACTTTTAACACTAAAGCTAGAAGCTTTCTCACTCTGTTTAGCAGATTCACGATTTGCTTCTGCTGTCTTTACATTGGCAATTGATGATCTGTAATTTGCCTTCAAGCCTTCAAGGTTAGAAAGCGAAGCTTCAAAGTCAGCATCAGAGATGACACCATCTTTATGTAAGTTAATGTTTCTTTTATGGATAGCTTTTGTATTATTTAGTTGAGCTTCAATCTGTTCTTGCTGTGCTTTTGCTTGAGTCAATTGAGCCTCACTACGTGCTATTCCTGATCTTGCATTTGCTAGTTGTGCCTTTGCATTATTAACACCTGCTGCGCCTCGTTCCACTTGAGATTGATAAGCATCAGGATCTATTTTAGCAAGTAATTGTCCAACGACAACGGAGTCTCCTTCTTCTACATGAAGCTCTACGATTTCTCCAGAAACATCCGAAGTGATTTTTACTTCTGTTTCCGGATATACTTTTCCACTTGCCGAAACGGTTTCTTTGATTGTACGTTTTTCAATCAATTCGACACTTACTTTTTCTCCTTTTGATTTGTTTCCGCGTGTTAGGAATGCGACACTTACTAGGAGAATAACTGCTCCTGCTAAAATGTAAATTAGTTTATTGCTTTTCTGTTTAGCCATGGATTTTCGTTTAGTGATGTACTGTCTTTTTTTATCTAAAATTCTAATTTTATAAAGTTATCTTTTTCCCTTGATAAAAATCAACTATCGTTAATTTATACAGATAATCATATTTTGCAATGGTCAAATCTACTTTAGAAAGATCTAATTGATTTTTTGCTGAAGTGAATTCGAATGTATTGGCAGCGCCGAGATTAAATTTCTTCTCTGTATTATCATAAGAAGCGGCTAGGGCATCTACTGTTTTCTGTGCTGCTTCCAATTGTTTTTTAGCTGCCTTAGCATCAGCTATTGAACGCTGTATATCAGCTTTGAGCTGTTGCTTGTTTTGCTCATGGGTAATCTCAGAATTGAGGATACCAAGCTGAGCCCGATCCATATTGATTTGATTCCTATGTTTATTATATATTGGAATATTGATACTTACACCTACACTTTGTCCAAAATTATCGTTCAATTGATCTGTATAAGAACGATCTCCAAATTCACGGCCACTAATCTGTTGAAATGAAAAGGTTTCCGTATTACCACTAATTTCAACGATCGCAGGATTGGAAAATTCTAACATACCTTGGTTCGTAACATTGGTAGGATCAGGAATTCCTGTAGCATAATCCGTACGAAGATTTCCGAAAAGTCCAATAGAAGGCAACATACCTGCTCGTGCGATATCGACACCTAGTCCTGCACTTTTGATTTTCAATTCACCAGACCTAATAATTGGTTGATTTTGTAAAGCCTGATTATAAACAGTTTTCAGCTCAAATAATTCGGGTGCAGCATCGGTCGGAATTGGAATATCTCCAGGATCTTGTATTTTTAGATCAAAATCGGGTTCGAGTTGCAATAAGTTTTTCAAATTTAAATAACTAATCGTTACCGCATTCTCTTGCAAGATAACCTGTTGTTCATCTTGTGCGATTTGAGCAAGGATTTGAAGCCTGTCATTCTCCGGGAGGGAACCGGCTTGAATCAGCCTATCTGTTTGTTTTAACTGTTCTTGGGTCTGTTCTAAGCGTTTACTGGCATTCAATAGCTGTTCTTCACCAAAAAGGATATTTAAATAAGCGGCGGCTACTGAAAGAGAAATATTATTAGCGATGTTCTCTAAATCTGCTTTTTGAGCAGCTACATCTATATTACTCTGTTGAATGGATTTATTGATCAAACCACCATTATATAAGGTATAATTAGCACTTAATGAAAAACCGTTTGTCCCCCTGGATTGAGCTTGGAATGTATTTGTAGTCGGGTCAATAGTCCGACCGAATGAATAGCCGCCGGATCCTGATGCATTCAGGCTGGGCATTCTCTCCATTTTACTTTGCTTTTCTGTGAGCATAGCATTTTGTACGCCTACATCTGCTTGTTTCATCGTCAGACTATTCTGTCGAGCATATTGAATACATTTTTCCAGAGACCATATTTCCTGAGCATTCAAGGTCAAATAAGTACCTGCAATTAAAATAGTAGAGAATAGAATTTTTTTTATCATGAGTGTATGTTTTAATAACCGTATTCAAAAAACGTTTTGAACATTTCATAAACAGTTACAATAATAGAAATCACTTTCGAAAAAGAGGCTATATTTTATATCAAGACTTGCTAATCTCGGATAAAAATTATCAAATTAAAGACTATATGCTCTAAAAGCATTAGTTTGCAATAAGAAATTAACGGAAAATTAAACATACTCTAAGGAACTTCAATACATAAGTACTAAATAATAGAAATTTTGGACAAGGATTATTTTAATGATAAGGAACTTGTAATAATTGATTTTGCTGCTTCTTGGCATCGAGACCAAAAACGCAAATATACAGGTGAACCATATATCAATCATTTAATAGCAGTAGCAAAGACAGTAAGAGCGTATACAGGAAATAGTTTGCTTGTGGCTGCGGCTATTTGCCATGATTTGTATGAAGATACAGCTTGTAAAGAATCAGATTTGCTAAAAGCCTTATCCAGTGCTGGATATCGTGCAAAAGAAGTAAAGCAAATCAATAAAATGGTTTGGGAATTAAGCGATGAGTTTGTAAAGGAAAATTATCCAGATTTAAATCGTAGACAAAGGAAAACCCTGGAAGCTCAAAGACTTTGGAAGATAAGTCCCGAAGCACAAACTGTAAAATATGCAGACCTCTTAGACAATTCAACAGATCTGGCAGTAAATGATAAAGGGTTTGCCAGAACCTACCTTAGGGAAATGAATCAAATTTTAGAACAGATGGATAAAGGACATTCTGCTTTGCATCAAAAATTGTTAAAAACCGCAAAAGAAGTAAAAAAGCACATTGAATAGGAGTCTACTGCCCGTTTGAACTGAAAGTTCGGACAGCAGCTAGTCGGTCATGGCGTGCACCAAAAGGTCGGTAATAAACCAGAATGGTATAATCGTTTTCTGTTTGATGCCAGTTTCCTTCAAATTCCTCAAAGTTCATTTCTTTCTCTCCTTCAGGGACCGTAGCATAATAATAATTATAGTAGCCTTGTTTTAGAAAGGCTTGAGTAACATAAGAGCCAACGGCAGGATTGTACACCATTTTGAATTCTTCTTTTAATTGCCAATCCGTCATCTCACCAACTACATATACATCTGTATCAAATAATGCTTGATCAATACCGGCTGCAAATAATACTTTGGCATAATCCCCTTTGAGATCAGGATTATTCTCTTCAAGGTGTTCAATTATAAAATTGCCATTGATATCATTATAAGCCTGAAAATTTAAATTTGCTCTGGATTTTTCTTTTTGAGCGACTACATCAAAATAAGTATCCATTCGAATGATATCTGCAATACCTTCTCTCGAATATCTAAAAGTTCGAATATCGAGATATCTAAACTCTTTTCCAGCTGGAAAGATAATTTTGTCTTGAAAGTCGAAGAGCATGTCTTCTCCTTTTGTAAACTGTGGCTTTAATCCAGTGATAGCATTATCCCACCTGCCGTTCTGGAGAACAGTAGCACTAATCTCTCGGCGGGTATTTTCGATATTAATACCTTTGAAATTAACTATAAAGTCCAACTCTTGATGTGTTCTGTACTTGCTGACCTTGCTAGGTGCTACTAGATTGGCATCAATCCTAAATAAAGATTCCGTAACCATAAAACGACGAGTAATTACCGGCGTCTGGTCTTCATCATCTGTGAAGACATGGATGATATAATTTCCAGAAACCAACCACCTTACATCATCATTAGGAATCAATAACTCGTAATGAGTATAATCGGTTAAAGTATTAAATGAAAAATCATACTCATCAATTTGTTCACCATTGAATCCTTCTAAATAATCTATTTCATCAAGATCGGAAGGTGTCCAATCTTGATTACAATGAACAATGGTATAGATGTAGTCTGTAACGTCTTCAGACATATCATCAAAAGATAAAATAAATTGAGCAGATGATTGAAGATCTACAACTGGATTACTAAGAAAGACCCCGTTCAAATGAAATTTGACAGATTTGATATTGTCTGTATAAATATTATTATAATTTTTTAAGCCACTATCTTGCCCCGAAGCGGAGAAAACAAATAAGAATAAAAAGAGAAGTATAGTGTTTTTTTTCATTTTATAAGCATAATTAACGGAGTGTTGAAGCAAAAGATCATTTCGTAATTTAGGGAGTTATTTTAAACAACGTCAATAAGTTAAACGTAAAAATCAAATAAATAGTGGATTACGAAAAATATAAGCTGAGGCTTTAACACCAATTTAATACTTCTCATGTAAGTGACGGGACAAAATTAATAATAAACTATTTTGACATGCTGAAATTTCATAAACAGGAGATTGTGTTGAATATTTTGGGGTGTCTTAAAAAAAATAGTTTATTATTAATTCCGTCTAACAACTTAGACTACCTTCGACTATAATTCGGCGCTTCTTTAGTAATCATAATATTGTGAGGATGGCTTTCCCGAATACCGGCTCCCGACATTTTTACAAATTGTGCAGATTGTAATAATTCTATACTCGCCGTGCCACAATATCCCATACTAGCTCGTAGACCTCCTATATATTGTACCATAACTTCAGCTAAAGAACCTTTAAAAGGAACCCTGCCTTCAATACCTTCAGGAACTAATTTTTTAATATCATCTTCTACATCCTGAAAATATCGATCCTTCGAACCCAATTGCATGGCACCTAATGATCCCATTCCTCGATATACTTTAAATTTTCGGCCATCAAAAATGATCGTCTCACCTGGTGCTTCTTCAACGCCGGCAAAGAGTGAACCACCCATGATTGTTGATGCTCCTGCGGCGATGGCCTTAGGAATATCTCCAGTATATCGAATACCACCATCTCCAATAATTGGAATACCTGTGCCTTTAAGTGCTTTTGCGGCTTCATATATAGCATATAATTGAGGAACACCTACTCCAGCTACAATTCTAGTTGTACAAATACTGCCTGGGCCTACACCTACTTTTACACCATCCACTCCTGCGTCAACCAATGCTTTTGCACCCGAGCCAGTAGCAACATTCCCCCCTATAACCTGTAAATTAGGATATTGTGTTTTTACCATTCTAATTGCATCTAATACGCCACGGGAATGACCATGTGCAGTGTCCACTGTGATTACATCTACGTCTACATTGACCAAAGCATCCACTCTTTCGAGCAAATCATTGGTGACTCCCACAGCCGCACCGACAACTAGTCTGCCATAAGAATCCTTACATGAATTTGGATAATCTTCCACTTTCATGATATCCTTATAAGTAATTAAACCAACTAGAATTTGATCTTTATCGACTACGGGGAGTTTTTCAATCTTATGCCTCTGAAGGATTTCTTTAGCTTGTTCGAGGGTAGTTCCTGCTGGAACTGTAATTAAATTTTCTTTGGTCATCAATTCTGTAACCGGACGAGATAATCTATTTTCGAAACGAAGATCCCGATTTGTAAGAATACCAATTAATTTTTGTACTGAATCGACAATTGGAATTCCTCCAATCTTATACTTTTTCATTAATGCTAAAGCCTCACCTATATTTGCATCTTTAGTTAAGGTGACTGGGTCGATAATCATTCCACTCTCAGATCGTTTGACACTTCTTACCTGTTCAGCTTGTTGGGTGATCGTCATATTCTTATGAATCATTCCAATACCTCCTTGTCTCGCAATTGCGATTGCCAGCTTATTTTCAGTAACCGTATCCATAGCAGCAGACACGATAGGTGTATTGAGTCTGATGCCTCTGGTCAGTTGTGAACTAATGTCTACTTCGCGTGGTAAAACTTCAGAATATGCGGGGACGAGCAGGACGTCGTCATAGGTTAATGCTTCTCCCAGGAACTTGTCGGGAATGATTTCTTTAGATATTTTTACTGTTTCCATTCGCAAAGTTAGATATTTTAGAAAAAAGGAAAAGCGAAAACCCAAATATTTTTTATTTTGCTCAAAAAAAGAACAATTTCAAGTCCACATAACAGCATGATAGAAATATACACTGATACCTATTTCATGAAACAAGCATACTTAGAAGCTCAAAAAGCTTTTGATAAAGGAGAGGTTCCTGTAGGAGCGGTTATTGTTTGTAATAATCAAATCATATCAAGGGCATATAATAATACAGAACAGTTGACGGATGTTACTGCTCATGCTGAAATAATGGCTATGACAGGAGCATCTAGCTATCTTGGTAATAAATACCTCAGTGACTGTACACTTTTTGTGACCTTAGAGCCTTGTATCATGTGTGCAGGTGCAATTGCTTGGGGACAATTAGGGCGACTTGTTTTTGGTGCTAGTGATGAAAAACGAGGCTTTATGAGGTATGGTAAAGAATTATTGCATCCCAAAACAAAGGTAGAGTTTGGTATCCTAAACGATGATTGTAGTCAATTAATGACCAGTTTTTTTCAAAAAAGGCGATAAAGCATAGAATGTCCTTAATTTACACTGTATTGAATAGAAGGATATTAAGATCCTATCTTCATGGCAATCGCAAGATTCACTGAAAACTTGAGTATAGTGGAGATGGAATATCAATTTTTATAAGAATACTGAAAGCAAGGCCACCCACAAGCGAAGCGATCACCAAATCACACAGTCCATAAGACTGATCACCATAACACAAACCTAAAAAATCTTTCTTGCAATCGCCATAATCCTATCCCTAAGAATAGGGAACAACTGCATCTTTAGCGGTATAATGAAAATAAAATGTTTTCAAATAAATAAATAAAAAACGATTTGTTTATATAAATAAAATGTTTTAAATTGCATTCATTATAAAACACTTAGACATGAAGGGATGATTCATGTTAATTAAACCTAGCTATTATGATCAGAGATGATAGAATTCAATTGAATGAAAGATTTATAGAAGTTTTTAATCTGCTGGTAGAGCGTGGTGATGTAGTACTAAATGACCGAGGAGGTCGAGGAATAGGAGATTTTGCAGAAAGAATCCTTGGTAATAGAGGCTATGGTCATATTATTCGTGCTTTCTTAAATCAGGATGATAAACGAGTTATTGATTATCGACATGCCCGCACCTTATGTAGTATTTATGGAGTAAATGAAGCATACCTGATTGATGGTATTGGAACGCCTTTTGGATTTGACTTGCCTAAATCCAGCCAATATGATGCACCTATTAATTCTGGAAGTATACTTTTTACAACTGTTGAAGCTTTTGCGGGATCAGGTGAGGCCGCAACAGCAGCAGGTACAGCAGCTTCTGAAGAAAATGAATATTTTTCACTACCAGGTGTTAGTGGAAATGGCTTAGTTGCTTTTCCTGTTGATGGAAATAGTATGGAACCGGTTGTTATGAATGGTGATATCCTTATTTGTAGACAAATAAGTGGTGCTCATGAAATTAGGAATAATGAAATTTATGCCATTAAAAGTAATGGGGCATTATGGATAAAATATGTCCAGAAAATAGAAAATAATAAAGGCCGTGTATCAACATTAAAATTGATATCTGCAAATAACCTTGAATATGATCCTTTTGAGGAAGAAGTAAATGAACATACTCGTCTTTTTAGAGTTATTCGAAGAATTAGTGATGTGTAAGTACTGTTTAAAAATCGAAAATTCGGATTATGCTTAAATCGCTATTTAAGCATAATTCAGATTAAGAAAGCACAAAGAGGGTTTGGGTTTGAATAGGATTGAATAATTAAAACTTTTTGTTTGTTTTACTTCGTTTTTGTTCTTTTTTGTTTTATATTGTGTTTGTATTTGAGTGACAAGAAAAAAACTTCTAATGCACAAGATAAATAGACAAGAACTTAATAGACGATTTATAGAAGTTTTCCAACAATTAGTTGATAAAGAGGAGATTGTAAAAAGTGATCGCTTAAAGAGTAAGACGGCTTTTGCTCAAAAATTAGGCACCAAAGGCCATATTGTCGACTTATATTTAAGTGGTAAAAGAAAAATAACATATGAGCAAGTAAAACGACTTTGTTCTCATTATAATATCAGTGAAGCTTTTATGTTTCAAGGAATAGGATTGCCTTTTGACCAACCAAAAATTCCTGCTCCAGAAGAAAAATTAGCAATGGCTTTAGGAATTAATTTTTCACCCAATATTTTGTTTACGAATGTTGAAGCGTTTGCAAGCAATACGATAGGAGTTGATTTACTAGAAGAAAATGAGCGTTTTCATATTCCAGGTGTCAATGGAGATTTGGTTGCATTTAATATCAATGGAGATAGTATGGCTCCAACGATCCTTTCTGGTGATATGGTAATTTGCAAACCGCTAGAGATTCAAGAAGAAATGCTTGATAATGAAATATATGCAGTGGTGACCAATCAATCTGTCTGGGTTAAAAGAGTACAGAAATGTTTCGATCGACACCACAAATGGACACACTTAAAGCTTATTTCTGATAATCATATAGAATTTGATCCTTTCATTATCGAAATAAGTGAAATTGCTAAGCTGTTAAAAGTAACAAGAAGATTGACGGGAATGGGATAGGCAATAATTTATGCCTTTACTTTAAAACTGGAAGGAAGAAATCTTCTGAAATTTATTCAATCGGATAGTCTCTCTAATCATATCCTGCTGTTTTTTGATTCTAACTCCCGGATGCTCTATTCGGGAGTTTTTTATTCAATATTACTTCTTTGACGCATAACTTCGTACAGCATAATTCCAGAAGCCACAGATACATTAAAAGAATCTGTCGAGCCTTTTTGCGGAATAATAAAATGCTCATTTACTTTTTTTAGAATAGCGCTACTTACTCCATTTCCCTCGGATCCAATAACTAAAGCAGTAGGGACACTAAAATCAATTTCATACATCTTTTTGTCAGTCCCAAGATTACTGGCTAAAACATGAATCCCATTTAATTGAAGTGTATCTATAGCTTTTGTAAGGCTAGACTCACGACAAATAGTCATTTTTGTTAAAGCGCCAGCAGATGCCTTAAGTGCTTCAGGATTAATTTGTGCAGAACCTTTCGCGGGAATAATAATAGCATGAACACCACAAATCTCAGCGGAACGTGCAATAGATCCAAAATTTCTAACATCAGTAATTCCATCTAATAACAATAAAAGAGGGACTTCAGATTTTTCGTATATCATAGGAAGTACATCTTCCAATTTAAAATAATTAACTAATGATAGAAAACCAATGATTCCTTGATGCTGTCCATTGTAAATACGATTAAGTTTTTCGCGCGGAACTATCTGTAGAGGAATATCATAACTTTTGCTCAAGGATTTAATTTTTTGATCAAAATCTCGTTCAACTCCTTTTTGTAAAATTATTTTATCAAAATTATTACCATTATTGATGGCGTCAATAACAGGATGACGACCAATAATCATTGTTTTGTTGGAGGTTTTTTTCATAAAAAATAAACTAAGGTGATAAGTTATTAGACGGAATTAATTTTTTAAAGACATCCTAAAATATTCAACACATTCTCCTTTTAGTCACGTTTATGAAATTTCAGCATGTTAAAATAGCTTAACATTGAACAACTTCATTAATTTAGTCCCGTCACCTACCTATACAAATGATTGAAAGAATCCAGAATTTACTGCAAAGAAGCGGATAATTTTCATTGGAATATAAAAAAATGTCAAATAATATAATAAATCTGGCAAAGTAGGCGACAGGAAAAAAGGGATATTTTAATTACATTTACCATAATAATTCACATTTTTTTAATCACATCTAAATTGCTAGCCAATATGAAAATTAGATTTACGAAATTGATAGGGATTTTTGCTTTACTATTCATAAGCAATGTCTCTTGGTCTCAATTGCAGTCACCGCTAGACATAGCGCAAAGACACATTGAGGACAACTACAAAAACTGGGATTTAACGTCTTCAGATATAGAAGATATGGAAATCTCCAACATGTATAAAAGTAAAAAAAGCGGACTTACACACATCTATTTTAAACAACGTCACAATGAAATAGCTTTACAAAATGCTATACTAAATGTAAATATTACTGAAGAAGGAGAGGTTTTATATGTTGGTAAAAGATTTGAAACAGATTTGCAATCGAAAGTTTTAGAGACATCTTCTAATCTTTCAGCAAATGAAGCGCTTCAGTTTGTTTTTAATGATTTGGGTATTACCAATTCATTGCCTCGTTCAATAGAAGGAAACTCTCAGTATAAATTTAAATACTTTAAAGATGAAGTGTCTAAATTTGACATACCAGTTGAATTGACTTATGTTAAAAATAAAGCAGGTATTCAATTAGTTTGGAGTATAATAATCGATCCAAGTACTAATATAGATATGTGGGAGTATCACATTGATGCAACAACAGGAGCAATCGTTAATAAAAAAGACATGCTCATCCACTGTTCTTTTGAAAAGAATCCTTTTCATAATCACGATGCACATTGCCGAGTAGAGAATAGTAATCATAATGTAAAGCACCAAACTGCTGAAATGAATAGCGCAGCAATGGCGGGAACTTATAGAGTTTTTGCATTGCCTACTGAAAGTCCAATTCATGGTGATCACGTTTTAGTAACTGACCCTAATGATTTGATTGCTTCTCCATTTGGATGGCATGATACCAATGGTGATGCAGATCCAGAATTTACGATTACAAGAGGAAATAATGTTCATGCTTTTCCTGACAGAGATGGTGATGGAGTATCAGCAGGTGATGAACCTGATGGTGGGATGACACTAACATTTGATTATCCATATACAGCAGATGGAGAAGCATTAGATAATATTGATGCTGCTACAGTTAATTTATTTTATATGAATAATGCGATGCATGATTTCAATTATCTGTATGGATTTGATGAAGCAGCTGGTAACTTTCAATTAAATACCTATAGTAATGGTGGAATTGGAAATGATCATGTATTAGCTTATGCACAAGCAGGAGCAGATGCAGGAGCATTGAATAATGCAACTTTTGGAACGCCACCAGATGGAGGAAATCCAAGTATGAATATGTTTGTATGGGATAATCCGGGAGGAGGAAACTTTAATGTTACCGCACCCAATTCAATTGCAGGAAATTATAACTCAATAAATGCTGAATTTGGTGGAGCAATTACGGAAGTTCCTGTTATCGGTGAAGTTGTTATTGTTGATGATGGTGTATTCGACCCATTAACTACAGATGGTTGTGAAGATTTATTAAATGCAGCAGAATTAGTAGGAAAAGTTGCTTTAATTGATCGTAGTGGATGTGAGTTTGGAGCTAAGGCATTAAGAGCGGAGGAAGCAGGAGCTATTGCTGTTATTATTTGTAATTTTGATCCTGATCCTGTTGGGATGGCAGCAGGCGCAGTAGGAGCAATGGTGACTATTCCTACAGTAATGATAGGTGTTGATGATTGTGCTACGATCAGACAATTTGCGGGAAATGGTTTGGAAGTTAGCTTTGTAACTCCAACTATTACAGGACCTGACTTTCTGGATGGTGATTTTGATAATGGAATTATCGCTCATGAATATGGACATGGAATTTCTAATCGCCTAACAGGTGGAGGTAATAATACAGGTTGCTTAAGTAATCTAGAACAAATGGGAGAAGGCTGGAGTGATTATTTTTCTTTAATTATGACGGTTAAGCCTGGAGATACAGGAGAAATGCGAAGAGGAGTGGGGACTTATGTATTTAGACAAGATACGGATGGTAGAGGTATTAGAAGATTTCCGTATTCTACAGATATGAATATCAATCCATTAACATATGGAGATGTAGCTGCCAATACAGAAGTTCATGCCCTAGGAGAAGTTTGGACAGCAATGATTTGGGATCTTTATTGGGCAATGGTAGAGGAGCATGGTTTTGATGAAGACCTATGGACTGGAACAGGAGGTAATAATATGGCGATGCAATTAGTCATGGAGGGGATGAAAATTCAAGAATGTGGCCCTGGTTTTGTAGATGGGAGAGATGCGATTCTAGCAGCAGATGAAGCTTTATACGGAGGTGCTAACCAATGTTTAATTTGGGGCGTATTTGCACGTAGAGGATGTGGAATTAATGCTGATCAAGGTTCGCCAGATATTGCAACTGATCAGGTAGAAAATTTTGAGACTGTTCCAACTTGTATTGCTGAACTTAAAATTGATAAGTCAGTTACGCCTTTAGTTAATGCAGGTGATGATATTGATATTTCTATAGAAGTAATTAATCACAGAGATATGCAATTGACTGGTGTAACAGTCACAGATGAAATTCCAACTGGAACATCTTATGTTGATGGAAGTTGTTCATTAGGTGCTGCCGCTGTGTCAATAAGTGGAAATATGATCTCTTTTGATCTAGGAACAATGGAATATTTGGATGAGTTGACTTTCACTTATCAATTATCAACTAGTGAGGATAATTATTCAATCACAAGTTTTATTGAAGATGTTGAAAACGTAGATTTTTCTTTCTGGTTTCCAATTCCTATTACAGTAGATGTACCAAATATTTGGACTGTTTCAACAGATAATGCTTATACAGGAATGTCTTCATGGTATGTAGAGAATATCGTTGATGAAAGTCACCAGATTCTTCAAGGTGGTCAGCCTTCTAATCAAATTATGGTTACAGGAGATAATCCCGTTCTACGATTCTATCACAGTTATAATACTGAACCTGGTGCTGATGGAGGAGTAGTTCAAATTTCAACTGATGGTGGTTCTTTTTGGAATGACCTAGGAGAGGATATTTTTAGAGGAGAATACGATGGAACAATCCAATACGCGACTTTTGTCATTCCTAACTTCCCTACTTTCTTCGGTGATAGCGAAGGATGGATTGCTTCTTATGTTGATTTATCTGATTATGCTGGCCAAGAAGTAATTTTACGATGGAACTTTGCTACAGATGATAATACAGCACCAGATAATGGATTCTGGTTTGTTGATGATATTGAAATCATGGATATGGTCAATTATAATGCGGAAGCTTGTGTTACTTCTGATCAGGGAGATGAAGCTTGTGCAACACCTGAAGGAAGAGGAACGGTTATAGAATCTCAAATGTCAGTAGGATTCAATGATCCTTTAGCTACAGTGTCAATGAATATTTTCCCTAATCCAACAGATGATCAAATCAATTTGTCTATCACAAGCGAAGACAATCAAAATGTTGTTCTAAGTGTACTTACATTGGATGGAAAAGAACTTCTTGCTAAGAATGTTCAGACGTCTACTTTGACTCAAACTTTCTCATTGGATGTTTCTGCATTACCTGCAGGATTCTATTTTGTGAAAGCTAGTACGAATAAAGATGTTGTGATCGAAAAGATTGTGATTAACTAATCACTTCTGCTCACTTCAAATACTAAAAAGCGGCTGATTCATTTCGAATCAGCCGCTTTTCTTTATAGGCCTGTATAAAAAGTATTTTCTAAAAGTTAAGGCACAATTTATGTAAAAAGGATAAGACTACTCCTACTCCTCTTCTTCAGATTTAGCATCCTCACTATCTTTAGCCATCTCTTCTTTAAAATCTTCTACTGTCTCCTCAATTTTATCACCAACTACTTCAGCAACAGCCTTAATCGTATCTACTACATCTTCTAAAGTCTCACTCATTGTTGTACCAATAGCACCTAGGAGGGATTCCTCTTTAGATTCTGGCTCTTCCTTTTTCTCCTTGATAGCTTCGGCTGCTTTTTCTAATTTTTCAGAATCCTCAGATCTTGAACTTTCTTCATTTTTTATCCTAGCAGCAATTCTTTCCTTTGCGGCTGCTTTTGCTGCAGCGATTTCTTCCTGCTTAGCCGCTTTGGCTTTTAGAGAAGCAATCTTTGTTTCAAGCTCGATCTTTGTTTTCATCATGTCAGCCAACTTCTCAGCTTTTGAACTGATCCGCTCATTGATCATTTTGATTTTAGCTTGACGAATTTGAGCTTCTAATTGTCCTTCCGAATTTTCAACCCTTCTATTCTGAAACTCTTGATCATCTCGATCTCTTTGGATTGATTTTTCCATTTTACCAATAGCATTCATTAAGCCATCATACCTGCGCTGTATTCGATCTATTGGAGAGCTTTCATTATAAGCATTATTGCCAAACCGTTTTTCTTTGACTACTTTAAATGTATCATCTATTTTTTGCCAGATTTTGGAGCGATGCTCTTTATTAAATCTAGTTTCTTTAAAATCTCTTTGGATTCTTTTGAGCTCATCGAAAATTACAGTGAGATTCATCCCTTCAGAAACTCGCTTTTCTATATCTTCCAAGATTTTATCAAATCGCTCAAAATGCTCCTTTGAAAGATTGTTGAATTCTTCATCTAAAGAACTCCTCATTTCTTTTAATTTAGCAAAAAGCCCATTCGTCCCATCTCGTAAACTATCTGCATGCTCTCTGAATAAATTTCTATCTCTTACTTGGTTTTGTACTTTATTCCAAAAAGTTTTAAGCGATTCCCAAGTTCCTGAATCATAAGCGGATAATTTTTCAACCTTTTCTTTTAAATCAGCAAATTCAGTTTGATAAGCTTGATTTAATTTAGCTGAAAGAACAGCAAAGTGCCATTCAGTCTGAGCCCTTTGTATAAGATCTCCTCGGCTTACTTTTAAATCGTCAGGAAGTAAACCCTCAGTCATTGTCAATTCTCTTTCGATATGTGTATTTCCAGTAGGAAATTCAAGATCTTGGCCATTACGCCATTCATCCATTAGTCTCTTTCCAAATTCTTCAGTTACAATTTCTTCAGAGAAAGTCCAAATGTCAACTTTGTTTTCTAGTGTACGTAGGCTGATGGCAATTAATACCTTGTTTTCTTCAGCATTCGTACCCCAAAGTACTAGCTTCGTTTTCATGATACAAAATTCAATTTCGTTAGCAATAAATTAAAAAATCAGATTACTGTGATTATGAAAATTAATTCAAATATCTCTATATGGGAAGGTTTATCAATTATACATATTAATAATACTTCCTTGGTAGCAGTTTAAAACAATTTCATAGTGTATATAGTCAACATTAAGTCTTATACTGGACTTAATTGCTTAATAAAAATAGACAATTGAGCGATAAACCTCAAATTTTAAACCTTTTTTTAAAAACTTGTACCTTAAAGTTTACCATTCTGTCTCAAAAAATACGATCAATTAACCCTAAATATAAAGATGAAAAACTTTAGGATTGATCACTAAGTCACAAGTCAAGGGTTCATGAAACCTGTAAAATTACAAGTTCAGAAGGAACGATCACTATACATTAAGTATTGACCGTATTTAGTCCTACTAATTCATTTTTAACTAAATATTCTGCAATTTGTACTGCATTGGTTGCGGCCCCTTTACGTAAATTATCTGAAACGACCCACATATTTAAAGCATTTGGACGCGATGTATCTCTTCGAATTCTTCCTACAAACACTTCATCTTTATCATGTGCACTTAGTGGCATTGGGTATACATTATTGGCTGGGTCATCTTCTACAATAATACCAGGAGTAGATTTTAATCCTTCAATGATGTGTGATAATTCAAAAGGATTTTTCGTTTCTATATTAATAGCTTCGGAATGTCCACCGACTACAGGCACTCTGACTACAGTAGCAGTAATATTAATAGAATGATCACCTAGGATTTTTCTCGTTTCATGGACAAGTTTCATCTCTTCAGAAGTATAACCCATGTCGTCGAAATCTCCTGCATGGGGTAAACAATTTTTGTCAATGACATGCGGATATACCTTTTCTCCTTCTATACCACTTCGTTCATCTTCCATTTGCTTGACAGCTGCTACACCAGTACCTGTTACACTTTGATAGGTTGAAATTACTAATCGTTCGATGCCATAGTCTCTATGTACAGGCAATAAAGCAAGTACCATTTGGATTGTACTACAGTTTGGATTAGCAATGATCTTATCATCTGGATTCAATTCGGAAGCATTTACTTCTGGAACAACTAGTTTTTTACTATCATCCATTCTCCATGCACTACTATTATCAATTACAGTAATACCAGCTTTTGCAAATTCAGGAGCCCACTCCTTAGAAGTACCTCCTCCTGCTGAAAAAATAGCAATATCGGGTTTACGATCAATGGCATCTTGCATGCCTATGATTTTATAATCCTCTCCTTTAAATGTAATATTTTTACCAATTGACCGAGGCGAAGCAACAGGTATAAAATTAGTAATAGGAAAATTTCGTTCTTCTAAAACACGACACATAACTGTTCCAACTAGACCAGTTACTCCAACGACAGCAACTTTCATTGATTGATTTATTTATTGTATTTAATTAAATATGGTCCTTAATTGACTCTTCTATACCTTTTCTAAGGATTAATTGAGGGCAAAGATACGGGCATTTATTTTTTATTGCTATTTTTGAAATCAAAAGAATTACTCAAATCTTTAATTATTTAAGAAATCCATTGTAATAGGCGATAGGCTTACCATCCTTTATTATTCAAAGAATCTTATTAAATAATGCCATTCAGGCGAATACCCTAAGCAGAATGATTATAAAAACACGTTCTTTGACAAATCCCGTGGACAAGCTGTAAATAAGATCAAAAGCGACCAAAGGAAGCCTTGATCTTGTGTATGGCTTTGTCTCATACACGGGATTTGTCAAAAAAATTAAAAATATTATAAATGAAAAAAATCCTTTTATGGACGATGTTGTTACTGGGCGTATCTCTTAATGCTCAATTTCAAGATGATTTTGATGATCAGACTTTTCCAAATGATCCTGATTGGTTTGGAGATACGGATATTTATGAAGTAAATGGTCTTAATGAATTGCAATTAATGGATACTGCTGCTGGAGGTTCTTTTATTTATGTACCGGCCTCAACAGTGGATAGCACGACCTGGGAATTTTTATTTCGATTAGACTTTCCACCTTCGACCGATAACTTCTTAAGGATTTACTTGAAATCTGATTCTCCTGATTTCGACGGAGACTTAAATGGATATTATTTACAGATTGGACTAGCAGGAAGCTCTGATAGTATTGAACTGAGGAGACAGGATAATTCGAATTCAGTTTTATTATTAGGTGGAAGTATGGGAGGTGTAGCTACTGATCCGATTGTTAGGATAAGGGTAGTGAGAACTAATATTGGCGAGTGGCAATTATTCTCGGATTATTCTGGTGGTACCGATTTTCAATTGGAAGGTAGTATAAATGACGCTACATATAATGAGGGAGAATATTTCGGATTCAAGTGCAAGTATGGTGTGACTCGAAAAGATAAATTCTTTTTTGATGATATTACTATTAGCCCCTTAGTGCAGGATCTAAGCCCACCTATATTGCTAAGTGCTAATGCAATGGATCAGAATACAGTGATATTACAATTTGATGAACCACTTGATGAAATTTCCGCTGAAACAATTGGAAACTATAATATAGACAATGGGATAGTTATAAATAATGCCATTTTAGACACAGATCCTTCTATCGTAAACCTCAATATCTCGAATTTATCTAGTGGGACTGAGTATACGATTACGACCCAGAATATTCTGGATTTGAATATGAATGCAATGATATTTGGAGAATCAAGTTTTACTTATATTTTGATTGAGCCAGCAGCTCCATTTGATATATTGGTCAACGAACTATTTTCAAAGCCTGATCCTGAAATCACGAATTTGCCTGATGCTGAATTTATTGAATTATTCAATAGAAGTGAAAAAGTGATCAATTTGGAGGGTTTTGAAATATTCGATGCTAGCAATGAAAAAACACTTCCAGAATATATTTTGCATCCACAATCACACCTTATTATTTGCCATGAAAATAATATTGCTGATTATGCTCCTTTTGGAGATGTGATAGGTCTATCTGGTTTGTTTTCTTTAAATGATAGTGGAGATGATGTAGGACTGAGAGATAATAATGGAATTGAAATCCACAAAATTTCATATAATTCAGATACTTATCAAGATGAAGATAAAAAAGGTGGGGGCTGGTCACTTGAGTTGATAAATCCAACCTTACATTGCCGTGGTGCATCTAATTGGCGAGCGTCTATAAATAGTCCACTAGGAGGCACACCTGGACAAGTGAATTCTGTTTTTGAAGATTTGCCAGACTCAACTCCTCCGCAGCTGCTTGAGGTTATTGCTATTGATGAAAACCAATTAAGAATTACATTTGATGAACAGATGGGCGCTTCGGCACTAGATGTTTTGGCTTATTCCATTGCCAATTCTGGTGAGGTATTGAGTGCTGTAAAAGAAAGCGAACAAATTATTTTACTAACGATCAATACACCATTTTTTGATGATCAGGAAAACTATACTTTGACGATTAATGATTTAGTGAGTGATTGTTCTGGAAATAGCATCGTTGAAGTAGCTTTTGATTTTACATTTTATATGACGCAAGAAGCTGAACGTTATGATATTCTAATTAATGAATTCTATCCTGATATATCGCCCTCTCTGGGACTTCCTGAAAAAGAATTTGTTGAATTGTATAACCGGAGTGATAAGACGATTAATTTAGAAGGCTTTGTGTTCAATAATGGCAATAAAAATGTAGAATTGCCCTTCTTTTTACTTCAATCTGAAGCTTACGTATTGGTTTATCAAGGTGGTGGTGCTGGCTATAATGCATTTGGAGATACCATTGTCGTTTCAAGTTTTATTGATCTTGTAAATAGTGGGGATGAATTTAGTTTGCTAAGCCCTTTGGGCGAATTTATTCATGGAATTGAATACGATTTAAGTTGGTATCAAGATGCTGTCAAAGATGATGGTGGCTGGTCTCTTGAATTGATAAACCCCGATGCACCTTGTAGCTTTGACACTAATTGGAGGGCTTCAGAAGATATAAGTGGAGGTACGCCAGGACGACAAAATTCAATTTTTGCTACTCAGGACGATAATGTTCCACTGAGTTTAATTAGAGCATTTCCAGAATCGGACAATGAAGTAAGATTGATATTTGATAAAGCTTTAGATGAAGATATTGCTACTGAAGTAGCGCATTTTAATGTTGAAGGCTTGACTATAGCATCATCAACACTGTTGCCTCCTTATAATGTAATCATCCTGCAATTCTCAGAGATGATGAATCCAAACCAGATTTATGAAGTTGAAATCAGTTCAAGTTTAATAGATTGTATAGGAAATGAGATAGGAAACTCTAATACAGCGAAATTTGCTATTCCTCAAGAAATCGAAATAAACGATATTATTATAAATGAAGTACTATATGACCCGGTGACGGATGGTGATCGATTTGTGGAGCTGTACAATCGATCTGATAAAGTTTTTAATATTGGACAATTGCATATTGCTGATCGGGATGATGGTGGAGTGAATATAGATAATAATATAGAAGTTAACACGGATTACTTAATTTTCCCTCAGGAATATATTGTACTAACTTCTTTCCCTCCAAATATTCTAGAAGAATATCATGTTGAAAACCCAAGTAGATTAATCGAAAATACATTGCCAGCTTTTGATACAAAAGAAGATGCTGTAATTATATTTGTACCCGATATTCTAGGGCCAAAAATCATTGATGAATTAAAGTATACCAAAGATTTCCATAATGCTTTATTAGATGATGAGGATGGTGTCTCATTAGAGAGAATTAGTTTTGAAGGAGAAACCAGTAACCCAAATAATTGGCAATCGGCAGCAGAAACTGCTGGATTCGGTACACCTACAGCGCTTAATTCTCAACATTTTACGAATGAAATTCAGACGGATAATATTTTCGATATTCCGAATACAACGTTTTCTCCAGATGGTGATGGTTATAAAGATTTTTTATTGATAAATTATAACACTTCTTCTGGAGGATGGCTGGCTAATATTCAAATCTTTGATGCCAATGGTCGACAGATAAAGAAATTGGTTCAAAATACGACTTTGGCATCTGAAGGTACGTTTAAGTGGGAAGGAGATACAGAGAATGGAAATAAAGCTAGAATTGGAATCTATATTATTTGGATTGAAGTCTTTAAATCAAATGGAGAAGTGCAGCATATTAAAAAAACTTGTGTCGTAGCAGGGAAACTTGAATGATTGTCAAAAGGAGATTTTTCGAGGTATAGTGATTGACTTTAGAGCGAATTTTAGTATTTTGACCTTAATATGAGCCAAAGTATAAACTAATTTTTTATATTTAGACAATATTTATTTTAAATCAATTGCTTGTTAATCAAGGATTTACACAGTATTATTAATTTTAAAGTTAAAGTTTTAAGCTTAATAAGCTAATTTCGATAGACATATTGCGAAAAATTTTATCTTTGCTGTTGAATATGGTAACCAAATTCCTAAATTTAAAATACATACACCTACTCCTTAGCGCTTCAATTATCTTAGGTGCGCTTGTCTGTGTTTTTCCCGCAGACTTATTCTTATTTAAAAAAGGAGCTGAATTCGCTGCTCAAATCATGCTTTCATATATGGTTTTGGGATTGGTATTCTTGATGTTTAAGAATTATAAACTCATGTTTACTAGCTTTACTTGTTGCGCAGCTTTGTGTTTGTTTTTGAAATATACTACCAATAGTGAAATGGCACAGGCGCCGCAAACGAATGAAGAAACCTTAGAAGTAGCTCATTTTAATATTTCGGCAACAGATGATTACCAATTTATGATTGATGAGATCTTGGAAAGCGATGTAGATTTGGTTTCACTTCAAGAAGTAACACCTGATTGGGATATTGTATTGAAAGAATCTTTGAATAAAAAATACCCTTATTCTAAAACAGTCGTTCGGTTTGATCCATTTGGATTAGCAGTATATTCAAAATATCCAATGAATAACCTTGACACCTTTGTTTGTGGAGGTGTTCCCAATATTGTTGGTACCTTAGAATTGAAAAATTCTAATAGACAAATTTGCTTTATTACCTCTCACGCCTTGCCGCCATTCTACACGAGTGATTATAAAAAGCAAAGAGATCACTTAAGGAGAATTGCTGAATATTCTAACGATTCTGCTTGCCCTGTTGTCACAATGGGAGATTATAATGCAGTGCCTTGGTCGTATGAAATTCAAAACTTTAGATCAATTTCTAATCTAAGTGATAGCCGAAGAGGTTTTTTCCCAAATTCAAACGGCTCTTTTTCTATCTTTCAGTTACCTTCTGATCATATTTTTTATTCAGATGAATTAGAATGTGTTCAATTTGAAGATATGGAAGATATTTCAGCAGGACACTTGGGAGTCAAGGGAACCTACCAGTTTAATACCAAGTATTCTTCTTTATAAGGAAGTTATAAATAATTATATTTGAACCTATCTCAAAGAACCATATATTATTAATATAATTTAGGTCAATTACTCAAATGTTTAAAAAGCGTATTGAAAGTTTTGGATTTGCATTTGCAGGTATCAGGCATTTTCTTAAATCTGAACCGAATGTAATACTTCATATTATTGCAGGTTTTTTTGCAATAGCTTTAGGCTTTATCTGTGATATCTCTACTACAGAATGGTGTTTGCTTGTATTTGCTATAGGTTTCGTATTGAGTGCTGAAGCATTTAATACCTCTATAGAGTACCTTACCGATCTTGTATCCCCTGATTATCATGAATTAGCTGGCAAAACAAAAGATGTAGCTGCTGCTGCGGTCTTACTAGCGGCTATCGCTGCTGCAGTTATTGGACTAATTATCTTTCTACCCAAAATATTAGATAAGTTCTAAGCTTGACTTTAGTATTTTGGGAAAGTCAAGCTGATAAGATACGTACATCTTTTCTTAATAATTCAACAATAATTATTAGGCAATCCTCGTATTATAATCCAATTTCTCTTTTTGAACAGCTTTATTAAGGGAAAAGGCATAAAGCAAACACTTATTTATTCCTTGTGTCTAAATTGCGATTATTATTTTAAGAGACTGATGCTCAGTTTTTTATAGTATTCGTGATCTGAAAATCATCAAATCTTAAGAATCATGGCCAATTTTACTATTGCGGAATACTTTTTGGATTCCTTTGAATTAACTTCTAAGTGGCGGAACAAAATTATCAAAATAGCTTATTGATAATTCCGTACTAATAGTACAAATAGTAAATTATGAGATTATTAACAGCCATTTTTATTTTTAGTTTATTTTTTTATAACCCGACAGCGTCTTTTTCACAAGAGCAATTAGGACTTCGTTTAGAAACTTTTTCGGGGATTAATAGCCTAGCGCTAAATCCTGCAAATGGACCAAGTAGTTCATTTAAATGGGATATAAACTTAGTTAGCGCTGGCCTATTCGGCGAGACAAACTATGGATTTATTTATAATACCAATGTTTCGGAAATTCTTAAAACGCTTCCAGAAATTGATGGAGCGTATAATTATTCAAATGAAAATCAATATCCTGATAATACCCTGATTTTTGACTTTAATAATAGTGGGAGAAAGAAATATGGTAGTATAAACACAGTGGTCAGCGGTCCTTCTTTTATGATAAATTTACCGAGTGGACATAGTTTTGGTTTGTTTACAAACCTTCGATTTGCTGTTAGTGCACAACGAATCCCACAAGAGTTAAATTATTATCTATTTGAAGCAACTCCTTTAGGTCAGGAAATTAGCATTAAACCATTCTCCGTTGCAGGAATGACATGGAGCGAAATCGGAATTAACTATGCACGAAGATTGGAAACAAGTACAGGAAATCTTGATATAGGTGCTTCTATTAAATTCTTGAATGGGTACGAAGCATTTTTTGCGAACAATGAAAGTACTTTTAATTTGACTCAGTTACCAGGCGATACTTTGTCATTTAATGCACCAGAATTTGGATTTGGTTTGACTACATCTAATGCTTCTGCTGATGGATTTAATTTAAATAAGAATGGGGGAGGGCTCGCCCTTGATATAGGTGCTGT
Organism: Saprospiraceae bacterium; assembly: GCA_965277415.1. Lineage (GTDB taxonomy): Bacteria > Bacteroidota > Bacteroidia > Chitinophagales > Saprospiraceae > JAHDHW01. The sequence continues at coordinate 179,293 of CBDICS010000018.1, forward strand.
TTTTACAATAGATGGATATGAAGATTCTTATCAATGGAAATTCGGTGCGGCCTTATTGGATATTGGAAAAATTAATTTTAATAGAAATGCTGAAAGCCATAAGATCAACACGGATCAATTATTCTCTATACCCACTGGGGATTACGATGATATTCAAACTGTTGATGATGCCTTAGGTATGCTTAGTGATCAATCATTAGGTGATCCAACAATTTCACTTGAAGAACGAAATTTTGATATTTGGCTTCCCGGAGCATTAAGTTTGCAAGCTGATTATAACGTAATGCCACTTGTTTATGTAAATGCGACATTAATTCAGCGTTTGCCTTACCGGAAAAATGCAGTCCAAAGGGGAAATTTATTAGCACTGACACCAAGGTTCGAACATCGTTGGATAAGCGCTGCACTGCCCATTAGTTTATATAATTACAACAAATTAAGAGTAGGAGCAGTTATTCGACTGGCATTTCTTACTATTGGAACAGAAAACTTAAGCAGTTTTATTGGAAATTCTAACGTCACAGGATCCGATATATATTTTGGACTTAAGATTAACCCATTTAATCTAGGATTCAATTTTGGAGGAGGAGGAGGTAAAAAAGGAAAAAATGTTAAGTGTTATGAATTTTAAACATTGAACAACTTCATACGCTAACAAGGATTTAAAGCCAACTTCTTTTATCTCTATACCTGACGCGAAGTACATTTCTTTTCCCAAACCAATCAACGTCAGTATAAATTTAGGATTTCCTATGTATATCCAAAAAACGGCAACCTTTTTGCATATATACGTAATAGATAGTATATAATCATATTTCTTTCTCAAAATCCGCAACATAACCTACCAATGAGAAAATAAGTTAAAGACTGTTAAGCACTGTTAAAACTTAAAAATGTTATTTCATACCATAAAACGTTCTGAATTAACAATAGACAGTGAATAATTACACTTTTAAAGGATTCTAAATAGGATTTTATTTTTTAACAGTATTTATTTTTTCGCAGTCACGTAAATGTACAATAAGGCCATTAATATTTTAATTTAGAATAGATTTTTATCTTCTTGAATGTCACAATTGGGTTTTTTTATGTAAAATATTTGATTGTAGTTCTTGTTAGATTTAAGTCATTAAACATCTAAAAATGAAACTTCATTTGAATAACAAATTGATTTTTTCGGTAGTTTTATCACTCTTGATTTCTGTCTCTTTTGCTCAGAATGAATTTGCTTTATTAGTGCATGATAATGGTGATGAAGAAAGAAAGGAAGCAGTAGAAACGAAGAAAGAGGCTCCATTGGTTATACCTAAAAAGTTAACTCGAAAATTTAAACGAGATGCAGCAAGATTGGCATTACGTATGGAGTCGAAACAAGAGGATTTAAGATATTTAAATATTGTAATTCCTAAGGATAATATTGAAAACATCTATGAAGTATTAACGAGTATCTATACAGAAAATGATGTAGCGAAATCTATTGCAGACTGTAATGTTCATACATTTCCTAATCCATCTATTGACCACTTAGTGATTATTTTTGATCGAGATGTTGAATGGGCAGCACCACTTAGAGAAGGGATTAGTGAAACTAATAATGAAGAGATTAATGATCTGTTGGATAATTATGACTTAATAATAGAGAAGCATATTCAATGGAATGATACAAAAGATGCAATTACGATCAGATCAAAAGAACCATTGAATATGGCCGCACTCGCTAATGAATTTTATAATATAGAAGGCGTAAGTTCTATTGATCTTGGTGTACCAAAAATTGGTGGAAACGATATCAATATAGAGAGAATCAATAAAGGCTGGGAAGTACAATATGTTCTTCGATTTGGTTCATATATCAGTGGAAAAGGAAAAATTCACATCTGGCGATTTAATGCTTTTGATGACGGAACTATAGAGATGATTTCAGAAGGAGGGGATCCTGTACCAGAATGGATGAGATGCGAAGAGGATCCACTAGTCTCAAAAATATAAATAAGAGCCTGTTTAAAAATTATTGTCGAAAGCGAAAAGGCTCAATTTAAGGTTCTGAAGAAGCGTTTTTGTCTTTTCATAGCCCAGCTATGGGAATACAGAAACGCGAAATCAGGTTCTTAAAGTGAGTTTTTTCGCTTTCGACAATAATTTTTAAACAGGTTCTAAGCTCTAAAGAAATTCAAACCTTACATAGAACAATTTATAAAAAAGCTTAGCTACATCATGTAGTTAGGCTTTTTTTACACTTGAGTATCTATTTTTAAACAACTTCTCTAAGTAAGACCCTTGGTCATGGCAATCGCAAGCTTATCTATTAAAAATGAATTGAGTAAAAATAAATGATCAAAATTTTTGAAGTCTGCCAAAAGTGGCCACTCACAAGCGAAGCAATCACCAAATCACAAAGTCCATAGGACTGATCACCATAACACAAGTCTAAAATATCGTTCTTGCAATTGCCATGGACCCTTGGTTAAATTTTAGACAGGTTCTAAAGAGAAATAAATTGCCTTTCTTATCTTTCGCTATGATTACTTTTAAATGTAAAACATTTCAGGAATTATCTATTGACGAGCTTTATGCGATGATGGTTTTGCGGCAAGAAGTTTTTGTTGTTGAACAAAATTGCGTTTATACTGATGCAGATAATAGGGATCAGGCTTCTTGGCATTTGCTTGGGACGGATACCAATGGTGAATTAGTCGCTTATCTTCGGATTCTACCTAAAGGGCTTTCTTATAAAGAATATCCCTCAATCGGCCGGGTTGCTACTTCAAATAAAATAAGGAAGCAAGGAATTGGAAGGGTTTTAATGGAAGAAGCTTTGATTCATACAGATCGACTGTTTCCTAAAGAACGGATCAAAATATCTGCCCAGGTTTATATCGTTTCTTTTTATAACTCTCTAGGTTTCGAATCTGTAGGCGAAGCGTATTTGGAAGATGGAATCCCCCATACAGGGATGATTAGATAGGGATGGTCATTTACTAGAATCTGCCCAAAACTTATTCATTTGGACAGATTCTAGTAGAACCGATAAATCTGATTTTTATACTGTTACTCCGGAAAGTGTCTCATGGGTTGCCGCTAAGAGTGCTCTGACCCCATCCATAGTCGGCGCCTGTGCATAAACCCTTAATACTGGCTCCGTCCCTGAAGGCCAAATCATCACCCATTCATCATCACTTAGATAAAACTTGAAGCCATCAGTCGTTTCCATTTTTTGAACAGTATAAGATCCAAGTTGCTGATAAGGAGCTGTTTTGCAGGTGTTAATGATAGCTTGTTTTTGTTCTTCTTTAATATGAAGATCGTCTCTATCAAAAGAAAATGGTCCGACCAATTCATAAACATCCTGAATTAATTCTTTTAGTGACTTTCCTGTTTTAGCCATAAATTCCAAAATCATTAATCCAATCCAAATACCATCTCTTTCAGGTATATGGCCACTCACAGCTAATCCTCCAGATTCTTCACCTCCGACTAATACTTCTTCCTGAGTCATAATCTCAGCGATGTACTTAAAACCGATTTTAGTTACTTCACATTCAAGGCCAAACATGCTAGCCAACTTTTTCATTTTATCGGTTACAGAAAATGTAATCACTACTTTTCCTGTTTTATTTTTATACTTAAACATATAAACTAGTAGCAAGAGTAAAATGTGATGAGAGTCTACAAAATTTCCATCTTCATCATACATGCCTATCCGATCGGCATCACCATCATTTGCAATCCCTAAAGCAATTTCAGAGTCATTTTTTATTAGAGCTGATAATTCCTTAAGGTTTCTATGGATTGGCTCAGGAGCTTGTCCTTTGAATGAAGGATCATCATCACAATGTAAGAGTACAGCCTTTGGCAAGATCGCTTTCATCGCTCTTTGACCAGCACCATACATCGCATCATAAGCTACTTTGAATTTAGAATTTTGTATAGTATCAAGATCAAAATTAGCTCTTACATGATCGATATATAAGTTTTCAAGATCTATATAATTCAATAAACCGTTTTCAAACATTTCGTCTAATGAAGGTAGACCTGACATCGGCGTATCAGGTAATAATGCTTCAACTTCAGCTATATGAATAGGTATAGTTGGACCTCCAAAGGCTGATTTAAGCTTGAATCCATTATAACTTGCAGGATTATGACTAGCAGTAATAACAACACCTAAATCAGATTTAGTTTTTACAACTCCTAAAGATACCATAGGAGTAGACACAAAACCTTTTGCAAGATTTACTTTAATTCCATAAGCACCAAATACTTGAGTTGCGGTTTCTGCAAACATTTGCCCTCCGAATCTACAATCATGACCAATCACCACTTTCGAATACTCATTTTTCTGCATCCATTTGGCTGTACCTTCAGTTATTCTAATTACATTGTCAATAGTATAATCCTTTGCGATTATTGCTCTCCATCCATCGGTTCCGAATTTAATCTTTGTCATAATAGTAAAAGTATATTTAATGTTTATTTAGAAATTACATCAATAAAGCCTTTGTATAACAGTATTTTGATCTTGTATTTTTATGTTTGGCAGAAAAACTCTATTATTGGCGGCATTGAAGTGATGCTATTAATTCTACGTCACTTTTGAGAGAAGGTTTGTTATGTGCTTTAAATTTCTGAAAATATTTTGAAACTAAAAGATACTTATCGTCATAAGGGACTCAGACGCAAACTTATTGCTTCTATTCGAGAAAAAGGAATTAGGGACGAAAAAATTTTAGATGCTATGGGCAAATTACCCAGGCACTTATTTCTGGATATTGCTTTTGAAGAATTAGCTTATGAAGATAAAGCTTTTCCGATTGGTAAAGAACAAACTATTTCCCAGCCTTATACCGTCGCTTATCAAACCCAACTTTTAGATATAAAAAAACGAGACAAAGTGCTTGAAATAGGCACTGGATCGGGATATCAAGCGATTATATTGGCTTTACTCGGAGCAAGAGTACATACATTGGAAAGACAGCGTTTTTTATACCAAAAAGCGCAGAACATGATAGACGCATTAAAGGTCAATAATATCAGAGTTTATTTGCGAGATGGATTTAAAGGGCTACCTGAACTGGCTCCTTTTGATAAAATATTAGTAACTGCCGGCGCAACTACTATTCCAGAGAATCTTAAGAATCAATTAGCTATAGGAGGCGTGATGGTTATTCCTGTTGGACCGAGAGATGTTCAAATTATGGTGAAAATCACTCGAATTTCAAATGAAGCGTTTGAGATAGAAGAACTGGACAAGTTTAGATTTGTCCCATTTTTAAAGGGAATCAATAAAGAATAAAGAATTCAGAAAGTTGGTATCAGTAGTCAGTAGATGTTTGGATCTACTGACTACTGACAAAGAATTAATCTATCTTTCTTCCTCCCGCTGTTCGAGACTTTACTTTAGTATCCTTTACTCTTTTTAGGTCAACCATTAGAATCGCATATGCGCTTTCAGTAGGGGTATAAAAAGCCCTTCCGCCATAGGAGACCTTTCCTCCTCTATTATTATTTCCCCAGTCTTTTGCCCTGAGTGTATATCTTCCCCGAGCTTTTTTGCTTGGGCCAAAAATCAAATAAGGATCTTTATCTTCTCGTGACTCAAAACTTATTGCAAATCGGCCTTCTTTTGGCTGAAAAAGGAAAACACCAGGGGTCCCTTTTTTAATAACAATTTCCTCCACTCGTTTCCCATCTATAATCTTTATCTCTCCATGCTCTATCTTAGAAACGCCTTTTGTAGCTTGTCTTCTCAATACAATATCTCCAGAAACATAAAACTGTATTTTTTTAAGCTCACTTTCAGACCAGTCGTTTTCTTGTTGTAGTCGTTCTGTAAAAGGAGTTAATTTGGGGCTACAGCTACTTAACAATATTGTAAGAATAGCCATTGAACTTATAAAATGTATTTTTTTCATTGTTCTTATATATGTGTGTGAATAGATTGAGACAAAAAACAACTCTATGATAAATGCTGATTTATTTTTTACATCTAATTATCACAGATTATTTCACAAATATGCCTTCTCTTAAAGGTTTTTACAATAGCCTTAACTGATATTTAACGGTTTGTGGAGTCACATTTTTAGTTTTAACGCTTTTTTTAAGAGTAGAAAGGGATTCATATTTGTATTACCCAAAGCCTAAGTTAGTTTTTATTCTTAAATCTTCTTAGACTTATGATTCAGATGAAAAATATCTTTCATGTATCCTTCTTATTCGTATTGTTTGCCTTAGGGACAAGTGCTCTTAAGGCTGAAGTTATATATTCTATTCCTTTAGAAGGAGAAGAACATCAGATTGGCAGTTTATTGAACTGGAGTACTTCTATGGAGAACAATAACCAGGTGTTTATTGTCGAAAAATCTTTAGACGGTATTGATTTTCAAGGTATTGGAGAAATTGACGCAGTAGGAAATTCAAATGATGAAAACGGCTATCGGTTTCTGGATGTTGGAGTTAGTAACGAAAATGCATACTATAGATTGAGGCAGTTGGATCAAGACGGCACAATGAGTTATTCGCAATCAATCATGATACAAAAAGATTTGACGAACAACTTTATGGTTATGGCTATGAGTAATACCAGAACCAATAGTACTTTTACGTTTTCTGTAGATGCGATGGTAGATGATGAAATCTATTATGCCGTAAAAACTAAAAAAGGTGAAATCATCTCCGAACATAAGCAAGATCTATACTTTGGAATCAATGAAATAACCGTAAATGTAGAGGATGAAGTAGAGGGTACTTATTTTGTTTTCTTAAAAGTTAAAGATGAAAAAGAAAAACTAGTAATAAGAAAAGTAGATGATGAGTTAAAGAAAAAGGAAAATGTTGCTAGTAAAAAACAACCGAATGGAGGGTAATTCAAAATTATTTGATCACTTTCAGCATATTGACTATCCATTGTAGAATCATGAATTTAGCTGAGACTGATTGGACATTTGAAAGTGTACAATAGATTTATCTAAAATAGATTCCATTCTTTTTTCAATAAAGAGAATAATTGTATATCGTGAAACTCATCACGAATGAAAATAGCTTCTCTCAATATGGCTTCATGCTGAAATCCTAGTTTTTTAGGTATTGCTAAGCTTTTTGAATTTCCAATAGCTGCCTTGATCTCTAACCTGTTTATATCCATATGTTTGAATGTATAATTGATTAAAACCCGACAGGACTTACTTATTATACTTTCTCCTTGGTAGTCTTGATTGAGCCAATAACCTATCTCTGCGGACTTATTTACCTTATCTATTTTTACTAGTCCTATTGATCCCACCAATTCGTTATTCCTAAAAACAAAGGTGCTTAGCCTTTGTCCACCTTTATTGTATAATTTAGAAGCCTTGATAAAGGCTTGAGTTTGATTGATAGAATGGGTCATGTCTACCCAAGGGAGCCATTTACTAAGGTAAACCCTCTGTTTGTCAATGAGTTCAAACAATTCTTCTGCAAAGATTAGATTTGGTAAACGAAGTTCTATTTGATCTGTAACTTTTAAAGCAGTTTTACCGTTTTTCATGGGTGCTTATTAAACGTATTGCATTTTTATCATACATGTTTATCTATATAAAAAATGCATATTAATTAAAAATAATCCGAGTACAAATTTTAAATATGATTAAATTAATTAAATTTGCAACGGATAGGTGTAATACATCTTATTTATTACATTCACTATCAAAGAAAAATTAAACATACGATATGGGAAAAATTATCTCTTTGTTAAATCACAAAGGTGGTGTTGGTAAGACAACTAGCGCAATTAATATTGGTGCTGGATTAACTGAATTAGGAAAAAGAGCATTATTGATTGACCTTGATCCACAAGCTAATCTCACCCTTTCATTAGGAATCCCACGTCAGAAAGTTACAATTTATGAAGCACTAAGAGGAGAAGCAGAACTAGAGCCCTATACGTATAAAGAAGGACTTGATGTTATTACCTCATCACTAGATCTATCCAGTGCTGAAATGGAATTGATTAACGAAGCTGGCCGTGAGTATATCCTTCGAGAATTATTCGAGACAGTTATTGAAGATTATGATTATATAATTATCGATTGTCCACCATCATTGGGCCTTCTTACGCTGAATGCATTGACTTGTAGTGATTATGTATACATACCACTTCAAACTGAATTTTTAGCCTTACAAGGATTAGCTAAAATAAAACAGATTATAGATAAAGTTCGATTCCGCTTAAATAAGAAGCTCGAAATAGGTGGGGTAATTGCTACAATGTATGATCAACGGAAGGTATTGAATAGAGATGTTGTAGAGACAATTAGAAAGTATTTTGGTAAAAAAGTTTTTGATACATTAATTAGAGATAATGTAACACTTGCTGAAGCTCCTGCTCAAAGAATGGATATCTTTTCTTATAACCGTAAAAGTAAAGGAGCTGTAGACTATTTATCATTGTGTAAAGAAATTTTGCAACGTACAGAAGCAAACGTGGAAGTTTAAGCTATAGGGATCAATGAGGAATTCACCTTTTAATAAATGATTTTTTGACAAATCTCATGTTTGAGACAAGATATAAAGAATGTTAATGCTTCCTTTGGTTGCTTTTAATTTCAGTTAAAACTTGTTTATGAGATTTTTCAAAAAACGTAATCAATAAATCCAAAAGGGTTTGAGCAAGAAAAAATTTACATCAGGTTTAGAGAGTTTATTTGGTAATTCTTCTGAAGAAGCTTTTCAAGAGGATAGTCCTTTAATGGATGTAGACGTACCAGAAAGTCCTCAACGTCGTGTCCAAAATCAGACGCGGGGTTCTGGATCAGGAAATACTGCCGTTGCCAGAAAATCCTCTAAAAATTTCACTTCTGACCTTGAAACGCTTTTTGAAGAGGCATTAGCTGAAACTATAGAAGAAAAACAGGGGAAAGAAGAAGTAAATAAAAATGTACGACGAAGGAGGCGCCCTTTAACCGGTTTGGATGCACTGATTAGAAGAACGGGCGATATGGATCATGTCGAAGTTAATGTTCCTAATAAAAAACGGGTCACTTTCGTCATTGATAAACCAAAATTGGAGCGCTTAAAGAAAATCGCAAAACATAAAAAATTATACTTAAAGGATATTATTGGTGAAGTAATGTCTAAGTTTATTGAAAAACACGAAAGAGAGCAAGGAAAAATTGCCTGACGTTCTGAACGTTTCTAGATAGATATAAAGAATAACTTCAATATCAAAAGCCATAAGTTAAGGAGATACTTTCCATACTTATGGCTTTTTGTATATATCGACTGAAGTAGTTTGGGGAAGGGCGCTCAGGTATTTAGAATCTTTTACTACATTGACTTTCTTGATTACTTGTCTGCTTAAAATTTTGTAAATTTACTTAAGCCGTAAAATATTATTTATATAATTTAGGCCAATTACTTAAATAAATATACTACTTGATTATACTATGAAGAGGCTGGAGGATTTCCGAATATACTACAATCATACGATCCATCCAGAGTTGCTAAGACTGGAACGAAAACGAAAACGCCTACTTTTACTACTTTTTAGTTCCATATTTTTATCCACTGCTATCCTATTTCTACAGTTTTATGTCAAAATTCTATTCGTTAGTCTGTTTTTGATGATTCCCTTTGGCTTTTATATTACTTTTATATTGTTTAAAATTCAACGGTTTAAATCCACTTTCAAACCTCATGTTGTTAATCTCATTCTGGATTTTATTGATGATGGTTTGAATTTTGGCGCTTTGAAATATAATAGCAAGCAATTTATCTCAAAAAAACGTTTTATTGCCAGTAAGATATTCAAAACAGCAGCACCTCATTATGTAGGAGAGGATCATATAAGCGGAATGATCGGCGAATTAGAGTTTGAAATGTGCGAATTGGAGGTTAAAGAATTTTCTAAAGTAAGAAACCGACTAAATTATGTATTTAAAGGCGTTTTTTTACATACAATCTTTAACAGACCGTTAAGAGGAGAGATAATTATCTTGCCTAGAGAATTTAAACAATACCTTTCTCGTTCTATAAAAGCATTTAATAGGACAGGAGGTATTGAAATAATGGATTTACTGACAGAACGATTTAATGATTCGTTTATGACTTTTGCGACAAGAGATGCTAATGTTGCTAGTCTATTATCTGAAGATATGCAAAATGCTATAGTCGATTATAGGATTAATTCTGAAAAGTCAATTTATGTCTCGTTTATGGAAAGAAATATTTATATCGGAATTACTGAACCAAAAGACATTCTCGAACCTTTCATATTTAGTTCTAATGTAAACTTTGAATTAGTCCGTGAGTTTTTTGAAGACATTCGTGTACTATTAAGCATTATTGAAGATTTTGATAAGAATAATTAGTTGGTTCATATCTTTATGAATGTAGCAACTACAAAAAATAAAAACCATGTATAAATTATTACTTAGCTTTTTATCATTATTATTAGTTGGAAATTTTTCATTTGCTCAAGTTGATATAGCAAGTGCTCCTTTAGAAACTAAAAAAGATAGTACAAAATATGCTCCGACTAAAGCCGAAAACTCTTTGCTTTGGGAAATTAGCGGAAATGGGCTTGAAAGTTCATCTTATCTTTATGGGACTATTCACATTATAGGCAAAGACGATTTCTTTTTGACGGATCCGACCGTGACCTCATTTAATAAAAGTAAAAAAGTAGTTTTTGAAATTAACATGGAAGAGATGAATAATCCTTTTATGCTTTTTTCATTATTCAAAAATCTGACTATGCCAGAAGGCACAACTTTGCAGACACTCTTGACACCAGAAGATTATAAGTTTGTTCATGAAAAATTTGAAGCATTAGGCTTACCAACTTTTATTACCAGCATGTTTGATAAAGTCAAACCTTTGTTCTTAACTGCTTTTGCATCAGGAGATTTAGATCCACAAGGTATGCAGAACGGATCAACAGTATCCTATGAGATGGAATTTATGAAAATGGCACAAAATCTAGAGCTTGAAATGGATGGTTTAGAAACTATAGAGTTTCAGATGAGTATTTTTGATAGTATTCCTTATAAGGATCAAGCGAATATGCTTGTCGAAAGCATGAAGATAGATGGAGAAGGTATGGATGAACTTGATGTTATGGTAGAGCTTTATAAAAATCAAGATTTAATAGGAATGGAAAAAATGTTTTCAGCAGAAACTGGAGGGCTTGGAGAATGGGATGATATTCTATTGAATAAACGAAATAGAAGCTGGATTCCACTCATGGAAAAAATGATGCCTGAACAAGTTACTTTCTTTGCAGTAGGTGCAGGGCACTTGGTTGGTGAAAATGGAGTTGTCGCTTTACTTAGAAAACAAGGGTATACCGTCAAACCACTTAGAGATATAAACCTCAATAAATCTCCTCAAAAATAGATAAAAGTATTTTGTAAGATATATAACTCACATGGCTCTAATCAAACCCGTCAAAGGCATACAGCCCAGATTTGGAAAAGACTGTTACCTTGCTGAAAATGCAACGATTGTTGGTGATGTCGAAATGGGGGATTTATGTAGTGTATGGTTTCAAGCAGTTATTCGAGGTGATGTAAATAGCATTCAAATTGGTAATAAAGTCAATATTCAAGATGGTGCTATTATCCATTGTACTTATCAAAGAGCGGCCACTAGTATTGGAAATAATGTTTCAATTGGACATCGTGCGATGGTTCACGGGTGCACAATTAAAGACAATGTCCTAGTTGGGATGGGGGCAATCATTATGGACCATGCTGTAGTAGAAGAGCATGTGTTAATAGCTGCGGGTGCAGTTGTTCTTGAAAATGCGCATCTCGAATCAGGCTATGTTTATGCAGGCGTACCAGCCAAAAAAGTCAAAGCACTTAGTGCTGAACAGTTTAATGATACGATTAAACGCATTGCAGACAATTATGTGATGTATAGTGGTTGGTTTAAAGAATAATAAAGCTAAGGCAAGATCACTCCTTCGTTTGAGCAATGTAAAATCACAATCTACGTATAAATCTTACCCTAAAATTATAATTCTTCCCATTTTTTTTGTATCCTCCCAATATGGAGAAAATATTAGAAAATGATAGAAAACTGCTTAATCAAACCATTTCACTCCATAGGCTTGAACTACATTTGATTGAATTGCCACAAAGAAATCATTTTAGTTCTAGTATAGGAGCGAGAATATCTAGAGAGGCTTTAATTATAAAATGGATAGATAAGAATGGTAGAATTGGGTACGGAGAGTGTTCATGTCGTCCTGATCCATATTACTCTTCAGAATATCGAAACTCCGCAGTTGATTTAATCCAAAAGTTCGTAATTCCTTTTCTTAAAGTCGAACAGACTTATGGCGAAATTTTAAAGATTTTAAAATCAATTCGTGGATGGAATTTTACGAAAACAGCAATAGAAGCAGCTGTATTCCAAATCGCTAGAGCACAAAGTGACTTCGACTTATTAAAAAGTATTCATGCTTCACAAATTGATCAAATTCCGGTTGGTATTTCTTTAGGTATTTATAAAGATAAAATGGAATGTTATGATGTTGTTCAGCAAGCGATTGAAGATGGATTTCAAAGATTGAAATTTAAAATCTCTCCAAATACCGATACCTCAGTATTTGATTATATTAATCCTTTATTATTTGATAATCAAGTACACACAGGCTTTGATGCGAATGGAAGCTTTTATATGTCCGATTTAGATAAGTTTGAATACTTTGCTAATACTTATCAAACGGTGATTGAACAAGCATTTCCTCCAAATAGATTTGATGTATTTCTGGAGGCTAAAAAACGTTTCCCAGAACTAAAAGTGTGTGCAGATGAAGAAGTGAAGCATATTGGAGATCTTATAAAATTGCATCATTTAAATGCAATTGATGAACTCAATCTTAAAATCGGACGAGTAGGAGGGATCGTTGATAGTATCGAAATTTTAAACTATTGCTATGATCATGATATTCCTTGTTGGATAGGAGGAATGTTTGAGACTGGTATAGGAAGACTAGTAAATCTTGAATTTGCCTCTTTTCTCCCAAATGCAAAAGCTCATGATTTGAGCCCATCTGCAAGATATTTTATTGAAGATATCATTGAGCCTGAGGTGACTATGAAAAAAGGATTTGTTGGTTTAGATCATTTGCAAAAGTGTAAAGTAAAAGTGGGTGTATTGGAAAAGTATACGACGTATAAAATCATTGAAAAAGTAAATTAAAATGCTTGATTTTTTAATAACAAATGCAAAAGTTTGTACTGGCTTAAAGGAAAAAGCTCAGATAAGAGATGTTGGCATTTTAGGAGATGAAATTGTCCTGATTGATTCCGATACACAAAGACCAGAGGCCCATCAGATCATCGATGGAGAAGGCCTGATTTTAGCGCCTGGTTTTATAGATCCACATGCCTCAACCGGCTTTGGTTATTTTTTTCCTAATGCTGCTGATCACAAACTTTATCAAGGTATAACAACAGAGATATTTGGAAATTGTGGTACCTCTCCAGCACCTATTGGCCCTCATCTTATGGGAACCATGGAAAAGTTGTCAAATGAGATTGGGTTTATTTTTGATTGGACATCAATGGAAGAATACTTTGATCGAATTGAACAAAAATTGCAATTTAATATTGCGACTTTGATTGGACATAGCACACTTCGTGGCGGGCATATGGAAGACTGGAAAACTTTGCATCCAGAGCAATTAGATCAAATGAAAGTTGGATTAGAGCAAGCTATGGAGGAAGGTGCATTAGGATTTTCTACTGGTCTCATCTATGCACCAGGTTGTTTCGCAGAATTAGATGAAATTGTTGAATTAGCAAAAATAACGGCTCAGAAAGGAGGTGTTTATGCTTCGCATATCAGAGATGAAAGAAATGAAATAGAGGCTGCGGTGACAGAAGCCTTGACGATTAGTGAACGAGCTAATATTCGAACACTTATTAGCCATTTAAAAGCTGCAGAGCAACAAAACTGGGGTAAGATTCCAAAGATTCTAAAACAGATAGAAGCTTTTAATCAAGCACATCCTGATTTGCAAGCAGCAGTTGATGTTTATCCATATACGGCTATTTCTACAAAACTTCGGGCTTTCGTTCCAAAGGATATATTAAAAGATGGTATTGCTAATGTTCCAAAAAAATTGGAAGACCCGAATGTCGTGGAGAATATTGCAAAATGGATTATAGAAAGAGATTATGATCTTAATCAGATGATGATTATCTCTGATCAATTTGAAGAATATTTTGGAAAAACGATTGCTCAGATTGCACTTGATCAAAAATTATCTGCAAGCGAAACGATTGCTCAAGTTTTGAGCCGTAGTACAGAAACCTGGGTGGTCTATCACTGTATTAATCAGGATGATATTGATACCGCTATCTTATGGGATAAAGCAATGATCTGTACGGACTCCTGGAGCTATCCTATAAATGCGCCTCAAACGATTGGGCAACCACATCCTCGGTCTTACGGTGCTTTTACTACGTATTTAGAACGTTATGTATTAGAATTAAATGCGCTGAGCTGGGAAGAAGCAATTCATAAAATCACCTATCTGCCTGCGCAATTTTTTCAACTACACAATCGAGGACAAATCAAAAATTCTTATAAAGCTGATTTGGTCTTATTAGACCCCAATGAAGTAAAGGCTAATGCAACTTATACACAACCTAGAAGGCTTTCAGATGGTGTACGATACTTATGGGTAAATGGACAGTTAGTAATTGATAATAAAAAAATTAAAAACAAGTACCCCGGTCAGGTGCTCAGCTTAGAATCTGATAAGAGTTTGTCTAAACTTTCATGATTGAGCGAAAGCGAGCAAATTTTGTTCTAAAAGAAGCATATTTTGTTTCGGATGTGGGCAATCCGACGAAAAATTTAACGAAATACAGGAGAAAATTTACCGCTTGTAGTCGATTAATGGAATTTTAGACAAACTCTAAGGCAATTGTTAATAATTAAGGAATATACTAAAAATAGAAGAATGCATATTGATTTAGCAAATCCCGCAGACTTTCAATCGATTGCAAGAATATACAATGAGTATATAGAAATGGGTAATGCAACAATGGAAGAAATGCTTCATTCAAAAGAAGATATTGCAAATTGGGTAAATAAATTTAATGAGCGAGAAAGACTCTATACCGTGAAAATAGATGAGAAAGTAATAGGTTGGGGGATTATCAAGCGATATAGTGACCGAGAGGGATATCGTTTTGCTTGTGAAACCGCAATTTATCTTACTGCTTCAGAACGAGGAAAAGGATATGGATCAACTTTAAAAAAATACATCATTACTCAATGTAGATTATTAAACTATCGCCATTTGGTGGCAAAAATATTTGCGAGTAATAAAGCTAGTATAGAATACAATATAAAACTGGGATATACTGTCGTTGGGATACAAAAGCAGATTGGCTTTAGAAATAACAAATGGCAAGATATAGCTATTCTACAGTATGTTTTAGAGCCTGATGGATAGTGTAATTAGCCCAATAACCTAATTAAAAAATTATAAATAATAAAACCAATAAGAAAATGCGAACAGGATCAAAAAGTTTAGATTTATTAATTCAGAATTTGATGACCTCGATTGAGAAAGAAGGTAAATTGACTCCACTTCGAGCAGGAGAGATTGTTCAGACCGCAGGTATAAGTGAAACAGACTTAATGGCTTATGCTGACTTCGATCATCCAATAGAAGATTGTTATGGACGAAAGTTAGTTTATGATAATGGTAATTTTGAAATTATGGTCATGTCATGGAATCCTGATCATTACTCTTCAATACATAATCATGGTTATACTCAATGGGGGGTAGTACAGGTCTTTGGAAATGCACATCATTTAATTTATTCTATCAAAGACGAGGAGCTTCGATTTGCTAAAAAAGAAGTCTTGAGTAAAGGGGGCGTTGTAAAAGTCAATAACAAATTTATTCATCAGATGGGGAATGCTTCTTCAGATTCATACCTCTCCTTGCATGTATATGGATGTAATGATAGAAATGAAAATATTACAGCAGATGCTAAAAATTATGACTTAGAATTTGATCGAATTTCACATACAACGGGAGGAGCATTTTTGAATTTACCGGAATCAGAGATTTATGATTTCAAAAAAGGTCCTAGGCCGACTAAGGAAGTGCTACTACATTATGCGCATGTATTGCTGAATTATTATAATCGTCAAAAACAAACTTTAGAGATTAGAGCGCTTCAAGAGAATATTTTATCCAAATTGGAAAATCGTGTCTTGAATAAGAGCGTTGCAATTGAAGAGTTAATTAGGAATAAGGCGGCGGAATTGACTAAAGAAGAATACCTCTCATAGGATTTATATTGACGTCTTCTCTTAGAGTGCTGTTCCTAACATGAGTCATCCCTTATTTTTATTTGACGCTGAAAGACGCTGATTTATCATAATAAACCAGTGTCTTTCAGCGTCAGAAATCACGTTTTATAGATTTTTAAAAATTCGGGATGATTCATGTTAATATCTAAAGGCTGGTATTTTTATTTCCTAAAATAGAAATACTTTTTTGTTAAAAAATTTATTTGAATCTAAAATTTTTGTAGTTTTACAACAACAAATAAATAAAAGCTCTCCCTATACATATCCAAGTATAAATATAATACCTTCCAATTCCCAAAGAGGGTTTATCTATCTCCCAACATATCTTTATCAATAGTCCCGGTTTTGAACAACTTCTATAAAAGAATGCAAAAGATCAAATGATTTTTTGTCAAAACGATGCACTAAGTCCCATTGAAAGAATAATCCCTACAAAAAAATAACTAGTCTGAAATGAAAGCTTAGGATTAGTGTTTGATATTGAAGCTGCGCTTCTAAGCGCAATAGATTTTAATTCCCAGAACCGACCCCTTCTCCAGATTCATAGCGAAAGCGATTGAACAAAGGAGGAGGGGAATTGGGAAGAGAAGTATCAGAAAAGGAATAGGTTATTAGCTATCAAACCAGACTTTCGCTTGATTAGCTGGGTCGCCATTATAGTTGATGGTAATTTCTTCGCCTACCTCAATATTTTTATAGGCATAAAAAGTAATTGTGTTCATATTATAATCTAATACATATTCAGCATTAGGTTGGTAAGCATGGTTATAAAGCGAGCCATAACCCAAAGCAATTGCTCCATTATGTTCTTCTTCGTCCCAGTCAAAATAGTAATTATATAAAGCGGTTTTTTTTAAGTCTTCCATTTCCTCTTTAGGGATAATAATGACAGCACAAATCTCAATTACGCTACCTTTTGGAATTGATTCGCTGGAAAAGACTCCTCTTTCATCTATATTACTAGAAGCGATATATAAGTATGGAATTCGTTGACTCATTTTCTTAGAGATAGAGGATTAATGCGATATACATTGGACAAGATAAGAATGATTCCAATAATATGAAATGAATAGATATGACTTATGTAAAATACGAAGCGCAAAGCCCCTCAAAAGAGGCTTCGCAACTTCCGGCTGTAGAAACGATCTTCATAGCTTTAGAAACAATTGACAAACTGTTTCTGCCTAATAATCATATCCCTCCTTAGCCGTTTTCCTCTGAGTCTTTTGGCAAGTCAGTTGCTGGCTTTGTTTCAACATCTTCAACAGCAACTGTCTCGGAAGTCCCGAGGTATTCTGGGAGATTCATACCGGCCATATTAAATAAATCTGATAAAGGGGGCACTGATTTATAAAGACCTGAAACAAATTTAGAGGTTGAATTTCCTTCCCCATCATTATTACCTCCTTCCCATACAGTGACTTTATCAATTTTGATATTTTTGATAGCCTCAACTTGAGTTGCGACTAAGTCTTCTAATTTATCAGCAATTAACATTAAGACAGCATCGCGAGAATTTCCACCAGCAGCGTTTACGATTTGTTTAAATCCTTGAGCCTGTCGACTTAATATTTCATACATACCTTTTGCTTCTGCTTCTCGTTTCAAAAAGATCGCATCTGCGTCCCCTTTTGCTAATCGACGAGTTTGCTCCGCCTCCGCTTCTGCATCAATTTCAATTTTTCGCTTTTGAATTTCAGCTTTTACAATTACATCAGCTTCTCTTGTGGCCATTTCTCTTGCTGCACGAGCCTGCTCAGCCTCTTTTTCTGCCAGATAAGCTTCCTCCAATCCTTTGGCTTTTTGAATCTGTTCAGCAGTTGTTGCTAATCTCAAAGCCTCTGCTTCTTTCACTTGTCGTTCTGCATTAGATAGTGCTATCTTGATTTTTGCTTCATTGGCTCCATCAATTGACTTTGCATCTGCATCTGCTTCACCAATTTGGGCATCTGCATCTGCTGAAGAAACTTGTATTCTTTTATCTTTGTTGGCCTTGGCTTCACCAATAGAACCATCTCTGTTTTTTTCAGCAACACTCATCTTAGCATCATTGATCGCTTTTGCAGCTGCTTCTTTTCCTAATGCTTCAATATATCCCGATTCATCCTGAATATCGGTTACGTTTACGTTGATGAGTGAAAGTCCAATCTTACTTAATTCAGCACCAACATTGGTTGCTACATTAGTCAAGAATTTATCTCTATCAGAATTTATCTCCTCAATATCCATAGTCGCAACGACTAATCTCAATTGTCCAAAAATGATGTCTTTAGAAATATCTCGGATTTGATCTGTTGTTTTTCCCAAAAGTCGTTCAGCTGCATTCAGCATAATACCATCTTGATTGGAAACACCAACAGTAAATCGTGAAGGTACATTGACCCGAATATTTTGCTTGGAAAGTGCACCTCTTAAATCTACATCAATAGAAATAGGCGTCAAATCAAGGTATTCATAATCTTGAATTACTGGCCAAACAAAAGCGGCTCCTCCAGCTAAACATTTAGCAGATCCTCCTCCTGTTTTACCATAAATAACTAATATTTTATCTGAGGGACATCGCCTATATCTTGTGATTGCCCAGAGAAAAATTAAAATGGCTAAACCGATTAAACCGAGTACAATAAAAGTGAGTGGTTCCATAATTTTTAAGTTTAGAGTTGTAGTTTAAATGAATTAGTTGGTTAATAGAATTTGTGTATACATACGCTTACAGTCAGAATGCATGTATGCTTTCTATGAAGTAAAGTTATAGTATTGAACTATAGTCAGATGATAATCTTTATTAATTTTAAAAGATATCTTTTAGACCAAGCATCTATTAAGCTATAATGTATGAAAATTAAGTTATAATATAGTTATCTGCAGGTTCTACCAATAGTATGTTATTATTCAGTACTTCTACTACTTTTATTAAAGCTCCAGTAGGTATAGCATCTCCGTCAGTAACAGCATCTAATTCTTTAAGTGCGCCGCTGATCTTTACGTGTATCTTGCCTTGGCCGTTTTTGTTTGCAGGAATTGGGATATATACTTCTCCATTTTTATATACTGCTTTTTTTAGATTGACTGTTCCTGATTCTCCCATTTTATGAAAAAGGTACATCATATAAGCGACAAGTAACATAGCAGCTGTACCAGCGGCGAAAGCGAAGGAAATCGCTAACCAAGACGTAGCTCCAGTATTTAATACTAAAACACCTGTCCATCCAAAAAATGTAAAGAAAGCAATAATACTCCTTACTGATAATACTGAAAATCCAGTATCAAAGCCACTGCTAATCTCTGTACCTCCCCCGATTTCGATATCTGCATCGCTGTCGAAATCAAGGCCAATAAAACTTAATACAAATTGAATTAGAAAAAGTACACTAAAGATAAGAGCGATTGCCCAAAATACCTTTTCCGCATTGTTGAGCGGGTCCCACCATTCTTCCATGAATAATATTACCATGATCTTGATTAGTTGATACTTTTTTAATTTAAGCTTTATATTACATTGTTATTTTAAAACTTGTCTCGAAATAACGAAGTATTTAGTATAAATATGCATTAAAAAGTTAATTTTTTCTTAATCTATCGACAAATGACTATGGAATCTCGGCAAACAAAGATTTGAAGGGCAAGACTGAATTAAATCATTCGCTATTACTAATTAAAGAAAGATTTCTTTTTAACTTTGTATTATTCATGCTAGCTGGAGAAATATATTACTACTAGCTACTCACTTCAAAATTATTTTCAAATTGGAAGTTAAATTATTTTCTGGAATTAGTTCCGAATATCTCGCAGAAAAGATTGCAGATCATTATGGTTTTCCATTAGGCGATAAAACATTGCTTAGATTCAGTGATGGTGAAATGCAGCCTATTATTAATGAATCTGTTCGTGGATCGTATATTTTCTTTATTCAATCTACGTTTGCACCTGCTGAAAACCTGCTTGAGTTACTTTTATTAATTGACTCGGCAAAGAGAGCCTCTGCTGGTTATATCACGGCAGTTATTCCATACTTTGGTTATGCACGACAAGATCGAAAAGACAAACCAAGAGTTCCTATCTCCGCTAAATTGCTAGCAAATTTAATTGAAGCAGCTGGAGCCAATAGGATTATGACGATGGATTTTCATGCTGATCAAATTCAAGGCTTTTTTGATATTCCAGTAGATCACTTAAAAAGCGAAGCGATTTATATTCCATATTTTAAAGAAATGGATCTTTCTAATGTCACTTTTGCTTCCCCTGATGTAGGCGGTGTAAAACGGGCTCGTACTTATGCAAAGTATTTTGAAAGGGAATTGGTAATATGTGATAAGTATCGGAAAAGAGCAAATGAAATTGCTGGGATGACAGTTATTGGAGATGTAAAAGGTGCAGATGTTATTTTAGTGGACGACATTGTCGATACAGCTGGAACTTTGTGCCGTGCCGCAGATATACTTATGGAGAAAGGAGCGAAGAGCGTACGTGCTATTTGTACACATCCAGTGCTCTCTGGTAAAGCTTATGAAAATATTGAGAATTCAAAAATTCAAGAAATCATCGTTTGTGATACCTTGCCATTAAAAAAGAAATCAAAGAAAATCAAAGTATTATCAACGGCTAAATTATTTGCTCGGGCCATTAGAAATACACATGAGCATCGGTCTATTTCAGCTCTATTTGTAGACGGATAGGTCTATAAAGGTTGAAAAGTATAGATTGAAGCTATAAATACTGAAAAAGGATTTTCTTTTTTTGGAAATCACTGCAATTTTTATAGAAAATCACTATCTTTGCGTGCATTTTCGTGAAATGCCTAATAAAAATATCAAAAATTAAGAACCTAGCATAAAGCTTTTTGTCATGAAATCAATTGCAATTACAGGGAATTTAAGAAATGATTTAGGAAAGAAATCTACAAAGGCGGTTCGCCGCAGTGGACTAGTTCCTTGTGTTATATACGGAGGTGAAAATAATGTCCATTTCACAGCTGAATCCAAAGGATTTAAGCATCTGGTTTATACGCCTGATTTCAAAACTGCTGAAATTAGTGTAGATGGAAGTAATTATAAATGTATTGTGAAATCTATTCAATTTCATCCGGTTTCTGATGAGATACAACACATAGACTTCCTTGAACTAGTGGATGGTAATAAAATGAAGGTAGAAATTCCAGTTCGTTTTCAAGGAGTTGCACCAGGTACAAGATCAGGAGGTAAATTAACTCAAAAGTTAAGAAGAGTAAAAGTAAAGACAACTCCTGAATATTTGACTGATGAACTTTTTATAGATGTAACCGCACTTGAGTTAGGCCAATCCGTAAAAGTTAAAGATATACAATTAGGAGAAGGTATGGAATTGGAAACCTCTCCTGGTATTCCTGTTGCTTCAGTTGAAGTACCACGTGCATTACGTAGTGCTATGGACGGTGATGACGGAGAAGAAGCAGATTCAGAAGGAGAAGCAGATTCAGAATAATAAATCTTTATGCTTATATTTAAAGGGACATAGACCATTGGTCTATGTCCCTTTGTAGTTTTCAAACTGACCCTTTATATGAATAATTTACGTGTCTCTTTAATCCAATCTTCTTTATACTGGGAAAATATAGCAAAGAATCTATCGGCATTCTCTGATAAAATTCTTAAGCTTAAAGGGAAAACAGATTTAATTATTCTTCCTGAGATGTTTACTACAGGTTTTAGTATGAATGCTGCACCTATTGCAGAGGATATGGAAGGAGAGACGATGAATTGGCTTCGTTTGCATGCAGAAACATTAGAAAGTGCCATCACTGGTAGTTTTATCGTAAAAGAAAACGGACACTTTTACAATCGGTTAATTTTTATGCAGCCAGATGGTCATTTTTTCACTTATGATAAACGGCACCTCTTTACTTTAGCCAAGGAACATCTTTCTTATCAAGCTGGTCAAGATCGTTTGATTGTTGAATGGAAAGGGTGGAAAATTTGCCCCTTAATTTGTTACGACCTTCGATTTCCCGCATGGAGTAGAAATACAGTAGATTATGATTTATTAATTTATGTGGCTAATTGGCCGGAAACAAGAGCCCTACATTGGAAATCATTGCTTTTAGCCAGGGCTATAGAAAACCAATCTTATACTATAGGTGTGAATAGAGTAGGAGTTGATGAAAAAGGATTCGTATACTCCGGCGATTCCTCTTTAATTGATTATGCTGGGGCATCTATTTGTTGTATTACTAAAAAAGAAGACATTTTCACAAGAGCGCTTTCAAAAGAAAGACAAATTGAATATAGATCTAAGCTTGATTTCTTGCCCGACCGTGATTCTTTTCAAATCATATAATAACTTTTCCTCATTAATCGTTTTTGCCATGAAGTTGTTTTAGAATATCTGTTTTATACTAGCAGCTATTTTTAAACAAATTCCATATCTATGGAACTCTAAAAGGGACTTAAGAGTATAAAAAAAGCGGCTCAGTAAAACTGAACCGCTAACTCGTTGAGAATGTTTTTTGAAAATAACCCTATTAACTAACCTATTAACAACGAGTATTTTTCTTTTGGCTTACTTAAGCAAACCTACAATATGATAAAGAACGATATAAAATCCAATTTGTTGTTCATGGTTTTGGCATTATTTACTGTTGCCTGTTCTGTTAATAACCCAGGAATACAGAAGAAAAGTGTTGATTCTTCCAATTCAAGTCATCTAAGAAGTAAAATAGAAGATTTTGCAAAGAAGCAAATTGGTGTAAAGTACAAATATGGGGGAAAAAACCCAAGTGGTTTTGATTGCTCCGGTTTTACCAGTTATGTGTTTGATAAAATTAAAGTAAGTATTCCACCAACTTCTAGCTTACAAGCGAAGAAAGGGAAAAATGTAAATTTAAAATGGGTAAAGAAGGGAGATCTTGTGTTTTTTGGGAGAGGAGGAAAAATTTCCCATGTAGCATTAGTCCTAAACAATAAAAAAGATGGAATTTATGTGATCCATAGCACTTCTTCAAGGGGTGTGGTGGTTGAGAATATCTCCAAGTCCTCTTATTGGAAAAAACGAATTATGTTTGCGAGAAATATTTTAGGTAC
Source organism: Saprospiraceae bacterium (assembly GCA_965277415.1). Lineage (GTDB taxonomy): Bacteria > Bacteroidota > Bacteroidia > Chitinophagales > Saprospiraceae > JAHDHW01. The sequence goes on from CBDICS010000018.1 coordinate 202,674, forward strand.
TTAATAAAATCATTTGTCGCTGAACATTCATTGAAATGCACAGCGACAAATGACAAGGCTTGATTGTCAAAAGACTTAATTATTGAGTATTAGAGGCAGTCCTCCATCTTGGCCTCCAACAATAACAACTTTTGAGTTGGGAGATTTAGCCAATTCTAAAGTAGCCTCAATCCCTTTATCTTGTAGGATTTTATCAGTTAAACTGGCATTTAGAATTCTATTGGCATCAGCCTTAGCCTGAGCTTCAATGACTCTACGTTCTGATTCTTTTCGTTCTCGTTCTAATCTAAACTCATATTCAAGAGAAGATTGTTCTTCTTTAAGCTTTCGTTCAATTGCAGCTTTCAAGGTCTCTGGAAGTTCTACTTCTCTAATTAAGATCGCATCTAAAATGAGGTGTTTTCTAGTAATGTTTTCGGAGGTTCGATTATAAATTTCATCTTGAATAGCCTCTCTTTTACTAGAATAAAGCTCTTCTGGAAGATATTTTCCAATGACCTCTCTGGTTGCAGAACGAATTTCGGGTATTATGATTCTATTGAGATAGCTCGGACCAATTTCATCGTGTAAATATCCAATTTTATCACCTAGAGGGCTATACCGATAAGAAAGTTCAACAATAATTTGGAGTCCATTTTTAGAAAGTACAGTCATTTTTTCTAAGCCTTCATTAGTACGCACATCATAGACGAACATATGATTCCAAGGTGCAATCACATGAAAGCCTTGGCCATAGGCTACATCTTTTTCTAATCCACCTCCAAATCGTTTGAATAATACTCCTTTTTGTCCAGGATCAATAGTTAGGAAAATACTACTTGATAGAGCAAGAATCAGGATAAGCCCTATCATAGCTATAATACCGAAAGCGAATAACTTGTTTTGTTTCATGATAATAATTTTTTATTCTTTTTGTTTTCTCAAAATATAACAGAATACGATTGTGACAGTTTTAAGAATTCTATTAATATAGCATTAAATCAGACTAAGTCGTTTGTATTTATACTCTGTCCCTAAAGGTAATTAATTTATTAAGGATAGGGAAATCTAAATTTTAATCACTGCATCGTGCTAAGTCTAAAACTTAAGGAGTCTCCAAGACTAATATGCATTGAAATTATAATACTTTTGTCTAGATTCTTTAAATTGAATTATGCGATTTTATTTTATTTTTATTCTATTTATTTTTCCCTCAATCCTTTTTGCTCAAGAAGGACAAAAATTACGCTTGCTAGAACCAGCTGATTCTTTAAATAATATTCGGTTTTGGGGTAGTGCAGCGACTGGTGCAGCTATATATACAGGCGTAATGATCGGACTAAATGAAGTGTGGTATTCGGAGTTTGAACGGTCAAAGTTTCATTTTTTTAATGACCTAGGTGAATGGGAAAATATGGATAAATTGGGGCATACCTTTACGGCTTATATGGAAGCCAATTGGGTTTATAAGGGGGCAAGATGGACTGGATTAGAAAATCGAAAATCTATCTGGCTAGGGATATCTCTGGGCACTTTATTCCAGGCTTCGGTAGAAACATTGGATGCCTATTCAGCAAAGTGGGGCTTTTCTGTTCCTGATATTGCTTTTAATACACTCGGGGTTTCTGTATTTGGAGCTCAGCAATTGATCTGGAATGAGCAACGTATATTATTGAAAGTATCTTCTTTTCATAAACCGTATCCTGATTTTTTAGTAACTGCTGTTGATGGTTCTAGTACGACTTTATTAAGTAGTCGGGCAAAAAACTTATATGGTGGTTCTTATGCTGCAAGTTTTTTAAAGGATTATAATGCGATGACTTTATGGGCTTCAGTTAACGTCCGTTCTTTTGTAAAAAACAAAGAATCGAAGATTCCCAAATGGCTTAATATAGCGGTAGGCTATGGTGCCGAAAATATGTTTGGAGGATTTCAAAACGAATGGACTGAAGACGAAGTAAATTATGTGCTCAATAATGAGGATTTTCCAAGATATCGTCAAGTATACCTCTCGCTTGATATTGATCTGTCGAGGATAAAGACGAAAAGTCATTTTCTAAAAACATTGTTTAGTCTTGTCAATGTGATTAAAATACCTGCACCAGCTCTTGAGATCAATACATTAGGAAAAGTACAGTTCCATCCAATCTTCTTTTAATTTAAACAGACGCTTACAAAGTGTATTGAGAAAATTATCGAATAGTATTACATATACTAAAGCAAAAATGAATGATCAGCGTTTAGCGATCATATCAGAAGTGATACATCAGAAGCGAAACGATCACAAAACATAAATCTAATCGACCGTATTTTCTCGGTGTTTTTTCTTGAGCATTCTAAAACGTTTTGGCCCATACCATAGCCATAAACCAGAAATAATAAGGAAGAATAATCCAATACCTAAAATATTCATAGATATCAGCTTGAATAAATCATTGATGATAGAACCATCATGCAAAGCTTCAATCCAATCAGAGTGACGTTTTGCAATAGATTTTACTGATCCATTGGTACCATCTATTTGTACCTCCCAATACCCTTTTTTAAAAAGTACTTTTACAATTCCTTTGGAAGGACGGACATCAAATCGATCTACCTGGTTTTCTTTTTGATTTGGATACGCGGTATGAAGTGCAAGCCGTGCAATAGAATCAACCTGCTCAAATGATAACCATTTGCTTAAATCATCGCTAATACCTTTAGTCGTAGCAGGTTGTATAATATCGACATCTTTTTTAAGCGATAGCAATACACCTGTTAGTGAACTAACAATAAGGAAAACGGCTAAAGTCGTTCCTATGAACTTATGTAGTTTTCGAAATTTACGTAAGTTGAGGATGTATTTTCTAAAGGCCAAAGTTTAATATATGAAAACGATATTGCCACAAGAACAAAACCGGTAGATAAAGTCTAAATATACTGATTTGTTTGAATTGTTCTAATAGAGCTTATCTAAATTGCTGGTAATACTTTTCCACTTGCTTCTCCAAAGCCAATTCGAACACCATCCTTTTCACACCAACCACGCATAATGACTGTATCGCCATCCTGAATAAATTTTCGTTCCGAACCATCTGGCATTTTGATTGCTTGTTTACCACCCATAGATATTTCAAGCATAGAACCATATGAATTTTTATTTTTTCCACTAATTGTTCCTGAAGCCATCATATCGCCAATATTTAGGTTACAACCATTGACCGTATGATGAGCTAATTGTTGGCTCATATTCCAGTACATATATTTGAAATTAGACAAGGAAACACGTTTACCTTCTGAATTTTCTGGTTTAATAATGACCTCAAGGTTTACATCAAAGTTCTTATCACCTTCGTATTCTAAGTATGGAAGCACTTTAGGACTTTGGCGTGGACCCTTTACTCTGAAAGGTTCTAATGCATCCATGGTGACAATCCAAGGAGAAATGTGAGAGGCAAAGCTTTTACCTAAAAAAGGGCCTAGCGGTACATATTCCCATTTTTGAATATCCCTTGCAGACCAATCATTAAAAAGTGTTAGTCCAAAAATATATTCTTCAGCTTTTGTTGTACTGATGGATTGACCTAGAGCAGAAGGTTTTCCAATAACAAAAGCAGTCTCTAATTCAAAATCTAATAATTTGCATGGACCATAAACAGGTTTCTTTGCCCCCGCTGGCATTTGTTGTCCTTTAGGTCGATGGATCGGTGTACCTGAAACAATGATGGAGGAAGCTCTACCATGATAACCTACTGGAATATGACGCCAGTTTGGTAATAATGCATTTTTAGGGTCACGGAATAATTTTCCAAGATTCGTGGCATGCTCTATACTGGAATAAAAGTCTGTATAATCTCCAACTTTGACAGGCAGCGACATCTCTACACGGTCAGCTGGGAAGGTGAACTTATCTACTAATTCTCTAGAGTTCCATTTCTTAACACGCTTATTAAAAAGCTCAGACACTCGATTCCTTACAGCTCGACTTGTCTTTTTTCCTAACGCCATGAAATCATTTAGGAATTCATTTCGAAAGACTGCTTTTGGAATATTTAAATCTGCAAAATAACCTAGATCATTTACTTTTGCCAAATCAATAATAAGGTCTCCTATTCTGGTACAAACCCTTGAAGCGCCAGATTTATTTTTAAAAACACCAAAAGGGATATTTTGAATTGGGAAGTCACTATCAGTTGGTACCTCCAGCCAAGATTGTATTTTTGGATTGTTTGCTTTTATCATGGTTCTGTTTATTTAATTAGGCTGCAAAATTAAGAAAATCAAATATAAATCTTGATCATCCAGTATTTGTTTTATATAGAAGTGGATTAAGGGGGCGTTCTGAGGTAAGTTGTAAGCGCTTGATTTTTAATTATCCAAAAGTTTTCTTAGCAGGGCATTGGTCGCTTTTGGTTCTGCTTTTCCTTTTGATGCTTTCATTACTTCACCCATAAAAAAGCCTAATAGTCCTTTTTTCCCTTTTCTATAGGCACTTACTTTATCTGGAGTCTTTTCAATAATCTCTTGAATTATATTTTCTAGAAATTCTGCGTCATTCGATTGGATGAGGTTTTGTTGTTGAGCTAAGTCCAGGACCTGGCTACTTGGGTTTTGTAATAAGACTGGAAATAACCTTTGATAAGCGATTGAAGCGCTTACTTTACCGTCATCAATCAAACCTAAGAAGGCTGAAAGTTGATCAATTCCGATTGGGAAATCTTCAATCGATAAATTCTGCTCTTTTAGCCAAGGAATGATTTTATTAATGACTAGGTTAGCGGCAGGCTTATAATTTGCATATTTGTCTACAAATTTTAAAAAGAATAAAGCGACTTCCTTATTTTCTGTTAGCAGTTCTGAATCATAAGAACTTAAACTTAACGTTTCTTGAAATTGCTTTTTCAAATGCCAAGGTAGCGGAGGCATTTTAGATTTTAAGTGCTCAATAAATGTTTCCGAAAGGATTACAGGAGGTAAATCTGGCTCGGGGAAATAACGATAATCATGAGCATCTTCTTTATCTCGAAGTGGAGAGGTGATACCTGTATTAGGATCAAAATTTAAAGTTTGTTGTAATACTTTTCCTCCTGACTCAAGTAGATCAATTTGTCGTTTTGTTTCGAACTCTATAGCCCTTCTGGCAAATCGCATTGAATTAACATTCTTCACCTCACAACGTTCACCATAGACTGTAGCACCTTTTTTACGAACAGAAATATTACAATCACATCTCATAGATCCTTGTTCCATGTTCCCATCAGAAATTTCTAGATATCGAACCAATTGTCGCATTTGGTTCATAAAGATATCCACTTCAGATGCAGATCTAAAATCAGGTTCAGTGACGACTTCTAGTAAAGGGACACCCGCTCTATTGAGATCAATCATAGAATTTTTATCATCCAAGTCATGAATTGATTTTCCAGCATCTTCTTCCATGTGAAGATGATGAATTCGGATTTTTTTAGAACCCTTTTCTGTCTCAATTTCGATACTTCCTCCTATTGCTATTGGTTGATTATCCTGAGTGATTTGATAACCTTTTGGAAGGTCAGAATAAAAATAATTTTTACGATCGAAATAATTCTTTTGATTAATTTCTGAATCCAAAGCTAATCCCAAGAGTACAGCATATTTAACTTGGGTCTTATTTAACCTGGGTAAAGTACCCGGCAAGCCTAATGAAATGGCACTAATATGTGTGTTGGGGTCTCCTCCAAAAGTTGTATCATCACCACAAAATGCTTTGCTCTTAGTAGAAAGTTGGATGTGAACTTCTAAACCTATCACTACCTCATATTGATCGTAAATATTCATTGTCATTTTTTGTTAAGATGCAAAGATGAAAAGAATAGGCCTATGTTGCAATTTTCTTTTTAGTATTTTTAAATGACAGAGAATTAGAAAAGTAAAAAACTAATAGATGCAGCAATAGAAAAGAAAAAGACAGATAAGAATAAGTATAAGAAATTGAGAACTGAGAATTTGAGAAATGTCTTGAAAAAACCTTGCTTATAATATCGGCGCATTGCCATAAACTGATAAATAAAAATGGCTAAAATAAATGCTGCAATTAATAATCCATGAAAGTATGATCCAAATAAAACCAATATCATGATAATAATAAAAGCAAAAGTATGATAATGGAATGAAAAGACGAGGTGCTCGACAAAATAGAACTTACGCCTAGTATATAATACTTTTAATATAAGTGCAAGAAAGGGCATCATAAAGAAAATCATAATAGGAAGTTTACCTATGAAGAAGTGAAACATCCCTAAACTATTTCTCATAGCTTTTACTTGTTGACTCACGAATATTGAATTTAAGCGTGATTTTATATTATACCGAACCAAAATGGAGTCAATCGGCATTTCTGCCAAATCCCGCCTGGCAATTTTAAATTGCTTGTTATCTCCTATAACGAGTCCTAGACTTGCAGTGTCTGAACTGGGGCTGCCCATTCCTGAAATGAGCCATTTTGAGAGGCTATCTGCTTGATAATGTTTTGAAGAATCTAGAAATTCTGATTTGTAGTCATCTATATTTTTTATAACGGATTTTCTAAATTTGATTCTTTCGGATCTTTTGAATAACCTTTCTTCTCCTTCTCCAATGTCAATTTCTGATGTTTGGGAAATTACAATTGCAAATAGTAGAACACCAGCATATAAAAATAAACGAACTGGACTAGCATAGCTTTTGTGTTTACCTTTGAAATATTCTACAGTTAATTTACCCGGTATAAAAAGCGCAAAAAAAGTTAAGAATAACTTGGAATCAATATTGAAAAGATTAGTAAAGAATTCTTTGATGAAACTCCATAGAGGTACTTTACCATCCGTATTCTTTTGACTGCATTGTGAACAGTATTTTGCTTCTGTAGAGATAGGAAAATTACAGTTGCGACAATGTTTTTGAACCTCATCCATATCCGAAAATAAAAAAAACTTGCTTTCTATTGTAATGAAAGCAAGTTTAATTGGTTATTCGTTAAGCGACTTAATGGTCGAGTATATCTTTAAGCAGAATATTAATCAAAAGATTGATTCGGTGTATCTGCCATATTCACTAGTTGTTGGTATTCTTGATCTGTAAGCCCATCCATACAATAATGGATTGGATTGACCTTTACACCTTGGTTGATCACTTCGTAATGCAAGTGAGGAGCAGTTGAAGTACCCGTATTTCCAATCGTCCCAATGACTTGTCCACGGATGACTTTTTGCCCTTGTTGTACAGATACAGAACCCATATGTGCATATAATGTCTTATAACCGTAGCCATGATCGATGATGACATGAGTACCATAGCCATTTTTTAATTTTTTGATAGAATGGATTTTCCCATTACCAGTGGCATGTATAGACACTCCTTTAGGAGCGGTAAAATCAATTCCAGTATGCATTTTTCTTCTTTCCAAATTGGATGCATCCGCATACCAAAGCCAGAAAGAGATTTAATATTTCTTCTAAGTTTATCCGAGCGAACAGGTTTAATCGCTGGTATAGATGCTAACATATCTTCTCTTTGAGCAGCAAGCTTTTCAACTTCATCTAAAGATTTAGATTGTACAACTAATTGGCGTTTTAGTTTTTCTATTTTTTGTCTAGTAGATATAAGCGTTTCTCCTGTATTCTTATATTTCGTAAGATTAGTATATCGATCAGCACCCCCGATTCCACCATTCCATACATCATTATCAATAGGATCCATTCCAAAAATCATACGATGGACATTTGCATCTCGATCCTGAATATTATCAAGTACTTTAGAAATATTATCATAATCGCTACCCATAACTGTCATCTGATCTTTCATTTGCTCAATTTCTCGAAGAAGCGCTTGCTCTTTTGGAGAAGAAACATAAGTATTAGCAATCGAAATAATTACGGTAGCTGTGACTATTACAGCGCTTAGAAAACCTAGTACTTTAAAGGCTTTTACCTTTATGGGCTCTATTACCTTCTCGTATCTAAGTGTTTGCGTATTGTAAACAAACTTTTCTTTTCTCATTAAGCTCTAGATTCGTTAGCCAAAAAAAACTACTTTTGTTCCACTTTTTTGACTTGAATATTGTGGATATTTTTGTTTTCTCCGGCCAAAGTTAATCGCCAATGTTTGAATTTTCAAAACATTTTGGCAAAAATTACTAACAATGTTCAATGATTTCTGCCTTTATTTGGAGGTATAAACAAATAAATTATAATAACAGAAACAAAGATCATGCTAATGTAATTTTTTTGATGATTGTCTGAAAATGTGACATGGAATAAAGTGTAAAATTATTTATCTAAAAGAATAAAATTTAAGAAAAACTTCTTTTTGGGTGAACTTTACTCAAAAAAAGCCAAATTTTTAGAATTTCAACTAAGATTAAAAGATTCTGGAACTTAAATTTTCTTTTTTCGAATAAATAATGACAAGGAACTTATTTAGATATATATAGATTCTTATAAGAATGAATTCATAATAGAGCCTTATTACTTAATAATTATATACGACACCTAAAAAGATGAAGACAGCTAAGGAAATACGTCAACAATTTCTCGATTTTTTTGAAAGTAAAAAACATAAAATCGTCCCTTCTGCTCCAATTGTAAACAAGAATGATCCAACGTTAATGTTTACAAATGCAGGGATGAATCAATTCAAAGATTTCTTCTTAGGAAATAAAATCCCTAAAACTAGAAGAGTAGCAGATACTCAAAAGTGTTTACGGGTTTCGGGAAAGCATAATGATTTAGAAGAAGTAGGGATAGATAGTTACCACCATACCATGTTTGAGATGCTGGGTAATTGGTCCTTTGGGGATTATTTTAAAGAAGAAGCGATCGAATGGGCATGGGAGCTACTAACAGAGGTATTTGGATTGGATAAAGACCGATTATATGCTTCTGTGTTTGAAGGAGATGAATCAGAAGGCTTAGAGCCAGATAATGAGGCCATTGCTTATTGGAAGAAATGGGTGCCAGAAGAAAGAATTCTTAGGTTTGATAAGAAGGACAATTTTTGGGAAATGGGGGATTCTGGCCCTTGTGGACCATGTTCTGAAATACATGTTGATCTTCGCTCAGAAGAAGAACGTGCAAAAGTAGATGGTGGAACACTAGTCAATAAAGATCATCCACTTGTAATTGAAATCTGGAATTTGGTCTTTATCCAATACAATCGAAAAGCAAATGGCAGTCTTGAACCACTTCCAGAAAAACATATTGATACAGGAATGGGATTTGAACGACTGTGTATGGCTATTCAGAGTAAAAGTTCAAATTATGATACCGATGTATTCACGCCTTTTATTAAATTCATAGAATCACATTCTGGTAAGAAGTATAATTTTAGTTATGATCTGTCTGCTAAGTCCGATATTGCTATGCGTGTAGTGGTAGATCATGTACGAGCAGTAAGTTTTACTATTGCAGATGGGCAATTGCCGAGTAATAATGGAGCAGGTTACGTGATTAGGCGTATTCTTCGAAGAGCAGTTCGATATTACTATTCATTTTTAGATGTAAAAGAACCTATGTTACATCATCTCGTCCTTCTTCTTGCAGATACCTTTCAAAATGTATTTCCTGAATTACATACTCAAAAAGACTTTGTAAGTAAGGTAGTATTAGAAGAAGAGCGGTCTTTTTTACGGACACTTGAAGGCGGATTAAAGCGCATTGATTCTCTTCAAGTTGCGGATAATCAATTGGATGGACAAAGTGCTTTTGAATTACTTGATACTTATGGCTTTCCGATTGATTTGACTCGATTGATTGCAACAGAAAAAGGTTGGACCATAGATGAAAAAGGATTTGAAAAAGCATTGAATGCTCAAAAAGCACGCTCAAGAGCTGATGCTCAAAAAGAGATTGGTGATTGGACCAATATATTAAAAGATCCTTCAGTTGACTTTGTAGGTTATCATGCTATGCGTGTTACGGATGCTCAGGTGGTAAAATACAGGACAGTTAAAATTAAAGATAAAGAACAATATCAAGTGGTGCTAAATAAAACGCCTTTCTATGCTGAAAGTGGTGGACAGCGAGGTGATACAGGACTAATGTTCTTTGGAGAAGAAAAAATATCCGTCATTGATACCCAAAAAGAGAATGACTTAATTATTCATATTGTCAAAAGATTACCTGAGCAAATAGACCTTCCTGTAAAAGCTGAAATTAATGTTCCAAAACGTGCAGCTACTTCTAAAAATCATACTTCTGTTCACTTAATGCATGCAGCATTGCATAAAGTTTTGGGAGAGCATGCTGTCCAAAAAGGGCAGGATGTAGACGAAAATCGATTGCGGTTTGATTTTTCTCATTTTCAAAAGATGACTGATGAAGAAATCAATGAGATCGAGAAAATGGTCAATGAGAAAATAAGAGCAAATATCCAATTAGAAGAAGATATACTAAGCCTGGCTCAAGCTCGTGAAGCAGGTGCAATGATGCTTTTTGGCGAAAAATATGGCGATGAAGTTAGGATGATAACATTTGACAAGGATTTTTCAAGGGAGCTATGCGGAGGTACACATGTTTCTGCAACTGGCGAGATTGGAATATTCAAAATCGTGTCAGAGAGTGCTGTCGCTGCGGGAGTTAGGAGAATAGAAGCAATTTCTGCTGAAAAAGCAGAGACATATGTCAATAGAGAATTAAAAGAACTCGACACCATTCGGGACTTGTTTAAAAACCCAAAAGATACGGCAAAAAACGTCGCTTCGCTTCAAGAGGAAAATAAAAACCTAAAGAAAGAAATTGAAAAATTGATGGCTGCCCAAGCTGGAGGCTTAAAAGATGAATTGAAAAATAGTGTGACTACAATTAATGGGGTAAACTTTATTGCAAAAAAACTACCGCTTAATGATTCAAAAGCGATGAAGAATCTGGCTTACCAATTGGAACAGGAATTAGGTAATGCTTTGATCGTGTTTGGTGCCGAAATTAATGGGAAACCGCAATTAATGATTACGATTAGTGAAACATTGACTAAGGAGAAAGATCTGCATGCTGGAAATATAGTTCGCGAATTAGCTAAAGAGATTCAAGGCGGCGGTGGCGGTCAGGCCTTTTTTGCTACTGCGGGAGGGAAGAATGTTCAGGGATTGGATTTGGCTATACAAAAAGCTGAAAGTTTTTTGTAGGGATAGTTCCAAAAATATTGGAAAGAGCTAGTTCCAATGTTATTGGAAAGTAATGGTCTTGATTTTCAATCAAGAAGGGATAGTTTTGACTTTGTCAAAAAGTGAAGCGTCTGCTGAATTTAAAAGTCTATACTTTCTTCAGTCAAGTAATCGTCGTTTCTAATATCCAAAATTTAATTAGATGATAGAAGCGAAGACAACTTGACCGAAGGTCACTATCATTTTTTGACGAAGTCAAAACTATCCCTTTCCGAAGGAACTATCTCTTTCCGACTCCGTCGGAACTAATGCCCATGTTCGTCTACCTCTTCCTCCTCTGCTGTTCCTTTTTTATGAGTAGCTGTATTTTCTAAAGCATTTCGATTGATCGTGTTTCCGAAAAAGATCGCATTTGCAAATAATTTATTGGTACCATACCAGAAAGCCCTAAAATTAGGATTATCGGCCATACATATCACCCTTCCTCTACCACTCTTACAAGCAATAATGGAAGCAGTATTTCCTAAAGAAGCAAGGTTGTTTTTAGAAATATAACCACTCAAAAGTGGGTTTGATGTATAGACGGCTGGCGAAGCATACTGATTTTTAGGTAATTCAAAAAAGCTTGTCCCTTTTCGAAAAACAGGAAGAAGGTCGCGCTTAAAGCCATATGCAAGTGGGTGAGTCAAATCTAATTTTACTTGAAAGATAGAACCTCCAATAACATTGGCTCCTCGGTCAGCTGATAAATTTGCATACGATCGACGTTTGTTTTTATTTGTTTCTTTTCTTGGTTTAAACTTTATGTTTGCTAAGCCTAAGCCTTTTGCCCAATTAACGGCACCTCGCATAGTGATAAGTGTACCTCCTTTTTGGACCCACTCTTTTATTTTATTTGCCCCTTTGCCTAATCGTGTATAAGAACCATTGACCATAACAAGTACAGAAAAATCATTTAAATCAGCTCCTGAAAAACCATTTACATCGACTAGTGTGGTGGGCATTTGGTACCGTTGATCAAGTAGATGCCAAACTTCGCCCGCATCATAGCTAGTTACCCCATCTCCAACGAGTAATAAAACTTTAGGCTGAACAACATTACTAAAACTGGGGCTACCCAAATCAACACCATTAGGGGTGAAGCCAGATAGCGCACTATACATTCTGACACCTGCCATTTCAGAAGCTTCGGTAATAAGGCGATAGACTTCCTTTGCAGATTTTTCTTGATTTTGAGCAGAGACCATGATTGTTCCAAGACCAAAATCTTTTGCTCCGGAATTTGTTTTAACAGAGAATGTATTATTTGCAACTTTGGCTTTGAGTCCGTTTTTAAGAAGATGGTATAGTGCTTTAGGAGCATAGTATTCATTCCATTCGAAAAGATAAGCATACGCACTCTCTTGAACCTGGAAGCTACTCTTTGGTATATCGTCCATAGTCATAGGATTGCCTAATGCACCTGTTTTTGAAGTTAAGCTTTCATAATTGAGGTTAAAAGCCAGTGGTAAAGTCCATGCAGATACATCATAGAATAGACTATCTCTAAAACTTGTTTGAGTTTCAAAAATCCCTTTGATTAACCTATACTGACTCTGATTTGTCGGAACGATATAAGAATGACCTTTTGGGAATTTTTTGCCTTTAAGACTGAGGTCATTTTTGTTTTTATAAACTTGAATATTATGTTGTATTAAAATTTCTATGAAATGATGAAGTCGAGCTTTATCATCAGGCTCAGAAAAAACAAAAGCTTTATTATTATCTTTTGCGGCCTCATCGATCGCTGTACTATAGAAAGATTTCTGAAAATCTAATAGCTCCTTTCTCAATGCTTGTCCCGCATCAAGTGTAGATATTGATGTTCTAAGTTGATTACGAACTGCAAATGGAAAACTCAAGTCCCCGTGTATGCTTTCATGTAAATGGCCTCTAGCACTACCTTGTTCAAAAAGAATTCCTATACAAGCTTGAACATCTGGATAAGTACTACCTTTTCCGTAGTAAAAATCGTCGAAAGATTCTTGTGAATAATATAAAGATCCGATTTTATCTAGTGCTTTTGCATGGTATTCACCAATAGCTTGAGTCAATTCCTGATTTCGCAGTGGTGTAATAGGATTCGTACGAGTTGGGATACCTGGTTGAAAAAAGAAAGTTGAATTACTTCCCATTTCATGATGATCTGTTAAAATATTGGGTTTCCATTTTTGAAAATTTCTAATTCGACCTCGACTTTCAGGATGTGCTAAGAGTAACCAATCTCTATTAAGATCAAACCAATAATGATTGGTTCGGCCACCAGGCCATACTTCGTTCAGTTCACGACTATTTTCATCTGAGACCAAATTATAACTTTTGTGTGAGTTGACCCATCCTGCAAAGCGATGTAATCCATCTGGATTAAAACAAGGGTCTAATAAGACGACAGTTTCATCCAATGTCTTTTCTATTTTTGAACCTTGTGCCGCAGCGAGATGGTAGGCATATAAAAGAGCAGCATTCGCACCACTTGCTTCATTACCATGTACACTATATCCTTGATAGATAATCGATGGCATATTATCAGTGTTTAATTTACTGCCATCTTTAGCCGTGGATAATTTGACATGATCCGCTCTTATTTTGTCAAGATTTTGATGATTGCTGGGGCTAGTAATGGTCAATAATAGCAAGGGCCGATTCTCATAAGAATGTGCATAGGTTTCAATAGTGATTCTATCGGATTTTTCTGCCAGTACTTTCATATAAGCAACCAATTGATCGTGACTTACATGCCATTCCCCGACTTGATAACCCAAGTATTCTTCTGGTGTAGGAATATCCTTGTCATAATTATGATCAGGAAGATAATAGCTTAGGTCTTTTTTTTGTGCAAAAAGCCCTGACACGGTAATTGAACAGAGCAGAATAAGGATGAATTGTTTCAGCATAAAAAGCAATTATTAAGAAGTTGTTCAAAAATAGATTCAACCTCCATTTTTTAACAAATTCTAAGTGTGGATAGATGTTTGAGGAACAGAGCACCAATAAATTTCCGATTTATACTACATGTTTTCATTATGCGCGATCAAAAAACTTAACTCCCATTAGGGCCAATTCATTAGACTCTTATATGATGAAAGCATCATTAACTAAACTGGAAAACTACCAATTAGAATCTGTCCAAATTTTGTATTCGAATGCTAAATCAGGTTCTTGTGGGATTTTGCAGGACGAGCAGTAAATTTTGGACAGGTTCTATCTATTCCTAAAATGTAAACAGGCTCTAAAATAGAAAAAAAAAGGCGCATTACAAATGTGTAGAATGCACCTTCAAAATTTATGAGAGAAGTATATTATCTAGTTTGATATTCCCAATAGCCCTTTGGGATAGTGTATTAGTAAAATCCGAATGGTATTTTCAAATGAACCATTTGTTAAAAATGCAAAACCATATATCCAAAAGTGGAAAAAGAATTATGGTTTTGCTACTTTCTAGATGGGTCTAAATGTTTGGGTTAAACGAATTGAAAGAATGAAGACTCCGATATCAATAACTAAATGGCTTTTGCGGTTTTGATCATTGGATAAGGTTCTTTTTTTTTACAGAAAAATGATTTATTTAGGGTTTACGATTAAATTATATCCTTAAGTTTAATTTGAAACAGAGTAGGAGTAGTTAATTTTTAAGAGATGCTGTAAGACATTTTTTTAACTTCTTGAATTTTATTTGAGTTTTCAAGACCTCACCATTCTTTAAGTATATTTTTGTATGCTTCTTAGTTTTTTTACAACGTTTTATTTGATTAAATGATAATAAAAGAATTAAATCAAAGTTTTTAAAAAATGCTAAATGGTTTTTTTCTAGCGAATATAAAATGGTAAGGTTGGTGTATTTTACGGTGCGTATTTTTTTTACTGTTAATTTTGAATATTGTTTGTTTGAAAAGAGACCCGCTCGCTTAGTAAGCATTTTGTCACTTGGAGAAATAGGAATCATTTCATAGTCAATGTCAGGAAACCGTTCTAATAAAGCTGGTGTTTTAATTATTGACTCTGATGGAATAGTAATTTTTCTGACTTTATACATTTTTGGGATGCTATAAATTCATTAATAGAGAATTATTAAAATAAAAATAGGAAGAAATGATTTGAAAGGTGATTACTTTTTTTTCAATTTATCCCAAAAAAAACTCCCGCAAAAGATGAGATGCGAGAGCTGAGAGAGATAAATATATAAACGTAAAATTTTATCAGGGGCATATTTGATAAGCACCGGGGTCATAAAGCCAGAATTGATTTAATGGATTATTCAGACAATTATTAAATGCTATTGGGTCTACAATTGGAGTTCCAGAGCTTGAACATTTAATACAGTTTTTTACTGTATTAAAGTCATAGAAGTAATTTTTCATACTAGGACTAGATAAATATATTATAGAACCGTCACTGTTTTTGAAAGAATTTCCTATAAAGCCTAATTTTTGACAATTTTTTGAACAGATGTCTGTAATGTCAGTATTTGGATTTACAAGGTAAACAATGTCATCAGTGGATACTGCATTTAAATATATCAAATCAAAAGAAGCTTTAGCAGTGTTACTTGTCTGAGATCCGCAAGTTGATCCGACTGTCGCATGAAAAGAATCATTAGCAGAAATTGTTTGAGAAATGGTAAGGAAGGTATCTTTTACCGTTAAATTTTGAAAAGCTACTGTTCCATTAATATAAAATTTGAAGATATAGCTAGAAGCATTGTTAACACTATTCCAGGAATAAGTCAGCTGGTAATTTCCTGCACTTTGATAGATTGCTTTTGGAATAGTAACATTTAAGGGGCTTTGACATATATTGCTTTTTAACCCAACGGCTTTTGACTTGTTGTTTTCAAGAGATGATTCCGATGAATTGGTTTTTTTATTCGAACTTGAATTGCTACAAGCAGTAAAAAGACATACTAGTAATACGGCAATAATAATCCGGTAATTGCTTTTTAATGGATCTTTCATTCTACTTTAATTAATTAATTAAATGAATTAAAAAATGAATGTATATTTGTACTTTTTGAATTGCTAAAGTAGTATCTTGACGTCCGTAAGTCCAATTACCTTATTTTTAAAATATCCCAAAAATCAGGAATGCGGACCTGAAATTAATTTGATGAAAAGAACCAAGCTGATTAGGGTATTCAATTCTTTTAATGCTTCTGAATTAAGAAGGCTTAAGGATTTTATTATTTCTCCATTTTTTAATAAGAATGAGAAAATTCAATCTTTATTCGAATTCATAATTCAGTATGCACCAGATTTTGAAAATAAAAACCTGACAGAGGAGAAAGCGTTTAATTATGTTTTTAAAAACGAAGAATATAAGAGCCAGGCGATTACTAAGCTTTCTTCAAAACTTTATAAGTTAATCCAAAACTTTATCCACATAGAGTTAGGTGCGGATTCAAGCGTACATGCTGATATTAGTTTCCTAAGTTTTTTAGGAGAGCGAGAATTAGTAAATGAATTTACTCAACATTTGAATCAAGTCAAGAAAGATATAGATAACGCTACAATGCGTGATGCTAATTATTTTTACGAACAATTTTTAGTGGAGCAAGAATTGTCAAAACTACATAGTTTTAGAACGGACATAGGAACAACTGATGTCAATTATCAACCAGCGGTAAATGCACTTGATAAATACTATTTAGTGCAAAAGTTAATTTATCTATGTCATCAATATAATCGACAGTTGACTTCGGAACGACAGCAATATAGTTTTGAATTAATGAAAGAGTTAGAAACCTATATTCCTAAGAGCCCTTACTTTGAGATTCCTACAATTAAGATCTGGTTTACTACGCTTCAATTATTAAAATCCGATAATAAAATAAAGTATTATTTTGGACTCAGGAAATTAGTGTTTCATCATTATCGTGAATTAAATATATTTGATATAAGGAATGTACTCTCAACCATTCAAAATAATGCACGAATGGTTTTTGAAAAGAAAGAAGATTATTATAGCGAACTTTTTGATCTATATAATTTTCAATTAGAGCGAGGTATCTTTAATCATCCTGTTATTTTTACCTCTCAAATATTTTTAAATATTATAACTACCGCTATCCTTTTAGATAAGCTTGTCTGGACTGCTCAGTTCTTGAAAGACCATGAGAATTATTCTTCTAATAGAGAAGATAATGTACATGCACTGGGAAAGGCGATGTTGGCATTTGCTGAGGGGAATTATTCTGATGCCCATAGTTTTCTAAATGAATGTACCTTAAAGAACATTTACTTCAAACTGAGCGAAAAGCGTTTGAGGCTTAAGGTGTATTTTGAATTGCCACTCTTTGACTTGGTCGATGATATGATTAATAGCTCTAGAAAATTTTTCTCAAAAAACAAAGAAAGCATCAGCGCCATGCACCTACAGGCAAATCGAGATTTTATAAATATTACCAAACACATTTTTTATCTTCAAAAACACAATGATGAAAAGATTCAAATTATTGAAAAGGAAATAAACGAAACGGTTATCCTACCGGAACGGAAATGGCTTCAGAAAAAAATAACTGAACTTAGAAAATAGCCAATTGGTTTCTGCTATTCTTAGGATGATTATGGTCGGGAGTCATTAGGATTCGAGAGATTGCTAAAATAAGACTTCACAAGAGGGATAAGCGAAATAATGAGAATAAGCCCATATCGACTGCTACTTAATTTATCATGTACTAAGCTTTATATAAACCCTTTTCGTGTGATCGTCATGAACTAGCTCTTTAGATCTTTTGAAACTACCTCCTTTTATTATAATTTTGCGCCATCAAAAAAATGAAGTATGTATGTAATCTTACTATCGGTAGTTGTTGGTTTGTTTATAGCGATGCTCTTTGTTAATGTCTACTTTAGAGTACGAGTAATTAAAGTATACAAGGTTTTGGTACAAAATCGGGTTGAATTTGGGGCAAGTCATATATTTAACCAGGTCAAGATGGAAAACGAGATATACCCTAAATACCCAGAACAAGAAGAGAACATTAAAATATTTGTTCGACATATGCGCTATTCGATTAAAATGGCTACTGTTTTAGTGGCTTTGATTACCCTTTTTGGCGCGATTTTGATGTATTACAGAGATTTATAGATCCTTATCCATGTTTTTTAACATTTCGTCTATTAACAAAACATTAAAAGAGCAATAAGCACATATTGCATGCGTTATTCGTTTCTTTGTAGAACAGTTTAACACAAGTAATTTTTCAAATATGAAGTACATAATTCAATTTTTATTTATTATCTCCTTTTTATTATTCTTTTCAAGTTGTTTTGAGATCACAGAAGAAGTCAATATGAAATCCGATGGCTCCGGAGATATGCTATTGACCATTAATATGAGTCAAAGCAAGGCCAACTTAAAAAACTATATGGAGATGGAAGAGGTGCAAGGAATCAAAATTCCATCAAAATCAGAAATAGAAGGAGAACTTGCAACTATCAAAAA
The DNA here is from genome assembly GCA_965277415.1 of Saprospiraceae bacterium. GTDB lineage: Bacteria > Bacteroidota > Bacteroidia > Chitinophagales > Saprospiraceae > JAHDHW01. The sequence continues at coordinate 221,227 of CBDICS010000018.1, forward strand.
AACTTTATTTCAAGTAGACGGACTTACAAATATCAAGATTAATTCAGATTTTAATGAGTTTATTTTTAAAGTAAGTGGTCAATTTGATAATGTAAAAACACTTAATATAGCGATCAACAAAGTAGGAAGTAAATTGAACAAAAGCCCTTTCCCAATGATAAAAAAGGATAATTTCGATTATTCGCGAGGGAAATTCACTCGATATTTCAAATACCTTAAAGATTGGGATATGACGCAAGAAGAGTATGATAACCTCAATTTTACAGCACGCTTTATCATGGAATCCGCTAAATATATAAGCATATATCGATTTGATAAACCAGTCAAAAAAATTACAAATACAAGCGCTCAAGTAGCTCCAAGCAAAAAAGCTGTTAAATTGGAAAGTAATCTCGCAGAAGTTCTTACAGGAAAGAAACTTATTGAAAATGTAATTACATACTAAATTTAGGCATCTCTGTGACGAGATTCACGTATCAATGACAAGATACTTTATCGTTTGATAACCTTAATCTTAATAAATTATACCTAATGACTCGAAAGTTAATTTTTACCCTTTTAGTAGCTTGTTTCACTACTTTTAGTGTATTTGCTCAAAATCTACAAAATAATATACCGAAGGATGCGACCTTCGTTATTTCTATTAACCCTGGCGTACTTAATTCTAAAGTGAAATTTGCCAAACTTAAAGAATTTGATTTCTTTAAAATGGGAATGGAAGAAATGACTAAGCAAGCTGGCCCAATGGCAGGAGAACTCAAAAAATTTATTAATGATCCTGCTGAATTTGGAATGGACTTGATGTCTTCTTCTTATGCATTTGGAAAAATAGATGGCAAAAATATCCAAATGGGTTTTGTCCTTAAAGTAGCAGACAAAAGTAAATTTAATGATATAATTCAAACCTATGTCGCTCCAATGATGCCAGTACAAAAGGCTAATAGTATGGAATATATTTCCGCTGATGGTGTTAATTTGGCTTGGAATGACAATCAAATTTCTATTTCTACTGTAGAGTTAGAATATGAAGGAGATGAAGATTACGAAGTTCATAAAACACGTAAAGAAAAAGCAGCATCTGATTGGATGAATGCCATTATGGGCGGTAAGCTTACTAGTTCTATCAACACACATGCTCAATTTAAATTGGCAAATGTTAATTCTGATGATATTAATTTTTGGATGGATTATGAAACGCTTACTAAAATGTCTAATGATCTTCAGGGAATGGGAGGCAATCCTATGGTCGGAATGATGCAGGAAGCAATGAGTGGGTTATATAGTGATTCTTATGTTTCTATGGGACTTAATTTCAACGAAGGCGCGGTCAAGTTGAAAACTAAGTACATCATGAATGATCAAATGACAGAGGTCTATCGCAAAATTTCTGATGCTCCGTTTAATAAGAAGTTTTTGAAGTACATTCCAAAAGATAATTTAGGGTATTTTTCTATGAATTATAACCTTAAAAATCTGATTGATATCATTAAGTCTTCAGACAATGAAATGTTGAGTCAATTACCTGTTTATGAAAGTATGGCAGTGGAAGGCTTGAAAGGAATGGGATTAGATATGACAGCAGATGATATTTATAATCTTTTGAAAGGTGATGCATTATTTGTAGTAACAGGGCTTAAAGAGTTTGAGAAAGAAGTTACAACTTATGAATTTGATGATGATTTCAATAAAAAAGAGGTGAAGAAGATGAAGAAAGAGCAACTACCTGAATTTGTCTTTATGATGTCACATGGTAGTAAAGAAAACCTCTTGAAAGTGATTGATCTTGGAAAACAATCTTCTATGATTAGTGAGGAGAAGAAATATTTCCAAGTGAATGTACCGGATATGCCAATGGATGTCTTTATTAAAGTAGAGAAAGATATGGTATTGATTTCTAATAAAAAAGATGTTGTAACTAAAAAAGCTAAAAAGGTATTTAAGAAAAAGAACCTTATCAAGCCTGCTGAAGCGCTAAAATTAGTGAATAGCTCACAAAGAATTTATTGGAATATTCCACAAACTATGAATGTTCTTGCCACTATGGATGACATGAATATGGATGGTCCAGAAGGAATGTTACTTAATATGAGTAAGGATAGCTTTGAAAGTATAGTAATTGAAATGAATAAAAAAATTGGAAATTCTGCAGATGGAGATTTCTATTTGAATTTCAATAATAAGAATATGAATGCTTTAGAGCAAATCTTTGGGATGATTAATGATGCCTTTATGAATATGATGGGCGGATCATCAATGTAAAATCTTATATACCTGACGCGAAGCGGTTTGGGATTCCCCCAAACCATTTCGGTCAGTATATACTGTACTGAAGTACATTTCTTTTCCCAAATTATTTTAATGTCAGTATAAGAGACATAAACTCATAAAAAGCCTTTGATCTTCTCTAATGATCAAAGGCTTTTTTAATTTTGTCTTTTCATAGTCTTACAGGCTGACCGGAAATAGTTTTTTCGACAGGATTAGCATGATATACAGGATTTTCTTTGCATTCGCGGTCAGCCTGCTTAGCTATGGGAATATAAAAAGGCAAAATCAGGTTCTTATGCAATTTCGCAGCCCGATGAAAGGAATAAACTGCCTGGATTCATTGCTTTGGCAGGTTCTAAATACAAAACAATCAATCTAATCAATGCTAAAAATAGGATTAATAGGGCTTGGACATCTTGGGAAAATACATTTGAAGTGCATTCAAATGATTGAAGCCTATGAATTTATTGGTTTTTTTGACTCTGGCGATCATGCAGGACAAATGGCGGAAGAGTTTGGTGTGAAAAGTTGGGATAGCTTCGAGGCATTATTAGCTGCTGTAGATATTATTGATATTGTGACGCCAACAATTACACATTATGAACTTGCTCTGAAGGCTATAGAAGCAGGCAAACATGTCTTTATTGAAAAGCCATTGACCAATACGATTGAAGAGGCGAAGCATTTACTTGAAAAAAGTAGAGCAGTAGACGTTAAAGTACAAGTAGGACATGTAGAACGTTTTAATCCGGCCTTACTTGCTTTGGGAGATATGCAACTTCAACCTATGTTTATTGAAGCGCATAGACTAGCTATGTTCAACCCTAGAGGTACAGATGTTTCCGTAATTCTTGATTTGATGATTCATGATCTTGACCTTGTTTTGAATCTGGTTCAATCAGAGGTGAAATCTATTTCGGCTAGTGGTGTTTCTGTGGTGAGTAAGACACCTGATATCAGTAATGCTCGGTTAGAGTTTGAAAATGGTTGTGTTGCTAATTTGACTGCAAGTAGAATTTCGATGAAACAGATGCGAAAGCTTCGACTTTTTCAAAAAGATGCATACATCAGTCTTGATTTTCTAGATAAGAATGCCCAGATCATACGCTTATACGATCAGGAGGATAAGATAATGCCTGAGAATGGGAATTTTTTGGAGTTGCATACAGAAGAAGGCATAAAACTAGTTCATTTAGAAATGTTAGAGACAGAGGCTGTTAATGCTATCAAAATGGAATTGGAAACTTTTGCTGATTGTATTAAACAAGATACTCGACCAATTGTAACTATTGAAGATGGTTATAGAGCATTAAAAGTAGCACATGAAATCATTGAAGAAATTAAACAAAGGATGGAAATGCTTCAGGGGCAATAATAAATGGGGACTTATGTCGATGCGGAATCAAAACCTTAGATTAATAGTTGCCATCTTTTTTATATCCTGTTTTTTTATAGCTGAATCCTCTGGCCAGGAAGAAAAAACAAGTAATTGGAAATCTGGAATAGAGCTTGGGACGGGTTTGTCTTTTACAGGTTACAATGCTAACTTAGCTTATACTGGAACCTTTGGTAAAAATGTAATATTTGCAGGGCCAAAAGTAGTGTATTCTGATGCTAACACATTATTTGATACACCTTGGGGAATACAATTAGGATATCGACGTCTTTTTAATATTTCATCCAAGTTTCTCGCTTTAGCTTCAGTTGAATATCAAGCTGTATTATTTGAATATGATGAATTGGAAACCAATGACTTAAATAGCATTCATGAATTTCATTTTGCTTATGGTTTACAATATTTTCTTAATGATCAATGGTCTGTAGGTAATACGATTGGTGTTGGAGGATATATAGAGCGCTTAGTAGATCCTTTTGACGGGAAAGTTGATGTTTTTTCTGGTTTTACAACACATATAAGAATATTTGTCGGATATCATTTTTCAAAATCATGAATAAAATAAAATACGCTGTTTTCTTATTATTAGGAAGTATTATAGGATGTCAGAAAGCTGACTTATCTGCGATTAATAATTTACGAAATAATGAAATAGCTATACTAGGTCATGGAGGATTTGGGTTTAATTCACCAGAGGTTAATATTCCAACAAATTCTTTTGAAGGGATAACTAAAGCGGTAGAGGGCTATCAAACCGATGGGGTAGAAGTAGATGTACAAATCAGTAATGATGGTGTTTTATTTTTATATCATGACTTAAGATTACAAACACTAACGGATTGTTTAGGTTGCCTTTATCAATATGATGCGGAAACCTTAGATGAATGTAGATATGTTCGGGGTTTTAATACTCAAAACTTTAAAGATCAAAAACTTGTTCGATTAGAAACTATTTTAGCCAGATTTGACGAACGAGCGCCAAAGCCTTATATTTTTTTAGACCTTAAGACATCGCTGGATTGCCCTCAAACGTTTGATAATAATAGTTTTGAGAATACTTTTGTACAAAGCTTGATAGACCTTTTTGAAAAATATAATTGCCAAGATTGGGTTTATATAGAGTCTGGAAGTCTTTCTTTTTTACAAAGATTGAAAGCTGGAATTCCAGATATTCGCTTATTTTACTTTAATAACATAGAAGAAGCGAGTATACAAATAGCGATAGATAATGAATTCTCAGGGATATCATCAAATTTTAAAAATACGACAAGAGCATTAATTTCTGCGGCACATGATGAGGGTTTATTCGTTGTTTTAGGGATTCAAAAGATACGGAGAGATGCGATTGAAATGATAGAAATGAGTCCAGACTTTATTTATACAGATAATATTTCTTTAATGCAATCGATTTTGAATTAGTAAGTGACACTGTCCCTAATTAAGGGAATATTTACAGAACGATAATGAATAATTATACAATGAAAGGATTTAGAATTTTTACCTTATTCTTAATTTTTACAATTTCTTCTTGCGATATTATAAATCCTGAAGAAGAGATCCCTTCTTATATAGAGATCCTCCCTTTTGATTATACAGTCGGTAGTGATGGAAGTTCTTCACAAAAGATTACAGATGCTTGGATTTATGTGAATGGAGAATATTTGGGGGCTTTTGATTTGCCTAAGACCATTCCTGTATTAGCAATAGGTGATCATGATGTAATTATTGACCCGGGAATCAAAGAAAACGGGATTAAAGCTACTCCGATTATTTATCCATTTTATGAAAGATTTAATGGTTCAATAAATTTAGTGCCCGGTGAAGTTACAAGTATTCAACCAGCAACTAAATACGATGAAGATAGGATTAGTATCCTTCTAAATGAAGGATTTAATAATTCTTCAAATGTTAATACTTTTGGAGAGAACGTAGAACATACCGACGTAGATGTAATGGAAGGGGCAAGAAGTGGTCTCATATTATTAGATAAAGAAACGATGCCTAATGTTGGTTTAAAAAGTACTGGACTAACGGTATTCCCCTCTCAAGGAGATATTGCATTTCTCGAAATGGACTATAAATCTGAAGTGCCTATATTTATTGGTATAATAGGATTTGATGCTTTTGGAAATCAAACGCTTTCGGATTTAACTTATGGCACTAATCCTAGAACTGATTGGAATAAGGTGTATTTTAACTTTACAGATGCGTTTAGCACCTTACGCCAAAATAATACGGTAACTTACCAAATTAGAATTAGTGCTCAAATTTTAATTGAGAATGGCGAATTTACAATGGAAAATGCCGAAATTCGTCTGGACAATATTAAATTGATAACTTTTTAAGATTTGTTGGGAAACTGCACCAGAACAACTAATGACTCGTCAGCGTCGAATTGATTTTTTAATATATAGTATTGCTGATTTTATTTCAGCGATGTTAGCTTGGGCTTTCTTTTTCGTATATCGGAAAGGAGTGGAGAATGCTGAAGTTAGTTGGACTATTCTGACACAAGACCAAAATTTTTGGTTGGGGATTCTTATTATCCCAATTGGTTGGCTCCTCTTATATTCTCTATTTGATAAATATCGTGATATTTATCGCCTTTCAAGGCTAGCAACATTAGCCAGGACTTTCTTTCTTACTTTTCTAGGTGTTTTCTTTTTGTTTTTTACATTAATACTCGATGACTTTGTTAGAGATTATCGAACCTATTACAATTCCTTTTTTACCTTATTCACCCTCCACTTTTTATTGACAACTTTTGCGAGAATGGTCTTGCTAACTAGAGCTAGTAGGAGATTGAAATCAGGCTTGATGACTTATAATACTATTATTGTAGGGGGGGATAAGAAAGCTGTTGATTTGTATAAGGATATTACAAATAGAAAAAATGGTTTAGGAAATAAATTTATTGGATTTATAGATATCAATGGCGTGCATAAGAAATCTTTGTCTAAGCATATCCCCAATTTGGGAAAGTTAAAAGATGTGAATAGGATTATTAAAGATGAAAAGATAGAAGAGGTGATTATTGCTATTGAAAATACAGAGCACAATCGATTGCGAGAAATACTCAATACTCTTTTTGACTTTGATGATAAAGTATTGGTAAAGATCATCCCCGATATGTATGACATACTTTTAGGTAATGTCAAAATGAATCAAGTCTATGGAGCAGTATTGATAGAAATAAAGCAGGATTTGATGCCCAAATGGCAACTATTGGTTAAACGATTGATTGATCTGATAGTGAGTATGATTTTCTTGATTTTGTTATTCCCTATTCTACTATATGTTTTTATTCGAGTAAAATTTTCTTCTGAGGGACCTATTTTCTTTAAACAAGAAAGAATAGGTTTGAATGGAAAACCATTTATCATTTATAAGTTTAGATCGATGTATACAGATGCTGAATCAATGGGTCCGAAACTCTCTCAAGGTGATGATAGCAGAATTACTCAATGGGGGAAAGTGATGAGGAAGTGGAGATTAGATGAATTACCCCAATTTTGGAATGTAATTAAAGGAGATATGTCATTGGTTGGACCTAGACCAGAACGGCAGTTTTTTATTGATCAAATAGTAGAGAAAGCACCTCATTATAGACAATTGTTAAAAGTTAGACCAGGAGTTACTTCATGGGGGCAAGTAAAATATGGCTACGCTTCCAATATTGACGAGATGTTACAGCGACTTAAGTTTGATATTTTGTATATTGAGAACATGTCTCTTGCTCTAGATTTTAAAATATTGTTTTATACCGTCTTAGTTTTACTACAAGGGAAAGGAAAATAAAAACTCACAAATTTAAGACCTTACTAATGTTTGGAAATTATAAAGAAGAACTAATTCGAAGAAAAGCTGTGATCAGTATATTAATTAAAATGGCTTCAGCTGATGGGAATATTGATGATATTGAACGAAAATTTGTTGAAGATGTAGCGAGACAGCTAGGCTTATCAGTTGAAGATATAGATGAGGTCTTTGAATATCCCAATAAGTATGAAATCAAACCACCACCACCTGAGCAAGAAAGAATGACCATCCTATATTATCTATTGTTCACAATGTCTGTAGATGGTAAAATTGACGAAGCTGAAGAAAAACTGTGTTATAAAGTAGGTTTACGTTTAGGTTTTAATGAATATATGACTAGAGACCTGATTCAAGTCATGAAGCAATATTTAAATAAAGAACTTCCTTCTGATGCATTGCTGAATACGATAAAGAGACATATGAATTGAGCAAAGGGGGTATAATATGTTTATTTGTTTAAGGGTTCTACAATACCTATAATAGGACCAAAATTTCCACCCAATTCATTTCGATCTAAGCTTGGAATATATGCTTTTGAGACAAAGCCATCGAGGTACAAAGCGTTTTTACAATTTAATGCTTCTTTAAAAAGCATAGCAAAATCGAAAAGGTTAAGTTTTTCATTTGAAATAGCGAAAACGACTCTTCTTTCTTTATCAATACCTACACCATTTCGGATGTTTAGATTTTTTGATCCTTCTACGAATGCTGAATGAACTTTGTTTTTTATGACTAGCATTGGCCCTGATTGTGTCGCAAACTCAGGGCTAGAATTTGTCGATCTAAATTGATTGGTAGAAAGCACAAAAGCTTTTTCATTTTCTATATAAAACACGCCATTTGGTTGTAGATAAAAATTACCAAAAGCTTTTTGAATAGTGTCAAGGGATTGTATGGTTTTTTTATTTTCTATATAGAGTCCCTGAGGTCTGCCATCTTTGCGATACATGCCACCATTCATAGCAAAACTTATCGTCTGATTCTTCTTTGCTAGAGCAGATTTCAAGTTTTCAAAATCTCTATATTTATGTCCATTCGTATCTGCTAGAAAAAAACGAAGATCTGTTTTAGCTAATTCAATGCGAATGATATCAAAACTATGTCCTCGGAAATTCAACTGGAAAGCTTCAAAGCTTGAATCTAATGGCGCATCATGAGCGGAATTACAAGTAAGAAAAGAGAGTAGGATAAAGAAGAAGAATTTTTCCATTGGCGCAAAGAAATGGTGATAGACTTATGTAGGTTATGCAGTTATCATGACTACATAACCCACATAAGTAAAACTATACTTTTTTAATAATCATAGAAGAAGCGCCACCACCGCCATTACAGATTGCAGCTAATCCTATTTTACCATCTTTTTGATGAAGGACATTATTCAGCGTCGTCAAAATTCGAGCTCCAGAAGCACCTAAAGGATGACCAAGGGCAACTGCTCCACCATGAACATTGACTTTGTTTTCTTTGAGTCGCATATCTTTATTGAAAGCCATAGTGACAACAGCAAATGCCTCGTTAACTTCAAAGTAATCAATTTCTGTTTTTTTCAACCCAGCCAATTTTAATGCTTTTTTCGCAGCAAGAGGTGGTGTAGTAGTAAACCATTCTGGTGCTTGAGCGGCATCTGCGAAAGAAAGTATTTGAGCTACAGGTTTTAGTTTGTATTTTTTTACAGCAGCAGCACTTGCAAGGATAATAGCGGATGCGCCATCATTAATTGTTGAAGCATTAGCTGCGGTGACTGTCCCGTCTTTATTAAATGCAGGGCGGAGTGAAGGGATTTTTTCAAACCGTACTTTTTTGTATTCTTCGTCTTCAGTCATTAAGATAGGATCTCCTTTGCGTTGAGGAATAGATACGGGAATAATCTCTGCTTTCATTGCGCCACTGGCTGTAGCCTCCGCAGCCCTCTGATAAGATTGGATTGCATAAGCATCTTGCTCTTCTCTACTAATCTGATATTTTGTGGCGGTATTATCAGCAAAACCACCCATTGCCTTTCGGTCATAAGCATCCATTAGTCCATCGTGGTATAGTCCATCAATTAATTGACCATTGCCATACTTATATCCCCATCTAGCATTTGGTACATAGAAAGGAATATTAGACATACTCTCCATTCCTCCAGTCACAACGATATCATTTTGACCAAGCATAATACTTTGGGCACCGAACATGACTGACTTCATTCCAGAAGAGCATACTTTATTGATTGTAGTACAAGGGACGCCACTTGGGATGCCCGCAGCGATTGCCGCCTGACGAGCTGGAGCCTGCCCAAGTCCAGCAGAAACAACGTTACCCATGATAACTTCATTAACTGCTGTCTTTCTTACTTTAGCTCTTTTTAATGCGCCTTCGATAGCAATAGTTCCTAATTGTACTGCTGAAAATTTAGATAATGCGCCACCGAAACTACCCATTGGTGTCCTTGCCGCGGATACTATATAAACTGGTTTCATTCTTTGATTATATTTGGTTAATGATTAAATGAAATTTGGAATTGCAAAAGTACGAAAAAACTGGTTTTTATGTGGGGTGTTTTGGACATTATGGTTTTGGACACAGAGGGCACTGAGTAGCACTGAGTTCACAGTATGATATGGATGCTTGTATTTCTTATAATGATATTCAATTCCATAAAATCTAAGTAAGCTTTTTTTAAAAAAAACTCTGTGTTTTCTCCGTGCTACTCCGTGCGCTCTGTGTCCACAAAGAAGCACTAAGTTCACAGTGTGATATGGATGCTTGTTTCTTGTAATGATATTCAATTCCATAAAATCTAAATAAGCTTTTTTAAAACTATCTGTGTGTTTTGGACACAGAGGGCACTGGGTAACACTGAGTTCACAGTGTGATATGGATGCTTGTTTCTTGTATGATATTCAATTCCATAAAATCTAAATAAGCTTTTTTAAAACTATCTGTGTGTTTTGGACACAGAGGGCACTGGGTAACACTGAGTTCACAGTGTGATATGGATGCTTGTTTCTTGTAATGATATTCAATTCCATAAAATCTAAATAAGCTTTTTTTTAAAAAAACTCAGTGTTTTCTCCGTGCTACTCCGTGCGCTCTGTGTCCACAAAGAAGCACTAAGTTCACAGTATGATATGGATGCTTGTTTCTTATAATGATAAAATCTAAATAAGTTTTTAAAAAACCTTCTGTGTCCTCTGTGCTACTCCGTGCGCTCTGTGTCCATGTCAATTAATAAATCGTCTAATCCCATCTTTCAATAATTTAGAATGGAAGTTTATTAATAAGCCTAGTTTAAAATTACCTAACTTCATATAAGTCAAAATTTGAGCAGAATGAACAGGAGCTAATGCTTCAACACATTTAAGTTCTATGACCACTTGATTATTAACCACTAAATCGATCCTATAAGCTTGTTCAAGTTTAAGGTCTTTATAGATAAGCGGTAATAATTTCTCTTTTTGGATAGAGAACCCTTCTTTTTCTAATTCAAAAAGAAGACATTCTTGATAGGTACTTTCCAATAAACCAGGTCCCAGTGTTTTATGGATTTCAATAGCTTTTCCAATGATAGTCCCTGTAATGGTATTCAAATTCATAATAAGTAGTTTTTAATTAAAAAATTAAGATTCTACCTATATGACTCCAAACCTTCTAAAATTCCATAAAACCTAAATAAGTTTTTTAAAAAACTCGGTGTCCTTCGTGCTACTCCGTGCGCTCTGTGTCCAATCAATCCAGAGCCCTCTGTCTCCAAAACAACTACCCACCCTCCAACATCCTTTTCCGCATAAACATCACCAAGATACCAATGAAGACCAAAAATAAATCAATCCCATATCGGAGCATATTGATTTCCCAGGCATTGCCACTTAAAATAACCAAGGTTTTACCTCCCGCTTTTACCCCTGTAATAAGTATGAGGTAATATAAAGCCCAGAAAAAAATGGCCATTGTTGTATAGGTATGTTTACTAGTAATAAAATAAATCAATAAAACATGAATAAATGCAGGAATCAAAGATGAAAAATCACCCAGCAGGATAGCCATTGCTAAGTTTTTTAATAGCAAAAAACTAATAGTAATCAAAAGGATAATTCTGTATGGATTTTTTATCATGGGTGATTTTTTTTGACACGAAGTTTCACAGAGTTATACACGAAGGTCCACGAAAAAGGATTTGTTTTATTGTCATGTATTTGAGGTGAATTTTAAAAAATAGTAAACTATTTGTAGAATTTCAGAAAGTTTGGAGTCTTCTATGTAGAGATACTTAACTAAAGTAAAAAAATAAGAAATGAAATTTAAGGATTATACGTATGAAATTATTGGAAAAGCTATAGAAGTACATAATATTCTTGGCCCTGGATTATTAGAAAATACTTATCAAGAATGCCTATTGTATGAATTGAAAAATGCAGGTTTTAAAGTTCATAAGGAGTTATTAATGCCCTTGACTTATAAAGATTTAGATTTAAATAAAGCCTATAGGATTGACTTATTAGTAAATGAAAAAGTAGTAATTGAAATAAAAGCAGTTGAAAAAATGTTGCCAGTTCATCAAGCACAAATATTAACCTACATGAAATTAGGAGGCTATAAAATAGGTCTAATGATTAATTTTAATACCAAAAGCTTAATAGAAGGAATCAAACGATATGTAATGTAAACCGCTTGAAAAGGTAGCGCATTATCAACTTTGTGTTCCTTCGTGTATAAACCGTGAGACTTCGTGTCAAAAAAAATCACCGAAGCACCACCACCTGTTCAGTGATTTCAAAACCCTTAATTTTTAAACGACAGAAATAAACCCCATTAGGCAAACCATGCCCTGCGAACAAAACCTTATGTTGTCCTTGTGATTGAGTACCGCTTAATAAATGGCGAACTAATTTACCTTCCTGATTCAGCAGGTCTAAACTAAGGTGTTCATTTTGTTCTAGTTCAAATTGAATATAAGACTGATCCGTAATTGGATTAGGGAAAATCGTAAATTTGAAATCCGTTTTGTCTAAGCCCTGAATATCAGTCGTCACAGTATCTTGAGCAAAACCAACAAATACAACATCATTGCCAATAGGAATAGCTAAAGTATCATTTTGTAAAGCATAACCAATATCTGCTGGACTATCAATAAAAGGAGTTGTGATGACTTCAAGAGGATTAGCAAAATCTTTATCAAACTTAGAAATTTGATCCGGATTCCAAGAAGCGATATAGTAATCGCCATTATTATCCTCATCAATGCCATCTATATTTCCTAGGCTGGTCCCGATAATAGTAGAAACCGTATTATTACTAAGATCGACCGCTTTAATACTCGCATTATTCCCCCAATTAACGAAAATCAAACGATTATTATCCCCGTCATACACAATCCCATTAGGAGTACTGTTGGTATTACTTACGATCTCTTCATAGGTCATATTGTTAAAGTCGCTTACATTTATTTTATAAATTTTACCACCACCAAAATCTGTAACGTATAAAAAATTACTGCCATCATTTGTCATGCCATTTAAAAACCCCACACCTGGAATAGCCAACCAACCAAGAAGTACCCCGTCTAGAGGATCATAAGCTCGAATGATGTTGTCGTCAATTGCATAAAGTACATTTCCGAGAACTTCCATTCCGTGAGAGGCGTCAGCTGCCCCAAGAAGACTAAGATTTCCGTATCCATCATCAATAATGATATTATTACCATTCGCAACCAGCCAACGCTTATTGATTGGATCATACTCCACACTTTCAGCGTTTTGATAATTCTGACTAAAGATCGGTCCGAGATAAATGAAACATACAGCAACTAGTAAAAATATCTTTTTCATAATTTGATTTTTATTTTTTGTCAAAAGTATACTCTTTAGTGGAATATTTGTGCTTTAACCGTGCACTCTTTTGCCAAATAAGCGACCCAACCTTAGGTTGGAACTATTTTTTGAAATGAAAATCTTATTTTTATAAATGACGGAGGATGTTCTTATTGAAGTTGTTCTGTCTAATAACTAAATAAATCAAAATTAATGAGAGTATTATTATCTATTATTCTGGTATTTGTTTTTAGTAGCCTTTATAGTCAGACTTTTAATAGTGTGAAAATAGATTTGGATGGACGGGCCATTGTAGAATTAGCGAAACTCGGGCTTGATGTCGAGCATGGAGAATATTCGAAAGGCAAACAATTTATTGGTGTGTTTTCTGATCGCGAACTTAGCCAAATTCAGAAAGCAGGATTTGATTATGAAATTTTAATTGAAAACCTATCAGATTACCGGAGAACACATCATCACGAAGGCGGACAGCATGTACATTACAGAAACCCCGGCCCGTGTGACGATGGAAGTGATGCATCTGAATTGGAAATCCCTGAAAATTTTGAACTAGGGTCCTTTGGCGGTTTTTTTACCTATCAGGAGATGTTAGACAACCTTGATGCTATGGCGACTCAATTCCCAAATTTGATAACGATCAAAGCTCCAATTGATGCAATTCTAACACACGAAGATAGACCTATCTATTGGATAAAGATATCTGATAATGTAAATATAGACGAAGCAGAACCTGAGATTTTGTATACCGCTGTTCATCATGCTAGAGAGCCAGGAGGAATGTCTGGACTTATTTATTTTATGTGGCATGTTTTAGAAAATTATGATAGCGATCCACAGATTCAAGCCATGGTCAATGAGACAGAACTTTTCTTTGTACCCTGCCTCAATCCAGATGGATATATTTATAATGAAGAAAATTATTTTAATGGCGGTAGTATTTACTGGAGAAAAAACAGGAGAGATAATGGAGATGGATCGTTTGGTGTTGATCTAAATCGAAATTACGGCTATGAGTTTGGATACGATGATAATGGCTCATCGCCAGATACAGATGATGCTACTTATCGAGGGCCAGAAGGGTTTTCAGAACCAGAGACACAGGCAGCGCGGGCGATCTGTAATGCCCATGAATTTCAAATCGCACTTAACTATCATACATATGGTGACCTACTAATCTACCCATGGGGTTACGATAATGTCGGGATTGCTGATCCTGTTTTCCCCTTACTTGCAGCGTCGATGGTTGCTGAAAACAACTTCTTTGCTGGCACAGGCTTAGAAACGGTAGGATACCCTGCCAATGGAAATTCAGACGACTGGATGTTTGGCGAAGCTATTAGTAAGCCACCCATTTATTCGATGTCTCCAGAGCTTGGACTAGGAGGATTTTATCCAGCTGAATCAGAAATAATAAATATTGTACAATCTGCTCTACCTCAAAACATAGCAACAAGCCTATTGGCACATAGTTATGCACAAATCGAAGAGCAAAACGATCTACTAATATCAAGTATTAATCCACAAGCATTTAATTTTAAATTGACAAATGCCGGATTGCAAGGAGGAGATTTTACCGTTACACTAAGTGCAGTAAGCGATAATTTTAATTCAGTTGGGGCATCCCAAGATTATACTATTGCCTCTCAAGAAAGTATAGAAGACTTTATAATGTTTAATGTAGTGAATGACATCACAGCAGGGGAGGAGATTGTCTTTGCTTTATCAGTAGATAATGGAAATTATGTCATTTCAGATACGATCACCAAGATTTTTGGAATAACAGAAGTACTATTTGCAGATGCAGCGGATAATCTTGACAATTGGTCAGCCGACACTTGGGCAACTACCGACGAAGATTTCGTATCTATGAACACAAGTTTTACAGATTCACCCAATAGCGACTATCCACCGAATTCAGTCAACCATATTTATACAAATCCTATTTCACTCGTGGATGCAGAAGGAGCTTTCCTAAATTTCTGGGCTAAATGGGATATCGAATCAGGATGGGATTATACACAAGTCAGCATCTCCGTAGATGGCGGATCGACTTTCGAACCACAATGCGGTCTATATACTAAAACAGGGAATGATAATCAAGATGAAGGTCAACCCCTATATGATGGTATACAATTAGAATGGGTAAAAGAGCAAATAGAATTATCAGATTACCTAGGCGAGGATATTATTATCCGATTTACTATGATTGCAGATGGAGGTGTAGAAGAAGACGGTTTTTATTTTGATGATTTAGAAGTCGTTGCGATAATAGATAATAGTGTGGCAACAAAACCAGTAGAATGGAACGCCTTACAAATAAGAACCTATCCCAATCCCGCAGCAGCACTAATTCATATAGAACTATCGACAATTATACCTCAGTCGCAAATATCATTTTATAATGCACAAGGAAGTTTGATTTATAAAAAAGCGTATAAAAATGAATCCTTGATGAAAATTTCCGTTGACCAATGGCCACAAGGAATGTACTTTTACGAGCTATTAGACAAGGATACCGGCAATAAAACAAAAGGAAAAATACTAGTGAAATAAAAAATGAAGAAATAGTTGCATTTTACAAACTGCTTCCTTACTTTTGCAGTCCAATATCGCGGAGTGGAGCAGTTGGTAGCTCGTCGGGCTCATAACCCGAAGGTCGTAGGTTCAAGTCCTGCCTCCGCTACAAAAGAAAGAAAGTCATCTATAATCAGTGGATTGTGGATGGCTTTTTTTGTTGGTTGTTGGGATGGCTCCTTATTCTTAGATCTCACCTTATTTTAGCTTATTGCACGTTGTTAAATTTATAAATTAAGCTATCTGAAAACTCAAGATTTCTTCAAATCAGACCGTTTGGTGTACATTGTTACTTCTTTTTAGGTTATTTAGTTCGATAATATTTCAGCAGGTAATCTACAAAAAGTGTAATTGATAAATATTAAATTTATTTGTAGTTACAGCCTGATTAACTGACAACCAAAAACTGAACCCTGATGAACAAAACATTTAATAATGCAGTGATTAAAAAGCTGCAAAGATTTACAATTAGTTTGGCCTTTATCTTCTTATGTTCCTTTCATTCCCAAGCCAAAACTATAGATGTAGATTCCATTATAATTACTCTTCCCAATTTTGATGCTTATCCGGATAAAATTCAAGATAATTTTAGAGGCCTGAAAAAATTAGAGGATGAAGAAAAAGCGAGAATGTTGATAGTTCTTATTGAAGAGTTAAACAATTTAGACCCCAATGGAGCTCTTTTATTAGAAAAGGAATTAATTGCTTTATTAGGTGATGTTGAAAATCATTTATCTAAAGAATTTAAAAAGAAAGCTTATATAAGAGCTATTACAGGGAAAGCTACTGCATATATGCGAATGGGAAAATTTGATGTCGCCGAAACTATTTTTAAAGATGCAATAAAGTATTGTGAAGAAAATAACCTGTCTTCTGGTTTAGCACATGCCACCTCTCTTATTTCTTATTGCTACTATGCACAAGGCCGGTATACTGAAGGGCTAAAGAAAGCCTTGAGGTCTCTGTCAATTTCTAAAACTTATGGTAGTTTAGATGGAATAGCTGCAGCTAGTTTACATTTGAGTAGTAATTATATCGGTTTAGGGCAATTGGATTCTGCATTGGTTTATTTAGTCGATTCTGCGAATATTTATGATAAGCAGGGAACCGAAAAACAAAGATTGGATGCGAATTTGAGCCTAGCGGTTTGTTATGTAAGTTTAGAGGATTTTGATAATGCGGAACTATGTGCTAAAAAGGGGCTAGAAATTGCAAAAAAAGAAAAATATACTATTCAAGAAGGCATGCTTCTAAATATTTTGGGTGCTATAGGGGTTAGAAAGGAAAATTATTCTCTTGCACAAGATTATCTGGAAAAGGCAATCCCCATTTTAAAGCAGAGTAATGATTTACTAAATTATTGTAACGCATTGAGCAATTTAGGTACGGTATTGACTTATCAGGGAAATCCTTCTGAAGGTTTAAATTACAATAAAAAAGCCTTGAAAATTATCGAGCCTACTGGAAACGCACTAATACTCGCTGGTATTTATAATAGTATGGGGACAGCATATACTAAACTAGGTAATTATGATCAGGCTGTTGAAGTAATTAAGAGAAGTTTGAACTATTCAGAACAGATAAACAACCCGGATTACGTCCGTCAAAATTACTCTTTATTGGCAGAAGCATATAACCAAAAAGAAAATTATCAAGAAGCTCTAAAATATAATCAGCTCTTTTATAATAAAGAGAAAGAATTATTTACCACAGAAAAAGCAAAATTGTCAGCCGATGCTCAGGAGCGATATGAATCTGTTAAACGCCAGACGCAAATTGATTTACAGACCGTTGAATTAAAATCAAAAAAACAAAGAATCACTTTGCTCTCTGTATTGGCTGTGATACTTCTACTTGCGATAGTATTATTCATTGCAGTTAATAGGCGATTAAAAAAAGCAGAAGCTACGATTCAAGTTTTATATGAAGAAGAGAAACATCGGATTAAAAATAACTTACTTTTTGCAGCCAGTATCTTTGGTTTGCAGGAGCAAGATATAAAAAATGAGGAAACGAAAAGACTTATGTCTGGAAACCGGAATAGAATAGAAGCGATGGGGCTGCTTCATCAAAAACTATTTATTGATAATAAATCATCTAAATTCTTAAATATAAAAGAGTATCTGGAAGATTTGATCAAAAATATTTCTTTTACTTTTGACCCAAAATCACAGGTTCAATTAAGTATGAATATTGCTCCTCTTGAATTGGATGCAGATCAGGTTATGCGAATTGGGTTGATTATTAATGAACTAATTACCAATTCATTTAAGCATGTATTTCAAAATGCGGCTGCGCCAAAAATAAATATTACTTTGGCAAAGGATAAGCGGATGAAACTAATTGTGGAAGATAATGGAAATGGACTTCCCGTAGAAGAAAAAATGCCTAAGGAATCTTTTGGCTTAAAAATGATCAATCTACTCGTAGAGCAGTTACAAGGGCAAATAAAAATTTCCAATGCTCCGGGCGCACGTTATGAAATAACCTTTGCATGAAATGAAGGACAAAATTTTAATTTCCATTTTGATTGTAGAAGATGATTTCATCCTAGCAGAAAGAATGAATGTTCAACTCAATCAATTCGGCTTTAAAGATATTGAAAGAACACATTCTGGTGAATTGGCAATTGCCAAATTGGCTAATAGAGTCTTTGATATCATATTTATGGATATCAAACTCGATGGAGAAATGACAGGTATCCAGACTGCAGAAATAATTAATCAAATGCAAAAAGAAGTAGCGATTATATATTTCTCCAGTTTGCAAGAAGAATATATATTCAAATCAATGCAGGCAACTAATCATGTCTATTTCTTACCCAAACCATTTAACGATTATCAACTAAAATCTGCGATAGATTATGTTTTAGAGACGTTACAAAATGAAAGAGATCAGCCGGATACTCAAAAAGATTTTCTTTTTATAAAAGACAGAAATACATATCATCGGATCAGTGTTTATGATATCCAATATATTGAAGGTGGTAAAAATACGATAACTATCCATACAGCATCTAAAAAGAAATTTGTGATCTCTGGTACTTTTGACCCTTTCCATTCCAGGATCAATCAATTTGAACAGATCATTCGAGTTCATCGATCTTTTATCATAAACTTGGATCATGTAATAGCTATTCATGGCAACCAACTCCAAATAGCAGGAAGATTGATTCCCTTTAGCAAAAAGTATATTCCCAATATTAAAAAGTACTTCCCTCTAGTTAGTTCTAGCAAATGATCGCCTGCTAATAGGTAGTATATGCCTGCTGATAAAGTGCATCTGCACTTTTCTTTTTCTTTCTCCTCTTTTTCTTTCCAATTTACATTCATAAGTAAAACGTATTCTCCTTGACTTTACTTTTCGAAGCTTCAAGTAGGTTAGGGTTGTCATCTTCTGTATCAGGCGCGCATGATGCAATGGATAATGAATGCGGTTTGCAGGTATACCCTGCGTATTAACCACATTTTTTACATTAGAGCATGAAGGGGATTTGGGCTTCGAGCCGAAAACTGTCAGTTTTTTGCTTGGGCTAGACCCTGAAATTGGAGTTATGCTATAGCATAATGAGGATTTGGGAGGCGAAGCATAAGCGAAAAAATGGCGTTTGTAGGCCGAATGCTAAAACCCCGCCATGCTCATAATACATTGTATTATGAAAAAGTCAATTCGAAAAAAAAGAATTATAGATTTTAAAGAAAAAGCTGTTGAAACACTTTTATTAGCAAAGATAAAAGGCGGGCAGGATGATCAAACAGATATTGTTATTGAAGATATCAATGATTTTTAAACTTCTTAGGGGGAACTAGGAAACTTGTTTCCCCTATTTATTTTAATTTTTTTATCATTTCAAATAACCACATTCTTGCAATAATTAAAGGAGTATTATTTAATATTTCTTTAAGTGTAACTCTCTTTTCTTTAGGAATATATTGACCATTCAGAAGATATAATTTTTCAACAAAGCTGATATAATTATTATAACTTTTTATTTTTTCTTTACTATATTTTTCCTTGTTTCTATTAATGAAAACTTTGAAGTTATTAATATGTTTTTCCAATTCCTCTTCTTTTACATTTAGCGTACTGTTAATTTCATAAAGTACTCTAAGTAGTAGTGATTTTATTCTAAGTTTATATTCTAGGATTCCTGTTTTAATCTTTTTTAATTCATCGTAAGAAGATAGTAATTCTTTTTTTGTAAAATATAAAAAGGCCATTGCAAAGGAACACGCATTTTCTTGATGAGTAGAAATGAGCTTGTTTTTATAATCGTGGATAAATTTTTCAGTCCATTGAAAATCATTTTGCGATAAGGCAGAGACAACAATATTCAAATAAGTAGTGTGCGTCATTTGACCATCAATCACAATAGTATTTTTTTGAAGGCTCGTTTTATAAAGCTCAAACTGCCAGGCTTTATATTTTTCGTTTCCACAATCAATTTGTCGAGTAGTATAATTGAGTAGATGTTGAGAGATTAATCGATTTTCTGATTTGGACAAATGGTCATTGATTGCTAGGTAAGATTCTTTAGTTTCTTTAAATAAAACCTTTTGATTGATATCTTTTATTGCCAGTTTTAGAATATTAAAATATATTCTGGCCAACTGATTGTTTTTAATAAGTGTTCTGAATACTTCTTTTTCTTTAGAATGAAGGCGGTTAATCTGAAAAACTTCGGAAGTTATCTTTGACCTATTTAATAATTCACAATGATATTGCAATTGTAAAAAAGCGTTGTATTGCTCGGTTAATTTTAAAATAGAGTGGGGGATATTCTTTTGTTCTTTAACGATTACTTTATATGGGTAGATATATTGCAGTTCAAGTAAAAATATTTTGCCTCGATAATATATTGCATTTTTTACTGGGTCTTCATCTAGTTCTTGATGTGATTTTTTTAAAAGATTTCCGAATTTTTCATTTAAGGGTGTTTTTGCAAAAGCCTCAAGTTTTATTTTTTTAGATATTCTTTGATTTTGTTTCAGCTCTTCTAAGGATAAAAAGGTTTCAATACTTTTAGTTAAACCTGAAATTGCGTTATTCACTTTCCTGTCGGAATATTGACGCTTAGGGAATACTCTATCCGCAATAATTTTTTTGGTAGTCTGCTCTAATATGCCCTTTTGTTTCCTTGATTTTAAACATTCGAATAAGGTTAAATTAGTTTCAGAGACACCAAAATAAGGGGACTGTAGAAACTTGCCTAGCTGAGTAATTTTATCGCTAGAAAATATATTGAATAAGGTTAAAACCTTAAAAGGTTTTTTGTCTTGATTATTCCGAATCATTAAAGAAATAATTAAGCTGAATTTTCAAAGGTAAATCAGGAAAACTGTTATGCAATATTATGCAATATTTAGTAATATTTACACAAAAAATAAACACTATTGACAATATATAATTCAAATGAACGAACAAGGAACAATTACTGGTATATTTTATTAATTGATAATCTATCTCAATCACTCAATTAAGGAGTTTGTATACATTCAGTTTCTGCTGATAAAAATTAAATTTAAATAAAATCTACCTTTTGTAATTGTTCCTCTTTTCCTCAATCAAGACCTTGCGAATCATGAAAAAAACAAAACTATTATTTCTTTTATTATTTCTTTATTTTAATTCTAAAGCTGCAACTATTACTTCCGTTCCTGGAGGTGGAAGTTGGGGAGATACGCTTACCTGGGTAGGGCATGTGGTGCCTGCATTAAGTGATAATGTGGTTATTGCTGGTCCTGTTACATTCGGACAAAATCTATCAATGGTTGATTTGGAAATTAACAGTAATGGAACACTTACAAATACCAACAGTGCATATAGAACTATTTTTGTTAATGGCAATCTTACCAATTCCAGTATACTAGATGATAATATTCATTTTAATGTGGAAGGCTCTGTTGCTAATTCCGGGACTATTGCTTGTAATATGAATGTTGCAGGTGATGTTGACAATAATGGAATTTGGTCTGCTCCGCTTATATTAAATGGAGATATACTTCAGACTATCTCTGGAAATTTTAATAGTTCTATTATTAGTGAAAATACTTTTAATCAATTGAGTATTGGTAGTCCTATGGAGTTGAAAGGAACATTTAATCTGGCTGGAGATACGTTAGATATTGGGCAGAATACGGTTACTTTTCGAGAGGGAGGAAAGTTAATAGAAGGTCATTATAAAAATATAAATCTACTTCATGGAATAGAAATGACAGGCTATAATGATGGTTACTTTTATCCACCACAAGGGGGAGCATTAACGATAACAGGCAGAGTAGAGATGTGGAGTGATGCTGATGTCTTGGGAGATTTAGTGGTAGCAGATACAATGATTATCAATACAAACAGCTCTACTAATATATATGATTTTAATATAGAAGGTGATTTACAAAACTCTGGGCATATACTAAGTGGAGTCGGCTCAAAGAGTTACTTTTTGGAAGTAGGAGGGAAGTTAACCAATGAAGGCACAATCCATTTGATTGGGAAGAAGCTCAAATTTTTGGGTGATGTAGATAACAATGATTATATTAATGTAACGGAGATAGTTTTTGATGGAGATGGAATACAAGAGATAGAGGGTGAGTTTAGCGATCCAATGAAGAATGAGAAAGAAGGAGGGCAGATACGATTAAGTGAAATGTTGATTCTAAAACATATCTTTTATATGTTTGGTGATACATTGGATGTGTCTGAATACCAGATAGAACAAGAAGGATTAGGTCGATTTACGGGAGGTCATTATAAAAACATAAGCGAACTTCATGGCATTGCTATGACGTCACAAAACGATGGTTATTTTTATCCACCACAAGGAGGAGTATTAACATTGACGGGAGAAGTAAAGATGTGGAGTGACGTTGATGTTTTGGGAGATTTAGTGGTAGCAGATACAATGATAATCAATACTACAAGTACTTCTAATGGTGTATTTGATTTTAATATAGAGGGGGGAGTACTGAATATGGGGCATATAATAAGTGGAAGTGGCTCAAAGAGTTACTTTCTAGAAGTATCAGGCATGTTAACAAATAATGGAACGATTAATTTATCAGGAAAGAGAATAAAATTATTAGGTGACATAGATAACAATGATTATATCAATGTAACGGAGATAGTTTTTGAAGGAGATGGACTTCAAATGATAGAAGGAGAGTTTAGTGACCCATTGAAGAATGAGAAAGAAGGAGGGCAGATACGATTAAGTGAAATATTGATTCTAAAACATATCTTCTATATGTTTGGTGATACATTGGATGTGTCTGAATACCAGGTAGAACAAGAAGGACCTGGCCGCTTTACGGGAGGTCATTATAAAAACATAAGTGAACTTTATGGTATAAACATGACTTCTCAAAACGATGGTTATTTTTATCCACCACAAGGAGGAGTATTAACATTGACGGGAGAAGTAAAGATGTGGAGTGACGTTAATGTCTTGGGAGATTTAGTGGTAATAGACACCATGATAATCAATACTACAAGTATTTCTAACGGTGTATTTGATTTTAATATAGAAGGGGATTTACTGAATATGGGGCAAATATTAAGCGGAAGTGGATCAAAGAGTTACTTTCTAGAGGTGGGAGGGAAGTTAACAAATGAGGGTGCAATCCACTTAATTGGAAAGAGAATAAAATTATTAGGTGATGCAGATAACAATGATTATATCAATGTAACGGAGATAGTTTTTGAAGGAGATGGGCTTCAAATGATAGAAGGAGAGTTTAGTGACCCATTGAAGAATGAGAAAGAAGGAGGACAGATACGGTTAAGTGGAATATTGATTCTTAGAAATATATTTTACATGTTTGGCGATACATTGGATGTGTCTGAATACCAGGTAGAACAAGAAGGACCTGGCCGCTTTACGGGAGGTCATTATAAAAACATAAGTGAACTTTATGGTATAAACATGACTTCTCAAAACGATGGTTATTTCTATCCACCGCCAGGTGACGAATTAACAATCACTGGTGAAGTATGTATGTGGAAAGATGTTGAAATTATAGGCGATTTAGTAATCGAAGATACCATGTCTATAGTTTCCACAGGTTCAGCAGGGGATAATTTATTTAATGTTTTGGGGAATTTATTGAATAATGGACATATTTTCCACTTAATTGGAGATTCACCATACAATATCGAAGTATTAGGCAACCTAACCAACAACGGCACCATCATACTCCCAAACAACCTCTTCCTTGAAGGCAATGTAGACAACAACAATCACATCAATGTAACAAGCATCGAACTACAAGGTTCCAATCTCCAATACCTAGAAGGTACCTTCAACGACCCGATCTATAGCTATAAAACCTCAACACAAATTGCCCTAAGTGGACCTCTTGATATAGGGAAGGTTTTTAATTTTGATGGAGACACTTTAGATATGGCAGAATATAAACTGACTCTAAGAGATGAAGGAAGGTTTCTATATGGTCATTATATGAATGCGAAAACAATTGAGGGTATTGGAACTTTATACTACAGCAATGGACATTTTTATCCTCCTTCAGGAGACGAATTAAAATTACAAGGAGAAGTATGCATGTGGAAAGATGTGGAGATACTAGGTAACCTACACATACAGGATACCCTGTCCTTAGTTTCAACAAGTTCAGGGGGAGACAATAGATTTAATATTAGAGGTGATTTAAATAATCAAGGCACTATGATGCATCTGGAAGGAAACTATGCTTATGATGTAGAAGTAGAAGGCAATCTGATTAATGGAGATTTGGGACTTATTGATTTTAATGAACCGTTGATAGTACGGGGTGATCTGGAAAATAGCAGTGTTATTCTTGTCGAATCTGTAGAAATTAAAGGGGAAGGAAGTACTCAAAATGTTTGTTTATTAAATAGTGCTTCTATTAATTCAGAAGTAAACTTTTGGCCGGATAACCTACCTGAAGAAAGTCTTTTCTGGATCAAAGATGATAATGATACGATTGGATATAATTTTGTACACTCATTCCCTTCTTTGATGTTGGTTGATGGAGGAACTTATCATGCTATCAAAAATGGAGCAGTCTCTAGAAATATTATAGTGAAAGGCGGAGCGCTACCAATTGAGCTTATCGAATTTGAAGCAACTTACCTCGGAGATAAAAGGATTCTGTTATCCTGGAAAACGGCCTCAGAAAACAATAATGATTATTACACCATACAACGATCTGATGATGGTATTAGATGGGAAGATATTAAAAATATTCCTAGTATTGGTAATAGTGTGGAAATTCAAAACTATAGTACAGAAGATCATATAAACCGAGGAGGGACTTTTTATTATAAATTAATTCAAACAGACTTTGATGGAAGTAGAGAAACCGTAGATATTGTTTCGCTACAAGTTGATTTAGATGAAATCAGTATTTATCCTAATCCACCAATAGGAATTCTGAATGTTGAGTATAGTGATCCAATTGAGTTATCCTTATGTGATCTTAATGGAAGGGTTATAAAGTTTTCTTCTATGAATAAGCAACATAAGATTAACACCTCTACTTTACAATCAGGTATTTACATGCTTTACATTAGAAATATTACAGGCGATATAATCAACACAGATCGTATCTATATTCCGAAATAGTATTGTGTTTAAATCTGATTCGGATAGCCTCTATTAGCGAAGCCTTGAATCCGAAAAATATCATTGTAATTGTTCCTTTTCGTTTTTATAAAAATAGAATTGTTGGGAAAAACGGATTTGGTGATGGTTCCTGTAGTTGATTTATTATGATGTTGTCTATTAGAATGGAATTTCAAAAAAATAAACTTTTTTAAGTAAAACATATATTATGAAAAATAAACTCGTTCTCCTTTTTTTTACTTTTATACTTCAATGTTCAAAAATTTCTGCTCAGTATGATGTAATTTATACAGATGGTCCCATCTGGTTTCAATTCTTATTTAATTACGACTTAGGAAAGCAAATTGAACTCCATAATTTAGATGCTGGATATGGTTGGGATTCAGGAGGTTCAACCAACGCTACATGTGAAGATGGACTAAACGGAACTAATACAGGACTACAGTTATTTAAAGGATCTACATTAATCCACGATTTTGGTATTGAATGTTCTGGAACTCATGGCTGGTTAGATTGGCCTATACCGAATACTTTAACTCCCGGAAATAATTATCGCTTTAAATTTTATTATGATTATAGGCCAACTTCTTCTTGTTGTGCGGCTTATTATCAAATCGTAACACCGAATTTTACTATTGGAAAGGGACCAGACCTTATTACACCTGAAAACGGTGAAACTTATCCTGAAGATTTGACTTTTGAATGGAATTCTTCGCCTTTTGATGATAGTTATCGACTTCAAGTATACAATGATCCTGAATATAGTCATTCTTGTAGTTCTGGGACTGTATCTGGAACAGCTGCAATATTTATTGATAATCTTTTGGATACTTTTTACCATGTTCCTGAGGCTGTTCTTGAGCCAAACACTACTTATAATTATATCGTAACGGCTAAACAATTCGGTTTGTGTTTTAGTGAGTATGGAATATTTACAACAGAAGAAGGTTTACCAGTTGAACTTATTAATTTTGATGCAGCCTATTTGGGGAATCAAAATGTACTACTAGCCTGGAAAACGGCCTCTGAAGAAAATAACGATTATTACACGATACAACGATCTGATGATGGTATTAGATGGGAAGATATTAAAAATATCCCTAGTGTTGGTAATAGTTTTGAAATTCAAAACTATAGTGTAGAAGACCACATAAACCGAGGAGGGACTTTTTATTATAAATTAATTCAAACAGACTTTGATGGAAGTAGAGAAACTGTAGATATCGTTTCACTACAAGTTGATTTAGATGAAATCAGTATTTATCCTAATCCATCAATAGGAATCTTGAATGTTGAGTATAGTGAGCCGATTGAGCTCTCCTTATATGATATAGCTGGGAGGCTGATTATTTTATCTCCTTTGAATACTCAACATCAAATTAATACTTCTTATTTGCTTAAAGGTATTTACATGCTTTCGATTAGGAATAATGTTGGCGGGCTAATAAATTCTGAAAGAGTCTATATTATGGAGTAGTCGATATTCTCCTAATTACGATTTTGTAATTAGGAGAATTTTATATTCTTATTAAATACTAACATATGGACTTGCATGACTAGAGAAGTATATGTTTATTTTCTTAGATGTATTATTGGTCATTACCCCCTACCCCACAATCCAATCTCTAAAACCTTGAGCTTTCTCCGAGGATATAAATACCTCAAATGAGGCTTTGGGGTCGAGGCTTAATTTGATTCTGGACTTAACCAGGATTTCAAATTTGCTGACGGCACTTTTAGAGCAAATCAATTTTCGATTGGCTCGAAAAAAGGTATTGGGATTTAATTGATGCCCTAGGTGATCTAAGTTGACTGGGATATTAAATTCCTTGCCATCAAAAGTCCTTACCCAAGTATCTCTATCCTCTGTAAAGAAATAGGCAATCTGATCTGCTTTTATTGGATAACGACTTTTACCTCTTTTACAGATAAAGGTTTGGGTATATTTTTCAGGTTGTAATAATGCTTTGATTTGTTCTAGAGGAAAATTTGGTGCTTGATTATTTTTATAAAATTGATGAAATTTTTCTAAACTCTTTTTTAGATCTTTTTCTTTGATAGGCTTGAGTAAATAATCGAGGCTGAGGTATTTATATGCTTCGATGGCATATTGATCAAAAGCAGTGGTAATGATCAATGGAATAGTAGCATCTATCTTTGGTAGAATTTCAAAACCTAACCCGTCGGTCAGTTGGATATCCAGGAAAATCAAATCTAATTCTTTTACAGATTGCAAATAATCAATCGAAGTTTCTACACTATCTAATACTTGTAAGACTTCTATTTCAGAGTCTATATTTTGCAATAATTTTTCAAGTCGAACAGCATTAAGGTGTTCATCTTCTATAATAACAACTTTCATTGTTCTAATTTTTTGATCAATGGTAAGCGAACTTCAAAACGATTTCCTTTATTTAAAAATACTGGTGGACTGGCATCTAGTAGTTTATACTTTTCTTTCAAGTTTGGTATTCCAATTCCAGGGCTTTTATGATTTGGTTTTTCTTTCAAAGTATTTTCTATAATCAAAAATTGATCTTTTACACTTAAATCAATTGACATAGGATATTTACTGGAAATGATATTGTGTTTTAGGATGTTTTCGAAAACCAACTGTAAAGAAAGTGGAGGTAAACGCTGCATGGTAGATTCGTCATTAATGGATGAAACCAAATTTATATTTTCACCGAAGCGAATGCTTTGCAAATACAAATAGGATTCTAAAAAGTCTAATTCTTGTTGGAGCGTCACCAATTT
Source organism: Saprospiraceae bacterium (assembly GCA_965277415.1). Lineage (GTDB taxonomy): Bacteria > Bacteroidota > Bacteroidia > Chitinophagales > Saprospiraceae > JAHDHW01. The sequence goes on from CBDICS010000018.1 coordinate 249,452, forward strand.
GTTTTGATTCATATCCAGCACATACCGATAGATATCTGAAAAGTGTTCGATAAAGGCATCGGCCTTTTTTACATCATAATGAATCAAAGATGAGAGCACACTCAGGCTGTTAAATAAAAAATGTGGATTCACTTGCTGTTTTAGAGAATTATACAGGGTTTCGATATTTTCTTTTTCTAGACGTTGACTTAAGTCTCGAAGTTCTTTCTGCTCATCATGCATATATCGAAGTTCTAATAAAGCCATGATCAAAGACGCACAAATAAAGAGAAATAAAATTGTTCTAAAAATAACAGCTGAGGTCGGTAAAATGTGATCAATATAATGATGGATAAATTGTCCGAAAAAGTATCCCAGAATAAGAGACAAGCCTACCACTATTGTTCCTTCAATGAGTATTCGCCAAAAGAAATGATCTTTCCAATTTAGTTTCTTATTGAGTCGATGAATGGTCTTATCAAATGGTAGAACGATCCCAAAAAACAAAATCGCCAATATAGATAGATAGGCTAAAACTTCCTCTACTGCAGTTGTGGCACTCATTTCTCCTTCATAAAATTCTTCTAAGGCCATCAGGACAGCGATTAGAAATAGGAATAAGGTGCCAGAGATAATAGAATTGCTTGTAATTTTCACTTCAATAAATCTTAATTTTTATTCAGTACATCGTAAATTAAATTCTGTTGCGTTTTGGTTGAGGCTATTTTTTGATTTGACGACTCAAATGTGACGCGAATAGCCTTAGTTATTTAAGGAATATTTGAGGAAGTTCAAATCGAAAAAGAGACCACCAAAAGCAATTTTAATTATTTTACGATGTATTCAGGTGCTCAAAAGAAATACCTGAGCATAAAGTTCGATTTTAGCATTTCATTGCTAAGGCAACATCTTTTTTACTGATACTTTTTCATTGAAAAAAAGTATCCAAAATTCTAGTTCAAAAAAATGCTAACACGCAAGTCAGGCTCCCGCACCCACGTTTTTGAACATTCCCAACCCGCGGACTCTGCTAATCCTTGTCATTCTGCTTTTTATTTTTAAACATCATACTTTTATACCAAGGTTTAATAATTAAAAAGAAGTACACAAGATTAAATTGGAAAAAAACATAAATAGCTAATTATCAATTTTTGATTTTATTTGAATCAGTAGAAAAATTCTCAGATTCTTATTTTGCGCTTTCCCAAAATACTAAAGTTGAGTAAAGGTAATGTAATTAAAAATAAGTTAATCAGAGTCATTTATCAAAAATAAAAAAGAGGCCATTCCAGATAGAAGCTACTTTCTTTCTGTATCTTCTAAAATGGAACGACCTCTAAGAATTTAAAAGCTAAATTTCAAACCTAAACTAATAATGTCTGCTTTCAAGCCATCGCTCCGGTCAAAATGGCTGTATTTGAGTTCAATACTTTTGAGCATGAAAAGGGGATGATCTTTAAAAGGTAGTTTAAAACGAGCTAATCCGTTTACTGGACTATAACTCAAAGCTAGCCCATAAGAAAGGCTACTCAATCCTGATAAATCATAATCTGAAGTATAAAAAGTATCAGAAATTTTATGTTCTTTATAGCCTCTAAAATACTTTGAGGCACTTTGCTTATGATACCTGACATGCGGTGCAATGGAGAAAAAACGATTTACTTTTATTGGTAACTCCAAGCTCACTGTATGTCCCTGTATTCCCCAGTCATCCCAATAATAGCGATAGTACATTCTGGAAACCAACCAATCGGTGATATGGGTATTCAATCGAAGGCCAATTGGAACTTTCATTCTGCTACTTGGTAAATTTTCAATCCTTGCCTTATCCTGCCCCGCAAAAAATACTCTATGGAAAGGTGTTGATAATAATCCTGTCATATAAATTCCTTCGGCCTGAATGGACAATTGCATTCGCTTATTCAAAACCTGACTAAATCCAATGGAACCACTATAAGATTGTCGCCGATCAGTTGGTGCTTTTGCACTGCCTCGTAATTCTGTTGGATAAATCAAATCCCACTTATCGATAAAAGCTTGAGCGGATAGACTAAACCCGGTGTTCTTACTTTTTGACAACCAATTATAATAGACACCACCACTAACAGAGGTATAGTCATACTCTCCACTCCCTCCAAGCCGGAAACCGATATTCTTTGATTCGCTAAGTTTATAATCCAAACCGATATTGCCATGTACCCGGATATCTGCTCCGGATTCTCCAGACTGTAAATTATCAATATTATCAGTTGAGGCAGAAGAGTAGTAATCGTATCCCCCGTCTAGGTTTAGTGTAAACTTCTGACTCGTTGGAATTGATAAAATAATCTTTTGTGTGAAATCAGTCAATTGCTCTGTACCAATTCCTCCGGTGACCGGAGAGTTATTTCCATCTTGACTATAGTAACTACTAAGAAAATCCACATCTATGGTTTTCCAGTCCGGACGCTCGTAATAAGTATGATCAATGCCGATACTATCCTTATAGAGCTGCTTCTTGTTTTTACTGCTAAAAAATTTGCCTAGAAATTGAGCCTTCACATCTTGGAGGCACATGAAGAGGACAAAGAATGCAGTGATTGCTACTAATTGCATCCGCAACCTCCTCCTACTTTACCTCCGTTTGCTCCGGAAGCACCTTCACGGTACGTTTGAAAATTGGTCTCAAAAAAATCCAACTTATTCGCCTCTAATACCATGCAAGGATCATTGATATACATTTTTTGATAAGGCTTGACGGAGCTGCAAGAACTGCAAAAAGCAAGTGTTAGGACTAGCCCGAACAGACTGATTTTCCAATTTTGTTTTTTCATAATTCAACTATTTTAAACCCTTTGAAAAATAAACATTATCATCTTTGTCGATCACCATACATTCGACTCCGTTTAATCGGTCAACTACATTAATGCCCGCATTGGGGCCCATAACGGTAATGGCTGTTGCTAATGCATCTCCGAATTCTGGATTAGGAGAAAGGACGGATACATTTTTAACAAATTCTACTGGTAAGCCTGTCCTTGGATCTATGATGTGGGAATATTTTTTTCCATCCATCAAGGTGTAACTTTCATAGTTTCCAGAAGTTACGACTGAACCATTCGGGATCGTAAATTCAAATAAGGAATGTCGACGATCTTTTGGCGAAGGGATATTGACTGTCCAGGATTCTTTATTGGGTGGCTTTCCCCAGCTCATCAAATCTCCGGAAGCATTTATCAAACCGCTTTGGATATTCATTGATTTCATGATTAGATGTGCCCGATGAGCGGCGTAGCCTTTTCCGATTCCCCCAAAACCAATTTTCATTCCTTTCTTTTGGAGGTAGACACTTTGCTTTTCGTAATCTAGTTTGATCAATTGATAGTTGATTAAATCTCTGAGTTCATAAATCTGTTCTTGGGACAGCCATTCATTTTCTTGATTATTGAAATTCCAATAATAACGGGCTAAGGTTCCACTGATGTCAAAAGCACCTGCGGTCATTTTCGATACTTTTAAACTCCGGTCAATCAAGTCAAACAATTCCTTGTCAATAGGGACGGAGGCTATACCTGCATTCGTATTGATCATCGCGGTTTGAGTATCCATTCTCCAGGAAGAAATTAAATTTTCAATTCGTTCAATCTCTCGTTCTCCTGCTCGTATCGCCTCCCATGCTTTGTGTGGATCAGGATCAATCGCAGTGAGTACAAATTGACAACCCATTAATTTTACGGAATAGTGGTGGGCTTTTAATTGTTTTTTACTGATGGTCGCTGGCATATGATTAAAGTTTTTCGGTTTTTGAATATACTCTAAGTTGATTGATAAACTGGTCTACAGTCATGTACTCCTTATAATTTATTTCGGCGATAAGCTCCTGATGTTCATTGAATAATAAGACTCTTGGAAAGACACCTTCTTTGTTATATTTCCCAGCGAGCATATCATTGTGTTTTTGTTGAGCTTTCGATAATTTGTTTTTCCTTTTATAAGGAAAGTCTACTTCATGTAGTAAAAGCCGGTTTGAGCTGTAATCTGTAAATGTTTTATTCGAAAGGATTTTCTGCTTGAATTGGATACAAGGTTTACACCAATCTGATCCGGAAAAAACCATCAAAACATATTGACTGTTTTCTTGAGCCTGTTGAAAACTTTTCTGAATGTCGTGATCTAAAGATTGAGTTTTAGCAGAGAATCCTGTCACTAAGATAAAGGCGGAAATTAAAAATGGATACTTCATAATTAGTTAGATTTTGAAGTATAAACTAGATGATTCTTTTTTTAAGTATTAGAAAAATGGGTACCCTGATTGAACAGGGTAATTGTTTGTTTGAACAGGGTAATCTGGTGTTTGAAAAAATATCTTTAAAAAGTGATAGGAGGCGTAAATTGTATCTTTAGCAAGTAGAAAAGATGATTAGAAAATATAGAAAGCTGAAAATAAATGATAAATTGGGTACTTCAAAAGAATCTCAGAGCTTACTAAGCCTACTGTTTACGGCTAATTAGAAAGAAAGATGAATAGTTTTAAAAAGATTTTAATTCATTAACAACTTCAATCAAAAAACTATGTCAGAAAAGATTCAAATTTTTCTTTTAGGAATGCTTCTTATCGTTTCATGCAATGAAAAAAAAGAAATTAGTCAAGATTATAATCATTTTTTTGATACAGAAAGATTCGTTGGCAAACATAAAGCTGAAGTTTCTGTATTAGGTACTTTTCATTTTACAAATTCAGTTCCGCATGATTATGAAGATCAGCATACCGTTGATGTACTTTCTAAGGAAAGACAAATAGAACTTAATTTACTACTGGATAAAATTACAAAGTTTCAACCAAGCAAAATATTTATTGAACGGAATAGAATATCTTCTGATAGCCTGATCAGTGATCAATATGATAAATATCTAAATGAAGAATTTGGGCTTAGTGAAAATGATGAAGTTTATCAAATTGCTTTCCAATTAGGAAAGAGATTAGGGCATGATAAAATATATTGTTCAGATGCAAGAGCCGATTGGTTAGGTGTAGATTTAGATTGGGAAAACTTTGATGAAGCAGCCTACCTTAAATTAAAAGGCCAGTATGAAAAGTCAAATAGATATAATTATGATAAATATTATGAAATTGAAGATTCTTTAAAATCTATACTTACGCTTTCGGAATATTTGGCTTTAATTAACGATCCCAATAATGCTTTGTTTAATCACCAGATTTATTTGACGGAGAGTGTGCTATCAGGGGCAGGGGATCATTACTTAGGAGCGGATTCAGTAACTAGATGGTATAGAAGAAATTTAAGGATTTTTGCAAATATTCTGGACCTTACTGATTTTGAAAAAGAAGAAAAACTACTGATCATTTATGGCGCATCTCATATCTGGACTTTAAAGCAGTTTTTTAAAGATTCTCCAGATTTTAAATACACAGAAATCAACCAGTTCCTTAGAGAATAGAGCGTCGATACAGGCTGAATGAGATTTTGTGGGAATACTGAGAGCCTGTTTAAAAATTATTAGCTGGGCTACAAAAACGTCTTTTTCGCCCACTCTGCGGCTTTTTCAACTACAATAGCTAAGGCTATTCCAATCGAAAAGAGCCTTGATTGGTCATAAAATCCTGTTTTTTCGCCTAAGCGAACAAAATTTAAACAGACTCTGAAAACTATCGGTTTAAAAGAATATAGTTTTTAAAACCACCTATTTCATTTCCGCCAAAAAGGTTTTGTTCGAAGAAGGTTAAAATGCGGTATTTTAATTTTTCGTGTTTTTGTTTTTTTCGGTTTGGATGAATCTCTTTTTTTGAATAATTGAGCTGATCTGCCCAACTGAATTTTGCAATAAAAGATTTCATTACTTCAGGATGACTGTCTTCGAACAAAGCACATTTACCTAAAGGGCCATAGTCAAAATAGTCTTTTTGATCTTTATATAAATCCGTAACTTTTTCTTTCCCTTTATGAATAGTGTCTAGAGCCTTCTTTTTATTTTGCATAAAATGAGGTGGTCTTACCCAGCCATAGTGATAGATAAATGCAGGGGTTTTTACAACTTTAAGTTTGTAAGTACCTACTTGTTGACGATAGTTTTTACCATCAAAATTTGGAATGCGGCGAAATGACTGGGCGGATTCCCAAGAGTGAATGGATTTAATATTCCTAACGATACGGATTTCATTTTTATACCAACCATGGCCATTTTGATGATGATCATAGTCTCCCCAGAAATGAATATAATTGAATAAAAGCCCTTCTACTTCAAGGTCTTTAAGCCATTTTTCACAATTAGCTTTTATAATCGGCAAGTATTTTTCATGTACTACCTCATCAGCTTGCAAATAAAAGACCCAATCTCCTGTACAATGACTTTTTGCAATATCAGTTTGATGTGCATTCTCCGTTCCATTAGGATATTTTTTTAAATCCCAAATGGTATCTATTATTCTTACTTTATCCGATGGAATACTTTCAATAACCTGTCGCGTTTCATCATCTGGATCACAATCACCAAGTGCAACAACAAACTCATCTACAATAGGAAGAATAGATAGTATAGCTTCCCTAATAGGGTAGTATAATTTCGTTGCATTTTTACCATTGTAAAACCTGAAATAGACATTTTTATTTTTTTTAGGACACAGAGTACACAAAGAAAACGCAGTGCTCACAAAGGATAAAGTTCTAACAAATTAAATATTTCCTAGAGGGTTGAACACTTTTCTGCGCAGCAGAAACCATCACTTTTTAGCGCAGCAAAAACTATCGTTTTTCTGCTGCGCAGAAACCATCACTACTTTCTCCCTAATTAACCTTATACCGAACCCCAATCCTTTCCAGTTCATTAATAAAATCACTATCCGCATTTACCTCAGTATCTGGTGCGATAAGATCTAGAGATATTTGATTCGCTCTATCAATAAAAACCATTTTAAGTTTATGTTTCCCTTTATGGGTAGTGCAAAGATTATCAATATCGTTGATCAACTCTTGAGTAATTCTTTCAAGAGGAAGTCTGATAGTAATTGAATCGGTCATTTCTGTTCCTATACTATCTAATTGTCTAACTTCTTTTAGCTTTAATTGAAATTCTTCACTGTTCCAACGTTTTTGCATATTCCCCTTGATATAGAGAACTGCTCCCGCTTCGAGAAGGTGTTTAAATTTTTGATAATCTTCACTAAATAAAGGAAATTCTATAGCAGAATTATAATCTTGTAAAGTAAATAAACCCCAGCCATTTCCTTTCTTATTGACTCGATGTTGGGCCGAAGTGATGATCCCTGCAACATTGACATTTTGACCTTTGAAGTTTTGAATCTTATCCAGTGAACAAGTTGTAAAGTTCTGTACTTCGATTCTATAATCATCTAAAGGATGACCACTAATGTATATACCAGTGACTTCTTTTTCACGGGTGAGTTTTTCGATCAAACTCCAATGAGGGACACTAGGCAATTTAGGTTCTGGAATCATGACATCTTCTGAATCTCCAAAAAGAGAATTGACACTTTGTGCGCGTTGATTTTGATAAGCATTTCCATATTTAAGAAGATGCTCTAAAAAAGTATCATACTTTTCTGAAGGCGCATAGAAAATGGAACGCGGTGTTTCTTCAAATAAATCAAGTCCACCACCTAAAACCAAGCTTTCAACGCAACGTTTATTAACAGACCTCAAATCTAATCGGCGCATCATATCGAAAACGGTTTTGAATGGGCCGCCTTCCTCTCGGGCTTTTAAAATAGCTTCTACTGGTCCTTCACCTACACCTTTTAAGGCCGACATTCCAAAACGAATTTGTCCTTGCTTATTAACGGCAAAATCAGAATAGCTTTCATTCACATCAGGACCGAGTACTTCTACATTCATTCGTTTACATTCTCTTAAAAAGAAATTCAACTTAGAAATATCACTCTTATTATGCGTTAAAACAGCAGCCATAAATTCCGCTGGATGATGTGCTTTGAGATAAGCTGTTTGAAAAGCTACAAATGCGTAACAAGTCGAATGCGATTTATTAAATGCATAGGATGCAAAAGCTTCCCAATCTTTCCAGATTTTATCTACTATTTCCTTAGCGTGGCCATTTTTTTCACAACCTTCAATAAACTTAGGATATAGGGCATCAATAATTGATTTTTTCTTTTTCCCCATCCCCTTACGAAGTGCATCTGCCTGCCCTTTGGAGAAACCTCCAAGTTTCTGTGACAACAACATTACCTGCTCCTGGTATACCGTAATTCCATAGGTCTCTGCCAAATACTCTTCCATAGCCGGAAGATCATAGGTGATCTGTTCTCGACCATTCTTACGGGCTACAAAATTAGGAATGTAAGCCAATGGTCCAGGACGATACAAGGCATTCATTGCAATCAGATCCTCAAATTTATTAGGGATCAACTCCCGCATATATTTTTGCATCCCACTAGACTCATATTGGAAAATTCCAATAGTTTCTCCTCTTTGGAATAATTTATAAGTCTGTTCATCATCTAGAGGGATTTCATCCGGGTCAATCTCAATACCTTTGGTTTGTTTAACCATTGCACAGGCATCTTTAATAATCGTCAGGGTTTTTAGACCCAAGAAATCCATTTTTAATAATCCGGCATCTTCAGCAACACTATTGTCAAACTGAGTGACCAAAAGATCAGAGTCTTTTGCAACGGTCACTGGTACATAATCCGTGATATCTCCAGGTGTGATGACAACACCACAGGCATGAATACCAGTGTTACGGATAGAGCCTTCTAGTTTTTTGGCTGTTTTGATTGTTTTTCCAATGATGTCATTTCCTTCGGCAAGCTTTCTAAAGTTGTAAGCCATTTCGATATCCTCGGAATTCATCTTACCCTTGAGCTTCGGATCAATATCCTTATCTGCCAATACTTTTTTTAGCGTAGCAGAAAGGTTGAGTGGAAATGTTTTGGCTATCCGATCAACATCTGTCAAGGGGACATCAAGTACCCGACCAACATCTCTGATGGAAGACTTGGCAGCCATAGATCCATAAGTGATGATCTGCGCTACTTGATTTCGACCATATTTTTGAATGACATAATCTATAACTTTAGCTCGCCCCACATCATCAAAATCAATATCAATATCAGGCATGGATACCCGCTCAGGGTTTAGAAATCGCTCAAAAAGTAAATCATACTTAATCGGGTCGACATTAGTGATACCTACACAATAAGCTACCGCAGAACCTGCTGCGGATCCACGGCCCGGACCAACAGAAACACCCATCTTTCTGGCCGTACTTGTAAAATCTTGAACGATAAGGAAGTATCCTGGATACCCAGATTGTTTGATGACACTCAATTCGAAATTCAATCGTTCTTCGATAGCCGGCGTAATCGTTTTGTATCTTTTTTTAGCACCTTCAAAAGTGAGCCCTCGTAAATATTCATCTTGTGTTTTATATTGAGGAGGCAATGGAAATGCAGGTAATAATACATCACGAGCCAATTGGAGCGGTTCAATTTTATCAAAGATTTCCATAGTGGTATCAATCGACTCCGGAACATCTTTAAAAATTTGATTCATTTCCGACTGAGACTTAAAGTAAAAATCAGAACTAGGAAATTTAAATCGCTTTTCTTGTTCAAGAATACTGGCGGTATTGATACATAACAAAATATCATGTGGTGCCCAGTCGTCTTCTTCCACATAATGCGAATCATTTGTAGCAATAATTTTCACATTATGTTTTCTAGCTAATTTGATCAATTCTTGATTAATGTCTTCTTGACTTACTCCTGTACTGTCTATATTTTCAAGACCACGATGTCTTTGCAATTCTATATAATAATCCTCACCGAAAATGTTGAGCCACCATTTGAGCAGTTCTTCAGCTTTTTCCAAATCTCCTTTTAAAATTGCTTGAGGAATTTCCGCACCTAGACAACAGCTAGTTGCAATTAATCCTTCATGATATTGCTCAATTAGCTCTTTATCAATACGTGGGAATTTTGAATATTTACCTTCAATAAATCCGAGGGAACAAAGTTTTGAAAGATTCTTATAGCCATTTTGATCTTTGGCTAGCATGAGCTGATGGTAGCGCCTATCCGATTCACCTGCAGCTCTGGAAAAAGACTTTTTATGTCGATCTGCAACCAGATAAAATTCACAACCTATGATTGGTTTGATATTTCGTTTATTGGCTTCAGCAACAAATTTAAATGCACCAAACATGTTCCCATGATCAGTGAGTGCAACGCCTTTTTGTCCATCAGCGACGGCTTTGTCCATCATGGTTGCGATATCGGAAGCTCCATCCAATAAAGAATACTGCGTGTGGCAGTGGAGGTGTACGAATTCTGGCATTTTCTAGTCCTTATATGATTGAAAGTAAGGAGACTGGTCAGGTATTACCTTGATCATAAACAATGCTTATTGGTAGACAGCAACCATTGTCAAGGTAAGTGCTATTATCAATCTCAAATGATCGTTTTCTCAAATTATTGCTCAATGTATAATTCTAAGCAATTTGTAAAGCTCTAAGTTATGAATTTTTGTTTTTATAAACGATGCTGGAAGAGATATTGTTTTACTGATTTTTCCACATTTGTGTGCTACATAAGCGTAGTTCGATAAAATTTTTATCCTAAGATTACGTTTATCTCTTAGAAAATTAAAACTATATTTGAAAGTTGTTTAGATTTTTTATTTAGAAGTTGTTCAAAAATGGCTGCTATTACGAGAAATAGATATTTTGCCTCAAGACGAGGCTTTAAAATCGCTGCATAGCAGGGCTACGTGAGATTTTTATAAGAAAGTATTGAGGTAAAAAATCGTTTCGTAGTTTAGTGAGTTATTTTTGAACAAATTCTTAAACAACTTCTATGATTACGACTCAAAAAGCTATGAATAGAACCCGAATCTTTTTTTTCTTTATCCTGCTCTATTTGTATTCTCCTAAAATTGGATTAACACAAGAATCGTCTGACAGTCTTGAATTATGGTATATCTATGCTAAAGATGGTAATAGATATTTTGGTGAAATCTTAGAAAAAACCAAGAGAAGTATTGTTTTTAATACTCAATCAGTAGGAGAAATAACACTTCGTAAAAAGCGGATAAAATATATGGAGCGCTTCGATAAAGCATCTTTAATTGGTGACAAGTATTGGCCAAAATATAGATTTCCGTATCATAATATAATCACTCCCAGTGGCAAAGCCAGTGAAGCTTATTACAAAAATACTTTTGTTTATTTTAATCATTTGAATGTTAAGCTAGAAGACTTTTTGTCTATTTCTGTAGGCTTAACACCGCTGATTGCATCCGAATTTGAAGGAGGATACCTTTGGATAAGCCCCAAAGTTTCGGTGCCTACTAAAATGAAAAACATTGATTTTAGTGTTGGATATTTTGGAGCGACTAGTATGAGAGTTGGTTTTTCTGAATTACCCAGAACTAGAATAGGTGTATTATATGGCGTTGGAACTTTTGGTAACGAATTTTATAGTGCAAGCTTTGGATTGGGCTATGGAATGGGCGGCGGAAAACTATTTAAGCAGCCTTTCTATTCCATGAATGCGATGTACCGAGTTGGAGAATGTTCTTTTTTGCATGCTGAGATAATTGGCGGCGGACAATTTGGAATTTATTCAATTTGGAGTATCAGACGTCAATATACAAGAGGTGTTGTAGATTTAGGTTGGGTTTTTCGATCTAATGCGGCACTAGATTTTTCAATTCCCTATACTGGCCCAATCGTGAGTATAATGCGACCCTTACATAGAAAATAAATAGGCAATTGCCTATGTTTTCGATTTCTATCTTATCTTTAGAACCTGTTTAAAAAATACCTGTTTGAAACAAGGAAGAGATTTTTATCTAAAATGAAGCCTTGCCTCTAACAGACTTTAAAGTTTATGAAAATTGGTTCTTTGACAAATCCCATGTTTGAGACAAAACCATAAACAAGATCAAGACTTCCTTTAGTCGCTTTTGATTTTATTTATGGCTCGTCCACGAGATTTGTCAAAGAACATGAAAATTTAAAATCTATGAAATCTCTAACTTGTTTTAAAAGCAAAAGCATTCTTTATCCACTATTTATATTTTTCTTGGTTTTTCTATATTCAACAAATGTTGATGCCCAATTGGAGAAGGATACAACGACTATTTGGGAAATTGTAATGAAGGATGGGAGTATTTTTAAAGGTAAGATCATGGTAAAAGGTCGAAAGGTATTTCATGTTAAAACAAAAGATCTTGGGATGCTGGTTTTAGTGAAACGTAATATTAAACATCGAGAAGCCTATGTTCCAGAGGAGTTAAAAGATAGTATATTCATAGAACCTAATATACTTTCTAATAGAATGATGCTTTCTCCTACTGGAATGTTGCAAGGAAAGAGAAAGGGGTATTATGAGAATAAATACCTTTTCGCTAATCATTTTAACTTTGGACTAAGTAATGACTTCTCTTTAGGTTTCGGGATGATGCCTTTATTTCTTTTTGATGGCGCAGCTACTCCAGTTTGGGTTGTCCCCAAATTGAAAATCAAAACAAAGAGTAAATACTTCAAAATGAGTACGGGGGTGTTTTGGGCTGATTTATTATTGGATGATTACTCAGAATTTGGTACTATTCTTATAGGATATGGAATGGCAACTGTAGGTACAGATAATTTAAATTTCAGCATAGGGCTTGGATATGGCTATCTTGATTATCGTTGGTTAGAATCTCCTACAATTTCATTTAGTGGTATGGTTCGAATAAACAAGCGGTCTTATCTTTTCTGTGAAAATATATTTTTTAATGTTATGAATAATCCTAGTTTTTATGGAGAAATAGAAAACCTATTCTCAATAGGAGGGCGAACAATATGGAAAAACGTAACATTAGACTTTGGATTTTTAGGCCCGAATGGAAGAGGCGTTGGTAATTCTAATGGTAGAGAAACTGGCTTCATTGCTATTCCTTATATAGGCCTGATTCTTCCATTTAAATAATTCATTGACGAACCTTTTAAGTTTGCTGACAATCTTTTTAAAAAAACTAAAATGAATAGACGAAAAATTTCTTTAAAGCATGTACTGAAAATATTTTTAGCTTTTGCATTAACCCTTTTTGCTATTGCCGCAGATGCACAGGAATCGAAGGATAGTACACAGATATGGGAAGTTCAAACCCTCAATGGGAACAAGTTTTATGGGGTCATCACCTATCAGGATTCTGTTAAAATATTTCTGATGACTAAATCTCTAGGTAGATTAAGGATCACGCGGGCGGATATTGAATCAATCAAATTAAGCAGTTCCAAAATTAAAGATGTAAGTGATTACTGGCAATCCGTTTCTAATTCTGGAAGATACTTTTGGGCGCCGAATGCGCTTGGTTTGAAAAAAGGAGAAGGGTATTATCAAAACGTTTTAATTTTATTTAATCAAGCTAGTATAGGAATAACGGATCATATTACTCTAGGCCTGGGTGTCGTCCCCTTATTTCTTTTAAATGCAAGTGCGACACCTGTTTGGATTACGCCCAAAGTTTCTTTTCCAGTGAAAGAAGATAAATTTCACCTTGGCGGAGGAGCGCTTATTGGAACAGTATTAGGAGGGGACAATATAGATAATAATTCATTTGGAGTATTGTACGGCGTTGGGACATTAGGTAATGCCGATGCTAACCTTAGTATTGGATTAGGCTATGGGTTTGCAGGTGGAGATTGGGCGGATAGACCAACCGTATCATTTAGTGGCATGCTCAGATTGGGGCGCCGAAATTTTATTATGACCGAAAATTATTATTTAAGAAACTCTAACGACAATTTTTTATTAACCTTTTTAGGAGGAAGAACGGTTTGGGAAAACATCACTTTAGATTATGGCCTTGTTGTACCGATTTCTGGAGATGATTTTGAATTTGGTTTTATAGCGCTTCCTTGGTTGGGGGTGACCATTCCTTTTGGCCATAATTAGACAAGTAGCATAGGATTCAATTTTACACCTGCGAACCCTTGCAGGAACAAGTCTATTAGCTATCTTTGAAGCCTAATTTTTCCTATTATGAAAAAGAACTTATTAATTTCGATTTTTCTCTTTTTAAATTTTGGAGCTTTCCTATTGGCTCAGGACTCTACCCAATTAACATTAGATAGAATCTATTCAGGTGAGTTTTCATCTGGTTTTTTTGGCCCTTCTAAATGGTTTGGCGAAGGAACCTATTACACGACATTGGAACGTTCTAAAAATGCTGATGGGAGAGATATTGTGAAGTATAATTCTAAAACAGGCACTAGAACTATTTTAGTAGCTGCCGAAAAACTCCTAAATAAAGAAGAGGGACAAGCACTCCGAATAGCCAATTACTCTTGGTCTAATCAATTTCAGAAATTACTCATTTTTACAAATACCAGTAGGGTTTGGCGAGCCAATACGAAGGGAGATTATTGGATGTATGATTTGAAGACAGAGGAATTAAAACAAGTGGGGGCAAGTCTGCAGTCTTCTTCATTAATGTTTGCAAAATTTTCACCGGATGATAAACAAATTGCTTTTGTAAGTGAGCATAATCTTTATGTTCAGGACTTGGAAAAAGGAAAGATTACTAAATTGACTGACGATGGGAATGGCGATATTATTAATGGAACTTTTGATTGGGCCTATGAAGAAGAGTTTGCTTGTCGAGATGGTTTCCGCTGGAACGCAGATGGAAAATATCTAGCTTATTGGCAAGTAGATGCGAGTGAGATTAAAGATTTTTTGATGATTAATAATACGGATGCTACTTATTCTAAAATGATACCTATTCAGTATCCAAAAGTCGGAGAGAAACCCTCTGCGGTAAAAGTTGGCGTTATTAATGTAGCTTCTGGAAAGAGATATTGGTTTGATATTCCAGGAGATCCTCTACAGGATTATTTACCGCGTATGCAATGGGTGAATGAAGATCAAGTCCTCGTACAACAACTCAATCGAAAACAAAACATCAGAAAACTTTGGCTCTGTTCTGCTTCTACTGGAAAGATTAAAAATATCCATACTGAAGAAGAAAAGACTTGGATTGATATTACACAACCTGATCCAACGATTAATTGGGAAATGACTGATTTTCCGCTTTTAGAAAATGGAAAGGCTTTTGTATGGCAATCCGAAAAAGATGGCTGGCGTCATTTATATCGAGTAAATATAGATGGCAAAAAAGAAGAATTATTAACCAAGGGGGATTACGATATCGCTCGGTTATATCAAGTACAAGAAAAAGCAAATTTCCTGTATGTCAATATGTCACCAGACAATCCCACTCAACGTTATTTATTTAAAGTAGATTTGAATGGGACTGGAAATAGAAAACAATTGACGCCAAAAAATCAAACGGGTGTTCATAAATATGATATCTCTCCAAATGGAAAATTTGCCATTCATACTTGGTCAAATCATGATACACCGCCCAGCACACATTTGATCTCTTTGCCTGATCATAAAATCATCCGTACTTTAGTTGATAATAAGAATTATGTTCAAAAATTCGATCAGCTTAATCTCCCTAAGGTCGAAACGTTTACAGTAAAAACTAAAGATGGTATAGAGGTAGATGGTTGGATGATGAAGCCACCTAATTTTGATGAAAGTAAAAAATACCCAGTCTTATTTCATGTATATGGTGAACCTTGGGGGCAAACAACTACGGATTCATGGGGTAGACTTTGGCATCGCTTGATGTCTCAGAAAGGATATATCGTTATGTCTTTGGACAATCGGGGAACGCCAGCGCTTAAAGGGCGTGAATGGAGAAAATCTATTTATCGAAAGATTGGGGTTGTAAATACTCGGGATCAGGCCATGGCTGCTCAGGAAGTCTTGAAATGGAGTTTTATTGATGAAGATCGAACAGCTGTTTGGGGATGGAGTGGTGGTGGGTCTATGACTTTGAATCTTTTATTTCGATATCCCGAAATTTATAAAACGGGGGTATCAATAGCTCCCGTAGCTAATCAACTTTTATATGATAACCTTTATCAGGAAAGATACATGGGATTACCTCAGGAAAATAGAGAAGATTTTATAGAAGGTTCACCATTGACTTATGCTAAAAACCTGGAAGGTGATCTACTCTTAATTCATGGTACCGGAGATGATAATGTACATTACCAAAATAGTGAAGTGCTTATCAATGAGTTAATCAAGTATAATAAGCAATTTCAGATGATGGCTTATCCGAATAGATCTCATGGGATATATGAAGGACAGAATACAACGAAGCATTTATATACTTTGATGTCCAATTATATTTTTAGAAATACCCCTGCTGGAGCAAAAGAAATTAAAAAGAAAACTCCTTAAGGATTCGGAATTTTAAATCTTAACAAATACTCCAATGGAATAAGAAGGATTTGCAAAAATAATCCTCCCGGAAAGAGCCGTAGCATAATTTGCAGATACGCCCCATTTATTATTAATATTGAAAGCCAATTCTGGAGAGAATGTAAAATGTTCACTGTTATTAGCAAAGATACTTGTACTATTCACTTGATCTCCTAAATCACCGTTTCTAAATGATTTGATCCCATAAAACCGAACAGTTGCGGTCAACTTTTCTTGAAATAAATTAGCACCCGTTTCAATACCATAATGAAACTCATCCGAGAACCCATTTGATCGGTTATTTACACCAAGATATGCATTAGCGTACGCATTTATTTTTCCAAGTTTATAACCTGCGCCTGCATCTATTTGTAGTAACTGATTAAATTCACCATCTCCAGTCTGTAATCTTCCGGTACGTCCTCCGGCATTATTACCTAGAGGCAAACCAAATTTTAAAGTAGCAGCTAAAACAACTGGTTTGTCTACAATTATTCCATATTTGACGCCAATATCCGAATCACCAAAGCTATTGATTGCTTCACCTGGGTCGATAATCTCCCCATTCGTACCAGATACCGTATTGTTGAAATAGGCCCGACTAAAAAATGGAACATAAGCGATACCCGTGATCCGATCCGTAAAACCATATTCGCCATAAACACCAGTATTAAAAATGCCATTGGTTACATTAGGATCAATCAATCCACTATCTGTAAAGTGTTTGTCAGCGACCACCCACCAATGAAATAATTTGAAATATCCTTTCCCTTTAGGTTGTGGCCATCCGCCACCCGCAAATACGGTTGAGCTGATAAGTAGTAGAACAAAAAGGCTTATAATATTTTTAGAAGAATACATCTTATTTATTTTTGAATGAATGCAATAGCTAAAACTCTAAAACAACTTCGTTTAATTAATTAGTCCATCGCCTACTTTTACATTAAAAGGCTTGCAAAAGTATAAGACATAACTAAAGTCCTCAATACCTACGCCATCAATTAGGTAAGAATGCGCACCGCTAAAGATGTCGACTCGTCCAATTTCAAATGCACCATTGGTAGAATTAGGATTATTACTTAGGTAAATATATAAACCAGGTAGTGCTGCGGAAGCTTCATAATTATCTTCAAAAATAAGATCTAATTGGCCGTTATCGAGGTCTTTAAGTGTAAAATCACCGGTCAAGGCATATGAGCTGGTTGTATTGACCTGTCCACTTCGTTCGGTAGGTTCTTCTACAACAACTGTTTCTCCTTCGATGACCCATAATGTATGTTCGGTTTCCAAAGTAGTATTATCATCTGATTGGACACTGGCTATTACGGTTGCTTCTCCGATGATATTGGCACTGGCAAGCCCTTGATTATCAATTGACATAACTGCTTCGTTAGTACTCATCCAAGTGACTGCTCTATTATCTATTTGTCCCACATTATTGAAAAAAGTAGCGTCAAATTGATACGTGGAACTTACTTGAATACTATCGACAAGGTTATTGATCGTCAATCGTTCAGGGACTGCATCATCTATAATGTCATCACCTATACAGCTTATGAATAGTGTAGTGATAATGAATAGCAAAAAATAATTTTTCATTGATTATAATTTTGGCCAGAAATTTTAATTTAAAACAACATTCTATGAAAAGATTTCTAATTCCAAAATTAGATTATTTTTTAATCAGAGATATCACAAAAGTATATCGGTTTAGTTAAGAATTCTATGGATTGTTTGGGAAACGACAGTTTAGGAGGGAATCTGAAACGTCAGAAAACCATGTTGATTTAAGGGACAGCGTCAGTGGATTGATCTAAATTGATGATCAATAAGAGCGTCCTAAATGTCTATCTACAAATGAGGATCTTAAGACCTTTTTGTTGGATTTAAAAAGGGTTTAAACAATTTTCCTATACTAAAACTTCATCTCTTTGCCAGACGAGTCGTACCTGAAGGAAAGTGCCTAATTTGTCAATTTCATGTTGCCATTCTTCATTGCTAAAGACCCAATTGCCTTCTTTTAAACCTTTCATCATAGAAAAATAGAGATTTTGACTTTTCCAGATATTAGGTTTTAGGTTTAGCGCCGCCAGGATTTCGAAAACAGCATTCAATTTTTTTAAATCTTTTAGTTTAAATTCAGAAGTGCTGAGTTTTTGCAAATCCCGAAAAATAGCTACGCCCGTTTTATGTTCTAATGAAACTTTATCATTGATGGGGATATTCCATTTTTGAATTTCTACCGCCAATCGGGATAGTACAGTTAAATTAATGTATTCCTGTTGAAATAAAGTAATGAGGTCAGCATTGATCACATGCTGGACGGCATCTGTAAATGTAGCTGGGACTGGAATGCCACTATTGTGAATTCCTGTCATTAGTTGATAATTGTCATTATAAATCTCTCTAAAAGTATTTTCTGCCTGTTTCAAACTTTTCTCTGTAATCTGTTGAAGAATCTTTCTTTTTTCATCTCTAAACAGATGCCAAATAGTAAATTTTTCTGAACCAAAATAATCCTGCATAAATGCAATAACCTTACCGAGGTTTGTATTTTTAAAAGCGGTGCTTATATTATACTTCATTTCATCAAACTGCTTTCGATCCATGTCAAAAGCAATATTCCCTATCATATTTTGTTGGCCAAGATATAGTACCGCAAAACTAAACTGTTTGGTAGAATAAGTCACATTGGATTTCATCATTGTTCGACCAATAACCAACCTTTGAGTTCCGGCTTCAGTACGCTCGAAGACTTCATTTGTAGCCGTATAATTAAATAAAGAAAGGTGTTCTGGCTTTTTCTTAAAAAGTGAAGCGATAGCAAAGTGCATACCGGCTCGATCAAGGCCGACTTCTGAAGGCAGTATAAACTGCTTATAAGCATGTGCTGCATTTTCATAAACATTACTAGAAGTTGTTTCTAGTTTTTTTATGAATTCAGCGTGGTAATCTTTTCCAGATACTAATGCGGCATAGCGTATAGCTCTAAGTGCATATTGTAATATTTGGTTCGTTTCAATTCCAGATACTTCATCAAAAAACCAACCACAACTCGAAAACATAAGCAGTGCATTCCTTTGCATTTCCAAGAGTTGAAGCAGTTTTGTCTTATCGGTATCTGAGGGATGCGTTATACAGTTTTCTTTAATAAAATAATCAACGGTGTGATCATTTCTATTCACTAAAACTTTGATATAATTATCTCTGGCATTCCAAGGGTTTTGAAAAACATGCTTACTCTCTTTTTCAAAAATCGGAATTAATTCATCTCTGAGCCAATCTAGTGTTTCTCTGAGTGGTCGCCGCCATTGCTGATTCCATTCGGGACGCCCACCAGTCTTACAACCACAATCTGAACGCCATCGCTCTATTCCATGTACACAAGACCAAGAACTATTTTCATGGATTTGAGCCTCATATGTCGGTGGGAATTTTTCAAGATACGCACCATAGTTGATAATGGTAGCTTCTCCTTTTTCTTCTATAGAATTCAAACAGTCAGCTAAAGCCATTTCGCCATATCGGTGATGATGCCCATAGCTTTCACCATCTGTAGCTATATGTACCAATTGAGGTTCTTGGCGATCATCAAAACCATTCATTAGTGCTTGTGCAAACTGCTTCCCATTATTTAAAATGCCTTTAAATGCCACCTCCTGAGAAATGTTTCCATCATAGAAAAAAAGCACAATACTCCTACCTGATGGTAAATTGCATAAATAAGGCCGTCTGGGATCAAGACCTCCTTCAATCCAGTGCTTATCTCCTTTTTTTCGATAAGCTTTTGCTTGTCTGGGAGCCAAAATCGTATATTTTATATCATTGTCTGCCAGGACTTCAAGGGTTGCTGTATCCGCAGCAGTTTCAGCCAACCACATGCCTTCCGGTTTTCTACTATAGCGATATTCAAAATCCCGAATCCCCCAGATTACTTGGGTATGCTTATCTCTTTTATTTGCCAAAGGTAAAATCAGATGACTATGTACCTGAGCGATTGCAGAACCATGACCATTATAGCGTTCCATTGATTTTTGATCGGATTGGAGGATAGCATGGTATGTAGAAGGATCGGCTTTTTCCATCCAACTAAGCAAGGATGGCCCAAAGTTATGGCTAATCCGAGTATAATTATTATAGATTTTTTTAATAAACCCTTCATCGTCGAGAATACGAGCCGCAGAATTCGGAGCGTAACATTCGAAATTTATCCGTTCATTCCAATCGTGAAAAGGTTTTGCACTGTCTTGAAGTTCTACGAATTCAAGCCAAGCATTCTCTCTGGGAGGTTGATAAAAATGCCCGTGAATGCAAATGTATTTATTGTTAGCGCTCATGTCTTTATTATCCTGAGGGTTTTAAAACAAATCTATTTGAACAACAATAAAGGAGGATTTTTACCTTTTTATAAGCATATTAAAGTAAAGTTAAAAGAATGTCTCCAATTTGATGCGAATCTATTTCTTAATACCTTCCATTTTTGCGAAGAGTTCGTACTTTTAGGCACAACTTCATAATTTAAACTCTAACATGAAAAATAATTTTTTGATTTAAATTTCAGAGCAGAGTTATTTTTGTGCCAAAATTAATTACGATTTTTATGATGAAAAGATACATTATACTGCAACTATTAGCCTTTGTTTTTATTGGTAATTCAATAAATGCTCAAGCACCTAAGAAACCTACTTCTTCTGATATTCATGAAAGTATAAAACGACTAAATGTATTAGGAACGGCTCTTTATCTGGCAGCACATCCTGATGATGAAAATACTCGATTGATTGCTTATATGTCTAATCACCTTCGGATGAATACAGGATACCTCTCTTTGACGCGCGGTGATGGTGGTCAAAACCTTATAGGTCCTGAGATTAGAGAATTGCTCGGTGTGATCCGTACACAAGAACTATTGGGAGCAAGAAGAGTAGATGGAGGAAAACAAATGTTTACCAGAGCCAATGATTTTGGTTATTCCAAACATCCAGATGAGACTTTAGCGATCTGGAATAAGGATGAAGTCATGTCGGATGTTATCTGGGCGATCCGAAAATTCAAGCCGGATGTGATTGTTAATCGATTTGATCACCGATCTCCGGGGAGAACCCATGGGCACCATACTTCTTCTGCGATGTTATCCGTAGAAGCATTTGATATGGCGGCTGATCCAAATGTATATCCTGAACAATTGAAATATGTAGATCCCTGGCGACCTAAACGCTTGTTTTTTAATACTTCCTGGTGGTTTTATGGAAGTCGAGAAAAATTTGCAGCAGCGGATAAATCTAGAATGTTAAGTGTCGATGTTGGGACATATTATCCTTTAAAAGGAAAATCTAATAATGAAATCGCAGCGGAAGCTCGATCAATGCATAAATGCCAGGGTTTTGGCTCAACTGGAAATCGTGGTTCTCAAAGTGAATATATGGAACTCCTTAAGGGAGATATGCCAAGCAATAAAGAAAACCCTTTTGATGGGATTAATACGACTTGGGGACGTGTGAAAAATGGAGGTCCTATTGGCTTACTTGTTTCGAAATTGGATCGTTCTTTTAAACATGAAAACCCGGCAGCAAGTATTCCAAGTTTGATAAATATCTATAAAAAAATTCAAGAACTTGAAAATGGCTATTGGAAAGAGATTAAATTGGAAGAAACCAAAGCCTTGATTAGAGCTTGTTTAGGTCTATATATCGAGGCGGTAGCGGATGAGTCTTCTGCAACACCTGGACAAGAAATAGAATTGGCAATAGAGGCAATCAACAGATCTGATGTAAGTGTCTTTTTAAATAGCGTCACTTATCAACCAATGCGGGTGGATTCGACCTTGAACCTTAGAATGGATGGAAATCAAGTCTATAAGTTTTATAAAAAAATGAAACTGCCAGTTGATATGCCATTGACAACACCATATTGGTTGAATAAAAATGCGAGCCTTGGCATGTATGCAGTCGATGATCAGGCTTTGCGTGGGCTTCCAGAAACCCCTAGAACTTTTAAGGTTCAATTCAAAATGAATATAGATGGGACGCTTCTTGATTTTACTTTACCCGTTGTGTATAAGAAGAATGATCCAGTCGATGGTGAAGTATACCAACCATTTGAAGTAACACCTCCAGTGTTTTGCAATATTGAGGAAAAGGTTTACATTTTTCCAAGTGACCAAGCTCAAACTATAAAAGTACTAGTCAAATCTGGTCGCTCGAATGTAAAAGCAAAAGTTCAGTTGTGTCATCCTAATACTTGGAAGGTTGAACCCGAAATGGTGGATATTGACCTCAAGCTAAAAGGAGCGGAGGAGATTATTGAATTTGTCGTTTATCCTTCAAAAGATCAAGAGGTGAATTTTATTGTCCCGATGGTTAATGTCGATGGAATAGAATATACGGATGATTTGACGGTTATTGAATATGATCATATCCCTACACAGTCAGTTTTACAAGATGCTTCCGCTAAAGTGGTAAAGATTGACCTTCAAAAAGCAGGTAATAATATCGGTTATATAATGGGGGCTGGTGATGAGATTCCTCAGAATCTAGAACAAATTGGCTATGAAGTAACTATTTTAGATGATAAAGATATTAACTCTGCTAACCTTAAACGCTTTGATGCAGTTATTATGGGTGTTCGAGCATATAATACAATTGATCGCTTAAAGTATCATCAAGAGAAATTGATGGATTATGTAGAAAATGGCGGAACGATGATTGTCCAATACAATACCAGTCGAAGGCTGAAAGTGAAAGAGTTGGGGCCCTATCCATTTAAGATTTCCAGAGACCGGGTATCAATGGAAGATGCTGAAGTTCGAATTTTAAATCGAGATCATCCAGTCTTGAATTTTCCAAATAAAATCACACAAAGAGATTTTGAAGGCTGGGTACAGGAACGAGGTTTATATTTTCCTGATGAATGGGATGAAAAGTATGAAGCCATCCTATCTTCAAATGATAAAGGAGAAACGCCCAAAGATGGAGGGCTTCTTGTAGCAAATTATGGTAAGGGCTATTATATATATACAGGGTATTCTTGGTTTAGAGAATTACCTGCTGGTGTGCCCGGAGCATATCGACTATTTGCAAATTTAATATCCATTGGAAAGCAACCGTAGTCATCTGGAAGAAGGAGGAATGATTGATTTTCTAGTGCTTGCTAATGCTTCAATTTTTGTGATCACTTTGTTTTAGAGGCTGTGTGAAACAGGCTTTCTTCTTTGTTCTATATTTTAAATTAAAAGATATTATGCGACCATTATTTTTTATTTTTTTTCTAGCTATGACAAGCTCTCTTGGTGCTCAAAGTGCATTTATTAAGGAGTTTCAACAAAAATGGAAAAATGCTTCGGAGTATACGATTGAGCTAGCGGAGAAGATGCCTGAAGATAAGTATGACTATAAACCTGTTGATGGTTCGAGAACTTTTGAAGAACAATTATTGCACATGATGAGTAATATGGTCTGGTTGAGCTCCAGCTATTTGGCGGAGGATAATTTTGAGCGAGACCTCAAGAAAAAAGATTATACTAAAGCTGAAATTATTAAATTGCTCAAAGAAGCTACTACTTTTGCTGCTACTACGATTGCTAATCTAGAAGCTAATGATTTGGAAAAAGAAGTGGACTTTTTTGCAGGTCCAATGAGTAAAAGACAAATTATGGTCTTGATGAATGATCATTTGACGCATCATCGTGGTCAAATTATCGTATACTTGCGTATGAATGGGATTAAGCCACCTAGATATCGAGGTTGGTAGAGGGGAGTTAGAATAGTCAGGGTAGTCAGGAGGTCAGAGGAGTTAGAGTGGTCAGGTAGTCAGGAGGTCAGAGTGGTCAGGGTAGTCAGGTGGTAAGGGTGGTCAGGAGAGTTAGAAGGGAAGTCAAAACTTGAAAAATATTATTTATGCAATCAGAACAACCAGAAAAAACAATGATTGATGCTCCGCCTCCGATTATGGGGACATGGAAGCGATTGTATTGGTTTGTATTGATACTTCATACATTGCTTATAGTTCTTTTTTACCTTTTTACAAAAGCCTATTCATAAGCACGAAATCATCTCAAAATGCATCTTACCGATTGGATTGTAATGCTCGCTACGTTATCTGGTATCGTCGCATATGGTATATGGAAAACGCGAAATATTAATAGTACAGAAAGTTTTATTCTTGGTGATCGAGAATTAAAATGGTATACAATTGGTTTGTCAATTATGGCAACTCAAGCTAGTGCGATCACCTTCTTATCTACTCCAGGACAAGCTTTTGATGATGGAATGCGGTTTGCACAATTTTATTTTGGCTTACCGATCGCCATGGTGATTCTTGCCGTTTTTGTTTTACCAATTTTTTATAGACTCAAAGTATATACTGCTTACGAATACCTGGAGCAGCGGTTTGATTTAAAAGTCCGTCGATTTACAGCATTATTATTTCTGATAGGTCGAGGATTGGCTGCTGGAATTACTATTTATGCTCCAGCGATTATCTTATCTGTTATTTTAGATTGGAATTTAAACTGGACTATACTCTTAATCGGTACAGTAGTTATTTTGTATACGATGTTTGGTGGAACTACAGCTGTGAGCCAAACTCAAAAGCAACAAATGATCATCATTCTTGGAGGTATTATTATTGCTTTTATTTATCTGGTGTATAGTTTACCATCGGATGTATCCTTTGGAGATGCAGTAGGCGTAGCAGGAAAAATGGGGAAATTGAATATAGTAGATTTTGAATTTGATTTAAAAAATAAATACAATATGTGGTCCGCTTTACTTGGCGGTACCTTTTTATTTTTATCCTATTTTGGAACGGATCAAAGTCAGGTATCTCGTTATTTATCAGGTAAATCATTGACGGAAAGTCGACTGGGTTTGATGTTTAATGGCATTTTTAAAGTGCCAATGCAATTCATGATTTTATTTGTAGGGATTATGGTTTTTATGTTTTTTCAATTTGAAAAACCACCCGTACATTTTAATCCCGGCAATATTGAAGCACTTGCTTCTACTCCCGAATACAATGATAGTTTAACTGTATTACAAGGCGAATTTGACGAAGTGTTTGATGAAAAACAAGTAGAGATCCGTAATTTAATCATTGCATTAGATGGAGAAGATGAAACCTTGATTGCAGATGCCCAAACAAGATTGAAGCGTTTGAATTCACAGGATAGCTTGATTCGTAGTGGCGTGGATGATCTCTTGGTCAGTATGGCGGATAAGTACAAACTTAAAATAGATACGGAAGATAATGATTATGTCTTTATCTCTTATGTTACTAAATACTTGCCTAAAGGTTTGGTCGGTTTATTATTAGCAGTGATTTTCGCTGCGGCGATGTCTTCAGTCGCCTCTGAACTTAACGCCTTGGCAAGTTGTACAACGGTTGATTTCTATAAAAGACAATTAGGTGATAAACGCTCTGATCGCCATTATTTAAATGCAACAAAAATCTTTACTTTAGCTTGGGGAGGCTTGGCACTTTTCTTTGCTGTAACGGCCTCACTTTATGACAATCTGATCGAATTAGTGAATGTCGTAGGTTCATTATTTTATGGAACAATACTCGGTGTCTTTGTTGTTGCTTTCTTCTTTAAGAAAATCAAATCAAATGCAGTATTTATAGCAGCTGTAGTAGGAGAAACGCTAGTCATTACTATTTTCAGTTTGGATAAATTGGGGTATTTCGACCTCGCATATTTATGGCTGAATTTGATCGGTTGCTTGATCGTAATTGGGCTGGCTTGGATCATGCAACAGTTTGATAATTCTGTAGAACATCCTGGTGACCTAGACCGAGATAGTACTGAAGGTGTTTTGAATGCTTAAGCATTTAAGAATGATTTTCTTTTTATAAAAAGCCCAAGCAGTAGTAAGGCTATAATAATGGCTAGTAAATACCATAAGGAATTTGACTGGTTTCCAATTTCCATTGTTCCCATATCTCCAAAAGGTACAAAAGCAGCCCAATAATAAGGATGCCTCTTTGTTTTGCTGACCTGTTCGAGATAATTCAATTTAGCCATTCGCAAAGCTTCGTCCTTTTTTAAACCCTTTTTCAAAGCTTTATAAAAACTAAGCATGATATCTGAGGTAGCACAATCATCTACTGACCACATACTCATTAATGTACTCGAACATCCTGCATTGATAAATCCACGTGCTAAATTCATCACCCCTTCACCCTTTATCAATTCTCCAGATCCCGTATTACAGGCACTTAGCACGGCTAATTCAGCATCAAGGTTCATATTATAGAGGTCGTAATTAGATAAAAAGTCATCTGTTAGAAATATTTTATTGAGATTCGAATTGTTTTCATCTACACAAGCATGAGTCGCTAAGTGAATGATGCGATAGGCTGCGGCCTCTTTTTCGAATGTACTTTTTGAAGCTTGAATTCCAGATTTAGTAACGCCATTTAAAAGCTTGCTAATAGCAGCAACTTCTTCACTACTACATTTTAAGCTATATAATTCATCAGAAGTACATGAGCGACTAATATTAGTAGCATTTGCTTCTTTAAAGGAAGGCGCAAATCCAATAAAATTATGATCAAAAGTTTTTTGATTTCTCAGTTGGCTTTTATAGAGTAGGGTAGCGGAATAATGGTAATTAATAGAATATGCTTTCATAAGATATTCCAACTCTAAAGCTGAATAGCTAGGTTTATTTTGATTGGCATCTTCAGTCAATAAAATACTAAAAGGAACATAATTAATTTGATCATCAGGTATAATAGTCAAGCTTTTTATAGATTCCGGAATTTGAATTAGAGCAGACTCTACTAGTAGTATATGCAATGAATGTGCAGCGCTTGTAAATTGTAAGAAGTCAGATAAGGCATCTGCTGCTGGAGAATTATTTAAGATCGATCGTAATTGCTGAATTGATTTAAAGACTTTTTTCGGATCGTCAATTATATTGATGTCTAAAGAATTTGGACTGACTACAAAAACGTAAATAACTTCTTCGCCAACAAAATATTCCAAAAGAGCGGTATTGCTAGTCGCTAGTTTTGCCTGGATCGATTCTAGGTCTATTGGATCATTTTGATACTTCAGATCAAAATAA
>CBDICS010000019.1:0-39002 GCA_965277415.1 Saprospiraceae bacterium
TTTTTTTATCTACCTTCTTTATAAAAACCTTTTTTAAATCAGGCACTAAACTCTTTACTCCAAAGCTTTCAACATGATTCTGCCTAATTATATCTACACAATGCCCGTATCCTATGATTGGATTAAAACCTTCTTTTACAGGGACTACAACTTTATTGATTTTTATGTTCATCTTAAATAAATGAATTATGTTAAACATTGGATACTTGTGTAGCTCATACGCAGATAGATAAATTTGCAGATTGTTTGATCGTCCATCAAATGCCTTTCTTAATTCTGATGCTCTTTCATCTTGAATTTCGGCTAACTCTTCTCTTGATGGGAGTTGTATATTATCATTTTCGTTTAATACTTTCTGTAATTCTTTTTCAGAAAGGTGAAATAAATCTTTTGGTTCTTCTGGAATTTTAGTTTCGAGTGTCTTTTTATAAAAACTATCTCCATTTTGTAATGATGCAATTAACCCAGAATAAGTTTGATAAGTAATCCTAGCTCTAGAGCTAGGTATCTCTTGACTTATAGATTTTACGTACCCAATAGAAAAATCATTTATTTCAGGGCGAATGACGGGTAATCTCAAAAATACTTCATGAGAAGTATCTACAAATTTACTTCTACGAATTAACATTGGTATCCTAATTATTTCATTTCGAAGCCAATAATTTGAAAAATCTGTATACATATAACAATTATAAAAACCTAGGTATTCTTCTACATCATCGCTCTTCATGAAAGTGATAAGTTTATCCTTCTTCCATTGCTCAAGTATTGATATATCTTGCTCTTCCTCTTCTGAAATGATTTGAATCCCATGTTCTTCAAGCCAGTGTTCTAATCGTTCAAGTATTGTAGGAAACTTTTCAAATAGTCTTTG
Source organism: Saprospiraceae bacterium (assembly GCA_965277415.1). Classification (GTDB taxonomy): domain Bacteria; phylum Bacteroidota; class Bacteroidia; order Chitinophagales; family Saprospiraceae; genus JAHDHW01. Next base: position 875 of record CBDICS010000019.1, read on the forward strand.
CGATATACTGCTATAATCTTTTGCTAGAGCAATAAATTCCTCCTCAGTCTTTAAAGTAAGATCTATAATCTTAGGCAAGATATGATTCATTAGGTCAGCGATTTGAGGTGAGAATAAGCCTATACCACCTTTTTCTTCCTTGCCCTGATATTCTTTACGTGATATTTTTAGCTTATCGAGCCTTTCAATACTACTATATAGCTTTTTTGCTGCTTTTATTACTTGTGGGGGTAGTTCCATTTTGTATTTTTTACAAGTTGCTCATAGTCAACAAGATACACAAAATACAGCGAGGTAATTAAGATTATATTAAATTATTAATCCAATCTTAATTGCCTTTTCATAGACAAAATAGCAATCTTTAGACAAGATTTGAGAATTACAATCAAAAGAATTATCCATTGTTCAATAGGTACAAAGGAATCTACTTATAAAAGTTGACTTAATTGAAGTTTTAGTTACTATCATGTAAATATTTAGTTATATCAAATTAAAAATGAAGGAGTCAAAATGAATATCAAAATTAGAGGCTGCTAGAGAAATCTATATTAAGAGATTGGCAGATAAATTATTACGCCAAACATCCTCTGATTTATATAGAACCTTTACAAGAAGTTTTGCTCAGTTCTTATGTACAATTAAGAATAGCATTCTAAAGAAGGGAAATTTAGACGAATTCAGAAAGCTCTATTTTATTAGAGAAAAATTTAATGACTTCATTGGTTTAACTCAAGACGAAATTGAAAAACTAGAAGGATTATGACTTTCAGATTGGAGGAACGCTCAGTTAAGTTGAAGAATTATTAATTGTAGTGGTCTAAGTGATTTTACTGGTGCTAATCTTCATAGTGTTATACTAAGAGGAAGTGTATATCAATGCAAGTTGCCTAGACTAATCAATGTTACTGTCACTGGGAATTTTGAAGGAAACGAAACACTAGATATACAAAATTGCATTTTTAAAGGAACATTCAAGAATAACAAAGTTAAATGAGATATTTCAGAGACACTCTTTGAATGAACCAAAACTGATAATCAAGTATTATTAAAAGGGTGATAAATATCAGATTTGCAAAAGGATAAAGAAAGTAAAAGTTAAAAACACCATAACGATATAACATTATAGTTGTAGCCCAAAAGTCTACATTTTTTTAGGATTCTTAAAAGAAACAACAAGAATCTACATGCTATTCTAATGCAATAACTGAAAAGTTTATAGTAATTCTTTAACACCAAAATAAAAATATCATGAAAAAATTACGCCATCTAATCGGAGTAGTTGAAACCATTTTCGACAAAAGTTCTACACGAGACAAAAAGTTTATTAACATGCTTGCTATAATGATTCCTATTTCAGCATTAATAGCAGGTGGGGCATTTGGTTCGTTTGTGTACTTTTTTTCAGAATTGTCCATCCTTTCGATAGGTATTGGTCTTTTTGCATTCCTAGTCATTTTATGGCATGACCAATCCCTATTGAGTACAGATAATACTGCCCAGATTTATGCTAGAATTGCAGCTAGTCTATTAATTGCCCTCTTTATTACTATTCCATTCAAAGCAACTCAGATGGAGAGTGCCATAAAGGAAAAATTAATCGTGGAAGCCAATGGTGCTAACTCAGATGTTTATCTCGAAATGAATGCTAAAATTGAAGAGATCGAAAAGAAGGGAGAAGAGTTAAACGATATGATGATTAAAACTGCTGAAAATAGAGATACAGACCAACAAGCATGGTACGAAGCCAGAAGAGCCTTGAAAGCGTTCAATTTGTCCAAAACCGAACGAATCAAAGCAATAAAAAAAGCATATGAAGGTAAGGTAAATGTACCCGAAATATCCAAGTATGATATAATGGGGTATTATGCTAAAAATATGTTTTCTACGGATCGCCTTGGAGAGCTATTCACGAACCTTGCTTTAATTGTATTTTTACTGTTTGTTGAGGCTTCCCCTGCCATTGTTCGCTTGGGTCTACAGCATGGGGAGTATATTGAAGAACGTGACCATCACTATGCCTTAAAGAAAACTGTTAGAAATCAGATTAAGGAGTTAGAAAAGCAAGTTACACAAGACAGAAGTGATATTGCCCACCTTATGTTTAAGCTCGAAGTTATTAAGGAAAAAGCCATACAAATTGATAATCACTTTGATGATCCTAAGAAACTAATAGAACTTGCCCAAATGCTTCAACTAGTTTACGAAAAACCTGAACCTGAAACTAAAGCTAAACAAAACGGACAGCCATCGACCGAAGAAGATATTCCTGAACTTAACATCACCTAAATAAATCGCCTTATGTTAGTACTAACCCTCGTGGGAGGTCTAGTCATTGCACTCATGGCAATGGCTGATCTTTCCATGCCCAATAAAAGAGTAATTATTATTCCAGACAAAAAAGAGATAAAACCGCAAGAAGAAAAGGTTCCAATCTATAAGAATTTTAGAAGAGTACAACAAGCATTGAAACGAAAAAGTGATGTCATCGAAGATCAAATCAAAGACATAGGATTAGAAAAAAGAGAACTAGCTATTGGTAATCTTTCTTTGGAAATAGGTAATAAACATCTAAGTGTAAAAAGTGATTTGGTTTCTCTTAATGAAAAGTCGCTTGAAACTCAACACCGTGAAAATGAAGTCGCATTCAAATCCTTTATCGCGGAACTAAAAGTAAAGGATGCTCAACAGATTCTAAAAGAAGCAAAACTTCAGGGAAAAGAAAACGAGGTGTTGCAAAAATTTGAAATGTTAGAGATTAAAAATGGAGAAATGAGACTCAAAGAAACAGCACTAGAGCAACTAAAAACACAACTCGATATTTTTCATCAATACAATATGATTGAAGCGGAACAAAAAGAATTAGGATTGAAGGATAAGGAGTTAAACCTACAAGATATTATGAACAAAATCAACTACAAACTTGGTCTTAATCAACTAGAAGAAAAAGGCTTAGATCAACAGCGTGTAGATTTGGAGCATCAAGAAACTATAAACGACATCAAGTTGAAATATGGCTTGATAGAATTGGAAAATAAAAAGATTGGCTTAGAAGAGCAGGAACTAGGACTCCAAGATACGATGAATAAGATCAACTTAAAATTAGGCCAAAATATATTAGAAAAAAAAGAGATAGACCTGAAAGAAAAAGGTTTAAAACATCAGAAAACAATGAACGAAATCATGCTAAAACTCAACTTGATCTCGATAGAGAATAAAAAAGTCGAGCTTAAAAGTAAAGAAATTAATCTGGATAAAAAGGATGTCGTTTTGGAAAGAAAGCATAACCGAAATCTACTTGAATTGGGAATGATTGCACAGGGCAAAAGAGAAGTGGCTTTAGGTAAAAAGGAGCTAGAACATGCTTACCAAGTCAAAGCATTTCAGCTAGAGAAAACGATACAGCAGATCAAGCACATGTTTATTGATTTACAGCTCGAAAGAAAGGCTTGGAAAAATGAACGTAAAGAAGATATGCTAAAGCTATACCATCAAGAATTACGGAACTTAGAAAGCCATATCCACCAAATGTATGAGGTCAAAATGAATTGGCTAAAAATTCAGCAGCGTGAAAACGATATAAAATATCGAGAGCAGCGATTAGTTCTAGATGATTTATATAAGGATACAATGAATAAGTTAGAAAGCTTACGGCTAGCTAAATGGGAAAATCAATTACTAGTTCGAGAACAAGAGGTTACTCAAAGAAGGTATACGCTCGGAGCGATTAGAAATCTCTGGTTGAGGTGATTTCCATTTGTCCCCATACCCCAAGAGATAATAGACAAGATGAAATATAAATATAGGAGATGCTTACTTCGATATAGGATGTACTTCAGATGGGATATAAGAAGGGTCAAGTTGAAAGCAGAATTATTTTAAAGGAAAATAGTCTATTATTTGAATTAGGTTTGACTCTATTAAGGTGTTAACTATCAAGGACTTAAGAGTAATCGGAATCATAGACTAAATCATAAGGTAAACCATAGACTAAATCGTATGAAAAATCTACCCATTCAATCGTCAAATTCTGTAGATCAGAGATTAAAGAAGTCATTTTATAATATGACAACACTACGAGGAAGAGAAGAAGAGGAAGGAGTCTTAGCTGGATTTATGTATACAATTGAAAACTTAGGATTCATCGTAAATTTTATGAAAGAATGGGTCTTATGGAAGGATGGTGTATTAGATAGAATTCCAGAAGGTACAAAAGAATATGCGGATGAATTTAGTAAGAGAGGATTTACCTATACTGAATTTCGATTAATAACATCAGGGAGTATTAAAGAGGAGAATTATAAACGGTATCGAGTTTTTCAATATCTGTATTTATACGACAAAGACGATAAAGAGTTTTTTACCATTGAACATTCAGATGAAGATATTCCGCAAATTGACCGATATATTCAAGCTATTTCTAAATGGGTTGAATTGGAGATACCTGTATTGAAGAGCTTTTTTTTTACTACGAAAATGCCATTGTATTTCCCTATTAAGCATTATAAGAAACATGCGTACATTCTCTCTCAATCAGGTAGCGGAAAATCTGAACTAATAAAGCTTATGTTCTATGATTTTGAGAGATTGAGTAGACATAATAATTCAAAGAGTCTTGTATTGATTGAACCTCACGGAGACCTTGCACAAGAGGTTTTGATGTTTGCTTTTAATAAGAAGCATAAGGAGAGAGTAGTTTATCTCGATCCGTTTATTAGAGAAACAGCTATTAGTTTATTAGGAGAAGATATATTAGGTGCAGACTATACTTTTGTTATTAATCCCTTTGACTTAAAAAGAAAAACAGAAAAGGAAATAGGGTATATGACTGGCAAATTATCATCTGCCTTCTTTGAGATCATTAATAGCGATGAGACTTTTCAAATGGAAGCTATTATTGAAGCTTGTGTAGAAACGTTACTCAGGAGAAAAGACTCAACAATAGCAGACTTGAAAAGATTTATGGAAGATGAAGAGAACGATGATTTGGTAGAGATTGGAAAGACAATCCCGAATATTGAGCGTAGTAAATTAATGCGTAATAGGTTTAAATCAGACGGTAAGATTAGAACAACAAAAGGAAGTATCTATTATAGGCTTCAAAAGCTATTGGGAAATGCTCAATTCCGTAGATTATTAGTTGGTCAATCTACCGTCGATCTTGAAAAGGAATTAAATAGTGGAAAAATAATTATTTGCAATGTATCAAAGGGAAGGTTAGATAGTGCTGCAAATTCCTTTGGCAAACTTATAGTTGCGTTAATTTTAGGCTATGTTACTAAGAGACAAGACATTCCTAAAAAATTAAGAAAGGAGACGTTTCTATTCATTGATGAATTCCAAAACTATGTATCACCAAGTATAGAAGAGGTGATGGCAGAGACTCGTAAGTATGCGCTACATGTAACACTCGCTCATCAGGTAATGGGACAAAATATGACGGCTGATATGAAGCGTGTTATTGCTGGAAATACAGCTTTTAAAATAGCAGGGGAAAACGAACCAGAAAGTTTAGCATGGATGGCAAAGCAGATGAAGAATATGGATGCTTCAAAATTTGAGAAATTACCAGAGTATAGTTTTTATGTAAATAATAAGTTCAATAAGAAAGCTGGAACGTATATGTTTAGAGTTCCAGACTTTCTAGTAGATGTGAAACCACCTTACTACATGTCAAAAGCTGATTTAAAAGAACTATTCTTATACCTAGTACACGAAAGCGGTTATTACAGAAAAGTTGTTCCAGAAGAAAGTACTCCTTCAGCACCTATTCGAACTGAAAACACCCCAATTCAAAAGCGGACTGAAAAGTCTGGCATTTATCAACCTGATTTTAAAGAATAAAAAATGGCTACTAAATCAATTCCTTGGTCAGATAAGATCACAAATATTCAAGGCAAAGTACTCATATCTTTAGCAAGATATAAGTACCTTACGCTTTCTCAATTATTAGCTATTGGAGTTGGAACAACTCAGTATAAATACCTTTGGAAACAAGTAGCTTCTATGAGAGATAGAAAGAGAGCATTAATAGAGCGTAGAAGTTTCAATTTAGAAATAAGGCTTGGTAGAGTAGAAGACCTATATTACCTTACGAAGTATGGGAAGAATGTTCTAGTCGATGATTTTCGTTTATTGGAAAAGGACATAAAGATACCAATAGGTAAGACTATTGCTTATAAAGATTACCATCACCGTAAAACGACGATTGATTTTCAAATTAGTTTGTATCAATGGACAGAAAAGAATAACTACGAAATACCTTATTTCAATGCTTATTACGATAAGAAGGGAAATAACCGCACCGATAAAAATCTCACAACACTTAGTAAAATAGATTTTGGAAACGGGGAGTATATCATTCCTGATGCCGTGTTTAAAGTTATGTCCGAAACAAAAGAAAGGCTCTTCCTTTTTGAATTACATATGGGGAAAGACACTTTGAGGTTAATCAAGCAAATTCACAAACACGCTTTTGCATTAGTTAAAAAGTTCACCCACAAACAATTCAAGTATGATCTAGAAAAGTCCTATACTATCTTTTTACTTTTCGAATATCAAGCTACCAAGAATGCCTTTATCAAAAGGCTTGTTAAAACAGGTGTAGCTTTCTCTCAGATTGAGCAATTCTTTTTATGTAAAAGTTTGGATGATTTTGCTGAAGGAAACTTTGCTGAAGGTTGGTTGACTCTCTTTGGGAAAAATTCAAGAGTCATGCTTTAAAGTTGACATAGTATACATCAATCTTTATAATGATTTTCAATACATTCTTTATAATGTAATTGATTCAAAATGGTATTAGAGAAAGATTGAACAAATGAGACCAATGAACCAAGTATCTTACCAAAAGACTTCCTCAAAAAACTAGATCAAATCCAACCTGACTATTCCAAAGAGAAGTTTCAAGAATATCTTGTAGCAAAATTTCCTAAGACAAAGTTTAGAGATAATGAGGAAATCTTGAACCTGTATAGCCTATGGGTCGAAAAGCTACAATCTGAGTACCATAATAAGCTTCATCAAATGGCTTATAATGATGCTTTAACATATGCAGGAGAACTAACAGAACTTCTTAATCAACCACTAACGTTTTCTGAGAATTAAAAAGAGGTAAGCACCTTTGGTTTATTGATAACAATTGTTTGATTTGAATTATCATTTCTATAATCTCAGAAAGTAAGAACTGGAATGCTCAAGTTACAGTTCATAAGACGAAGATGTAAACTTTTGCTCGAATCTCGCAGGGTTTGAATTCAAATAATCATTGGTATTTCAATTTGGATACACAAGATTAAAAAGTTCAAAAGCTTTGATGATAGCAAGTCAAAGAATCAATCGTTCAACCGTATGAATCTTGAATCTCGAACGTTTCGAGGTTCTTTTATATCTATGTTTATAAGAAGAATAAGCCATTTTCAATAATGGTTAAAAGATAAAATTTGGCTGCTTACCTCTATTCTAAAGATAAGAAAACTTAGCTATATATCCTATATTTAAAGATGAAGGATTAGGAACTTAGATACCATTCCTACACATATACGAAGTGTGTAAATAATAAAAATATATCGTGAACTAACAAAAGTACTCTTCCTATGGTTGAGTATATTTTTTATTCATTATAAAATTGAAGAATACCAGAAGAGAAAAAGGATTGTTTATTGATAAGGTTTACCAAATTAGTTATTTACTGACTCTCTCAACAAGATAAAGAAGTAGATTTGACAAACTAGAAAACAGGTTGATAATATGCGATAAAAGCACTATTTTGTAACTGTTACTTCAACTATACTTCAACCAGAAATAACAAGGGAGTTACAACTTACGTCATAACTCCCTGATAATCAGTCGTCGGGGTGGCAGGATTCGAACCTGCGACCCCCTGCTCCCAAAGCAGGTGCGCTAACCGGACTGCGCTACACCCCGAATGTGTTTTATATTGGGGAGAAGGTATAATTGTTATATCCAATTCTCGTTCCAAACTTGCGGTGAGAGGGGGATTCGAACCCCCGGTACGGTTACCCGTACGTCAGTTTAGCAAACTGGTGGATTAAGCCACTCTCCCACCTCACCGTAGGTTTTTATAAGTTCCTTTGAACCTGAAAATTTGCGGTGCTAAAGGTCCGTCTTTTAGCGCGACAAAGATATGTAACGTTTAAGCAAAAATCAAGAGGTTCTTGAATTTATTTTGATAAAATCATGGATTAAATATTGATCTTAGAAATTGTGGATTTAAACTTTTGATAACCAATTGTTTATGAGATGAGGGAGTGGAGATTTTTTTTATAAAAATCCATGATAAGTTCTGATTCTTATCTTGATCTTTAGTGGACTTGAGCTTTTGTCGTTTTTTATATTTTGATGGGGGCATGTTAGTCAGGTTTTTGAAAGCGGTATTAAAGGTTGATTTGGCATAAGATCCTGCGGTATAGGCGATGCTTTCTCTATGGAATAAGGGGCATTTTCTGAATTAAAATGATCGGGCTGATGAACTGGAATAATAGCATTGATTTATTTTTTTGGTGACAGAAAAACGAACTTCCCTTATACGATTTCAAAACAATCATTTTTTTTGATTTAAAATTACTTTGTGGCAGTACTGATTTGCCCTGATTCATGGAATCTGTTTATTCAGTGAGCTTTTAAGTACTATTGGTCTGATTTACGTCTTATCCCAATTTAAAATCGCTATTAGACAATAGCCTTATTTTGTATCTTTATAAGTACAGCACTTTTTAACTCATATCAATAAGACCTCATGAAGCCCATTTGCATTTTCTTTTTGCTATCCCTACCAATCTTTATTTCTGCACAACCTCAGATAGAATTACAGCAAATTGCTTCCGGTTTTAGCTCACCTGTTGAAATTACGCATGCTGGAGATGATCGACTTTTTGTAGTAGAGCGAGATGGGCTAATTAAGCTTATTGATGAAAATGGGGAGGTTTTGGCGGATGACTTTCTAGATATAGAGAGTCGAGTGCAGTCTTTAGGAGGACAAGGAGAGATTGGGCTTTTGGGATTGGCTTTTCATCCTGATTATGTGAATAATGGCTTTTTTTATGTGCATTATACCAATAATGATTATAATTCAAATATCTCTAGATTTCAGGTTTTTCCATTTAATCCGAATGTTGCAGATGCAAATACTGAAGAAGTTTTATTGACGATCAATCAACCATATATGAATCATAATGGTGGTTGTTTAAGGTTTGGACCTGATGACTATTTATATATTGGAATGGGAGATGGAGGTTCAGTTGGAGATCCGAGTAATCGTGCTCAAAATCATCAGGAGTTTTTAGGGAAGATGCTTCGGATTGATGTGGATAATGGAGATCCTTATAGCATTCCGCCAAGTAATCCTTTTGTCAATGATCCCAATACATTGGATATTATTTGGTCTTTAGGTTTGCGAAACCCCTGGCGATTTAGCTTTGATAAATTGACAGGTGATCTTTGGATGGGGGATGTAGGACAAGGGGAGTGGGAAGAGATAAATTTTCAATCCGCTTCAAGTGCTGGTGGAGAGAATTATGGCTGGCGTTGCTATGAAGGGAACGCTGCTTTTAATACTAATGGCTGCGGTAATGCTTCAGAATATGATGCACCAGTTTATGAATATAACCATAATGGTTTTACACATTGTTCAGTGACCGGAGGACATGTGTATAGGGGAGGAGAATACACGGATATGCAAGGCTATTATTTTTACGCAGATTATTGTAGCGGACAGATATGGGCACTGCATAAAATTGGAAATACCTTTACTAATTATGAAGTAGCTAATTACCCTGGATTTGATATTTCTTCTTTTGGAGAAGGGAATGATGGGAGCTTATATGCGGCTCGCCTGGGGAACGGTCGAATTTATAAATTAGTAAGTATTGCCTGCGCAGATTTTACACTTACAAGTATGTCTACTGATGAAACTTGTAGTGGCGACGAAGATGGATCAATTGATTTGACGCTTTCTAATGGGACTATGCCTTATACTTTTACTTGGTCGAATGGAATGACAACGGAAGATTTAAATGGTATTAATGCCGGAATATATTCAGTTACAATTTCTGATGATAGTGGCTGTAATATTCTGGAGTCTTTTCAAATTATTAGCGGAACACCAACTAATCCCAATATTGAACCGAATAGCGCTACTTCTTTCTGTGAAGGAAACCTTGTCGTATTGAATGCTTATGATCTCCCAGCGGGCTATGGGTATCAATGGTTTGAAGGAGGAACTGAATTGGAGGGTGAAACTGGGCAATCTTTGACGGTCACTGAGTCCGGGGCTTATTATATCATAGTGACTGGCGATGTATGTGGGACAGTGAGCGGTACCTCTAATTGGATTACTGTGGATGTAGAACCTACTCCGACTCAGCCATTTATTGAAGCGGATGGCGCAACTGCTTTTTGTGAAGGTGCTTCTGTTACATTAAATATTAGCGCAGCTCCTACCGATTATACAATCCAATGGTATAATGGGAGTGACTTATTAGAAGGTGAACTTGAAAGTGCTTTAATCGTTACGACCCCCGGATCTTATTATGCTATATACGATGGTTCATGCCCGAGCCCTTCATCTAATTGGGTAGAGGTTACTATAGATCCTGTGCCACCAACTGCTGAGTTTACATATGATGGGGATAATGTTCTTTGTGAAGGGGAAAGTGTTACACTAACTGCTAATGGGGCACCTGCAGGATATACTTATCAATGGTATTTGAATGGTACTGCAATTAACAATGAAACCAATCAAACGATTAGCATTAATACTGCTGGAAGCTATCATGTTCTTTTTACCGGTTTATGTACTGCTGTTGATATTTTTGAAGAAGTATTTGAAGTTGTTCTAAATCCGCCTATTCCAGTTTTATCAATAAATGCGGATACCTTATTTGCTCCTTCTGGCTATGTAGAATATGAATGGTTTTTAGATGGAAATTCTCTGGGAACGACGACTGAAGATAATTTTTTATTACACCAGGGAAATGGAAATTATACAGTAGTCGTTTCTGATACCAATGGATGTTCTGCTGTCTCAGATGAAATAGCGTTTATTTTTGATAGTCTGGCAGAAATTGGAATTAAAGAATTACTAATCAATCCAAATCCCTTTAGCCAGTCATTCGAATTATCAATTGAGTTAAACCAAGCTAGTATGCTGACCATAGAAATTTTTGATAGTGCTGGAAAACTGATACAGGCTTCTCAAGAAAATGTCTTTGATTTTTTGTCTAAAAGAATTGACTTAAAAGGGGAAGCGAATGGTGTTTATTTATTAAATATCATAAGTGATCGGGGACGTATTGTCAAACATTTGTTAAAGCAATAAAATGCTGACAGTCTAAATAATCAAAAGCGTACAAAGGTAAACAATTAGGCCTTGTACCACCATCGTGCCATCCATTAAACCAGAATAAAAATAGTCATGTCTGTTCTCACTGGATAAATGGATAAACCAAGCTGTCAGGAGAAAAGAGATGATTAAACCCATAAGCACTCCTGTATTATAAAGCCCTAAATATCCATTCAATATTAACAGCGCTAGTCCAAAAGTTAATAGTAATAAAGCAAGTCTCCTTGTTTTTTCTACACCTATTATTACAGGTATTGTTGATACTTCGCTATGATCGTCAACACTTATATCTCGAATATCGAAAGGCAATGTAATAGCAAAAATAAATAAGGCTCGTTCTATAAACATAGCAAATAGGGACCAACTGAAAACATTTCCAGCTTCTACAATTGGTAAAACTACAGTCACCCAGGCCCAAACAAAAGCGACGAGGTATATTTTGATCTGATTAAAATCCCTTAGACGTCTTTCTTTTCCAAATAAGGGGAATACATAGGCAAGAGAGAAAATACCTGGTAATACTACAGCAATCTGTACATTAATCGAAAGTTGAAAAAAATACCAAATTGTCCCAATTCCAGCTATAAAGGCATAGATTATAATATGATGACGAAACCTTGCAATGACACTATAGCGCTCAACATCTAAGAATTCTTTTAAGCGGAGAATACCTACAATCCTATGTAATGAATATAAAAGCCAGGTAGCGAAAAAAACAAAACCTACTAAGTCATTCCAGCTTACTGCCTCCCCAATGATGTAATTTGTTTGGAAGGTCAGAATTAAAGCACCGAGTGCAATCCAAAAATTACCATATAGTATAAGGTCAATTATTTTTTTAATTAAAATCATGTGTAATCTTAATACCCTATTATTTTACGATGTACTCAGTTCTCAAATATAAGTAAATAAACTTCAAACCAATAAGTCAATTGCCATTTGACATGATTCCTTAATTAAAAAAGCCCCATAGATTTAATCAATCTATGAGACTTTTCGATACTTGTTTAAAATTAGTCTATCTTTTAATTACGCTTAATTTTTTTACATATTGTGCTACATCTGCATTTAGCTGTATCCAATAAATACCTTGATTGAAGTCTTTAAGGTCTAATATTAATTGGTCTTTCTGAACAAAGCCTAATGCCCTGTCATATACTAAACGGCCTAAAGCATCATATATTTTTAAGGTCGTGTTTCGAGTCTCTAGAAATTTAAGATCAAGTACAACATTAGTGTTTGCCGGATTTGGGTAAAGGTCAAATCGAAGCGATTCATCAAGTTCAATGGTGTTGACAAACATATCTACAGTTACTCCGATTATACTTTCGCAACCATTGTCATCTGTAACTGTCACCTCATAGTCACCAGCTATTAAACCAGTAGCGGTTTGTGTAGTCTGAATCGGATTGGTATTCCATTGATACGTGTAAGGTGCTACACCTCCGACAGGATTTACTGTTGCCGTACCATCCGCATCAGAACCAGTAGCATCAGTAGAACTTGTTGTCAGCATTATTTCATCTGGCTGTGTTAATGAAAATGGTATCGTTTGCCCACATCCATTAGCATCACTAAAAATGATTTCAAATACTTCGGTGGATAAGTCTGTATATAAGCTATCATAAGTATAAGGAGCCGTTCCGCCACTGAGCTCTAACATTAATTCACCATCGCTCGCACCAAAACAAGAGATTGGCGAAGTGATAGAAAAGCTAAAAGTCAAAGGTGCTGGCTCATAGATTAAAAAGGTATCTGCTACGATACATCCATTCGCATCTGTCGTTGTTGCAGTATACAGTCCGGGCAGTAAATTTTCAGTACCACCGCTATATTCGTAATCATAAGGCATGACCCCTCCACTAGCTGTAATCTCTACCATCCCATCTACCAGACCATTACAAGAAATATCAGTTGTGAATACATCCGTTTCTAATAATTCAGGTTCAATAATGGTAAAGGTATCTATCACCATACAAGCATTCCCATCGGTAACGCTTACCTGATATATTCCTGCTCCAAGCTCTGAGGATCCATTAGAATATTCAAAAGTATAGGAACCAGCGCCACCAGAAGCTGTTGTAATTACACTTCCATCCATTTCTCCAAAACAGGAAATGTCAGTTACTGCATTTACAACTTCAATAAGAGTAGGGTCTTCAATCATGAAGGTGTCTACTTTTGTACAATTATTATCATCCGTAACAGTCACTGAGTAAGTACCTGCTGCTAAATCACTTGAACCATTACTGTAAGCAAATGCAAATGCCCCCGTACCTCCACTGGCAATAATATTAACACTTCCATCGGCTTCGCCAATACAGGAAGGGGTTTCAATTTCATAAGAAAGCATGATTTCCGCGGGTTCAGCTATTGTAAATGTATCTACGATTTGACAACTATTATCATCTGTAACAGTCAAGGTGTATTCACCAGCCACTAGATCAGATGTTCCATTACTATACTCAAAACTATATCCTGGTGTCCCGCCAATAGCAGAAGCAATCAGGCTTCCATCTGCACCTCCAAAACAAGTAATATCGGTGACGACTATCAATGGTTCAATTATCGTAGGTTCATCTATCATAAAGGTGTCTATGACTGTACAAGCACCATCAAAAATTTCTACTGTATTCATTCCTGCACAAAGATTCATTGCCGTCGCACTTGTTCCACCGCCTTGTTCGCCAGACGACCAGGTGAAAATATAAACATCATTTGGTTCACCACTACTGACTGCTATCGTTGCAGTACCATTGCAAATGCCAAAACAAGTTGCATCAGCCATTGCACTTAAATTGGGAACAATCAATTCTGGTTCTTCAAGCGTACTGCAAAATATATGTGTTGAACAGTTGTTCGCATCTGTGACCGTTGCACAATAGGTAGCGCCACCGCTTAAATTATCCAGTGTCCCTGTGCTTGTCATTGCACCAGTCGACCAAGAATAGGCGTAGGGGAGTGTACCTCCAGAAAAATTAAAGGTTACAGAACCATTTGAATCTCCAAAACAAGTAGGTGATACAGAGGCAGAGTCTGCTAGAACAAACTCAGTAGCTTCTGTAATGGTCACTGTCCGAACTGCTGAACAATTAAGTAAATCTGTAACGGTCACCATATGATCTCCTGCATTCAACATATTTGCGGTTGCGCCGGTTTCTCCATTATCCCAGATATAGGTATAAGTAGAATTCTCATTGAAAATCGTGACACTTGCAGAACCGTCCATTCCTCCAAAGCAAGAAACACTTCCTGTTGCACTTGCAGAAATAAGCGGTGTGAAGATAGCTGTACAATCTGAAGCGCTACAGCCGCTATCATCCATGACAGTGACACAATATTGACCTGGTGCTAAGTCCGTGATCGTTGCTGTCGTTGCTCCGGTTTCCCACAAATAGGTATATCCACTTCCAGAACCTCCGGAAGGAATTGCTGTTGAACTTCCATTGCTACCATCTATACAACTTACGTTTTCTGTATCAAAATCAATATTAATAGAAGTTAACTGAGTGATCAAAACTTCGTCTACAAATGTACATCCAGATGCATCAGTTATAGTGACATTATGTAATCCAGCGTTTAAGGAAATTGCGGTTTCAGTTGTTTCACCACTATCCCATAAATAGGTATAGGGACTATTACCACCTGTTGGATTTACAGTTGCTAGGCCATTACTTGCGCCATTACAGATTCCCGGTCCGGCAGTAATAGAGGCATTTATTGCTGTAGGTTCCCCTAAAGTTACCATGCCTATATGTTCACATCCATTAAGATCAGTAATCGTTACATTATGTGTTCCTGCATTTAGTTCAAAAGCAGTTTGACCAGTTTCGCCATTGTCCCATAAATAAGTATAAGGGCTAGTTCCTCCAGTGGTTTCAATACTCGCCTGCCCATCCGCAGCGCCATTACAGGATATTTCACTACTTTGAGTCACTACACTACTTAAAGCTACTGGCTCTTCTATTATAATCGTAGAAATGGTTTCAAAACCTACACAATCCGTTACCGTCAAGGTATAAGAACCTGCGGAAAGCCCTGTTAGATTTAGTCCTGATAAATTATTATCACTCCATATATAATTAAAGCAACTAGGATCACCTAATCCTCCACTTATACTAATATCAATAGTTCCATCAGTATCTCCATTACAGTCTAATGGGCTGTTTGTTTGAAGGTCACTTATAGTCACTGGGTCTATTTCAAATCCCCAAAGTTCTTCTCCATAATCATCCGTTAAACCTACGAAATTGATGATTTCATTTGATATGCTATTTATAAAAAATGGTTTATGGGCATTATTGAAAATAGTATTATGAGGGATATTAGTTAATCGTTGTGTAGAGGTGTTTGTTCCATTTGTTCTCCATACTTGGAAGCCATTGATATAATCAGTCGCTGTAAAATACATGACACCTTCGTTGATATGGGATAGTGTTGGGTTGGAATTTGATGGATTCGTATTTGGATCAGCGTTTGGATCTGTATTTAAATCTCCCAGTAACATGGTTCCAGTTTCTGTCCCATCTGTTTTCCATAATTCATATCCAATGCTATCACCTTGAGCATTAAATATTAGGTCATTATTCAATACACCTAGCATTGTTGGAGAGGAACTACCAAAACCGGGATTAATATCTTTGACCAATGTTACTGATCCATCACTGGCATTTGCTTTCCAGAGTTCATAGCCGATTCCTCCACTATTTGCATTAAAAAGCAGGTCTCCATTTAAATGGATAAAATTAGTCGGTGTCGCTCCGAAAGTATCAGGAAAGATTTCAACTAATTCAGCTATCGGAATAGCATCATTGGAATTAGATCTAAATAATTCAAGTCCATTTGTACCATTATCTCCAACAAAGAAAAGGTAATTTCCGACTGCTTGTAAATCACTTGCTTGAGGGTGTCCCGCTCCAGAGACGATATCTGTTGTCAATCTTGTGCCACTATTAGTGCCATCCGTAGACCAAACTTCATTGCCATTGATACCATTATCCGCTGTGAAATAGACCTTACTGGAGACGCTGGTCAAATTAGTAGGAAAAGAACTAGAAGCACCAACATATATATCTTTGATTATGGCTGTACCTCCAGAAGTCCCATCTGTCTTCCATAACTCTTTACCATTTATCCCATCATTTGCAACAAAAACGATATCGTTTCCTAGGGCTACTATCGATTCGGGATTAGAACCAGATGCGCCAGTATAAATATCTGAAACCATGACGGTTCCGACTGCTGTACCATCTGTCTTCCAGAGTTCATTACCGTTTATACCATCATTGGCACTAAAGTATAAAGTCCCATTTAGGATTGAAAAATTGGAAGGGTCAGATCCAGTTGTTCCCGAATTTATTTCTTTAAATAAAACAGTTCCGTCACTTGTGCCATCCGTCTTCCACAATTCAATGCCATTGACACCATCATCTGCAGTAAAATACCAAACACCATTATAGTTGATAAAATTACTGGGATTGGAGTCCACAAAAGCACCTGGATTAATATCTTTTAAGACCAGTGTTCCATCTGCTGTCCCATCGCTAGTCCAGAGTTCATTGCCCGTATCTCCACTAGCAACAAAGTAAAAATTGTTTCCAATCCTAAATTTGAAATCAATATCTGACCAACCAAGTCCAGGGTTTATATCTTTTACTAAATGTTCTTGCGCATATGTATTTTGGAAAAATAAAAAACAAAACGTAAGAAAGATCAATTTGTGTAGTAATAGTCTGCTCATGGAATAAAAATTATTTTATGAGAATAGAATTTTTTTAACGAGAAAATAATGCTCAACTCAAGAAAAACTTTTGGTAAATATTCAATAGGTTATTAGAAAAATAGCTGAGAAAGAGCGAGCATTTTTAGTTTTCGAACTTTATAAAAACCAATAGAATGAATAGGTATACTATAAGCTCTTAGGCTATTATTGCAAATTGGATACCAAAGGCAGAAAAATCAAGCACAATTAAACTGATTCGGTTTCGGGTAGAAAAGTTTAGAA
This sequence comes from Saprospiraceae bacterium, assembly GCA_965277415.1. Classification (GTDB taxonomy): domain Bacteria; phylum Bacteroidota; class Bacteroidia; order Chitinophagales; family Saprospiraceae; genus JAHDHW01. The sequence continues at coordinate 18,235 of CBDICS010000019.1, forward strand.
GATTATCAGGATTTGAACCCTAATATTAAACAATAATGGTAAGAGAAAAAAGAATCATTAGAGAAAAGTAAAATATATTGCAAAATAGGTGTAATCCTGCGGGATGTAGCTTATATAATCATGTGATTATATAAGCTACGTATCCTATTAAAAATATTTAAAATTATGATCTTTTTCAATCGAAAGAAGCGTCCCATAGATCAATCTTATCACATTCTCTACATCGTCTTTATGTGCCATTTCGACAGTGGTATGCATGTATCTCAAGGGAATAGAAATCAATGCAGAAGGTACACCTCCATTAGAATAAGCAAAAGCATCGGTATCTGTTCCAGTACGTCGGGAAGCAGCTTCCCTCTGAATAGGAATATCATTGGTTTCAGCGGTGTCAATAATTAAATTCAGTAAATTATTGTGAACAGCAGGCGCATAGGTTACAGAAGGGCCATTACCCGCTTTTACGTCACCGAGTTTCTTTTTATTCATCATCGGTGTATGGGTATCATGGGTTACATCTGTTACGATAGCAACGTTGGGCTTGATCGTATTTGCGATCATTTCTGCTCCTCTGAGGCCAACTTCTTCTTGAACAGAATTAACGATATATAAGGTGTAAGGCAGTTTTATTTTATTCTTCTTTAGTAATCTGGCCACTTCGGCAATACAAAATCCACCAATTCGATTATCTAAAGCTCTTCCAACAAAGAAGCGATCATTGAGCACCATCATTTCATCCTCATAAGTGATGACACAACCTACATGGATGCCCATTTCTTCGACTTCCTTTTTATTCTTGGCTCCGACATCAATAAAAATACTTTCCATTGAAGGAACCATTTTATTAGCATCTGATCCTTTTCTAACGTGAATAGCAGGCCAGCCAAAAACACCTTTGACGATTCCTTTTTTAGTATGAATATTCACTCTTTTAGAAGGTGCAATCAAGTGATCTGAACCACCATTTCGAATTACACTAATAAAACCAGAATCTGAGATATAGTGTACAAACCAAGAAATCTCGTCTGCATGGCCTTCAATCACTACTTTATAGTCTTGACCAGGATTGATGATACCATATGCTGTACCATAATTATCTACTTTCCACTCATCAATATATGGTTTGAGGTATTCTAACCATAATTTTTGACCAGGTGCTTCAAAGCCAGTTGGAGAAGCATTATTTAGATATTGATTTAAAAAAGTCTCTGATTTCTTGTTCAGAATAGCCTTTCCCTTGGCTAGTTTGTCGTTCTTCATGTAGAATAAGTTAAGATGCTCTTTTTAATAATTCTTTTTGGGTTTGAGCTCAAGAGATTGTGTGTAGTGTATTCTGATAGATATGAAGAGAAAATACTTGCTTTAATTATTATTTGGTAATGAAACTTACTTTACTCCCAGCCAGTTTTCTGGCTCCAATTTCCACAATTTCAAAGTTTCTAGTTGATTTTCATCGATATAACCTATTTTGATGGCTTCTTCCAGTAAAGCATCATAGTTGGATAAGGTATCGAAATAACAATCGGCAGCTTCAAAAGCTTTATGTGCTTTTGCAAATCCATAACTAAATATGGCAATTACACCTGCTATATTGCAACCGTGCATTTCTAAAGCCTCAACAGCTTTTATACTACTGCCACCTGTTGAGATCAAATCTTCTACTACTAATATCTTTTCATTGCCTCTTAATTGACCTTCGATTAGATTTTGTCTACCATGTCCTTTCGCTTTGCTTCTCACATATACAAAAGGGAGATCTAAGTCAGCAGCTAATAATGCTCCATGAGCAATCCCAGCTGTTGCAACGCCAGCGACCATATTGAAGTTACCAAATTCTTTTGATTTTTCTGCTAAAGCCTTAATTACAAGCTTTCTGGATTGCGGATAAGATAATACTATCCGGTTATCACAATAGATTGGAGATTGAATGCCCGAAGCCCATGTATAGGGATTTTGGGGGCTCAATTTAATTGCTTTTATTTGCAATAGCTGCTTTGCAATTTCTGATGCTATACTCATTTACTCTATATCCTTTTTAAAATCAGTGCCAAATGTACAAAATATATATAAATGACACACCTATTTTTCTAGTGAATCCACAGCAAATAGGAGATAAGTCCTTGAATTTTGACCAAAAGTTAGTCGCCCGATATAATGGCAAACCGAAATTTCTTTTACATTATATTGATCTATTAGAAAAAACTGGACGTTATGAAGCGGTAATTATTCACCATCCAGACAAAAAGAAACTATTTCAAGATTTTAAAGGCTTATACAAAACGATAAAAGCAGCGGGGGGAGTAGTTTATAATGAACAAGATGAAATTTTGATGATCTACCGTAGAAAATCTTGGGATTTGCCTAAAGGAAAAATTGATAAAGGAGAAGGTAAAAAAGAAGCTGCTATCCGCGAAGTACAAGAAGAAACGGGCTTAAAAGAGGTAAATATAGTTAAACGTCTAACTAAAACGCTTCATACTTACCGGCTCAAAAATGGAAAAAGGATCTTGAAATATTCCTATTGGTACATCATGAAAACGAGCGAGTATGTATTGACGCCTCAGGCAGAAGAAGATATTGAAGAAGCGGTCTGGCTTAAGTATAATGACTTTATAAACAGTGATAAAAAGGCATACAATAGTATTATGGATGTACTTTCAGCGCTTAAGGAAGGATAAAAAATTAATGCTATAGTTGAAGGCGATAAGTTAATGCTTTAAAATTATAATTTAATCTATAGAATATGCTTTTTGATGATTTGGAAGTACTTATTCTATAGTTTTTTGATAAATCTGCTAAAATTAAAAGTATCCTGTTAATCCTATCAAAATATACTATCACCGGCCAATAGATACATGGCAATCGCAAGTTTATCTATCAAAGATGAATTGAGCAAAAATAAATGATCAAAATTTTTGAAGTCTGCCCAAAATAGCCCCTCACAAGCGAAGCGATCACCAAATCACACAGTCCGTAGGACTGATCACTCTAATACAAATCTAAAATATTGTTCTTGCAATCGCCATGGGCTAATAGACTTATATAATAAAAGGCCAAGTCTAATGCTTATTTTAAAAGGTCTGAATAAAGACTAAAACGTTGCTAATTAATTTTTTTTTCAAAAAATGTTAAGGTTAGACAATTTTAAATTCAGAATTGTGTTTTAATTTTCGGAACTTTACCCCTCTTATAATTCACCAGAGAACCATATCGCATTCTTTTATTTCACACATGACCGATCACCCAGATTATATTTGGATGTACTTGAGATACCCCGTTTTTATTCTTAAAATGTATTCTTTATATTTGGAAAACAAAATTTTTACTAACGAGCAATAAACAATAGGAAATTATGTCGACTTTGAGAACTTGGATCACTTTGTTTATCATCACTTTTGCTGGCAATTTATTATTCGCACAAGCATCCGCAGATAAGGACACTAGATTCGTTGCAAAAGGAATCGTTCTTACAGATGCATCAGATCAAGATTGGTCTATTTACAATGATGAAGAGAATAATATCTACTATATAGATTTTGAAAAAATATCCTTTAATCTAAGCGAAATATTAGTTTTAGACGAAAACAATAAAATTCTTTTTACTGAAGATGTGTTTGATCTTCCTTTAAATACTATTTATGAAATAGATTTTAATCAATTTGGAAGTGGAGATTTTAGAATTGAACTTCGATCTTATACCAAATTTATTAAAAAAGAAGTTTCGATTAAGTGATCGTTTGATATTTTCTAGTAGTTGGATATTTCATATTCTTCATTAAAAAACCCCAAGCTTTCTGCTCGGGGTATTACAAATCAACTAATCAAAAGATATTCTTATTTATATTGAGTTGGATGATTCTCCGACCCATAGTATTATTTATGCTCTTTTAATTTTCTTCTTCTCTTCTGGGAGCTTTTTAAAATATTCACTTCCTTCTATATTCAAATCAAAATCGTTGAGATCACTAAAATCAAAAAGCCCTTCTACGCTCAAAAGAATAAAACCATCATCTCCTCTAACGGTAATCAATACATCCGTAATTTGATTTCCTTTTTCTCTAAGATGAAAATCGACTGCGTCACCCCCATCCTTAATTCGCATTAATTCTTCAAACTTGTCTTTTTTAACACTTCTTAGAAATTTGTTATAATCTTTTGTGTTAATAAGCGTACTTTCCTCTACAATCAAAACCCGAATATTAGAGATTTTATTGGCGACAGCGGCTTTGCTATCATCCGAATTGGCAAAAACAAAATTAATGAGATCCCCAGTCAGATTTATAGACGTAACATCTTCCTGACCTTTATACTTTGAATAAAAATGCTCTATGCTTTGTGTTTGACAAAAAATGCTCAAAGGAAGGCATAAGAACACTAGATTGAGAATTATATTTTTCATATTAATATTTTTTTACTGAAATTAAATACAAATTAAACTCACATGACTTAAAAGATTTAAAACCCCTGACCACTCTGACCACCTGACCACCTGACCACCTGACCACCTGACCACCCTGACCACCATCCACATCAAGCCCGATCAATCGCTTTTTTCATTGTTTTTTTAGTTTCTTTCGGCATGACTTTGATCTTATCAGTTTGCTTCATGATCTCCCCTAAAAACTTATTCAAATCTTTGTATTTAAGATTGGTTTTCATACTGAGCATTACAAACTCATCCCCGTCATTTACCAGAATTAGTAAGTTTTTAATCTTTCGAGTATTGCCCCTCATCATGATATTGACATTGGTTTTTCCATCTTTCACCATAATGAGGTCATCAAACTTGTCTTTCTTTCGAGCGATGTCCACAAACCGTGTATAATCTTCCTGAGAGATAGCCTGCGCATCCTCTGCGACTACAATCTTGATGCTTTTAATGTATTTGGTCATCTCTAAAAAAAGCTTAGCATCTGGATCCTTGTCTACGTGATTTCTCGTTATTCCGGCTCCCATGTGAATTAAAAATCCTGGCAATGTCAATTTTACAGTCTCTTCACTTTTGTTGACTTTATTATAAAACTTACGGACACTCTTTTGTGCCATACCACTGCTTGTAACAAATAAAATCAGAAGAATCAAACAGGTATTTTTCATAGCAAATTGAATTTTCAATGGTTAAAAATTGGATTGATCACAAAAGGATTCAAATGAAGATACATTGTCCCTTAGGCTTCGAATCGAAAAAACGATATTTGTAGACCGAAGCCTAAAAGCCCAAGATGCCCCTAATTAGATTTATGTTCTTGATCATTAAGCTTGTCTAGATGCTCAACACCATCGACATCTAATTTCTGGGCTAATTTTGAAATTTTATTTAAGTCGATTTTGCCTACAAAACTGACCATTACAAACTCATCTTGTCCTCCAACTAGGAGTAACAATTCATCAATTGTATTACCCTGGTCTTTTACTAAGAACTGAACATTCTCATCATCATCCCTGACTGTTAATAAGATTTCATAATCTTTGGTATTAATAGTATTCACTGCCTCCTTATACCGTTGTTCTGCATTTTCTTCAGTTGTTAGTACCCTTAATGATTTTAAATCTTTGACAACTTCCATAATTGCTTCAGCTTCTTTTTCCTCTAACTCATCTATTTGAAGTTTTCCGAGTAGTTGGAACAATTTGGGACTTAGGTAGACTACCGTAAAACTTTCATCATCCATATACTTAGAAAAGTATTTTGAAATAGCATCTTCTTGAGCAATGTTTGTTCCGATAAAAGAGAACATAGAAATCATAAAAACTAATAAATATTTCATTTTAAATTGTTTTATTATGAAGTTGTTCAAAAAATGGCTGCTATTTCGAGAAACAGATATTTTGTTTCAAGACGAGGCTTTAAAATCGCTGCATAGCAGGGCTACGTGAGATTTTTATAAGAAAGTATTGAAGCAAAAGATCGTTTCGTAGTTTAGTGAGCTATTTTTGAATAACTTCTATTTTTGAATATCTTGTCTGAACGTATTCCAAATTACCGTTCGTATATAAAGGACTATCGCGATAGCCCGGGATTTAATTTTTGATTATTTTAGTGGCACTTCTTACCCTGGTTATTCCCTCTTCAGCCTTACTAGTGCTTTTGTTGAGCTTTTTTGAGATTAACAGTAAAGCCGCCTTAGCTTCTGCATAAGCTAGTTTTGCTTCATATTTTTCCTGCGCTGTCAGTTCAATGTCCGTTAAGCCCTTACTTTCATTACTTAGTATATTAGTATTCAAAAAGTAGAGAATCCCTATAAAAACAGCGGCAATGGCAGCAGCTCTAGCTATATAGCTTCTAATTGAAAGAATCCGTGCTTTAGGAGTGTCGCTAACTTCTAAGTTTGAAGAAAGCCGTTTATCAAAATCTTCATTTAGACTAACTGCTTGTTCTTGTTTAAAAAACTGAAATAGCGGTTTAAAAGATTCTAATTCTTCGGGAACATCACTCCGGTTGAAGTAAGTACGCAATTGTGCTTCTTCTTTTAAGGAGGTCGCTCCTTCCCAATATTTATCTAATAATGAATGGATCGTTTTAGAGTCCATATGATTCTGAGTTTAATAATTGAGACCGAATTTCTTTTCGGGCTCTAAATAAATTTATCTTAACTTGATCTAAGCTTATTTTTAATATTTCAGCGATTTCCTTATAAGACATTTCTTCAATATCCCTCAACTGCATGATCATTCTTTGTTTTTCAGGAAGTGTTGCCATCATCTTTTCGATCCGACTCATCGTATCATTGGTCACAGTAGTTTGATAAGGCGTTGCGGATGGACTTGGCATATCAAAGGTATCTTGTAAAGCGCCCACTCTTCTGTGTTTGGAGCGTATCTTGTCAATAGATAGATTCTTTGTTAAAGTCATACACCAGGCTTCTACGTTTTTGTAAGCGTCTAATTCTTGCCGCTTGTTCCATACCTTAATAAAGACTTCTTGCACTACGTCTTCCGCTTCTGCAACATTACCAACGATCCGCAAGGAAAAGCGGAAGAGCTTGTTTTTTATTGGTAGTACTAATTTTTTGTAGTCTTCAAGAATCATTATGCTAAAATGACGATTGGTAAATTCTTTTGTTACAGAAGTGTATAAAAAAAATGCTCGACAAGCTCTAGAAGCTATTCTTTGAGCACAAATCAAAGTTAAGGAAGTTTTGATTATAATCCTTTTTGCTATTTTTACGTTTCATGAGCAGAAACAAAATATTAGGGTCAAAGTGAAAAAGATTGATAAGCTACTAATAAAAAGTTTTATACCACCTTTTATTGTTACTTTTTTCATAGCGTTGTTCGTGCTGATTATGCAATTCCTATGGACTTATATAGATGAGATCATTGGAAAAGGGGCAAGCTTTTTTATCATTATTGAATTACTGTCATACCTTTCAATTTCATTGATTCCTACTGCTCTACCTATAGCTATATTGATTTCTTCAGTTATGGTGATGGGGAATCTTGCAGAGAAATACGAATTGGCAAGTATCAAATCTGCTGGCGTTCCGCTGCTAAGGGTTATGAAACCGTTGATGTTCCTTACTTTTGGGATTTCTATTTTTTCATTTTTTTGTTCCAACTATATCATCCCGCTCGCTAATCTCCAATTCAAATCTCGATTATATGATATTCGGAAACAGAAGCCTGCATTAAATCTCGAAGCGGGGGTATTTAATGATGATTTTAAAGGTTTTATCATACATATAGGAAAGAAAGATCCGAATAATAGAGATATTGAAGATGTTATAATTTATGACCATACTGCTAATAATAATAAACAACCCATGCAAATACTTGCCAAACGGGGAGAGATGTTTAATACGGTTGATGGCAACTATTTTATAATGAAACTTTATGAAGGCACACAATATCAAGAAACCAAACAAACAACAAAGGGCAATAAAAAGACTTATCCTTTTTCTAGAATTTCCTTTAAAGAGTGGAATAAAGTCTTTGACTTAAGTGAATTCAATATTAAAGAAACAGATAAAGACTTATTTGATTCTCACCATACTATGTTGAGTGTTAAAAAGCTTCGGGTGAAAATTGATTCTCTGGAGGAAAGAATCTCTAAGAGGTTTAATAAATTAGGAACGAATATCAACCAATATATCAGCCTCTTTCAAAGTGACACTATCCTGATTGAAGCAAAAAATCTCCCTGATGGCGCGCAGAGGCATAAAGATAGAATGAAGGATACACTTAATAATAAGATCAATGTAAAAAAAGAAACTAAAAAACGACCTAGAGCCAAAACCGAAAAGCAAATAAACAGGCCCAAAGCCAAGAAAAAGGATAAACATGAGCGAGCCAGTAAAGGAAAGAACTATGGTAGAAAACCTATGGTTCAGACGATTAACAAACCCCTGTCTGAATACAAAAGTATTACTGAAATTTTCCCTAAAGATAAAGTTCAACGCAATCTATACTCAAAAGCTCAGTCGTATGCACGTAATCTACAAAGTCAGGCAAAATCAACTTCAAGATCAATAGATAAGTACAAAGAAAACCTGGTTAAGCATATTTTTGAAATGAATATCAAATTTAGTATGGCTTTGATCTGTTTTATATTTTTATTTATTGGAGCGCCCATGGGAGCAATCGTTAGGAAAGGTGGTTTTGGTTATCCGATACTTATTGCCATTGTGTTCTTTATGATTTATATAGTTTTAAACATCTTCTGTAAAAAACTGGCAGAAAGTTTTGTGCTTTCTGCTGTACTAGCGGCATGGATCCCTTGCCTTATTTTATTTCCTATAGGCTTGGTGCTTACATTTAAAGCGATGAATGATTCTAAATTGCTAGATGTTGATAAATATTTCGCTTTTATGCAAAAAGTATTTAGTGCAATGAATAAGTAAAATTTATGTAGATGCTAACTTTGCACCTCAAATCCCGTACTTATATTTATGTTTAAAATTATAAAATCTAATCCACTGTTCTTCATCGCTTTTTTGATATTTGTGATAATTGGAGGCGTCTTATTGATGAATATGGAGCAAGGAGCAGCAATCTTGTTCTTTAGTGAACATCGTTCAGGCTTTGGAGATGTCTTTTTTCGATATTTTACAAAACTTGGAGAAGAACCGATCTATATTTTTTTTATTAGCCTGTTTCTTTTTATTAGGTATAGATATGCTTTGCTGATCTTATTATGTGGAATGGTTTCGCTTGGAATAAGTGCTGTATTAAAAATATACTTTGCCCATCCTCGTCCAGCGGTCTTTTTTAAAAGTAATGGACTACTAGATGAAATCAATCTTGTCAAAGACTTTGGGATTGAACACCTGTATTCTGGAATGACAAGCTTCCCTTCTGGGCATACGATGTCTGCTTTCTCTGTTTTTGCAATGGTCGCTTTCCTGTTTTCTAAGAAAAAGTATCTTGGTCTTCTGATGTTTTGTTTTGCACTTGGTGTTGGAATCTCTAGAATCTATCTGGTTCAACACTTTCTTGAAGATGTATATTTAGGTGCTATTTTAGGTATTGGAGTCGCAATGATACTATTCTTGATCCAAAACCATTATGCTATTAATGAAAACAAGTTGATAGATAAATCTCTTAAGTCTAAAGATAGGGCCTAAACCTAGGGCCTAAGTATGAAGTCTATTTGGCGAAATATCATATTTGCCATAATAATTTGTAAAAAATAATTATTTTTGATTCTGTCTATGTGCATAAACATACTCGTATGTTTAAATAGCTACTTCACCCACGTATTTGTTTTTACAAAAATGCGATGGGGTTTTTTATTTTTAGAATTAAACTAGAACAAATGAAAAATATTTTCCTCCTATCTTTTTTTTCCTTTTTGAGTTTTGTAGCATTTGCGCAGCCGATGAATGATGACTGTTCAGGTATAATAGACTTGGGGAATGTGCCTTTATGTCCTTCAGGTATATATACTAATGTTGATGCTACGGCAAGTGATATCGGGAATGACAATATTCCTTTGTGTTTTAATGGTGGAATCGTTGATCGGGATGTGTGGTTTCAATTTACTACGGATGGAACAATAACGGATTATACCATAACAGTAACGGGTATAAGTGACGGAATGGGATCTACCCCTATTTTAAATCCACAAATCGAAGTATATAGAGGAGATCTTTGCGGTTTTGATGAACTGGCCTCACTTGCAGTTTGTGCTTCTGCTAATAATGGTGATGACTTTGTTTCTACATCGGTATTAGGGCTTGATCCCAATACATTATATTTCATTAGGGTAAATGACTACACCGCAACCGCCTCTCCAAATGCGGGTAGCTTTGAATTTTGTATCACAGAGTTTATTCCAGAAATTAATATTTGTGATGGACCGGGTACAACGGCTTGTTCTGGTACCCTTTTCGATTGTGGAGGTCCAGATATGGACTATGGGTTTAATGATAATGATGTTTATACCGTTTGTCCTAATGAATTTCATGAATGTATTCTGATAGATATCATAAATTTCAATATTGAAAATAATTTTGATTTTTTAAATATCTATGCAGGAGATGATATCAATGCACCAATATTAGCTACACTGACTGGCGCAGGGAGTGGAACTGATTTCCAAATTCAAGCAGCAAGCGATTGTGTGACTTTCCAGTTTATATCGGATGGTTCTGTGGTTGCTCCTGGTTTTGAACTGGATTGGCTTTGTGTTTCTTTTCCATGTACCGGATCTTCGGAAAATACACCTGAAGTGATTACAGGATTGCCATTTACAGATGATGACAGTACATGCGGAGAAGCGTCTACTATAGGAGATAGTCCATGCCCAGATGATGACTTTCTCAATGGCCCAGATTATTTTTACACCTTTGATTCTCCGGGGGGAATTTGCCTTTTTATTGAATTGAGTAATGCTGCTCCGGGTACAGGTGTAATCGTATTAGATGGACCTCCAAGTGATCCAAATACCAATTGTGTTGCTCAGGGACCTGGTGGAATGATAGGAAGTGCCAATTTGGAAACACCGGGTACTTATTATATTATTGTTGCGAATGGAGGCGGTTGTACGGATTTTGACATAGATATAGATGTAGCAGATTGTAATTTATCACCTGCTTTAGCGGATGCATTGTGTAATCCACTCAATGGATGTCAAGAATTTGATTCTGGAGGAAGTTCTGTTCCTTCAACATTCTTCCTTGATGTCGGATTTGAAGATATTCCAATTGTAGGAGGAGTCAATAATGGTTGTTATGTTAATACTGGCGCTGGAAACTTTTATTGGTTTACTATTCAAGCTCAGGCAGATGGACCATTTGGTTTTATTGTGGATGGAGCTAATTTTTCTTCAGATATAGATTTAAGTGTATGGGGACCATTTTCGGAAATGGAAGTTTGTGAAGAACCCGATGATGTTATTGATTTTATTTCTAATAATCAACCAATCAGAAGCTCCTGGTCTGGTGGAGCTGATCCAACTGGTCTTGTAGATATTCATCCAGTGACTGGTTTGCCTGTTACCGATGAGTTTGACTGTGGAAGTCCTGCGACTCCAGGTGCTGGAGGAGATGATTTTGTATCAACAATTGCTGCTCAAACCGATGAGGTATACGTTGTATTAATTAATGATTGGGGCGGTCAGATCACAGACGGTGTTATATCAGTAGATTGGTCTCCTTCTCAGCCAGAAGTTTTGGATCCTTTACCTATAGAGATACTTGGTAATGATACAACAATCTGCGTTGGAGATACGGCCATGATTGGTATTAATGTAGCATTAAGTGATATCGTGTGGCTGACCAATACGAATACTTTAAGTTGTACCAATTGCCCGAATCCTTTGGCCTTTCCAACAGAAACTACAATCTATCAGGTTGAGGTATCTGGTGTTTGTAATACAGATACTGTTGATGTAAAAGTAGGTGTGTTTACTGTAGATGCAGGGCCTGACTTTACCGTGTGTCTGGGAGAGCAAGTACAATTTGAAGCTGGTACTGACTTTGATGATGCTACTTATGAATGGACAGGTACGAATTTGGGAGATCTTAGTTGTACAGATTGTCCCAATCCAATTTTGACGACCACAATGCCTGGATCTTTTACTTATACGGTAACTTTAAATGGCCCAGGTTGTATCCTCATGGATGATGTAACGGTAATGGTCTTAACAGACCCGGCTCCTATGTTTGATGTTGTCGCTGACACGGTTTTATTATGTGCTGGAGAATCAACAGATTTGGGTTTAGGATCTAATCCAGGGACTTACACCTATACTTGGACTTCAAATCCTGCTGGTTATAGTTCTAATGCAGCCAATCCATCTGTTACGCCTACAGAATCTACAACTTATTATGTTGCGGTAAATTCTGCTTTTTGTCCGGTGACTTCTTTAGATAGTGTTTACGTTGATGTTTCAGCTTTACCTATAATTGATGTGGCCAATGATACATTGGTTTGTCAAGGAGAAATGGTCAGTTTGGGCAATACCATTATAGAGCCAGGTGTAACTTATGAGTGGTCGCCAGATACTGATTTAGATTCAGGGACCATTGCTAATCCCATCGCTACAGTATCCGGTACGGCGACTTATACCCTTACTGCAACGATAGGAGGTTGCGTAGAGACGGCAAGTATAACGATCACGTCTACCGTAATTGAAGTAGCTATTCAGAATGTTGATTCTCTATTGATTTGTAAAGGAGAGGAGGTTAACCTTACGGCTACATCAGCACCTTTTGGCACGGCTGTTACTTGGACGCCAGCTGATGGTTCTATTAATCCAAGTACGGGACTTAATGTAATAGCGAGCCCAGAAATTGCTACCACTTATTATGCTAGTGTGAATGTGCCGGGTTGTTCTCAGTTTGACTCTATATATATTGATGTCGATTCAATTCCAACGAATATGGCAATTATGCCTTCTGATACATCTGTTTGTATGGGCGCACTTGTTGTTCTACAATCATCTACTTATGAGCCTTCAGACTTCCCTGATATTGTTCATCAATGGAGTCCAAATATTGGATTCCAATCGCCTGATTCCTTATACAATATTGTCATACAAGCTGAAGAAACGACTACTTATATTCGAACGACTAGCAATGGTATTTGTACTCAAATGGATACTGCAGTCATAACTATAGAACCAACTGCCGAAATATTTATTAGTCCTAGCGATACTCTGATTTGCCAGGGAGAAAGTATTCAGTTTTTAGCTACAAGTGATGATATTACTGATTTTGAATGGACGCCAGATGATGGTAGTCTATCTTGTGTAGATTGTCCTGATCCTGTAGCGAGCCCAAGTGGAGCAGGTACTTTTACTTATACAGTCGAAGGAGAATTTGAAGGTTGTCCGGCCTCTGCCACCGCGAGTATTGAAGTGTTGGCGCTCCCATCTTTAGCATTGACAGGAGAAACAATGTTTTGTTCAGATACTGCACCTATTGAATTAAACAGTGCAAGTGCTGATCCTAATTCTACCTATACTTGGAGTTCGAATCCTACTGATCCCAATTTAGATGTTGATGCAGCGAACCCTTCTGTTTCGCCAATGGCCACTACTACCTATTCTGTTACAATAACCAGTATATGCGATACCATTCAAGGTCAGGTGAGTATAGAAGTACCTGAAGTAGCAACGGTGACAGTTGATGAAGATATGGTCATATGTGAAGATGAAATACCTTTTACGATAAGTGCATCTAGTACTGAAAATGATGATTATTTTACCTGGAGCACAGGAGAAACAGGGCCTTCGATTGAAGTCAGTGAGACTGGAGACTATATAGTGACTTATGATGATACATGTAATGATCCTCCGATTGTAAACACGATTTCGATAACGGTATTAGAAGGACCTAATTTGTCTATTATACCAATTGAGCCGGATACTTTTGCCGAAGGGGAAATGGTAGATTTGACCGTAGTGCTGACGCCACCAGATGCCAATGCAATTTATGAATGGAGTACAGGACAAACTACCGCAACGATCACAACAACGATCACTGAAGTAAACCCTGCTGTATTCTCTGTAACTGTAACTAATTCGGATGGATGCACAAATACTTTAAGTACCTCTTATGTAGTCGAACCAGCTATGCATGATATTCCTAATACATTTACACCAAATAATGATGGGATATCAGATTATTTCAACATAGTACTTGTAGGAGAATTAGAGATTGCTGAGTTTAAGATTTTTGATCGGTGGGGTGAAATAGTATATGACAATGAGACACCTCTAACCGGTTGGGACGGTAGAAAAGATGATAAAGAAATGCCTTCCGATGTTTATTTATATTATTACATCATCAAACGAGCATCAGGAAATGAAGAAATAGAAAAGGGAGATGTTACCTTGATTAGATAACAATTTTTATAATGGGCATTTTATATTTTTAGTTGATATACTGACGTTGATTGGTTTGGGAGAAGAAATGTACTTTACATCAGTATATAATTAAAAAATCAGTTATAATTTATAGAAAAAACAAGCCCTGAAATTTTATGTAAATGATAGAAAATATACTATTTTCGCAGCCGAATTTGTATTTTTCGATAGTGTCAGATTAAAACTTACAAATTGATAAAGAGACTGTAGCTCAGTTGGTTTAGAGCATTACCTTGACAGGGTAGGGGTCGGGGGTTCGAATCCCTCCAGTCTCACTCTTTAAGAGAAAGCCTGCGATAGATATCGGGGCTTTTTTTTATAATAAAGGCCTGATATAAAATAACGATTGTCTAAACAATCTCAATAGTACTTTCAGAACACTTCAAAGTTCAAATCCAAAATATGCTCTTGGCCCTTAAAAAATAGTTAAAATTCATTGTAATCGTAGGGGTAGGTTAAAGTTTTCCAAATCTATATACTGAAATATGGCGCAATTTTCGTTAAAGAAACATTGTGATTTTTTTGAATTTATTGAAGCTTGTAAATCACGAGCTTTCATCAAGAGTTTGCTTGAAAATGTACGAATAAATCATTTTCAGACAGCTTCTAAACCAAAATCCTCTTATGATGAAATCTATGAAATTTTTTATTCCTGTTTTAAGTCTAATTTTAGTATTAGGAGCATGTAAAAAGGATGATGTCATTCCTTTTGATCCCACACCAGATCAAGATTTGGTGATCACTATACAAGAACAATATGTTAATCCTCCTTCTAGAGTTTCAGTATTCTTCAAGGTTGAAACCAAAGAAGGTAAACCTGTTGCAGGATTGACAGAAGAAAATTTTACCATTTATGAGCAAGGAAGAAATGATGATAATGAAAAACTACTCAGTCAAGATGAAACTACCCGATTATTAGCAGATAACAGTCAATTATTTGAATATCGAACCATGTTGCTACTGGATCTAAGTGGAAGTGTATTGAATAATAGTCTACCAGAATTAAAAGAAGCAGCCAATGCTTTTGTAGAAGATGTCTTTGCAAGCAATTCCAATACCTCCAACAATGTAGGAATCTGGTGGTTTGATGGCAGAGATTTAATTCACCCACTCATCGACTTTACCAATGATGTAGAAGCCCTACATGCCTCAATCAACAGTCTCAATCAATCCATTTCTGATGACAGTTCCACAGATTTATTTGGAGCAGTGATCAAGAGTGCAGCTCTGGCTGAGAACAAATTACAAGAGGCTCAAGACCAAGGAGTATTAAGTGCTTTTTCTGTGATCATGTTTACAGATGGTACCGACCAGGCAGCAAGATATAGCCGCGAAGATGCCTATGCCGCCGTTGAAAATGCCTCAGAAGGCATTAATTTCTATACCATAGGACTTGGAGCAGAAATAGATGAGACCGTACTCAATCGAGTAGGAAAAACCAGCTCCGTATTCGCAGACAATACAGCAGCCCTGACCGAAACATTTGAAGAAGTGGCCGGACTCATTGCCGATGAAGCCAATGCCTATTATCTATTCGAATATTGTACACCAAAGCGAGATGGCTCAGGCCTAAATGACCTCCATATCGTAGCCCAAAGAGATGGAAAAGAAGGAAGAAAAATCACCAGCTTTGATGCGACTGGATTTACGAATGATTGTGACCTAGATTAAAAGCTCATTCATAAGCCACTCGCAAACAAGAATAGGCCAAGAAAATAAAATCAACCGATTCCTTTAATTAGGCGTCGGTTTTTTACATTTAATATACTTCCTTTTTATAAAAAAGAGTACATTTGCGATTCAAACATCAAATTGATTTTAATCTTGAATTTGATTGTTTTCGGGGTGTGG
Source organism: Saprospiraceae bacterium (assembly GCA_965277415.1). Classification (GTDB taxonomy): domain Bacteria; phylum Bacteroidota; class Bacteroidia; order Chitinophagales; family Saprospiraceae; genus JAHDHW01. The sequence continues at coordinate 34,394 of CBDICS010000019.1, forward strand.
CGCAGTCCGGTAGCGCACTTGGCTGGGGGTCAAGTGGTCGCAGGTTCAAATCCTGTCACCCCGACGAGGTAAACGTTAAGGCTTAAATGTGTAATGCGCTTAAGCCTTTTTAAATATTGGAAGATGTATTATGTTTATATTTTGTATTCTGCAAGTTATGATAAGTAAAGGTATTATAAAATACACGAAGATTATATTGGCCGGCTAGTTATTTCTAAGCAGATAATTTTCATCATTTCTAATTAGTCAATATCCCTCCGTCTTTAATAACTTTAAGTAAAAAAACTTTACAACAAAATTTCTTATTCTCTCTTTATAGTATAGGAGATTCATACTCATATAAATACTGTATAAAATAGAGTCGAAAAATGCTTTTAAAAAATTATACGTAATTATCCAGAAGACTACTATCTTACAGTAGCCTGATAATTAAATAACGCGCATAATTTTTTGATCAATATGGATTCAATAAGTAGACTAAAAACACTCATTGCTGAAAATAAAACTAAGGAGGCAATTTCTGAACTATTAAGACTTACTAAAGATACAAAGCTTAGTGATAAAGTAATTCAACAGTCTGCGAAGTTGACTCAGTATGAAGAAGAGAAGCTTGCAGGTATACATTCTGTTGATGCACTGAATATCATGCGTAATCGAATCAATAATTCGCTATTGTCTATTATTGAACAATTACAAACACCTGATGAAGAGCTATTGGAAGAATCTAGAGAAACAGAAAGCAGAAAGGCGAATCAAAAAAGTCTTTGGCAATACATCACTGCTGCTGCTGTAATCATTGGCATCCTTGGGAGTCTTGCTGAGGTCTTTAATTTTATTAATATTTTCCCAGATAAAAATAGCGGAGCTACTCATACTGTAACGGTCTTAGTTCATGGTAAAGAAGGAAAAGATGATCTGGTATTACCTAATAGAGGGATCGTATATTTAATCTATGGAGATGCTAAAATACCAGAGCAAATTAATAATGAAGGAGAGGCAACTTTCAAGCAAATTCCGGAGCGATTCTTTGCACCAGATGCTAAGGTAGAAATACTATTTGAAGACCCTGAAAAAGAACCTTATAGAGTAGCTCATCGAGATACCTCTTATGAATTAAAACAACAAAGCTATATATCTCTGCTAGTAGTTTTGGAAGGGATGGAGCAAATTAGAGGTGTAGTAGAAGATTTTGAAACAGGTGAACCGATAGACTCTGCAAGGGTACGCATTTTCGGAAAAGCCGTTTATAGTAATCAAGATGGGGAATTTACTTTAGATATTCCAGAAGGTGAACAAAAGCAATTCATAACATTAAAAGCATCCAAAGAAGGATATGAGGATTGGAGTTTAAAAGATATACCAACTACTACTAATCAGGAAATTACTATTCCGCTTAAAAAAGAATAAATAACCTAATTATGATCCGAGCTACTGCATTTATAAGCCTTTTTTTTATTGCCATTACATCAATAGTAGCTCAAGAAATTAGGCTCAAAGGCCAAGTCTCTATCCACAACAGCGGCTACAAAACAGGAAAAATAAAATATGTCCAAAATGCCTACGTCAGTGCTGCCTTTGCAGGGAGCGATGATACGGATGTCGATGGAAAATTTAGCCTTACCTTTTCTGGAATTGACAAAGGTACCTCTGTTGAGGTGAGTGTAGAAAAATCAGGGCTGGAGATTGTCAATAAAAAAGATTTGCAGGATATAGTTATTGGCCGATTGACACCTTTGAAAGTATTTGCTGCTCCCAAGGGGCAACTGGCCAGGGCTCAAACCGAACTCTACGAAATTAGCCTGGCTGCCATCACTGCAAAGCATGAGGCACTGATTGTAAAACTTAGAAAAGGTGGCGAAGAAAGCAAAGCGGTCATCCAGCAGTTAGAACAACAACTCAATCGAGAGATTGTGCATCGCTTTGAAGCAGAAGAGCTACTTTTTGATCAATTGGAAACAACAAAAAAACGTTTGCCTGAAACAGTAAAAAAACTTGCTCAAGTCAATCTGGATATAGCCTCTGAAGACTATCGGCGAGCCTATCAAGCTTACCGAGCTGGAAAGGTAGAACGAGCTATTCTGATTTTGGATCAAGCTCAATTAGCCAAACAAGTCAGTCAAGCCTTACTTAATATTGAACAGATCAAATCGGAAAAAAACAATTATCAGTTGGCATTGGAGCAAGTTGAAGAACAGGTTGATCAAATTATCCAAGCTTATACGCTAAAAGCAGAAGCTAATCATTTGATTTTTGATTATCGCTCTGCGGTACAGGTATACACCAAGGTGGTTGATCTGATGGAACAAATAAAACCAGAGGTAGATTTGGAGTTAGCTAATGCCTATCAGAGCATGGGCTCGCTCAATCGAGATCTTGGCGATTATGTAAATAGTATTGAATACTACAAGAAATGCGTTGCAGCCAAAGAAAAAATTTATGTTTCAGTTGATGAGCAAAACTTGTTAGTAGCGTATAATGACTTGGCTAATGCCTATAGCTTATTTGGAGATCATCAGAAATCATCCGGTATACAAGGGAAAGTTCTCCGTTTGCTAAATAATGAATCGTCAATCGATTCTTTAATGTTAAGTGCTGCCCAAGTAGGTTTAGGGGTTAGCTATCGTTATCAGGGAAAGTATAATGAATCGATCAACTTATTTAATCAGGCTATTGGTTATTTAGAAAAAGTGCAAGATGAGACTTTGTCAGATAAACATAATTTAGCAGCAGCATACTCTAATTTGGCGCTGACCTATGGAGAAGCAAATGAAAATGAAAAGGCATTGAATTTGCAAAAAAAAGCTTTGAAAGTAATCCTTCAAATATACCCAAGTGATCATCCGGAAATCAGCTCATTATACAATAATTTGGCCTTGGCTTTTACTGAATTTACACAGTGCGATAGTGCTGTCTATTACACTTCCAAAGCAATTGCCCAGTTGGAAGCCAATGGGATTGAAGAGCATCCTAGCTTGGGAATTATGTACGATAATAAAGCCACAGCTCATTTATGTCTTGATCAATTGGAACTTGCCCAAGAAGCTCAGGATAAAGCTATTGTTTTTTTGCAAGGATATTATGGTGACCAAAGCATCCACACTGCTACCTCAAAATCAATTTTAGCTGATATTTATAATCGAAAAAAGGAATACGAGTTAGAATACCTGACTTACAAACAAGTGTATGATATCCGAAAGAAGATTCTTGGAGATACTAATCCACAAAGTATTATGGCTTTAAAAAGCTTGATTCGATCATCTGATTTGACGGCAGCCTTATATAAGCAAAGAGGAAAATTAAAGGAGGCAATCGACTTTGAAGAAGAGTCAATTGATAAACTTTACCATTTATTTACTTTAGAGCAAGCTAGCCAAACAGATTCCATACAGATGGCCAATAAGTTTTATTTTTTAGCCAATCTATATGAAGAAGTAGACCAACTTGATAGCGCCTTACAAATTGCACTGACCTGTGCTAATTGGCGAGAACAATTGCTAGATCCTCTACATGAGAATATTGCTTTGACACATTTTTTTATTTCAATGATCTATATAAACAATCCAGAGTCCAGTATTGGTCAGTCTTTACCTCATTTAGAACGATCTTATAATATTTGGAGTCAAACCCGAAAACCGGATGATTACTCCTTTACAGTAGCTAAGAATAGTATTTTTTTAGCTTATTCTGTAAAAGGTATAGAAGCAGAAAAAAATAAGGAGTATCAAAAAGCGGCGCAGTATTTTATAGAGGCTTTGAGATATGTTTATTCAGAGGCGGATAATAAGGAATTTAAAACCAGAATGCTGCAAGGTTATAGTAAGGAAGATTTACCCTTGAAAATAGCAATTTGTAGTTATTATGCCAAGGATTATACCTTAGCTCTTACTTATTTAAAAGATGCTTATGACTTGGGTACTTTGGATGAAGTATCTTATTTATATCTATCCGGTATTTGTTATGCTAAAACTGAAAAGCTGGAAGAGACTAAGCGATGTTTTGAAAGGATTCAACTTTTATTACCAGAAGATGGTTTGGTGTTTCGTAATTGGGCCTTGTATTTTGCTTTCTTAAATAATGAAAAAGCTATTCTAGATAATTTGGAAAAAGCATTTGAACATGATTATAAAGATTGGCAATGGATTGAAGACGAATTGAACTTTGATCAAGTCAGGCAATTTGACCGTTACAAAAAGCTTATTCAAAAAATGAAATCGAAATAATAATGATCTTAAGAATATGCATATTGATCTTTTTGTTTTTACCCCAAACTTTGTTGGCCCAGCAAGTTACACTCAAAGGCCAAGTCTCCATCCATAACAGCGGCTACGAAACAGGAAAAATAAAATATGTCCAAAATGCCTACGTCAGTGCTGCCTTTGCAGGGAGTGATGATACGGATGTCGATGGAAAATTTAGTCTCACCTTTTCCGGAATTGATGAGGGGGCCTCTGTCGAAGTGAGTTTGGAAAAATCAGGGCTGGAGATCGTCAATAAAAAAGATTTGCAGGATGTTGTGATTGGTCGTTTGAGACCATTGAAAATTTATCTGGCTCCCAAAGGACAAATTGCTAAGGCCAGAGTGCAATTGTATAATGTCAGTCTCAAAACC
>CBDICS010000020.1:0-138895 GCA_965277415.1 Saprospiraceae bacterium
CTGGAGGCGCTATTCCAAGTGCTGGTACAGCAGGGTCGGATGACTATACTGCTATGGTAGCAGGACCTGCTGCGTGTGCTGCTGGCGATATTGAACTTACACCTGGTTCAGTGACTATAGCTGGACCTATTACTGTTACACTTGCAGATGTATCACATACTTTTGCTAGTGATATAGAGATTGATTTGATATCTCCTGCGGGTACTTCTATCTCTTTATTTTGGGATGATGGAGGAGCTACCGGATTGGATGCTGGAGGTTGTACAATTGTACTAACAGACGGAACTGGTAATGATCCTGATGACTGGGATTTTGTTGGAGATGTACCAGATCCTTGTGCTGGAGATGTATTGGATCCATCTTTGGAACCACAAGGTGGTGGATTAGGTCTTGATGACCTTATCGGAGAAGATGCTGAAGGTACGTGGACATTACGTGTTAATGATGATGCAGGAGGAGATACTGGATCATTTGCATCTTGGACAGTAGATATGCCTAATACGATGGTAGTTGAAGCAGTATGTGCTACTCCTGGCTGTAGCTTGGAATGCCCAGAATCTGTAATTGTATCAACTACTGATCCTGGTTCTGATTGTTCTGCGTTTGTTACGATCCCACAACCATTAAACAATAGTGGCTGTGATTTGTCAACATTGACAAATGATTATAATGGTACGACAGATGCATCTGATACTTATCCATTAGGAACAACAACAGTTACCTATTCTATTATTGATGCAGCTACAGGTTTACCAGTATCATGTACAGTAGATGTAGTGGTAGTAGATAATACACCTCCTACGTTTACATGTCCAGGAGATATGACGATCAACCTTGATGCAGGAGAGTGTGAAGCAATCCTTGATTTCAATATCAGTGCTGATGATGAGTGTGCTACAAGTGCAGTTACAGTAACGACAAATAATACATTTACAGCTGCTTCAATATCGAATTCAGTTGGTTGTCCAGGTGGAGGGTATCAAACGTTATTAGCGTATGATTTACCATCAATGGGTATCACAGAAGAATTATTGATAGAGAGTGTTGATTTTGGTATTTTCCAGATTTTTGGAAGTGTTAACTTGACAGTAAATGTATATAGTATAGCATCTGCACCAGGAGCTTCATTCAACTATACAGACCTAACCTTATTAGGAACAGGGACACAGCTATTTGGAGCTAGTGGTAATGCAATTGGTAATATACCAGTAGTAGGTACTATACCAGCAGGTTCAGTAGTCGTGTTAGAGTTGATTGCACCAAACGGTACGTTTACCAACGGATTTGTACCAGGATATAATAATGCTGGTTTAACTTCAGGTGTTACTTACTTGGCATCAACATTCTGTAATGTAGCGAATCCATTAGATGTAGGAATGGTATTAGGAGGATTCACAGATGTAGCAATGATGCAATTAAATGCAGTTGAATCAGATCCGACATTACCAGTAGATGCAGACCCAGCGAATCCTTTTGCAAATGGAGATGCTCTACCAATAGGAGGACCATATACATTTACATATACAGCACAAGATGATGCGGGTAATGTAGCGACATGTACTTTTGATGTGACAATACAAGAATATCCAAACCCATCAGGGTCATTAACCTGTAATGCAGGAGGAAATCAGATTTCTTTAGATGATAACTGTGAAGCTATCGTTGGAGCAGATGATATCCTAGAAGGTGGAAACTATGGATGTTATGATGATTACTTAGTAGAATTATTCTTTGATGCTGCCTTGACACAGCCAGTACCAACTAGTCCATTATTGACTAGCCAGAACATAGGTCAAACAATCTATGTAAGAGTAACAGATGTTGAGCAGCCACAAAATAATAGCTGTTGGACTTGGATTACAGTTGAAGATAAGATCATACCTGCATTGGAATGTACAGATACAGAAATCAGATGTAATGATTCAACTGCTCCTGGTACAGTAATTCCAGGTGGAACAGGAACAGCGACAGTAACAGAGGGTGGAAGCTGGGCTTCAACTGCTGATATTGATAATACATTTGGAATTAGTGCAGTAGGAACAGTAACAGATGTAAATATATCATTAGATATTACTCATACGTGGGTAGGAGATGTAGTAGTAGAAGTTATAGCACCAGATGGTACAAGTGTAACAGTACTTAATGGTTCATGTGGAAATACAGATGACATCAATGTAACATTTGATGATGAATCAGCAAACCCATTTGCATGTGGAGCTGGTATCCCAGTATTAGGTGGCGACATGATGCCAGAGAATGCACTTTCTGGATTTGATGGAGTAGATGCAAACGGAGACTGGACAGTAAATGTATCAGATGGAATAGGTGGTGACGGAGGAAACATCAATGCTATCACACTTGAGGTATCGTACTCAGGAGCAGAAGTACCATTCCCACTACCAGCGACTGCATTTATCTCACCACAGAATATAGCTAATGGTCAGCCATATACAGTGATTGGATTTGATCCATGTGGCCCTGTTACGTTGACATTTGAAGATAATGAAGTAGCAGGCGACTGTGTAGCAGATGATTACATTAAGCAAATCATCCGATCATGGACAGCAGTAGATGCATCAGGAAACGAAGCTACTTGTGATCAAGTAATTACAATAGGACGTCAGACGATTGCAGATGTTGAATTTCCAAGAGACAGAGATGGATTAGATTTAGATTACTTACAGTGTAATAATATAGATGATGACGCTTTCCTTGATGATGTAGATGGTAATGTATTAGTTGATGAAAATGGACATCCTCATCCAGATGTGACGGGATACCCAAATCTTAACGGACAGGATATCGAAAGTGGAGATAACTGTGAGTTTGGAGTTACCTATGAAGATGTAGTAATTCCAATTTGTGAAGGTACTTACAAACTTATCCGTACGTGGACAGTATTAGCATGGTGTCCGACTACAGATATTGCTACAGGTGTTCAAATCATCAAAGTTGTTGATGATCAAGGACCAGATTTAGTATGTGCTGATGATCAAACAATTAGCACTGGACAAAATGACTGTACTGCAAGTGCAATCATTGCTTACCCATCTGTTTCTGATGCATGTGGTACTGCTTCTTTTGTAAGTGTTACTGTATCTAATGGTACATTGAATGCTGCACAAACTGCTGTATTTGGTCTTCCTTTAGGTGTAACTACTGTTACTTTTGTATACGAAGATGCATGTGGAAATGAGTCTACTTGTTCTTATGAGATTACAGTTACAGATCAAGTACCACCAGTTGCTATCTGTGAGTCTTTCCATGTAGTTGGTTTGACAATAGATGAGCCAACATTGGTTCCTGCATTGATTTTTGATGATGGATCATATGATAACTGTGAGCTTGTAGAATACCAAGTTCGTCGTATGGATAATCCTAACTGTCCTGGCTTTGATGGTACTCCATTTGGAGATTATGCACCATTCTACTGCTGTGATGTAGGAGGTCCTAATGTAATGGTTGAGTTGAGAGTACGTGATGCTGCTGGTAACACTAACAGCTGTATGGTAGAAGTTGAAGTTCAAGACAAATTGAACCCAGCTATCCAGTGTCCTCCAAACAAAGTATTAGATTGCTACGAAGATCCTTATGATTTAGATTTGACAGGAGTTGCAACTGCATCAGATAACTGTTCTGCAGTAGTTACTTACTTCGATAATGGTTCATTAGATAACTGTGGAGAAGGAACAGTCTTCCGTATCTGGACAGCTACTGATCCAGGAGGAAGAACGGCATCTTGTGTACAGAGAATTGATGTAATCAACTCTGAGCCATTTGAGATTTGTGATGAAAGACCATGGAATACTCCAGTAACTTCATCTTGTGATGCGCCTAACTTCCCATTCGTACTTCACACATTTGCTGATGGTGTTGAATGGCCAGCAGATGTTGAATTAAGTACTTGTGGACCTGGTTTATTACCAGAAGATTTAGAAGGAGTTGTAAACATCAACGATGTACGTCCTCGTATTTTCGAAGATGGTTGTGATTTAGTAGGTGTAACTTACGAAGATGTATATCTTCCTATCACTGCTCCTGCTTGTGTTAAAGTACTACGTACTTGGAAAGTATACGACTGGTGTACATTTGATGCTGACAATTTTGATCCTAACAATCCTACAGCTTCTGAAGGATACTGGGAGTATACTCAGATCATCAAAGTATTAAACTCTGCTGCTCCAACAATCACTTCTGATTGTGAAGATAAATCATTCTGTAGCTATGATGAGAACTGTGCTACTGGCCCAGCTACGCTTATCTTAGAAGCTAATGATGATTGTACTGCTGACGAAGACTTGAACTACTACTACTGGATCGATATCGATAATGATGGTTCTAACCAGATCCACGCTACAGGTAACGATGCTTCTGGTACGTTCCCATTAGGTACGCACAGTATCTTATGGCACGTAGAGGATGGTTGTGGTAATGTTTCTATGTGTGAGTACATTTTTGTAATCGCTGATTGCAAGAAACCAACTCCATACGCATTCAACGGTTTAGCTATTGATATCATGCCATTACCAGTTAACCCACAAGTTGAACTTTGGGCTACTGATTTTGATGCTGGTTCATTCGATAACTGTGGTATTCAAGAATTCCGTATTGCTTCTCCATCAGGAGGACCTGGTCAAGCTACACCTCCTGCAGGTGCTGGACCAAATGTAACGTTCACTTGTGATGATTTAGGAACTAACACTGTTGATCTTTGGGTACTTGATATTAATGGTAACTGGGATTACGTATCTACTTACGTACTTGTTCAGGATAACATGAATGCTTGTACTAACTCTACAGCTGCGTCTATTTCTGGAGGAATCGAGAATGAAGAAGCTGACTATGTAGAAGAAGTAATGGTTGATATCACGGGTTCTGCTCCTGGTATTCCAGATCCAATCATGACTGGTGTAAGCGGTGAGTATGCATTCCCTGGTCTTGCAAATGGAGAAAACTATGTAGTTACTCCTGAGAAAGATGAGAATCCACTTAATGGTGTTACTACTTTTGACCTTGTATTGATTAGCAAGCACATCTTAGGAATCACTGAGTTGAACTCTCCTTACAAAATGATCGCTGCTGACATTAATAACTCTGGAAGTATTTCAACAATTGATATGGTTCAATTGAGAAAATTAATCCTTTTCATTGATACTGAATTCCAGAACAACACATCTTGGAGATTTGTTGAAGCTAGCCATGTTTTCAACGATCCTACTAATCCATTTGCAACTTCTTTCCCAGAAAGTTTCTCTGTAAATGGTCTTTCTCAAGAAGAAATCGCTGATTTCATCGCTGTGAAAGTTGGAGATGTTAACGGTAGTGCTCAAGCGAACGGTTTTGCTGGTAGCAGTGATGATCGTAACGCTAACGGAGACTTAGTATTCGGAATCAATGACCAAAAAATGGTTGCTGGTGAAACGTATACTGTTGACTTTACTGCTAAAGACTTTGCTAACGTATTAGGTTACCAGTTCACTCTTGGATTTGATAACAACGCTGTTGAAGTTCTTGATGTTGAAGGTAAATTAGCTGGCTTAACTGCTGATAACTTTGGAATGAGCTTAATCTCTGAAGGAGTAATCACTACTAGCTGGAATAATAATACTGCTGTAAGCCTTGATGATAATGAAGTTGTATTTACATTGACATTAGCTGCTAATACTAACGCTAACTTAAGCGACGTACTTAGCCTTAACTCTCGCTACACTAAAGCTGAAGGTTATGACAACAATGTAAACCTTCTTAACATCGGTCTTTCTTTCAACGGAAACGCTGTAGTAGGTGGAGAGTTTGCTCTTTACCAAAACCAACCTAATCCATTCAAGGCTGAAACTGTTATTGGTTTCAACTTGGCTGAAGCAGGTGCTGCTACATTGACTGTTTACGATGTATCTGGAAGAGTACTTAAAGTATATAGCGCTGATTATGCACAAGGTTACAACGAAGTTGAAATCTCTCGTGCTGAATTATCTGGTGCTGGTGTACTTTACTACCAGTTAGATACTGAGAATGACTCAGCTACTAAGAAGATGATCCTTATCAAGTAATCCTTGATAATGAGTCTGATAATATTAGCTCAATAGCCGGTTTAAGAATGCTTTGAAATCGGTTTTTGGGATGGCCTCTTTCTCGCTTTGGCGGGAAGGGGGCTTTTTCATTTTGAATTAGATAATAGAATAAAAAGAGACCCCAAAAGCAATAGTTAATTATTTTACAGTGTACTAAGTCAAATGGCTAAAGTCGAACTAAGGGATGAGGCATAAATTTTGTAACCCTTAGGTTTGAACTTTTTTATTCGAAAGTGATTGCTTTGGCAGCTTATTCATTTTTTCTAGGAAAGAATGCTGAAAATGGTAAGATGGAATAAGTATTTTATTCCTAATAAGCTTATCTTTGTAAGAGTAAATAGAAAAAGTATAATTCCATAAAATATAGTAATAATGACAATTAGATTAATTAAGAGCGGTTTACTATTTTTCCTGTTTGTATGTTTTGCTTGTAAAAATGATATTAAACAACCAACAGTTCTGACTAGCAAAGACAGCACGAAAATTAAACTTTTTGAAAAAGTATCTAGCGACCAATCCGGTATTACATTTAATAATTACTTAGTAGAAGATTTTACATTTAACCATATCCGTTATGATGTGCTCTTCCAAGGAGGAGGAGTTGCTGTAGGTGACCTTAATAATGATGGCTTACTCGACTTTTATATTGTTAATAATAAAAAAGCTGATAAAATATATCTTAATAAGGGAAATCTTAAGTTTGAAGATATTACTGATAAATCAGGAATCGTCTTTGATGGAAAATGGTCAACAGGGGTTACTATGGCGGATGTCAATAGTGATGGGTTCTTAGACATATATGTTTGTAAATATTTGCTAGATACACCAAAATTTCGAGAAAATGTTCTTTATATAAATAAAGGTACTTCTGCCAAACCAGGAGAAGTGGCTTTTGTAGAGCAGGCTAAATTATATGGAATTGCAGATCCAGGATATAGTACGATGGCTAACTTTTTTGATTATGATAAAGATGGCGACCTTGATCTTTACGTTGCCAATCAACCCCCTGTTTTGAGAAGACATAAAAAGAAACAGTTACAGCAAATTAATTACGCATATACGGACAATTTATATCGGAATAATGGTGATAATACTTTTACCAAAGTAACAGCAGAAGCTGGAATTACTAATTATAATTTCTCTTTATCAGTAACGATTAGTGACATTAATAATGATACTTGGCCGGATATTTATATTGCAAGTGATTATGAAGAACCAGATGCTTATTATCAAAATAATGGAGATGGTACGTTTACCAATGTAATTCATGAGGCTATGGGGCATTTAAGTACCTTTAGTATGGGAGTTGATATTGCCGATATTAATAATGATGGTTGGATGGATATTTATGTAGCAGATATGGTTGCAGCAGATAATCAAAGACTTAAAGCGAATATGAGCGGAATGAACCCTGCCAAGTTTTGGGGTTTAGTGGATGCTGGATATCATCAACAATATATGTTTAATGCCTTTCAAATTAATAACGGGAACGGTAGGTTTAGTGAAATTGGACAAATGGCAGGAGTATCTAATACAGATTGGAGTTGGGCTACTTTATTTGCGGATTATGATAATGACGGTTTAAAAGATCTTCTTGTCACTAATGGCTTGATGAAGGATATTAAAAATAATGACTATCAAACAAATCTTACCAGAAAAGTAGATTCTTTGGCTAATGATATGAGGAGTAAAGGACTCAAAGTTTCTATTGACCCAATGAAATTAGTTGATCTTCCTCCTTCTGTAAAATTAAGTAATTATATTTTTAGAAATAATGGAGATTTGACTTTTGATGATCTTTCAATAGAATGGGGACTTGGTGATAAAACCTGGACGAACGGAGCTGCATATGCTGATTTTGATAATGATGGCGATGTTGACCTTATTATGAACCATATGAATGAAATGGCTGGCCTTTATGAAAACAAAGCAGTTGATCTTAAATTGAATAACTTCTTAAGAATAAAAATGAATGGTTATGACCAAAATTTACACGCTATTGGTGCCAGAGCCTGGATTTTTTATAAAGACGAATTACAAGTTCAGGAAGTTTCTCCAGTACGAGGTTATTTTTCACAAAATGAGGAGACACTTCATTTTGGACTTGGAGATAATACAATAATAGATAAAGTTATAGTACGATGGCCTGATGGAAAAGGGATGATACTAAAGAATGTAAAAGTAAATCAGGTTTTGACACTTAATCATTCTGATGCTAGTCAGAATGTAAATTATCCTTCTCTTGAAGAAAGTGCATTGATGAAACCTATTGCAGCTCAGGATTTGGGTGTTGATTTTAAACATACTGAAAATGAGTTTGATGATTTTGCCCGAGAAATTCTTATGCCTTATCGAATGTCAAGTTTGGGCCCTTCAGTTGCTGTCGCAGATGTAAATGGAGACCAATTGGACGATTTCTTCATTGGAGGCTCTTCAGGCCAAGCCGGAGCATTATATTTTCAAAATAAAGACGGAAAATTTCAAAAGGCCACTTCAAATCCATGGATCACAGATAGCGTTTCAGAGGACGTAAGTGCATTATTCCTTGATATAGATGGAGACACCGATCAGGATTTATATGTATCAAGTGGTGGGAATGACTTTAAAGTAGGGTCTTCAGCATTACAAGACAGGTTATATCAAAATGATGGAAAAGGAAATTTTTCTAAAGTAGCTGTTTTACCAAAAAGACTAAATAGTAGTAGCAAAGCAAAAGCTGGCGATTACGATGGAGACGGAGACTTAGATATTTTTGTAGGGGGGCGACAAATTCCTGGGAAATATGGGTTATCTACAGATAGCTATTTATTAAAAAATGAAAATGGTGTTTTTAAAGATGTAACTGAAACAGATGCTCCTGAATTTATTAATAATGGTATGGTGACAGATGCAATCTGGACTGATTTTGATAGTGATAAAGATTTAGATTTGATTGTGGTAGGAGAGTGGATGCCCATTACATTTTATGAGAATGAAGCTGGAAAATTTCGAGATATTACTTCTGAATTAAGTATGGAAAATACTAATGGCTGGTGGAATAGTATAGAAAAAGCTGATTTTGATAATGATGGGGATGAAGATTATGTGATTGGAAATTTAGGCTTAAATATTAAGTACAAAGCTTCTGTAGATGAACCTTTTAAAGTTTTCTTAAAAGATTTCGATAATAATGGTACGCACGATACTTATTTGGCTTATTATGGTGAGGATGGTGTTTGTTATCCTTTAAGAGGAAGGGAATGTTCTTCTCAGCAATTGCCATTTGTAAAAAAAGAATATCCAGATTATTCTACTTTTTCAGTAGCAACTGTTGACCAGGTACTTGGAAGTCGGAAGGATGGGGCTGTAGAGAAAGAAGCAAAAATATTTGAATCTATCTATTTAGAAAATAGAGGAGGAAGCTTATTTATAATTAAAAACTTACCTAATGTAGCACAGGTCTCTCCTATATTTGGTATCATACCTTATGACTGGAATGGAGATGGTCATTTGGATATTTTAGCTGCAGGAAATTACTATGAACGAGAAGTCGAAACTACAAGAAGTGACGCTGGAATTGGGGTCTTACTTGCTGGTGATGGAAAAGGAAACTTCCAAGCTATTTCAAATGCTAAAAGTGGATTACAAGCTTATAAAGATGTAAGAGATCTCAAAATATTAAATACGACATCCGATCAACCATTAATAATAGTTGCAAATAATAATGAAGCTCCTGAGTTTTATAAGAAATCAAAGGTGCCAGTTAATTAATGTTTTTAGAGGCAATCGCGATATTGCATAAAGATAAAATGATATAATTTCTTTATTTACTTTTAAACAACTTCGCAGACAAAAAAGTATACAGAGTTGATATATATTTTTTTTTTATTTTTTTAAAAAATACCCTCTTTGGGGTAGGGAAACTTTAAAAGTTTCTAGTATATTTGTACAACATTAAGATTTAGCTATCTTTGCTTGTATAAATAAATTATAATTGAATCCTATTAAAACAATATCTATTGGCATTTTTCATTGCCTACATTTAACCATTACCATAGAACATATTAAGAAATTTTAAAATAAGACCTTTCTTAATTAACATATTCCCACAAACCGCATTTACTTTTTAAAAAGTGTAAAATTTAGAATTACAAATTTTTACTCTGTAGTTTTTTAATATACACATCCCACAAGCCGTATTTATTTGAATCATCTTTATGAAGGTACTTGACGATTGTATTTTACATTGTTCATAGTACTTTTTATGAAAGAATTCAAGAACCCAAAACCCTGTTTTATTTATCAGAATTGTTTTTGAAGTTTTATTTCAAACTTTACTTTTTTAGTCAAGCTCATAAGAGTAAAGAAGAGATAATACCTTGATGGAGGACACCCATTCAAGCCTCACTAATTTATATGCCAAAGGCTTGTCGTAGACCTCTTGATATTTGGCTTCTTTCGATCAAAGCAATTCATATTAATTCGATTTCGGCACTGTGTAGCAATAATCGTCGCTACACAGCTTAGGCTTTTTATGCCTATATCATAACGCTTTTTATTTATTTTTTATAAATTTTTAATCTATGCTTAAACCTTATTTTTTAACTACTAAATCTAATCTCATGACGAAGTTTGAATTAAACGGGAAGTCCATAGTAATGGCACTTTCTGTTTTTGCTTTCATGATTCTGGGTTCAGTGAATGCTACCGCTCAGTATGTTAATGTTGTTGAAGCAACAACACGTGCTAAGATGGAAATCAGCACTCTTGAAGCCGATTATGAAAATGCAACAACCAATGAAGAGCGATCAGGTATCGCTTTTGAAATTGGTTTTTACACCCATCTGATCAATAACATGACAGATTTGGGAATGGAAGTACCTGCAGCAATTGAAGCGGCACGACCTGTAACTAAACCTATTGTAAATGCTTCTGGATGGATCACTTATTCTACACAAATCAGTGATACTTTCAAGGCAGAATCGGAAACGTTGATTAGCAACGCCCAAGATTTACTTTCAGATTAAGAAGGTTTAGAAATTTATATAAATCCATATCAATAAGAACTATCGAATATCTCATTTTTTAAATCTAACTTAATTAAGTAGATCTCATGAAAAAAATTAATTTTACTTATTTATTGTTGCTATGCCTGATGCTTTTTGGAGTTCAGTCATATGCACAAGTATCGTTTGGAGGCGCTGGAGGCGCTATTCCAAGTGCTGGTACAGCAGGGTCGGATGACTATACTGCTATGGTAGCAGGACCTGCTGCGTGTGCTGCTGGCGATATTGAACTTACACCTGGTTCAGTGACTATAGCTGGACCTATTACTGTTACACTTGCAGATGTATCACATACTTTTGCTAGTGATATAGAGATTGATTTGATATCTCCTGCGGGTACTTCTATCTCTTTATTTTGGGATGATGGAGGAGCTACCGGATTGGATGCTGGAGGTTGTACAATTGTACTAACAGACGGAACTGGTAATGATCCTGATGACTGGGATTTTGTTGGAGATGTACCAGATCCTTGTGCTGGAGATGTATTGGATCCATCTTTGGAACCACAAGGTGGTGGATTAGGTCTTGATGACCTTATCGGAGAAGATGCTGAAGGTACGTGGACATTACGTGTTAATGATGATGCAGGAGGAGATACTGGATCATTTGCATCTTGGACAGTAGATATGCCTAATACGATGGTAGTTGAAGCAGTATGTGCTACTCCTGGCTGTAGCTTGGAATGCCCAGAATCTGTAATTGTATCAACTACTGATCCTGGTTCTGATTGTTCTGCGTTTGTTACGATCCCACAACCATTAAACAATAGTGGCTGTGATTTGTCAACATTGACAAATGATTATAATGGTACGACAGATGCATCTGATACTTATCCATTAGGAACAACAACAGTTACCTATTCTATTATTGATGCAGCTACAGGTTTACCAGTATCATGTACAGTAGATGTAGTGGTAGTAGATAATACACCTCCTACGTTTACATGTCCAGGAGATATGACGATCAACCTTGATGCAGGAGAGTGTGAAGCAATCCTTGATTTCAATATCAGTGCTGATGATGAGTGTGCTACAAGTGCAGTTACAGTAACGACAAATAATACATTTACAGCTGCTTCAATATCGAATTCAGTTGGTTGTCCAGGTGGAGGGTATCAAACGTTATTAGCGTATGATTTACCATCAATGGGTATCACAGAAGAATTATTGATAGAGAGTGTTGATTTTGGTATTTTCCAGATTTTTGGAAGTGTTAACTTGACAGTAAATGTATATAGTATAGCATCTGCACCAGGAGCTTCATTCAACTATACAGACCTAACCTTATTAGGAACAGGGACACAGCTATTTGGAGCTAGTGGTAATGCAATTGGTAATATACCAGTAGTAGGTACTATACCAGCAGGTTCAGTAGTCGTGTTAGAGTTGATTGCACCAAACGGTACGTTTACCAACGGATTTGTACCAGGATATAATAATGCTGGTTTAACTTCAGGTGTTACTTACTTGGCATCAACATTCTGTAATGTAGCGAATCCATTAGATGTAGGAATGGTATTAGGAGGATTCACAGATGTAGCAATGATGCAATTAAATGCAGTTGAATCAGATCCGACATTACCAGTAGATGCAGACCCAGCGAATCCTTTTGCAAATGGAGATGCTCTACCAATAGGAGGACCATATACATTTACATATACAGCACAAGATGATGCGGGTAATGTAGCGACATGTACTTTTGATGTGACAATACAAGAATATCCAAACCCATCAGGGTCATTAACCTGTAATGCAGGAGGAAATCAGATTTCTTTAGATGATAACTGTGAAGCTATCGTTGGAGCAGATGATATCCTAGAAGGTGGAAACTATGGATGTTATGATGATTACTTAGTAGAATTATTCTTTGATGCTGCCTTGACACAGCCAGTACCAACTAGTCCATTATTGACTAGCCAGAACATAGGTCAAACAATCTATGTAAGAGTAACAGATGTTGAGCAGCCACAAAATAATAGCTGTTGGACTTGGATTACAGTTGAAGATAAGATCATACCTGCATTGGAATGTACAGATACAGAAATCAGATGTAATGATTCAACTGCTCCTGGTACAGTAATTCCAGGTGGAACAGGAACAGCGACAGTAACAGAGGGTGGAAGCTGGGCTTCAACTGCTGATATTGATAATACATTTGGAATTAGTGCAGTAGGAACAGTAACAGATGTAAATATATCATTAGATATTACTCATACGTGGGTAGGAGATGTAGTAGTAGAAGTTATAGCACCAGATGGTACAAGTGTAACAGTACTTAATGGTTCATGTGGAAATACAGATGACATCAATGTAACGTTTGATGATGAATCAGCAAACCCATTTGCATGTGGAGCTGGTATCCCAGTATTAGGTGGCGACATGATGCCAGAGAATGCACTTTCTGGATTTGATGGAGTAGATGCAAACGGAGACTGGACAGTAAATGTATCAGATGGAATAGGTGGTGACGGAGGAAACATCAATGCTATCACACTTGAGGTATCGTACTCAGGAGCAGAAGTACCATTCCCACTACCAGCGACTGCATTTATCTCACCACAGAATATAGCTAATGGTCAGCCATATACAGTGATTGGATTTGATCCATGTGGCCCTGTTACGTTGACATTTGAAGATAATGAAGTAGCAGGCGACTGTGTAGCAGATGATTACATTAAGCAAATCATCCGATCATGGACAGCAGTAGATGCATCAGGAAACGAAGCTACTTGTGATCAAGTAATTACAATAGGACGTCAGACGATTGCAGATGTTGAATTTCCAAGAGACAGAGATGGATTAGATTTAGATTACTTACAGTGTAATAATATAGATGATGACGCTTTCCTTGATGATGTAGATGGTAATGTATTAGTTGATGAAAATGGACATCCTCATCCAGATGTGACGGGATACCCAAATCTTAACGGACAGGATATCGAAAGTGGAGATAACTGTGAGTTTGGAGTTACCTATGAAGATGTAGTAATTCCAATTTGTGAAGGTACTTACAAACTTATCCGTACGTGGACAGTATTAGCATGGTGTCCGACTACAGATATTGCTACAGGTGTTCAAATCATCAAAGTTGTTGATGATCAAGGACCAGATTTAGTATGTGCTGATGATCAAACAATTAGCACTGGACAAAATGACTGTACTGCAAGTGCAATCATTGCTTACCCATCTGTTTCTGATGCATGTGGTACTGCTTCTTTTGTAAGTGTTTCTGTATCTAATGGTACATTGAATGCTGCACAAACTGCTGTATTTGGTCTTCCTTTAGGTGTAACTACTGTTACTTTTACTTATATTGATGGATGTGGAAATGAGTCTACTTGTTCTTATGAGATTACAGTTACAGATCAAGTACCACCAGTTGCTATCTGTGAGTCTTTCCATGTAGTTGGTTTGACAATAGATGAGCCAACATTGGTTCCTGCATTAGTATTTGATGATGGATCATATGATAACTGTGAGCTTGTAGAATACCAAGTTCGTCGTATGGATAATCCTAACTGTCCTGGCTTTGATGGTACTCCATTTGGAGATTATGCACCATTCTACTGCTGTGATGTAGGAGGTCCTAACGTAATGGTTGAGTTGAGAGTACGTGATGCTGCTGGTAACACTAACAGCTGTATGGTAGAAGTTGAAGTTCAAGACAAATTGAACCCAGCTATCCAGTGTCCTCCAAACAAAGTATTAGATTGTTACGATGATCCTTATGATTTAGATTTAACAGGAGAAGCAACTGCATCAGATAACTGTTCTGCTGTAGTAACTTACTTCGATAATGGTTCATTAGACAACTGTGGAGAAGGAACAATCTTCCGTATCTGGACAGCAACTGATCCAGGAGGACGAACTGCATCTTGTGTACAGAGAATTGATGTAATCAACTCTGAGCCATTTGAGATTTGTGATGAAAGACCATGGAATACTCCAGTAACTTCATCTTGTGATGCGCCTAACTTCCCATTCGTACTTCACACATTTGCTGATGGTGTTGAATGGCCAGCAGATGTTGAATTAAGTACTTGTGGACCTGGTTTATTACCAGAAGATTTAGAAGGAGTTGTAAACATCAACGATGTACGTCCTCGTATTTTCGAAGATGGTTGTGATTTAGTAGGTGTAACTTACGAAGATGTATATCTTCCTATCACTGCTCCTGCTTGTGTTAAAGTACTACGTACTTGGAAAGTATACGACTGGTGTACATTTGATGCTGACGATTTTGATCCTAACAATCCTACAGCTTCTGAAGGATACTGGGAGTATACTCAAGTAATCAAAGTATTAAACTCTGCTGCTCCAACAATCACCTCTGATTGTAATGACGTATCTTTCTGTAGCTATGATCCTAACTGTCAGATTGGACCTGCTACATTATTATTAGCTGCTACAGATGATTGTACAGATGCAGATGATTTGAACTACTACTACTGGATCGATATTGACAATGATGGTGGTAATGATATTCACGCTACTGGCGCTGATGCTTCTGGAAACTATCCAATTGGTACGCACAGTATCTTATGGCATGTAGAAGATGGTTGTGGAAACGTTGCAATGTGTGAGTACAATTTTGTAATCGCTGATTGTAAAAATCCAACTCCAAATCTATTGAACGGTATTGCTACTGAAATGATGGAAGATTGTATGATCGAAATTTGGGCTGTAGATTGGGATAACCCTTCTTCTCCTTCATTTGATAACTGTGGTATTCAAGAGTGGAGAGTTCAATCTCCTTCTCAAGGA
Source organism: Saprospiraceae bacterium (assembly GCA_965277415.1). Lineage (GTDB taxonomy): Bacteria > Bacteroidota > Bacteroidia > Chitinophagales > Saprospiraceae > JAHDHW01. The sequence goes on from CBDICS010000020.1 coordinate 15,880, forward strand.
CCTGGTCAAACTACACCTCCTGCAACTGCATCTGCAAGTTGGACTTTCTCTGGTGCTGCTGACTTAGGTACTAACACTGTTGATGTTTGGATTCTTGATGTAAATGGTAACTGGTCATACGTTTCTACTTATATCTTAGTTCAAGATAACCTTGCTCCTTTCTGTGGTACTCAAGCTTCAATCTCTGGAGAAGTGAATACTGAAGAAGCTCAAGATGTATCTAGTGCTATGATTATGTTAGAAGGTGGTGCTCCTGGTTTACCTGAGTACGATGAAATGGAAACTGGAACTGATGGTTTATTTGGATTCCCAGGATTAGCTAATGGTGGAAACTATGTAGTAACTCCTGAAAAAGATATCAACCCATTAAATGGTGTATCTACATTTGACCTTGTTAAGATTAGCCAGCACATTCTAGAAGTAGACTTGTTGCCTTCTCCTTACAAAATCATTTCTGCGGATATCAACCATGATGGTAATGTATCTACAGTTGACTTAGTACAACTAAGAAGATTGATCCTTTTCATTGATACTGAATTCCAGAACAACACATCTTGGAGATTTGTTGAAGCTAGTTTTGCATTCAATGATCCTACTGATCCTTTTGCATCGAACTTCCCAGAAGTATACACTGTAAATGGTCTTTCTCAAGAAGAAATTGCAGATTTCGTTGCTATGAAAATTGGTGATGTTAACTGTAGTGCTTCTCCAAACGGCTTAACAGGTGGTGCGGATGATCGTACTGTTGGTGAATTAACATTTGGAATTCAAGATGAGCAAATGAAAGCAGGTGAAGCTTACACTGTAGATTTCACAGCTAAAGATTTTGCTTCTGTTTACGGATACCAATTCACTTTAGGTTTTGATAATGCTGCTGTTGAATTCGAAGGAATTGAAGCTGGAGCTTTAACTAATTTGACTGATGCTAACTTCGGTATGGCTATGATCAACGAAGGTGTAATCACTACAAGTTGGAATAACTCTACTGCAGTTTCTATGGATGCTGACGATGTATTATTTAGCATTACTTTCACTGCTAATACCAATGCTCAATTAAGCGATGTACTTAGTGTTAACTCTCGTTACACTAAAGCAGAAGCTTATGACAACAATGGTTTACTTGACATTAATGTTGAATTCAACTCTGAGAATGGTGTAACTGTTGCAGGTGGAGCTTTCGAACTTTACCAAAACCAACCTAACCCATTCAAAGCGGAAACTAACATTGGCTTTAACTTGCCAGAAGCTGGTTTCGCAACGTTGACTATCTATGATGTTTCAGGAAGAGTATTAAGAACAGTAGAAGGTGATTTTGCTAAAGGTTATAATGAGGTAACTCTTAACCGTAGCGAGATTGCAGGTACTGGTGTTCTTTACTACCAGCTTGATACTGAAAATGATTCAGCTACTAAGAAGATGATCATCATCAAATAGTAATTGAATTTACTTTGATTGTGTAGAAGGGAAAAATCTTCTAAAGGTTTTTTCCTTCTTCATAACACTTTCAGAGTTTAAAATAAAAACTCAGCAACCAATTTTAAAAATGCTTTAAAATCGGTTTTTGGGATGGCCTCTCTCCGTGCGAAGTTGGAGGGGGGCTTTTTTTATTTCTTTTTTTGCAAAAAAATGCAAATTGTCATATCGTATTAGGAACAAATTTAAAGTCAAGCCTTTTTTTCTCAATTAAGGGCAAAAAGAGTCATCAAATTTTGACTTCAATTATATTTTTAAGTTTAAGTTTTCTATCTTTATAGAATCTTAATACAAACCTACAGTTTAACATCCCTTAACCTCACAATCATCTTTTAACTATTGAACTTGAATCATTGATTCCTTTATTAAAGGTATATCTACCTATTAATACTTGAGGAACTTTGGATTTAATTTTAAGATGGCTGTTGCTGATTATTAATCTTCCAACGAGCCCTTAATCAATTTTTCATTGTTACTCAAAAAATAAATGTCAAAATGAAAGAGATATTTATTTTTTGACTATTACTTAATACTAAATCATTAGGTTCTTTTTATCATTTTAAAAGTAAAACTATGTTCCAAACGATTACTACATTAACCTTTAAACTAAAAAATGCAATTTTTCTAATTGGATTTTTATTATTTGGTATTGGGCTACATGCTCAAATATCAATTGATTGCAAATTTCCTTTTGTGCCTACACCATGTCAAGGTTGGATTGATTCTAGCCCTAATATGGTAGATATCTCTACTGATTGTGCTGCTGGTTACACCTTGACAATTGGCGATCCAGTACTAGTAAGTGGATTTGGTAGTTGCCCAGGAGCGACTTATACTGTAACTTATACGGCTACAGATAATTGCCAAGGACAGTCAGCTTCTTGTTCCCAAACTTGGGTAATTGAAAATGATGGCCCAACCTTAACATGTCCAATGGATCTTTATTTGGATTGTGGAGATCCATATAACCAGATCTATATAGATTATTGGTTGAATTCAGTACAAGCAGATGTCTCTTGCTTATTAGGATCTAACCAGTTTAATACCTATAACCCAAACTGGTTAAATGGCCCGTGCCCAAGTGGTTTTCAAACTGTTACGTTTTTTGTAACTGATGCTTGCGGTCGATCTGCAACTTGTAGTGCAACTGTTTTTGTACTAGATCATGACGAACCTGAGTTATTGCAAGCAGCAGAAGATCATTTAGCAGTTTGTAGTTATAATACACCTCATGATTTCCAAGATTGGTTAAATAGCCATGGTGGAGCGATTGCAGAGGATGCTTGCTCAAATGTTTCTTGGTCAACTATTCCAGCAAACCCACAATTGCCATTAGCTTGTAGTGAGGTTGAAGTAACATTTGTTGCAACCGATGGTTGTGGCTGGTCTGTTTCAACTACCGCTTCTTTCGCTTTAATCGATTGTCATCCTCCTGTGATTACTGGACAGCCAAATGATATGAGCGTTGAATGTACTGATGATGTAGATGCGGCTTTACAGAGTTGGCTTAACTCTAATGGCGGAGCAACAGCAGAAGATGCTTGCGGAACTAATATTTTCTGGATGACTGATCCTATGGATCCTGAACTAAGTGATGATTGTGGAAATACAGGTTCTGTAACAGTAATATTTATAGCAAAAGATGATTGTGGAAATGCTTCATCAACTGACCCTGCTACTTTTTCTGTAGTAGATACCACACCTCCAGAGTTTACAAGTGTACCTGCGGATGCAACAATCGAATGTGTAGATGATGTTGAATTTGGTACTCCTGAAGCAGAAGATGCTTGTGGAGCAGTTACGATTACTTATATGGATATGACTCTTTTGAGAGTTGAAGGTGGTTTTAGTGGAAGCCAGGAAGTACCTCCATCAGGTTCTGCTGGAATAGGTTCAGTAATGGGAACGTATAAAACAAGTACTGGAACGTTAGATATAGAAGTAAGCTTTGAAGGATTGGAAGGTAATACAACAGCAGCTCATATTCATAATGCTCCTGTTGGCTCCAATGGTGGAGTAGTTGTTGCTTTGCCTATTCCTACAGGTGTTACAGCTGGAAACTTTTCTTTTTCAATTGACTTAGATGCTAATCAGGCTTTAGAATTGAAAGATGGAAACTATTACATAAATATTCATACAGAGGCTGTTCCTAGTGGAGAAATTCGAGCTCAGCTATTTGTAAAACCATGTATTGGTAGTAGCACACGTACTTGGACAGCAACGGATGAATGTGGTAATACAGCTACAGCTTCTCAAACGATTAATTTCGCAGATACAGAAGCTCCTGTACCAAATGAAATGCCCGCAGATATTACAATTTCTTGTGGCGACCCAGTAGAATTTGCGGATGATCCAACATGGACGGATAATTGTGATACTGATATTTTTACTTCAGTTGAAGATTCAACAGAAGACCCAGGTTGTCCTACTATTATTGTTCATGTAAGAGTATGGTCAGCTATTGACGATTGTGGTAATTTAGGAACTGTAAAACAAAGAATTTTTGTTCAGGATTTTGAAGGACCAGAATTTACTTTTGTTCCAGAAGATACAACAGTAGAATGTGATGCTGATGTAGTATTTGGTACTCCTACTGCGGAAGACAATTGCGGTGGACCAGTGACCATTACATTTGAAGATGAAGTAACCGGATCAGGTTGTGATGTTACCACTACACGTACTTGGACAGCAACGGATGAATGTGGTAATACGTCTACAGCAAGCCAGTCTATTTCAGCAATTGATAACGAACCACCAGTATTTACATATGTTCCACCAACTCCGGATATTGATTGTATGGTACCTCCTTTTGATTGGGAAGATCCTATCGCAGAAGATAACTGTGGAACAGTTACCTTGACATATGTTGAAGAAGCTCCTAATGGAAGTATTTGTGACGAAGGAGCAGCTTATGTAAGAAAATATACAGCAACAGATGAATGTGGTAACATAGCTTGTGTTGATGTAGTTATTTGGGTGAATGCAGATGAAGGTGCGCCAGTATTCACATTTGTGCCTGAGGATTTGACTTTCTATTGTGTGGATGGTGAGCCTATGATTCCAGATGCAGAAGCAGTGGATGATTGTGATCCAGATGTAACAATCACTTATGAAGATGAATTTAATACTGATCCAGATGATTGTGGAAATGGTTATGGTTATGATATAGTAAGAACATGGACAGCAACGGATCATTGTGGTAATACGACTACTGCAGTTACCTTAGCTTGGGTGAAAGGACCATTCTCTTTTGGTGGTGGTAATAATGGAATAGCTTCAGAAGGTGCTGAAGTCGCTGCAGATTTATTTGAACTTAGTCCAAATCCTGCAAGTGAAAGATTGAACATCGCATTTAGTTCTGAAATAGAACAAAGGGCTACTATAAGCGTATTTAATATCCTTGGAAAAACTGTATACAATGAAGTTGAAAATGCAGTACAAGGTCTAAATAATACTAGTTTAACCGTAGATCATTTAGCATCAGGTACTTATCTTATTTCAATAGAATTTGGCAATAAGATTATGACCAAAAAGTTTGTTAAACGATAAATCTCTAAATAAATATTATCCATTTATTAAAGCACTTCCTATTTATAGGGAGTGCTTTTTTTACGGAGTATTGAAGCAACATATCGTTTCGTGTTTTAATGAGTTATTTTGAACAATTTCTACTAAAAAGAAGATTCTTAGCAAATTTAATTTAAGTATTTGACAACTAAATTTTTCAAAAAAAAAGCGGTAAGTACACTTGAATCAGGGGGTGATCCCCTCTGCAAGAAACTTGAAAATATGCGGTTTTTGAGAAAATAAAGCCTCAGAATATTTAATTTCTGGTATATCTCAAATTTTTATTGTTTTAAAAGTTAAATTTTTATTTTTTTTAAAAAAAATGCAAAACACAAGAAGAATAGGGAAGACCAGTTTTTTTTTACGAAAGCAATTTAATATACGCTTAGTAGGTTGATTATCAAGCATTTATAAGGCCAGATTTAAAATGGGAATTACTTGTGTAAATTCAACATATTTATATAAAAACAATTAATTAATTGCATATATTTAAAATACCTTTTTTGGGGTATAAGAGCAAGAAATATATACTGTATATTTGCAATGCGTGTTAATTAAATTAGCACAAAACAAAGACAGATTATAATTCCATTACCGAAAAAACATCAAACTATATGATGAGATAATCCACTTTCCTATTTATAAGAACAGAGAGGATTTCTATTTTTACATGAACAATATCAACCAACATTTCTAATTAAATCCTTATTTTTTATTCCTCTATTTTTTCTGGAAAGTAGAATTATTTTTGAGCGCAGATTCTCTGTGTTTGAGCTTATCATTTAAGTCGTTTAAATTTGACATTGGATATTCCAGTGGGTAAATTTTATCTGTCTGACTTAGCAAAAAACTTGAAACTTTATTGGATTGTGTGTGTGATCAGAAAAATGAAACCTTAGTGTATAAGGAGTAGTTTTTTGCGCCTTATTATGAACAAAGAATTTGGGTAATTATATTAATGGTAACTGTTTAGAGATTTATTTTAAAACGGTTTTGGGATAGTCCCTCTTCACTAAAGTGTGAAGGGGGATTGCTTTTTATACAAGCTTTATTTGCTAAAACCATGAATTTCCTATCTTTGCATCGTGGCAAGAATATTAGCAATAGATTACGGAACAAAAAGAGTAGGCGTAGCAGTTTCTGATCCGCTTCAGATTATCGCATCTGGTTTGGATACGGTGCCTACTGAAGGTATCTTTGACTTTTTACAGGGATATATTGAAAAAGAGGCAGTCGAATCCTTAGTGGTCGGTATGCCTATGCATTTGGATGGCAACCCTGCCCAGATTGCAGATAAGGTACTTCTGTTTATAGAAAAGTTTAAAAAAATATATCCTGACATAAAAGTGGATACACAAGATGAACGTTATACTTCAGTAGATGCTAAGAAGATCATTTTGCAAAGTGGAGCTAAAAGGAAAAAGCGGCGTGATAAATCATTAGTGGATAAAGTAGCCGCAGTGTTAATCTTGCAAGAATATATGGAATCAAAGAGAACTTATTAATGCTATTGGTATTTATTTTAATGATACTGCTTAAGTTATATTCAAGTAAATATCAAATTGCTAAAAGCTATTTTAATATATAATGAAATTACCAATTTATGCCTTCGGCCAGCCAGTACTTAAAAAAGTGGCAAAACCAATTACGAAAGATTACGAAGGGCTTTCTGACTTGATTGAAAATATGTGGGAAACGATGTACCATGCTCATGGGGTAGGGCTAGCAGGGCCACAGATAGGTAGTTCTATTCGTATATTTATAGTCGATACTATCCAGATGATGGAAGAAGGGAAAGAGTCAGAAGGCATTAAGAGAGTATTCATTAATGCTCAAAAATTGGAGGAAGGTGGAGACCCTTGGGAATATGAAGAAGGTTGCCTGAGTATACCTGATATTCGTGGAGATGTAAAACGCCCAGCTCAGCTAAAATTAAAATATGTTGATGAAAACTTTGAAGAAAGAATTGACATTTTCACAGGTATTCATGCGCGAGTCATTCAGCACGAGTATGATCATATCGAAGGAATACTGTTTACGGAATATCTAAAACCCTTAAAACGTAGATTACTAAGACGACGTCTCGAAAATATAAAGAAAGGGCAGGTGGATTGTAATTATAAGATGAAATTTGCTAGGCTTAGGTAGTAGCAGAGTTACTAAGGGATAGTTCTGCTAGGCAGAAAATGATAGTTCACCTACGGTGAAAGAGATAGACTGCCTGCGGCAGTAGTTGGCCAGAAGCACCATGTCATCAACTTCGTTTAATGAAGCGGGAAATATTAAAATCAGCAGAGTCCTACTGGCCGAAGGCCCTATATCTATTCCGAAGGAATCTATCATTTTCACCATAGGTGAACTATCACTTTCACAAAAAGTGAACAACCCCTTTCACAAGAAGTGAACCCCCTCAACAACTCCGCTGTCACTTCCTCCCAAAATCAGCAGGAATCTCTCCCCATTCTTCCGTTTTCCATTTGATGATTGGATTCTTCCAGCTATTCATTTTTAACCACTTCTCTCCTCGTTCTATTAATATAAAGATGCGATCATTTACAGCACTTCTTTTTAAAGTTGTTTTGACTTTTTTGTTTCGAACCCATGCCATTGCAGTTCTTGAGTCAGAATAGATAGGTAAATCATAAGCCTTTATTTGTTGTAAATAAGCTAGGCCATGCACAAGGGCTAAGAACTCTCCAATGTTGTTAGTACCTTTTTTAAAAACACCAATTCTGAAAAGTTCAAGACCTGTATCTGTTTCGACCCCGCGGTATTCCATATCTCCGGGATTACCACTACAAGCTGCATCTACTGCAATACTTTTCCAAATGATAGCTGCTCGGGCGGCTTCACTAATTTGAGGTTTTTTATTCTTAGAAACTGATGCTCCTATATGATCATTGAAATTTCCGTGAAAAGCTGCCTCTGCGGCTTCTCTCGTTTTAAAAGATTTATATTTGGCATTTGGATATCCCTTTATCTGAACTTGACATTTAGTCCAAGAGTCAAAAACTCCAATATTATTACCTTCCCAAACGACATAATATTTTTTCGCCATAATAGTGCTTACAATTGAATTGTAAATCTACAAAATTATTCTGCTTACCTTTTACACATTTGAAAATATCAACCACACATTAAAATTACCTGTTTACACAATGAACTATTTGAAGCTACTTTTTTCTGCATCTTTTAAGAAAAGAAAATATAGTTCGATTTGATCTCCATTAAAAAATAAAAGAGATAGTCGGAAAAATTGAATTATTTTGAAAAAGCGATAGTGCTTGAAGAATTATTCAGATTGCGAAATTCAAAAGAGGATTTTATTTTTTAAACAATACTAAATATTATAGAACTAAATATTTACATTTGCTATGAAACAACGATTGAAAGGATAGATGGAGTTTATTGACACACATGCTCATTTGTATACAGCACAGTTTGATGATGATCGTGAAGAGATGCTAGATAGAGCAAGGGCATTAGAAATAAAACGATTTTACCTTCCTAATATAGATAGTTCGACCATTAAAGCCATGTTAGATTTGGAGGCGGCACATCCTCAGGATTGCCATGCTATGATGGGGGTACATCCTTGTTCTATAAAATCAGATTTTAAAAAAGAACTGGCAACTGCAGAAGAGTGGTTACAAAAAAGAAGTTTTGTGGGGATTGGAGAGATTGGAATTGATTTATATTGGGATAAAACTTTTATTGAAGAACAAAAAGCGGCGTTTCGTACTCAAATTAATTGGGCAAAGGATTTAGGGATTCCGTTTGTAATTCATTCCAGAGATTCACTTGATTTAACTATAGAAATAGTTGCAGAGGAACAAGACGGTAAGCTGAATGGCATTTTCCATTGTTTTGGAGGAAGTGTGGAGCAAGCAAGGAAAATAATAGACCTTGGATTTTATATGGGGATTGGAGGCGTATTAACGTTTAAAAAGGCAGGCTTGGATATTATTCTTAAAGATATTGAACTTGATCATTTAGTTTTGGAAACGGATGCTCCATATTTGGCCCCAAGTCCATACAGAGGAAAAAGAAATGAAAGTGCTTACATACGCCAAATCGCTGACCGTTTAGCATCTATAAAGAAATACCTTTGGAAAAAGTTGCAGAGGTAACATCAAGAAAACGCATTAAAAGTATTCCAAATATAAAGAGTATAGCGCCCTTAATATTTGGCTAGGAAACTATTAGAAAACGATAAATGTTTCGTATTTCCGAATAAATATTAGCTATATTAAGTATGTTTCTGTAAAAAATTTTGAAAAGTTACTTTAATTTGCAATTTTTGTGTCTCTGAGGGTTGAATGTATTCCCTTTATTATAATGTACTTTATTTTTGAAGAATACTGAAAGAAGTTCTTTTTTGAGTAATTTTCAAACTAGTGCTTAATTGGAGAAGTGCTCGAGTGGCTTAAGAGGCACGCTTGGAAAGCGTGTGTGCGTCAAAAGCGTACCGGGGGTTCGAATCCCTCCTTCTCCGCATACGAATAAGGTGGAGAGATAAGGATTGAAGTCCCTAAGTTAATTGTATTAAAAAGTACGCCTTACCAAATTAAACCAATATAGAGAATAGGAAATACCTTTCTCAAAACGTAATGAAATTCAATCCACATATTGTGGAGAATTTATAATAGTAAAAGTTTTTTTTAAAGGTTATACCCTTAAACAAACATATTTTCTAACTAACTAATTTAAAACATTCGTAAAACCTTTAAGATTATGCGAAAATTATTAGCACTTATGCTTGTATTCGGTCTTGCAATTTTTTCTGGAGCAACCGAACTACTCGCTCAAAATGATGCATCTGCCGATGAGGCTGTTGGCGGTTACCAAATAATTGAAACAATACTTCATTGATGGTGACTGGAGATTTATGAGTTTTGTATTGATTTGTTTGATTCTCGGTTTAGCTTTTTGCATCGAGCGTATTATTACTTTAAACATTGGCGAGTGCAAACACAGACAAATTGCTTCAAAGAATTGATGAAAACCTTAAAGCCGGAGATATGAATGGCGCTATGGAAGTAGCAAAAATCTACTCAAGGGCCTACTGCTAGTGTTCTTTATGAAGGACTTAAAAATGCAGGACAAGGACCAGAAGCTGTTGAAAAAGCGATCGTTTCTTACGGTGCTGTTCAAATGGGTAATCTTGAAAAAGGATTAGTTTGGATTTCACTTATTTATCGCAATTGCACCGATGCTTGGATTTATGGGTACGGTAATCGGTATGATTCAAGCCTTTGATGATATCGCAAGAGTTGGAGACCTTTCTCCATCAGTTGTTGCAGGTGGTATTAAAGTAGCACTTTTGACCACAGTTTTTGGATTAGTAGTGGCTATTATCCTTCAAATCTTTTACAATTATATCATCTCTAAAATTGATAGCATTGTAAATAGAATGGAAGATGCATCTATCGCTTTAGTCGATGTGATGGCTTTAAATAACGTATTTAAGTAACATAATCAAAAAGTCATATTATGTATAAATTTTTGACAAAAAACGGGCAAACTATATCGTTTTTCGTAGGCTTGGCGATTACTGTTGTTTTCTTCATTATTATCCTTATGGGTTTAGACGAATTTAGTCTATTAGATCCTAAAACAACGGCGCGTGAGTCTAACCTCTTTAATTTTGGAATAAATGCAGCAGTAGGATTGATTGCTATTTGTACGATAGGAATGATTGCGTTCATTATACTCAATGTTATTACAAATTTTAAAGGGAATATCAGAAGATTGCTTATAGGGATTGGAGTTGTTTTAATCATATTCTTTATCAATGTATTTTACTGCTGAATATGAACCAGAAGGAACTTTTCTTGGCAGATTTATTAAGGGATGAAAAAAATCAAATCACTGCTGGTGAAAATGGCTTTATAGTGGGAGGATTATGGAGTGCAGTAATATTAACGATAGTTGCTTTTGCATCCTTTATTGTTTTAGAAATTTTAAATTTCTTTAAATAGATCATTATGGCTAGAAGTAACAGAAGATAGAATGTCCAACGAGATTAATGCAGGTTCTATGGCAGATATTGCCTTCTTGTTATTGATCTTTCTTCCTGGTAACTACTCAGATCGTTGAAGATAAAGGTATACGTGTTGCCTTACCACCTTGGTCTGATGAAGAGCCCCGATATTACTAAACTAAAAACGCGGAATGTGTTTTCTGTTTTAGTAAATGCGGAAAACCAGTTACTTGTAAGAGGTGAACTTACTAGAATTGATGAACTTAGAGAAAGAGCTAAGGAATTTATCTCTAATCCGACTAAAAGAGAAGACCTTTCTGAAGATCCTAAAAAAGCAATTATTTCATTGAAAAATGATCGGGGTACTAATTATAAGACATACCTCAATGTTTATAATGAATTAAAAGCAGCTTATAATGAACTATGGGATGAAGAAAGTCAGCGGATGTACGGAGAACCTTATTCCGATAAACTTCCAGTAGCATTGCGTAAAGCTGTTCGTGTGAAATTTCCACTTGTTCTTTCAGAGGCGGAGCCTACTGCATTCGGACAAGAGTAATTATAGGTATTTGATAAGTCGAAAACTACCTTTTATTACTCCATTAAAAAATTGAATTATGTCTAAATTTCAGAAAAAAAGAGGAAAATCATCTCCAGCGATCTCTACGGCATCGCTTCCAGATATTATTTTCATGCTTCTGTTTTTCTTTATGGTAGTAACGGTCCTTCGGGATTCTGAATTAAAACTCAATATTACTACTCCAGAGGCAACAGAATTAACAAAGCTTACGGAAAAATCTCTTGTAAATCATATGTATATAGGGAAACCTTTGCAACGATTTGAAGAAGAGTATGGTACTGCTCCGAGGCTTCAACTGAATGATAAATTTGCTTCAGTTAATGAAATTCCAGTGTTTTTAGAGCAGCATAAAATTAAAGTTCCTGAGAATAAACGTAGCCGGATTACAACTTCTCTAAAAGTTGACGGACAGGTTACAATGGGTATAGTTCAGGACATTAAGACTAAACTCCGAAAATCTGGACAGCTTTTCGTTAATTATTCTGCGAAACAAAGACCAGAATAGTTTACATTTACTAGAATATTAAAAAAGCCGAGTCATCTTAGACTCGGCTTTTTTAGTTTAGTACAGAAAGGTCAACATAGATTTATCTTAATCGGTCCATAGAACCCACTAATTTATTATCCTTAATAATATACCTTTGAGCTAATAAAGCAAAAATGATAAAACCAATAGGAAGGTATAATCCTGCTTGATCAGAAACTTCAACCTTATCTAATCCTATATTATTAGTCATAAAATGGACAATAGCTAAAATAATTCCGATAATATTAGCTACAATAGCTAGTCTGCCTAAAAGTAATTGTGTTTTTCTATTATTAAAGAGAAAAATACTGATAAAAATTAGTCCGCCTGCTGCACAAAATAAAATCAAAACGCCAAGATTGTCTTCCAAATTATAAAGACTATCATTGAATAATTCTGAGGCAACAACGTTTTGAGGTGTGCTTGCAAATGGGAAAACAAATAAACAAAATGCACATGCCGCAGCAAGGAGTAAAAAAATTGACTGAATTCTTTGAATCATATTTTATGTTTTTATTGATGTCCTTTTTAAATGGAGCTTGAAATTAATTCGTTTGCAAAGATATGTATCAGCATTCAGTAGTCAAAAATTAGTGTGAGGAATATCTCTTGGAATTATAAAATCTAGCTCCTTCTCGGCACAAGTACAGCCTAAACTAAATTCTTTTGCGTTTTGCTTGAGGCTGTTTTTTGATTTGAGGAAGTTCAAATCGAAAAAGAGACCACCAAAAGCGATAGTTAACTATTTTAGGATGTACTAGCTACCAATTTTAAACAAATCAATAAATAATCTTTATAAATTTGTAAATGATGCAAATCAAAGACAATCGCAAGTCTACTCATCAGTGGAGTTATTGGGAAAAAGTCGCTTTTTTTGACGAAGTAGATGTAACTATTATTGGAGGTGGTATTGTTGGAATAAATGCAGCAATCCGTCTGCGTGAATTATGCCCCCATTGGAAAGTAATTATTATTGATCGAGGCACCCTTCCTTTAGGTGCAAGTACTCGAAATGCTGGTTTTGCTTGTTTTGGGAGCATGACGGAATTGATAGATGATTTAAAAACGCATTCGGAGGACGAGGTTTTTGCCTTAGTAGAAAAACGCTGGAAAGGACTTCAACGATTGAAAAATAGGGTAGGGCTTACACAACTTGCTTATAAAAACCTAGGGGCATACGAGTTATTTAGAGCATCTGAAAAAACAGATTTTAATATTTGTAAAGAGTACTTAGGTCATTTTAATAAGATTTTGCGTTCTATTACTAAAGAAAAAAACGTTTTCGAAATAAAGGATGACAAAACAAGCTTATTCGGATTTAAAGAAGTATCACATTTAATTTTTAATAAAGCGGAAGGGCAACTTAATCCTGGAAAGATGATGAAAGCATTATGGAGTATGGCAAAAATGGCTGGAGTTGAAATTTATTCAGGACTGGGAGTAGAAGCACTTGAACATGCAGGAAATGACCTTATTATCAAATGTGAGCAACAATTGCAATTCAAAACGAAGAAAGTTCTTTTAGCTACTAATGGATTTACTAAAAAATTATTACCAGACTTGGACGTTTTGCCAGCTAGAAATCAGGTTTTGATTACAAAACCTATTCAAAAATTGCCCTTTCAAGGATGTTTTCATTATGATAAAGGTTATGTCTATTTTAGAAATGTAGGGAATCGAGTTTTATTGGGTGGAGGGAGAAACCTTGCTAAAGAAGTTGAAACAACAGATGAATTTGGACAGACCTCTCTTATTAAAAATGCATTAATCAATTTATTAGATAGGGTTGTTTTACCAGATGTGCCTTATGAGATTGATCAGTGGTGGAGTGGTATTTTAGGCCTGGGCGGTCAAAAGAAACCGATTGTAAAATGTATTGAAGAAAATATATACACCGCAGTAAGACTTGGAGGAATGGGAGTCGCTATCGGTAGTTTAATTGGGGAAGAAGCGGCAGAATTAATTGTTAATACGTAATTGTTTAAATAAGATTTACGTTTCAACATTTCAGGATCACCCATGCAATTAAATTGCTTCAATGTTGTTTTCTAGAGATATTTTATCTACTTACTTATTAATAAGAATGAATCATATAAAATTACTTTTAATCGGGGCCTTATCTAGTATAGCAATCTTGCTTTCTGCGCAGTCTGCCCCAGTGATTCAGGAAGCAACTGATACAACAAAGGCTGAAAAAATGATTGTAGAACATGCTGATTTAATGCAAGGTTCTATAAAAAATAATGAAGAAATCCAATTTCTAAAAGGAGAAGTAGAACTGCGACAGGGCACTACATTTATGTCCTGTGATACGGCAATCCTTTATGAGTCAAAAAATAATGTCATAGCTTATGGGAATGTACTCATACAGCAAGGCGATTCTTTGACCGTCTATGCTGATTCTCTTTCCTATAATGGTAATAATAAAATAGCTGATCTATTTGGAAATGTAAGCCTCACTAATAAAGATAAACAGTTGTTTACAGAGCGTTTAAGATATAATCTAGACACAAAAGTAGCAACTTATACTACCGGAGCGACACTCACGACAGACTCTACTCAGTTGACTAGCCGTCGAGGATCTTATTATGTTGATTTGGATGAAGCTTATTTTAAAGATACTGTTTTTGTAGTCAATGAGAAATTTTCTATGGTTTGCGATACACTAAAATATAATTTAAAAAATAAGACGGCTACTTTTCTTGGCCCTACTAGAATTGATCAGAACAAAAGTAAAATATATTGTGAGAGTGGTTTTTATAATACAGAAACCAGAAATGCTAAACTATTTAATAATGCACAATTTATAAAGGAAGAGCAACAAGGGACTTCAGATACGATAATTTATAATGGTAGTCTAAAAGAAATAATATTAAAAGGAAATGCTAAATTTCGTGAAGAAGATCAAAAGGCTGATGCGGATCAAATCATATATGAAGAAGAGACGGGAAATACTAGAATGCAAGGAAATGCAATTGTGGATAGTGAAACGCAACATATAGAATCGGAGTATATTTTTTATAATAAAAACACAGAAACCTATAGTACGGGAGGGCGTTCAACTGTTTTGGATGGTACAACAGTATTGAATGCTGATAGTATTAGTTTCGATGATAAAAAAGGACTTGGTTATGCGAAAGGTAATGTGGTTTGGGTTGATACCCTTGAAAATATTACAATCGTATGTGAAGAAGCGGACTATAATAAGGAAACGGATTATATTCTAGCAAGAGGCGGGAGACCTCTTTTTATTACTATTGTGGATGAAGATTCACTTTTTATGACTTCGGATACACTAGTCTCATTGAGGGCTAATCCAGATGATACACTTCGGACATTGCGAGCATATAATGATGTTCGAATTTATAAAAGCGATTTGCAAGGAATCTGTGATTCATTAGAATATAGTATGGCGGATTCCGTTTTTTATTTTTATCAAGATCCGGTAATATGGTCGGATACGACTCAATTTATGGCAGATACTATTCAAATTCAAATGGCTAATAAGAAAATTGATGAAATCCTTTTAAAGGATAAATCTTTTATTATAAATTCGCCAGATGAAGTATTTTTCAATCAAATTAAGGGTAAAATGATTACGGCACTTTTTGAAGGTGATGACCTTAGACAAATGGATGTAGAAGGTAGTGCGGAGACTATTTATTATATCCTTGATGAAGAAGATGCTTATGTAGGTGTAAATAAAACTGTTTGTAGTGAGATGGTCATATATTTTGGAAATAATAAGATAAGAGATATTCATTATTATAATAAACCAACAGGTGATTATACACCATTAGATAAAGTGAAATCTAGTGATTATTATCTTGAGGGCTTTAAATGGGATATCGAAAAAAAGCCTAAATCACTTGAGGATTTATATTAAGTCCATATCGGATACTTATTAATATCCTATCCCTAAATAGCTTATTTGTTGATTAGAATTTAGTATTAAAAATGAAAAGTATAAAATTGTTTCTGGCTCTAATTTTCATTTCTTTTCAGTTGATTGCTTCTGAAAATGCCTCATCTGATCTTGATCTTGCAAATGAAGCATATAAAAGTGGAGATTATACTACAGCGGTTAAACTTTATAAGCAATTGCACGATGATGGATATAAAACAGCTGATTTGCATTATAATTTAGCTAATACCTATTACAGATTAAATGAAATAGGAGCTGCTGTTTTGCACTTTGAAAAAGCCGCTTTATTAAATCCTCGGGATCAAGATATTGCCTATAACCTTAAAGTGGTCAAGAAAACACTGCCTGATCAATTTGAAGTTATTTCATTTTTTTTTGTTTCACGTTGGTGGAATAATGCACAAAAAATAATGAGCCCCGCAGCTTGGGGCATTTTAGGTTTGCTAGTATTATGGACAGGAATTGCAGGTATCATTTTGTGGATTAAAGGAGAAAATCGAAAGTTAAGAAAACAAGGTTTTATTGTAGGAATAAGCCTAATAGTGCTGAGTACGTTTCCTTTGGCGCTAGGATTTGGAGCAGCTAAAAAACAAAAGAATTCTAAAAGGGCAGTGATTATGGTAGAACAGACTAAGCTTAAGAGTGCTCCTGATGAAGTAAGTGAGGATATTATAAAATTGCATGAAGGAACGACAATCTCTATTTTGGATGAAATAGGAGAATGGAAGAAGATAAGATTGAGTAATGGTGAAGAAGGATGGCTTGAAACTAAAATTCTCGGATTGATCTAAACAGTCTAGTAAAGCTGGTTATAACTTTATAGGCAGGCAGTCACAATATTGTCTCCATATAAACCTACCTCTATAGGAACAATTACCTGAGCTCCAACCTCCAATCTGATTTTTTGCTTCTACACTCATATATAGACCGAAGTGATTTAGGATTTTCCAAACCACTTCGCGTCAGGTATAATAATGTCATTATTAAAATAGGCAGCATTTTTGCATAAGTAAAAATTAGCTCACCTGAGAAAACAAACATGTAGTATATCAACAATGATAGTACAATTAAAAAATCAGGAAATCCTTTTTGATCATTTAAAGTCTTTTAGGTATGTTTTGTTGAATCCAATCTCAACAATAGAAAGTTCAACTGAATTTGATATTCTTTTTCATGCTGAAGAAGTAAAACTTCTAATTGAGCAATTAAAGTACAGACCAGACATTATAAATGTTGCTTTAGTTAATTCATTTCATTTATCACAAGTACTACTAAAGTTTGAAGATAATAGAAAAATGGTGGTTAATTTTTGGCACCAGTTTACTTACAAATCTTTGACCTATTTGGATGAAAAGAATGTAATGACGAAAAGAGTGAAAGCAAGTAATGGGTGTTATATTCCATGTGTTGAACATTTATTCGAGTACTGGGTCTTGAAAAGTTTTTTGGAATCGAAAGGAATAAATAAAAGTACTTTCCAATATTTCAATGAATTTCATATTTTAGTACAAGAAGACTTATTGGACTACTTTAATATAAAACATGGAACTTCTTTTTCGAGTATATATCAATTAACAGATTTTGATGATACTCAAAGAGTGAAGATCTTAAAGGATCTGAAAAAAATATCTTCAAATCAATTTATGAAAAAAGTAAATATCAGTTGGCACAATTTCTTAAGTGCCATGCGGCAAGCAAGGATAATTTAAGTCAATACATATTACATATAATTCAATAAAGCCTTTACATCTAATTTAGATGTAAAGGCTTTATTATTTGATTTTGATGCCACAGTACAGCATAAAAAAAAGCCCTATCTGGGAGATAGGGCTAACAACAAAAAATATAAAGCTATGAAAACTAAAACTATTTTATTCTTCTTCAGTAGAAGCATCGACAACTTTACCACCATCTAACTCATCTTGCCAAGCTTTCAATTTTTCCCATTCACCGGCAGCTGCCATTTCAGCTTGTGCTGGCCAAGTGGTTGGGTCATGAGAAGAGTAACGACTACCGGCTGCTGCTAAAATTTCTTTAATTTTAGTAGCTTCAGTATTTGCTAACATTGCAAAGGTACTAATTCCTGCGTTATTAAGCAATTCTGAAATTTTTGGACCAATGCCTTCAATTTTTTTCAAATCATCTGCGCTATCAGAAGAAACTGGTGCAGCTTTTTCTTTTTTTGCAGGTTTTACTTTTGCTACAGTCTCCTGAACTTCTCCAGAAGGAATAATACTAACAAAAGTGCGGTTCAATCTTTTCTTTTTAAAGTTAACTGTACCGTCTATAAGTGCGAATAGAGTATGATCACGCCCTATTCCTACATTTTCTCCTGGATGAAATTTAGTACCTCTTTGGCGAACAATAATATTACCCGCTATTGCTTTTTGACTTCCAAAAAGCTTGACACCTAATCGCTTACTATTACTATCGCGACCGTTATCTGTACTACCTACTCCTTTTTTATGTGCCATTTGTAACTGTTTACAATGATTAAAAATAAGATGTAATGATGAGAATTGAAAGAGAATTACAAAAAAAATCTAAAAATTTAACTTTTTATGCTGTCAATCTTCAATTTTGTGAAGCTTTGACGGTGTCCATTCTTCTTTCGATACCCTTTTCTACGCTTCTTTTTAAAGACGATTACCTTATCGCCTTTTTGGTGCCCTAGCACCGTAGCGTCTACAGATGCAGCGCTGACTGTCGGCTTGCCTATAGAAGTTTTGCCATCATTCTCTACCAAGTGTACTTGATCAAATGAGACGCTATCTCCTTCAGTGGCTTCTAGCTGGTGGACGAAAATCTCTTGACCTTCCTCTACTTTGAATTGTTGACCAGCTATCGTTACGATTGCGAACATTAAACTGTTTTTTTTAATTAAAAATTATTCGAAAATCATTAAAATTTTCGAAATCGACTGCAAATATACAATTAAATAATAAAAATACCAAAAGGAACCTTGGAGTATATTGGGAATATATTAGAAGGCAAAGGACAAAAAGCCTACTTCGTATAGAGCAATCGTAATATTCACCAGTAGTTTGAGTAAAGTAAAAATAAATGATCAAAATTTTGGAAGTCTGTCCAAAATAGCCCCTCACAAGCGAAGCGATCACCAAATTACATAGTCCATAAGGCTGATCATCATCACACAAATCTAAAATATCGTTCTTACAATCGCCATATATAAAGAGCTCTTTTCATGCAAAACGATGATCAGCTTTAGAGAAGTCAGGGACAGGTTCACTAAAAGGGGCATTTTTTCTTTTTGAACAACTTCTATATCAAATCTCTAAGCGTGAATGTTTTCTTTATCTTTTTCCCATCTCGCCTGATAACTAATCGTATCTTTTTACCCACTCGTCCGTGCAACTTTTTTACAAGAAAACTTAAATTTATATAGCCAGATTGTAACCAATTGACCCTTTTTATTTCATCTCCTTTTAAAATACCTGCTTTATCTGCTGGTGAGCCTGGAACAACATAGCTTACACTAAAAGTGTTTAAATCATGACCTGTAGCTAAAAAGACTAAGCCACTTCTATCAAATTTGAACCTTTTTTTAAAGCTCTTATTAGGCTTTAAGTATAATTTTTCATGATGATAATCTAAAATAAGATCAAATCGACTTAAAACCATATTACCTAATAAGCCATTTCTACTATTTAATTCCGTCGTATCTATTGAATTATACATATCCTGGTAACTGGCCACTAGATTATTGATCTTAAATGAACCTACACTAATCTCATGAAATCTCCCCATTCCTCCTTCAATGAAACCTCCAAGGCCTATTCCAATATTAGCTCGAATGGATTTTTCAGGTATTTCCAATGCAGGATGTGTATCTGTATATAATAACAAAGTAAGACTTGCTCCCGAATCGATAAGCAACCGAATATTAGTTGTGGAGTCTTGGGCAAATAGTTTCGATTCCAAGTCAACATACGGTTTGTTTTTGTAAATAGAGATAGGAATTACTTCATAATTTTCAGGAGGCTTAAAAAATTGGGGATCGTATAAAGTGATAATTTTTTTTCGATAATTAATTTTTACGACATATCGACTAAAAAAATTTGCACCAATAATTCCATGCACATTAACACCTGTAAGGGATTCAAATTTAAAATAGTCATCGCCCATTACTAAAAAGTCCTGATTAGGGTTTTCAATGTCACCAATTTTAAAGTTAATTCCTCTCGCGAGATAGGCACTAAGTTCTGTACTCAAATCAGCCCCCATTAGCTTAAACTCTTTCTCGTAACGGATCCCCATGATATCGGCAATTTCTCGCTTAGTCAGAATAGTATATTCTGCTCCAGTATCAAAAATAAACTTAAGATTTATCGTATTATTGAATTGGATATCAACAATTATGAAATTGTTCTCGAATTGAAAAGGGATTTCAATTTTCCTTAAACCATTTAAATTATGCTGAGAAACGCCTGAACCACAAAAACATAATAGGATGAGGTATAAAATTAATAAACGCTTCATTAGCATATGTATGGTTTTGAAGTATTAGACGAATCTACGTTTGAAAGACAAATTAGCTATAATAATTTAATTGATTTTAATAAAATGATAGAATAATTTATATCTTTGAGTGTATTTTTTACACAAACTACCAATCTGAAACCCTATTTTAATTTTGATTACAAATGGCTTGTTTTGCATTTGTTTAGTCTAATTTGATTTTCTTAGAACATTATGTTGAATTTTGATACTAAGAAAAAACTTAAGCTAAACTGTTTTAACTAGATAAAGTGAATTTATAGCCTACTCCTTAGCATTTCCCTGAATTTATTTTTGTAAGATGTTTAGTGAAGTTTTATTCCAAAATACTTTATGATTACTATAATAATAGTATCTAGGATTTAGAAACTCAATTTACTAATAAGTTTTTTTTATTAACCAAACCCTAATAGTGTATGAAACTTAAATTTGACTTAAAGTATGCATTGTTGCTTCTTTTCGTAACAATGGGGACTTTTGCAATGGCTCAGCGTACCATTACCGGTACGGTGACTGATGCAGAGACCAGTGAACCCTTAATTGGGGCCTCGGTAGTTGCATTGGGAACAGCAAAAGGTGCCGTTACCGATTTTGATGGTAAGTATAGCCTCGAAGTTCCTGCAGGTATTACTGAACTTCAATTCTCTTACACAGGTTATTCAACCCAGACAGCGGCAATTGGAGCTTCTAGTGTAGTAGATTTCCAACTTGCTCCTGGAACAATTTTAGATGCTGTAGTAGTTACCGGATACGGTACTCAAAAAGAGAAAGAAATTACTTCTTCTGTAGTTGAGGTATCTTCAAAAGATTTTAATCAAGGGGTTATTTCTGATCCTGCTCAGTTACTTCAAGGAAAAGTAGCTGGATTACAAGTGTACAACAGAGGAGGCGATCCGAACAACCAAAGTGTTATTCGTTTAAGAGGACTTTCTACTGTAGGTGCCAATGTACAGCCTTTGGTCGTTATTGACGGAGTAATCGGCGCATCTCTACAAAACGTTGACCCTAATGATATTGAAAGCATTAGTGTATTGAAAGATGGATCTGCTGCTGCGATTTACGGTTCACGTGGATCAAGTGGCGTAATCATTGTGACGACTAAAAAAGGAGATGGATCAAAAGATCTTCAATGGTCTTATAATGGTCAAATTTCTACGGAATCTGCATTAAATGCAGTAAATGTATTAAACCCAACTGAGTTTGTCGCAGCTGGCGGTACAGATTTGGGGAGTCAGACTGATTGGATTGATGAAGTGACGAATAATCCTTTTAGTCATAACCACGGTCTTTCTGTTTCGGGGGGAGTAGGTAATAACTCTTCTTTCCGTGTTTCAGCTAATTTGAGGGAGAAAAACGGTATTTTAAATAATACTGGTTTTGATCAGTTTAATACGCGATTGAATTTCTCTTCAAAAGCTTTTAATGACAAGCTACGTATTGACTTCAATACTTCGTTCACTCAAAGAGATCAGGATAATGGTTATGATGAGGCATTAAGATATGCGGTATTATATAACCCAACAGCTCCTGTATTAGGGGTTAACTCTCCTTTCCCTTTTAATAGTGATCAGTTTGGTGGATATTTTGAAACACTTGGATTGTTCGATAGTTTCAATCCTGTTTCTATAGCAGAACAAAACAGAAATGAGACAGAAAGAAGAGAGTTTAACTATAGTGCCAATTTTGGATATAGCATTTTAGACAACTTGACACTTAACCTGAGAGTTGCTCAGCAAAGAACAGATGTTTCTAATGAGCAGTATGCACCAACGACGGCTAACTTTAGAGGAAATGCAACGAGTCCTACAAGAAAAGGATTAGCAGAATTTTATGAGTCTGATTTTACATTCAGCCTTTATGAAACTTATGCTACATATTTGACTTCTTTTGGTAAATCAGATCTTAGAATTACTGGTGGATATTCTTATCAGCAAGATAATTTTAATGACAAGTTTTTTAGTATTGGTGATTTCCCAAATAATGATTTAGATTTTAGCCAATTGATCGAAACTTCTCAAGATTTGAATAATGCTGGATTTATTGACGCAAATAGTAATGCTTCTCCAGATAATAAAATCATTGCTTTCTTCGGTCGTGCTAATTTTACTTTTGACAACGCTATTTTTGTAAATGCTTCTCTTAGACGAGAAGGTTCATCAAAATTAGGAGAAGATAATAAATGGGGATTATTCCCTGCCTTCGGTGTTGGTGTTGATTTGAATAAATACGTAAGCATAGGAGGAATTGATTTATTGAAAGTTCGTCTAGGTTATGGTGTTACAGGTGCATTACCTGAGCCAAGTGGATTATCACAAGAGATCAGAAATATTGTAAATGATGGTGCTACTGGCGCCGTTACGACAGAATTGGCCAGAGCTGCTAACCCTGATTTGAAATGGGAAGAAAAAGCAGAAATTAATTTAGGAATTGAAGTGGCTGCTGGAAGATTTTCTGCTACTGTGGATTTGTACAATAGAGATATTTCTGACTTTATCTTAGAAAGAACGGTTGATGTAGCTGTATTTGGTGTAGATAGACGTTTTGAAAATGCAGGTAAATTAAACACACAAGGTTTAGAAGTTGCTTTAAATTATGATGTAGTTAAAAAATCAAACTTCAACTATAATACTGGAATTGTGTTATCTACATATAAAACTGTATTAGAAGAGTATGTATTAGATGCGGAGACTAGAGGTAATTTAGGAGCTC
Organism: Saprospiraceae bacterium; assembly: GCA_965277415.1. Taxonomy (GTDB): domain Bacteria; phylum Bacteroidota; class Bacteroidia; order Chitinophagales; family Saprospiraceae; genus JAHDHW01. The sequence goes on from CBDICS010000020.1 coordinate 39,161, forward strand.
CAGGACAGAATGGTACGAATATGATCTTAGTAAAAGTAGGAGAAGAAATTGGAAATATTTGGGGCCCTGTATATACTGGAGTAGAAGAGGGAAATCCTGTATTTGCTGATGTAAATGGTGATGGAATGTTAGTAACGGGTCAGGATAATGCTTTAGATCCTGATGTTGATTTTGAAGTCTTGGGTAATGGAACACCTGATTTAGAATTAGGATGGACCAACCAAGTATCTTTTGGTGACTGGTCTGTAAATGCTTTCTTTAGAGGTGCTTTTGGGCATAGCTTGGTCAATACATTCCGTGCTTTTTATGAGCCACGCTTGTCTACGCAATCTTCTTACAATTTTGTAAACACTTCTTTAGCTGTTGATGGATTAACGACTGCAAGATTTAGTTCACTTTATGTTGAAAAAGCAGACTTTTTCAAATTAGATAACTTGACTATTTCAAAAAGGTTTAGCCTTGAAAATTCTAGTGTTCGATCTGTACAATTATCTTTAATCGTTCAGAACCCATTTGTGATCACTAGTTACACCGGTACAAATCCAGAACCTAGTTTAGTAGATCGTGGAGCTGAAGGTAATGGAGGTATTAATAATTCAGTTGACGTATTGAGTCCTGGTATAGAAAGAAGAAATAATTATTTTTCTTCCCGATCAGTTGCATTGGGGATTAACATAAACTTTTAAAGAATAATAGTCATGAATAAATTTTCTAAAATTATTTTTGCTGTTGCGGTAATTTTCGCAATACAGTCCTGTACAGATCTTGAAGAAGATTTGATAGGGGATGTTACAACAGATATTAGTGTTGATGGTATTAATACAGGCGGACCTGAAGGCGGCGGAGGTCCACTTAGTGGTGCTTATGCAGAATTAAGAAGTTCTGGTACTGCTTTCCACAGTGGATACTATTCAGTACAAGAAATTACATCTGATGAAATGGTAATTTGTGCTAAAGGAGGAGACTGGTTTGATGGAGGTATCTTAATTGAGCTACATCAACATTCATATGGGCCTACTCACGGTTTCGTGAATAATACCTGGACTCAAACATACGGTGCTATTAATACTGTAAATGAAGTTCTAGATGGCGACCCTGTGCTTGATGCAAATCAGGAATCACAAGCAAGAGCCCTTAGAGCTTATTTTTACTTGAGATTATTAGACTTGTTTGGAAATGTCAAAATCATTACAACTCCAGGGGTGGATGAAGCTCAGTCTACTCGCCAAGAAGTATTTGATTTTGTAGAGAGTGAATTATTAGCTGCTCTAGATATTACTGCAGTTACTAGTGCAATGGATCTTTCTACTAGCCCACTAGGTACAGATTTTAATCCTTACCAAATTAATCAATTTGGAGCGCTTGGGATGTTAGCAAAATTATACCTAAATGCAGAGGCTTACGTAGGTGCTGATCGGTATGCAGAAGCTGCAGATGCTGCTGCATATATTATTGATAGTGGTGTTTATAGATTATGTGGTGCTGGATGTACTGTTCCAAATCTTGGTAAAAGAACTGGTGTCGCTTCTGACCCAGATGATTTAGAAGGATTTGCTGCTGTATTTGCGCCTAATAATGAAAACAATCCAGAGCACATTTTCTCTGTATTTTATGATGAAGCAAGTGGAGGAGGAATGAATTTCTCTCAGATGAATCTTCACTATTCTAGTCAGTTTACTTGGAATTTTGATAGCCAGCCTTGGAATGGTTATGCTACTTTGGAAGAATTTTATAATTCTTTTGAAGATGGTGATGCTAGAAAAGAGGCTAGCTTTATTGTTGGTGAGCAATTAGATTTTGGTGGTTCTGCTATTTTGGATTATGCTTCTGATGATGGTGAATTAGTATTGAATTATACACCTGCTATCAATGAGCTAACACCTAACTCTTTACGTGAAGCTGGTGCTCGACCAGGTAAATTTAGTTTCAAACAATTTGGTCGACCTGATATGGATAATGATTTTCCTATCATTCGATTAGGTGATGTTTACTTAATGAGAGCGGAAGCATTGGCTCGTATGAGTGGTAACTGGAATGATGCTTTACCAGATGTAAATGTTGTCAGAGCAAGGGCTAATGTAAGTGCTTTAAATAGCCTTGATGCAGATGGATTCTTGGCAGAAAGAGGACGAGAAATGTTCCAAGAAGCTTCTCGTAGAACAGACTTGATTCGTTTTGGAAAATATAATGATGCATGGTGGGAACATCCTGCTGATCCTTCTGATCACGTTAATATTTTCCCGATTCCTTTTGATCAAATTCAAGCTAGTGGAAATACACTTTCTCAAAATCCTGGTTACTAATTTGATTTTAAAATATTAATTTTGGGGGTTCCTTCTTTGGAGGACCCCCTTTTTTGTTCAGATTTGTTTAAAAAACTTTTCTAGGTTTGCTAAAAGCCTGTTTCTTGCCTAAGCGAATAAAATTTAAATAGGCTTTGACTTATTTTTAAACAAATCCTAAATTAGATTAAACCAATATGCTTTTTCGGTATCGCTTGATATACTTTATTCTATTTGTCTTACTCTTACAAGCCTGTAAGCAGGAAGATCATCTTTTTGTATTGAAAAGTGAGGGTACTGCTTCTTTCCACAATAATTTAGAGTATACCGAAGCATTTAATCCTTATACTTATCGCAATTTTTATAATGGAGGAGGCGTGGCGCTTGGAGATATCAATAATGATGGTTTATTGGATATTTACTTTACAGGCAATTTAGTAGACAATAAGATGTACTTAAATAAAGGAAACTGGATATTTGAAGATATTACAGAATCCTGTGGTTTGGCCTGTCCAAATGTCTGGTCTTCGGGTGCTTGTTTTGTTGATATTAATGGTGATGGCTGGTTAGATCTATATGTGTGTAAGGCTGGAAAACCGGGAGGAGACAATCGACATAATGAGTTGTTTATTAATAAAGGAAATCTAAAATTTGAAGAACAATCTGCTCAATATGGCCTCGATGTTACGGGACTCTCTATCCAATCTGCCTTTTTTGATTATGATAGAGATGGCGATTTAGATTGTTACCTGCTCAACAACTCTTTAAGATCAATAGGAGGCTTTGATTTAGTTAAAGGTCGACGAAATGTTCCTAGCGAAAATGGGAATAAGTTTTTTGAGAATCGAGGGGGGCGCTTTTATGATGTAACAGAAGAGGCCGGTATTTTTAGTAGCGAAATTGGATTCGGATTGGGCATTACCTTGAGTGACTTCAATTTGGATGGCTGGACGGATATTTATATCTCTAATGACTTTTTTGAAAAAGATTATTTATACCTCAACCAACAAGATAAAACTTTTAAAGAAGAAGGAGCAGCATATTTTGAATGCCTTCCACTAGGATCAATGGGCGCTGATGTAGCGGATCTGGACAATGACCTTTTGCCTGATTTAATGATCACGGAAATGTTGCCAAATACAGTTGCTAGGAAAAAAACAAAAGCGATTTATGATTCTTGGAAAAAATATTCGCTGTCAGCATCTAATGGTTATGCTCATCAGTTTCCCCGTAATATGTTGCAAAGAAATATGGGCGCTTCTGGTTTTTTGGAAATCGGTCGAAAGGCAGGAGTAGAAGCAACCAACTGGAGCTGGTCTTGCCTTATGCAAGATTTTGATAATGATGGCTTGAAAGACATAATCGTAGCTAATGGTATTTATAAAGATTTGCTCGATCGGGATTATCTAGCGTTTATGGCTAATGATTCGAAGATCAAAAGCAATTTGGAAAAAGGCAATAATGATGCAATCACTAGTTTGATTGATGCTATGCCTTCTGAAGCAGTTGCTAACTTTGCTTTTAAAAATATAGGGAATTTTAATTTTGAAAATCAATCTGATAACTGGGGGCTAGGTAAAAAAAGCTTTAGTAATGGTTGTGCATATGGCGACCTGGATAATGATGGAGACCATGACTTGGTTTTCAATAATGTTAACATGCCAAGCTACCTATTTGAGAATACCACAAACAAATTAGGACATAATTATCTTAAAATAGTGCTTGAAGGAAAACAAGCAAACACTTGGGCTATAGGAGCGAAAGTAATTGTCTATGCTTGTAATCAAAACTTTATGAGTGAACAATACCCTTCCCGAGGATTTCAATCCAGTGTATCCAATCATATTTTATTGGGATTGGGAGAATGTTCAACTATTGACAGTCTTAAAGTGATATGGCCAGATGGACATTTTGAGCTACGATCAAATATACAGGTCAATAGTATTTTAAAATTAAAAGAATCAGTACAAAGAAAAGAAATAACTGCTTTTCAACCGCAGACAAAAAAATCGATCTTTACATTAATAGATTCTATAAACATTACTCATCATCAACCAAAGTTCAATCAATTTAATCGAGAACGGCTACTTTTTAAAATGAATACGGTAGAAGGTCCTTCGATGGCTGTTTCAGATATTAATGGTGATCAAATACTTGATGTTTTCATCGGTGGTGGAAAAGGGCAAGTATCAACTTTTTCATTGTCTGACCAAGATCATCAAGGATCGGAATCAACTATTCCTGAAACAGATCAACGGTCAGAAGTAGTAGAAACTCTATTCTTTGATTGTGATAATGATGGAGATCAAGATCTTTATGTTGCTAATGGAGGGACCGCTTTTTCTCCTCATGCTACAGAACTATATGATGAACTTTATATTAATGATGGCCAGGGTGGATTCTTGAAAAAAGAGAAAGCAATTCAATTCCCTAAGCCAATCGCTACCGGAGCAGTAGCGATTGCAGATTATAATAAAGATGGCCTACTGGATATTTTTGTAGGAGGAAAAAATAGTAATAATTCTTATGGCTTACCGGGCTCAGGTTATTTATTTAAAAATAAAGGACAACAACAATTTGAGCGGGTCTCTACGCCGCAATTTGATAATCTTGGAATGATTACAGATGCAAAATGGCTGGATATTAATAACGATGAATTACCGGATTTAATAGTAGTCGGAGAATGGATGCCGATAATGGTTTTTATCAATACAGGTGATGATTTTAAACAAGAGGAACTTGGTCTGGAGAATACAAATGGACTTTGGAATAATATTCTAGTACATGATTTTAACCAAGATGGAGAAGATGATATTTTTATAGGAAACGCCGGACTGAATAGTGCAATACACAAACAGCATAAACTATTTGTACAAGATTTTGATAAAAATGGGAGTGTAGAACAAATACTAGGAGAGCAAGTTGGAGATAAGGTTTATCCTTCTCTAGATATGGATGAGTTGATGTCGCAATTGCCTATGTTAAAACGTAAATTTGTGTATTACAAAGATTATGCAGCAGCAACTATGGATGAATTGATTGGGCCGGAGCAGCTAAAAGAATCAACTGTTTTGAATTTGAATGTGTTGGAAAGCCAATTATATTTTAAACGTAATGGCCGCTTTGAAAAACAGACTTTACCAGAAGAAATACAATTCTCTTCTATACATAGTTCTATCGCTCATGATTTTGATAAGGACGGCTATATGGATTTGTTAATTGGCGGAAACCACTACTTAACCAAACCGCAATTTGGTCGAGATGATGCATCAAAAGGCTGGTTAGTTCGTGGTAAAAAAAGAAATGGAATGATCATGTTTGATCAGGTAAATACATTAAATATAAACGGACAGATAAGAGATTTTGAATTATTGGATACAAATAGAATATTGGTTGGTATTGTGAATCAACCAATTCGAATATATTCTTTTTAGGGGCAGTGTATTAATGCTCTGTCCTTTATAATAGTTATAAATTATAATTAATTGTAAATTATGAATAGGGTGCTTAAGCAGTTTATCTTTTTATTATTATGTTTTATCTTGACTTCTTGTGAGTCAGAATATTCACAGCTAGTTAAAAGAGAATTGAATTCAGGGAAAATTCATGAAGACCTGATTTTTGGAATGAAAATGGGCCAAACCCAAAAAGATTTCTATGAAAAATGTTGGGCTTTGAATAAACAAAAACTAATAGGTCAGGGACCAGGTAACCAGTTTGCTAAATATATGATGGATATGGATTCTACAAAAGCAGATTCTGACAAAGTAGAAATGCTCTTTTATGGAATTTTTGATGAGGAAAAAATTATGCACGGAATGCATATGAAAATGAACTATTCCAAATGGTCTCCTTGGAATGAAGCTTATCATGCAGAAGCATTGATGAAAAACTTGCAAAAAAAATACTTAAAAGAAGAGGCTGGAAATCCCTTTGTCGAAATTAATATTGATAATGGAATTAAAGCTTTTGCCAAAGTAGATGGAAATCGGAGAATCTTGATGTATCCGCTTTCTGACAAAGATATTACTGTAAAAATAGAAGACCTAAGAGAATCTAAATAGACTATTACTTAGACCATGTTTAAATTTCATCCTTTGAGCTACAAATGCATTTTTCCGAACCTGGACTGCAATTTTTTTCAAGCCCATAGCATAGGCTATGCGATTGAAAAAGAGTTTTGCCAGAACCGAAAATCTAGCATTTTCGCTAACAAAAACGAATTTTAACCATGATCTTAAAACAGATAATACGATGAAGATTACTGTACATTTAATTGGTTTGATTTTAGGTATTATTGCTTTTACAGCTTGTAGCAATGAAAAAAGTACCAGTCCACTATTCCAATTATTGGATAATGAAAAAATAGGAATTGATTTTTCCAATACCCTCACCTCGACTCCAGAATTCAATGTGTATAAATACCGAAACTTCTATAATGGGGGAGGTGTAGCATTGGGCGATATCAATAATGATGGCCTGATAGATTTATACTTGGTATCCAATCAATCTGAAAATAAATTATACCTTAATAAAGGCAATTTAACTTTTGAAGATATTACGCAAAAAGCGGGTGTGAAAGGAGAACGATCCTGGTCAACAGGAGTTACTTTCGTTGATATTAATGATGATGGCTTGTTGGATATTTATGTTTGTAACTCTGGCGATATTAAAGGGGATAATAAAGAAAATGAACTTTTCATTAATAAAGGCAACCTCCAATTTGAAGAGGCTGCTGCTGAATATCGACTCAATGATAAAGGTTTTTCAACACATGCGACATTTTTTGATTATGATAAAGATGGCGACTTGGATGTATATATATTGAACAATTCCTTTCAAGCTATTGGAAGTTTTAACCTGAAAAAAAATGAACGACCAAAACGCGATGAATTAGGCGGAGATAAATTGATGGAAAATCGCGATGGACAATTCTACGATGTAAGTGAAAAAGCAGGGATTTATGGAAGCGTTATTGGCTTTGGCCTTGGAGTTACCGTCAGTGATTTTAATAATGATTCGTGGCTGGATATTTTTATCTCCAATGATTTTTTTGAAAGAGACTACCTCTATCTTAATCAACAGAATGGAACATTTAAAGAAGATTTGGTCAGCCAAATGAATTCTATTAGCGGAGCGTCTATGGGAGCAGATGCAGCCGATATCAATAATGATGGTAATACTGATTTATTTGTAACGGAGATGTTACCTTCTGAATATGAACGACTCAAGACGGTGACAACTTTTGAGAATTGGAATAAATATCAATATAATGTGGCTAATGGTTATCACCATCAATTTACAAGAAATGTACTTCATCGAAATAATGGCAATAGCACCTTTAGTGAAGTATCTCGATTGGCAGGAGTAGATGCAACAGACTGGAGTTGGGGCGCTTTGTTTTTTGATATGGACAATGATGGATTCAAAGACCTTTTCGTCGCTAATGGAATTTATAAGGATTTAACTAATCAGGATTATTTACAGTACATCTCTAATGAAGCGGTGATGAGGTCTATCGTTAATGAAGAAGGTGTAAACTATAAAGAACTTATTGATATCATTCCTTCTAATAAGGTTATGAATCATGCTTATAGAAATATGGATGGCTTACACTTTGAAAAATATACCAATAGTGGCTTGATGGTACCTAGCTTTTCTAATGGCTCTGCATATGGCGATTTAGATAATGATGGCGATTTAGATCTTGTAGTGAATAACGTTAACATGCCTTGTTTCGTTTATGAAAATACATTAGAAAGCGAAAAGGCAAATTATATCAAACTCCAGTTAGAATCAAAAACATCTAATGTATTTGGAATTGGTTCAAGGATTATTGTTTCCACTGAGGATAAATCTTTTTATTATGAAAATATTCCAACCAGGGGCTTTCAATCAAGTATGGACTTTCGACCAAATATAGGTCTTGGTAATGCCCAAAAGGTAGACATAACGGTAATTTGGCCTTCAGGTAAAAAAAGTTTTTTATCTAATATCCCAACTAACCAAACGCTTATAGTAAAAGAAGAAACAGCTCAAGAACAAAATACAATTACAGAATCGAAGCCTCACCTTTTTAATAAAATCGCTAATCCAGTCCGGTATGAAAAAAAGGAAAATCAATATGTTGATTTCAATAAAGAGCGATTGATCTATCATATGCGCAGCAATGAAGGTGGTAAAGTAGGCAAAGGAGATATCAATGGAGATGGCTTAGTGGACCTCGTTTTTCCTGGTGCTAAAGGACAGGTGACGCAACTATTTTTTAATCAAGGCGAACTCCAGTTTGAAGCTCAAATGCCATCGCAGGATTTGATGAAAGTAAAAGAATCAGAACATACTAAATGCCTGCTGCTGGATGTCGATAATGATGATGATTTGGATATGTATTTAGCAAGTGGAGGCGTTGAACTGTCAGAATATTCTGGATATTTATATGACCATTTATTTCTAAATGATGGTAAGGGGAACTTTACCTTAGACCAACAAAAATTACCAACTGAAGCCAATAAAATAAGTACACTGGCTGTTGCTCATGCAGATGTCGATAATGATGGTGATGAAGATTTATTTATAGGAGAGCGTGTGAAAATTGGAAAATTTGGAGCAGCATGCTCTGCTTATTTAATGCTCAATGATGGTAAGGGAAACTTTACGGATCATACCGCTGAGCTATGTGAAGGCTTCCAAAATATTGGAATGGTAACCGATGCAACCTTCGCTGATATCAATCAAGATGGGACATTAGATTTGCTAGTCGTAGGAGAGTTTATGGACCTTAAAATATTTATGGGAAAGGATGGCCATTTTTCACCTGTGGACTTGAACGCCGATATAAGCCTTAAAGGATGGTGGAACAAAATACATCTTTTTGATGCAGACAATGATGGTGATTTGGATATTATTGCTGGAAATTTAGGAGAGAATAGCCGATTCAAAGCATCCGAAGAAAGGCCAATTAAATTGTATTTTTCTGATTTTGATTTTAATGGAATGCCAGAAGGTATTATGACTTTTGAAAGAGAAGATGGAAAAGATTATCCTTATGCACTTCGACATACTTTAATCGATCAAATGAAAATAATCAAGAAAAAATATCCAGATTTTGAATCATTTAAAAAAGCAGATATTCAAACTATTTTTAATGAAAAAGAACTAAGTAAAGTTAAGGTCTTAGAAACAAATCAACTCAAAACGGTATTACTTATTAATCAAGGTGGTTTTCAATTTAAGTCTGTAGACCTACCTGCAGAAGTACAATTTAGCCCAGTATATGCGATATCTACAGCTGATTTTGATAAAGACGGAGATGATGATATTCTATTAGGCGGCAATTTATTTTATGTGGTGCCTGAAATGGGAATTTATGATGGAAGTTATGGTCACTATTTAGAAAACCAAGGTAATAATGAATTTATATATAAAAATGGAGAAAGTGGATTTCATATAAAAGGAGAGATCAGAGACTTTGTGTTATTGGACAATTTATTACTGGTTAATGTAAGTAGAGATTCCTTGGCTGCTTTTAGCTTTTAAACAAAACTAAAAAAAGAACTATGCAGAAAATATATATTCCTCTTTTGGTTCTATGCACAAGTCTATTCTTTGCTTGTCAGGAGAAACAAATTGAAGAGGTATCTAAAAATGCTTTATTCATAGAAAAAAATCACTCGGAATCTGGTCTCAATTTTTCAAATGATCTGAAGCCAAGTGTCGATTTAAATATTCTGGAATATCTATACTATTATAATGGCGGTGGCGTGGCTGTTGGAGATTTAAATGGTGATGGATTGGAGGATGTTTTATTGACTTCGAATGAATCCAAAGATCAACTATTCCTCAATAAAGGCAATCTTCAATTTGAAGACATTACTAAAAAAAGTGGAATGAAGCCATTGGTTGATTGGTCAACAGGTGTGACAATGGACGATGTGAATGGAGATGGTTTTTTGGATATTTATATTTGTAAAGTAGCGCCGCTATCTGATAAAGAAACACATAATCTGCTGTACATTAATAATGGAGATGCGACGTTTAAAGAATCTTCTAAAGAATATGGCTTAGACTTTTCTGGTTATGCTACACAGGCTTCCTTTTTTGATTATGATCAGGATGGCGATTTGGATGTATACTTGCTTAACCACTCTGTGCATTCTGTACGGAGCTATGGTAAAATTTCGAAACGAACACAAGCGGACGAATTATCCGGTGATCGTTTATTAGAAAACAGGATGAATGAATCAGAGGCTAAATTTATTGATGTAAGTGAGGAGGCGGGTATTTATAGTAGCGCATTAGGCTACGGCTTGTGCATCGTGACTAAGGATATAAATAATGATGGTTGGCCGGATATTTATATAGGAAATGATTTTCATGAAAATGATTATATCTATCTCAATAATGGCGATAAAACTTTTAAAGAGTCCATGTCCTCGATGTTGAACCACTGTTCGAAGTTTACGATGGGAGTAGACATAGCAGATATGAATAATGATGGACAAGTAGATATTTTTACAACAGATATGTTGCCATATGATGAAGGGGTGGCACTAAAATCAGGCGGAGAGGATACAGATGAAATATTTAAGATTAGAGAAGATTTTGGCTTTGAAGATCAATATGCTAGAAACCATTTTCAACTGCAATTGCCAGGGACGCAATTTGCCGATATTGCTTTGATGACGAATACGTATGCGACGGATTGGAGCTGGTCTGTCTTATTGCAAGATTTTGATAATAATGGCCGATCAGATATTTATATTACGAATGGAATAGTGAAACGTCCTAATGATTTAGATTATATCAAGTTTGTAAATAGACTTGCTAATACCTCTAATGAAAAATTAAGTCAAGAAGAACTGGATCAATTCTTAGGCGAAATGCCAGCTCAAAAACTGAATAATTTATTGTTCTTGCAAGAGTCAGATTTGAATTTTTCAAACTTTTCAGAAGGGATGCTTGGAACACCTAATTTTTCTAATGGAGCGGCCTATGCGGACTTTGATAAGGATGGCGATTTAGATATTATCGTTAATAATATTAATGCTCCAGCGAGTTTATTGGAAAACACAAATACCTCAGCAAATAATTTTGTGGCTTTTCAACTAAAAAATAATAATACAAAAGAATCTCTGAAAGGTACGATTGTAGAATTATTTTATAATCAAAAAAGTAAAAAAGAATCTTATACTACAACAAGAGGATATCAATCTTCCAGTACTCATTATATTCATTTCGGATTGGGTAGTGAAGAATCAATAGATTCTGTCGTAGTGATTTGGCCGGATCACACTAGACAAGTTATTGAGGGACTTGACATTAATAAATATCACCTTGTCAAAAAAGAATCCGGAACATCTACCTTCCAATTTCCAAAAAGTGCAAATGTTTTAGCTGCACTTTCTATTCTACCTGTCAAGCACTTAGAAAATAAATTTGAAGATTATAATGCAGATAAATTAATCCCTGAATTACTGTCTAGAGAAGGCCCTGCCGTTGTTTATGAAGATTTTAACCAAGACGGGAAAAAAGATCTATTTATTGGAGGAGCAAGATTTCAAGAGTCGCGTTTATTATTTCAAAATGAAAATGGTTTTATAGAACAAAAAGGAAATATTGATTTTAAAAGAGATGCTAAGTATGAAGATGTAGATGCTGCTGTTTTGGATTTTGATAAAGATGGAGATTTAGACCTGTATGTAATTAGTGGTGGGAATGATGAAAAAGAATTGGATAAACAATTGGAGGATCGCCTTTATCTCAATGATGGTAAAGGAAATTTAAAAAGATTGCCTTTGTCTTTACCACATACTAATGGTAGTAGTATAGCGGTAGGAGACTTTGATAAAGATGGCTATGATGATTTATTTATTGGAGCAAGGTCTATCCCCGCTTCTTATGGTTTATCACCATTTAGTTTTGTACTGAGAAATAAAAAAGGGTTAGGAATCGAGATCACTAAAAAAGAAAGATTTGGAATGATCACGCATAGCCAATGGGCAGATGTGGATAATGACGATGATTTGGATTTAGTGTTTTGTGGCGATTGGATGAATATTGCAGTATTGGAAAATCAGGGGAATGGGGAATTGCTTTTTAAATCAGAAAAATTAGGCTTAGGCCAGAGCTCTGGCCTTTGGAATACTTTCCTCCTTAAGGATCTGAATGAGGATGGTCAATTGGATATAATTGCTGGAAATGCCGGAACTAATTTTAAGTGGAAAGCTTCAGTAGAAAAACCAGTTAAACTATATGTATTGGATATGGATAAAAATGGACAGTCAGAGCCTTTGATTTTTCACCATTATTTTTCCGGCTATATGCCATTTATGTCATTGGATGAATTAATAGCTCAAGTGCCTTCGGTTCGTAAACAGTTTAACCATTATAGTGATTATGCGAAAGTGCAGGATATAAAAGATTTTAAACTGGCCAAACCAGAACAAATAGTTGAACAAAGAGAAATCAATGAATTAAGATCAATGGTTTACCTTTCTCATGAAGGACAATATAAAGGGACGCCATTGCCTAATACTGCTCAATGGAGTACAATCCAAGGTTTTGCAATAAATGAAATAGGGGAACTACTTTTTGTTGGAAACCATCATGATTATTTAACAGAATTGGGAAAAAGTACTGCTAATAGTGGAGGAAAATTTAATCGATTCAATCCAGCGACAAACATGTTTGAGGATTATGAAGCATTGCCTTTGCCACAAAAATTAAATACACGTAGTATTACGCCTCTTGGATTTGATAAATATTTGATTAGCTGTAATAACAGTGTTCAATATATTTTAGACTTGTCAAAAGGAAAAGATGATGAAATGTAAGACGATTCTTATCCTGCTTCTTATTATTGGATTTTATAGCTGCAATTTGGAAAAAGTTAATCCCAATTTTCAAGAAGAAGCGCTTAATCCAGAATACTTGCATCGTTCAATGAAAAAATTGACAGATGTGATTGTTCATGATATTTTTTCTCCTCCAGTCGCCAGTCGAAATTATGTTTATCCAAGTATCGCTGCATATGAGGTCTTGATACATCAATATCCTGAATATCAATCCTTGGTTGGGCAAGTTCAAGGTTTATCGACACTGCCTGTTCCAGAAGCAGAGAAAACTTATTGCTATGGATTAGCGGCTGTTCATGCATTCTTACAAACTAGTAAACAGTTTATTTTTTCAGAACATAAATTAGTAACCTTTCAAGAGGAAATATTAAAAGAATTTAAAGAAATTGGAATATCGAAAGAAGTGTATGAGCGATCCCTCACTTTTGGAGATGCGATAAGTAAATCTATTCTTGATTGGTCTAATAAAGATAAATATAAAGAAACCAGATCTTATCCAAAATATTCCATTTCTGATGAAGCTGCAAGATGGACACCTACGCCTCCGGATTATATGGACGGAATAGAACCTCATTGGAATCAAATTCGTACAATGGTCTTAGACTCGGCTACTCAATTTGTTCCCTTACCGCCTACGGAATTTAATTTAGATAAAGACAGCCGATTTTTTCAAGAAACACTTGAGGTGTATCATGCAGTAAGCAATGCTGAATCAGAGCATATTGAAATTGCTAAATTTTGGGATTGCAATCCATTTGTATCTCATGTCCAGGGACACATTATGTTTGCCACAAAAAAAATATCTCCTGGAGGACATTGGATAGGCATTACCAAAATTGCTTCCCAAAAGTCAAATGCTAATATCATGAAAACATCTGCAGCCTATACCTTAGTATCTATTTCTTTATTCGATGCTTTTATTAGTTGTTGGGATGAAAAATATCGAAGTAAATTGATCCGACCAGAAACAGTAATCAACAAATACATCAATCAAGATTGGTTGCCTTTGTTACAGACGCCTCCTTTTCCTGAATACACGAGTGGTCATAGTGTTATTTCCGCTGCTTCTGCAGTCGTATTGACCAATTTATTTGGTGATAACTTTAGTTTTAGAGATAGCACTGAAGTAGAATATGGTTTGCCAGAAAGGTCTTTTACCTCTTTTTATGCGGCATCAGATGAAGCCGCAATCAGTAGGCTTTATGGAGGGATTCATTATCGGCCAGCTATCGAATATGGTGTTGATCAAGGCAAAAAAGTTGGAAGTTTTATCGTGCAAAACATAAAATTGCGAAGATGACTTTTTTAAAAAAATTCATAAATAACAGCCTTGTCCTAAGCTTCATCCAATAAATTTCTCTAGCAATTACTAAAGAAAAAATTAAGGGATTTCTATAAAATAAAATATTAACCTTACTTTTAGTTGTTTTCCTATCACCATCAAAATAAAATAGACGCCTATTGTAGTATCGTCTATTAGTTTGGTAAATGAAAAATTAGATATTCTTATTTCAGAATCTAATCTTATCCAAGCTTAAAATATACGCAAGGCTAGTTTTTTGAGCCATATTAAATAATCAAACCTTATAGTGTATGAAACTAAAGTTAGACTTAAAATATGCATTGTTATTATTTGCTACGATGCTAGGGACTGTTGCTATAGCGCAGCGTTCGATTTCTGGCGCAGTAACTGATGCCGAAACAGGTGAAGCACTCATTGGAGCTAGTGTTGTTATTGCTGGAACTGCAAAGGGAGGAATTACTGGTTTTGATGGAAAGTATACGCTTCAAGTTCCAGAAGGAAGTGAAGCCTTGGTATTCAGTTATGCAGGTTATACACCTCAAACGATTTCGATTGGAACAAGTGAGCTTATAGATGCTCAGCTAGAACCGGGGACACTGCTAGATCAAGTAGTAGTGATCGGATATGGAACGGTAAAAAAAGAAGATGCAACCGGAGCAATTCAGAGTGTGACTTCTAAAGATTTTAATAGAGGAGCAATCACTTCTGCTCAAGAATTATTATCAGGGAAAGTTGCTGGAGTACAAATCACAACTGGAGGAGACCCTGGAGGTGGATCAACTATCCGGATTCGGGGAGGTTCTTCTTTGAGTGCTTCAAATGATCCACTAATTGTCATTGATGGTGTTCCGGTCGCTTCAGGAGGTGTGTCTGGGGGGCGAAATCCTTTAAACCTAATTAACCCAAATGATATCGAAAGCATGACTGTATTAAAAGATGCTTCTGCCACGGCTATTTATGGATCAAGGGCTTCTAATGGGGTGATTATCATAACCACAAAGAAAGGGAAATTGGGCAAGAAGATCAATGTTAATTATAATGGGAATATTGGTTTCAGTTCGAGAGCTACTGAAGTTGATGTATTGGATGCTACAGCTTATCGTGCGCTGATTGCGCAACGTCCTGCTGCTGAAATGACTGCGGCAGAAATGGTTTTGGGAGATGCTAATACAGATTGGCAGTCAGAAATATATCAAACTGCTCTCTTTCATGATCATAATATAAATATTTCGGGTGGTGTTGGGCCTTTACCATATCGAGTTTCATTAGGTTATACAGATAAGGAAGGTATTTTGAAAACAGATGAATTTCAACGAACAACGGTAGGCCTAAATCTTTCACCTGGATTTTTCGATAATCGTTTACAAATAAACGCTAGTTTTAAAGGGAGCTTTTCAGATAATAATTTCGCAGATCGAGGTGCAATTGGAAATGCCGTACGTTTTGATCCAAGCCAACCTATTTATGTTGATGATCAAACTTATGGAGGATTTTATACTTGGTTGAATGGGTCGGGCAATCCTAATGGTTTAGCGCCCATTAATCCACTGGCTTTATTGATGATGAAAGAAGATGTCTCGGAAGTTCAACGTTATATCGCTAGCGCTCAAATTGATTATCGATTTGGTTTCTTACCAGAATTACGGGCTAATTTAAATTTGGCTTATGATAAAAACCATGGAGAAGGGACAGTGGATATTCCAACCAATGCTCCTTTTGCTTTTGATCCTTCTAACATAGATAATGGAGGCGTAAATAATCGGTATAGCCAAACCAGAGAAAATGAATTACTCGAATTTTACTTGAATTATTCAAAAACATTTAAGGAGCATGATATAGATGTAATTGGAGGATATTCTTGGCAGCATTTTTATGATGAGAGTGATTTTTTCAATTCCAATTTTTCTAGAACAGATACGGTTTCTGGAGAAAACCTCGGAGAGCTTTACCTCTTATCTTTATTTGGCAGGGTCAATTATACTTTTCAAGATAAATTCTTATTGACTTTGACTTTACGTCGAGATGGAACCTCTAGGTTTTCGCCAGATACACGTTGGGGTTTATTTCCAGCTGCAGCAGTTGCTTACAAAATTATGGATGACGAAGAAGGCTTCCTTAATAATCTAAAACTGCGCCTTGGTTATGGTATTACTGGACAACAAGATGTTGGAGGCTTCTATGTTTCTCAAGCTCGTTACCTTTCAAGTTTTGAAAATGCACAGTACCCTTTTGGAGGAACGCCTTTTATTACGATTCGCCCTGAAGGCTATGATGCAAA
This sequence comes from Saprospiraceae bacterium, assembly GCA_965277415.1. Classification (GTDB taxonomy): domain Bacteria; phylum Bacteroidota; class Bacteroidia; order Chitinophagales; family Saprospiraceae; genus JAHDHW01. The sequence continues at coordinate 55,877 of CBDICS010000020.1, forward strand.
TATTAAATGGGAAGAGACGACTACCTATAATATTGGACTAGAGTATGGACTTTGGGATGATCGCATCTATGGTTCAATTGATTATTATATTCGAAATACAAAAGACTTAATCAATTTTATTCCTGTTCCTGCCGGTACTAACTTTGCGAATGCTATTGTTACAAATGTAGGTGATCTAGAAAATAAAGGTATTGAACTAGCTGTAAACGTAATTCCAATAAAAACTAAGGATTTATACTGGGAGTTTGGTGCTAATCTAGCTTTGAATAATAATAAAATTACAAAGTTGACAGCTACGGATGATCCTGATTATTTGGGTGTATTTACCGGCGGTATAGGAGGAGGTGTTGGTAATACTATTCAAATTCACAGTGTAGGATTTCCAGCAAATTCTTTTTTCGTATACGAACAAGTTTATGATGAAAGTGGTAATCCAATAGAAGGAGAGTATGTGGATAGAAATAATGATGGATCGGTTAGCCCTGAGGATTTGTACCAAAAAGAAAACCCTGCACCTGATGCATTGATTGGTTTTACTTCATCACTTACTTATAAGGATTTTGAATTTTCTTTTGCAGGGCGAGCGAATATTGGAAATTATGTTTACAATAATGTTTTATCAGAACGAGGTACTTATAATGACCTGATACATTCAACAGGATATCTCACAAATGTTCACGCACAAGTTTCTGATACCAATTTTGAAGACCCACAGTTTTTCAGTGATTATTATCTTCAGGATGCCTCCTTCTTAAGAATAGATCATATAACACTAGGATATAATTTTAATAATCTATTAAATGAAAAAATCAGCAGACTTAAAGTTTTTGCTACTATTCAAAATCCTTTTGTCTTGACGGCCTACGATGGATTAGATCCGGAAGTAAGCGGAGGAATTGATGGGAATATTTATCCAAGATCAACGACTTTTTTGTTTGGAGTCAATCTAAACTTATAGTTTAATCAGCGCTGATTTTTTTGAAAAAAATCGGTAATAAATTTTAAAATGATGAAAAATAAAAAATTTAAACTACTATATATTTTATCCCTTAGTTTGATCATTTCTTTGTCTTCTTGCTTTAGTGATTTGGATACAACACCACTAGACCCTGATGAAATTACTTCTGAAGTGGTTTTTAGTAATGCGGCATCCTACAAACAGTTTTTAGCAAAAATATATGCAGGTTTAGCATTAAGTGGCCAGCAAGGACCTGCTGGACAACCAGATATTTCTGGAATTGATGAAGGCTTTTCTACTTATGTACGTCAATATTGGAAAGCTCAGGAATTGTCTAGCGATGAAGCAGTTATTGCATGGAATGATGGAAATATACATGATTATGAACAACAGGATTGGGATGCTGCGAATGAGTTTGTTACGGCCATGTACAATCGTATTATGTATCAAGTTACATTGTGTAATGAGTTTATCAGAGAAAGTGAAAATGATAAATTGGATTTAAGAAATGTTGATGAAGCTACTCGTGCTGAAATTCCTGCTTTTAGAGCGGAGGCAAGATTTATGCGGGCATTAAGTTATTGGCATGGCTTGGACATGTTTCGAAATATGCCTTTTGTGACAGAAGCAGATAAGATTGGGGCATTTTTCCCAGAACAGACTAATGCGCAAGATTTGTTTGATTATATCGAATCCGAATTATTAGCTATTGAATCCGAATTGGTCGCTGCAAAAGCAAATGAATATGGCCGGGCCGATCAAGCTGCGGCTTGGATGCTATTGGCAAAACTCTATCTCAATGCTGAAGTATATGTAGATAGAACTTACTATGATCAATGTATTACTTATTGTAAAAAAATAATTGATGCAGGTTATGCCATAGATGCAGAATACCAAGCGCTTTTTAGAGCGGATAATAATGAAGCAACAGGAATGATTTTTCCTGTGATCTTTGATGGAGAGGTTTCGAAGACATGGGGAGGGATGACTTTTGTAATCCATGCCTCTGTAGGCGGTAGTATGAATCCTGCGGATAGTGGTATTGATAATGGATGGGGCGGTACTCGAACTACTAGCGCACATGTTGCCAAATTTGATTTACTTAATGATAGTCGAGCGATGTTTTATACAGATGGCCAATCACTTGAGATTGAAAATGTTGCAAGTTTTACGGATGGCTACGCTATTAATAAATTTACCAATTTAGATAAAAATGGAAATGTAGGTTCTGATATAACTTTCCCAGATACGGACTTTCCTATGTTTCGACTAGCTGATGCTTATTTGATGTATGCAGAGGCCGTCTTGAGAGGTGGAGCAGGAGGAGATCTTAATTCGGCGGTGGATTATGTAAACGAATTGAGAGAAAGAGGCTATGGTAATTCTGCAAATAATATTACGAGTACCGAACTTACATTAGATTTTGTTCTTGACGAAAGGGCCAGAGAATTATACTGGGAATGTCACCGAAGAACAGATTTGATCCGATATGGTAGATTTAGTGATACGGATTATTTATGGCCTTGGAAAGGAAATGTTGCAGAAGGAGAGTCGAGACCTTCTTTTTATGATGTCTTTCCTATCCCTACTACGGACTTGGCTGCAAATCCTAATTTGAGCCAAAATACAGGATATTAAAAGTTAAATGATCCTTAGTCCTTGCTCATTAATACATAAAAATGATCAAAAACTAAGGATCATTTATCAATGAGAAATAAAGTCTTTTTAATAGCGAATAATATTTTTAATATTTTAATCGTTGTAGTTCAAAATATAACATGGAGTGCAAACTCTATGTAAAAGTTATAAAACTACGTTCTTTGACAAATCCCGGACAAGCCGTAAATAAGATCAAAAGCGACTAAAGGAAGCCTTGATCTTGTTTATGGCTTTGTCTCAAACACGGGATTTGTCAAAGAATCAATAACTAAAACTAAAAGCTATGCAAAACTTAAAATTCGCTTGCGCGTTTTTATGCGCGTTTATTATGTTCTCTACTCAACTTTCCGGACAATTTGATTTTAAAAAAGGATTCCTTATTACAACAAAAGGAGATACGATCAATGGATTTATCAAGGATCAAACTTTTGATAAATTAAGTAAGCAAGTCACTTTCAAAACTTCTAGGAAAGCAAATGCAGATACTTACCTCCCTTTGGAATTAAAGGGGTTTGGATTTAATGATGGTGATCGATTCGAAAGTTTCGAAATAGCATATTCTTCTTCAAGCCGAAAAGGGAAAACTCAAGATGTAGACATCGTTCGGTTTCTTCATAAAATTGCTGGAGGGAAGATTGCTTTATTTGAACTAACAGAAGCAGAGAAACCTCTTTTTATTAAAAAAGAAAATGGACCACTTCAGTTGTTATGCTTCAATAAAACATTAAGTAATAAAACTGTTGATGAAGAAAATTATATACAAATCTTAAGATTTGAAATGTCAGATTGCGAAAAGATAGTAGTCGATGATAAACTTCCATTAAAGCGTAAAGCAATCCTTGAATTAATCAAAAGGTATAATAAACATTGTAGACCACTAGTTTATCAAAAAGATTGGAAAGGTCAGAGGAATACAATAGTTGGACGATTTTCAGTTTTTTCCAGTACTCCATTATCCTACTTTTCTGAATTTGGTGGCCTTGGTGGAGGGCTAATGATGGAATTAGGAGACAGACATATTACTGCCAATTTCGGAGCAGAATACATCATAGGTAGGAAAAAACCTCAGGAGGATAATGAGTTTAATTATAAACTTTTGATTGCTACGCTAAGGGCAAATTATAGACCTTTTTTAAATAAAAAACTATCTCCTTATGCATTCGCAGGACTCAGTATAAATGCAGGTGCTCGAAAGGCAAATATTCAGAATTTCCAAAAGAAAAAATTTGCTGATTTTGAATTGGGATTAGGTCTTGATTATAAGATAAGCAAGCAGTTTTTTATAAAAGGAGAAGTGGCTTACCCGCACTTTCCACATGTCCGACTTGGAATAGGGATGTTGATAAAGTAGGGTAGTCAGGTAGTCAGGTAGTCAGAGTGGTCAGAGTGGTCAGAGTGGTCAGAGTGGTCAGGTAGTCAGGTAGTCAGATTCTCTGATCCCCTGACTACAGTCTTCCGTCTCCCGTCTTCCGTCTCCTGTCTTCCGTCTTCCTGTCTTCCGTCTTCAACCTTCAATCTCTATAAGGATCATAAACAGATTCTCCAGCCATAGCGACACCTATCGGTTTCAAAGTATGAATGACTTTTATTGTTTCGCCCATATGATATAAAACATCATCAAGTTGTTTGTAACATTCAGGACTTTCATCTGCGCCTGCACCGCGCAATTCTATGCCAAGTTTTTTAGCCTTAAGTTGAGTCCTATTAAAACTTACCAAGCCTGGTTTGATGATTTTTTGATACCGTTTTCCTCTTGCTCCCTTCATCCATTTTACTTTCCCTTTGGCTTTTCTACGAGACATCACCCTGCCTGCTCCATGTACGGTAGAATACAATGCTTTTTTAGAAAGTTCGGTATCGACGCCTTCTACGATTACAGAATTATCAAACATATTTGCGCCGATAAATCCTTGTTGCCCAGGAAATGCAGGTGTACATCCTTTTCGAACGACCCAGTAGTCATCACCAAAGTGTTTTTCTTTCCAGGCAAAATTATGGTGATTATGTACAGAATATGTCGCTTTAGTTTGTAGAATCTTCATGACCCTTTCAATGACATAATCTCGGCCAGCATATGCATATTCCCCAGCAATTTTCATTGATTCGATGTAATCTATACCCGTTTCTGATTGTGCATCAAATAATATTGGAAGACTGTCCATTCCACCTTCATGTACTTTATCTCCAAAGGCTTTACCTTTTGCGATTGCAATAAATCCCATAGTGAGATTATGACCGAATCCACGTGAACCAAAATGCACACCAATCCAAAGATAACCCTCTAAATCTTCAAAAATATCAACGAAATGATTTCCACTGCCTACTGTTCCAAGCTGAGCACGCGCTTTAGCCATCAAGGATTTTTTATGAGTGGCAGAAATATTTAAGTTTAATTGATTGATTTTATCAAAGATTGGAGAATCTATCGGTTTTGGATTAGGACGACCAATACCAAAACCAATTACTTTGACTATCTCGTCCATTAATTTTGCAATATCGACTTCCTTTGCGATTAATTCTGTTCGGACTGCTTTATTTCCACAGCCGATATCAAATCCTACACCAGACAAAGAAATTTTATCTTTATAAGCAATAGCGCCCCCGATTGGATGACCATAGCCATAATGTGCATCAGCCGTTAGCACAGCATAATCATGCTCAGAGTAGCAGTTTCGTATCTGCTCAATGGATTGATTATCAATTATTTCTCTACCAAAAATGGTTAACCTTTCTTCCATTGTTTAGAATGTTAAATTTATTTAAGATAATATAGGTCAATAATTTAATATTGATATTTTTAGTTCCTGAACAATTTCAAAATATAAATCTAGCCCATTATTTGCCATAGTTTATTAATTTCGTACTATAAAAACTAAATCTTTGATAAATCCTATGTCAAGTGGGTTTATCAAAGAATGTAAAAACTAAATAAAATGATAAGAAACCGGATTTTACCAATACTACTATTAGGAGTACTCCTAACGACTATTTTGGCATGTGAATTTGGAGAACCTTCAGATCCAAGTTTTAAGGCGAGTGTAAACCCTAATTTTCAGGAAGAAGCTAAGCAACCTGAGTTTATCCACCGATCCATGAAGCAATTGACAGATGTCATTGTTCACGATATTTTTTCGCCTCCTGTTGCAAGCCGTATTTATGTCTATCCAAGTGTAAGTGCTTATGAATGCCTTCGCTATGCATATCCAGAATATAAAAGTCTGGGAGATCAATTGAGTGGATTGAGTAATTTGCCAAAACCTGATGCTAAAAAAGAATATTGTTACCCACTGGCATCTGTTCACGCATTTCTAAAAACGGGTAAGTTTTTAATATTTTCAGAAGATAAAATGGAAGCTTTTCAAGATTCTATTTATCAGGAATTCAAAGACCTTGGTATATCCAAAAAAGTTTATGAAAATTCTATTGCTTTTGGAGATACAATAAGTAATCATGTGCTTGCTTGGGCAAAAACAGATATGTATAGTGAAACTCGAACTTTTCCAAAATACACGATTCCAAACGACATCGCTAAATGGAAACCAACACCACCTGACTATATGGATGGTATCGAACCTCACTGGAGAGAGATCAGACCATTGGTTATTGATTCGGCTCAACAATTTCCACCACCACCACCAACAGCATTTAGCATAGATAAAAACAGTCAGTTTTATAAAGAGACTATGGAAGTATATGAAGTTGTGAAAAATGCGAATGAGGAGGAAATAGCAATTGCTAAGTTCTGGGATTGTAATCCTTATGTGTCTCATCATACAGGACATGTAATGTATGCTACAAAAAAAATCACACCGGGCGGCCATTGGATGGGAATTACTTATATCGCGACGAATAAAGTAAATGCAGATATGATGAAAACCTTGGAAGCATATACCTTGGTTTCTATTAATTTGTTTGATGCATTTATTAGTTGTTGGGATGAGAAATATCGAAGCAGTTTAGTGCGTCCTGAAACTATTATTAATAGCTATATTGATGAAGATTGGCAACCGACATTGCAGACACCACCATTCCCCGAACATACTTCGGGACATAGTGTTATCTCTACTGCTTCTGCAGTTGCTTTAACTAATTTATTTGGCGAAAACTTTTCTTTTGTTGATAGTACAGAAGTTGAATATGGTTTACCTCCGAGATCCTTTAATTCTTTTCTGGAAGCAAGTGGGGAGGCAGCAGTTAGCCGATTGTATGGCGGTATTCATTATCGACCAGCTATAGATTATGGTGTAGATCAAGGTAAAAAAATTGGAGAATTGATTGTCGAAAGAGTGAAGACGGGGCCTAAAAGTATTGGTTTGAATAAGGAAAAATAATTGCCTTTATTTGTCATTAGTCAATTGTTGTTTAGAATTCTTTTAAAGACAATTGACTAATGACAATGTTTTTTAATAAACATACCGTGTCAAAAAAAATCGGTCTCTTTCTCGCGCCTTTAGTTTTTGTAATCATTCTCTTGCTTCCAAATCCGGAAGCCTTGAGTCTACCTGCCTGGAAGGTTATAGCGGTTGCTTGCTTTATGCTGATCTGGTGGGTGACAGAAGCAGTTCCTATTCCAGTAGCCGCTTTGCTACCGATGGTTTTATTACCACTCTTAGGTGTTATGGATATAAAGACGGCTTCAGCTCCTTATGCACATCCGATTGTTTTTTTGTTCATGGGCGGGTTTATGCTTGCATTAGCTATGGAACGGTGGAATCTCCATCGACGAATTGCTTTGAATATCGTAAAAATAACAGGAACAAATGCCAATGGAATTATTCTGGGGTTTATGTTAGCTACGGCTTTACTCAGTATGTGGATTAGCAATACCGCAACCACTGTTATGATGTTACCCATTGCCGTTTCTGTTATTAGTCTATTAAGCAAAAACAATAAGGACAATGGAGGAAAAGGAATGCAAAACTTTGCGATTGCTATGATGCTAGGCATTGCTTACGCAGCAAATATTGGCGGGACAGCTACGATTATAGGTACACCACCTAATTCCGTCTTAGCTGGATATATTTCAGATACCTATAACTATGAAATTAGCTTTGCTAAATGGATGATTATGGGCGTGCCATTTGCAGCAATTTTAATCAGCTTGACCTATTCTTTTCTAGTGAAGTTTTTATACCCTAATCGGCTTGGCAAATTCGAAGGCGCTCAAACGCTCATAGAAGAAGAAGTAGAAAAACTTGGAAAAATAAGCAGAGGCGAAAAACTAGTACTAATTATATTCCTTGCTACAGCTTTGTGTTGGATGATGCGCGTTCCAATCAATACCTTTTTTGAGTTTATAAAATTACCGATCAAATTGAGTGATACCGGAATTGCTTTAATTGCTTCGATTATTCTGTTCGTTGTTCCGATGGATTTGAAATTTGATAAATTTTTAATGGAGTGGAAGTATACAGAAAAACTACCTTGGGGCATTTTACTACTTTTTGGTGGCGGACTTAGCCTTGCAGGCGCCCTTTCTGCAACAGGACTTATTGACTTGATTGGAAGCCAGTTTAAAGAAGCCGGAAGTACAGGTATTTTGATTATCTTAGGCTTGACAACAGTGTCTTTGTTTTTGACAGAAGTAATGTCTAATGTTGCTTTGGTGACCATCATTCTTCCAGTGATTGGAGGGATTGCACTTGGAACTGGATTGGATCCACTCTTTTTAATGATTCCAGTTACTTTAGCTGCGAGCTGTGCTTTTATGCTACCGATGTCTACACCACCTAATGCAATTGTTTTTGCCAGTGGACATTTGACGGTTGTTCAAATGGTAAGAGCAGGATTTATTTTGAATATCATTGCGATTCTTTTGATTGCTATATTGACGAAGTGGATTATTCCATTAGTGTTTACGGTTTAGTTCCGTGTCTTAATTGATAGAATCATTACTTTTCATTGCATAAATACTAAATAGCGTATTACTTTGAACATCTTAATTCAAAATTAAAATGAAAACCCAATTTTTTACAATTACGATTATTCTATTCTTCTTTTCTTGTAATAATACTCCTGAGGCGCCTTCTAACAATAATGAAGCAAGTCAAAATAATGCTCCAGTAGTAGAGAAGTCTTATACAGGAAAGCCGCTTAATCGATTTGATCAAGCTATTAAAAATATGGAGAAAGAAGATTCTACACGAATAGTCAGCACTAATGAAGTCCTTTTCACAGGAAGTTCTAGTATTAGAATGTGGCAATCACTCGAACAAGATTTTGACCCTATCCCAGGGATCAATAGAGGCTTTGGAGGATCAACTTTACCAGAAGTTATCCATTATGCTGATCGGATTATTTTTCCATATAAGCCTAGCTTGATGGTCTTATATTGTGGTGAAAACGATATTGCAGATGGTGCTAGTCCGGTACAAGTCTTGTCTTCTTTCAAAAAATTAGATGGAATGATAAGGGCCAAACTACCAGAGACAAAAATGATTTTTATTTCTATGAAACCTTCTGTAGCACGTTGGGCATTATGGGAGAAATATGTTGAAGGAAATAATTTAATTCATGATTATATTAATACAAAAGAAGACCGGTACTATTTAGATTGTAGCACGGTTATGCTAAATGAAGAAGGAGAACCTGATCCTTCTATTTTTATAGAGGATAAGCTCCATATGAACGCGAAAGGCTATGAGGCATGGACGACTTTAGTAAAACCAGTAGTGGGAAAATTATACGTTCTTTGACAAATTTCAAATATGCTCTAAACAAAGGATTTGTCAAAGACTCCAATTATATAATCATAATTAACCAAACCTTATGTCTGACCTCAAAAAGAAACTAAATCTGTACGGCTTAACGATGATTGCCGTAGGTGGCTGTATTGGAGCAGGGATCTTTACCGCTCCAGGAAAAGTAGCAGAAGGTATTGATAGTCAGGCATTCATTTTATTAATATGGTTAGTAGGAGGACTTGCTTCGCTTTTGGGCGCTTTGACTTTTGCTGAAATAGGTTCTTTATTTCCCCGATCTGGCGGTGTGTATGTTTATTTGAAAGAGGCTTATGGCGATTTAGTTGGATTTTTATATGGTTGGGTAACCTTGTTTATCATCAATACAGGCGCACTGGCATTCCTTGCCGAATTGTTTGGAATATATATGGGGGAGTTTGACTTTTGTGCAAATATACCTAAAGAATGGCTAGCAATAAGTATAATCGTTTTATTGACTGGGATCAATATTTTTGGTGTAAACATTCTTCAATTATTTACTAATGTATTTACGGGTTTGAAAATCGTAGCTATTGCTGGTATTGCAATTCTTGGAATTTATTATATCAATTCAAAAGGTATAGAAACCTTTGAGTTTACCTTCTCAAACGCACCAGATAATTATTGGTCAGTTCTCTTTGTTGGACTAGTTGGAGTCTTCTTCTCTTTTGGTGGCTGGCACCATACAACTTATCTTTCTGGCGAAACCATTAATGCTTCGAAAACTGTTCCTAGAGCTATGGTTTTTGGAGTTCTGATAGTCACGGCACTCTATATATTGATTAATTGGGTTTATATGTTAATTTTGCCACTTCCTCAGATTGCCGAGACGCATAAGATAGCTGGAGATACTTTTAGCATTATGTATCCTACATGGGGTGCTGAAGCAATTTCTGCACTAGTAGCAATTTCTATATTTGGCACCATCGGAATTTATACCGTTACTGCACCAAGAATTTATTTTTCAATGGCAAAAGATGGTATATTTTTTAAAAGACTGGCTGACCTTCATCCTAAATATAAAACGCCAGTTTTTGCAATGATCACTCAAGCAATTATTGCTATAGTTCTAATCGTAGTATTCAAGGACTTATTTGATCTAATGGCTTTTGTTACATTCATGGATATCTTATTTATGACTTTAGCGGGTTTCTCTATTTTTATATTTAGAAAAAAAATGAAAAATGTACAGAGAATAGTAAAGGTTCCTTTTTATCCAATCATCCCTTTTATCTATGTTTTATTATTGAGTGTCTTTATATATTTTACCTTTCTGGAAGTTAAAGGTCCCACCTGGTGGGGACTAGCTATTTTAGCTGTTGGTATTCCCGTTTTTTACTTTTTTAAGGCTAATAGAGATGTAAAGTAAACTATCTGAAATATAAGTTCTCAACACTGGCATTTCTTTTGCTGCTAATTGGATATTAAGTTTCTATCTTAATATCTCCCTCTCTTACCAAAATACGATGATTGACTCAATCGTATTCATCATTTATTATTACGACTATTAGATTTTTAAAGGTTCAATTCTTAATTAAGAAGAAGCCAATAAAATGATTAGATATTCATTGATGATTTGCAGTCCTAATAAAACAGTTTAGAATCTATTTAGAGAAAAGTAATGGATAATATTAGCTGCTCTAGATTTAGAAAGATGCTCATAATAGTTATTAAAATATACCCAATAAATAAAGACTAAATCCCCCAACATGCAAACAAAAAGCACAAGAATAAATATCTACTTTTTCAATATAATTATCTTTTCAGTTTTATATTTATTCGCACAATCCGTTTTCAATCCTTCTGCTTTAATCCAATCTAATATTGATCTCGATAAAACTCCAATAAATAATGCATTAGTGTTAGTTGATACAGATGGAGATTTAATTGACGATAGTATAGATTTGGATGATGATAATGATGGGATACTAGATATCGACGAAACAAGTGTATCGGTTACCAGTACTTTCTCTTATACTGGATCGAATCAAACATTTACTGTTCCTGCAAATATTTATACTATTGAAATTGATGCTTGGGGAGCAGGCGGTGGAGATAAATTAACTGAAGATTCTAGCGATCCCGGAACCTCAGGGTCAGGCACAGGACCCGTATTTGATGAAGGCGGTGGCGGTGGATACGGAGGTGTTAGACTAACAGTAACACCAGGAGATGTTATAACTGTTTCAATAGGAGAAGGCGGTGCTTCAGGTGACCTAACAAGCCAAACCAATGGCGGTGGTGCTGGTGGTAATGCTCCAGGATTTATAGGTTGTTCAGGAGGTGGCTATACTTCTATCTCTGTCAATGGAACACTGACTATGGTCGTTGGTGGTGGTGGTGGTGCACCGGGAGGAATTGCCCATGCAAGTTCTATAGGTGGAGCAGGTGGTGGTGGCGGTACAAGCTATACAGATGGGAGTGGAGATACTTATCAAAATGGTCAAACTGCGATCAGTACGACAGTCTCAGGAGGAGGAATTGATTCATCTACTGCAAATGATGAAGGCGGCGGATATGGAGCTAATTCTACGGCAGGAGGAGCTGGTGGTGATGACCCTGATGTGACCAATAATACGCCACTGAATACTTCTGAAATTGTTGGAAATGCTGGTAGTTCTTTAGCCGGGGGAGCAGGAGCTACCACTACGGAAGCTAGTTGTGGCGGCGGCGGCGGTGGCGGTGGTGGATTTTTCGGTGGCGGCGGCGGTGCTTGTCAAGTTAATTCATTGAATGCTCTTCCCCAAGATAGAGCAGGCGGCGGCGGTTCAAGTTTTATTAATACCAGTGATACTAAGATTTACAATGCTCAATTAATAGGTGGCAGTGGCTCCAGCGTAGCTAATGCAACAGATTCTGACTATGTTTCTGGAATAGGAATAGGTGGGATAAATGGTTCTTCTGGTGGTAATGGGTATGTGACGATTAAATATTACCCAGCTGTAGATACAGATAGCGATGGTAAATATGATCATGTAGATCTTGACTCTGATGGGGATGGCTGTTATGATAGAATTGAAGCAGGTGTTACAGGTTATACGACCAATGGCTCTTTGACGGATAGCCTTATTGCCTCAACGGCGACCGTTGGTGCTAATGGTTTGGACAATTCAGTTGAAACGGCTGTAGATAATGGCACTATCAATTATACAATTATTCAAACTAATTCAGGAACCAATGATTTCCAAGATGCTTTTGTTCGAGCTCCGGATTGTCAAGTATGTAATTTTCCTGGAAGTGTAGCAAGTAATTTTATGTGGTATAAAGCTAATGCTAATGTCACTGGGACAACTAGTGTTTCTGCTTGGGGCGATCAAAGTGGTAATGGACTCAACCTATCGCAATCAACTTCTGGTAATCAACCAGCTTTAAGTGAAGGTGCAATAAACTTTAATCCAGCAATTTCTTTTGATGGATCAAGTGATTTTTTTAGTGCTCCTATAAGTCTTAATTATAGTCTATTCCCTGATTTAACGATCATAGCTGTGTACCAACCTGATATAGATAATGCTGGTGGCGTATGGGGTGAAGATGATGGTGGATGGGATAGGTTTCTATTAGATGGAAATAGTACAACACTCAACAATATAGTTTCTGATGGAGTTGGAGGAAATACGGGTATTAGTAATTTGTTTACTGCAAATCAAACAAGTTTAACAACTGTCTTATACGATCAAGGAGTAAGTTCTGGTTCCTCAGTTTTTGTAAATGGAACAAGCCAAAGTACTTTTACCGCAAACCATTCAGCTACTTCTGCAAATTTGCAAATAGGAGCACTTGGTTCAGGTAATTATTTCTTTGATGGTGAAATCGCAGAGGTCATTTTATACAATCGCTTATTAGGAACAACTCATCGACAAAAGGTAGAATCATATTTGGCAATAAAATATGGAGTAATGATTCCTGGAGATTATCTTAATGGCGATGGATCAATTATTTGGAATGCAACTACGAATTCAACTTACCACAATGATGTAGCTGGGATAGGAAGAGAGGATTGTTCAGTGCTTGATCAGAGACAATCAAAAAACTCAAATGGGACAGCCATTGTAGAATTGTATAATGGAGATGTAAGCGCCGCTTTTCCGCTTACTAATACTGCAAATACAAATTCATTTAGTGCGGATAAAAGCTTTTTAATTTGGGGGAATAATGCCGCTGGACTATCGACAGTTTCTACTAACGTTTATAGTGGGACAACCGAAAATAGGGTACCACAAATTTGGAAAGTAGCGGAGTCCGGAACGGTAGGGACTACAACTATTAGAATCCTTAAAAGCAGTTTGCCCAATACTGCATTAGTTAATTATCATTTATACGTCAATAATAATAATGATACTGCTTTCCCAAATGATGCGACAACTCAAAAGATTTCTTTAATAGATAGAGGTACTTATTATTATGGAACAGTTGACTTTACAAATGGAAATATTTTTTCTTTTGGCGGCCCTAGTCTTGATTCTGATAATGATACTGTTTCCAATATTGATGATGTAGATGATGATAATGATGGCATACGAGATATAGATGAATGCGCAGCGATCTATCGATTTAATGTTGGAGGCTCTGCTTATACCGATGCTAGAGGAAGAATTTGGTCTGTTGAGTCAGGTGTTAGTGGTGGTACTTCCGCATCTGTATCCGGTGCTACTAATCTAAATACTGGAAACTTGCCTGGGACGAATACAGATGCAACGGTTTATAATACACTTCGAGTCCCTGGTTATGCTGGCACTTTTAATTATACACTGCCGATCACTAATGGTGATTATTTAATAGTATTTCATTGGGCAGATTGTGAAAGTAACGGACATCTAAGAATGATAAATATTGATATTGAAGGGTCTAGCGTACTCACAAACTATTCGCCTCAAAATGAATTTGGAATCTGCGTTGCTGGTACTCGTTCTTTTACAACTACTGTATCGGATGGAAATTTAAATATTGTCTTTAGCGGTACGGGATATCCCATTCTTTATGCCTTGGAGGTTTTCAATAGTACTTGTGATACAGACAGTGATGGAGTGGTAGACTACTTAGATCTAGATTCTGATGGAAATGGTTGTTATGATAAAGTGGAAGCAGGTGTCACAGGTTATACGACTAATGGCTCAATAACGGATAGTCTTGCTGCCACGACATTTGCAGAAGTAGGTTCAAATGGTCTAGACAATGATATTGAAAATGATGATACACAAGCTGCTACGACCTCAGCTAGTTATACTATTATTCAGACGAATAGTGGAACAAACGATTTTCAAGATGCAGCTGTACAAGCAACGGATTGTCCTTGTACAGGGCTAGATACAGATAGAGATGGTATTTGTGATTCAGTAGATATTGATGATGATAATGATGGTATCATAGATGTAGAAGAAGGTTATTGCTTTTATACCTTAGTAAATGCTAGTTTTGAATCACCATCTATTGGAGCTTGTGATAGCTACTCTATTATTGACGAATCCACGGTCCCCGGTTGGCTTCACACAGATGATGGTGGCTCCCAGGTAAATTGTGCAACTAATAATGGTGGCACTGATAATGAATTGGAATTATGGGATTCTGGTTACCAAAGTGTGATCGCAGATGATGGAAATCAGTTTGCAGAATTAAACGCTTATTCTGGAGGCGTTTTGTACCAGCCTATTACCTTACCAGTTCAAGGTACATATATTCTGGATTGGACGGTTGCTCACAGAGGAAGGAATGGGATAGATAGTATGCGAATAGGTATATTAGAAGGAGGAATATTTCTGGCAAGTGATACGGTCGGGACCAATAATGTTACGTTTGTTACATATAGTGGTCGTTTGCAATTTACTGCGGCTACTACTACTATTTGGTTAGGCTTTGAATCAACACATACGGCAAGTGGTTTTGCTTCAATAGGCAATTTTATTGATGATGTAACAGCATGTATTCACCTAGATTTAGATCGGGATAATATCGCTGATTATCTTGACCTTGATTCAGATAATGATGGTATTCCTAATATCATCGAAGCAGGTGGAATTGATACAGACGGTAATGGTACAGTAGATTATTCCAATGGCCATCCATTAAGTATGGTTGATTTGGACAATGATGGGCTAGCAGATTTATACGATGAAACAGACAATGGAGGTAGTACACCCGGTTGGGTAGCAGGAAATGCAATTAATAGCCCAGATACGGATGGAGATATGGCTTCAAATGCTCAAGATTTGGATGCAGATAATGATGGTATTCCAGACCTAATCGAAGTAGGTGGTGTAGACAGTAATGGTGATGGTATGATTGACATAAGTACAGATGCAGATAATGATGGATTCGCAGATATATTTGATCCTGATGATGATGGGATTATAGGAGTAGATAGTGGAGAAGGAAATCAACCGCTTGTAAAGACAAATGGTGCTGGAAGTATGATACATGGAGAAACAGGCATAAGCTTAGATCATGATGGAGATGGCCTTTTCAACCAAATGGATTTAGATTCAGACAATGATGGTATTTCAGACTTAATAGAGGCTGGTGGCATAGATATGAATGGAGATGGTAAAGTAGATACAACCACCGATGCGGATGGTGATAGCTTTGCGGATATCTATGATACGGATGATGATGGTATAAGTGGAGTTGAGGATACCAATGACGCTTTATTACAAACCGGTGGAACAGATACGGATGGAGATGGTAAAGCTGACGATACAGCTATTACTTATATTGATGGAGAATCAAGAAGCTTAGATGCTGACGGGGATGGAATTGTAAATTTCTTAGATGTAGATACAGACAATGATGGTATTCCAGATTTAGTAGAAGCTGGTGGTATAGATACAAATGGTAATGGTCGAGTAGATGTGGCGACGGATTCGAATAGTGATGGCCTTGCGGATATTTATGCAACAAGTGCCTTGGTTCGAACCGGAGGTACAGATACGGATGGAGATGGTAAGGCGGATGATACGGCCATTACCTTTATAGATGGAGGAAGTAATAGCGTAGATAGCGATGGAGATGCTTATGCTGATCATTTGGATTTAGATTCTGACAATGATGGTATTCCTGATATCATTGAAGCCAGAGGAACTGATCCAGATAATAATGGTCGAGTAGATACCGCAACTTTACCTTGGGATGCGGACGGAGATGGTTTAGCAGATATCTACGATGAAGCGGCCTCAGATGGCCCTAAGGGAAGTGGGACAAATGGGACAGCTCTAATAGAAACCAGTGCAGATACGAATAGTGATGGTAAAGTCAACAATACAGAAACGATGGTCTCAGGAGGAACGGCTAGTATAGATGGAGATGGAGATACTTATCCCAATCATTTAGATCTGGACTCAGATAATGACGGAATCACAGATGTAGTCGAAAATGGTGGTGGAAATACGACAGTAGATCATAGTACTGGTACATTGGATGGTATAGTAGGGGATAATGCGTCAGTGACGGATACAAATAATGATGGCTGGCATGATTCAAGCACAAGTGTTGCATTGGATTCTGACTCGGATGGTGTTGTAGATTATTTAGATCTAGATACAGATAATGATGGTATCCCTGACTATTTGGAAGGAGTCTGTTCTACATGTCCTACCTTTGCATCACCATCGGGAAATGATACAGATGGAGATGGCTTATTGGATATTTATGAAAGTTTGACCTCAGCTAATGCGAATAGTGGAACAAATAGTGGCGTAAGTCCCAATGAAGATGATAATGATGGTACTAGTCCAGCAGATTATTTAGATACAGATTCAGATAATGATGGTATTTATGATTGGTCAGAAGGCTTTGATACGGATGGTGATGGAGTGGCTTATGACGATATGATTTTGCTGGCAGCTACCTACGAAACGAATAATGGGAATCCGGATAACTATACCACTACAAATACGGATTCGGATAACCTACCTGATTGGATGGATAATCAAATATCTGTAAATGGTTATATTCAAGCAAATCGCCCACCCTTTTTAGATCATTCAACAGCTTTCTGGTTTGATGTTAATAATAATGGTTTAGCAGATATATTTGATATTGCTGCAAATGGTTCTTTATCCCCGACACCTGATGTCGATGGTATAAATGATAATGATTGGAGAGATTCAAATACTTTTGCTATTCTACCAGTAGAATTGATAAGCTTTTTTGGAGAAGAGGAAGATTGTTCTGTAATACTCAAATGGGAATCTGCTAATGAGAAGAATTTCAAACATTATGTAATAGAAAGAAGTATTGATGGAGAACTATTTAGTGAAGTAGCTACGATTCCTGGAGAAGGAGGAGCAACAAATCAAGTCTATAAGTATCAAGATCAGTACTTTAATTCCGAGATTTATTATCGTTTAATGATGGTGAATGCTGATGGAGCTTTTCAGTATTCCAAAATTATTTTAGTAGAAATGGAATGCAATATACTAGGAGATGTCACAGTTTTCCCAAATCCATTAGGAAATCAACATACTACCCTAAACATCAATGTAGAACTTATAAAACCACAAACAATGCAAATATGTATTGTCGATATTTTAGGGCAAAAATTACAAGAACTAAAAACAGAATTTAAAATTGGACAAAACCAAATCCAATTAGATGTTTCAGAATTGCCTTCAGGTACTTATTTTTTAAGGTTTATGAGTGAAGGGAAAATGATTGAAGATTTTAAATTTATCAAAGCAGGGAAATAATTCAAATGACTACAATAGCCAATACCATTACTTGACTTAATCCAAGTCAAATAATGGTATTGGCTTAAACATAAATTTGTTTTATTATGTCACTAAATACTTAAGTGGCATTTTTTTTGTACTGTTCTTTGTTTATAGACCAAACGATATTTTTTTAAACAATTTCATTAAGAAATAAAGGAATATTTATTGATGTCTTTTCCCTAGATCACAATTTATTCTCTCAAATTAACTTGAATCTATCCTCATAGAATTTAACTGTTAGAACATTACAAATGTCTAATAAACATTAAAATATTCACAAAAATGGAAAGTAAAAATAATGCTTTTTATAATTTTATTTTTTTCACCCTTCTTTATTTCAGTTTCCAATCTCCCTTAGATGCTCCAACTAATAATAATGAAATAGGGCTAGATGAGCAACCATTGAGCATGATGATGATGGATTCTGATGGGGATTCAATAGATGATACTGTTGACTTGGATGATGACAACGATGGGATATTGGATTCAGATGAATGTGATTTACCAACAAGCAATCCTCCAAATGCTGCTGGCGATGCCTTGTCTTGGTCTTTAAATGGGACAAATGTATTTACTGTGGGGAATAATACCAATGGATTAGGCTATCAAGAGTCAGGGTTTGAGTTGGCAACTATAAACTCTAACAATACAGATGTAACTGTAGATGGACCATTGTCAACATCAGGAACAACAGGTACTTGGGATCATGGCACGCTTTCGTTTGTTCAGACAGGTGGAACAATTTCATCCTTGCAACTTGCTAATACGACGAATGATGATTTTACTTCAGGGGCAAACACAAACTCTACTTTGCAGGTTAATTGGGGAACTTTTAACGCTTCACAAAATGGAGTAAGTTATGTTTTAGATGTTGATTTTAATGCAAACCCAGCCATTTATGCTTTTTCTTTTGATATTAATGATTCTTTTGATGGAGCTGCGAATTTGCCATTTGATCCAGATGAGGATGTAGAGATCGCAGTACGGGTAGACGGAGTGCTTGTATATAGTATTACTGCACCAGATGAAGGGAGCGGTGGTGTAGTCACAGGAACAGTCAGAGATGCTAATGGAACAGTTAGAGGTGCAATAACGGCAGGAGGAAGTCTTGAATTAACAATTGGATTTATTGCTAGCACCCCCATTTCGAATGTTGAAATCACTTATACTAATACTACTACTACTGGAGAATATGATAATGTAGGTATTGATAATTTTGTATATGCAACTGTAAGTTGTCCAGATACTGATGGAGATGGTCTTACTGACAACCTCGACCTCGATTCTGACGGCGATGGTTGCTATGATAAAATAGAGGCTGGTGTAACGGGGTTCACAACGAATGGTTTAGTCACAGATAGTTTAGCTGCTACCACAGCGGGGGAAGTAGGTGCGAATGGTTTAGATAATGATATAGAAAATAATGATACGCAATCTGCAACGACATCAGGAAGCTATACCATTACTCAAACAAATAGTGGAACGAATGATTTTCAGGATGGAGCAGTCTATTCTCCAGACTGTCTTTGTACTTTTACAGATACTGATACAGATGGCGATGGAATCTGTGATTCTTCTGATATCGACGATGATAATGATGGAATTCGGGATATAGATGAAGGAGCTTGTGGAAATGGTCTGACGAGTGAAACGGCCTTTCCTTCTCTTGGATATGCACGCAATGTGACAGTTGCAGGTATTTATTATTTTAATATAGGTGGACAATCTTTTTCTACCTATGTGGATGCTAATGGTTATGTTCAGGTAGCGATTGATTTTGGAAATGGGACAGGTAATCTACCACAAGGCAGTGCATTAAGTCAGTCTGCAAGAGGAATCTTAACGCCTGCCATATTAGCAACGCTGACAGAAACAGAGACCGTACGAATATCTCATTCAGGAGGCCAGCTAGATGTGACCACGACTCAATCAACTATTCTTAGTCGAGTACTTTCTAATAACGTTTTACATGCTGGCGCACCTAATAATGGAAGTAATAATACCTGGACAGGGACGAATGCAAGTTACATAACTACGGATGCTTCCTGTAATTCTTCTGCTGGTACTGGTCTTCATCAAAATATTATTCACATTTGTGGGAATACTAGTGGGATGCACTGGATACCTTCATCTAGTCTTCAGCGATTGAACTATAATTTAGGAGAAATAGGCAATACAGAAAGTTTAAACCTCTGGGTGCGAGCTGCCAGTGCTACTTGTACAGCTTTGGATACAGATAGTGATGGTACACCAGATTATTTAGATTTAGATTCAGATGGAGATGGCTGTTATGATAAAGTAGAAGCAGGGGTGACGGGTTATACGACGAGTGGAGCTGCAACAGATAGTTTAGCAGCAACGACAGCTGGAGAGGTTGGTGCAAATGGTTTGGATAATGATATAGAGAATAATGATACACAAACAGCGACGACCTCAGGAAGTTATACGATTATTCAGACGAATAGTGGGACGAATGATTTTCAGGATGTAGCTGTACAAGCCCCAGAATGTCCCTGTACGACTCAGGATAATGATGGTGATGGAGTTTGTGATTTAGTAGATTTGGATGATGATAATGATGGGATTCTAGATGTGGATGAATATGCGATGTGTAGTAATTTTGCATTTACTTTTAGTACACCTACAAAATTAACAGGTTCAGGGAGTACGACATCAGTAGCTGTTGGGGATGTTTATCTATATTCGGATGGTATTTCTGACGGTTCAAATAGTTTTGATGTTTTAATGGAAATAATAAATTTAAATGCTGCGACAGTATCGCTTAATCCAAATGTAATTGTGGCCGATTTACCAAGTAATCATCCTTGGGTAATCTATGAATTATCAATTATCCAGTCAGGGTCTGTAAGTGGTTCAAATCCACTAGGTATTCCAGTTACTTTGACCAATTTTCATATAGACTTTAAAGATATTGATAGTAATTCGACACAGGATTTTACAGAAGTGATGGGCATCCTAAACACGAGTACAGCTACTGTAGGCTTAGGAGCAAGCCTTGAACAAAATGGTATGACAGGGGGAACACCACCGGCTAATTATACCTTATATAGAGTCAATCCAGCGACCAGTGGGAATACCTCAGATTGGGTGGATGAAACTAATGTTTTAATTACCAATTCTGACCATTGGCTAGGACTCGATTACCCAAACTTTACTAAAGAGCGATTTGTTGCTGGTTATACAGGTGTAGGTTCAGGTACATTGACTAGAGGTACGACTTTTGATGCATTGGGCACTTCTTGTTTAAGTATGGACACTGACGGCGATGGCATTGCGAATCATCAAGATTTAGATTCAGACAATGATGGTATTCCGGATTTGGTAGAAGCTGGTGGAGTAGATACGAACGGAGATGGTGTGATAGATTACCCTACAGACCATCCATTAAGTATGGTTGATTTGGACGGCGACGGTTTAGCAGATATTTATGATGCTACAGATAGTGGAGGGAGTACGCCTGGCTGGACAGGGGGAACAGCGATTGCCAATCCGGATAGCGACGGCGATGGCATTGCGAATCATCAAGATTTAGATTCAGACAATGATGGTATTCCGGATTTGGTAGAACTAGGTGGAGTAGATAGCAATGGCGATGGCTTGGTCGATACGACAACGGATGCCGATGGCGATGGTTTTGTAGATATATACGACCCCAATGATGATGGGGTATATGGCATAGACAGTGGAGAGTCTGGTGCGCCATTAGTAGAGACAAATGGCTCTGGTAATGCGCTGAATGGAGAGACGGGAACAAGCTTAGATTCTGATGGCGATGGTTATGCCGATCATGTAGATTTAGATAGTGATGGAGATGGGCTGTCGGATTTAGTAGAGGTTGGAGGAGTAGATACAAATGGCGATGGAAAAGTAGATACGACCACCGATGCAGATGGCGATGGTTATGCGGATATCTATGATACAGATGATGACGGCACAGCGGGCGTAGAAGATACGAACGATGCTTTATTACAAACTGGTGGAACGGATACCGATGGGGATGGCAAGGCAGATGATACCGCAATTACTTTTGTAGATGGCGAGTCACGGAGTTTAGATAGTGATGGAGATGGGATATTGGATCACTTGGATTTAGATTCAGATAATGATGGTTTATCAGATTTAGTAGAAGCTGGCGGAGTAGATACGAACGGAGATGGAAAAGTAGATACGACCACGGATGCTGACGGCGATGGCTATGCAGATATCTATGATACAGATGATGATGGCACAGCGGGCGTTGAAGATGCAAATGATGCCTTATTACAAACGGGCGGTACGGATACAGATGGAGATGGCAAGGCCGATGATACCGCAATTACTTTTGTAGATGGCGAGTCACGGAGTTTGGATAGCGATGGCGATGGGATATTAGACCACTTGGATTTAGATTCAGATAATGATGGTTTGTCCGACTTAGTAGAGGCTGGTGGCGTAGATACGAACGGAGATGGTTTAGTCGATACGACCACGGATGCCGATGGCGATGGTTATGCGGATATTTATGATACAGATGATGATGGCACAGTGGGCGTTGAAGATGCAAATGATGCCTTATTACAAACGGGTGGAACAGATACGGATGCCGATGGCAAAGCGGATGATACTGCAATTACTTTTGTAGATGGCGAGTCACGGAGTTTGGATAGCGATGGCGATGGGATATTAGACCACTTGGATTTAGATTCAGATAATGATGGCCTGTCTGACTTGGTCGAAGCTGGCGGAGTAGATACAAACGGCGATGGTTTAGTAGATACGACGACAGATGCAGATGGCGATGGTTATGCCGATATTTATGATACGGATGATGATGGTACTGCAGGAGTCGAAGATACGAATGATGCTTTACTACAAACGGGTGGAATAGATACTGATGGAGATGGTAAGGCAGATGATACAGCAATTACTTTTGTAGATGGTGAGTCAAGGAGTTTGGATAGCGATAGCGATGGTATCTCAGATCATCAAGATTTAGATTCCGATAATGATGGGATTCCAGACTTGGTCGAAGCTGGCGGAATAGATACGAATGGTAATGGTCGAGTGGATGTGACGACGGATGCAGATGGAGATGGCTATGCGGATATCTATGATACAGATGATGATGGCACGCTTGGAGTTGAAGATGCAACAGATGCACTGGTTCAAACTGGTGGTACAGATACCGATGGAGATGGTAAGGCGGATGATACGGCGATTACCTTTATAGATGGAGCAAGCAACAGCGTAGATAGTGATGGAGATGGCAAAGCGGATCACTTAGATTTAGATTCAGAAAACGATGGGATTCCAGATTTGATTGAAGCAGGAGGAAGTGATCCGGATAATGATGGTCGAGTAGATACGGCGACTTTACCTTGGGATGCAGACGGAGATGGCTTGGCTGATATTTATGATGAAGCAGCTTCAGATGGGCCATTGGGAAGTGGAACAAATGGTACGGCATTAATAGAAACGAGTGCGGACACGAACAGTGATGGAAAAGTCAACAGTACAGAGTCAATGGTATCAGGTGGCACAAATAGTATAGACGGCGATGGCGATACCTATCCGAATCACTTGGATTTAGATTCAGATAATGATGGGATCACAGATGTAGTGGAAAATGCCAGCGGAAATACTTCAGCAGATCACAGTTCAGGAACATTGGATGGCATCGTAGGCGATAATGCTTCCGTGACAGATGCGAATAATGATGGCTGGCATGATCCAAGTACAAGTGCAGCTACGGATTCGGACTCAGATGGTGTTCCAGATTACTTAGATGTAGATGCCGACAATGATGGCATACCCGATTATCTGGAGGGAGTATGTTCGACCTGTCCGACTTTTGCAGCACCGTCTGGAAATGATACGGATAGCGATGGTTTATTAGATTTATATGAAGGTTTGACAAGTGCAAATGCGAATAGCGGCACGAATACCGGAGTGAGTCCAAATGAGGATGATAATGATGGCTCGGGTCCTGTGGATTATCTAGATACGGATTCAGATAATGATGGAGCCTATGACTGGACAGAAGGATTTGATAGTAATGGAGATGGCAATGCGGTTGATGATATAATTTTACTAGCAGCGGCCTATGAGACCAACAATGGAAACCCGGGAGATTACCCAACGACAGATACAGATGCGGATGGTGTACCCGACTGGCTGGACAATCAAGTTTCAACAAGTGGCTATGTTGAATCGACGCGTCCTCCATTTTTAAATCAGTCGAGCGGCGCTTGGGTAGATGCGAATAATAATGGTTTGGCTGATATCTTTGATACGGCGATGAACGGTACTATAGCTCCAACGCCCAATGTAGATGGGATCAATGATCATGATTGGCGAGACCCAGCGACGACAGCTCTTTTGCCAGTGGATTTAGTTAGTTTTAGTGGTGAGGAAATAGACTGTGTACGATACGTATTAAAATGGGACATCAGCCAATGTAGAAGAGGACTTTAGACATTATGAAATAGAAAGGAGTGGAGATGGAAGACGACTTTGAAGCAATAGGAACGGTAAGCGGCTCTAGGTGAAAGGGGTATAAAAAGATATACCTATTTAGATCGACCGACTAATAGTGCTAATTATTATCGTTTGAAGTTGGTAGATCAGGATGGTAGCATCGAGTATTCAGAAATCATAATAGTAAAAGTGAGACTGTCATGGATTAGGAAAGGTCACTGTTTTTCCAAATCCACTAGGCGTTCAACATAGTGCGCTAAATATCAGTATAGTTTCTACCTCAGACCAAAGTATAGAGTTGAATATCGTGAATGCCTTAGGTCAGTCGATAAAAGTATTAAAGACAGATTTATCAATGGGTCAAAACAGGGTTCAGTGGGAGGTATCGGAGTTACCTTCGGGAACCTATTATCTTAGATTTGTAGAAGGAGGTAGAGTATTTAAAAATCATAAATTTATCAAAATGGACGAATAATAAAAGAATAGAATTGTGGTATTATAATCTATGATTATATCATATTTCACATGGCATTCTTTTTGAAGAATATGGATTAGAATAGTGTAAAAATACAAGCATTAATCGAATTTTAATGATACGCTATCCCTAGTTGACCCAATAGTTAAAATATATGTGCAATAAAACAAAACAAAAAAATCAAGTAGTTGAAATTTTACGCTGTAATTATTACGTATTAAGTTTCATAAGAAAAACCTACTTTTCTCTGATAGTGAGTTTACTCTTTTGGTTCTCAGCTAAACATTCCACCAAGGTCTCACCCCTTGAAGAAAAAACGAATATAAGTAATGATCTTTCCGTAAGTAGTGTAGGAAGCCTCGCTGCGGCATGTGGCTTGGATTTATTTATTATCAATGATCAGTCAGGCTCAGTAAATGAAATAGAGAACCAACAAAGCCGAGCATTTATTACAACAATGTCTACAAGGGTAGGTGATTTAGGTACGTCTAGTGATGCTAGTCGTTTTTCAATTAGTGAATATGCTCATGCCGGAACTTGGACGCAATACAGTTTTGCATCGGCAGGTACTAATTATACTACGGAAGTTGCTGATGTGATTTTATATGGGAGCGCTGCCAGAACACTTACGGGAGGGACAAGCGTTTATAGGGCTTTGCAAGACGCTAAGACTGCGA
This sequence comes from Saprospiraceae bacterium, assembly GCA_965277415.1. GTDB lineage: Bacteria > Bacteroidota > Bacteroidia > Chitinophagales > Saprospiraceae > JAHDHW01. The sequence continues at coordinate 81,544 of CBDICS010000020.1, forward strand.
TAAATAACAATTATATAAGTGGAAGAACTTCGCCTAAGGTTATATTTTTGATGACCGATGCTTATTGCTTTCAGATAGAGGGAGCAGCCCAGGATGTCGCTCAGGAATTAAAAAATGCAGGTTATTATATTATTGTTATGGCAATTGGGCCAGCAGTGACTTGTACGGATTTGAATACTATTGCAAGTACAGGAGGCTATTTTTCAGCAGTAGACTATCTGACTTTAGAGAACGATGCAATTACACTTGTTGAAAATATATTTTATCAGGCTTGTACAAATGCATCTATTTATACGCCCGTTTATGATTTATCTGCTTCATTAACGTCGTTTACTGCTACTGGTTGTACACCAGGGCCTGGTACATTCTCAACGAATTATACGATAACGAATACTGGTTCGGCTGATTTTAATGCCAATTTAAAAGTAGCCTTTTATGATGCTGATCCAACTAGTCCGAATGCAAATCATCTAATCACACAAGATGTAGGTACTCAAACGATTACTGCGGGAGGTGGTACTTACCTGGGAACATTAAATAATGCAGCCTTATCAACTACCAGTACACTTTATGCTGTAGTCAATATAGATGGAGCCTTAACGGCCAATGCTTTACCGCTGACTTATTCATTAACGAGTAGTCAGCTCAATGAAAATACAGAAGAAACTACTGCTGATAACTTTAGCACTAGTATTACCAGAGTAGATGCAGGCACTTGCGCAGCACAAGCAAAATTAAGTGTACAGGTCAATAATTCAGGACAAACTTGTAATAATGAAGTGATCTATGAAGTGACTATTTGTAATAATGGGAATGCGGACGCTGTTATAACCCCCACATCTTATGCAGATACTTCTTTTGTATTAACCAATAAAGATATATTAGATGTTTTGCCAGAGAGTCGCTTTATGGAATGGCAAAAGACTTTAGGAGGAACTTTATCTGAAAATCAATATGGTGCTACCGTTGTGGAGACAAGCGATGGTAATTATATCATATCAACAGAAACAGGATCTGGAATTGGAGGCAATAAAACTACTGCAGGCTTTGGTTCATTTGATACTTGGGTGGTTAAATTAGATCCAAAGGGTAATATCCTATGGGACAAGACCTTTGGAGGTAGTGGGACTGAATACGAGGGAATATTGGTTCCAACAAATGATGGTGGAGTATTGCTGGGAACAACTTCTGGATCAGGGATTAGCGGTAATAAAACAGTAGCTTCCCAAGGTAGTAATGATTTTTGGGCAATAAAATTAGATGCAAATGGAGGAATTGACTGGCAAAAAGGATATGGAGGATCAGCTTATGAAGAGCTAAATGATATTCAAGCAACTTCTGATGGGGGCTATATTTTTTCGGGAAGTTCTAATTCGGGTATAAGTGGGGATAGAACAGAGGCGAGTTATGGGAGCACTGATTATTGGATCATAAAAGTTGATGCAAATGGAAATAAATTATGGGATAAGGCTTATGGAGGAAGCGGAAGCGATGGAGATGCTCATATCCAACCAACTAATGACGGTGGCTATCTATTAGCGGGATATTCTCGCTCCCCAATAAGTGGCGTTAAATCAGAGAACTCGCCTACAGATGACTATTGGATTTTGAAATTATCAAGTACGGGGACGATTCTTTGGGAGAATACTCTAGGTGGAACATCAAATGATATAATTCGAATTGGACATACTATTTATGAAACGAGCAGTGGAAACTTTATTGTAGGTGGCGTTTCTGCCTCTGGTATAGGTGGAGATAAAACAGAGGCACTTAATGGATCTCAAGACATATGGTTAGTTACCTTGAATGGTACAACAGGGGCTTTAACTACAAATAAGGGAATAGGTGGCGCTAGCAGTAGTGCTTCATTTGCTGCAAACATGCATGAAGTACCTGATGGAGGGCTTATACTGTTGGGCTCAAATAATGGAGGAATAGGAGGAGATAAAACGGAGGCAGGTCAAGGAAATTATGATTATTGGCTTTTAAAAATAGACGAATCCTCGAATATCGAATGGCAAAAAAGTTTTGGAGGATCTGCTTTGGACTTTGGTTCTGGTATGGAAATAAACTCAGCTGGTGATTATATATTGGTGGGTAGCTCTTCATCTGGTATAAGTGGAGATAAAACGGAAGCTTCATATGGAGGTAGTGATCTTTGGGTCATAAAATATAATGAAGGAAAGGTACTTTCTGCTAATGATTGCTATACGGTACAATATACTTATGATGTTTCTGGGGCAAGCGCAGGCAATTATGATTTTAGTGTTGATTTAATAGCAAATAGTACAAATGTTGCGCATCAAGATCCGTCTATTTCTCCTGATAATAGTTTTACAGTAGGCACTACTACAGGTTTGAATGGTTTTAACGGAGCCACACAAACTACTGATAATGTGACGATAGGCACAGTTTCCGCTTGTCCACCACTTAATTTATTATCAATAGCAGTAGATATACCCGATGCGACTGTTTGTGAGCAGGGATATACGACAGCGACGGTAACAATTATCAATAAGTCAGGCGGTACATTTAGTAGGTTAGATTTAGCTTTAAATCTAACAGGTACAGGAACTAATTATGCTTCTGAGCCATATAGTTTAACTAATAATTTGGTACTCCCTTCAATCAATACCAGCCATGCTAGTTATCCTTCTATTGATAATGCTTTATTCAGTGGTTCAGGTATGGATACATTATCGATTTATGCTTTAGCTGCAGATACAAGTCAATTTAATATTGATTTGGAAATAGGAACAGGACTTGCTAATTTATCTGCACAGGTACTGAATATTCCAACAGGCTATAGTACTAGTAATGTAACTAACCTTGGAACAGATGCGACAGGTATTACCGGAGAAGCAAATCCAACAATAAGTGGTACTTGTCCTGCTGCGATTACAGCGGGGACTGCTTCGATTAGCTTAAACTATACCGTAACTGGTGCAACAAGCGTCCAATGGGTTTCAGGTACTAATGGTACTTTTTCTGCGCCAAATTCAGGGATAAGTAATTATACGGTAAATGCTCAGGATATTGCCAATGGCTATGTGGATTTTTCATTAAGTGGTTCCACAACAAATAACTGCGAAACTACTGTGACTTGCCGAGTTAATATCACCGGAGTCAATTATGATTATGGAGATGCACCTGCTACTTATGATTTGAGTACAAATACAGTTATGTTGGCAGGCGCTTCTACTACTTTGACAGATTTATACCTTGGTACAATTGCTCCTGATACAGAAGCTACCACTTCAGCAAGTACAATGGCTACAGGTGATGGTGCTGATGAAGATGCTATGGATGGTGTCGCTTTGACTAAACCGGCTAGTGGAGCAACTGGATTTTCTATTCCTGTAGAAGTAACCAATAATAGTGCTTCTATTGCTTACTTGACAGCTTTTATAGATTGGAACGATGATGGCGATTTTTTAGATACTTTAGAAAGTTCTTCCCAAATTACGATTGCAGCAGGTAGTGGAGTGACGACTAATAATCCAATCTTTGATGTTCCCAATATTACAATTAATAATGATGTTTTTTTACGACTGCGCTTGAGTACGGATAGTGGCTCAATAAATGTACCTTTTGGTCCTGCACCGGAAGGAGAGACAGAAGATGCAATCATTTTTTGTACAGACACTGACGGAGATACGGTCTGTGATATAGATGATATTGATGATGATAACGATGGTATTCGAGATATAGATGAAGGATTAGTGGCAGAAATAGGGGTAGATTCAGATGTCGATGAGATAGATGATGCGCGTGATGCAGATTGTAATGGGAGCGTTGAATCTTCCAATCCTGGAGGAAACGCAGCATCCATCCACTCTTATAATAGTGCAGGAACTGAAACGAATGCAATTGGCTCTGATAATGCACGATCAGCGCTAAATACTGTAACTGATTATATCGTTCTTGATTTAGGAGTAGAAGTACCAACAGGGACAATAATTGAAATAGAATCAAGGGTTACCAATAATACTGGAAATATTATGGGCGTTGAGGAATCTATTGATGCAGCAATTTTTAATAACCTCCAAACCTATTCTTGGGGTTCGATTACGACAGAGGAGATTAAAATATATACACTCTCAGCAGATGCACGATATATTAGAATTACCTTAAGTACTGATGGGGGAAGTGGTGCAGTTCAAATAGATAATGTAGCCTTCCAAGCATTTTCGATTTTAGTTTGTAATGGAGTAATTGGAGTACCTCCTCCAGATACAGATAGTGATGGAACACCTGATTATTTAGACCTCGACTCCGATGGAGATGGCTGTTATGATAAAATAGAGGCCGGCGTCACGGGCTATACGACTACTGGTGCTACCACAGATAGTTTGGCAGCTACCACAGCAGGTGAAGTAGGCGCAAATGGATTAGATAATGATATTGAAAATAATGATACGCAATTAGCTACGACCTCAGGTAGCTATACGATTACTCAAACAAATAGTGGAACGAATGACTTTCAGGATGGAGCCCTTTATTCTCCAGATTGTCATTGTTCGTTTACGGAAACGGACACAGATGGCGATGGCATCTGTGATTCTTCTGACATTGATGATGATAATGATGGGATTCGGGATTCAGATGAATGTGTAAAATACCTGGCAAATAATACCAGCACAGCCTGGAAAGGACCGACGACTTCTACCGTTACTTACAATTGGTCGGGGCTATCCACTCAGACGAATAATTCTACGGTCAATAATGGCATATTAGATTTTCATGTCAATAATACGGGCGCAGATCAGCGATATGCTAAAACAGGAAATGCTTCCTATAGTATTTCATTTAGTCCAGCTGTTCCAGCTAGTGAAATAGGTCTATACATAGTAGATGTAGATAATTTTGCACTTACTACCCAATCTGCAGTATTAACCGTTACTGGAGCAGCTACAACCAATGATTTCTATGCTTCTACTATAGTCAATCCATCCGGCTTGAATTCCGGGACGTATACAGCCAGTACAGGAGCTATCGATCTATCGGGGAATATTGTAGATAAATATATTTTGCTAGTAAGTAATTCAAATACCTTAGTAAGTAGTTTATCTATTAGTTTTTCGGGAGATGCAAGTGATACTGTAGGGCATAGTTGGTTTGCCTTTAGTCCTTGTGATACAGATACTGATGGAATCTATGATTATTTAGATTTAGACTCAGACAATGATGGTATTCCTGACTTGGTTGAAGCTGGTGGAATAGATACGAATGGAGATGGGGTAATAGATTATCCAACAGACCATCCCTTAAGCATGGTTGATTTAGACGGAGATGGCTTAGCAGATACTTATGATGCTACAGACAGTGGAGGCAGTACGCCAGGCTGGACTGGGGGAACAGCGATCGCCAACCCAGACAGTGATGGCGATGGCATTTCAGATGCGAATGACTTAGATTCAGACAATGATGGTATTCCAGATTTGGTAGAACTAGGTGGAGTAGATAGTAATGGAGATGGCTTAGTTGATACGACCACAGATGCCGATGGCGATGGTTTCGCAGATATATATGACCCCAATGATGATGGTATACATGGCATAGACAGTGGAGAGTCTGGTGCGCCATTAGTAGAGACAAATGGCTCTGGTAATGCGCTGAATGGAGAGACGGGAACAAGCTTAGATTCTGATGGCGATGGTTATGCCGATCATGTAGATTTAGATAGTGATGGAGATGGGCTGTCGGATTTAGTAGAGGTTGGAGGAGTAGATACAAATGGCGATGGAAAAGTAGATACGACCACCGATGCAGATGGCGATGGTTATGCGGATATCTATGATACAGATGATGACGGCACAGCGGGCGTAGAAGATACGAACGATGCTTTGTTACAAACTGGTGGAACGGATACCGATGGGGATGGCAAGGCAGATGATACCGCAATTACTTTTGTAGATGGCGAGTCACGGAGTTTAGATAGTGATGGAGATGGGATATTAGATCACTTGGATTTAGATTCAGATAATGATGGTTTATCAGATTTAGTCGAAGCAGGCGGAGTAGATACGAACGGAGATGGAAAAGTAGATACGACTACGGATGCCGATGGCGATGGCTATGCAGATATCTATGATACAGATGATGATGGCACAGCGGGCGTAGAAGATGCTAGTGATGCCTTATTACAAACGGGCGGAACGGATACAGATTCTGATGGTAAGGCAGATGATACCGCAATTACTTTTGTAGATGGCGAGTCACGGAGTTTAGATAGTGATGGAGATGGGATATTAGACCACTTGGACTTAGATTCAGATAATGATGGTTTATCAGATTTAGTCGAAGCAGGCGGAGTAGATACGAACGGAGATGGAAAAGTAGATACGACTACGGATGCTGATGGAGATGGCTATGCAGATATTTATGATACAGATGATGATGGTACAGCTGGCGTTGAAGATGCTAGTGATGCCTTATTACAAACGGGCGGAACGGATACAGATTCTGATGGTAAAGCCGATGATACTGCAATTACCTTTGTAGATGGCGAGTCTCGGAGTTTGGATAGTGATGGAGATGGTATATTGGACCACTTGGATCTAGATTCAGATAATGATGGTTTATCAGACTTAGTCGAAGCAGGCGGAGTAGATACGAACGGAGATGGAAAAGTAGATACGACTACGGATGCCGATGGCGATGGCTATGCAGATATCTATGATACAGATGATGATGGCACAGCGGGCGTTGAAGATGCTAGTGATGCCTTATTACAAACGGGCGGTACGGATACCGATGGGGATGGCAAGGCAGATGATACCGCAATAACCTTTGTAGATGGCGAATCTCGAAACGTAGATAGCGATGGCGATGGTCTTGCCGATCATGTAGATTTAGATAGTGATGGCGATGGTTTATCAGATTTAGTAGAAGCAGGCGGAGTGGATACAAACGGAGATGGCTTGGTAGATACGACCACCGATGCGGATAATGATGGCTATGCGGATATCTATGATACAGATGATGACGGCACAGCGGGCGTAGAAGATACGAATGATGCCTTATTACAAACGGGCGGTACGGATACCGATGGGGATGGCAAAGCCGATGATACCGCAATTACATTTACAGATGGTGAGTCACGAAGTTTAGATACAGATGGAGATGGTATCTTAGATCATTTAGATTTAGATGCTGATAATGATGGTTTATCAGACTTAGTAGAAGCTGGTGGAGTAGATACGAACGGAGATGGAAAAGTAGATACGACCACGGATGCAGACGGCGATGGCTATGCAGATATCTATGATACAGATGATGATGGCACAAGCGGAGTAGAAGATGCTAATGATGCCTTATTACAAACGGGCGGTACCGATACAGATTCTGATGGTAAGGCAGATGATACCGCGATTACCTTTGTAGATGGTGAGTCTCGAAGTTTAGATACAGATGGAGATGGTATCTTAGATCATTTAGATTTAGATGCTGACAATGACGGTTTATCAGACTTAGTCGAAGCTGGTGGAGTAGATAGTAATGGAGATGGTTTAGTAGACACAACAACGGATGCAGATGGCGATGGCTATGCGGATATTTATGATACAGATGATGATGGCACAGCGGGCGTTGAAGATGCTAGTGATGCCTTATTACAAACGGGCGGTACCGATACAGATTCTGATGGTAAAGCCGATGATACGGCGATTACCTTTGTAGATGGTGAGTCAAGGAGTTTGGATAGTGACAGCGATGGTATCTTAGATCATCTAGACTTAGATTCAGATAATGATGGTATTCCAGATTTGGTCGAAGCTGGCGGAATAGATACGAATGGTAATGGTCGAGTAGATGTAGCGACGGATGCAGATGGCGATGGCTATGCGGATATCTATGATACGGATGATGATGGCACGCTTGGAGTTGAAGATGCAACAGATGCACTGGTTCAAACTGGTGGTACAGATACAGATGGAGATGGTAAGGCGGATGATACGGCGATTACCTTTATAGATGGAGCAAGCAACAGTGTAGACAGTGATGGAGATGGCAAAGCGGATCACTTAGATTTAGATTCAGAAAACGATGGGATTCCAGATTTGATCGAAGCAGGAGGAAGTGATCCGGATAATGATGGTCGAGTAGATACGGCGACTTTACCTTGGGATGCAGACGGAGATGGCTTGGCTGATATTTATGATGAAGCGGCTTCAGATGGGCCGACTGGGAGCGGAACAAATGGTACGGCATTAATAGAAACGAGTGCGGACACGAATAGCGATGGCAAAGTCAACAGTACAGAGTCAATGGTATCAGGTGGCACAAGTAGTATAGATGGAGATGGCGATACCTATCCGAATCACTTGGATTTAGATTCAGATAATGATGGGATCACAGATGTAGTGGAAAATGCCAGCGGAAATACTTCCGCAGATCACAGTTCAGGCACATTGGATGGCATCGTAGGCGATAATGCAAGTGTAACCGATAGCAATAATGATGGCTGGCATGATCCCAGTACGAGTGCATTTACAGATACGGACTCTGATGGCGTACCCGACTATTTGGATATAGATGCAGATAATGATGGGATTCCAGATTATCTGGAAGGTGTGTGTTCAACCTGCCCAACTTTTGCAGCACCATCAGGCAATGATACAGATGGCGATGGATTATTAGATTTATATGAGGGTTTGACAAGTGCAAATGCGAATAGCGGCACGAATACCGGAGTGAGCCCAAATGAGGATGATAATGATGGCTCTGGCCCTGCGGATTATCTAGATACGGATTCAGATAATGATGGCGCTTATGACTGGACAGAAGGATTTGATAGTAATGGAGATGGTAATGCGGTTGATGATATAATTTTACTAGCAGCGGCCTATGAGACCAACAATGGAAACCCGGGAGATTACCCAACGACAGATGCAGATGCGGATGGCGTACCCGACTGGCTGGACAATCAAGTGTCAACAAGTGGCTATGTTGAATCGACGCGTCCTCCATTTTTAAATCAGTCGAGTGGCTCTTGGGTAGATGCGAATAATAATGGTTTGGCGGATATCTTTGATTCAGCAGTGAATGGTTCCTTATCGCCAATTCCAGATACAGACGGACTCAATGATCATGATTGGCGAGACCCAGCGACGACAGCTTTTTTGCCAGTGGATTTAGTTAGTTTTAGTGGTGAGGAAATAGGCTGTGAGGTGGTGTTAAAATGGACATCAGCTGTAGAAGAGGACTTTAGGCATTATGAGATAGAAAGGAGTGGGGATGGTAGAAACTTTGAAAGTATAGGCATGCAGGGAGGCACTGGGAGTAGTGTCAATCAAACATATACATTTACTGACCAAACAGCTGGCCTCAATAATTATTATCGTTTGAAACTAGTAGATATAGATGGCGCTATAGAATATTCAGAAGTAATAATAGTTGAAGTGGAATGTAATAGATTAGAAACAGTCACGATTTTTCCAAATCCACTGGGTGTTCGTTATCAGACGCTCAATATAAATATTAAGTCTAAGTCCACACAAAATATAGAAATGAGTATGATCAATGCCTTAGGTCAAAGCATAGGAATATTGAAAGTGGATTTAGAACTTGGACAGAATAGGATAGGGTGGGATGTTACAGGTTTGGCCTCGGGGACTTATTACATTCAATTTATTGGAAATGGCAAAATTTTGAAAAATCACAAATTTATTAAAGTAGATGAATAGAATATAATTATTGTTCAAGGCTAGCTGCTAATTCGAGAAATAGCTTTTTTTGAATAAATCCATGATGAAAAATCAGAGATATTGATTACCTTGCTTTTACTACCATAATTTTCCAGTTAAAATATTTTTTAATTAGAACCTGTTTAAAAGTTTTCGATTAGGCGAAAAAAAGATTTTCGTAGCCTCGTCAATAACTTTTAAACAGGCTCTAAGTTAAGAACAAGTCTTATAGCCTGTTTTAATGGCTTGACTTGTCTTGACTTCTAACAATTAATTTTAGCTTTTGATGAAGACTTGGTGGAAAGAAAGTGTAATTTATCAGATTTACCCGCGTAGTTTTAAGGATAGCAATAATGATGGGATTGGTGATTTGAGAGGAATCATCGAAAAAATAGATTATTTAGCTAAACTTGGTATCGATATTCTTTGGCTCAGCCCAATATTTAAATCTCCTAATGATGATAATGGTTATGATATCAGTGACTATTGTGATATCATGGATGAATTCGGAACAATGGATGACTTCGACGAGTTATTGGAAGCCGTTCATGCAAGGGGGATGAAACTACTGATGGACCTAGTTGTGAATCATACATCTGATGAACATTATTGGTTTCAGGAATCCCGAAAATCAATAGACAATCCATATCGAGATTATTACCATTGGCGAAAAGAAAAAAACAATTGGAAATCTTTCTTCGCAGGAGATGCATGGGAGTATGATCCACAAACTGAAGAATATTACCTTCATTTTTTTACTAAAAAACAACCAGATCTCAATTGGGAAAATCCAAAGGTTCGAGAAGAAATATATAAGCTGATGCGATTTTGGTTAGACAAAGGAGTCGATGGGTTTCGAATGGATGTGATTCCATTGATTTCAAAACGCATAGATTTTCCTGATGGGGACATTAGTGATTTTAACCGATTGATAGAAGATCAATATGCTAATGGCCCACGTGTTCATGAATTTATTCAGGAGATGCATCGAGAAGTCTTACAGCATTATGACGTAATGACGGTAGGAGAAGGGCCTGGGATTACAAAAAAAATGGCACCACTTTATGTAGGAGCAAATAGGAATGAACTCGATATGATTTTCCATTTTGGTCATATGTTTATGGATCATGGGGAGCAGGGAAGATTTGATGTGATTGAAAAGAGTTTTATAGATTTTAAAAAAGTGTTTAGTTCTTGGGATGAAGTGATAGATCAAGGTGGATGGATAAATATATTTTTGGATAATCATGACTTTCCCAGGATGGTATCCCGTTGGGGGAATGATGATACTTACCGAAAAGAATCTGCGAAAATGCTTGCTGTTTTAATCCTAACTATGAGAGGTACGCCATGTCTTTTCCAAGGATCTGAGATAGGGATGACAAATGTGGAATTCTCTTCAATAGAAGATTATAAGGATATAGAAATAAAGAATTTTTATAAAGAACATATTAAAAAAGGTGGCGAGGAAATAGATTTTTTAAAAGCCGTTTATGTCAATGGACGAGATAATGTTCGTACCCCTATACAATGGGATGATTCACCAAATGGCGGCTTTTCAAAAGTGGAACCTTGGATTAAAGTCAATCCAAATTATGTAAATATTAATGTGGAAGAGGCTTTGAATGACAAAGCATCTATTTTTTATTTTTACCAACAAATGTTGCAATACCGCAAATCCAATCCAACCTTAATCTATGGACAATATAAAGATATAGCAGCATTAGATGAATATGTCTTTGCCTATAAACGGTGGGACGATGATAATACTTATTTAATTATCTTAAATTTTAGTGAAGTACAAATTCCTCTAGAAAGTTACCTTTCTGATTTTAAAAAATGGAATTTAGAAATTTCAAATTACAATTCTGAAGAGGAAATACTTAAACCTTGGGAGGCTAGGGTGTATAAGTTAGGCTCATAAAAATACATGAGCAAATTAATATAATTTCAATAAATACAGTCTATTTTTCTTTGCCCTGGTAGTTTTACTATTTATGCAACGATTTCAATGGAAAACGGATGCTTCTTCGAATGGATCGGAAACCCGAATTGTAATGGGATAACAATCAATGCTACTCAAAATGGTAATAACGTAATTCTTTCAGGCACTGGTAATCCAGGAGCTTTCTGTAAGTTTAGATATAGAATGTTTGACGATAATGGTGGTTCATGGTTATATATGATGGGAATTAGATTTTATGAAGAAGATAGCCCCGAATGTTGTATCGAACCTCCTTGTCAATAATAATATTTTTTTAGTAAAACACCCCAGGTTACTATTTTAATAGCCGGGGTGTTATATTTCTTGGTGGCTTTACTATTATATGGAAACTCAAGGACACCAATTCCGATTTAAAAAAATATAAGGTTATTAGATAAAGTATTATCTTTACCTTATATGAAAACAGTATTTTATCTTCTTGTTTTAGTCTTTTCTGTAAGTCTAGTTGATGCTCAGACTTGTGATGGCAATTTAGGCGAAAATATTTTTGAGGAAGGAGATTTTGGTATGGGCTCAAACAACCTCTTTCCTTCAAACCCTGGAATAGCACCGGGATATGACTATACCTTAAACGTCCCTCCATTCGATGGATTATATACGCTCACTAATAATACAGGAGCGTGGTCTGGAAATTTTGATACTTGGATTAATATCCCTGATAATAGTAATAACCCCAATGGCTATATGATGGTCGTCAATGCAAGTTTTGATCCGGGCTTGTTTTATGAACAAGAAGTAGAAGGACTTTGTGAAAATACTTTATACGAGTTTACCGCTGATGTTATTAATTTGATTCGTATTGGAGTAGCTGATCATATCAAACCTAATGTTTCTTTTTTGATTGATGGAGTATCTCAATACACAACGGGTGATATCCCGCAAACAGAACAGTGGAATACCTATGGTTTTACTTTTACAACAGCTCCTGGGCAAACTTCGGTTATTTTATCGCTGAGTAATAATGCACCTGGAGGGATAGGAAATGATCTGGCTATTGATAATATTTCATTTCAACCCTGTGGACCATTGGCTCAAATCCTGCCAGAGGAAATTGAAAGTATTTGCGAAGATGGGCAACCGACGGATTTGCAAAGCACGATTACAGGCGAGCAATATGATAATCCAGCTATACAATGGCAACAGAGTTTTGATAATGGATTGACCTGGGTGGATATTCCGGGAGCAAATGCGCCAATTTATACACATACTGATTTATCTAGTGGCTTGTATTATTATAGATATTTATTGGCGAATGGTACTGCAAATTTAGCGAATTCCAAATGTAGAGTCGTTTCTAATGTTAAAATCGTTGAGGTTGTTCCTAAGTTTTGGAATATCATTGACACACTATGCGAGGGAGTGGATTACATAAGCAATAATAATGTCTATACACAAACTGGTATCTATGTAGATAGTTTGACTTCTTCTATCGGTTGTGATAGTATAGTGACTTTAGATTTGACATTTGTTTCGGATGCTGGGATTGAAGTTGATGTGATTACCAGTGCCTCAGCCTGTTTTGGTGAAGCAGAAGGAAGTATTTTGATCGAAAATATAATGAATGGGGCTGAGCCTTATACTTTATTTGTAGATGGATTGGAGAACAATGGCTTTTCCGTTTCTAACTTATCAGCCGGAATGTATAATATTTTAATCGTGGATTTTCATGGCTGTAGTTATGAAACGGAAGTAATGATTGAAGACCCAGCGGCTTTTACGATTGATATTGGCGAAGATCAATTTGTACAACTGGGCTCACCAATTACATTCAACCCAATTATTAATGATGAAGTGATTAGCTATACCTGGTCTCCCGAAATTCCAGATTGCGGAATGGATTGTTTAGATTTTGAATTTTTCCCAACAAATTCTAATTTTTACTATTTGACGGCAATTTCTGATGATGGCTGCATTGCTATAGATTCAGTATATATCGATGTTGAAAAAGTAAGAAAAGTTTATATTCCCAATATTTTCTCTCCCAATTTTGATGGCACGAATGATTATTTCTCACCGATTGTGATTAGTCCAAATGTTCAAAGTGTAGAAAGGTTCCAAATCTTTAACCGCTGGGGAGCTACACTGTATGAACAATATGATTTTTTACCTGATCCTTTTTCATCTGGCTGGGATGGTACTTTTAAAGGAGATCCAGTAGATATTGGTATTTACGTTTATTTAATTGAAGTACGCTATTTAGATGGAGCGATTGAGCAGTTCGCAGGAGATATATTATTAATGAGGTAGATTCGTATTAGAATATTGATTCTTATGAAGAATACGATGTGTTTTTTCTATTTTTTATTTTCTCTAACTTGTACGATTACCTTGAGTGCACAAGACCCTTATTATATTAACTTTTCTGATAAAGATGGCCTTCCAAGTAATGAAGTTTACGATTTGGAAATAGATCAAAATGGCCTTCTTTGGATGACTACAGATAGAGGCGTATGTACTTATGATGGCTATGGTTTTACAACTTATACTACAGCTGATGGTTTAGCGGATAATACGAATTTTGAAATCTATCGAGATTCTAAAAACCGGCTTTGGTTTACGGGGTATAATGGAAAACTCAGTATCTATGAATCAGGTGTATTTCAACCTTATTTATATAATGACTCTTTGTTAACCATATTGAAGAAAAAAAGAGGAGGGGCTTTTATAGGGAACTTAGTTGAAAATAAAAATGGTTCATTTTATTATACGCATAATGTAAATAGACGTGTTGAATTCTTTAAATTATGGATTGATGACCATTTTGGTATGGTAAATAGTATCCCTTATGAAAGGGATGATGATTTATTAGTATCAATGCCAACTGATTTTAAGCAGCTTTTTTTTCCTCATCATTTTCAACATGATACTTTTCCTGACTTTTTTCCAATTAGAATAGGACTAAAACTAAAACTAAAATCTAATTGGCTTGCTTATGATTCTTATTCAGTATTTATTCAAGGTCCTAATGGAAATAGATTAGAATCATATGATTTAAAAAGCTTGATTGATTATACATATATAGATCATCATGAGAATATTTGGGTAGCAACATTTAATGGGCTCTATTGCTTTAAAGAGGGTAATCTACTAAAGCCTCCTTTACATTTTTTTAAAGAACAAATAGTAACGAGTATTGTTCCGGATAAAGAAGGCAATTATTGGGTCAGTACAACGCAGAATGGAATCTATTTAGTACCAAACTTTGCCATTAAAACAGAGTATGTCTTTGGAGACGAAAAAGAGCCTTATTATTCTATTGGAAAATTAGAAAAACATATCGTTTTGGGAAGCTCTGGTTCTAGAATAGCTTCGATTAATCGGTTGAACAAAAAAGAAAGAGTATTTGAAGGAAATGAAAAACATCAAGAAAGACAAATAAGGTATTTGAGTAAAATAGATAATAGTTTATACTTTGAATATTATAAAATAGAAGAAAAGGATACCAGATGCAAAATATTAACTGGATTTTTAAATATAAATTCCGGAATTATCTTGCTCATCCCTGATCAATATATTTTTGTGGGAACTGCTTTTGGATATTCATTATATCTAAATAAGGAAACTTCTAATGATAAAGCAATTTATTTTACTGGTGTAGGAGATGTGAATCAGAGACTGACTGTGACCAAACTAGATAATAAAAATACAATTTGGTTTGGAACATTAGAAGGCTTATATAAAATAGAAAATTTTCAATACAAGGAATATAAATCAGTCCTATTCAATGAACGAGATACTTTTGGACGTGTTAATGATATTCACTTCGATAAATGGGACAATCGCTGGATCGCCACTATCGGAAATGGACTTTTCTACCATACGGATGATCAATTGTTTCAAATAAAAAATACAGATGGTTTAAATAGTAATTTAGTCAATCACATATTGGTGACTAATGATTCTACATTATGGGTAGCTACAAATCAAGGGCTCAATGTGTTTAATTATAAATTTGAAAAGGATACCTTGGTTTATTCCAATATCAAAAGCTTAAGGACAGTAGATGGCCTGAGTTCAAATTATATCAATGATGTGGACTACTGGAATAATGAGATATGGCTGGCAACTAATGACGGGATTTGTCATTTCGATCCCGAGATAGTCAACCGATTTTTTTCACCTGTAAATGTTTTTATTCAAGAATTGATTGTAAGTGATTCGACTTATACGAATTTTAATGATTTGCTTTTCAAGTATAATGAAAATGATATTTTTATTAATTTTACAGGGATCAGTTTTAGAAAGGAAAAAGAGAGACCTTTTTACAGATATCGACTTCGCTCAGGTGATGAAACACCAGAATGGTTTTATACGAATGAAAAGAATATTCGTTATAATGACCTGGATGCGGGACAGTATACTTTTGAAGTAGCTGCTCAAAATAAATCAGGAGAATGGAATGTTCAATCAACAAAATTGAATTTTGAAATAGAGGCACATTTTACGGAAACGAAAATGTTCAGGCTATTTCTATTTTTTTTAGGGCTATGTATAATTAGTTTGATCTTCTATTTCCAAAATAAGCGTATTCGGTTTAGGGCAAAAGAAAAGCAGCGTTTACAAGAAGCAGCACTTCGAGTAAGAGAGGCAGAATTAATGGCTTTACGAAATCAGATGAATCCTCATTTTGTTTTTAATTCCCTTAATTCTATTCAAAATTTCATCTTTAAAAAAGACGTAGAGAAGGCCAATTATTTTCTGTCAAAATTTTCTAGCTTAATGCGAGATAGCCTTCAATATACTCGACTGGATTTTATAAGCATCAAAGAAGAATTAGCTTTTTTAAATAATTATATGGAATTAGAATCCATGCGATTCCCGGAAAAGTTTGATTTTAATGTTTCGGTTGAAGAGGATTTAGCTATAGAGTATTTGTTGATTCCATCTTTACTATTACAACCTATCATGGAAAATGCAATTAAGCATGCATTTAAAAACATAAAACACAAGGGCTTATTACACGTCAACGTTTTACAAAAGGATAATGATAGTATTGAAGTTTTTATTGAAGATAATGGTCCTGGATTAATTGAAAGTGAAGATACTCGACCCCAGCATACCTCCTTAGGTTTAAAAATTATTAAAAACAGAATAAAATTATTGAATGATGGAAACTATAAGAAAAAATCAAGCGTTAGTTTTATAAACCTTTCCACTCTGGATAAAAATAAAAGAGGCTTACAAGTTCATTTTATATTACCATTAGTCTATAAGAAATGATGATCAACGCTATTATTATTGAGGATGAAGTAAATAGTAGAGATTTGTTGCAACAAATGTTGGAAGAATATTGTGAAGATGTCAACTTGCTTGGCTTGGCGCAGGATGTATCTTCAGGGATAGAGTTAATCAAAAAAACAAATCCTGATATCGTTTTCTTGGATATTGAAATGCCGGGAGGCAATGGTTTTGATATATTGGATGTGTTCAATGCTCCTAAGTTCAAAGTAATTTTTACGACTGGCTACAATCATTATGCTATTAAGGCAATTAAATATGCGGCCCTTGATTATTTGCTAAAACCCATTAATTTGAGAGAACTAAGACAGGCCCTCGAAAAAGCAAAAAATAGTTCAAATGCATACCAAAATAGCCTTTCTTTTTTTAAAAATAATGTTACTAAAGAACCTGAAGAAATAGACCAAATCGTAGTATCAGATAATAAGACTCATCAGGTAATTAAAATTTCAGATATCGTTTTTATTGAAGCACATCGTAGCTATGCTATTTTTCATCTTGATAATAGTCAAAAGTTAACGACAGCTTATCCTTTGCAATATTATGAAGGGATTTTACCTGAAGATTGTTTCTTTAGAATTCATAAATCCTATCTTGTTAATTGTCTTAATGTGGTCAAATTAGAATCTGGTAGAGGAGGGGCAGTACATTTAAGCGGTGGAGTGGTCTTACCCGTTGCTTTTCGAAGAAAACCTGCTTTTGTAAAATTCTTAGACAAAATCGCTTAATCTTAGTGGAAATGAAATATCAAAACTTTGTAAGAATGCTGAAAGCAAAACCACTCACAAGCGAAGCAATCACCAAATCATCTAGCCCACAGGACTGATCACTGCCTTACAAACCTAAAATATCATGCTTTAAGCCGCTATGTCTAACGAGGCTTTGAAGTCTAAATTTATAATTTTTTCAATATATTCTTTCCTATATGACGCGTTGGGAAGATAGATTGACGCGTTCAACAATTTTTTCAACTACTTTTTTGCCTTTTTGATATTTCTTTAATAATCTTGAATTGTAATTGGAATTATAAAGCTATGATCCTTATTCCATGCACAAAAAATATAGGCTGATTAAGTTTTTGAAGGTTTCCCTTCGCTATTAAGAATTAATTCTCTCTCTCGACAACCGACTTGATTTTTCAAGCGGTTGTTTCTTTTTTAGACAAACTCTTAACCGTTTATTCTATTGAACAACTTTATTATCGGAGTTCGCTGATCGACTCCACCACATCGCAAGGCAGAAACCAGAGATTAAATGCCAAATTCCCCACCATGCTGTTATCATGGCCATACCACCTATTCCATGAAAGAAATTGAAAATTAGAATAAGCCCCAGACCCGAATTTTGGATGCCCGTTTCAATAGAAATTGCTCTAGCATCTCTTTGTTGGACTCCAAATAATTTTGCCCACCAGAATCCCAGTGCAAAACCCGCAGTATTATGCACAAGTACAATCCAGAATACTTTGCCTACATGATCTATAATATTTTGATAATTGCCAATTAATGCAAATAGTACAAATCCAAAAAAGATAAGAATACTCACCATCCGAACAGACTTTTTAATTTTATTAGCTAGGTTTTCAAATTTATAATTGATGAACATTCCAAAAATTAATGGAATGAAGATGAGTTGTATAATTGTAATAACCATATCAATTGGATCGACATAAATAGATGCTCTAAGTTCGACTGAATCAGGAATGAATTTTGACCAAAAAGTAAAAGCAATTGGAGTCAAAATTACAGCTGCTAATGTAGAAATAGAGGTCAGCATTACTGATAGAGCAGCATTCGCTTTAGCTAAATGCACTGCGAAATTAGAAACATTGCCTCCAGGACAAACCGCGATGAGTATCATCCCCAATGCAATACTCGCTGGCGGATTAAAGGCCCTCGCCAATATAATAGTAAGTATAGGAAGTAACAGTAATTGAGCACTTAGCCCAATCAGTGCTGTTTTAGGATTACGAAGAATATATCGAAAATCCGAAATTTTAATATCCAAAGCGACTCCAAACATCAGAAACGCTAAACATATATTGAGTAAGGTTAATTGGCTGGGGTTAAAATTAATTCGTACTAGATCTATTGCATCCATAACAGACCAAAATAGATATTTTAAAACTTTTAATGGAATACCTTGATGAAAAATGCATACATTTTTTAGAATTGTCGTATAAAGCTATAAGCCTGTATAAACCTTGTTTTCAGGTTGGTTACATTTTTTATTAACTTCGTTCTTAGACAAATCTATTGACAATGAATTTATCAAAGAACCTTTAACATTAGAATTGGAAAATTAAACGGTATGGCAAAAGTGTATAACTGGGGAATTATTGGTTGTGGAAAGATTGCAAATAAATTTGCACAGGACATTCAAGGACTAAAAAACGCTACTATTCATGCGGTTGCCTCTCGTACTTTGGATAAAGCTAAAGCTTTTGGAAAAAAATACAATGCAGCACATTGTTATGGTTCTTATGAAGAGATGATGACTTGCCCTAAATTAGATGTTATATATATTGCTACACCACATACATCACATTGTGCTAATACGATTATGTGCCTTAATCATAAAATTCCAGTACTATGTGAAAAACCATTCGCAATGAATGCGGCAGAAGTCAGGCGAATGATTGCAGCTTCAAAAAATAACAATACTTTTTTAATGGAGGCGATGTGGACGCGATTTTTACCTACTGTTAAGAAGGTATTATCTATCATTAAAAAAGGAACAATTGGAGATGTTCAATCTCTTAAAGCAGATTTTGGATTTAAGGCTACTATGGATTCTTCCAGTAGGTTGTTTGATCAAAACCTTGGAGGAGGAGCATTATTGGATGTTGGAATTTATCCCGTTTTCTTATCCTTGCTATTACTTGGGAAACCTAAAGATATTAAAGCAATAGCAAGTATTGGAAAAACGAATGTAGATGAAAGTTGTGCTATGATAATGAAGTATCCGAAAAACAAAATGGCAATTTTGGATGCTTCTATAATAACTAAAACATCTACAGAAGCTTTGATATATGGCACGAAAGGGACGATTCGAATAAATTCTCGTTGGCATGAACCAACTAGCCTGACTATTTTTGTTGAAGGCAAAGAGCCACAGGATATTTTCTTCGATTATGATAGTAATGGCTATCGTTATGAGGCGGAAGAAGTACAGCGCTGTCTTCGAGCAAAAAAACTAAGTAGTGACCTTTTGAATCATCATATGAGTCTTGATTTGATTGAATTATTGGATGAAATAAGGATGATCGCTGGGATTTATTATCCAAACCATGATCGATATTCTAAATTGTCTCAGCCTAAGACGGATTCACATTTTTCACTAAACTAATAACACTCTTTGACAAATCCCGTGGACAAATCCGTAAATAAGATCAAAAACGACTAAAGGAAGCCTTGATCTTGTTTATGGCTTTGTCTCAAAGACGGTATTTGTCAAAGAACCACTAATAATAATACCTCCTAATATTTCAGTTAATGAAAAAAATATTACTCTTATTGCTCTTGCCTTTAATAGCATGTAATAAAAAGGTTTCTACTACGATCAGCATTCCTGCTTTTGATAATGAAAGAAATATAAATTGTATATCTTTTGGTTCTTGTAATAATCAAACGAAGACTCAAGATATGTGGCAATATGTTTTGCAGAATGATCCGGATCTTTGGATATGGCTTGGAGATAATATTTATGGAGATACTGAAGATATGGATATCCTAAGCGGAAAATACCAATTGCAAAAAACTAATCCAAAGTATCAATCATTACTAAAACATTGTCCGGTAATTGGAATCTGGGATGATCATGATTATGGTGTAAATGACGGAGGGAAGGAATATCCTAAAAAGCGTGAAAGTAAAAAATTGATGCTTGATTTCTTAGATGTACCTAAAAACGCAGAAGTAAGGAAGCGTAGAGAAGGGGCATATCAATCATACGTTTACGGTCCAAAAGATCAAGAAGTAAAAGTGATTTTATTGGATGCGCGTTATTTTAGGAATAATTTGGTAAAAGATACTGCTCCAGGAGGTGTCTATACTATTAATCCTACTGGTGATATACTAGGGGAGGCACAATGGGAATGGTTGGAAAAAGAATTAAAAGAAAGTACAGCAAAAGTACATATTATAGGATCAGGAATACAAATTATTCCTAAAGAGCATGCCTGGGAAAAATGGGCGAATTTTCCACTCGCCAGGAAAAGGTTTTTTGACCTTATCGTTAAAACAAAACCTGAAAATCCGCTTCTGATTAGTGGTGATCGACACATCGCGGAACTTTCTAAATATCAACCTGAGGGACTGGATTATCCAATTTATGAAATGACTGCAAGTGGCCTTACACATACTTGGGGAACTCCTAGATCAGAGGCCAATCAATATAGGCTAGGAGATATGATCTATCGTAGAAATTTTTCAATTCTAAATATCAATTGGGAAAATAGCGAACCACAAATGACCGTAGAAGTCAAAGGATTGAGTAATGAATCTTTTCTCATGGAAAGACTAGTATACTAAAATATTATTTACTAGGCTTTTATTGAAACAAACCATCTTCTTTAAAGTATAAATATAAAATAAAAAATAATGTGTTTGGCATAATGATTGTCTATATATAAGTATAACACAAAGTTTTATTTTACCTTTCCCAAACTAAGCACAATACTATAATGATACAAAGTATTATTATGAGTAGGCTTATTAATCAATGAATTCATCATTGACAAAATTATTTTCTACTTTCCAAAGCTAAATTATAAATACTTTAAAAGGGGTTACCCTTTTGATTATATAAATTGTATTGACTATTTAACCAGTTGCAATCCAAGGCTCTCATTTTTTTGATTTTTTATTAAATCAGAAATAACGCATCACAACTTAGGAAAACCAACTAATACCGCAACTGGTATTTTATATTTTGAATTTTATTTGCACAAATGAATAAAAGAGCCTTAATTTTAAGGCTCTTTTTTTATTTTGCTTATATTAAAATAGTCACGGAATATTATAAAATTATTTATGTTTTTATGATTTTAGTGACTCTGAATATTCTTATATAATAATATTGACACAATTATAGATAGTTGATTAACAGGTATTTAATATGTTTGTATATTTGTAATGTATATGTTTGCCCGTTAGTAGATATTTCCTTTATAAAGTCGAATAAATAAAAACATTAAAATTTAATTTAAATAGATTATTTGTTTTTTAATATTTACTATGTCACTAATGTTAATTTTTTGAAACAGAAAACCTTTCATTTTGGAAGGATTCTTGCTATATTGGTTATCGTTAGGCGCATTAAAATATTCTCATTTATTAAAGCCTACATTATTTATACTCTTCCGCAGCAAAACTCTCAAATCCATTTTTTGGATTAATTAATGTTTTTTTAAACAAATTAAAAGAGCAGTTACCTCTCATTAAGAAAATCAACTCAACTATATTACTTTTATTGGCTACCAATAGGTACTTTTGATTATGTCAAGAGACTTTATATATATTTGCGAAAACCGCTTAAAGATGTTGTTACCCAAATTAGGATGGGACCAATGGGTCTCAATCCAGACAAATTTACACTACTTTTAAACCCAAAGAATGATGCGATTTAAAAAATCTTATTTTTAAGAGGCTTTTATTTTCCCAAAGCATTATTCAATTTCAAAGCTACAAAGGATGAATTATTTATAATTCATCCTTTTTTTTTGCATTAGGACTATCGGATGAATAAGTATCTTCTAATGACTTCGACACGGTATCTATTTTCAATCATATCAATATATAAATTTAATGTTCTTATAAAAGAGAACAACAAATAAACATATTAATAATATATATATGTTTGGTACGGAATTTGAATTACTTATTGTACAGATAATAAATAAGTGATATTAAGGCTTTTGATCTTCCAGCTGTCTTTTTAGTTAAATGTCATAATCAACGTTCTGTAATACAATGGTTAAAGTAGTTTTTAGCGTTCCTATTTTTAATTCCTTAAATATTAAATGCATTTTAGTGCATTTAATATTATTCTTTAGTACTTATCCAGTTGCTTATGCTTTTAATAATTGTAAAGTAAATAATACACAAATAGTATTGGAAAACGATTTGAATTGGGCGGATTCCTCAATCCAAAAATTATGGCCTGATTATTCTTTTTATACTTCATTATTATGTACAGATTTTATAGACACCAGTCATATAGAATTAACAATTGAAAATTGCGATAATGCTGTTTCAATTTGTATTAACGAATCCATCGGTGATATACTGACTTATGACATCACGGATAATGGACAAGTTTATCTAGGTGGACTAAGTCCTTGTAATTTTGACACATCTTTTGCTTATACTTATTTGTCTATTCCAGGGAGTGGCCTCAGTGGTCCTTATCTTGTGGATGCTTGGAATGTGGATGGTATAATTTATACCGGACTTGTTGCTAATATGGAGGAGCTTACTGATTCTATGAATCTTTGGGATACTGAAGGCAATTGGACGCATGATTTACTCACCGCTAGTATTCGAGGCGGAAGTACTACTACCAATTATGGCGGAATTAATATCAACCAAGTGTCTACTGGAGAGTCAGCAACTATTTTTATGACGACAAGCTTAAATCCAAATGGTAGCCAAATAACTTTAGATACAGGATACCATGAATTAATATTCACGGAACCGGTAGAACAATGTGAGGATACTTTGATCATTGTAATCAATTGTATTCC
Organism: Saprospiraceae bacterium; assembly: GCA_965277415.1. GTDB lineage: Bacteria > Bacteroidota > Bacteroidia > Chitinophagales > Saprospiraceae > JAHDHW01. The sequence continues at coordinate 105,218 of CBDICS010000020.1, forward strand.
ATGTGGTGAATTATATAGTGGATCGACGAACTATGAATTGGATAATTGTAATGATAATCAAGCTGTTTGTTTTGAAATTCCAACTAATGATTATGCTGAATATATAGTGTCAATTGATGGCCTAGTATATAATGGATCAGTGAATGCCTGTAGTACAGATAGTTTTTATAGATATGACTATTCAACAATTCCAGGAGGAGGCGTTTTAGGCCCTTATCTTCTACAAAATTGGACAATAAATAATACGACTTATCTTGGTGGATTTAACACTATTGAAGATTTAGTAGATTCGATGAATGTTTGGGATGTAGGAGCAAGTTGGGAAATTGATAATTTGCTTCAGATCATCACTGGAGGTGTAAATGAAAATGCCTATAGTAATATCGAAGTTACTCAAATACTTTCAAATAGTTCAGGTACAGCTTTTATTGAGAAAATTGCATCTGATTCTAGTCTTGAAATGGAATTAGATACTGGATTTCATGAAATCGTTTTTTATAATACATCCAATCAATGTACAGATTCCTTCGAGATTGATATCCATTGTATTCCATGTTTTGAATACCTCGAAGGTGGATTATTTAGTGAATCTTCTAGTCATTGTGATTCAATGACTGTAGTCTGTTTACCTGTACCTTTTTCGGAAATTAATGATTATACTTTTACCGCTAATGGCAATGTTTATACAAATGGTTTCGAATCTTGTGCGATATCCAATACAGAAATTGAGTTAGATACAGGCACCTATTTAATTTACTTAACGCAGAATATTACGGGCTGTCTAGATTCTGCAATAATCAATATAGTTTGTACTCCTCCAGTTGTCTGTTCAGATTTTATTAATCCTTCTGTTGTCAATATTCAAATTGATACTTGTGATATAGAAGCAAATTTATGCTTGGAAATACCATTTGACGAAATTTCGGATTATACAATTATGGATAATAATATACCTTTTACGGGAACAATAGATGAATGTAATTTTGGAACGTCACTACTATTATCTATTGGTAGCCATGAGCTTATATTCACACATGAACTCACTGGATGTGCAGATACCCTCAGCAGTTTAGTCGCATGTATACAGCCTGATTTCATTGATGTTTCGGTCATCGTAATGGAGGCCGATTTTATATGTTTGGATACTGCTGATTTGCAAGGTGAAATAGTGTCAATAAATAATTTTTGTGAAGATAACACAGGAGAATTAGCATTGGTAAACATTGACACCTTAACGTATTGTTTGGATATAGAAGGAATAGAAGTAGGAACGGAACAGTTCTGTTTTGAAATCTGCGATAATTTTGGATTTTGTGATACTACTTATGTTAATATTGAAATTTTATCAGGAGTTAATTCAGAACCAAATGTTGCACCGATAGCAATTGATGATTATGTAGAAACTCAAGAGGGAATAAGTCTCCCAATCGATGTACTATCTAATGATACGATAAATGGTATTGTTAATTCTCTTGAAATTATATCTTTTCCAGAGAATGGAACGATTCGAATAAGAGCGGATCATGTAATAGAGTATGTGCCTGATGCTGATTTTTGCTCCTTAACAATGTCGGATAGTCTGAGTTATTTTTTATGTAATGAGGTAGATTGTGACATAGCAACAGTATATATTGAAGTGGCTTGTGAAAATAATATTATTCACAATGGATTTTCTCCAAATGGAGATGGAATGAATGACTTTTTTGTGATTAATACCACATATAATCGCAATAATTCCTTGTCTGTGTTTAATCGTTGGGGAGGAAGGGTGTTTTTTGAGAAAGGATATCAAAATACGTGGGGTGGGACATGGCGAGGAGTTGATTTACCGGATGGAACTTATTTTTATCATTTTGAAGAAGGAAATGGACGTACAGCCTCTGGTTATGTACTGATTCAAAGATAACACATATTATGAGACACGATTCTTTTAGGCAGTACCAATTGGTACTGCCTTTTTTTTGCCAATTCAGAGCCAATAAATTAGCAAAAGTACTAGTATATATAATCGATTTACGGTTTTAAGTGAAAGGCTTCGAATTATGAAATAAAACATTATTTGCTAATTTGACCTACTTAAATTTTAATTTTTATTATATTGGGGCGAAATTATTACCTTTCCGTCGTTGTACACAAAAGCTAAAATGAAGAAGTTTCAAATTTTTCATGAGTTAATTCGCGAATGGATAGGTGCTTAAGGTTTCCCCTAGATAAGCAAGACAGTGGTCTTATCACCTTTCTAAATGGCTTTTAAAGTCCGCTCTCATTCAGTGTTAGAAATGGTTATAACGACTATAGCCACTTCCATTAGGAAGTGGCGTTTTTTATAGTAGATAAGCTTTTTCTTGCTGAATTTTAGATTTGATTGACTTGCTTAGATCGTGATCTTAGCATTAGAGGCACGTTTACGCTCATGTTCTTTTAATAAGATTTTACGTAAGCGAATGCTTTTAGGAGTGACTTCTACGTATTCATCATCATCAATATATTCCATTGACTGTTCTAGCGAAAATACTATTGGCGGCACTAATTTTACTTTGTCATCTGTACCTGCTGAGCGCATATTCGTGAGTTTTTTAGTCTTGATTACATTGACCATTAAATCATTTTCTCGACTATTTTCTCCCACTATTTGACCTTCGTATACATCTACACCTGGCGAAATAAAAAATTTGCCTCTCTCTTGCAATTTATTAATGGCAAAAGGAATTGTCGTGCCTGCCTCATGAACAATCAAGACACCTTTATTTCTAGAAGGGATTTCTCCTTTCCATGGAGCATATTCTTTAAATCGATGAGAAATGGTCGCTTCTCCGGCAGTTAATGTTAAAAGCGTATTTCTCATTCCAATAATACCACGAGAAGGAATATTAAACTCAAGGTGCATCAAATCACCTTTAGGTTCCATTATGACCATTTCACCTTTTCGCTGATTTACAATCTCGATTACTTTACCTGAGACATTTTCAGGTAAATCAATGGAAAGCAGCTCCATTGGCTCACATTTTTGACCATCAATTTCTTTAATGATAACGCGAGGTTTACCCAATTGAAGTTCATAGCCTTCTCTTCTCATTGTTTCGATAAGTACGGAAAGGTGCATCACACCTCTACCAAAAACGGTATAAGAATCAGGCGACGCGGTTTCTTCTACTCTAAGTGCTAGATTTTTTTCGAGCTCTTTGAATAAACGATCTCTTAAGTGTCTACTGGTTACAAAATCCCCTTCTTTTCCAAAAAATGGAGAATTATTAACTGTAAATAGCATACTCATTGTCGGTTCATCAATCGTGATAGGTGGTAAGCCTTCTGGGTTTTCCCAATCAGCTACTGTATCTCCAATATCAAAATTGTCGATTCCACTGATTGCACAAATATCACCGCAGTGGGCAACGGTTGTTTTTTCCTTTCCTAAACCAGAAAAAGTATATAATTCTTTAATCGTCGTTTTGACAATTTTACCATCTCTTTTTACCAAAGACATTGGTTTACCTGATAAGACACTCCCTCTAGTAATTCGTCCAATAGCAATCCTACCAATATAATTAGAGTAATCAATTGAAGTGATTTGCATTTGAAGCGTACCCTCTTTCTTTTCTGGAGCAGGAATATGTTCCAAAATCTGATCAAGTAAATAACTTACATCTTCTGTTTGAGTATTCCAATCTTCTCCCATCCAATTATTTTTTGCTGAACCATAAACGGTAGCAAAGTCTAATTGCTCTTCTGTAGCATCCAAATTAAACATCAGTTCAAACACATCTTCTTGCACTTCGTCTGGTCTACAGTTTTCTTTATCTACTTTATTGATCACTACTATTGGCTTCAAACCAAGTGCGATAGCTTTACTTAATACATATCGCGTCTGAGGCATTGGCCCTTCAAAAGCATCAACAATAAGTAAAACACCATCAGCCATATTAAGTACCCGCTCGACTTCACCACCAAAATCGGCGTGACCAGGGGTATCAATTACATTGATCTTTACACCTTTATAATTAACAGAAACATTTTTTGAAAGAATAGTAATCCCTCTTTCTCTTTCCTGATCATTATTATCCAGTATCAATTCTTTTTTGCTTTCATTGTCTCGGAACAATCTACAATGATAGAGAATCTTGTCGACCAGGGTTGTTTTTCCGTGATCTACGTGAGCAATGATGGCAATATTCCTTAATTCCTGCATTATCTTGTGTTGTTTTTTAAATGAAGGTGCAAAAGTACGCTTTTATATTCAATAAGGTTGTTATTTTTCACCAATACTTAGAGTAACTAAATTTTATTTAACTATATATGAACGATTTAGTTAAATCTATGAATAGTAAGGTATAGCCTTTTTGTACATTGTAAATTAAGAAGTGTTCGGTTTATGGCTAAAAAAGCCATAGACAATGTTTGTTTTATGCTGTATTCAGTAAAAGAATGAAGTATTTAAGCATATTTTAATTGATTTCTTTGAAAAACGTGTTGAGCAAATGGATGTTACAAAGGATCTCATTTATATATCTTTTTTGAAGGTAATACAATAATTACCCTTTTAGGGGTATAAGAAAAAACGAATAAAATTGTACCTTTGATATTGTCAGATACACTACACAATCACTCAAAAAATAATGCAACATCATCCTATAGATTGCAAACGTAGTGGAAGTAGAGTTTTGTTACCCCTATTTAATTTTCATTCCCTTACGATTTTAATGTTGCGGTAGTTTTGCAATCTCATCAATTTGAGTTTTAACACAATCTATCGATCTGTTCAACCTTTTCTTTCGGAGAAAAGCGTTGTCTAAGTTTCTGCCCAGCATGGGTATATTGTTCATTTGTAAAAATGAGTTCACCCCCCCACGCGGGATACTCTGATGATTATTCTAAATGAGTATTCTACAGAGACTGTAAACAGAAATAAATATCTTAAAACAGTTTTTGTAAACGATCTCTCCTTGCCATTGTAAGGGGAGATTTTTATTTTAAACTTGTTTTTTATAGGTATAGAATTACTTCCCTTGTAATTATTCTAAGGTAGGGGTGTAATTAGCATTAGTCTGAAAGATTTTATACCTTTGTAATACTTTAATTAAAGTTGTTGTAGAGTGGTGTTCTACTACTCGTTTTCCTTGATTGCACAAATTAAATCTAGCTTTCTCCTACAGCTAAATACTGGGTTGTTGTTTTTTGTGTTTTACCAAATATAATTTACCCGTTTTAATTTTATCTGAAAAATGGAATTATTGCTTTCTCATCCTTTTTTCGAGGTAAGGGAAATGATTGAAATCATGGCATAATTTTGTTTTAAAGATACTATATGGATGTGTGAATGCATATAGTTATGCCTTGTCTCTTAGGGAATTATCGTTAATTTACAAGCTTGTTTAAAATAATTTAATGAAAAAACTATTTTTACTTTTATGCTTAATAATATTGGGAGAATGGGCAATCGCTCAACATCTACCATTATTTACGCAATATAGGGAACAAGCAGGGATATTGAATCCAGCAACAGTGCATAGTGATTATTTTATTTATGAGCATAATGTTGCCTTTGGCGGCTCTTATCGCAAACAATGGGCAGGACTGGAAGCTGCTCCTACGACCCAAACACTGAGTGGACAGTATATGTATGCTGAAAGAGGTAGTTTTAGTTGGATCGCTGGCGGATATATTATCAATGATCAGACTGGTCCTACTGGATTTACAGGTGCTTATGGGCGAGTAGCAGGAATCATCACAGATGATCCTTATTATGGAGGTTTATCTTTTGGTTTGAGTTTTGGGGCAGTACAATATCGAGTGGATACCAAAGAGATTAGATTAAGAGAATTAAATGATATTCTCACCACAGACAATCAAGCTAAAGTCTTCCCTGATTTTGGTTTAGGTGCTTATTTTTATAGACAATTAGATGGCGGATTCTTGGATGGTAATCATGTTTATGCGGGTGTTTCTATTCCTCAAGTATTCGGTTTGAACCTTGAATTTCAAGATGATACTGGAGCATTCTCTGTTCAAAGAGTTCAGCATTATTACGGTTTACTCGGTATGTATGCGTATCTCGATAATGGTAGTTTTCTAGAGCCTTCTGTTTGGATTAAGTATGCTCCTAATGTTCCGCTTAATGTAGATTTTAATCTACGATATCAGATGCAAAGCAATTTTTGGTTAGGTACAGGTTTATCAACAGCCGGAAACTTTCACCTTGAGTTTGGCTATGTTGCAGGAGATGTATTAGGAGATGATTCTAACTTTAAAATAGGCTATGGTTTTGACTATTCATTTAGTTCATTTGGCCCAGATGTAGGCAGTACTCATGAGATCAATTTAGCCTACACTTTTGATTATTAGTCTGGTAGTAATTCCTGTTTTGACTATAAAGATTCCTTCTGAAAAATAATTAAGGCTAATGTAAAGCTTCTCCGATATTTTTTTCGTTTAAATGCGATCCAGATTTCATTAATAAAAGGTTGGTTTTCAAAGAGTTAGGTTGGGTTGTTTATATTTGATGATTTTTAAAATGTGAAAAATACCATATTTAGGGTATTTGCAAAATTGTTTTTGAATGTATCTTTGAGGTGAACATAATATTCCAAGTAACCGAAAATTTTATATCCCATGAATACTTTAACCCTCCAAGAAGGTCTGTTATTACACAGCACTATTCCATTTTACAATTATTGGTTAAGGTAAATTCAGTAACGTTTTAGTACTGCCTTTACACACTATCTAGCACTAAATGAAAATTCTTTAGCTCTATTAAAAAAATGAATTCAATAGCCTAATAAGATTAGATTATTAGCAATGAATATTGATTTTTTAATAGTGTACTGGAAGAAAATCATGAACAAATAGACATTAACCAATTTTATTATCCCATGAATGGAATACTAAGCAGCGAAGCAACTTTATTACAGCCGTATAAGCATTCTTATACCGGAACGAATAGCCAAATGGCTAAAGATCATTTCTCTGATTTAGTCCCTTCTTATGTAACAGTGGAAAGCGTATTAAACCTAAGTCGCTTATCTTTCAATCAATTCAATCCCGTGACAGCAAGTAATTTATCTCACAATGCTGTGATGATTTCCTCTGTGGAAAAATTCTCCAAAATGACACGGTTAAATACTCTTGGTACAAGCAGAACTGTTTGTACTCCCACTGTTACTTTTTTTAAAAAAACCAATAAAAAAATTGAGGCAGTTGAATTTATCTGTTTATCAGATAATTAGATTAAACCCTCGGGCGGGTATAAGCTCCACTAATTTGTAAAGTTTAGAGATTCTCATAGATTATTCAGGAATGTATCCCTTCTACAAAGGTAGAGGGGATTTTTTTTTGAAGACTTTCCTGTTAGACCTTTGAATCCCCACTTCGCCAAAGGCGACTATCTCTAAGACCGAAGGTCTTCTATCCCTTTCAGCCACAAGCTGAACAGCCACTTATTCCCAACAGGAATACTATCCCTTAAAAGGTAAGCGAAGCAAACCTTTTAACTTATTTTAAAATCGAAACATCCCCCTTAAGAATAGTACCAGATGAAATGTCAAGTCGCAAAACATAGTAATAAGTACCCTGAGGTAAAGGGCGGTCACTTTGATCTACGCCATTCCAATCATTTTGATAGGGCTTTGACTCATAGATAATATTCCCCCAACGATTAAATATAATCAACTCTCGATCGGGATAACGATCTGGTTCAAATTCTATTTGAGGAAACATAAAATATTCGTTGATACCATCTTCGTTTGGTGTGATAGCATTAGGAATATCCAACTGATCAATGTCTTGTTTTTCAAGGGAGATTCGGACACTTGCAATATCACAAAGATCAGGGCAATCTTCATTACAAAGTTGGTAGTCAAAAATCAGTTCGCCTCCAAGCGGATTATTTCTTTTAAATTCATAAAGCCCTTCATCCAAAGCTGTCAAATCACCCATTGAGGGTGTGGATAATAATTCAAATACCCATCCATCTACACGCGAAAGATCATCATTTTCGAATAAATCCAATGTTATCAGGGATGTCTCAATATCCAGGTTAAAAACATCATCGACTGCATCTGGTATTGATTGAATCGTGATTTGGATAGTATCCGCATCATAATTTGTACATTGACTAGTAGATAAAGTCCAGATGAATTGTTGTGTGCCTGATTGTAAATTTTCTAAATCAATGGAAGGATTTTGTGGATCATCAATAAAGTCGCCATTAAGATTGGTCCAGAGACCATTGCTTCCAGTGGGAAGATTTCCTGTCAAAGTAGCAAAATCCTCGCACTGATAGATATCTTCTCCAAGGTCAGCCAATCCTAAACTTTCCGCATCCAGAACACTAAGGTTTAATAAGACTGTACTATCGCAACCATTGGCGGCGGCCTGCTCTAGATTAATTTCATAAAGGCCGCTTTCATTATAAGTATTATTTGCTATTTCAAAATTTGATCCTTCACAAATACTAGCGGAGGTTTCAAAAATTACCTCTTCTAAGAAATCGAGGGCCACTAATATCGTAGAATCACATCCATTAAAGCTAGCATTCTCTAGGGTCTCCGTACCATTGGGATGATTTATATCGTAAGTCGTACCATTGATGACCATTGATTCATCAGCACAAAGTGTTGAGTTAATATTATGCTCAGATAAATCATAAAAACCTAATTGAACTTGGACGGTAGAATCACAACCATGGCTACTCATATTTTCTAATACCACCATTCCTGTTGGTGTATCGGCATCAAATACAGTTCCATTAAATTCGAAAGATGCGCCATGACAAATTATTGGATTTAGATCACCTTCCGCTAAAGGATAAAAACTAAGCTCAATAATAATTGTCGAATCACAAGCATTCACTGATCCATTTTCGATGATTTCTGTACCCGTTGGATTTAAAAAATCATACATTATATCATTAACCATAATAAACTCACCGACGCATAATGTTTCGACTATATGCTCTATCGGATCAGGCATAAAACTCAATGAGATATTGATAATGGAGTCACATCCATTTACAGCCCCATTAGGGAAAATAGCTATGCCATCTGGATGGCTTTCATTATAAACTATACTATTTATTACAAGACTTTCGCCTGTACATAATTCAGTATTAAGTACTTCTTCAACAATCATATTGAAAGTCAAATCAATAATGATAATAGAATCACATCCATTTATTGTAGCATTTTCAATGATCTCTGTTCCGCTGAAATTGGAAATATTATAAACCTGATTATTAATGATCAACTCATCTTGCTCACATAAGATATCATCAATAAAAGTTTCTTGGACATTGTAAAAATCAAGTGAGATAAGGACTGTGGAATCACATCCATTACTGCTTGCATTTTGAAAAACTTCAGTACCATTTGGATTATTTATACTATAATAAATGCCATTAATAAGTATGCTATCTGAAGGACAGATTGTAGCCGTAAAATTTTCAATCACCTCAAGATGAAAACTAAGGTCAATATTTACAATTGAGTCACAACCATTAGCGGCTTCATTTTCAAATACTTGTATACCATTTGGATTGTTTTCATCATAACTAAAACCATTCACTACTATACTTTCACCTGGACATAAACTTGGATTTAAGGTGCTTTCAGTGTTTTGGACAAAACTAAGATTAATGAGTATAGTGGAATCACAACCATTAATAGTTTCGTTTTGTAAAACTTCAGTACCAGAAGGATTGCCTTCATCATAAGTAATCCCATTAATGACAATTTCCTGTCCTGTACAAAGTACATCATTGATAATGCCTGGATCATTAGGATAAAAACTCAGTGAGATATTGATAATAGAATCACAACCTGTACTACTTTGCATACTTTCCGTACCAGAAGGATTATTTATATCATATAGGTTATTATTAATCGTAAAACTATTATCACTACAGACCAAAGGTTCAAAATCGATCATGAAACTTTCATTAAAAATAAGATCAATTATAACCGTTGAATCACAAGCCGTACTACTAGAATTTAATAAGATTTCAGTGCCGGAGGGATTGTCTTCATCATAGGTGATGCCATTGACAATTATTGATTCTCCTGGACACAGACTAGGGTTTAAGGTTTCTAAATATTGAGGATAAAAACTTAAATCAATTACAACTGTGGAATCACAAGATAGCAGACTCGCTCCTGTGAATACTTCTATGCCGCTAGGTTGATTTGCATTATAAGTAGTCCCCTGAACTACAATGGAGTCTCCAAAACAAAGTGTCGAATCTATTGTAATAATATTTTGGGGATAAAAACTCAAATCTACCATCACTAAAGAATCGCAACCACTGTTACTGCCTCCACTTATCATTTCACTACCATTCGGATTTGAAATATCATAGGTAATGTTATTGACAATAATAGCATCTGTGTTACAAAGTGTGAGGTCGAGATGTTCGACAACACTTGAACCAAAACTAAGATTGACGAATACTATAGAATCGCAGGAATTTTGTCCACCATTAGGAAAAAACACTGTACCAGCGGGATTAGATTCGTTAAAAACAGTATTCTGAATAACAATGCTATCTCCAGCACAAAGGGTCTCTTCTAAAGTACCTTCCATCGGACCAAAAAAGCTTAAGCTGACATTGACTATTGAATCACAACCATTTTGTGAAACGGCTCCAAGGTTCACTTGACCATTTGGTGTATCTTCATCAAAGACCTGTCCTTCATAATTAATGCTTCCGCCTTCACAAACACTTTGATTAAAACTACCTATGGCAGCTTGATAAAATTGCACTTCAATAAAGAGTGTAGAATCACAACCTGTAGCAGTAGCATTTTCTAGTAGGACTGTACCACTTGGATTGTCATGATCGTAAAAAATGCCAAACAGCTCAATGCTATCGCTTTGGCAAATAATTGGACTAAGGTTTCCTGCGGCGGCGGCAGTATAAAAATTCAGGTTTATATCTATAATAGAATCACAGCCATACTGATCAGGCATAGCCAGGGTTTCCATGCCAGTAGGATTATTCGCATCATAAATATTCCCATTGACGAATACCGTATCTCCAATACAAATGGTTTCATTAAGTTCTGTAATATTGGCTGCTCGATAAGTTAGATTAACAATAATCATGGAGTCACAACCATACTGATCAGGACTGAGTGTCTGTGTACCACTTGGATTACTCTCATTATAAACTATAGAATTAACGGTTACTTCAGCTCCCTGACAAAGGGTATCATTGACCTCAAAAACACTGATTCCGCATGCTACCGTAATCGTTACAGGTCTGGTATGTAAGGTTAATAAAGGGGCATTGGGATTAGTGACTCGACAACGATATTCTCCGGCATTGGTCCAAGTGACTGGAGATAAGTTTAGTTTATTGCTATTAGTCACTATGCCTAAAGGCAGTCCATCTTTAAACCATTGATACGAATTATCAAGAATACCATTGTCAAAACCAAGATCGAGTATATAATTGTCGCCAGTGAGAAGATTGGCGGTATAGGCTTGGTTTACAGAGTCCTGTGGTTGATAAAAAGTACCTAAAGCATTTAAATCATTAAGTACGATATCATCAAAAGTCACATTATTGTTGTAAATCCTAAATCGGTTTGATTGGAGGTTAATCATATTTAAGTCCGGAATACTGTCAATCATATTATTGAAAATATCGAACTTGAATAGGTTATTTAGATTTATAAAACTAATAGGGACGGCTCCGGTAAGTTGATTATTATCGAGGTATAAGGTATTTAATTTAGGGAGGTTTCCCAATTCTGCTGGAATCGTGTCTTGAAAATTATTATCGTCGAGAAAACATATTTCTATTTCGGAAAGATTACCAATTTCGGGTGGAATATTACCAGAGAGATTATTATTGTCAAGTTGCATTTCACCAAGCCTTGAAAAATTTCCAATCTCAGGTGGAAGTGGCCCAGTTAAATTATTGCTACTTAAGATAATCTTGACGACATATCCATCATTATCTAGTTCTATACCTGGCCAAGGAGTACACACCGGTAGTGATGTATTCCAGTTTGTATTCCAGTTAATGCCTTGTGTTGAATTGTAAAGCGCAATAAGTGCTAATGAATCGCTTATTTGGCAAGTATTAGGACAAGTTAATGACGTACTACTATGCACTGATTGAAAATCAAAAGGAGCGATATCCCATTGGAATTTCAAGCAAAAAGTCGATAAAAAAAGAGTAATTGCAATATATGTAAAAAGGGATTTCATATAAAGGTTTTATCCTATAGTGTTCTGTACAATAAAATAGTGCAAATACAAATCCAATTTTACAGATTTGTACAATCGTGTAGCGCTCAAATACAAAAAAGGGGATGTACGGTTTTTAGGATAAACAGAATAGTATACTCTATGAGATACGTTCTGTTTGTTTTGCAATCAGGATGGCTAATTAATGGCTCAAAGATACAGTGTTTTTAGGAAGAATGGTAGTCTTAATCTTCTAATTTTTCTAATAATAAAAGATAATGTCTTTGTTTTTATATTATTTGTATTTTTTTAATGTAAAAAAGACTTTAACATATGTTTTGCGGGATAGAAGTTGTTCAAAAATAGCTCACTAAACTACAAAACGATCTTTTGCCTCAATACTTTCTTATAAAAATCTTATGTAGTCTTGCTATGCAGCCATTTTTGAACAACTTCATAATAACAATGATATGCTTTCCCAGAGTGTATCTAAACTTTGAAAGTTTTTAATCTAAGCGCTACGAATAGAAGAAAGAATTTTATTTTTGTAAAAAAAAACATACATGTCTGAAGATTTACTTGACGATAATGTCCAATATGCAAGGTTTAAAAAACCAGTTACCCTCTTGGTAAATAAAGAAGCATGGCTTGGCTTGTGTGATGAATTGCAAGGAAAAGCGGCAAAAGGTACCTTTATTTTTATAGCAATAAGCATTGTAATTTCGATTTTTACATTTGGGATGCTTTTATTTGTTGCGGCTTTAGGGATAGGTATTTTTATTAATGTTGGAATAAGACGACGATTTAACTACCTCAAAACATTGGCTGATCATTCCTATGTTATTAGTAATAATCAGGTCATCGATATATTTGAAGGCGAAAAACAAATCATTCCATTTTCAAAGATAAAAGATATAGAATTTCACAATTGGGGGGTCGATGTGGATACAAAAGCGAATCGGAAAATGGCAGATCGGAGTACCAATGATGGTAGAATTATGATTCCGCGGACCATTAATGATTATGGAAGGGTGATTGCTACCTTTGAATATTTGAAAAAACAGATGTAAGGGACAGGGAATTTAGGCCTCTATCAGTTTTTATTCTGTTCAACAAAATTTATCTTTGATTATATGGTAGACAGCTTGGTTAAAATATATGACGAGTTTTTCAAGAGCCAAAGATCACAAGAATTGGAACAATTGGCTCGTGAACAGCAATTCTCTTTTACTAAACGAGAAACGTTTAGCCAACAACTAACTGAAATCAAAGGCTTTAAAATTTTCAATTCTAAAGGAACCAGACGATTTTTGGGAATTATTGCTCAAGATTTAACTGATGTCAAAGGGCAAATTAGATTTTATGATAGCCTTCGGACAAAAGATTTGGAGACTAAATCTCAGTCTATCCTAGAAATTTATTGTGAAAATATTTTTGCCGATTATCTGATTATCGAGCCCAAAAGTACTTTTACTAAAATGAAAGGCTTCTTCGTTGGTACAGAGGAACCATTTCCAAACCTACATACCTTTAACCAAAATTTTCAAATTTCTTCTAAAATTCCAGAAGCCAGTTTGCTGCTAAAAGCAAGTGCTTTGAATCTAATGATTGATTTTCCAGGAATCACTTTTGAAGCTCTGGGCAACCACTTTTTATTTTATTATCGGAAAAAGGAATTAAAACCTCATGAAATCGTCCCACTTATGGATTTCGGAGAAACCTTTTTGAATTTACTTTGCTTCGATAATTCGGACGATTACGTGTAGTATTTTGCGTAAATGTTAGCAGCTTACTCTAAGATCTTTATTTGTTCAAAAACTATAGTTTTGCAGCCAGTACTTTTGCAGACTTATGACAAGGTTAAATTTTTTAATCAAAATAATTATGTTTTATAACCATAAAAGTGTAATTTTGAATTCATTGAACAACTTCATTCATTGAACAAACAAAAAATAAAAAAATGGACGAAAAACAAGTTTTTGCACAAGCACAACAAATGTTCCTTGCTGATAGAGGGCGTAAAGATGTTATTGATTTTATGATAGCGAATGGGATTGATGAAGAGCGTTCAGAAGTGATGGCTACGGAGGCATTTAAATCTATTCGTGACCAAAGAAGAGCGATGGTAGAGGAACAAGGAGGTGCAGCATACGGAGATGAAGGCGGAAGTAGTGGTGGTGGGATTGGCAGTGTTATTTTGGGTTTAGTATTCTTAATCGGAGGAGTGGTTGCGACTATGAGTTCGGATAGTATTTGGTATGGAGCAATAATCGTGGGTGTGATCACTTTATTTAGTGGTATCGCTAAGATGGCGAATTGATATATAATGCTTGATATAAGTAGTAGTGTGCTAATAATTATCTTTTTATAGTTTAGGGAGCTATTTTTGAACAACTTCTAAATCAAAATTCAAGAAAATGAAATCAATACTCCTTTCAGTCTGCTTATTTTTAGCCTTTTCAGGAAATGCTCAGATTCGAAAATTACAAGTAGAATCGAATCATTCCACAATTGGCTTTAATATATCTATAGCTAATTTCACAAAGGTTACAGGTAAGTTTACAGACTATGAAATTTTAGTAGACTGGAATGATGAAAAAATTGTAAATTCTAAAATATCAGCTGTAATTCAGGCAGCTAGTATTAATACAGGTATTCCAGAAAGAGATACGCATCTTCAATCAGCTGATTTCTTCGATGTAAGTAACTTTCCAACCATCACCTTTACAAGTGATTCAATTAGGCAAAGAGACTTTTCAAATTTTGAAGCTTTTGGAAAATTTACAATGCATGGCATTACCAAAGATATTATACTTCCTTTTCAAATTGTGAAAATGGACGGGAATACCATAGGTTTCAAATGCCTAAGGACTATCAAGCGTTTAGACTATGAAGTAGGGACTGAATTTAAGCATACTGCTATGCCTGATTTTTTATCGAACGAAATAGAAGTAGAAATTTATTTTTGGACGAAGAAAAAGAAAACAAAAAAGGTAAAAGAATCTAAGGAATAGATTTCTACAGAACTATTTCGAATATACCTGACGCGGAGTACATTGCTTTCCCAAAATTAATCAATGTCAGTATAAATGCCTGAAAATTGTTTGTGTCGCATAATGACCTTAATGTTTTAATTTGCCAAGGTTTATACAATTCTTCTTTATCTTGTGTAGGTTTTTATTGAAAATCAATACTTATAACAAAACACAGTTTAATGAAAATTATAAAAATACTCGTTGCGCTACTTGTTGTATCGACAACAATGTTTGGACAAGAAATAAACCTTGTACAGGTTGCCTCCGGTTTTTCACAACCCGTAGATATTAAACATGCAGGAGATGCGAGATTATTTATTGTTGAGCGAACAGGACGAATCAAAATCATTGATGAAGATGGTACCACATTGCCAACCCTGTTTTTAGATATTGTGGCTCAGACCAATGATAATCCAAATGAGCGGGGATTATTAGGTTTAGAGTTTCATCCAGATTATGCAAATAATGGTTATTTCTATGTCAATTATACCAAGAATAACGGAGATACTCGAATCTCTAGATTTTCTGTAAGTAGTGACCCTAATGTCGCAGATGCAGGAAGTGAGCTTATTCTTTTGGAAATTGATCAACCATTTTGGAATCATAATGCAGGAGGCTTGGAGTTTGGGCCAGACGGTTATCTTTATATAGGTACAGGTGATGGTGGCGATGGAGGTGATCCAGGAAATCGTTCTCAAGATCCTCAGAACTTATTAGGAAAAATGCTTAGAATAGATGTGGATAATGGAAGCCCATATGCGATTCCACCTGACAATCCATTTATTGAAGATGAAAATACGCTAGATGAGATCTGGGCGATTGGTTTAAGAAACCCCTGGCGATTTAGTTTTGATAGTGAAACCGGAGATTTTTGGATCGGTGATGTTGGTCAAAATGCTTTTGAAGAAATTGATTACGAACCAGCAAACAGTGGCGGTGGATTCAATTATGGCTGGAGATGCTATGAAGGAGATGCTTCATTTAATACTAGCGGTTGTGGATCGGCTTCTGATTATAGAGCCCCACTTTTAGACTATAATCATAATGGCTTTACACATTGCTCTGTAACAGGTGGATTTGTTTATCGGGGTTGTGATAGCCCTGATTTGACGGGACATTATATCTATGCTGATTATTGTTCGGGGAGAATTTGGTCGATTGTTTCAGATGGCGCCGGAGATTGGACTAATCAGGAAATTGGAAACGTACCGGGTTATGACATTAGTACTTTTGGAGAAGATGTTAATGGCGAGTTGTATGCAGCAAGATTAACCCAAGGTAGAATTTATAAAATCAACTCTACTAATTCCGTTTCTATAGAAATTGGACAATTGGAAAACACACTTACCGGCCCTATAGGATATGATAGCTATCAATGGTACTTAAATGATGTACTCATAGAAGGTGCTACCTCTGAAACTTATGATATAACAGAAGATGGAGATTATACTTTAATCGTTACCAGTAGTAATGGCTGTACCTACACTTCAGAAATATTTAGTGGAATAGTTGGCTTAGAAGACTTAAAGTCATTCGAAGCTTTTTCTGTTAGTCCAAACCCTTTTACTTCAACATTGACATTAGAAATAGAGGTGAATACCTTGACAGAAATCAATATTCAGATATTGGATGTTACAGGAAAAATACTCCATTCTAAATTGATAAATATTAATGGAAAAGCAACAGAGATACTCAAATTAGAAAAATTGTCTACAGGAATTTATTTTGTAAATCTGGTTACAGATGAAGGGACAATTACTAAAAAAGTAGTGAAGGAGTAGGGGGAGGGATAAGGGAATTAATAATTGATCATTATTAATTCCCTTATCTTTGTATAATAATTCTTAAAAGTGTGGAGATTGCCATCGGAATAGGCTTGATCTTTAGTTTACTTAAAACTAAGAAATAGTTTTCTCCTCGTTCTTGGACGGAGAAATTACTTTTTTGCAGGTTCACACCATATCACACAACGTATTGTTATTATATATTTTTTCTTTGCTACTTGAAAGACAAAGGAGATCAGTCCTTTTGAACGGTTGAAAACTATACTGGGAAAAAAACTTAAAACGAAAATGAGTGAACTCCATTTTCCGATTACTATAACCGAAGAGAGTTAGATGGACTGATGGATACGGTATGAAAACTAATATTATATTTGGTCTAAAAGGACATGACTATACATGAAATTTACTTGGAAAAGCCCTTTTATACTGACCGAAGTGGTTTGGGACTTACCCAAACCACTTCGCGTCAGGTATATTTAAATAGGTTTTACTTTATTATATCTTTATCTATTTGTTTAATTCAGTTACTAGGCTGTAATAAATCTAAGCAGTTTACTTATAATATTGAGCAATATTATAACTTAATTGATACAGCAAGGGTGTATCGCTATGAAAAAAACGACTTAGAACGGGCTCAATTTTATTATTTTGAATCAATCAAATACTATGATCCGTTTCTTAGCGATTTGGAAGAGATTTTTATTTTTTTACTTGAACTGAAAGTAAAAGATTGTAATGCTATAATGTCTGTTGCTGATATATTGGCATACAAAGGTGTTCCAATAACTTACTTTAAAAAATGTCAAAGTAAATATAATATAGGATGTAATATCATTCCCTTAATAAACGAAACTAAAGTTTATGATTCAGAAATTAGAGATAATGTAATTGAATTACGAAATATAGATATTGCGACGAATAGAATGATTCATTCTAATACATTACAGGAAGGAGATAGGACACGAATATTAGATTCCTTAAAAAATGCTGTTTTGATATTTATTGAACAAAATAATTTGCCCAAAGAAGAAGAATATGGTGTTTTTATGAATGAAGACTCTACAATTAATTATTCTAAAATCAGAGCTCCATTCCTTCATTTGTATATGAATAATTTATACGTGTTTAAGGATAGCTTGGATTATTGGCTTGAAAGTGGAAGGATACATAAGAGTGACTTTAGGAATTTAACTCAATTTATTAGTAGAAAAAATACATTAAATAATGCAATGATTCAAGAGGTAATTAGAAAAGTTAAAAAATCAAAGAATGAGAATCTTACAGGAAAGGACTCTATAGCTTTTATTAAATTAAAAGAAAAATGATTTTAATTTAATCACTTAAATTATTATGATATTCACCTTGATAAAATGTGAACATTGCTAGAAAGATAGACTTAATAATAATTGTATTTATTTGAAGTGCTCAGAGATATGCTCCAAGCACTTCATTTTAAATTTTCTCACAAACTCCAGCTCCCCCTATATTCACGTTTTACAAACTGATTAGCGATATCAAAGTTTGTTATCTTCATATTTTTACCATCCCAATTGAGTTTAAGTCTGCCAGGATAAGTCCATGGATCCCAACTAGTAGGTGTTTTACCTGGTTTTAATTCTTTATAATTATAGGAACGGATAGCAAGATTACCCATCAGAACGGTTTCTGTTAGTGGACCGGAGTAGTCAAAGTTTGATGATGCAGGCGTTCCCCCTTTACAAGCTTCAATCCAACTACCTATATGGCCGTTTTCTATTCTTGGAATCGTTTGCTCTGGTTGTTTGAAATAGTCCATAGCTTTGTAAGGAAGCAATGAAGGGTTTTTACCATATACACCACAAACAATTTTACCGCGTGTCCCTTCGAATAAAACACCACCATCAGAGTCACCCATTTGTTCATTTGCTCCTAATTCATCTGGTCTGCGAGGCATAATACCACCATCATACCATACTAACTCTACAGCCGGCATATCAGCTCGTGCAGGAAAATCGAAATGGACCTTCGAAGAAGGTGGACAAGAATCGGGAAAGTCTGCCAATACAAAATCTCCCACATAAACTTGGCTGACACTTGCTTCAACGGCTGTTGGATAACCGAGGTCTAAAACCTTAAATGCTGTATCAATAATATGACAACCCATATCTCCTAAAGCTCCCGTACCATAGTCCCACCAACCTCTCCATTTGAAAGGTAGATAAGCGGGATTATAATCTCGCTGTGGAGCAGTCCCTAACCATAGATCCCAATTTAAATCTTTAGGCACAGCATGTTGACCGCCAGGCGTAGCAACTCCTTGAGGCCAGATCGGTCGATTGGTCCAGCAATGAACTTTAGTTACGTCTCCGATCACACCAGAGTTCAGCCATTCACCAATCTGTCGAACACCTTCTCCGGAATTTCCCTGATTTCCCATTTGAGTGGCAACCTTATGCTTTTTGGCAGCCTCTGTAAGCATTCTCGCTTCGTAAATATCATGGGTTAAAGGTTTTTCAACATAGACGTGTTTGCCCATTTGGATAGCAGGCATCGCACATACTGCATGGGTATGATCAGGCGTGGCAATCATTACCGCATCAATATCTTTTTCCTTCGCAAGCATTTCTCTAAAATCCTGATAAGTAGTTGCTTGAGGATAAGCAGCAAATGTTTTACTGGCATATTTGAAATCTACATCACAAAGTGAAATGATATTTACGCCTTCTACTTTGCTAGCTCCTCTAACAATGCTTGATCCCCGACCACCAACACCAATACCTGCTACATTGATTTGATCACTAGGGGCGGTATAACCTGGCCCACCTAGCACAGCTCTTGGGACAATCATAATCCCAGATCCGACGACTGCACTGTTTTTGAGAAATTTTCTTCTGGTTAATTTTTTCTTTGACATAACATTTATTGTTTTATCGTTATAAATTGGCAAAAGCAAGATTTATTGATGCTTTGGACAGGTTCTAAGTTAGACTTCAGCATTTTTTAGAAGTATTATTATTTGTTTATGTTCTTTTTCCATTGATGAAGAGGAACCAAAAATCTAGTTCAAAAAAATGCTATACACGCAGGCAGGCACCCGCTCCCGCCTTTTTGAACATTCCCAGCCCGCTGACTCTGCTAAACTTTAGCATTTTCTTTTTTCTTTGGGCAAGCATTTCTTTTAATCTAATTAAGTAGGCAATACCTCATATTCTCATTATGTACCTCCTAGAAATGCTAAAATCGAATTAAGTCTACCACCAAAATAGCTACTAAAATAGGATTTTTCAAATTAAATTATACACTCCAAAGCTTTAACTAATGCATGGACTTCCTTTATCGTATTATAATGAACTAAGCTTATTCGTACTACACCATCATACTTTTTTAAACCAAGGTCTTTAACTAACTTTTTTGCATAGAAATCTCCAAAGCGAATTCCGATTCCAAATGAATTAACTTTTTCAACAATTTCTGAGCTCTTTATTTTTTTATGAATAAAAGAAATAGTAGAAACTCTAAGTTTTTTACTTGATTTTGTTTCCCCAACTATAATGACATCTGGATTGCTAAAAAGGTAGAACAATAGATAATCTGCCAAGCGAGCCTCATGATCTGCAATTAATTCGAATGCTTTAGCCAATTTTCGGCGATTACTTTTTTTAACATCTTTAGGAAAATGGTAGTCGTGTAGTTGAGTCAAATATTGGGAAATACCGACAAGGCTATAAGTCAATTCATAATTAAAATTCCCCGGTTGTAATTTATAAGGAATGACATCTTTGCCTATAAAATAATGATTGAGGCTATCTAATTTTTTTAATAAATCATAAGGACCATAAAGTACTGCCTGATGAGGGCCGTATACTTTGTACCAGCTAAAGACGTAAAAGTCAACATTTAATTTTCGAACATCCACGAGTCGATGTGGGGCATAAGCTACACCATCGACACAAAATAATGCTTTTGCTTTGTGCACAACTTTTGCAATCTTATTAATAGGATTGATCGTACCAAGTAAATTGGATGCATGAACCATCGCAACCAATTTGGTTTTTTTAGAAATCAACTTTTTTAAATCATCAATATCAAAGCGTAAAGTTTTTTTATTTACTTTCCATATTTTTATTACTATTCCTTTTTTCTTTAAATCTGTCCAGCAGGATACATTAGCTTCATGATCAGAATTACTAACGATAACTTCATCTCCTTTTTTCCATTTCGAACTTATTGTCAGGCTTAATATCCGCAGCAACATAGTCGTGGATGGGCCGATTACCACTTCCTCTGGTCGTTTGGCATTGATATATTCCGCTATGCTTTTATGTGCTTCATTCAGAACTTTTCCAGCATTGGCAGAAACTTCGTAAGATGCACCAAGTTGAACATTATAAGTGGATAGATATTCTGTGATGCGACTCATGACGTTTTTTAGCGTCTGCGATCCGCCAGCATTATCCATAAAGACAAAATTATTCTTTAATGCAGGAAATTGTTTACGGACATAATTAACATCCAGAACAATGGGGTTTTTATTTGAACTCATAAAGTGGTTTTTTAAACGGATTCTAAGAATAGCTTGGAGGTTTAGAGAACGCCGTAAGTCTTTAAGTCTATTCTCAATTGTTCTGGTGAAGTAAAATGAATGCCATGAATGCCACAGTCTATAGAAGCTTTAATGTTTCTTAGATTGTCATCAATAAAAACGGAATTCGGGCCATGTATTTTGAATCTTTCGAGTGTAAGTTCATAGATTTTTGGATCAGGCTTTTTTAGTTTTTCAACACCAGATACTAAAATATCTTCGAATCTGTGCAGAAAGTCATATCGTTCAAGTGCAATAGGAAAAGTTTCTGCTGACCAGTTGGTTAAGGCATATACCTTATGTGTTTTTTTTGAAATTATCTCGTCTAAGATATCAACAGTTCCTGATATTGCTCCTCCTAGCATTTCTGTCCATCGTCCATAGAAAGCTTTAATTTCTACTTCGTATTTTGGAAATTCTTCTAATAGCAAATTCGTTGCTTCTTCTATAGGTCTGCCAGCGTCTTGCTGTTCATTCCAATCAGGTGTACAAACTTCCTTTAAAAAGTATTTCATTTCTTCTGGATCTTCAAAGATTTTATTAAATAATCTTTCCGGATTCCAATCAATTAATACACCTCCAAGGTCAAAAATTACAGTGTCAATTATTGTGATCATTTTATTTATTTTTAGTGCTTACCTCTAAACGGTATTTTTAAATCTTCTTCGCGCCATGAAGTAAGGGCTTCCATTTTTTTGATAAACATATTCAAACCTACCAAGTGTTGATGAATAGAAACGGTGTCATCTGGAGTTCTGATTTTTATATAACCAGAAACAGAACTGAATTTTATATTCTCAATTTTATTCCACTGAATGGTCTTCTTTTTCCCTGCCCAGTTGTATACTGATATTGTATTATCATCAAATGCTATCCAATGATTTTTGTATGGCAATAAACATAGTATACCTAATCCTCCAAAAAGCAAAAGCATTGCAAAGCCTATAAAATATAATTCTATTTCATTGACATAAATAGCAGCGCCAACAAATACCAAAGCAAAAATTACGCAAACCAAACCTCCATAGAAGTATAATCTATGCATCCGTAATTCAATCTGCCCAATATCATTTCTATCTATTTCTTTATTACCTGATTTATTCAGATAAGTCATGATTAAACCTATAATAATCGCTGTCAAGCCATAACCCAAAAAGTTAATCCAATCCATAAATACAGGAGCATTAATATTTTTACAAATGCTTAGTACGAAGCCCCACTTTTCGCTGCAAGCGAAACCTTCACTTTCTGGAAAGCAGAACAATCACTTCCCAATCGGGACAATCACTGCTCACCACCGTGAACCTATCCCTTTTTACAAAGCAATTTTAAGAAGTCATTCTTAAAAATAACTTTGTAAAACTTCCTCAATGATCGCTAGTCTCCACTTTCATGTTCTTTTTAGCTTTTGCTTTATTAGCTGCTTTCTCTACAGCATTCCAAACGCGGAAAACATTTTTATAACAAATTTTAGCTATCTCTTCTTCTGTATATCCTCGTTTTAATAAAACATAAATCAAATTCGGATAAGCAGAAACATCCTTGAGTCCCGTAGGTAGAGAATCACCAACGCCATCATAATCAGAACCAAAACCAACGTGATCTATTCCGGCTAGTTTGACAACGTGGTCGATATGATCTGCGACAAGTTCTACATCTGCATAAAAAAGCTTTGGATTTTCTTTTCTAAATTTTTTATTAAAAGCTTCTTCTTCAGGTGTTCCTTTTTTTATTCCTGCTTCTTTAAGCTTTTTAGTTACGATATTTCTAGTTTGCTCTCTATTCTTACGAAGTGTTCCGTCAAGAAAAGTTGAACCAAAATTAATTTGAATGACCCCACCATTTTCTCCCAATTGCTTGATCATATCGTCACTCATATTTCTCTCAAAGCCAGGAGTGAATTTTCGAGCAGAAGAATGAGACGCAATACAAGGTACTGTGCTCAATTCCATAACTTGATAAAACGTATTATCGGAAACATGTGAGATGTCAACCATGACTCCAACTCTATTCATTTCTCTGACGACATCACGACCAAATGGACTAAGCCCGCCCCATGTAGCGGTCGTATCATAACTACTGTCACAAATCAAATTGTCTTTTGCATGGGTTAGGGTAATATATCGGATGCCTTTTTTATAAAAGTAGTTTACATTTTTAATATTATCTTCTATAGGTGCCCCGTTCTCCATACCCATTGGTAAAGCTATTTTCCCTCTTTTAAAAGCTTGCCATACATCTGCTGTAGAATTACCACTTGTAAACTTATCGGGATGTGCTTTGATAATACCCTGCACCATGTCGATTAAGGTATCTGCTAATTCTTTAGCACCGCCATCTACTTGGTAAGAAGAGGGAATATATATAGACATAAAAGGCGCATCAAGTCCACCTTTCTTAGAACGATTCCAATCAAAATCACCTTCATTAGAACTTATAGGAATTCCCATAAATTCCTTTTCTAATTTAAAATTTTTAACCCTTAATCTGTATGGGAGATCAACATGACCATCTACAATGATATATCTATGTGCTAATTTATCTGCAAGCTCTAAAAGCTCATTATCAGGTGGTAGTGGTGTTTTTGATATTTTTTCTGGTTTAGGGCTACAAGCTGATAGACAAATAAGTCCGAAAATAAGTAAGCTGAAATATTTATTCATGATTGTATATTTTACCTCAAAATAGGGAGAAAATATGAAGTTGTTCAAAAATGGATGCTATTTCGAGAAATAGATATTTTGTATCAAGACGAGGCATTAAAACCGCTGCATAACTTCTATGAGTCATTCCGAATCATCTAAAGCATTTGACAATACTTTTTGAATATCTTTATACGTACCTAAAATACGTCGAGACATTTTTGGCATACCTAAGAACCCATGAATCATCCCCGGATAATCCTTATAGATAACTTTATTACCTGCTGCTTTAAGACAATCTGCATATTGTTTACCTTCACCTTTCAATGGATCATACTCTGCAGTAAAAATAAAAGTAGGAGGCAAATTGCTAAAATCTTTTGCTAAAAGAGGCGACATTTTTGGATCGTGGATATCTTCTTCTTTCGACTTATAGTGATCAATAAACCATTGCATAATCTTTTTAGTAAGAAAGTATCCTTCTCCATATTGTTCTATTGTAGGGTGGACAAGTCTTCCATCTGTACAAGGATAGATGAGCACTTGATAAGCAATTTTAGGCCCATTTTGATCTCTAGCAATCATGCTAACCACTGTGGCCAAATTTCCACCAGCACTATCTCCCATGACTATTAAACGAGAAGAATCACCTTTGTGAATTTCTGAATGTTGACTGGCCCAGACTGTTGCATCATAGGCATCGTAGACGCCAGATGGAAATTTGTGTTCTGGCGCTAAGCGATAATCAACAGAGATGACCACGGCCTTATTATCTCTGGCAATACGTCTACAGATTTTATCATGAGAATCCAAGTCCCTTAAAACAAAACCACCACCGTGGAAAAACACAATAAGAGGCAGTCCTTCTTTTTCTATTGGTTGATAAATTCGAATAGGAATATCTCCATTCCTACCTTTTATTTTTTGATCAAATACTTGATGTAAGGGGATTGGTGAAAAGTCTAAATATTTCTCAGCTGTTTCAGCAAGTTTGTTTGAGGAATTACGAGCATACTCAGGACTCATTTCATAAATTTTCATTCCTTTTTGTCGATTCAGATACCAGAGTAGTATTCGAAATTTGATTGGGATACTCATTTTAGTATTTATTGTAAAAAGTGTCCAAGATAATAAATGATTTTAAATTGGAGACGGGAGACGGGAGACGGGAGACGGGAGTCAGAACCTCTGAGAGAAACCTGACTAACTTGAGCCTCTGACACCCCTAAATGTTAAAATACATAATATTCTTAGGTATAGTTTGGAATACATAATATTCTTAGGTATAATTGCTTTATGTTTTCAAAAGAACTTTTAAAAGGAAATCTAAAAACTATTGTTTTACGGCTTCTCGAAGAGAAAGGTAGGATGTATGGTTATGAGATTACGCAGCATGTCAAATCGCTTTCGAATGGCAAACTAGTCTTAACAGAAGGAGCACTATATCCAACTTTGCACCATTTAGAATCGGAAGGTTTATTAAAAACGGAAAAGATATTCATTGGTAAAAGAGCAAGGAAATACTATAGTTTGACTCCGACTGGAAATAAAGCAACGACTGCTAGATTGAAAGAATTTCGAGAATTTATGCATACTATGCAAATGATATTATATCCAAAAACTAAACCTGATGCCCAGTGAATTAAATACCAAGCAAGTACTTTACCTAGAAGATTTTTTGTCTTCTAAGGGTTTAGATTATGCGCCATTACAAGAAGAGATGTTGGATCACCTCTGCTGTATGGTAGAATTAAAAATGGAGACTGGACTCTCTTTTCATATAGCTAGTGAAGAAGTGTTTGATAATTTTAAAAAAGATGAAATAAAAGAACTTCAAAATCAAACAATTCTATTATTAAATCAAAAATCACTAAGTATGAAAAAAGCTTCTCTTTTAGTACTAGGTTTAGTACTCATTACTTTCTCTGCTATTTGGGCAATCAATATAGATCCTCCAAGTATTAGTCCACTAGGAGAAGGTTATGAAATATCAAGTCCTTTTGGCAATCGTTATCATCCTATTTTTAAGAAGAAAAAAATGCATTCGGGTATTGATTTTAAAGCACCTGTAGGAACACCTGTTTATGCAACTTCAGATGGTGAAGTAGAAAAAGTGAAAAACCAAAGCACTGGTTATGGAAATCATATTAAAATCAAGCATGATGAATCCTTTCAATCCCTTTACGCGCAACTTTCAGAGATCAAAGTGAAAGTTGGGCAAAAAGTAAAAAAGGGAGAATTGATCGGTTTGGTCGGTAGTTCCGGAACTTCAACTGCGCCTCATCTTCATTATGAGGTCATTAAAAATGGTAAAAAGGTTAACCCCATGGATTATTTTGGTCCTTAAGGATTCATAGAAACTTGACTTATCCCAAATTAAGATCTTTATTCATCTTTTAATATTAGGCTGTACCATTAGGTGCAGCTTTTGTTTTTATAATGAAGTTGTTTAAAATGACTTTATACAGTCATTTTAAACAACTTAATAAAAGCATTATTAAAAAATATTAAAACTCCTACAATAATTTTTGTACTGCTAATCGTTTGAAAAAGCATTGAATAACTTGAGGCTTGAATAGACTCTAGAATTTCATCTTTTAAACTCGGAATTTTTAAAAAAACTAAACCTTCGTCTATGATTTGAATACTTACTTAAATTTAAAACAATAACGATGGTAAGCTATTCAAAATTTGTAATCCTTTTCTTTCTAGGGATAATGTCTATGTCCATTTTTTCAAATTGTAAAAAAGATGAACCGATTATTACTGAACCTATCTTGAGAACCTTTCCAAGAGTCGATCAGGAATTATGGTCGCTTTTTGAAGCTTTCGAAATAGAGGGCGCTAAACGGGGATTTGATATAGACTTAGTTACAGAAGGTATTAGTGGCCGGATACAATCTATTGAACAAGAACACGTAGCAGGCCAATGTTCGTACAATGAAATATTTCCTGGCAATATCATTGTAGATGCAGAGTTTTGGAGAAATAGCAGCAATTCGTTTAAAGAGTTTATCGTATTCCACGAATTAGGGCATTGCTATTTACATAGAGATCATCGAGAGGATGTGGATGAGTTTGGAAGATGCCTTAGCATCATGCGAAGTGGTTTAGAGCCTTGCCGAGATAATTATACGATACTAACCCGGGAAGAATATCTTGATGAACTTTTCCAACCAGAAGATTTTTAGAGCCTAATAACTATTACAACTTCTAGACTTTGAATCTACCAAACCTTTTTATTAAGCAAATAATGCTCGACATAATCCGAAATACCTGCTTCCAAACTATGAAATTCTTTATCATAACCTAGGGCTCGGAGCTTAGAGATATTCGCTTCTGTAAAATATTGATACGTTTCGCGGATATCAGCAGGTGTATCAATAAAAGAAATATTAGGTTCTTTTTTCATGGCTTTAAAAGTGAGTGTTGCCAAATCAAGAAATGTTCTGGCTTTTCCCGTTCCAAGGTTATAAAGACCATTTTCTTTTTGTGTTTGATATAGAAAGTATAAAACCTCAACGACATCTTTTACATAGACAAAATCTCTTTGTTGATGACCATTGGCAATTCCTTGTTTATGGGATTTGAACAATTTCATTGCGCCAGTTGACTTTATCTGATTCGCAGTATGGAATATTACAGAAGCCATTCGATTTTTATGATACTCATTTGGACCATACACATTAAAGAATTTAATCCCTGCCCAATAAGGTGGCTGCTTATCTTGTGTCAATGCCCATTTGTCAAAATCATTTTTGGAATCACCATAGGGATTTAATGGCTTTAGTTTTTCTACAATTTGATGATTATCCTCATAGCCATTATTGCCATCGCCATAGGTCGCAGCACTAGAAGCATATATCAGAGGAATATTATGATTGGCACAAATTTCCCAAATTGATTTTGAGTATTCGAGGTTTAGTTTTTTAAACACAGTTTTATCTTGCAAAGCAGTATCTGTTCTTGCTCCAAGATGAAATACACATTCAATCTGTGCGTGCATTTTTTTAAATAAATTGAGAAAGATATCTCGATGTACCCATTCTCTTATTTGCTTTTTATCTAAATTATATTCTTTATAGCTTTTATAAAAATCGTCAACGACCATAAGGTTAGTTGTATGACCTTCATCATTCAACTTTCTGACCAGACAACTACCAATAAATCCGAGGGCTCCCGTTATAACTATCATGAATATTTGTTTCTATATTAAACAACTTCCTGAACAAAGGCTTTAAAAACAACACTTTATGTCATCTAGATTTTCATTGTAGACACGGTGTCCCATAGAAGTAATCAGGGACTAAATTTCTAAACCAACCTCTTCTTCATAAGCATCTATTGGTGGACAAGTACAGATCAAATTTCGATCTCCATAAGCATTATTAACCCTACCTACTGAAGCCCAAAATTTAAACCCGGTTTTTAAATATTCTAGTGGATAAGCAGCTTTCTCTCTTGAATATGCATATGGCCAATTATCTGAAGTGACCAATTGCATCGTATGCGGAGCATTAGTCAGTACATTGGATTCTGATCCAGCTTCCCCCGTTGCAATCTCATCAATCTCTTTTCTAATGGCTAATAATGCATCACAAAACCGATCCAACTCATCTTTGCTTTCACTTTCTGTAGGTTCGATCATTATCGTTCCAGCTACCGGGAAAGATAGAGTAGGGGCATGAAAACCATAATCAATTAATCGCTTGGCAACATCCTCCGCACTTACATGTAAAGCTTTGAATTGGCGCAAATCGATAATTAATTCATGCGCACATCGTCCTTTATCACCAGTATATAAAACTGGGTAATTGTTTTCTAACCTCGCTTTGATATAATTAGAGTTGAGGATCGCATATTTAGTTGAAGCAGTTATACCTTCTTTCCCTAGCATTTTGATATAAGCATAAGAAATCAATAAGATACTTGCGCTTCCATAAGGCGCTGAAGAGACAGCAGGTATTCCTTTCTTACCGCCGGTTTTTACAAATACATGTTTGGGGAGATAAGGCGTTAGACTATCATTTACACAAATTGGTCCCATACCAGGACCGCCGCCGCCATGTGGGATACTAAAGGTCTTATGTAGATTCAAATGGCAAACATCAGCATTGATTGCTCCTGGACTAGTTAGTCCAACTTGTGCATTCATATTAGCACCATCCATATAGACTTTTCCTCCATACTTGTGAATCGTACTGCATATTTCTTTAATGGCTGTTTCAAATACTCCATGAGTTGAGGGATAAGTGACCATCAAACATGACAAATTATCTTTATGTGTTTCTGCTTTTGATTTTAGGTCAGCTACATCAATATTACCTAGGTCATCACATTTTACAACGACTACTTTCATTCCAGCCATTACCGCACTTGCTGGATTAGTGCCGTGTGCAGAAGAAGGAATTAATGCGATATTTCTATTGGAATCTCCATTTGCTTCATGATAGGCTTTGATGGTCAACAAACCTGTATATTCTCCTTGGGCACCACTATTAGGTTGTAAGGAACAAGCTGTAAATCCAGTAATTTCACTGAGATAAGCTTCCAATTCATCAAATATCTTTTTGTAACCTTTGGCTTGATTTACAGGTGCAAAAGGATGAATATTAGCAAATTCTTCCCAACTGACTGGGATCAATTGTGTAGCAGCATTCAACTTCATAGTGCAGGAACCAAGCGGGATCATCGAATGTGTCAGGGAGAGATCTTTATTTTCTAATTGCTTGACATACCGCATCATTTTTGTTTCCGTGTGATAACTATTGAAAACTGGATGGCTGAGGTATTGACTATTTCTACGAAGTTTTGATGATATTTTTAAACCAGAAGGAATATTAAATTTAGCAACTGCTTTTTTCCGATTTGCTTTTGCAAAGATATTGATCAAGTCTAAAAGATCCTGGTCTAAAACAGTCTCATCTAAGGTAATTTGAATCGTATTTTTAGTATAATGAAAATTGATTTTGGAAGCCAGGGCTAATTTTTTAATGGCAGCGATTTTCGTTTCAGTGGCTTCTACACATAGTGTATCGAAAAAACTAGAATTGACTTGTTGATAACCTAGTGTCTTTAATTGATTATTTAAAATCTGAGTGCTGACATGAATTCGCTTGGCAATAGCTCGGATACCAACAGGCCCATGATATACGGCATACATTCCAGCCATAATCGCAAGGAGTGCTTGAGCCGTACAGATATTTGAAGTTGCTTTTTCTCTACGGATGTGTTGTTCACGAGTTTGTAAAGCCATTCGTAAAGCACGATTCTCTTGAGCATCTTGAGATACCCCAATGATTCGCCCTGGGATGACCCTTTTATATTCATCTTTACAGGCAAAGTAAGCGGCATGCGGACCACCATAACCCATAGGTACGCCAAGTCGCTGAGTATTTCCAACCACAGCATCAGCACCCCATTCGCCAGGAGGTGTTAATAAAGCAAGACTTAATATATCCGCAGCAACTGTTACATAAATATTTTTTGATTTTGCCTTTTGAGCAAAACTTCTATAGTCTTCTATTGCTCCATCTTGTGCTGGATATTGCAAGAGGACTCCAAAGGTTTTGTCATTGAATTTATATGTTTTATAATCGCCAATTACGATTTTTACACCTAATGGTTTAGCACGGGATTGTAGGACGTCTATAGTCTGGCTATACACTTTATGAGAAACAAAAAATTCATTTTGTTTTTCTGCCTTATTTCGTTTATTCTTTTGAGCATAAAACATAGCCATTGCTTCAGCCGCCGCCGTTGCTTCATCCAAAAGACTTGCATTAGCGATGGGCATTGCAGTAAGATCACTAACCACTGTCTGAAAATTGAGCAGGGCTTCTAAACGTCCTTGAGCAATTTCCGCTTGATATGGGGTATATTGGGTATACCAACCAGGGTTTTGAAAGACATTTCGAAGAATGACGGATGGTGTAATTGTACCATGATATCCCAGTCCTATATATGAACGAAATACTTTATTCAAAGAAGCGGTCTGTTTTAATTCGCGGAGGTATTCAAACTCTGTTAAAGCAGAAGGGATATTTAAAGACTTTTTATTGCGAATATTATTCGGAATCGTTTGATCTATTAGGTGATCTAAAGATTGAGCTTTTACAGTTTGTAACATGTCTTTTAGCTCCTCCTCATTGATGCCAATATGTCGATTTGAAAATCGGTCGGAAGCCGCAATTTTACCCATAGTTTATAAAGATTAAATTAGTTTGTAATTAGAAGGCAAAGTTAAACTATTTGCTTGTGTTTTTAACAAAGAAATGCTTGAAAAGCTTGAAAATAGCGAAAAGGGTGGACCAGAGAGAAAAAGAGGTTTTATGCCTTGTCCTTTAGACTTCAGAAAATATTACTTTCAACCAATCCTTATTTGCAATAGGGTTTAATTCCTGGAGTTTTATATTAATATTTTTTCTTTTTTGATTATAAGCAGAAGTTGTCATAATAGAACCATTGATTTTAAGTTGATATATTCCCTTTGTGATTTTTATAAAATTATTATTGGCTTGTTTTCGATAGTCACTTATGTCCTTATTACGTAAGATATATTTTCGGAAAGCTTCTATTAATGCGTAGAGCGCTTCTGTTTCTTTGAGTTCGTAATAGCATTTAATTTGGATGATTTTAGCTCCGAGATGATAAGAAGAATCTGTAAAATCTACATTGTGTAAAGTTTGTAGCGCATCAGGATAATTTTTTTTTGCATTCAATAGTGTAGCACGATTATAAGTAATAGCATTATATCTTTCTTCAGGGATAAGGTAGCTTTCATACTTCTGAATAAACGCTTCTGCCCATTCAAAGGCTTCTAAATGGGAACTCACCGTAATGATATTCTTGAATGTCCATTGAGACAGGTAACCATTAGGAAAAATGACCTTGTTTTCTAATAATACTTTGTATAAATCCAGAAGCTCTTGGTAATATTTACTTCTGCCTGAGTTGATTTTTTTTATGCAAAAATTGATAGCATACTTATAAAGCGTCCAAAGTTCTAATTTAGGAAATAAGTTTTGGTCTTTTTTTAAGTCTTTTTTTAGTTTAAGATAAGATTGTTCGTCATCACTATTTTGGATGATTTTTAAAACGGTATAATAAATACTCAAAGCTGGAAAACTCTGGAAATCGCGATGATTTTTTTCATAATAGCTCAAAATATCATCTAGAAAATTACATTGATAACCCGCTTGTATTACAATATTCCGATTGGTCATATCACAAGCTATTCTTAACTTATTGCTAAAATAATAAAGATCAAGATTATCACTTTGAAATTGAAGGCTTTCATCAAAACTTCGCTTCGCATGACTAAGCACAGTTTGATCTAATTTTTCATATAATAAATATTCCTGATGAAAATACTCATAATTACGGATTGTTGATTGCTTCTGAATTTCTTTTAATCGACGCGTATTTCTTTCTACGTGTTGAGGCGTATCACGAGTCATCAATTCTTCTAGGAGTAAATACTTCTGAATTTGTGGTCGCTGCTGATATTGCAATTGTTCCATGAATTTATAGAGCAATTGCAAAAGGTCAGATATAATATTGTTAATTTGGAACTCATTATAGTGCTTATCACCAAAAATCAATTGGAAAACGACCTGTTTTTGTAGCTTAGGATGATCAAAGTCTGGTATAAATCCTAGTATATAATCTCCTAAATACTGGACTTTTTGATTCTTATTATAAAATGGAGAATGGATAAAATCCTGAAATTTTGAAAATTCCTTGATGGAGAGCGTTTTTAATAGACTAAATAGTTTTGTTTTATACATTTGTAAATATATAATTATATATTAAAAGTAGCTTTTTTTAAGCAAATGGATTGATAATTGAAAATTTGATTTCTATAAAAGATAAAAAATGTACTTTTTTTTGATGGTTTTAAAGGATACTTTTGTATTGTGCGATATAGAGTGTTCTACGAGTTGATCTAAATCAAATAGAATTGGAGTCTGTATTTGTAAAAAAAAGGAGGCCTTTCCCATAAAATAGGAATTTAAATGATTGCTATTTATGCTGCGTTTCTTAACTCAACTTTAGCCAGCTTTTAAGAATCTTTAAAACAAAACTTATGAACAAAATAATACTGCTGGGTATATGCTTAATTTGTATTTCTTTTAAGATTAATAGTCAACCAGTAGCTGCGTTTAGTGCTGATTTGACAATAGGTTGTACACCTTTAACGGCTATTCAGTTTACGGATGAATCTACTTCGCTAGAGGATATTGCAAGCTGGGCTTGGGAAATAAATGGAATTCCCTCCTCAAGTACTCAGCATCCGAGTTTTGATTTTACTATTGAAGGTGTTTATGATATCTGCCTCACCGTAACAGATGATTTAGGGGTTATGGATAATCATTGTGAAGTAGCTTATATTACAATTCTTGAGACGCCTTTTGCTGATGCCGGTCTTGATTTTGTGCTCGATTGTACCACTACAACAGTTACTTTAAATG
>CBDICS010000021.1:0-28814 GCA_965277415.1 Saprospiraceae bacterium
GGAAATTCTAAAGATTCTGATGTTATGCTTATGACCGGAAGCTTGTCATAAGTAAATGGTCCCGGCCAATTATTTTCTTTTAGATATTCTAATGGAAAACCTTCCTTTTTTGCTATCTCTAATAAAATAGATCGCCGATCGGTAGCAACTGTAACAAACCTTTGTTTTAAAAACATCCACTTCCGTTTAATTCGAACCAGCATCCAAGAAATTTCTATTGCCCATCCTTGCCCTTTCCAACCTTTACCAGGAATGGTTTCATGTAGTAAATAGGGCAAACCAGGTCTTTTCCACAAAGAAAACCATTGACTTAACAAAGTAAATGAAATGTTTTTAGAATAGGCTCTAAAAATATATTCATGTAATTCTACATCAATAATTAGAAAATCAGGAGAAATTGAACTAAATAATTTTGAAAAATCGGGAAATTCTGTTTGCTTCAATGCTTCTTCTCTACGCGAAGAAGCATGTTTTATTTTATATAAAAATCTGGATAGTTTTCTAAATGGGCCAGTAAAGGAAGGTAATGGGGGGCCAGGATTTTGCTTTATTGCTGGCAATTGCAAATATTTAATTCCTTGCAATCTGACCTTTTCTCCAACATCAACTACAGAAGCATACCAGAGTTGGTGCCCATCTTCACGGAGTCTATTTACGAGTTCAAAACTGGCATTTAATATTCCAGTCAAGCCACTAGTTATGCAAACAATCTTTGCCATATTTAAGCAGATTCAGTACTATCTAATTCCATTAATAAAATCTTAATCGTTTCTTCTAAATGCGTACCTAGTTTTTCAATAGTTGAATGCTGAAAAATAGTCTGTACCGGAAGATCCAATTCAAAAGTTGAATTAATCCGAGCCATGATACGTATCCCAGAAAGAGAATCACCTCCAACATCAATAAAGCTATCTAATACACCAATTC
Organism: Saprospiraceae bacterium; assembly: GCA_965277415.1. GTDB lineage: Bacteria > Bacteroidota > Bacteroidia > Chitinophagales > Saprospiraceae > JAHDHW01. Next base: position 928 of record CBDICS010000021.1, read on the forward strand.
TATCTATCTGAAGCACTTCTGACCATATTTCACTAATGATTTCTTCAAATTCATTCCTTGCTTCTACATATTCAATTTTTAAAACGGGTCGAATGGCATCCGGCTGCGGTAGAGCTGCTCTATCTATTTTTCCATTAACAGTCAAAGGTAAATGATCTAGTTTAATAAACTGTACAGGAACCATGTAGTCCGGAAAATGATTGAGTAGATAAGCCCTTAATTCTGCTTCCGTAACTTCCTTTTCCGAAATATAATAAGCGACTAATTGTTCTTTACTTTTGTCCGCATCTTGAATTTGAGTATTAGATGCCGATCCGTATTCTACACAATTATGAACCTCTTTCTTTCCTTTTAGCTTTCGCCGCTCCCTTAGTTCAACAATCCCTTGATCAATAAGCGGATGTTGATTTAGTACGGTTTCGATTTCTGCTAATTCTACTCTGCGCCCTCTTATCTTAACTTGCAAATCTTTACGGCCAAAATATTCTAAATAGCCTTTTGAATGCCTTCTAACTAAATCTCCGGTACGATACATCAACGTATTTTCTACAAATGGATTCGGGATAAATTGCGCTTGACTCAATTGTTCCTGTTTCCAATATCCTTTCGCTAATCCAATACCACTTAAGTGTAATTCTCCGATTAGGCCATCTGGAACTTGATTTCCAAATTCATCTAGAATATAAATAGAAGTATTGGCAATGGGTAAACCAATTGGGACAGATGTATCTTCACTAAATTGTTTAGACTTATAAGATTGTACAACACAGCCAACTGTTGCTTCAGTTGGGCCGTATTCATTGTAAATATTAATGCCTTCTTTAAAATTATTGCAAACGTATTCGGCTAATGATGTTTTAAAATTTTCACCTCCAACAATCATACATGCTAACTGAGACGCTTTATAAGTCTGAGCGGTCAATAGCGCTAAATGAGATGGAGTCAATTTGATTAAATTAACCAAATTATCTTCTAAAACTTGAAATAATGCTAAATCAGGCCCATTTTCTGGTTCTGCGTAAATGTGTAAAGTTCCTCCTGCTATTAAGGGTAAGAACATCGAAGTGATGGTCAAATCGAATCCTATTGATGTAAATAATGGCACTTCGGGGCGGAATCCTTGTACATAATAATCTTCTGCCCATTGGAGATAATGAGATAATGCTTTATGTTCAATCATTACGCCTTTCGGCAATCCTGTTGAACCGGAGGTATACATAATATAAGCCAAGTCATTAGGGCTTACTTTTGGATATACTCTTAAGGTTACTTCTTGCTGAATAAAAATAGTTTCTTTATCGAGGCAAATGATATTGTCAAAAGACTTCCTTAAAGCTGCGGATAACACAGTATTGCTTAAAATTATTTTAGCTTGAGCATCTTCTAATATGCCTAATACTCTTCCAGAAGGGTAATTTGAAGGAATAGGAATAAACACAGCCCCCGCTTTCATTGTAGCCAATAGGCTAATAATAAATTCTGGTGACCGTTGTAATAATATAGCAACAGATTCTCCCAGCTTCAAACCATTTTTGATGAGATATGAAGCTAGCTGTTCCGCATGTTTATTTAGCTCATTATAATCTAAGTCTTTTTCGCCAAACCGTAGTGCATTATGCCCCTCTGATAATTGAGTGACCTGCCCTTCAAATAAGTCTAATACAGTCAACTGATCCTGGAAGAAAAAATCTGATCCTAAGTTTTCGACACTTATCCCTTTTTGAGCTATTAAAGATGGCTTGCCAATTTTCTGAAACCGATCATCAATAAAACTATCTAGTAATTTCATAAACTGAACCGGCGCTGCCTTTCTCTGTGCTTCATCAAATACTGCCGTGTTTAAATCAAAACCTAAGACAATACAACCAGAGGCATCAAAATCATATACTTGTAATCTTATATGATGCCCCGGATCTGCATGCCCTGAATGTATCCATTCTGAGGTCATCGATATATCTTCAAACTCCCGAAAAGAAGCATTAATATAATTCAAGGTCACATTAAATCTTTTATTCAACTTGGAGGCACTAGCACCTACTTGAGCATATTTTAGAAAATCATGAGATTCGTTGCGCATTTTCTGAATAAGGTCACTAAAGTTTTCTTCCGCATCCAATTCAACCATTAATGGAAACAATTCCATAAACAGGCCTGCTGTTTCCTTAAAATCCGAACTAATCCTGTTGTGAACAGGTGTTCCAATGGTTAGTTTCTGCTGGCCACTAATCCGATAAATGTATGCAAAAAGCAAAGCCGAGAAGATGTTAAACAGAGCAAGGTCTTGTGTCCAGGCACGTAAATCAGTTTCTTTAGTCAAGGCTCTAAGCGCCTCTGATTTTTGAAGGTCAAGTTTTATTGTTTTTCTTTCAGAGCGGCTTTCTAAATCTCGATTTGATTGTCCAAAAAAATCAGGCGAATCTGGTAATAGTTGAGCTTTATTTCTCCAGTACTCTAAAGTAGGATTATTCGGTTTATTCCATTTTTTATCCGCTTCATATTTTATATAGCTTTCAAAAGGTGGAAGCAATGAAGCTGGTAAGTCTACCTGATCCAGGATGTTTTTGTAAAAGTGAACAAGCGCCTTGTATTGCAAGGTCATCGCCCAGGCATCTGTAATTAGATGATGTTGATTAAAGTACCATAAAAACCTTTTTTCATCTAATTGAATCAAAACCGAATCAAACAAACATTTTGAAATGTCAAATACGATCTGGCATCTTTTATCTAACCATTCTTTAGTATAAGTTTCTTTATTGGGTTTATTAGAAAAATCAAGCACGTCCAATTCGTATGGCAAATTAGTTTTTATTACTTGTTTGGCTTGACCATTTTCTTCTGTAAAAAGGGTGCGCATGACATCACTTTGCTGAATAAGCATTTGAAATGCAGATTTAAAAACAGGGATATTTATGTCCATCGAAAAGTCAAAAAGAATCGCCATATTATATGCAGGCGAATCTGGGCTCAGCTTTTGTCCCATCCATATAAGCAACTGACTCTGTGTCAAATCAAATCGTTTCTCCATTTTCTTGTGCAAGTTTTTATATTGACTTTGATATTATTGTTGTTCAATATAATTTACCATTGCCTCCACCGTGAAAAAATTCTCAATAGTCATATCTTGAGGGCTTACTTTAATTTTAAATTGTTGTTCAATATATTGAATGAGTCGCATCATACTCATAGATTCTATCAATCCACTGCTTAGTAAATCATCTTCTGGTTCAATCTCTAAATCAGATCGACCATTATGAAATTCATTTTTAATATAGTCAATTATTAATTCTTCCATTTATTGTGTGTTGATGTTTGTTCTTTTAAAGCTGGTCGGTTTATTTTACCTGAACCTGTTCGTGGAAATTCGTCTAAGATTGAAATATATTCTGGAATCGCATAAAATGGAAGGTGCTTTTTTAAAAAAGTAATTAATTCATTTTCCTCAATATTGCTATTGGGATTTAAAATAACTGCAGCAGCAATAGCAAGGGTATCATCTTCTTTTTGAACAGCATGAATTGCAGCTTCAGAAACCAAGTCATGAGCAACCAAAATAGATTCCACAGCGCCTAATTCTACTCTATACCCTCGGGTTTTTATCTGATGATCCTTTCGCCCTAAAAAATGCATTAGACCATTCTTATCCTCTCTTACTAAATCTCCTGTCCGATAAAATATTTCCTCAAATCCTTGTGCATTTATTCTTCGATAAAAAGATCTTTCAGTAAGATCAGGGCCTTGCCAGTATCCTTTCATCGTTGTAGCACTTCGAATTAATAATTCTCCTACCTCATCAATGGCTACTTCTTCTTCATTTGCATCAATTATTAGTTTTTCTGTATTTCCCCAAACTTCTCCAATCGGAATAGGATCATCTGTGCTAGGCGCTTCAGGAATATGATAAAAAGTACACTGGTTAGTCTCCGCCGGGCCATAAATATTACTGTATTTTGCTTGAGGCCAGTATTGCATTAATTGTCTTAAATACTTGGGCGGAAAAGGCTCTCCTGCATAAAGTACCCACCGAAGCGAATGAATAGTCCGTTCATCTAACATACCTTTTTGCACTAATTGAATAAGGGCTAAAGGGACAGAATACCAAATTGTCAATTGCTCTTTTTCGATCAATTGACTCAGGCTTGCTGGTAAGACCGTATAGGCATCTGGAATAATCAATGTTGTTGCACCGACCAATGGAGCTGTCAAATATCCAAGAAGGGAAATATCAAAAAATACAGGCGCATGATTTGCAATTTTATCCGTTTCATTAATCCCATATAGCTCAGCCGTTAATCGGGCATAAGAGAGGCCACTATAATGTGAGTGGACAATTCCTTTGGGATTGCCTGTAGATCCAGAAGTATAAATGATATAAGCCAAATCTTCCTCTAGTAATTGAAATGGCTGATCGAACTGATCACTTTCTAATGCCACTTCATCCCAGGTAATATTCGGTAAGGATATCGACTCTTTCAAACCAATAATCGTTTCTAATCCCGTCTCTTCAGCTAATAGGTTTTTAACATTTCGTTTCTGTGAAGGATTGCTTATCAATACCTTGATGCCGCAATCTTTGATCAAAAATCGAGTAAGTTTGGCAGGAGACTTTGAATCGAGTGGCACATAAATTCCTCCAGCTCGCATAATTCCATAAATAGCAAGTGGAGTCTCTAAAGTTCGATTGATATACACACCTACTCTATCTCCTTTTTTAATGGAAAGTTTTTGTAGCAGATTGGCTAGCTGATCCATTCGCCGCGCAAAATCTCTATAGGTCATGGATTGTTTACCATCCGTAAAAGCTACTTTATCAGGAAAAGTAGCTGCAGCGTTCAAAATAGTATGTGGTATCGTATAAATCATTAACAATTAAAGTCCCAAGAATTTTGATATAATATTTCTCTGTATATCTGATGTACCTGCATAAAGTACGCCCCCCATTGCATCTCTTAAATCTCTTTCAATTCCATTTTCACTCAAATAAGCCAAGCCTCCATATGTTCTTATCGAATCTATACTTGAGGCAACAAAGGATTCGCTAAGATGTAATTTTAATAATGCAGTTTCCATTGTTGCACTCTCTCCTTTCTGCTTAAGCCAAGCCGTTTTATATAATAATAATCTTGCTGTTTCCAAACGTAGTTTCATATCTGCTATTCGATTGGAAACGGACTGGAACTGACTGATCGCCTGATTAAATTGTTGTCTTTCTTTAGCATAAGTTATCGCATTTTCCAACTGTCTTTCCATAGCCCCTAATTGACTAGCCAAAATACAACATCGATCATACTCCAAAGAATGATTGACAATACTATAGCCAGCGCCTTCACCACCTAATCGGTTTTCAGTTGGTACAAAACAATTCTCTAATTCTAGATCACCAATAGGTATCGTCCGCATGCCCATTTTGCTTTTTTTGGTACTGGCCTTAAATCCCTTTGTATCCTTCTCCACTAAGAAGCCGGAAATCCCCCATTTTCCATACTTTGGATTTGAATTGGCAAAGATTAATACCAGATCGCAAATAGGTGCAAGTGTGATCAGGTGTTTTTTACCATTTAGCAGATAGCCTCCTTCTACCTTTTCCGCAGTCATTTGCATACTAAAAACATCAGAGCCCGCATTCGGCTCTGTCAATGCATGGGCGCCTATCATCTCTCCCTTAGCCATTGGAATCAGGTATTTTTCTTTTTGTTCTTCTGTACCGAAATGAAGTATAGGTGTTTGCACCGTCCACATCTGAGCATTTAAACCAAAGGCCAATCCATTATCCTGACAACCGTATCCAAATCCTTCCATAGCTAACATGGATCGCAAAAAACTATCTTCTTCTAAGCTTCCTCCATACTTTTTAGGAAGTGATAACCCTTGAATCCCAAAACTGGCGCATTTCTCCCACAAATCTCTTGGAAAAGATTGATTTTCATCTCTTTCACTCAAACCTACATTAAGCGCTTTCTTCGCAAACTTAATCACTTCTTCTTTGTAGGCTAGATAGGCCGCTGGCCAAGAGAAATCCATTTGTTTTTATTTAGTTTTGTTCTTTTAATCCGTAATCCGCCTTCCTAATTTTATTAGAGTTGCCAGGCATATTAGAAATATACCCGACAACTCGTATTAAGGGTATCCATAATACTCAGATTAGGTTGATGATTTAGCATAGAACTTATTAATTCCCTATTCCTTAAAACTTATATTTTACAATCCCCTTTATAAAAAAAGGAGCACCCGGAGTGAAATGAATCTCTTCCACACCTTCCGGTTCATTGCGCAATCTAGATGCAGTTGCAAACTGGGTTTCATTCCATTCCTGATTAAAAAGATTGTCTATAGAAAAACCAAGACTAATATTCTTAAAATTATAATTAGCACTAAAATCTGTAATCATATACCCTTCAGCGACAATGCTATTATCTTCATTTGCTGGCCGATCTTTGAGGTAACGAAATTGTAGATTAGCCACTATATTCTTCTTTTTCAAGCTTAAACCGCTTGTTGCTGTAAACAAAGGGGCTAATGGTATATAATTTATATTTTCTGGTTCATCAACACTTCGGGCATATGCATAATTAAAATCTGCATTTGCAAATAGCCAATTTGTCAACTGATACCTAAATCCTAAATCGACTCCTACTCTCCTGGTTCGACCACTAGGCTCGACGATCCCCTCATCTCCGACATACACAAATTCTTGTTCTAAAAACAAATACCAAAACGCAATATTCGTAATTAATCTTTTAGCTGGTTTGAGTATAGCGCCTATATCCGCACCATAAGCTGGAGGCAATACAGATTTACCTCTTTCCTGTAATACAACTCGTGAGTCATTAGAATGAAAACCAATTCCAGTTTTAAAAAATAATTGAGCTGAATTATTTAGGTTGTAAACAATATTAAATTTGGGGCTAACTATGGCTTTGGACTGAGATAGATTCCGGAAAACGGTGTCAATACTATTGACATAATTGAATTTAAAATAATCAATTCTGAGCGCTGGTTGAAATAACCAATTCTCATAGTCCAATTCAAGATTAGCAAAAGCATATAGATTTTTTTCATCAACATCACCGTATTGCAATCTGTCTAGCGTTGTTCTCCGATTTAAACTACGAGATAATTCATTACCATCTATATCGTCACTCCTAAGTCCTACACCCAATTGTAGTAATGAACTGGCATGTTCAAAATTGTTAGACCTATTCCAAGTACTTTCAAATCCAAAGATTTGTCGTTCTTCTTTTTGTCTAATCTGATCTCCATTTATTGGATCGTTCAAAAAGAAGGAAAAGTTGGAGTATAATTCAAAATCATATAAAGAGTAATAGAAGTTATTTTTAATAAACGTTCGATCATTAATAACCCGATTAAAATGAATGGCCAAATTTGTTCTACCTGTTTGTCCACCTTCCGTGTCATCAATTGCTCCAAATCTTGATATAAGTCCTTGATTTACAGCCCTTACTGGTATTTGACCAGAAGCATCCCACTTACTTGAAAAATGAGAAGCGATAACGGAAATACGATCTTTCACATTCAGCTCACCAGAATACTTTAGCATAAAATTATTGCGAACAAAGTTTTGAGAAGATTCGAAAGGACCATCAGAGATCAAGTATTCTGAAGCGATATATGCATTGTGTTTTTCAGTATCTAGAATTTTAAATAAGCCAACCGTTCTTAGAGAATTGAAGCGTCCAAATTCAAAGCTTAATTGAGATTCCTCTAATTTATCTTTAGTCTTAAATTGAACATAACCCGCTGTTCCAAAATTTCCTTTATCTGCATAATAAGGACCTTTGCCGAAGTCCATATTAGCTATGGTTTCTGGAATAATAAAATGTAAATCCGCATATCCCTGACCATGAGCGTGAGAAACCATATTGACAGGCATCCCATCAACTGAAATATTTATATCTGTGCCATGATCAATATCAAAGCCTCTTAAAAATATTTGCTCCGCTTTCCCTCCACCAGCATGTTGGCCAATAAAAAGTCCAGGAACTTTTCGGAGAATTTCCTGCGAAGAATTGACTGGCGAAGTTTGTACATCAATCGCCGCAATAATATTAACTTTTTTGATATTTTGACCAACTACGATCTCTCCTAGCTCAAATATAGATTCTGTAAGTTCTATGACAATTTTTTCTTTGGTATCTTTAATTGGATAAAACAAGGTTTCATATCCTATATGAACAATTTGGAGTGTATCCCCTACTTGTACATCATTTAAAAAGAACTTACCAAATTCATTAGAATGGGCATGGTGTTCAGATTGAAGGTGAATAATATAAGCTCCAATGATTGGAGACTTAGTATTATCAATAAGGATGCCTTCAATATTATCGCCTAGTAAGAGTATAGGAAAAAGAAAAACAATCAAAAAGATACTAACAATTCTCATCAAAGTAAGATATTTAGGGTTGTATTAATTTTAACAGAGGATTAGACAGCAATTAATAATGTCAATTTAAGAAATCTTATTATGTTCATGTCCCTCATAATAATGTACGAAGATAGTACCTGATTTGGATTAATGAAGCAGTATTATAATATACTGAAGTGTATCCTCATTCTTTCATTGAAATTAATGTGCAATTTATAAAAGTCTTTGGATTATACAATATTACTTTTCACTTTAATCCAAACCTTTAATAGAATACGTAAATCATATTATATACTAAGATTGAAGTGGTTTAGGAAAAGAAATATACTTCAACAGTAAGCCCTAAGTGCAAACGAACTCTTATAAAACAAACTACTATCAAAAAACTATTACAGATATTCACGAATAGGGAGAGACAGAAATTCATTTGGTTGTTTCTCGCAATTTTGACGATGGGGTTTCTCGAAGTATTAGGTGTGGCTTCAATTCTTCCCTTTATGCAATTGATAGCAGAACCCAATGCGATCGAACAAAGCACCTGGCTCACTGCGATATATGAATTCTTCGAATTTGATGGACATCGCACCATGTTGATCTATTTTGGAGTTGGGATCATTATTTTGATTGGTGTTACTAATATCTTTTCAATATTTACCATTTGGTTGCAGTATAAATATTCTTGGGACATTGCCCACGGGCTTGGGGTCAGATTATTAAGAACATATATCAATAAGCCTTATAAATATTTTTTACAAACAAATACTACTGAACTTCAAACCTATATCATATCTGAAATCAACAGTTTGACTGGTGGCGTCATCATTCCATTAATTGAGTTAATTTCCAGGTCTTTCGTTTCTCTCATAATATTCATGTTACTCCTTATGGTAGATACAAAGATATCCCTAATCATGTTTGGAAGCCTTGGTGGAGCCTACATTCTTATCTATCTTTCCAGGCAAAGTTTCCTCAAAAAAATAGGGCAATATCGAATAGATATGAATATACTGCGCTATAAAAGCCTGAGTGAATTATTGACAGGTATCAAAACGGTCATGGTTTATAATGAACAAGGATTCTTTTATGATAGATATAAAAATGCATCTAAAGAATTTTGTGATGTTCAACCAAAATATAATCTGATTTTAGCCGCACCGAGATATTTATTAGAATTCTTAGCATTCGGAAGTATTTTATCTATTACTATTTACTTGTTTATATCTACTGGCAACATTCAATCAGCATTGCCTAGATTAAGTCTTTATGCGGTTGCTGGCTATCGACTTTTACCAGCATTGCAAAAAGCTTTCGCCGCTGCTGCAAAATTCAAACATAATTATCCGATTTTGGAGAAACTGCATGGCGACTTAGCTCATAGCCTAACAGAAAGTAAAGTATTGGACTCCAATAAGCAATTGCTTCCCTTTGATCAAAAAATCGAACTGGATAGGCTTAAATTTTCATATGAGGAATCTGATAATGCGGTAATTAATAATCTAAAGCTAGATATCCCCAAGGGACAAACAGTTGCGTTTATTGGCTCTACCGGATCAGGTAAAACAACATTAGTAGACTTGATCGTTGGATTATTAAATCCTGTTGGTGGCACTATAAAGATAGATGGACAAAAGCTGAGTGATATAAATAAGATGGAATGGCAAAACAACATTGCCTATGTTCCTCAAGAAGTTTTTTTATTTGATGATACTATTCTAAGAAATATTGTTTTAGGTAATAAAAGAGAAGAAGTAGACCTCGATCACTTAAAAAGAGTCACTCAACTGGCAGATATATATGAGTTTATTTTAAATGAATTGCCTGAAGGGTTTCAAACTAAAGTAGGTGAACGAGGCGTACGGCTCAGTGGCGGCCAAAGACAAAGATTAGGTTTAGCACGAGCTTTATATAGACAACCAAGCGTTTTAGTGCTTGATGAAGCGACCAGTGCTTTAGACAGTATTACGGAAAAAGGCATTATTGAATCTTTAAGATTATTGCCTAAGAATCTGACAACAATAATTATAGCCCATAGACTTTCTACTGTTCGACATGCTGATTGCATTTATTTCCTTAAAGATGGAGAAATCCGCGCCGAAGGAAATTATGAATCACTGATCGACACAAATGAGACATTTAAAACCATGGTAGAACTTTCATAAAACGACTTACAATAATGAAATCAACTTTTAAACATTTTGTTTCTATTTTTTTAATCTTTACTTTCCTTAGTCCTAACCAAGTAGCTTATGCTCACTCGCCCGATCAAGGTTACCTCTATTTACGAATTTATGGAGAAGCTATAGGTGGTCGATTTGAACTAGCAGCTAAAGATATCAATAGAGCCATCGGGACTAATCTTAACGATAATTTAAACCTTGAAGTGATCAAACCTCATTTAGATAAACTTTATGATTATTTTATTAGTCGATCTTCTTTTCAATCCTCAGAAGGAAAGTATAGTGTTCGATTTACAGAGCCTACAGTACTAAACTTAGAGGAGAAAGCAGATTTCGTTCGATTTCATTTTGAATTGGATGGGGTTCAAAAAGTTCCAGATGAATTAGAGCTGGAATATAATCTCATTTTTGACAAACATGATATTCATCGGGGAATGCTGATTGTTGAATACAATTGGAAAGCTGGAATTGTCAACAATGAAGGTTTGATTTCAAATATATTTACACCAACTGACACAAAAGAAACGCTCTCTTTAAAAGATGCTTCTATTTGGAAAGGATTTGTAGCATTGGTCAAACTTGGTGTATGGCATATTTGGATAGGACTCGATCATATTTTATTTTTGGTTGCATTGATTTTACCTGCAGTGGTTCGCCGTAGAAGTGAAGTAGAAGTCGTAACAGATTTAAGCAAATCAAACGATTGGATTCCTGTAGCTCAATTCAAGCCAGCCTTTATTTATATTATTAAGATCATTACTTTTTTCACCATTGCTCATTCCATAACTTTAGCATTGGCTGCCTTCGAATTTATAAACCTATCTTCCAGAATTGTTGAATCCATCATTGCCATCTCTATTGCCTTAGCAGCTTTCCATAATATCATACCAATCTTTAAAAGTAGGGAATGGCTTATTGCATTTGGTTTTGGTTTATTCCACGGTTTTGGTTTTGCTAGTGTATTAGGAGAAAAAGGATTGAGTGGTGATTTTATGGTCCTTTCACTTTTAGGTTTTAATATTGGTGTCGAATTAGGACAAGTACTGATCATCTGTATGATCTTTCCTGTATTATACTTGATAAGAAAAATGAAAATATATCCACCAATTATAACGTATGGCTCTGTTTTATTAATCTTTATTTCGATTTATTGGTTCATAGAAAGAGGCTTTGAAGTGGATCTCCCTCTTGGAGCTTATTTTTGGAAAATGTATAATGGAATATTCGGATAATATTAAATTTTGAGCTAATCGTCCAAGAAAAAAGTGTCCCATGTCTTTGGAAGAGAAAAAAAAGTCAGCTTCTATATTAAATCAATGGCGCAGCAGAAAAAAAAATACGCTTGTATCAAAAATATTGCCTCGTCCGATTGATAGTAAAACTATTCCGTCAAATGGACAAAGAAGGCTGTGGTTATTACAACAACTCTATCCTCAGAATCCATTTTATCAATATGCACATCTTTATACGATCGATGGTGAACTTGATGTCAGTCTATTAGAACAAAGTATTCAACAACTTAGTCAACGTCATGAAATTCTACGAACGAATTTTATAAAAAATGAACACGAATTAGAGGTCATTGTCAAGCCACAAGCTTCTTATAACATCCAATGTTTTGACCTAAGATCATTATCTGAAGAAGATCAGGAAGTACAAATAAAGCTTTTAATAGATCAGGAAAGCAAGAAATTGTTTGACCTGGAAGAATCAGCATTATTAAGGTTTAGTCTTATTCAAATTGCTGATTTTAAATTTCAAATGGTTCTTTCTATACATCATATCATTGGAGATAGATGGTCCTTGCGTCTGCTTAATGAGGAATTATTTAAGTATTATAAATATTTAAAAAGCGGAGAGGTATATGAACCTGAACCGCTTCATATCCAATATACTGATTTTGCTCATTGGCAGAAAACACAGGAGACTAAGACAAATGATTTAGAATACTGGATAGATAATTTATCCGGAGATTTACCTCTTTTGAGTTTACCGACAGACTTTAAGCATCCTAAATCTCCCAGTTTTAAAGGTGGTTTTTTGACAAAAAAAATTAAGCCTGGTTTATCAAAAAAATTAAAACAGTTAGCGCAGGAATCGGAAGTTACCATGTATGTTTTGATGCTATCTGCATTTAAAATATTACTCTATAAATACAGCAATCAAGCGGATTTGATTGTGGGTAGCCCATTTAGTAATCGCGATAAAGTAGACTTAGAAAAACTCATTGGTTTTTTTAATGAGACTATAGTTTTGCGTACTCAGTTAGAACCTGATTGGACATTCAAAGCATTGCTATCCAATGTTAAAAAAACAACATTAAAAGCATTCGAACATAAGAATGTACCATTTGAAGAGTTAGTTCGAGTGGTACAGGCAGAACGACATGGAAATGCAAATCCGATTTTCCAATCCATGTTTCTGTATAATAGTGTTTTACCTTTTTCTATACCTGATCTGGATTTAGAGATTGAGGACCAAATGATCGATTTGGGTGTTTCTAAATTTGACCTTACACTATTTGTAAATGAGTATTCAGATCATTTAGAATTAAGTTTAGAGTTTTCTCATGATCTTTTCAAAAAGGAAACCGTAGACAATATGTTCAGGCATCTTGAGGTAATTCTAGAATCCATAGTTGAAGATGATACGCGATCTATTATTCATATTCCAATCTTAGATCAAATAGAAAAAAATAAAATTCTTGTCGACTGGAATAATAATGAGGTTTCTTATCCTAATTATTCTTCAATCCATGACCTTATTGAGGAACAAGCTGTATTAAATCCTCATCAGCTTGCAGTAAGCTTTCAGGGTAAGAAAATGACTTATGCTGAACTTAATGATAAGGCCAATTCGATTGCGCTACATTTAATCGAATCGGGTATTCAAATCAACCAAAGCGTTGGATTATATACTCACAGAAGTATTGAATTAATCATAAGCATACTGGGTATTTTAAAATCGGGAGCGGCCTATCTCCCACTCGATCCTGAATATCCTTTAGAACGGATTAAGTATATGATTGAGGATTCAAAAGTACCTTTAGTTTTATGTCAGAAAGCATTAAAATCAAATATAGATTCAATTGAAACAAATATAATAACGATTGAATCATCACTGGAGAAAAAGGTTTCTAAAAATCTGGAATTGCCCAATAAAAATCCTGAAAATTTGGCTTATACTATTTACACATCAGGTAGTACAGGACGACCTAAAGGTGTACCAATTCGACATAAAAATCTTTTGCATTCTACGCTTTCCCGATACTCATTTTACCCAAATAATCCTGAAGCTTTTTTATTACTTTCCTCCTTTTCTTTTGATAGTTCCGTAGTTGGTATCTTTTGGACATTATGTAGTGGCGGGACATTAGTCTTACCTCCAAAAAGAATTGAACAAGATGTCTTCCTTTTGACTGCTTTGATTGCTAAACATAAGGTCAGTCATACCTTGATGTTGCCTTCGCTTTATAGTGCAATACTGAATCATGCATCAATAGATCAAATCCGATCTTTAAAAAATGTGATGGTCGCTGGTGAAGCTTGTCCTTTTTCATTGATTGAAAAACATTTTGACCGACTGCCTGAAACCGCATTGTATAATGAGTATGGTCCGACAGAAGCATCTGTTTGGTGTATCGCACATAAGATTCAAGCGGAGGAAAAAGATTTTGTTCCTATTGGAAAAGCAATTCCTAATACCGAAGCCTATATTCTAAATCCAGCTTTACAGGCTGTGCCAATTGGTGTTCCGGGTGAATTATTTATCGGAGGGCTTGGCTTGGCAGAAGGTTATTTAAATCGACCTAAATTAACAGCAGAACGCTTTCTAAATCATCCTTTTAAAAAAGGTGAAAAAATATATAGAACTGGAGATCTTGCTCGGTTTCATAAGGATGGTAGAATTGAGTTTTTAGGCCGAGTGGATCATCAAGTAAAAATTCGTGGATTTAGGGTTGAACCTGAAGAAATTCAAAAAAGAATATTAGAAAATGACTTAGTAGCTGAAGCCTTGGTAATTGTACACGAATCAAGTAAGGACAATCAACAAGTTTCGAAAAGATTAGTGGCTTATACCTCGTATATTGAAGAGGATCAAATCAAAAAATTACTCGAAACCTTAAACGGGAAACTACCCGCTTATATGGTTCCTAGTTTTATTATTCCTTTGAAAGAATTCCCAAGATTACCGAATGGCAAAATCAATCAAAAACAGCTCCCTGATCCCAATAATTATAAAACTATAAAAACAAGGAATTTCCTTGTACCAGAAACTGAAACAGAAAAACAATTAGCTACAATATGGGAATCTGTTTTAGGAATTGAATCAATAAGCATTTCGGATAATTTCTTTTCGATTGGTGGAGATTCCATATTAAGCATTCAGATTCTTTCGAAAGCGAGAGATCAAGGAATTTTTCTTGCGCCCAATCAAATATTCGAACATCAAACCATTGAGGCATTGGCCAAAAGTGTGGAAGAATCAGCATCTGAAAATTTACAAGCACTTAAGAGCACCTTTAAAATAAACAATCCTTCTGCATTCGAACTCTCCTATTTACAAAAAGCATTTTTGTTTAATAATCAAAAAAGTGAAACTGATCAAGGACTCTTACAATTAGAGTTTACGATTGCTGGGAATATTGATTACATTCAATTTAAAAAAGCTTGGCAAAAGAGTGCCGAAAGACATGATGCTATCCGAGCATTTATTTCTTCGGATAAAGGACAAAAACACCAACAAGAAATTGCTCCTGAAGTAGATCTGATGTGGCAATATCATAATTGGCAGACAAAGTCAGCAAAAGAACAGAATGAAGCTTTGGAGCAAGTCAGGTTAGCAGATCAGGCAAGCCCTTTAGATTTATATAATGCACCTACATCAAGATTACAGTTAATCCAGACCCAATCGAATAAACATCTTCTATTATGGACATGTCATCATATCTTTTTAGATGGTTGGTCCTGTGGAATTATTCTAAAAGATGCATTGAGTTTTTATTCAGCTATTCAAAAAAAGGAGGAGCTAAATCTAGTTCCTTTACCAAACTTCCTTGCATATCTAGATTGGAAGAAACAAGAGGATTCAATACCTGGCATTCAATATTGGACGAAAGCCTTGGCTAGTTTTAGCAAACCTTTATTATTTAAAAAAGCAGAAAATTCAATACCTGTATTTAAAGATATTAATTTAAAACTAAGCATTGAAGAGAGTTTAAACCTGGAACAATTTTGCCAGCAAAATGATATATCACTTAGTACATTATTTCAAGGTTTTTGGGCACTTGTACTAAGTATACTTTTTGAAAATAAAGATGTGGTGTATGGCCTCACCGTTTCGGGTCGTTTTTCTGCCTTTCCTCAACTTGATTTGATTAGCGGATTATTTATGAATGTAATTCCTAATCGTTTTAAAATTAATACGGAAGAAAATATCCAATCCTGGTTGCAATCTATTCAAAAAAATCAAGGTCAAAAAAACCAACATGAAAGCAAGACTCTAGATGAAATCAAGAAAGCAAACAATTGGTCCAATCATAAGGAGCTTTTTGATGTCTTGTTCGTTTTTGGAAATTTCCTTAAAAATGGTTTAAAAATTGGAGCGCTAGAAGTCGAGCATTTCCAAGGTGGCTTTAGTTCTTCATATCCTTTGACTATAAGGGTTAACCCTCTTCAAGCTATTGAGATTGATTGGCGTTATGATAGTTCTATATTAAATCAAGAACAGATTATTTGGATCAAAAATACGCTTTATAAGTTTTTGCTTGATATCAATTCATTTGAACAAAATTCAAGTATTCAGCATCTAATTAACCATGCAAAATTAGATTCAGCAATACCAAATTCGAATATCATCAAATCATTTTCTCCTCCATTAGAGATAAAGAACAAGCATCAGCAAATAGATGCTTACAGTCCACCACGGAATAAAACAGAATTGGATTTTTGTACTATTTGGGGGCAACTTTTTAATAGAAATAAAATCGGTATTCACGATAACTTTTTTGACTTAGGTGGTAAATCTTTATTAGCGATTGAACTATTCTCTACTATAGAAAAAGAATTGGGTATCGTATTCTCCCCTTCTATTTTATTTAAGCACCCTACTATTGCCACACTTGTAGCATCCTTATCTGAGCTTACAGATTCATCTAAGGATGTAAAGGTAATTGTCCCACTAAGAAAAGGAAGTCAAAGAGCCCCGCTCTTTTGTGTACATGGAGGTGGAGCACATGTGTTTTTCTATAAAAGTTTAACGACACATCTACCAGAAGATCAACCAGTCTATAGCATTCAACCTCCTGGACTCAATGGACAAGCGACACCATTCCCTAATACTATAGAAGCTATGGCTAGCCATTATATCCAAGCTATAAAAACCATTCAAGATCAAGGACCTTATCACTTATTAGGTACTTGTTTTAGCAATGCTGTAGTATTAGAAATGGCAAACCAACTTCAAGCTGAAGGGGCCGAAATCAAAAGTCTGTTTATTATTGACTCTGCACCCGTTCATTTATTCGGAAACGATACTGATGGGAAGCGTAAAACTTTAACTCGTTTTTACGATATGCTTAAAAGAGGTGATTACAAACGAATTCAAAGAAAAATTAAGGGCCGTTTTATTAAGAAAGAAATGCCCCCCACTATAGATACGACGTTGGAGAGTAGCAATGAAAAACACCTCCGCTTAACCATTGATTCCTTGAACAAGCTCTATGCAGATTATCATTGGAAAGCATTCAATGGTAAAATATATTTTATTCGAAGTTCTGAATTTCACGATAGATCTGATAAAAATTACCATTTGGTGCAATGGAATAAATTAGCAAAAAAAGGTGTAGATTTGCATGTTGTTTCCGGTCATCATTTGACGCTTTTTGATGAACCAGAAGTACAGGGACTCGCAGATAAAATAAATGAATGCATCAATATCTCACACATATAAGCTATAGCTCTGATCTCTGGACAACAATTAAAAAGTCTAATAATTTAGAAGCTGGCATTGTGCATATTTGGAAAGCGGAATTGGATGCTGATTCAAATGAAATTGATGCTTTTTGGCCGACACTATCTGAAGTTGAAAAAAAGAGAGCCGATCGTTTTTATTTTCAAAAAGATCGGACACATTTTATAAAAGCAAGAGGTATCTTAAGGCATTTACTAAGTAGATATTTATCACTTGATCCAAAAGCATTAATATTTGACTATAATAAATTTGGAAAACCATATCTTAAAAATTCCACACTTCATTTTAATGTATCACACTCAAATGGACTAGGATTATTTGCTTTTACTCAAAATGCTTTAATTGGAGTAGATCTTGAGAAGATTAAAAAACAAATAGATTTTGAAACGATTACTAGTCGCTTTTTTTCTCAAAATGAAGCAAACCTTATTTTATCATTGGATCTAAATGATCGTACAGAAAGTTTTTACAAATGCTGGACACGAAAAGAAGCATTTATCAAAGCACACGGTGAAGGTTTAAGTATTCCACTGGATCAGTTTGAGGTGAGTATCCTGGATAGCGAAGACGTACAATTAAAAATAGTAAGATGGAACCCTAAAGCTATTGAAGATTGGTCTATGATTTCTTTTGAACCAGATAAAGAATGGCTAGGCGCATTAGTAGTTAAAAGCCCAATCCAACAAGTTAATTTTTATAAGTGGGAGTGATTTTATATCGAAACACGAGATCGAATAGCCTTACCTGGCGTGGGAGAAGTAACGATTACTTTATGATGGAGGTGCAAAGGTATTTGCATAAAGTCTCCTTTTTCCATATGAAAGACTTGATCATCAACATAGCAATCAACCGTTCCTTCCAATAAAAAGAAGCATTCATTTACATCTTCATGAACTTCATCTGGAACCATATCTTTTGCCCAAACCAGAATTAATTCTTCTTTTTCGGAAACAAATAATGGTTTTGCAAAAATATTATCGAAGGTCTCAGGAGGTTCAATTTCCTTGAGTAATTCATTCCATTGTTCCGCCTTAGAATGTCTAGAGATTTCAATAAACTCCTCTAACATCAAGTCTGGTTCTGTTAATACAGCTTTCTCTAACTTTAAATTGGTTAAGATGTTTTTTTGAATGATTTCTTTAGAACGAGTAGGCGCTTTTTTAGTCAACGACTCTGAAAAGGACTCCAGCGTCTTCTGTGTTTCTTCAAGGTACTGACTTACCTCTGGATACTGCATGCACAGTTCCATTAGCTTTTGACTATCTTGAGGTTTAGAAACCCCTAAGCAGTAATCTTCAACGATACCGCTCTCCAAAATTTTTTTTATTACTTTGTCCATTAATCAATAAAGATCCCTCTTAAATCTTTAAAAGCTTTTCTTACCCTGCCTTTAACTGTACCTAGTGGCAGATTCAATTCTTCTGCTACTTCTGCATGAGTATAGCCTTTAAAATACAATAACTGAATGATCTCACTATACTTATCATCTAATTTGGAAACTATATCACGTATATCTATATGCTCTATTTTAACGCCCAAATCAAGGGTTTCAGTATTAGGAGATACGTTTTCGAGGCTAATAAGTTTTAAAGTTTGTTTATAATTTTTTGAACGAGTCATATCTATTGCCGTATTTCGGGCAATATTCATCATCCAGGTCAGAAAGCGACCTTTTTCAAGTGAATAAGTATCAATTTTATCCCAAACCTTTAAGAAAGTATCTTGAAGTACAATCTCTGCTAAGTCTTCATATTGAATAATTTTACAAATCAATCCATAAATAAAATCTCCATATTGATCATACAAAATATCCATCCCTCTAATTTCCCTTTCAGTCAATAGAGCAACTATTTCATTCTCGTTTTTTTTAATTGGAGTCCTATTCAATGTATGCTTGTTTGTCATAGTGTACTTAGAGCAAATGTAACAATTTAATAGCCATTTCCAAACCTTTCTTTACCTCTATAAGGAGCTTTGCAGTTAGAAAACAAATCTATATAGAGCTAAATTTTCTTAGATATGCCTATCCTATGAGTCTCTATAGATAATTACGAGATGTATTGACTTAGTGGTTTTTAAAATGGACGGAAATTAACAGAGGTAAGGGTAATTGTATTGGGGAAGACATTAAGCGCTTACTATAATTCAAAATTTCGAAATTGACTCGCTTTAATTAATTTTCTAAGGCGTTTACTACTAAGAACTGATTGGATTGATTTGACCTGACTTTCTCTATGTAAGTCTGTTCCCAAATAATCAACTAATCCAGATTGGAGTAATTTTACACCTAATTTTTTCTGTTCAGATCCATAATAAGCAGCTAATGATAAGAGATTAACTTGTAGACTGCATCCCATAGATTTAATCTTTTCAAAGATCTCAAATCGATTCGCATAATAGAGGTATCGTTCTGGATGTGCAAGGATGGGTTGATATCCCTGGGTTTTTAACTGAAAAATAATATTTAGCGCATTCACTGGTTCAGACAACATAGAGAATTCTATTAAAATATTATTTTTTGAAAATGTCAATAATCGTTCTTTTGATTGGACAAGGGCTTCAAATGCATCATCAACCTGATATTCAGCAGCGGCTTCGATTTCAATATTAATACCTGCTTTTTTTAAGGCATTTTTTAGAGTTTCCAAACCACTTAAAATTATTTCTGGAGTATTGGGATAATACTCGCTCATAATGTGGGGTGTTGTAATTATCTTTTTGTATCCTAATTCCTTTAGTCTTTGGATAAGCAAAATGGAATCATCTATTGTTTTCGCACCATCATCAATACCGGGAATCAGATGGGAATGCATGTCTGTACTCAGAAAAGAGAAGTCAGCTTTAGGAGAATTAAATTTTTTGAATATTGAAAACAAACTATTTTAGTTTTAGAGCTATAGAGAATCTGGGTTTATGCTTTATGATTAAATACAATCTTCCCAAATTGTTTGCCTTCATTCATCTTCTGAATGGCAATTTCTGATTCTGAAAGACTAAAAACACTATCTACTATGGGTTTTATTTTGTGTTGATTTACAAAAGCAACCATATCTTGAAATTCCTGATCATTTCCCATTGTACTTCCAAAAAGTTCTAATTCTTTCCAAAAGAAAATCTGTGGGTTTATGACACTCTTCCCTCGGGTACCTCCATAAATTGCAATTCGCGCTCTTGGATTACAAACTTTCAACAGGCTCTCAAAACCATCGCCTCCTGCACTATCAATGACAACATCTACCCAGCCGTGGTCTTTCCCAAATTGTTTGTGCCATTTTTCTTCTCGATAGTTTGCACCACCTTTAGCGCCCATCTCAATTGCTTTTTGAATTTTCTCTTCAGAACTAGAGGTCACATAAACTTCTGCGCCTGCTGCAATCGCAAACTGGCAAGCAAATAAAGCGACGCCGCCCCCTACTCCATTGATCAATACTTTATCTCCTGCTTTAGCTCTTGCTCTTCCAAATAAAGCCCGATAAGCGGTAAGGCCAGCTAATGGCAAAGCAGCAGCCTCTTCCCAATTCAGATGTGTAGGTTTGTCTGCTAAGCGATCCTTCCCAACCGCAATGTACTCTGCAAATGTTCCATTGACGGGCATTCCCAATATAGAATATCCAAAATGATTTGGATACGCTGGATTATCTCCCCAGTTAACATTTGGATTTATGATTACAGCACGATCTCCTGCCATACCCGCTCCACATGATCCCGGAATAATACCAGCAGTCAGATTGGGATATAAACCTTTGGTCATCCAGACATCTCTATGATTCAAAGCACTAGCATAAAGCGCTACTAAGACTTCTCCATCATTAGGGTTTGGCTTATCCTTTTCTCTTAAACGAATGGCTTGATTGGCTTCCTCAAAAACAAGTGCTTTCATAATTTAGGATTTATTGGTGATCACTATTTCATCTCAGATACTTCTATCATTTTATCTTCAACTAAGTGTACCAATTCAGTATATCTTGGATCACGTTTGATTTGACGTCCTCTTTGCAAAGGAAGATCAACATGAATATGTTCTACAAATTTAGAAGGTGCTGATTTCATAATATAGATATCATCAGCGAGATAAACTGCTTCTGGAATATCATGGGTAATAAAAATAACTGTTGGATGGTATTTATTCCATATACTGGAAAGTAAATCTTGCATCTGCAATCTCGTTTTTATGTCAAGTGCTCCAAATGGTTCATCCATTAACAGGATTTCAGAATTTGCCAGCAGACTTCGAGCAATTGCGACTCTTTGTAATTGACCACCAGAAAGGGTTGGATATTGTGCATATTTATGCTCATGACCAGCCAGGCCAACCAATTCGATGAGTTCCATCGCTTTCTCATCTCGTTCTTTTTTTGAGATACCTTTATATTGTAAAGCTAGACCGACATTCTCTAATACGGTCATCCAAGGCAGAGAACTATACTGCTGAAAAACCATACTTACTCTATTGTCCTTCCCGACAGGTTTATCATTAACTAATACTTTACCTGTAGTCGGTTCCTGTAAACCAGCAATATAACGCAGTAAGGTAGATTTTCCACATCCAGACATTCCCAATATAACCACAAATTGTCCTTGAGCAGGTTTGTCTTCAATGATAAAGTCCAAATCTTTTATGATTTCTGTTTTCCCTCCATCATAGCTTTGACCAATTCCTCTTAGTTCAACAATATTCTTTAAATCAGTGTCCTTAAACTCAAGCATGTTTTATTGATTATTTGAACTGTGTTTAAAAATTTTATACTCCCCCATTCCTATAATGATCAATCCGGTTATTAATAGAATCGGAGAATAGTTAAGAATTGTCTCTGCAATACCCGGTGTAATCAAAGCTAAAACGACAAGGAATACAGTCAAGGCAAGGATCGCATAAATACCTGATTGGGACTCTTTAATTCCTGGGGCTGCACTTTTAAAATGCTTATAAGGAAATAATCGCTTTTGGATAAAAGAGAATACAAAATCTTGAAAGAAGCCAACTAGAATAATAACAAAAAGTCCTGCGAATACTTTTTCAGAAAGTCCTTGTCGTCCACTCGTATACATCAAAGCTCCAATCCCGCCTTCTTTATTCAGCAATTCAGCAATGATGATATATGTCCAGGAAATAGCTGTTAAGACTCGAATGTCCTCAATTAGTTTTGACATAACTGATGGAAAGTAAACCGTTTTAATAGTTTGCCAATCTGAAGCACCTAATGTAAAAGTCGTTTTGAGATAGACATCACTTACTTCTCGAATCCGCTGAACAACAACGGGTAGTAGATATACAAAAATCCCAAACGCTAAAAAGGTAACCTTCATTTCTTCCTGTGTTCCAAAGGCCAATATAAAGACACCTGTCAGTGCCGTCAAAGGTAAGAATCTTAAAGCATCCACTGGTCTGCTAAAAAGTCCTTTGAACAAAGGGATTAAACCTAATATGAAGCCAAAAGGAATGGCGATTAATATGGCCCATATATAACCTTGCACATTACGCCAGAGTGATAAAAGTGTATTGCTAATTAGATGATCCTGCTTGATCATTTCTGGAATGACCTGGATAACTTTATCAGGACGTGGAATGATTGGATACCGCAATTCGAATTCTGTAGCATTTGCAGCTCTTGTAGAATCTAAACGCTGTAATGAATCTAATTTAGCTAACATTTCTGCATCAGCACCAAGCGTGGATGCTGGAAATTCTACTGCTTCATATATTGGAAGTCGTTCTGATTTGGTTTCTGCAATCAGCCACCAGACTAAGAGTATAAAAACAAATCCTATAATTCCTAAGACTATGTTTTGAGATTTGGAAAGGTCTCCTTGAAGTTTAAATAGGGACATTTATTGTTTTGTTTGTGATAGGGTGATCTGCTTTCATCTTAGAGCCTGTTTAAATTTTGTTCGCTTAGGCGAAAAAACAGGATTTTATGACCAATCAAGGCTCTTTTCGATTGGAATAGCCTTAGCTATTGTAATTGAAAAAGCCGCAGAGTGGGCGAAAAAGACGTTTTTGCAACCCCGCTAATAATTTTTAAACAGGCTCTTAATCATTTCACTGTAGAAATCTGATCACGATACAAATGGTTTGATGATCGCCTTACAGTCTTGTAAATAAGGTCTATAAGGCGATCACTAGATTTTTATTCAGGAACGAGTTCAAAATCTGTACGTCTGTTTTTAGCACGTCCATCCTCTGTGCTATTAGAAGCGACTGGTTTGTCAGGACCATTTCCAACCACAATAAACCTGTTGCGTGGCATTCCATAAGTTTCAATCAAATAATTTGCTACAGATTGAGCACGTTTTTGTGAGAGTCTTTTATTAGAGGCCGCCGAACCTGTACTATCCGTATTACCTTCAATTCGTATTCTTGAATTAGAGAAAGCCTTTGCAATTTCAACAAACTCATTATCTATGATGTATTTGCTATTTTCATCTAATTTAAAAGCAGCTGTTGGGAAACTAATACTTACGGCTTTAGTTGCAATGGCTGCTTTAGTTTTATCAGATTCTTTTACTGCTGCAAAAGTTTTTGTTATTTCAGATGCTTGCTCAGCTCTACCATTTAAGGCTGTAGCATTTTGAGCAAGTCGGCTATATTGAATCAATCGCCAGTTTGGTACTTTTGCACCTGTAAAGCTAAGATCCCGATAAACATTGGTCATTTTACCATATAAACTTTCGCCAGTAACATTCCGATATTCTTTGTTTAAACCGAAAAAATTCAGATTATCGCCATGCGTACAAAGTCGAACATTATTGATTGCATCATAAGTCATCCCTTCATCAAAACCATCAAAGGCATCCGCCAAAATTTTAGCTGCTTTTTTCTTATTTCCATCATTACTATTAATTTCCGCAGCACCTATCATCCAACCTTCATAGAGTTGTTGTAATCTTTGTTCATTTCCATTGATGTATGCTTCTTTCGCAATAAAAACATCTGCAATAATATGAGAAGCTGATTTCGTGTTTTCCAGGACACGAGCACCAGGGACAGAATTAACACAATCAGCATCATCCGGACTCCAGACAACCGCAGCATCTACTTGTTTACCTTTGAAAGCTGCTGCTGCATCAATTGCACTTGCCTGAGCAACAATAGTTACATCATTAATAGATAAACCACCTGCATCCAACAACCAAAGTAAGAAAGAATGAGAAGGCGTCAATTCAGCAACTGCTATTTTTTTACCTTTTAGGTCAGCAACGGTATTAATTCCTCTTCGAGCAACGATGGCATCTCCACCTCTTGACCAGTCCGCCTGAAAGACCACTTTGGGTTTATAAGGTGCAAGGCTTTCTACTTCTGTTGGAAAAGCATCAATAGTTGCCCATAATAGATTCACTTCATCATTTTTAAATGCAGCCCTTGAGGCTTCGAAATCATCCAAGATTTTAAATTCAACTTTAAAACCATAATCTTTATAGAATCGAGATCGGGTATTTGCCTTAAACCCTTCATTAAAGTATTGTCCTCCTGCATATCCTCCCCAGGTTACTACGCCTATTTTGACAACATCTTTGTCATTATTGGAGGAAGTCGTTCCGCTATTATTACTTGAAGAAGTATCTTCACCAGTAGATTCTGAATTTGCCTGTTCTGTTAAGCTTTTTCCAAATTCAGTATTTTGAAGTACATATCTACCTAAAAAGAAAACTGCAGCAACAATAAGTAATGTCAGCAGGAATTTTGAAAATGTAGTTAGTCGTCTTGCCATGTTTATTTATAATTGATTAGAGAATTAATGAAAAAATGTTCTGCCTCTTAGAACCTGTCTAAATTTTATTGATAAATGCAAAAAAACTCAATTTAAGGTTCTGAAGCAATGATTTTGTAGCCCGAAGAATAAACTTTAGGCAGGTTCTTATTCAAAAAAGCTATCATATTGATTATTATGATCAACTTCGCGAATGGGTTTCTTTATTGGTTCGTTGATATCGAGGACTTCTTCACTATTTGCTTTAAGGACTAAGGTTTCTTTTTCTTCACCAAGGATTAAAGACACGCCTTCCTTTTCCCATTTTTCTAACATCTTCATCCCTTCTTCTTCAAACACTCCATTTTGTAAATCTACAGAATCCATAAAACTTGAGGACATATCCATAAATCGTTCCATCTCTCCTACTTTTTGGCTGACATCATCTGCTATAGCTTCTAAAGCCATATCAAACATTGCTTTTTTATCCTTATTCCCAGATATAATGTTCATCGCAGATTTCATCGCTGAATGACTAGAGAGGATAGCTTTTCTTTCTTGTTCTTTGACTTCTACCTGATCCTTAATATCTTCCATCATTATTTCAGAATTTTCATACATCTTTGTCAGTACACGATACAGTACTTCCATTTTTTTGTATAAATCTTCCAATCGCATATTAGACTCCTTAAGCCGACCTGCTTTTCTGGATTTAAGAATAACCTGAGATTTTTTATTTTTTTCTTTAGCTCTACTCGCAAGATTAAGATTGCTTTCAATTGATTTTTGATTATTATGAATAATCTCTTTTAGTTTATGCATTTGCCCTCTTAATTGAGCAACTTGCTTATTCATTTTTCTAAGATTGCCTTTTAAGTCTTCTACATAAGACTTCAACACACCTATCGGATCAATTTGGACAAAGATACCCGTGATCCATCTCATCACGGATTTATACATATACCAAACTAAGTTTCGCATTTTAGGATCTAAAATCATATAGATAATAGCTCCTAATACCAATAGCATCCCACTTAAATACAAAACATTACTAGCTAAAACGATCAACGTTGGCAAAATAGAAGCCAATAAAAATCCGCCACCTATAACTACGCCGCCCAAAACAATTGCACCAGTAACGCCTTCAGGTTTTTGCCAAAATGATTTTGGTTTGAAATCTTGATTCATAGTATTTATTAAAATTTATTATTTTTTGAAAGTGGTTGTTTGAAGTTTCAATTAGAAGAAGTCTTACTTAAGGAACTTCTTCATGCTTTCCATGTCTTTCTTGATCTGATTTACAAGATTAGTGAAGGAAGCCTGAAAGTCATTTTTAGTATTTTCTACTTTTATGGCAGCACTTGAAATTTCACTTTTCATCGACTGCATATCTTTCGAATGCTTTTCTATCTCTACCTTTAGAGAATCAATCCTTTTTAGTTTTTCCTTAATGATATTATCCAATTGTTTGATTTGGTTCTCTTTATCACCTATCTGACGGGAACGTTGATTCGCTAATGCTTGCCCAAATTTTTCATCTTCCTGAAGTAGAATACGAATATAGTGATTGGCAGTCTTCACCAAATAATCCGGTGTAGCCCCCATCGTTTGTGCCATAGCAAAAGCAGATTTGAATCGAGTTTCTTCATCCATTGGCATCTTTTCTAAAGATTTTAATGAATGCTTAAATTCAAGATAATCAAATCCATCAATATTATTTGCCTCCATGGCCTTAAATAATACTTCTGTAAACTTTGCAGAAACCTTACCCGTAGATGGGACCACTACAGGTCTAGTTGTACTCGCTTTTGGAGTACTTGTTTTTTGATTGGCTGCTGAGCTTTTAGACTCAGTTTTTACTTTGGATTTAGAATCCCCTTCCTCTTCTACTATAAATATTGATTTCAGCTTGTCAAACATATAACTTTGTTATTACTTCGCTTATATAAATCATTATAAATATTGATTTTCAAGAATAGTTTCAAATGATTTAAAAGCTTTAGATAAAGTCCTTAATTTAATCTACAAAGTAAGAAAAAAAGGATTAATTCACCAAAATATAGCATAAACTAATCCAATAAGTCCAAAGTCTTTATCTCAAAGCTTCTTCTTTTTTAAAGACATAAAGATTACTTTTTTTAAATCAATTTAACTTTCTTAGGTTTGCAGTGTAAAACATTTAGAAACCAAATACTTTAAAACCATAAACCTTTAATTAATGAATCAGACAAAGATACAAGTATCTTCGGAAATCGAACACTTAAAAAAAGTAATTGTGCATCGCCCAGATACAGGGATCGAAAGAATTTCTCCAAAGAAAGCTGAAGAGTTATTGTTTGATGATATCGTACATCTCCCCAAGATGCAAGAAGAACATGATATATTCACAGCGATCTTAAAATCGTTTCTTGGTGATGAAAACGTTTTAGAAATCAGTGATTTATTATTAGAAGCATTGGAAGAGGATGAAGATCAAAGAAGGGAAGTAATCGAAAAGATCGTAGATTATGAAGAATTACCTTCTTCTACCATGCAAATGCTTATTGATCTATCCAATAAGGAATTAGCAAAAGTCCTAATCACAGGGTATTACGAAATGGAGGATTATATCCTTTTTGACCCAATTCCAAACTTCATTTTCACAAGAGATATCGCAGTTACGATTAATGA
>CBDICS010000022.1:0-107186 GCA_965277415.1 Saprospiraceae bacterium
AAAATTTCTTTTCCTTTGATTTGTCTTCCATTGCTTTTAATCAACCAGGAAAAACAAAGCTCAGATATCAACTGAAAGGTTTTGATAAAAAATGGAAAGATGGAAGTCAGCACGGATTTGCAGCTTATACTAATGTACCTGGTGGCCAATATCAATTCATTATTGAAGCAGTCAATGATCAAGGAAAAACCATAGGAAAACCTTCCGTCACTTATTTGAATATTTCGACAGTTTGGTGGAAAACCATTTGGTTTTGGACATTCTTTATGTTTGGCTTATCTGGCATTGCTTATTTAATATATCAATGGAGAATTGAACAAGTCAGAAAAGAGGAACGTTTAAAATCTAATTATGAAAGGCAATTGGCAGATGTAAAAATAAGCGCACTAAGGGCTCAAATGAATCCACATTTTATTTTCAACTCATTGAACTCCATAGAGTTTTATATCATGAATAGCGAACAGGAAAAAGCCGTAGATTACCTTGGCCGTTTTTCTCGTTTAATTCGTTTGATCTTGCAAAATTCTAAAAGCAGTACTATTCCATTAAAAGATGAACTCGAAGCACTTAAAATCTATATGGAGATGGAAAGTATACGTTTCGAAAATCTATTTGAGTATGAAGTAAAAACAGAGAAAGGCATTAATTTGGAAAATATCGCCATCCCTCCCATGCTCATACAACCCTATGTTGAAAATGCTATATGGCATGGTTTAAGGCAAAAGCAAGATGGAAGTGGAAAAATTAATTTGAATATTTATCAAAATAATGGTCATCTGATTTGCCTGATTGAAGACAATGGAATAGGAAGAGAAGCCGCACTCAAATTAAAATCCAAATCAGCAGCCCGACGGAAATCTTATGGAATGAAAATAACCAGTGATCGGCTAAACATGCTCAACAAATTGAATACATCTAAAGCTTCTGTTCAAGTATTCGATTTGAAGAATGACGATAAATCTCCTTCTGGGACCAGGGTAGAATTAGTTATTCCTTTGTCTGTTGAAGCAAATACTAATGACAAAACAGAAATTTAGACCAACAATAAAAACCTCATTTACCAAAACATACAACAGTCATGATTAAAGCAATATTAGTTGACGATGAAAAACACCCTTTAACTACCCTAGCTTGGAAAATCGAAAAATTTTGCCCAGATGTAGAAATCGTTGCACAATTTTCAGACTCTCACGAAGCCTTGGAGCACATCCAAAAAAATCCACCCCGATTTGCTTTTTCTAGATATTGAAATGCCTAGACTTGATGGTTTTGAGTTACTGGAAGAACTAGGGGATATTTCATTCGAAGTAATTTTCACAACAGCTTATGATGAATTTGGTATCCGCGCTGTAAAAGTCAATGCGCTAGATTATTTACTCAAGCCAGTTCAAAATCATGAATTAAAGACAGCGATAGAAAAGTATAAAAACAAAAAAGGTGAGAAGACTGAAGTACTTTTTAGCAATCAGACACAAAATAAACAGCCAAACCGAATCGCATTAGCAACTAAAGAGAGTATAGAATATGTTGCTCCAGAAGATATTATTCTTTGTAGTTCGGAAAGTAATTACACGATGATTTTTTTAGTGGGAAATCGAAAAAAATTAATTTCCCGAACACTAAAAGATGTAGAGCAATGGTTGAAAGGCCATGGTTTTTACAGAGCTCATAATTCACATCTAGTCAACCTTCAACACATTAAAGAATATGTCAGAACAGAAGGCGGCTATCTACTTTTATCAGATGGTCGAACATTACCAGTTGCTCGAAATAGAAAAGAAGAATTACTAAAAATTCTTTGATAAGAATCTATAAATTTTTCAACATGTCATTTGTCAATGGTCTTTAAAAGTACTCTTAAGGACTTATAGCATGTTGGGGATTTAGCATTTTATCACTAAGGTATTTCTCTCTTATTGATACTTTTTCATCGAAGAATAGGCAAGGAATACCGACTGGATATTCCGGCATTAAAATTCTAGTTCAAAAAAATGCTAACACACAAATGTCAAGTAGGTAAGGGGAGTCTCACCCCGAACCTCTCACAGAACCGTACGTGAACCTCTCAGCTCATACGGCTCTTCTCATTCAGTCTCACTGATTAGGTTTTAATACCTAAATCCGTGTTGCTATGTGACTTTGTTTCTTTCATTTTAATCCTCCCTTTTGTTTTGGTTGTTAAAATAATTAAAACTGAATGAGCTATGCCCTTCGCTCCACTCCCATTACAGAAGTTTCAACACTACTATGGCATAGTCCGACTTCAACATCTACTTTGGTAATATCAGCCTTGCTTTCCAGCTTGTGCTTTTCCCTTAACATTAGATGTTGATCTCTCCTGTTCTGCTAATAAGCCTGCTTAAAGTTCCTGCCATTTCTACGCCGTACACCCCAAAGCCAGTAAGTAGTTCTTCCGCTTTGATTATCCCGAGTAGTGCCAGATCACTCGGTTTTGATGTAATTGCAGCGTTTCGACGTTTCTTCAATGGTTCACTTCCGTTCAGCTCCTTTAAACTTACCTGAATAGTCTTTTCTACCCTTTTCCCTTTTCGCTCAATACCTTATCCTCACAGATAAAGCACCAAAAGGTGGTTTGCAGGCGGCTACTACCAGCAGCCTGCGGAGGGTCGATTCCTCCATCTTATTAGCAACATAGCTTCTCAGCCTTCAGGACACACCAGGCTCCCGCACCCACCTTTTTGAACATTCCCAACCCGCTGACTCTGCTAATCTTTGTCATCCTACTTTTTTATTTTAAACATCCTACTTCTTTAATGATCTTTAATAATTAATTCAGCGTGTACATCGTCAGTTTAGTAAAAAAATAAACAATTGAATATCAATATTCTATTTACTTTTATTAAGTAGACATAATCTTATTTTAGACTTTCTAAAATGCTAAAGTCGAGCTTATAGCAAATGACATTTCCCTCTGGCTTTAATGTAAAGCTCCAGTTAATCTTTCTAAAACTAGGGATTTCTCCTGTTTCTTCTCCGCCTATCTCTAGCAATTCTTTCCATCCACTCAAAATCATTGCCAGCCACTCATTTACTAAGTCAAGTAATCGAAAAGCTCAATATATTTGATGTAAGTTATTAGACGGAATTAATGACAAGTTATTTTGTCCCGTCACTTATCAAAAACCAAATTACTTATTTAGAAGTTGTTTAAAAATGAATTGATGTTTTATTTGCAAGCCATTGATCCCTAAATACTTCAGCTATTTTAATTCTCGTAGCTAAGGCTACGAAAACTAAAATCAGCTTCGTCTTAGAAATCAAGCACTTACAAAAAATTCAGAACACATTCTTAAACAACTTCTTAGCAAAACACAAATCAAATGAAAACGAATTCAAAAATCAAAACGTATCATTCCTATGACGAAATTCAGAAGGCAGGAAAGGGTTCAAAAACAAATTCTACCAAAGCACCTTATGCCTTTTTGATAAAATTCTATGGTCTAAAAAAGACTGCTTAAAAATATTCTTTAACAAACCCTAAAAAATTACAATGTCAGTATTACCATCCTCAAAAATAAAATGGGAAGCACTCTTGCATCAACTTGGAAAAGATTTTGAAAAAAGAGCTGCTCAATATGACAAAGACGAAACCTTCGTTTTTGAAAATTATGCTCAGTTAAAATCTAATCGATTTTTCTCGGCTATGATTCCTGAAGAACTAGGTGGCGGCGGTGTTTCTTACACTGAAATGTGTCACCTCATAAAAACAATGACAAAATATTGTAGCTCAACAGCCTTGGCCTTTTCTATGCATCAACACCTTGTAGCAGCTTCCATTTGGAAATATAAAAACAAAGGTCAGGCAAAAGAGATGCTTCAAAAAGTAGCCGCCAATCAAACCATTTTAATCAGCACCGGAGCAAAAGATTGGTTGGAATCTAATGGTTCTTTGGAAAGAGTAAAAGATGGCTATCTATTTTCAGGCAAAAAACATTTTGCCAGCCAGTCAATGATTGGAGATGTAGCGGTTACAAGTGCTCCGTTTATAAATGCCAATAAAGAAGAGCAAGTGCTTCACTTCCCAGTTCCCATGACTACAAAAGGTGTTTCTGTCTTGGAAGACTGGAAAGTAATGGGTATGCGGGCTACTGGCTCTAATACTATTGTTTTCGATAAAGTCTTTGTTCCTGATTCGTCCATAGCCCTTATAAGACCAAGAGGGGAATTCCATATGGTTTGGAATATCGTCCTTGGAGTTGCTATGCCATTAATCATGTCTGCTTATCTTGGCATCGCTGAAAAAGCTTTGGAACAGGCCATTATCTCAGGTAAAAAACAACAAGGCAATTCAGAGCAGATCAAGATACAAATTGGAAAATTAAACAATACTTATTTAAGTGGAAAAGCTCAATGGCAAGCGATGTATCAACTTTCCGATAATTTCAACTTTAAACCTTCTGAAAATATGACGGTAGAAATATTGAGCTTAAAAACCAATGTTGCAGAAGCTTGTAAACAAACGGTTGCTGAATCAATCGAAGCTGTCGGTGGACAAAGTTTTTATCAAAAGCACACACTGGAAAGATTGTTCAGAGATGTACAGGCTGCTTCGTTTCATCCACTACCTAAATGGAATCAATATTCTTTTACTGGAGATCGACTTCTAGCTTCTTAATATTGGTCATTTTTAACCTTATTCACTATTAAGTGACTTAATGATTTTGCTTGATTTTTTATAAAAAAACGCCATTTCTATTTTGGATAATGTACCTTTAAAGGTCAAGTTCTTATAATAATAGTAGGCTTATTCTTTGAGCAAGTCTACAGATAGGGACGAGGAATAAATAAGTATCCGTTTTATGTTGATCTTTTATTTCTCGTCCCATAGTATAAATTAAAAAATTAATAAGCAACTGAAATATCATCTTTACTATTCGCAGATTAAAATGAATCTAATTCATCTTAGGATTGCTACCTTTATAGTATTCTCTCTCTTTATATCTCTTCCCGTTTTTTGTCAATCTTTTAAAAATAATTTTTCAGATGGCGTAAAACTAGAAACAGGTATTCTTCTTTCAAAAGAAGATGGGCTGCCTAGTAACTCCATTCGTTCCATAGCAGAAACCCCGGATGGTTTTATTTGGATAGGTACAGGAGAAGGGCTTTGTCGCTTTGATGGAACAATATTTAAAATTTTTAGAAACGACCTTGAAGACTCGACTTCTATTTATGATGATAGAATTTCATCCCTGCTGGTATCCTTGGTGGAAAACGATTTGGTTTTGGAGTCTTATTGTTTTGAGTTTATCAGGACTTAGCTATCTATTTCACAAATGGAGATTAGGTCAAGTAAGAAAAGAAGAACGCTTACGATCAGAGTTTGAACAACAATTAACAACAATGGAAATGAGTGCTCTACGCGCTCAAATGAATCCACATTTTATTTTCAATTCTTTAAATTCTATTGAATATTACATCATTGACAATGAACCTGAAAAAGCCGTTGATTATCTAAGTCGTTTTTCCAGACTGATCCGGTTGATTTTACAAAATTCGAAAAGTACCGTTGTACCTGTAAAAGATGATTTGGAAGCTTTGAAACTTTATATTGAAATCGAAAGCATGCGATTCGATAATTTCTTTGATTATGAAGTGAGGATGGAAAAAAGTATTGATGCAGAAAAAATTGAAATCCCGCCAATGATTCTCCAACCCTATGTTGAAAACGCTATCTGGCATGGCTTAATGCAAAAAAAGGATAGTCAAGGAAAAATAGACCTCATTATCAAACAAAGCAATAATTCATTAATCTGTATAATCGAAGATAATGGCATTGGAAGAGAAGCTGCCCGAAAGTTAAAATCCAAATCCTCTCGTAATCGTCGAAAGTCCTTCGGAATGAAAATCACGAAAGATCGCCTCGATGCATTAAACCAATTAACAAAAAGTAAAGCATCTGTCCTTATTCTAGACCTCAAGGATGACGAAGGAGTGGCCACAGGAACGAGGGTAGAATTGGTCATTCCTATTTAGATTCTGCCTTTTCTATATTTCATAATTATCCATTTCAATTTTCTCTATTTCTTGATTGTAAACATCTTCTAGTATTCGTTTTATTAACTTTTCAATTCTTTCTTTGTCAAATCCCAAATCTATTTGATAAGTAGGAATTTTATCTAAATCATAATATTCAAACCCCTTCGAATATTCTTGTTTTCTGAAAATTTGTATTTCGGTTTTACTTTCTTCGAATGAACCATCAAAGGATAAATGAAGTCCGAACCCTGATTGCTCATTTCCCTTCACCTCAAGCATATTACTATTTATTAATTGAAATAGTGTGGTATTTGGTGAATTTATATTGATCGCAAATTTTTTGTTCTTTTTTATAAATTCTTGTTCGGCATGATTTAATTCTTCTGCTAATCTTTCTGAAAATGATTTCTCAAATTCTTTCCTTTCTCTGAATAATTCAATGCAAATCTAAAGGAGAACCAACCTAATGAGTACCTGGCCCCAAATCTTGAGGGAATAGTAGGATTAGTCTGGTATTTGAACTTAATAGAAATATATAATCGAATATCACCAATAACTAATAATTAAGTCGCTTTCACTCAATAAGACTACTCCTTACTCATCTTCTAGAACGGCCTTTTCAAAAGAGACCTAATATTGCATTAATTAAAAACCTCTTAAGAAAACATCATGAAGCAAAAAACAAAATCAATCGCAAAAGAACGTCAGGCAAAACTTTTCTCTCTTTATAAAACAAAACCGAAAGCTGCTATTATCCAAGATTATGCAAAAACATTTTGGGGTCTTAATCATGATCCTTTTCATGGCCAAGTAGAAATAGGACATACTGGACATTCAACATCCATACCTTTTGGTATTCATACCGCAGTGGGTGGTTACTCAGATATAGGAAACCCCGGTGATCTCTTATGTGCAGCATTAGCCGCCTGTCTGGATTCTACTATTCGAATCATAGCAGATCGACTTGCTGTTCCATTGACCTTTCTAGAAGTAGAAGTGATTGCGGAACTCGATGTTAGAGGCACCTTATTGCTTGATCAAAATGTCCCAGTAGGATTTCAAAAATTAAATTGTAAAGTCAACCTACAGACTGCGGAAGGTGTAGACCCTGCTATAAAAGAAAACCTTTTGGCATTTGCCAAACATAGTTGTGTTAACATGCATACACTAAGAAATGGAGTAAGTATAAAAACCAATATAGTCAATTGATTACAAAAAAATCATCTCATACCCGATCATTGATTGTAGTCGAATAGTTAAGAGCGTTTTAAAAAAGAGAAGGTCACTGCAATTGCGGTGGCCTTTTTGGTTTTGGGAAGGGATAGAGCATTACTTACCTCTATCAAAGATCAAATCTTATTACTTATGTATTGTAATTGCGCCCGTTTTATATTGATCTTTTGTTTTTATCCTTCCTTCTTCTAATCACTTTTTAATCTTAATACACTCCTTATTAAAAATAGTTTCAAAAAAAATGTCACAGTTTCTTGTTTCGGTTCTTTTAGGATTACAAAAGGCAGTAAACTACATAACCTATAAGTATTGTACTTACTCCAATATCCAATTCGTAAAGACTCTATTTTTCAATAAAACATTTAATATTATGAAATTTTTATTAAACATCTTTTTAATCTTTTTGACTTGTACGTTGATAGCTCAAGAAGAACCAGAATGCGGCCTATCTGGCCCTGGAACAAATGGCAGCATCACCCCTTGTGAAGAAGGAGAAGTAACTTACACTGTCCCTCATGGATGCTGCACTTCTTCTCCTAATTGGTTTTGGGAAATCGAAAATTTAATCGTTGATCAAAATACACCGTTTGGTACGACTTTTTCCATTACTGCCATACCTAATATTACACTCACAGGAACAATCATTGAAGCTTTTGAACACAAGATCATTATTGATTGGGATTGTCCAGAAGAATGCCCGGAAACAGAAATATTATATGTGTTCCTTCATCATTGTGGGCAAGAGTTTTTTAATCCAGTTGTTAGAATTAGTTGTGAAACACCACCACCACCGCCGCCACCTTGTGAAAGTTATGTAGAAGTATGCTTCAATTTAGAATGTAATGCTTGTATAGGTGTGGTACTTGATGGAAACCCACTAATAATTCAACAAACTTCAAACAATCCTGAAACATGGTGTTTTGATCTTTCAAGAATAGAAACTTGGTTTCCTTGTAATAATGGCGGCGAAGGCATTCAATCAGAAAACGAAGATACATCTGCTAAAATTAAAACAATCAACCAATTCTCAGAAGAGGTTATCAAGGGCGTTTCATTTAATGGGTGCGTAGAGAAAAGAAGCATTGAACAATCTAATGCTTCAACTAATAAAGCAAAAATAGGATCTACTAATTCAGATATCCTAAATGATAATAATCGTATAAAAGTTTCTCCAAATCCAACAGCGAGTAACATAAGTATTACTTTAGAAAATGGAGTCTTTAACGAGTCTGATGTTATACAATTGTTTGATAACACGGGTAAAGAAGTTTTACAACAAAGGGTCTCAAAATCGGGCTCTCAATTTGAACTAAATATCAGCCATTTAACACCGGCACTTTACTTTTTGAAAATCAAGGTTGGTGATCAGGTACTGGTCAAAAAAATTCTAAAACAATAATCCTCATGAATCGCTGGAAATACCAAACTTTAGAAGTAAGGTATTTCCAGTTTTTAAAACCTGTTCATTTTTATTTTGAATGGCGAAAAAATTCAATTTAGGGACAGGGTATTAATATTAGACGAAGTAATCGTTGTATACTGCCCGAAGTAATTTAGGAAAGTCCCAAGCCACCTCGCATCAGGTATACTAGACAAGTCAAAAAAATGAGGTATGAGGTTTTAGTTGGCCGTAGGTTTTTACTTTATCTTTATTTTAGATACTTTTTCTTTAATCGCCTTTCCTTTCAAATACTTTTTCTTTACAATCATTTTTGATTTTTCACAATTGCAATCAATTCGTATTTCACAAACACTTTGCTCTATTTTAATTTCAGTTGAGTTATAACAAGTACAACATGGATTTATTGTTAGATAAATATCCTCATTCATTTTAATGGGTAATTTAAAGTTCCCATAAATATCTGTCATCGTACTATTAATAGTTCCTTGTTGCCTTAGACTTACACCTATTAAGGGTTCTCCATCAGATGTAATTTTACCTCTCAATTCTCTTTCATTGGGATTTTTATAACACAGTTGATAATATTTCTTTTCTCTATCCTTACTTAAATCAATAATTAACTCTCCATCTTCATAAATATCTGTCATATCTATTTGTCCTCGCAAAGTGATTTCTGAGTGATTTGGACGAAATTCAATTACATTACATAATTCATCAAAATAGATTTTTTCTAAAATTAGCTTGTCTATTGATTTGAGCTTAGTCGTCAACTTCTTTACTAAGATATAGCCTTTTAAGTTTTTAGTGGATTCAAATTCACAAGTATAATAATGTATAAATCTCAAACTATCCACATCCAAAATATTTATTGTATGATCCTCAAGTTTCCATATATTTTTCTTTACTGTACATGACTTAATAATCAGTCCTAATATAAAAATTGATAGTATTTGAATTAGCTTCCATTTCATTTTCGTTGGATTATATCTCCATTTTTTCTTTTCACTATAAGAAGTTGTTTTAAATATAAATGCAAAAAAGTATGTGAAAAATGTTTCATAACTTAATAAATTTATTCTTACTAATTGATGCTTTACTATTATTAAATAATGACAAGGAATATATACCTTTTGGAAAAGTACTTATGTTAATTTCCTCGTCTGTATGAACAGTGCCTTGCCAAATTTTTTGTCCATTCATACTATAAATTTCTCCATAATAATTAGGCGCATTCATACCTTCGATTCTGATGAATCTTTCAGCAGGATTTGGGTAAACTGTGATATTATTTCCATTATCAATGGCAAATGTATTACTAACAGACCCTCCGATTATTTCAATCTCATCATTATTATCAAATGGATTAGACCATTTTTCATTCGTGTAAATATCAGATCCCGTTAATGTTTTAATAAAGGCTTCTAACTGTTCTCTTTCTTCTATTGTAAGATTTAAAGGGATTCCGTTTTCTTCTATCCTGAGGTCTAACATATTATTTGTTGAAGTAACATTATTATAATGGTCCAGTAATTCATTAAAAGTAGTAGCTTGTCCATTATGAAATAATGGTCCATTTAAAGAACCACTCGGTCCAAAAACATCACGTAAATTTGGAGATTTTGTAATGTCTAATACTTCCCAACCTACTATCTCTGAAGTAACACCATTATTGCCATGCTCTGATGAATAGGTAAATGATGGAACCTTGTGGCAATGAAAACAACCTACACCTCCTCCTATTCGAGCTCCGTTCATATCTTTAATTGAACCACTTATAAAAAGGGTTTTCCCTAAGTTTTCTTCAGCTGTGAAATTGGGAAAATCCAATTCAATATTTCCATTAAAGGGCGTGCCATCAACCATTTCAAAACCTTGATCAAATTTCGAGTCATATGATTCGATACTTCTTACGAATTGAGCTATTGCTTTAGAAATCTTTTCTTCTGTAATAGAATTGTCTCCAAAAGCAAAAGTAAATAACTCATTGTAATAATCTATCCCTTCAAGTTGCATGATTAAATCATTAATATCGGGTCCATCTGCTTGGCCACTATACCCCATTTCAATATGATCTTTAATGGGTTGAGTTGCCAAATCTTCAAGGCTTCCAGCACGTTCATCCCAAAAAAGTCCTTCAAAAGGCGTTTCTAATATTCTAAGGTTTAGTAGACGCATAGGTCTGCGAAGTGACAGCCCATTAGCTCCAGTCCCCCGAAGCTCTGCCACTCCAAATGCCAGTTCTTGTTTATGACAAGACGCACAGGATACACTATTATTGGAAGACAGTTTTTTATCGTAAAACAAAACCCGCCCTAAAGTGGCTACTTTATCGTCCATTTGATTATCAAGCGGAGCACTATCTATGCCCATATCAATATTATCAGGAATATTAGACTCACTATAGTTGAATAAATTTTCTAAGTCAATTATTCCAGACATCAAGACAAATGATAATAGAAAAAGGCTAAGTAGTTTTAATCTAGTGTAATTCATTTTAATATTTTTATTAATTTCCTGTCCCTAAAGTAGTTTGTTCTTATCCAAAAGTTGAATTAAATGTGGTTTTATAGTTTTACTGATTGGAATTTTATCTTTGTTAGCCATGATTAACTGGTTTCCTTCAATACCAATAATGTGATTCAAATTGGCAATGAATGATTTTTGAACTCTAAGAAAATCCCTTATTGGTAGGATTTTTTCTAATTTTGATAAACTTAATAAAGTAACTACTTGCGAATCTATACATTTAAATTTCACATATTTTTGCATGCCTTCAATATATAATACCTCTTCAAATTTCACTTTAACGGCTTTATAGTCCGACTTTACAAAAATATAATCTCGTCCAATATCAGTATCTAGAATTGGGCTGTGTTTTTTATCCTTTTTTTGATTTAGTAATTCCAACACTTTTGCGATAGCCTTAAAAAATCTATCAAATTTCACGGGCTTTAATAGATAATCTACTACGTTTAATTCGTATCCTTCAATGGCATATTCTGAATAAGCAGTAATTAATATAGTCAAAGGAGCTTGCTGAATGGCTCGTAATAATTCAATACCCGTTAAATCAGGCATCTGAATATCTAACAACAAGATATCAATAGTCTCCTTCTTAATAAAAGAGAGGGCTTCCATCGCAGTTTGACAAGTGCCGACTACCTCAATATCAGGTATTTTTAAAAGGTAATTTATCAAAAGATTTTGTGCTAAAATCTCATCTTCAACTATTAAACATTTATACTTTTCCAATTATGATAAATTTATGGTTAATGATACCTTAAACGTAGTCAATTGTTCGTGAATATTAAATTGATGAGTCTTAGGGTAACTATGTTTCAATTGTTCTCGAATATTTGCAATTCCAATTCCAATATCTTTCTTGTTTTGTTGAAACGAATTTTCGGTTTCAAAGTATAGAACATTTTCTTTGACAGTAAGTAGGATTCGTAAAAATCCATTAGCATTATAATTTATATCGCCATGTTTAAAACAGTTTTCAACCAGGTTAACCAATATAAGCGGCGCAATTTTATGATGATGTTCAAGGCCTTCAATAGTCACCTCTATCTGATCCGCTCCCTTCATTTTTTTAAGCACTTGCAAAGCTACATACTCCTCAATCAAACTAGCCTCCTTTTCCAATAACACGGTTTCTTTTTTACCTTCATAAATCAGATACCTTAGAATTTCTGATAATTTCTCAATCATTATTGGCGCATGGTCATGTTTCTCAAGACTTAAAGAATATATATTATTTAAAGTATTAAATAAAAAATGAGGGCTTACCTGAGATTTTAAAAGTAGCAACTCGGCTTGTAATTTCTGGTTGCTTAATACTAGGCTCCTCTTTTTCTCTAGTTCATATTGATTAACCTTCCAAAACAAGAATGAAATTAAAATAAACGAGATAAAGTTAATGGTAAATGAAATAGTACTCAGCAAATAATAGTCTAACTCTAATAGATAGTAAGGTATAAAAAGGAGTAGAAAGAAAACAATTATGCTAATGCTATAAATAAGCTTTCCCTTTCTTTGTAGAATTTTTGGAATGAAAAAAAACAAATTTACGTAACCTATTACAGCATTAATACAACATTCTAAAAGGCTAAATAAAATGGCTTCATCCAATTCATAATCAACTAACATAGCGTCTAGCACCATCCCAAAGATGAAGAGCCAAAACAAAATATGATAAGCAATAATTCTTTTCATAGTGAGGTTAAATTGACTCTAAAGTAATGGTATATCCTCAAAAGAATAAATCTATTCTATGAAATTGCTGATTTATGGAATGAAACCGTATTTATCAGGAAAAACCCTTTGTTAAGCTTTACACGCCCAAAAAAGTTACTTTGGTGGAAAAATATTTAGCGTGGGGAATAGTTGATATACATTTGTCTTAGAACCTGTCCAAATTTTATTGTCGAAGGCGAAAGAGCTCAATTTAAGGTTCTGAAGAAGCGTTTTTGTCTTTTCATAGCCTTAGCTATGGGAATACAAAAAGGCGAAATCAGGTTTTTAAAGTGTGGTCTTGTAGCCCGATGAAAGGAATGAACCGACTGGATTCATTGCTTTGGACAGGTTCTTATTCTTTCACTAAAATTATAAATCATGAAATTCAATAAAAATGTATTAGGCGGTATTTTAATGCTAATCTCAGCACTTGCCACAAGCTGCCATAAAAATTTAGCAGAAGACTTACCTGCTGTATTACCTCCAGATGATACCATCTCTTATACGATGCCAAGTGAAGAAGCAGAACATGAAGGCACCTGGTTGCAATGGCCACATAAATACACCTGGGGGCAAGAAATACCTGATAAATATGACCAAATATGGGTTGACATGACCAAAGCCTTACACCAAGGAGAGATCGTACATATCATTGCCTATAATGAAAACGAGAAACATAGAATTACACAGCTTTTAAACGATGCTGGTGTGGATATGAATCAAATTGACTTTCTAATTGAAAAAACGGAGGATTTTTGGGTTAGAGACAATGGTCCTATTTTTGTCCACGATGAAAATAATAATTTAATGATTAGCAATTGGGAATTCAATGGATGGGGAGGAAAATATAGTGCGACCTATGACAATCAAATTCCATCTCATGTCAGCAATGCGATTGGTATTCCAAAAGTAGATATTGACATGGTCCTTGAAGGAGGCGCAATTGAAGTGGACGGAAAAGGCACATTAATGGCTACGAGGAGTTCCATCTTAAATGACAATAGAAATCCGGGACTAAGTCAGGCACAAGCCGAGGTCTTTCTTAAACACTATTTAGGTGTTACTAATTTTATTTGGTTAGATGGAATAGCAGGTCAAGATATAACAGATATGCATATTGATGGAATTGCCAGATTTGTTGGCGATCATACAATTGTAACCTTTTCAAAAGAAGTTGCAGAAAACTATGGTGAAGATGTAATCATTAACGATTACAAAGTACTAGAAAATGCAAAAAATGCAAATGGTGAATTATACAAGAAAGTGGAATTGCCCATCGCAGTACAGTCAGAAGGAAGCTATATGAATTATTATGTTGGAAATAAAGTAGTAGTTGTTCCTAATTATAATGAATCAACGGATTCAGTAGCCAATGCCATTATTCAAGAACTATATCCTGAAAGGGAAGTCATCGGAGTTATGGTTAACGAGTTATGGAAAGATGGAGGTGCGATTCATTGTGTTACCCAGCAACAGCCAAAATAAGCTTGGAAGATTTCAATTGGCTCTTAGATAGTTTTCGAAAACCGTCTAAGAACCAATTGGAATATTTATTCTTTTTATTCGAGCCTCATAGTAAGTCATACATTCTTGATGACTGGTTTTATTCAACATTTTGGTGCAAGGTATTGCTTTGTTGACGATTTTGGATTTTATTTATTGAATGCTGTTTTAAATTCCATTTCCTATTCTTATTTTACCATCAATATTATCGAAATTTTGTACATATGTTTGAGCATTATAATCTATCCATAATAGTAAGTCATATATCTCATTTTTAATGTTTTCAGCATTGCTAAAACCTATATTATTTCTTCTAAAACAAATAGGTTCATTATGATAAATTCGATTCCTAAAGTCTCTTATTTTTTGAAGTTTTACACTAATTGTACTTCTATTCGCAATAGCTGGCTTATGAGGAAAACAATTAATTATAATTCCTCTTATTAACCTATAATGATGAGTTTCAAATAAAGTTGTCCAAAATCCAAATGTTTGTTCAGCAATGACTTTTCCTGCTGTAATTGTACTTCTTCTTTGCCTTAACTTTCTTTCTGTTTTTAATACTTGATTCTTTAGATAGAATCTAGAAGGCCTTAAGGAGTTATCATTCATAAAGCCAGTTTTTTCTGCTATTATCCAATCAGGATTTTCAAAATGTTCACTTAGCTTATAATGAATTTTATTTCTTAAAATTATCTCAAACAGATTTAAAATTGGATAAAATGCTTGAGATACTCTTAAGTTTGCTTTATACAACTTTTTTGCCTTGATTTTTGAATTTCCACATGCAGTTAGGTACCTATCTAATCTAGGTTGGGAAATTAGATTTTCTAAATCTTCGTATTTCAAAGTACTTGAATTTGTTATTAAAATATCATATATTTGCATAGTAATGCTTAGTCAAGCCTCTTTCTTTTCAAGAAACGTAACTAAGTTAAAGATAAAAAAGGTTCTTTGAATATTATATTCTTAGAACCTTTTTAAATTATTGATTATCAATTAATTGTATTCAATACTAGGTCAGGCCATATAAAAAATTCCTCTCCTTTCACTACATAGTTCCTAATAAATATATAACCTTTTACCCACTCCTCATAGCAGACAATTTCTTTTTGGTTACCAGCTTCCCTCAATCTAATACCTCCATCTTTAGTATCCTTCACAATTTAAGATATTACTTTTATCTTTGACGCCTTATGAATGAATATTTTAAGTCGACCATTTTACAGAGAACAGGAGCTTCTTCACTGTTTGAAAAAGAGGTGATCCAGGAATTGTGGAGTGGCTACGGGAAAATCATACGAGTTGAATTGGAGAATGCTTCTGTCGAAAGTGTCGTAGTAAAGCATGTTCAGTTGCCCATATACAAAAATCACCCTCGCGGATG
This sequence comes from Saprospiraceae bacterium, assembly GCA_965277415.1. Taxonomy (GTDB): domain Bacteria; phylum Bacteroidota; class Bacteroidia; order Chitinophagales; family Saprospiraceae; genus JAHDHW01. The sequence goes on from CBDICS010000022.1 coordinate 15,759, forward strand.
GAATACGGATATCGGTCATCAACGAAAGGTGAATTCATACAAAGTAGAAACTACATGGTATGGCACCTACAGTAAAAACAGTGCTGCTCGTCTGCCGCAATGTTTAGCCATTGAGACGCAGGGTGATGAGGTACTGATGGTGCTGGAGGATTTGGATAAAGCGGGCTATCCTTTGCGTAAGCAGACTGTCGTATGGGAAGAAATATCTTCCTGTCTGGCATGGTTGGCACAATTTCACGCAAGTTACTTGGGAAAAGCTCCAAACGGACTTTGGAAAACGGGAACCTATTGGCATTTGGAGACCAGACCTCAGGAATTAGCCGTATTGGATGATCAAAGGTTGAAGGAGGCAGCTCCTCTCATTAATGAAAAACTGAATACATGTGAATACAAAACGTTTGTTCATGGGGATGCCAAGTTGGCAAACTTTTGTTTTGCTAAAAATGGACAAGTTGCTGGGCTAGACTTTCAGTATGTAGGCGGCGGGTGTGGAATGAAAGATGTCGCCTATTTTATAGGAAGTTGTCTGAATGAAAGAGATTGTGAGCACTTGGAAGCACAAATATTGGATACCTATTTCGAGTATTTACAAAGTGCGCTTAAGGAAAGAAATGAAGCACTAGAAAAGGAATGGCGGTCTTTATATCGTGTAGCTTGGGCGGACTTTCATCGCTTCCTAAAAGGCTGGAGTCCCAGTCACTGGAAGATTAATAGTTATAGTGAACGTGTAATAGCAGAAGTGATCAATAATCTATAAAAATGGATCTGTTAAAACTTAACAATATAGCAATCAAGGCAGCCCTCTCCGCAGGAAAAATCATTCAGCAGTATATGAATGAGGACGTTTTGGTAGAGGAAAAGGTGGGCGGCACAAGCTATGCCTCACAAGTCGTAACCATGGTAGATAGAGCTTGTGAAACAGCCATTCTTTCCCATCTACATCCTACCTTTGACGAATTTGATCTGGCCCTTTTATCGGAAGAGACCGAAGATGATGGTAGTCGATTCGAAAAAGATTTTTTTTGGTGCATTGACCCCATGGATGGAACGCTGGCTTTTATCAATAAACAAGCGGGTTTTTCTGTTTCTATTGCTTTAATTGCAAAAGATGGGATACCCTACATAGGGGTAGTATTCGACCCTAGCACCAATACACTGTACCATGCGATCAAAGGAAACGGGATCTATAAAAATTATAGTCCTTGGGAAATTAAGCATACCAATGATCATTTAAGCTATTTGACAGATCGAAAGCTAAAGGATACTCCTCATGCAACTAAAATAGAAAGCTTGCTAAATGAAAATGTCGAGAAGTTAAATTTAAACGGGCTAAAAGAAATCGCTGGATCAGGAGCAGTATTGAATGCCATCCATGTACTCGAAAACGGCCCGGCATGTATGTTAAAGCTTCCCAAAAAAGAAAATGGAGGAGGAAGTATATGGGACTTTGCAGCTACGGCCTGTATGTATCAGGAATTAGGCTTGCCCGCAACGAATTTTGAAGGAGGAAGATTGGACTTAAACAGAAAGGATAGTACCTTCATGAATCATCAAGGTGTCTTTTATGGTAATTTGTAGATTAGGTGGTGTCCTCCCTTCAGAGTGTTTTCCAAATTTGTGGCTTTGTTAATTTCTTTCCTTGTTTTGGACTTGCGAGAGTTCTGGTAACTGAGGTTTTGTTTTTGTTTTTACGAAGTGTAATGGGGTCTATTTGAAATTATTGGTGGTTGGTTTTGTTTAATATTTTGGTCAAAGTCTTGCCTTTTAGGTAACTTTGGATCTTAATTATTCTGTGCATACCTTTTTAATTTGGTATTAAGGAAAAACATTGAATCTCTAATGAGCCAAAGCCAAGACTTGAAAAGTATGATCTAATTATATTTCCTTCATCATTCGTGATAATATAATATTTGGCTCTTTGTGTTCCAGGGCCTGGACCAGTAAAAGTATGATAAAATAAAAATGCATTCTCATATGAAATTTCATTTATTATCTGCTCATTTAATTTTCCATACAAAGAGGAGTTACTTAAATTAGATAGGTTTGTGCTGTCTGCCCTTAGAATTGTTTCACCGCATCCATCAGCACTGAATGATAATGAATCAATTCCAGATAAATTTGGACTTCCAAATGGCATAATTAGTCTTGACTGGTTATCTATCTTAGAAATTGACAATATGTTATTGTCAAAATTAATTAAACTATATGCTGTATCATTTTGTGAAAGATAATAAGGCAAGTTATTATTCGGTTCTTCTATTACGGATTTCGAATATTTAGAAAGATAATCAATACTGATAAAGCCAGAATCAGTTTGTTCGATGATTTCAAAGACAATTGTATCAAAAAGATTATTGGCAGAATTTGCTTCAAATTTAAATTTACTTTTTTGACCAACACTTAGAGAACTTAACGAAACTTGTTCATATTCTTCAATTTCTGGAATGCTACTTTCATTATCAACTTTGTTACATCCAATTAAAAATACAGTTAAAAGAAAAAATAAAATTATATTACGGTACATATTTTCATCTAATTTTTTAAATCAAGTTACGGATTTTTTTGTTTATTTTCCGAGTATCTAATTTTAAATATTGTCTATTCAGATTTAAGACTTCCTGTTCCAGAAAACGACACCATTATTTGATTCCATACAATACCAGTCCGTAAAAAACCTACCCTACCCCAATACTCATTTCTTCAGACTCAATTCCAGTTTTTCTACCAGACTTCATTTTCTATTTTACTTCTATACCATTTATTTCTTTTAAAATAAATCTAGTAAATACTTACTCTTCTCATTCAATCCACATACTACAAAATTAATCCTTGGTGACCGATTTCGTTCAACATTAAAGTCAAAGTCCTGCCCTGTTGGCGACTTTGGGCATTAATTATTGTGCTCAGTTTTCTTTTCTTATTTGAATTTAAGAATGAATTTTTCTCTTTGTAATTCTTTCGGATATTCCATTCCTTTTTCATAATGGCTTGTTGCAAAAACTACATAGATGTCTTGATCTATTTTCTCAATTGGATAATCATAATCACTTTTATCAAATCCTCCTTTGTCTCGCTTATCCAAATCGTAAATATTTTCGACAGTAACTTCCGCATGAATAATTCCGTCTTTTACTGTCACTCCTTTATCCATTCTATACCAATCAATTTTGTCATCATAAAACCATACACCATGATAGGTTTGGTCTCCAACATAAATATCTTTACTTACATTAAACTTATCTTCGTTTCCCGTTTTTATTGAAACAAATCTGCAAATTTCGTTAATACCTTCGGCAGATTCTTCATCACATTTAAATATGTTTTCGTTATCGGGATAATCGTAATAATGAGTTCCCCATGAATTTGATACAAAAACATCTTTTGTTTTTATAAGTGTTAACTTGTATTTAAACGGTTTTTTCTCTAACTGAATAATGTTGTTTTTTTCTTTAATAATTTTACCGTTTTGCACCACTTCCACTTTGAAGTAATTTTCCTTGGTTGACTTTTTGTCTACTTTCAATGAATTACAAGACAAAAGCATTACTATCGAAATTGTAATCAGCATTAGATTTTTCATCTTCATTTCTTCGTTTATTTTTTCTTAATTGAGTAGAACGATTTGCTACACGGCATGGCGGTAGTTAGCCGTTATGGTCGTGTAGCTTGTATTATGCATTCTTTTTAATCTATTAAAGGTGTTCTTCTATTTTAACCATAATGTTTGCAATTGACTTTTCAGATTCTACTTGTCCTATTAATTCAGAAGCTTGAGCTTTATCATCTTGTGTTTTTAAAAACCCTATTACCAAGTTCTTAAATTCATCCAGTTTAATTATTTTTTCTTCTGCCTCAGGATACGTTCCTGAATTCCATCGTCCTCTTACTTCAAATTTTGGTTTATATACTTTTCCTTCGCTATCTATAATTCTTTCAACTTCGTTCCATTCCCATAACCAAAAATCAGGATCTCCTAAAACCTCTTCTCTTGATTTTTTGACCATAATATCAGATACCGAATTATCATACCTTATAATTGGATGCGCTATATTTATTGAGTCTCTAGTTGTAGTCCACAATTCCGCAGGAGGTTCAAATGGACTCTTAAATAAATTTCTTAAGCATGCAATCATCCAATATTCTATTTTAATTATTTGATTTTTACTCACTTGATCGCTTCCGATAACTATTTTACATCTTAATCATAATTCATTTAATTTGATTACTTACATTTTCTTTCGTTTTTTAATAATGTACAACGCCCGTCTGTAAAAATACTCCTCCTCTATCGCAGGGGAGTACGTAAAAAAAGAAGTATAGCCAATCCTCAGCATAAGTTTTTTTACACTCTGGCGGATGGCTATATGCAGTGCGATACAAACGCAAGTATTGATATGTAACTGTTATTAGTCGATGTTTAATTTCACTGGTTACTCTATCTGTGTTGATAATGATAAACTTCAAATAATGATCGCCAGTTTTCATCAATTGGGCTCGTTATTTTCAATAGAGGCCACCATAATTTTTTAAGTTTTCCTCTTTGCTTTATATCAGGAATCCATGAGTCATAAGTTTGACTATAATATAAGTCCCATTGCGCAGACTCTTCCCTCACCAAGATTTCCCCAATATAAGCTAAAAGCGGCAAAAATATTTTATCTGAAAAATCATATGTGATAACATTCTCATAAAATAATTCTCCGATTTCTTTTAGACTATCTTTGTCAAAATTAAAAATAGAATTGTCTGCATTAAGCAGATCTGGCAACATATCAATTAAACTAAATCTAGATTCGATAAAATCACTCTCATACTGGTTTCTGCCATACATTAACCATAAATCAAATTCATTTTTTTCTAACTGCTTTTTGTTGTAATCAGAACTTGTTTGTTTAAATAAATTTATGCGATCAAAAGCAAGTTTAAAATCATTTATGCTTTTGTAAAGCAAAGATCCATTGTACGAATAATGAGGAAATAGAAACTTTTTATCGTTTATTTTATACAATTCAATATTTCGATCTTCAGTTTGAACTTTAGGATAAAACTTCTCTACAAGTTCCCTATATTCATCTTCCACTTGGTAAGAAATGACTTTCTTTCTTCTTGGGAAGTATTCAATAACTTTGATTGGGTAAGTTCTAGGAATATGTTTTTTTTCTCTGAAGAAGCCTGAATCATTAAGATAAGCCAAATAACCATCTTCATTGTCGAATAGCAAAAGTCTACCAAGTTCAAGAAGAAATTGCCCATTACCTAAGATAATTGTAGTTGCATCCATACATTCTGCAAAGTACTTATCAAACTTTCGTGCTTTCTCATACCCGTGCAAATTTGTCAAATCTTTCCATTCTGAATACTCAATTATTCGATAGCTATATTCATTTCCATTCGGTGCAATAATCTTATTTGAATTAGATGTTTCAGGATTCATTTGCTTTATTTTCTAATTTATGTTTTATCAATATTGACTAACATCCCTATAAACACAACTCCACACAAAACTTCGTATATTTCTATTATGTATTCACCTAAAATTATCATTTTAATTATTGTATCCAAAAAACTTGTTTACTTATATTCTTAATAAAGAACGCCTAGCAAATAGTTACGCTCCTTATTCAATCCACATACTACAAAATTAATCCTTGGTGAATGGCTTCGTTCAACATTAAAGTCAAAGTCTTGCCCTGTTGACGACTTTGGGCCTTAATTATTACTCGCATTTTTATTTATATAGCTGACATTGAATTTCTTCATCGACTTGTAGCGGCTTTTTGTTCTTTTAATTTATTCTTCCCCAATTTTAAATCGTATTCTCTACTAAAAGCTTCTTGAGACATTGAGAAATATTTTGATAATTTAACCATCATGCCTTTACTGATATTTCTTCTGTAACTTAAGACATCACTGATTAATTGTCGAGAAACGTTTATAGATTTTGAAAGTTCAGTTTGAGAAATTGATGAGTCTTTAAGCAATGATCTTAAGAGCTCAACAGGGTTTAGCATTTTGTTTTTCTCTCTCATAACTCGCTGATCATAATCTTCAATAAGTAATTCAAGTAATTCTAATTCATCAGAATACTTATTATCATCTTTGAGAGTTAATGATTCGTGCTTATTGCAATATTTATTATACTGCTCAAGGCTTTTAATGATTGTATATTTAACTGTACTTTTCATATTAAAACATATTTACTTCGCAAACTTTAATTTTGTCATATTCTTTGTGTGTACCAGCAAATCTTACATAAAGTACAATTTTATTTTTGCCAAATTTATATCCACAAATTAGACGATATTTATTGCCTCCAATATTAAAAACAACTCGATTGAAAGGTTTGCCTTCACAAGTAACAATATCAGCAGTTCTAAAACTTCTAATGATATCGCTTGGAATTTCCCATTCACAATATTGAAGTTGATTATAAAAATCTAAAAAGGCATTAAGCATGATTCAATTTTGACCACATTGATCTATCACATTTGCCCATTTAAAAATCTTTACTTCCATTTGCTAAAGATACGAATTATTTCAATTGTACGCAAATTGCGTAATATGTTTTTTGTGTAATTTCATTGACTCTAAGGATAGAGCAGTAAGTATTTGATTTCCAGTCCTTTAGAGTTAGTCCTGCGTTTCGGCTTGGATAATTTCGACTAACGCCAGTCTGTAAAAATACTCCCCCACCTATCGCAGGGTAGTACGTAAAAAAAGAAGTACAGCCAATCCTCAAAATAAGTTCTTTAGTCTTTTTACAGGCTGATGTTTTGTACAAACGCGGTGGACGCGTTTAGTACCCATAAATAAAAAATGAACCTTAAATTTAAGTCGATAAGCTATTTTTAATCATAATTAAAGTCAAGACTCATGTCTAAGCTAAGGGAAAAATTGATTTCGAAGGTGAAGATATTTATGTCGGTATTGATGTTTATAAACTCCAGTGGACCGTTTGTGTTTGTACTGAACATTCTAACTTTCGTCCCTTTTCTATGAAACCCAATTCAGAAGTATTGACCTCTTATCTCGTTCGATTTAGACAACAATTACGACAAGATATCGTCCAACAAAAATGCAAGATAAAATCTTTACTCGCTTTTTATAGCATCTCTCTACTTTAAGAATGGACTAAGTCTAAGTACATCGTAAAATAATTAAAATCGCTTTGGGTGGTCTCTTTACCCCCAAGTTTAATTTTTCGAATAGACTATCTAACTAAATAATCAATAACAATATTAAAACCTAAATGGTCATCAGACGAATTTGGAGGAGAACCTTGTCGTGCATCAGATCTTATATTATGACCTGTTAGTATTTCATTAGGTTGTACATTGAATCTTCCTGCTGATGCAGCCCACATCCCTCCTTTTTCCGATGCATTCTCTCCTATTTGGCAAATAGGATTGTTTATTTCATTTGCCGTGAAATTCGATAGTCTATCATAGGTAATAAACGTTACATTGCCTGCCAAATCCATCACCCCAAAGGGAGAAGCTCCAAGAGGAAAAGAACCAACTGGTGATGTGGCAGCATAACCATCGTCAACACCACTATGAACAACTGACTGATTTGTATTGGGAAATACACTATTAAAAGATTCATCAGCATAGTTTGCCAAAGTTCCATTTGGAAGTTCATTTCCCCATGGATAAACCCGTCCATCATCTCCTCTTGCTGCATATTCCCATTCTGCTTCTGTTGGTAAAGAAAAATTAAGTCCTGTTTCATCTTTTAGCCAATTACAATAAGCTATCGCATCATTCCAACTAACACAAGTTACAGGATGACTATCATCAATAGTGACTTCATCAATTTGATCAAAGGCATTACTCCAATTATAACCAGGAGTTGGAACGAAGCCGTTTTCTTCTTTAATATATACATAAGGACCTTCATGACCTGGTTTTTCGCAATCAGTGATATAAGCTGTCGAATCAACAAATGCCCTAAATTGCCCTCTTGTAATTGGATATTTAGAAATCCAATAGCCCTCTAAATTAACTTTATGCTCAGGTCCAGAAGGCTGAGAAAACGTTATTCCAGATCGTAGCATGTTATTCCCCATAATAAAAGAGCCAGAAGGAATATAAATCATGGTTATACTATTTTTAAAGCGCACTTCTTGATGCCCTTGAGCATTAGTGTAAATAGTATCTATTGCATTGTGATTTCCAATAAAATTAAGTTCATCAGATTCCGACCTTAAGTTACCCATAAGGCTGGCTTCAACTATATTAGAAACTTCTATTTCATCTCCTTTATTGCAGGTGCAGAGAAGCAATAACAATGTTATTGAAAAGAAAAAATAATTGATTTTCATTTTATTTTATTTTATAGCTTAGATCAATTCCCAATTGGAATTTTCGAATATTATGATATGAAATGGTAATTCCCGGGTCGAATAATTTATTTTTTCTGAAATTAAATCTGTACCCAATTTGATAAACAAACCGTCTTGCTATTTCTCTTTTATCCTTTTCACTCCAGCCATTGGTTTCATTATAATCATACAACTGATAAGATACCCTGTTTAAACCTATTCCTCCTAAAAAAACATGATGTTCATTGTTGAGGTGATAAATTCCATTAACTCCATATTCTATGGATTTAGCATCATGATATTCAACTATATCGGTTAAATTGAATATGTTTTTTTTGAAATATAATTCAGGCTCCCAGTTTGAAAATCTTTTGGAAGCATTAAACCTAAGTCCAGATGCTATGCCTGGCAACCAATTGTTATTAGCATATGGAAGCCTGAAACCAATATCTATCCCAACACCAATTTTATAATAATTTTCTGTATACTGAGCACTCATTGTATTCACGACGAATAGAATACCGATTACAAAACAAGCTTTTTTCATTTTTTTCATTAGGTTAGTTAAAATTATAAACTGTCTTGAAATTAGTCAAAACTCAGTTTTTACTTTTTACTAAGGGACAGAGCATTAATAAATGTCCGATATGGACTTGTTCTCATTGAACTATACTTCCTCAAAAAAATAAACCGTAGAAGGGCTATGCCTTATTTTTTTGACTCGTCTAGTACAACGATAACATCGTCTAATCTGGACACTTATTAATTCCCTATCCCTAACCTAATGACAATTCAAATCGCTTTCTCCCCTATTGGAATATAGAGCTCTTTTTCTGCTTGCTTGAAATGCCAGTCTGTAAAAAAAATTCTCCTCCTCTAATAATAATATTCCCGAGCTCAATCCCAACATTTCTAGCAGGTTCTATTTTCTAATTTATTTCTTTTAAAATAATATACTCTATATAAAAACTTAATATAGCTCCTAGCAAATAGTTACGCTTCTTATTTAATCCGCATTGTAGACGAATAAATCCTTGGTGACCAGCTTCATTCAACATAAAGTTCAAAGTCTTGCCTTGTTGGCAACTTTGGACCTTATTTATTGTGTCTAGTTTTTATTTTTCAATTCTATCATAGTTTTTCAAGATCTTTAACATAGACAATGTTTGGATGCCAGCCCACTCTAATTTTGTGCCTTCACTGATGCCATACCAAGTATCCCATCTTCCATCACTTTTTTGTCGATTGATTAACTCCTTTATGTCAGAATTGATCGTGTCTTCAGAAAATATTGAAGATAGAATACCTTCCCGTGAAGGTGCATAATTCAAACTATGCGGTTTTCCGTAAAGCCCCCAACCATCATCTGATTTATCTTTGCAGATCACTCCATCAGCTAATATCCAATTTTTTAAATTCTTAATTGTTTCCTTTGCTTTAAGCTGATTTTTGGTATATCTCAAAAACTTTAGCCACCTTGGTATACATAGATAGCAAAATACATGCTTTTCTTTTATCCGATCAAATTCCTCCCAAACAAATTGCTCTGCCTTCTTCATCCAAGGTATATCCATGTCATATTTTTCCAAAATCCCCAATAAGGGTGCAGTAGTACTCAATGCCGCCCATTCTTTAACCGTTTTAAAATGTTCTTCACATGGATAGGTACTTTTGGGTCTTAACATCCACGGAATCCCTCCTTTTGGGGTGGTGATACTTTCAAAGTAAGGCATAAAGTCTTTTTGTATCAATTTTGCATTTAGGTAGTTAACTTCGTCTAAGGTTTCAAGGGCCATCACACTAAAAAGTGGCTGACTTTCCGGGGAGGCTGTATCTGGCTCCATTCCGTGTCCAAATCCTCCGTCAGAATTTCGGTAAGCATAAACTGCATGAAAAACACCTTCTGGATTAGCATTTTCAAAATGAAATTCAAACAAACGCCTTTCTATCATTCTCGCATTTGTCAATATAAAGTCCCTTGCTTTTATATAATTATTCTTTGAGAATTTCATACTGTATTTGTAGGTGGTTCTAATATTAATAAGGTATTCCTGACGCAAAGTGGTTTGGGATTCATTCTATGACGTTTTCATTTCTTGATTAAAGTCAATGAATCTCTATTTTTTCATTTCGATCTTTGCTATAAAATTACAAATTATGTATCGAATTATTTTTATGCTTTCGGCTTTATTATTATCCACAGGACTAGCTGCTCATTCTCAAACTATTGACAGTCTTGAAAACAGGTATAAGTTTTGGATCTTTTTATTTGAAATTACTGATTCAGAATTACTTCTTTTATTTGAAACGTTTCTAAGTTAATATATTTTTCTTCAATTTTAATTTTTGCTATACTTAGAATTTTATTTTCTAATGCTTTCTTTATATTTAATGAAATTTCAACAGCTTCTTGACTTTTACAATATTCTTTAGTGACTAGCCGAACTTCAGGTTCAACAATTCTTTCTTGATAGTCATGGCCAAAATAGCTTTCTAATAGGGCAATTTTTTCTGGAATGGGCTTGAACGAATCCTATTAATCAATAGTTTGGTGCTTTCCCTTTTAATAGGGAATATATATTTGCTAATTGGGTATCTTCAATAATGTTTTTTTCATATTCAAAATTGAGCTTTTCAAGAACCCTAATTGAATTTATATTTTCAGGAAGAACCATTGCTATTATTCTGTTTAGTTCTAAACTTTCAAATCCAAAATTCACACATGCTTTTGCGGATTCTGTAGCAATCCCTCTTCCCCAATACTTCTTCATAAACCTATAACCTAGATCCACTTCATCCATATCTTCTAGATATTTTAGACCAGAGAAACCAATAAACTTGTTTTCCTTTTTCAATTCAACTGCAAGTCTTCCGAATCCATGTTTTTCGTAATCTCCAAATACATTTTCGATAATTCTTTGTTCAATTTCTTTTTTAGAAACAATTCCTCCATCCGCAGTATATTTACTTACTTCTGCATCTAAATTCATTATATAGGCAGGTTCGATATCGTCCATTGTAAATGGTCGAATTAAAAGTCTATCAGTTTCAATAAATAAATTCGAATTAAGCATTAATGATTCCATTTTTCCAATGAGTGAAAAATTGAGGGCTAATCGTTTTTATTGCACACTGGCTTTTTTATTTATCTTATCATCTTCTGCATTTTCTCAACAATATAATAAGCTGCGGGACAAACTACTGTATTCCAACTATGCTGATAACTTCTTGATGCAAAACCTTTTTTATTTGTATGTGGAAATTCTTGGCAATCCTTTTTGAAGCATTTTTGTCCCAATCTTTTAATATTTCTTCCATATCATTGATTTTAGAATTTCAAAATATAATGTTTTTTATATTTTTCCTTCTTTTCTGCGTTCTATTTTGTTTCAACAATAGTTTTACAAGTCAAGTATTTGTGAAAAAATATTTTTAAACATCATGCTTAACTGATCATCAATAATAAATTGTTGTCGTTTCATTCCATTGCTTGTGTGCAATCTCAGTTTGTAAAAAAACTCATTATCCCAGACTCTATTTTCTATTTTATTTCTGCAACATTATTTCTTTTAAGATAATATACTCTATATAAAGCTTAAAATAGCTCCTAGTAAATATCAATTCTTTTTATTCAATTCACGTAGTAGACAACAAATCCTTGGTGACCGGTTTCGTTCAACATTAAAGTCAAAGTCTTGCCCTGTAGGCAACTTTCGACCTTAATTATTGTAGGCTGTTGTTTTTTAGAAGGATTCTCCTAATAATCTAAACATTTCAATTGTAGAATGGTAACTAACACCAAATTGAATACAGACATCAGGGATTTTAATTTTTTTCTTGCTATTAGGTTCACTTTTTTCATAAGTTATCAGAGGTATACCTTGGTTTAATGAAAAAGCAATTAGCCAAGCATCAGCTTCTGCTGCATCTAGAAATTCTTCTAAAGCTGAAGATTTATAATGATGAGACATAGAATTAGCCCAAACTGCAATTGTGCTATATTCTGAAAGGGTAATACTGGAATCGTGGAAAAAATTATCAGGTAAATTGGTTTCACACCAACTTTTTAAGTCATCTTCGTTTTGATATATTTCATCTTTAACTTTATCAATACTAATGATACTTCCATTTTGAGCAAGCTCTTTCACTTTGTTCCAAAAGCTAGGAGCAACATCCAGAGGATATATTGCCCTATGAGCTTGAATGAAAAAATTTGCATCGACTAAATAGATACTCATGCTTGATATAAATATTCTTTGATGAAATTAGCATAAGTATCACCTTTTAAGCCTGTTAATTTGTATGCGTCTCTATATAATATTTTTTGTTCTTTTACCGCATTATTAACAAAACTAGCGAACATTAAGCTTACTCTTTTTTTTGCTGTTGCATAGAAATTCCCTCCGCTTCCTCTATTAAGTTTTAAATTATTGATTTGATTTATATAATTATTGTAGAAACTGAAAAAATCATTTTTAGAAATTAAACTTAAATCAAGTGCCCTTCTTGCAACCACAATAGGACTTACTTTAAACACTCTATTTAATTTCTGGAAATCTTTTTCCTCTTGCCAAATACTTAAAAGATAATCTTGGGGTACTAAAAATTCGGCAGCGACTTTATCGCAAAGCAATTCAATTGGATCATCTGCAGGTAATAATTTTTGCATGTCAAATCCAGCAGACTGTCCAATCCAAATATGAGCTAATTCATGTATGATAGTAAACATTTGGGCAGCTTTAGCATCAGCAGAGTTAATGAACATAAATGGAGCAAAATCGTCAACTAAAACGAAACCTCTACATTCATTTACGTTAATTGTTCTTCTTGTATTATTTCCTACAATACCGCTGAAATTAGTAACAATTCCAATTTCTTCAATTTGAATTGTTAAGAACTCAAGAGCTCTTTCCCAAGTATTATGATAACCGGCCCAATTAGTCTGCAATCCAAGAGTTTTCCTTATATCATTTACAATTTCTTTGAATGGAGTTTCAAGATTAAACTTCCCAACAAATTCTAAAGGTTCATGATCTTCTTCTTGAAGATACTCACTTAGCCAATCTTGTCTTTTTTGAACTTGTTGTACTATGTCATAAACATTTAGAGAAACCTGATCAGTAGCCTCTTTGCCAGTTCTGAAAAATGGAAAATTTAGTTCTTCTTTTGGCGGTTCTTTAAGGAATAAGTACCCAAAAGGGACATGAATTTTACGAGAAAAGTCTTCTAATTGCTTGACAGTAGGCTTTTTATCTTCTGTTAACCACTGTTTCACTTTAGGATTGGCATCTAAATACTCTTTTATCTCATGACCATCACGGATAATTGCCCATTCTATTAGATTTTTGTTTATATCAACCCTTGTCGCAGCCATCTAGGCAAATTTACTCATTATATAATTTAAATGCTCGAATGATTAAGTTTTTTTTAAATAGCCTACAACGCCAGTCCGTAAAAACACCTCCACTCCCCAAAAACCAATCCCATCAAACCCAATTCCAGCTTCTCTACCAGACCCTATTTTCTATTTTATTTCTGCAACATTTATTTCTTTTAAAATAATACTCTCTAAAAATAGCTTAAAATACCTCCCAATTAAGTATTTTAATATTCCAAGCATATCTCTAAACCGTTCCAATAAGTCTTTTACCCCTAAAATACTAATCGCGCGACGTAAATTATATACCGTGAATATTATTGCAAATTTTCCACGCACTTTCCGTATCTCTTTTAATAATGTATTGTGTATAGTAAATATTTATTCCTTTTATTCAATCCTCATCGTAGACAATTAATCCTTGGTGACCGGTTTCGTTTAACATTAAAGTCAAAGTCTTGCTCTGTTGGCGACTTTGGACCTTAATTATTACAGGTCGTTTTTGTTAAGGATTACAAACTTTCCAAATGTTTGCTTATCAATCGATCTAATCCTTTCATACCTTTTATGGAGTTTTCATAAATTATAATCCTATTTGATCGAATATCAAAAGGTACCGCTTCAATATTTTGAGCAATTAATATTAGGTTTTTTCCAAGCGCTTGGGCTATTCCAACTTCATATAAAACATTTGGATTCGAACCTGTGATATCAGCAATTATAACAGCAGAACTTGCAATCTTATTTGTTATGTCATCTATGATTAAACCACCCCCAGTAATCTCGTCCGCCCTGAATGCTTTAAAATTCGATTTTTGTAATATTGCTTTTATATATTCATAAATTTCCTGGAATTGGTTTGAAAATGGCATTAAAATAAATGCAGTCTTAGGTTGCTCTTCAATATTAGAAATTTTAAAATTTGGTTTAACTGCTATAATTTCTCTCTCCTTTAAGAGTTTATCTAATTCTTCATCTGAAACATCTTTTCCTTTGTTATCAATCAATTTTAATTTTTCGTCAATTATTCGTTCAAATTCAGAAACTTTTGTTCTAAAACTCAGACTCATATTTTCACTTATAGTTAATTTCAACCTTAATTCTTTTAATTCTGATTTTAATGATTCCCTCTCTGCAATTAACTCTTTTATTTCTATTGAATTTTTATTTTTTAAAATTGGAAGAGCCTTGAAAATTGGTGAATCATTAACATCTGATTTTTGGAAACGTTTCAATAGTTTTTGAATTAATGGAATAACCGTTTTTTCAGCGCCAACTTGATCTTTGTAATAAATAACTCTTAAATCTCCAATATCAAAAGGTAATTCAGTCCCTTTTAAAGCGATTAGAATAGTTTTTTGTCTCAATGAATGTCTAACGCCTAATTCATAAAATACATTTGGGTTTAGAGTAGTTAAATCCGCTAAAACAATTTCTGATTTATATATTTTTTCAATTACAGATTGAGTGATCGATCCAGTTTCACTTATAAAATCTCCTCTAATCGCTTTATAGACTTGTTTTCCATCAAGTTGAAATTCTTCAATAGCTGGTTTAATTATATGTTGAAACCTGTTGAGATGAATTTCATATTCTTCTCCAGACTTTATTGGCATTATTATAAAACATTCTTTCATTTCTTCATTTTTGGTTATTGTGCCTTATGACCTGTAACGGTCTGGCTAAACGCAGTAGCCGCGCATAGCGGCTATTGCCGTTTTAGCCTTTGTTGTGCTTTCGTTTTTCTTCTTGTCTATTTTTTACCTGCTCTAAGACCTCCTTCACAAAATCATTTCCTTTAGCAACTGAATTTGACCCACCCATTGCATCATACAAAATGTAAACATCTTCAATGCCAATTCTAAGAAGCTCGTCTGATAAATTACTTACATCTATATTTCCAATTTGTTCTGATGTTGGTTTTAATCTGTCCGTTAACATCATTGTGACAAACATTGAAACATGAAATTTTATATCTCCAATTTGAGGTCTTGATAACTTAGGTGAACTAAAATCCTTTAACGCTTGCTCAACTTTTTTTTGAATTAACACTCCTTTATAATACATTTCTAAAGATAGTGATGTATTAAAAATCTCTTTGTAATCGGAGTTGTTTTTTATGAGAGTGGAAGGTCTTGCTCTTGCATAATCTGGTTTTTGATTTAATATGCCGGTTATTATTTGTGCCAGATATGGAATACTTATTATCTTGTTGATTGGCTTGCCTTGGTTTTTATGGTAGTTCTTTCTTCTATCATAATAAAGTCCTTTAGACAGTAAATAATCTTCAATATCTCTATGAATCGGGTCTGTTGCTCTCAAGGAAGCTGGAGGAATGTTTGTTTGACTGTTAGTTGCTTTTATAACATTTAGTCTACTTTTTTCATCTGTAACCTTTATTACCCTTAGCAGTATATTTCTTTGCTCGTTTTCTATTTTATTATCTGTGAAATATTTATTTATTTCAAATGATGTCTGAAGTCCATTGACTATTTGAGGGTCTTCAATATGAAGTTGTTTACTTGCAAAAGTTGCATCAGCAGCTGTGATTGTTACACCATTGTTAAGCCACCAAAAGTCTTCTCTCGGGTCTTGTGCGATTAACGTTTTTCGTATTTCTTTATTTACATCGACATTTACTTGATAGTCTCTAATATTCGCATCAAAAAAGTAACGAATAAGTTTACCTTCTTCATTTGTTATAAAATCATAATAATGCTTTATAGGTACTATTGCAATATAGCCACCGTCTTGAGTGGAAATAGGATTGTCATTCAATATGACATTCTTTGCTCGTAATTGTTCCTTCCTTGATAGAGCTATTAATCTTTTTGCAGTTACAAATTCAAAATTCACCTCTGCCTTATCAAAATGATTTTTTATTGAAGCTACCAATATTTCGACTTTTCTTGTAACATTTTGATGAACCTCATTTCCTTTAGTCACATAAAAGTAGTGGAACCTAAGAATAGGAAACTTTGATGCTAAATGAAGATATTGCTTTCTAAAAACGTCTATATTCGCTAATAAATCTGAGTTATAGACAGTTCTTAGTTCGTCAATTGATTTATTCAAATCGAATAAGTCAATCGCAGATGAATTACATTTTTCAATTGGAGTTTCGCCAAAACCAGTTGTATTCTTGGATTGAAGTATATATACATCAATTATGGAATTTCGCTTTCCTGCAATTAATTCTGAATCTCGTTGAACTAATTCTTGATTTACAAAAGTGTAAATAGAGTCTATTCCACCGTCACCACCGTTATCAACAATACCTTCTTCTATTTCATCGTATGACATTTCTTGGTCTTTCATTACCTGTTCTGTAACGAAAAGGTGAAAATAATCACTCAATGAAAGTTCTGGATATAATTCTGCCCTATTTTGTTCTATTAACGTATCTAATATTATTTGATTATTATCTGCCATTTTTTTATTTTTCTAATGAAGCACAACAACCGTATACTCACACCCCCGATTGCGGCTATACAGATTTTAGATCTATTTTATCCATTGCGTTAATAATTCCATTTAATTGATTTTGTGCTGCTGGAGCGTATATTGTCATCATATTTGTGTTTTTGTAAACTACTAATAAATCTCCAAAATAACAATATAGAATGGCCTTAATTATTCTTACCCTTTTTAACTAAAGCTTTCCTTGGTTAAAGGCTACATAGTTTAGTTTAAAAAATAGACTCTATTATAAAGATAAAATAGAAATTTATAAATAATTAATCAACTGAAAATCAGTATTTTATTTACATTAAGTGTATTAGCGGTTAACACAACGGTTAATAACGGTTATTAATCGTTTAATTAGCGGATAAAAACGTATATTCATCTGATAAAATTTTCAAGCCGATATAAATAACTATCATGGTAAGGAATCCTTGCCCCATTTGTGGGAAAATATCATAGGCCAGTCAGACAAAAAAAATTGTATACCTGACGCGAAGTGCTTAGAGACGAGATATTAATTATAAGAAAAGCAAAAAATAAACCTGTAAAAAATAAACCTTAAATAGCAGAAACAAAATATTATAGCCCATAAGCTAAATTCAAAAAACATGCTGCTCCTGCTGAATAAAAAACCCAAGCCTAACTTCCTCTAGTGGTTGCTCAAATAAGTCTTCCCATGGATAGACGAAAAGGTTTTCGCTAATACTTCCTCTTTCCCAAGCATGTTTGAGTCGATCAATTAAGGAGTGGAATTCTAATGGTTGCTTAAGCATCGTACGTAATAATACACCAATAATAATCAAGTAACTGATAGGCATTCCAGTTTGTCTTGCGGTAAAGGCATTGACTTCTGATTCTCCTAATAAGTCTGTTCCATACCTTAAGATGACGTGTAGGTAATCATGAATTTTTCGACGTCGCTCTCGAAGATAAACTTCTGGACTTGGTTCGATGTTTTCTAAAAGTGGGTATACATCTAAATTTTGGGAAGTCATAAAACCATATAATACTTTTCCAAATGAACCTTCTGGCATATCTTTTAATTCATCTAAATCAAGTACCTTATAGCCATAATTTGCTTGGACTTGTTCTTGTATTTCTTCTTCTTGTAGGAGTTTAGTAGTGGCTTGTTGGGCAACTTTGCTTTCTGATAATTTATTGCCTACAAATAATAAGCTGTATAAACTTTTACTTGGTATCAACAATAATCTGATCGCATGGTAGATAAATATCAATGTATTTTTAATGCTTTTTATCTTTTTCATAATGGGCATTTTTTTGACAGGATTAACAAGATGTACAGGATTTTCTATGCATTCATAGTCACTCTGTAAGGCTAGAAAAGTAATGGAGCTTAGTTCCTGATAGTTATCATGAGGACACTTACAATCAATTTCAACTTCCATTTTAAAACAAATTCATGATTTAAAAAGTTGGATACGAACTAATAATCCGTATCCAACAGGTCTTGCCAAGGCTTAGCCTTCTAGCTTTATATTATCCATAAACCAATCTTCTAATTCGATATTTGGTAAATTTAAATTCATTTTTTCGATAAATTTCAGCAGGGTACTTGCAGGTCCAATATTTACGAATTTCACTTTTTTGTATTCCGTAATAATATTGTTAATTGCATCGGTAAAATACAGTGTTGAATTGATATTCAATTTCGAATCATTGATAATCTCTTCATGTTCTTTTAACTCTTTGGCAAAAATTGTAGAGTAAATCGGATACATTTTTTGATTCGCTCGACATACTTTTGCTATATCTTCTGCCAATGCTTTCGACACAGGGTCCATTAATTTACTATGTAGCGGGAATGGATACAGCAGCTTACATACAATCCCATTCGGCTTGGCAATATCTACCATCCATTTTTTAATGGCTTGAATACCTCCGGCTACTAAAAAGAAACGGTCGTTCTGCAAAACACTAATTTCTAAATCAGATGCTTCGAGTTGTAATACCTCTTCCATTTCGGACAATGGCTTATCGATAAATATTTGCATCGTAGCTCCTGGTGCAACCTTTCCACTTAACGCTGTGAATTTGTATAATAATAAAACGGCTTCTTCAAATGTGCAGAGCTTGGATACCACTGATCGAGCAATATCACCGAGGGAAAGTCCCATCAACATATCTACAGGTTTACCTAATTTCCTATACTGTTCAAATATTGCTACTTGTGTAGCTAATGAACAAATCACTAATTTTTGAAAACCTTCTAGTGAGCGATCATTCTCTTGAACCATATATGAAGACAGGTCTAATGCTTTGCCTGTGTTTTTTAAAATAATTTGGTCGGCTAGCAAAACTTTGGCTTGTACTGCCTTCATTCGATATGCCATTCTTCTGATTTCAGCTTTTTCGATGGCATCCGTTCCTGGAAATAATGCAATAGTCTTCATCTTCTATAATTTTTTATAATAAAAAAAAGACAGACCTCATTAAAAAAATAAAATCTGAATTTCTATTATTATTGTTAGAAAAAAACCTTATTGATTTTTGGTAAAGAGTTATTTGTAGAAGCTAGTTACAGTGTAAAATAAAAGTAGTCTATCCTTTTACTTTCTACCTTTAATCCTAATTAAGGCTTGTTGATTATTTACAATTGTAAGATGTTGGAAAAGTGGTAGGTGAAAGTTGCAATGTATGCAAATAACATATTTTTATTTCTACAATGTAAATAAAAATAATTTTCATGAAGGAATCCTATTTAGCTTTACTGCAAATTTTATTTTTAATTAGACTTGAGCGTCTTCAAAAAGGTTGGTGCAGATGACTACCTTTTCGAACTAGATTTTTAGAATCACTTCAAAATCTAAACCCTCACGAACACTTATTTTTTAACCAAATTCCGTTTTAATCTTTTTGGATTTCTTAGCAAGTCAAAAAAGTTGGCTAAATAAGTTTTATTTTCTTTAATAGTTTTTGAATCCATATACGCTGCCTTTTCACAAAGGTCATAGATTTTATTTTCGATGGATAGAAAATACGCTGTCATTTTATTAAACTCGTTTTCCGTAACCCGATAACTGGGAAAAAGATATCTTTCATGAATGCTTTCAATCGGAAAATAAGTATAAGGCAAAGCATAATCTTGGTCTACAAATCCAGAATAGTCAAAATCATAAGGAATAGCCACTACCCTTTTCACTTTTGGAAATTTTACGATTTCCAGATTGTGTTTATTCCCAATTGAATAATCCGTATTAGCAATCATGTACTGGAAAAATACCATTTTCAAAAACGACTCTCGCTCCAAAGCTGAAGCTCTAAGTTTACCTTTTTCAACAATAATCGCATTATTTCTTCTGGCATATTCGCTTTCCTCTTCTATCAAGAAACCTGTAAAATGATGGCGTTCTTTTTTATTGTGAATCAATGAAACATCTACTAGTTTAACCCGGATCGCATTTGAATCCAAAAAACTATATAATTCATAGAGAAAAAACTCTTTATAGAGTCGTATCTGACTCCGTTTTTTACCATCAGTAGGAAATACGAATTTCAATTTATCCAGTTTGAGATAACCTAGAGAATCTAATACTGATTTTTCAAAGTCAATCTTTACAGGTGGGAAAAAGCTGACTTTTTTTCTGATATTTCCTCTTGCTCTGATCCTACCTTCCTGATCTAGTAATTGGGTTCCACTTTCATCAAAAAGCTGAAATGTAGCCGCTTGGTATTCTTCTTTCAATTTCTTGTTGATCAGTTTTTTTACATTTGTCTCTATCTTAATTACAGGATGCCCCTCCATCTGGTAAAGCTCATCAAACAGGCTTGTTTTTGTCAGATTTGAAAGACTGTCTGTAATGACTGCGGACTGGGAATAAGCAAAATGAGGGAAATATACTAAAGCAAATAATATGGGAAATAAGGATTTCATTGGATTTAAAATTTTATTTTTTTGAGCTTTCGAACATCAACTAATTCTATGACCGGATAGTTCAAAAAAAAATTAGTGTTATTCTATTTTTTTCGACTAAGTACAGCTTAGAACATATTGGGGACACGGACTAAATTAGGTATTGACCGGTTTATGACTAATGATTTTCTAGTTTACTTGTACTAAATGTAGTTATCAATACAAAGATTAGGAAGCTACAATAGTTTTGCGAACTCCAGCCTTCATCGTTTCAATGACAAAATCAAGTGTCTGTTCCCAAGCCTTTTTTATTTTAGGATTATAAAAATCCTCTAAAATCTCTGGTATTGATTCCAAGAGTGCTTCCTTGACTACCGGATAATAGGCTTCTTTCACGCCATAACGCAAATGATCGTTTCCTAGTTTTTTCAGTCCTAAGACCAAATACTCTGGTCTTGCGAGGGAATAAACTATTCCACCTAACATATGAGTCAGTAAACGACCTTGATCCTGCATATTTTTACTAAAAAGCGCTCTTACAAAAGGCGCTTTTTCAAAAACCTTCTCATAAAACAGTTTGGCAAATTTATCCTCATCCTGCAATAATAAATGTAGAGAAGCCTGTAATTCTAATTGCAAATCCATTTCTTTAAATCCCAATAATTCAAAAAGTTCCACCTGGTTTTCTTTCCCAGCCAGAAATGATTTGAAATCACGCCCGATATCTAGCGTTTCTTTTTTTGCACTTTTATAGACTGCTTCCGAAATCAAGATTTTTGCACCTGTTTTTTTTGTTTCGCCCTGTATACGGCTGGCTACATTGACCGGATCACCTATTACCGAAAACTGTCGATGGGTAGGATGTCCTAAATGTCCGACATAGGCAAGACCGAAATTAATTCCGATTCCGATTTCAAGTTTCACATCAAAGTCCTTCAACTCAATTTTATTTAAACGATCCAGTGCATATTCCATTCCTTTTGCTGCACGGATTGCATTCATACAGTTCTTCTCTCTGGTCCCTCCCGCTGTTCCAAAAACACCTACAATTTCATCTCCGACGTATTGGTAGATAATTCCATTATTCATCAGGATAGGATCGCCAAGCGCTGTATAAAACCGATTGAGTAAATAGGCAATATCGAAAGAAACATTTTTTGAAGAAAGTTTCGTAAAGTTTCTCATATCACAAAATAGAATTGCGATCGGGCGTTCTTCAGCCCTACCCTCTGGAGTCATTTCAATTTGTAATTTATTCACTTCAGCACTTGACCATATCAACCTTTGCAATTTGACATCGCCTTTGACATAACACTGACAGGCTAGTCGAATAGACGGATCCCATTTTCGACTTTTGGTCATTTCAATCTCTGCCTTTGTTTTTGGGCTTAAATTTCTTGCCCCCTCAATTATCCGTACTCGACATGTACTACATTTTCCATTGCCACCACATTCACGCAAATGTGGTATTTGGTTTTCAATAGAAACGTCTAATAAAGAACAAGAATTCGTTTCGCAGGATACTTCTTGGTTAATACTTACATATTGAATTTGAGCTTTCATGTTGGTTTTGGTTTAATGAGGTAATAAACGTTAGCCCAAAGATGAATTAATCTTTACCTGAAAGAAACAGTAGATGAGTGGGTGGAGTACAATTATGAGTGAATGGAAAGATAAGGTCTTAAATATTACCTATTTATTGAGGAAACATTTACTTTTACTAAAAGTAGCACAGAGTAGCATAGGATTAAAACTATCTGATCGCGCGTCTAAATGATGCAAAAAACAAACCCTTAAATTTGGATTCCGTTTTTCAAAAAATACAAGCACTCAAGGATCTGCCAAGACTTTCAAAGCATGAGCAACTCGTAACAGGGATTATTAGTGCCATTGATGAAAAGAAGTTAAAAAAGGGCAGCATGCTTCCTTCTGTCAATATGATGGTAAGCGAACTTGGATTCGCCAGAAAGACAATAGTAAAGGCTTATACTGATTTAAAGGAAAGAGGGATTGTTGAATCAAAGAATCGTTTGGGCTATTATGTAGCGAATGATTCCACTCAGCAAACGATGAAAGTGGCCTTGATTCTATTTGCGTTTCAATCTTTTCAAGAGAAATTTTATAACACCTTTCGAAAGCGTTTAGGTGATAATATCCAATTGGATGTTTTTTTTCATCATAATAATATTAATGTTTTTGAATCTACCATAAGCAACATCACCTCGCAATATGGAATGTATGTTGTTGCTCCAATACCTGGTAAAAGAACAAAAGAAATTTTAAAAACGATACCCGCTAATAAATTATTGATTGTAGATCGGTATCTGGATATCGGGGAAAATTATTCCTTTGTTTCGCAGAAATTTCGAGAACCGATGTATCAGATTTTGAATACCCTTAAGCAACCCATGCAACACTTCAATAGGCATGTCCTTTTTTTTAAAGAAAAGACAGACTATCCGCCTGGTATTTATCGTGCCTTTAGGGACTTTATGGAAGTAAATAATCTAAAATATGAAGTTATAGATGCTTATGAAAATGGGATGCTGAAGAAAGGAACTGTTTACTATACAATTAATGACAGCGATTTATGGGAAATTTTAATTGACTGTGAACAACAAAATATGAGCTTAGGAAAGGATATCGGAATTCTATCTCATAATGAAAGTACAATCAAAACAATAATTAGTGGCGGCATTAGCACTTTCTCTACAGATTTTAAGCGTATGGCAAGAGAAGCTGCCCAATTTGTAAAAGATAGAAAGAGGCTTCGAACAATTATTCCAAGTGTATTAATCCGAAGAGCATCTTTATAGATAATTAGCTATTTGTTTTTTTTCAAATTAATCTTGTATACTTCTTTTTAATTATTAAACCTTAGTATAGAAGTATGATGTTTAAAAATAAAAAGCAGAATGACAAGGATTAGCAGAGTCAGCGGGTTGGGAATGTTCAAAAACGTGGGTGCGGGAGCCTGATTTGCGTGTCAGCATTTTTTTGAACTAGAATTTTGGATACTTTTTCTCAATGAAAAAGTATCAATAAAAAGGTCTTGCCTTAGCAATGAAATGCTAAAGTCGAGCTAAGACGAAAACATAGTGGCATTCATTATATGCTCACAACCGAAGATAAGATGATGTAATAAAAAGTAAAGCAATTGGAAGCTTTATCGTAAACAAGTTAAAAGATTATCAATGACTGAATCTCAAACTACTTTTTCCGTATTACATAGAAAGCAGTCTAAAACCAGACTCCGTTCGGAGCTATTCGATCTATTGGTTGTCGGAGGCGGCGTGACGGGGTGTGGAATCGCATTAGATGCTGCTGCTCGTGGATTAAAAGTTGCTTTGGTAGAACAAAAAGATTTCGCTTCTGGAACAAGCAGTAAATCTACCAAACTGATTCATGGTGGATTGAGATACTTAAAACAATTAGATATTGCACTGGTCCGGGAAACAGGAACTGAACGTGCAATCGTACATAGGTTGGCGCCACATTTAGTCTTGCCCGAAAAGATGTTGATGCCTTTGGTCAAAGGAGGTACTTATGGAAAATTTGCGACTTCCATTGGTTTGAAAATTTACGATATCCTTGCGGGCGTCAAAGGAGATGATCGGCGTAAAATGCTCAACAAAAAACAAACCTTAGCATTAGAACCTTTACTAGATGCCAATGGATTGATCGGTGGCGGGTATTATGCCGAATACCGTACAGATGATGCAAGGCTAACTATTGAGTTGATTAAAACAGCAACAAGATTCGGAGCACTGGCTATAAATTATTGTAAAGTGGAGGATTTTATTTATGAAAACGGTATCGTCACTGGCGCGAAGTGTAGAGACTCCATCAATGATGATAAAATAATAATAAAGTCCAAAAAAGTTGTATCGGCCACTGGCCCCTGGGTTGATGAATTACGAAAACGAGACGGCTCACTTAGTGGAAAAAGACTTCATCTTACAAAAGGCGTTCATATTGTATTTCCTTTTGAAAAACTCCCTTTAAAACATACTACTTATTTTGATGGTCCTGATGGTCGAATGATATTCGCAATTCCGAGAGGACGGGTGACTTATATTGGCACAACGGATACAAACTATAATAGCCAACTGGGTAGAATCGTAAGTACAAAAGCTGATGCGAAATATTTATTAATGGCAGCTAAGCATGGATTCCCATCTGTGGATTTGGATTTGAGTGATATTATTTCCAATTGGGCAGGGCTTCGTCCTTTAATTCACGAAGAGGGGAAGTCGCCTTCTGAGCTTTCTCGTAAAGATGAAATTTTTGTATCAGACCATGGTTTGATTTCTATTGCTGGTGGGAAACTTACCGGCTATCGCAAAATGGCAAAACGCATTGTGGATCTTGTAGTTAAGCAATTTAAAAAAGAAGGGGGCAAATCATTTCCAAAATGTAATACTAAAAATATTACTTTGACTACTGAGCCTTTTTCAAATTTCAAAGAAGTAAAACGCTTTATTGAAAATCTAAACACAAAACTTATTGCCTTTGGATTGGAAAATTATCATGCTTGGTATTTGACCACCACTTATGGGAAAGAGGCCACTAAGATAATAGAAAAATTAAATTCCTTTAAAAATGATGCGCCCCATATAGCCTTAGGACGTGCGGAAGCCTGGTTTGGAATTCATCATGAAATGACTAATTGTGCGGAAGACTTTTTTGTAAGACAGACGGGGCGATTATATTTTAATATAAGTTCTATCCCAAGTATAAGAGAAAAAGTAATGCAAGATTTTGAAAAATATCTTTCTTGGGAGGAAACAAGGGTAAGAGATGAAAATAAGAAACTGGATGATTTACTCTTTGATGCAACACACTTTTATGAAAATGAACTAACCGTTTGATAATTTGCCTAAGGCTTTAAAATTGACCTTGTACACTTTTTATTAATTATTAAACTTCAGTGTAGAAATGTGATGTTTAAATAAAAAAGTAGACTGACAAAGTTTAGCAGAGTCAGCGGGTTGGGAATGTTCAAAAATGTGGATGCGGGTGATAGCTTGCGTGTTAGCATTTTTTTGAACTAGAATTTTAATGCCGGAATATCCAGTCGGTATTCCTTGCCTATTTTTCAATGAAAAAGTATCAATGAAAGAAGTATTATCTTAGTAATAAAACCCTAAAGTCGAGTTTAAAAACATTAAATCTTAAATTTTGGAACAACACACAAGTAATACAGCAAAAAACACTAGTGATCATTCAATAAAAATCATTGGTGATCCTGGATCTTTTGAAATTAGTTTGGAGGAAATATCCACTGATGACGGCGTACAGGTTTTCAAGCTGCGTATGAAAAGTGAAGAACCCTCGAATCTGAATCCTTTGAGTATTAAGTGGAATATCCCAGCCGATAATATTAAAGGGGTATGGACTACAAACGCCCTTCATGAAAAACGGCTACGCGCCGATTGGGAATCACCTTCTGTTCATTCACGGGTTTCAGTTGATGCGCCTGTACTCTGCCTCTTTTCTCATGAAGACTTCAATGTGCAAACGTTTGCCTGTTCAGATGTAATCAATACCTTGGAACTGGAAGCTCCAGTAAGAGAAGAGGACAATTTGATCTACTGTCAGATTAAGTTTTTTACTGAAAAAATGCCCCTTACTAAATTATATGAAACAGAAATCAGAATTGATTCGGACTCCAGACATTTTAGTGAATCGCTTAGAGGTGTCAGTGATTGGTGGGCTGGTTTTGATGATATAAAACCGATGGAAACCTTTGATGCAGCAAAGCTTCCTTTATACTCTACCTGGTATGCCTATCATCAATCCATAACGGTTGACGAATTACTAACCGAATGTCGGGAGTCTTCAAAATTAGGTTATAAAGTAATCATCATTGATGATGGTTGGCAGACCAAAGACAGTAATCGAGGTTATGATTATACAGGAGACTGGGAAGCTAAGCGCATTCAAGATATGGCAGCTTTTTCTGAAGAAGTGCATCAACTAGGTATGAAATTTATGGTTTGGTATTCTGTACCATTTTGTGGTATTCAATCAAAAGCATATCAAACATTTAAAGGAAAATTTCTTACCGAAAATCACCGATGGGCACCAGTTTTTGATCCACGATATCCAGAAGTTCGAGCCTATTTAATTAATACTTATGTCAAAGCCCTAAAAGAATGGAATCTAGATGGATTTAAGCTTGATTTTATTGATGACTTCAAAGTGTATCCGGAGACCGTCTTGACAAAAGAAAATGGCAGAGATTATTCCTCTGTAAATGAAGCAGTGGATCGCCTAATGGGGGATGTCATGAAAGCACTTCGATCTATAAAGCCTAATATCCTGATTGAATTTCGTCAGAAATACATTGGTCCGGCAATGCGGAAATACGGTAATATGTTTCGTGCCTTTGATTGCCCAAATGATAGCTTAACGAATAGAATCCGAACCACTGATGTAAAATTATTATGCGGAGAAACAGCCGTACATTCTGATATGTTTACCTGGCATAGAGAAGAACCTGTAGAGATCGCAGCATTGCAATTGGCCAATATTATATTTTCTGTTCCGCAACTTTCTGTTCGGATGAAAGACCTTCCGGAAGAGTATGTTATGATGATTGGTTTTTATACAAGATACTGGCTGGAAAACAGAGCGGTTTTAATGGATGGACATTTTATTCCTACATCGCCTTTAGCAAATTATCCATTACTTTCAGCATCAAAAGAAAATAAAATCATTTATGGTGTGTATGAAAATGTTATTGTAGAAATCGATAGCACCTTCAAATATATTGATCTCATAAATGGAAAAATTAAAGAACAAATCACTTTTGAAGTAGAAGAAGAATTAGGTTTATGTCTGGTTAGAATTTTCAATTGCCTGGGCGAATTAGACTGGGAGTCAAAAGAGATGTTTGAAGAAGGAGTTCATGCTTTAGAAGTACCTTCAAGTGGAATGATTTGTATTGAAAGATTAGAACCTGTTTAGAAATTGATACAAATGCGGATGATAATTAATTCTTCTTTTAGAAGTTGTTCAAAATGTATAGTTTTAGATAATGTTTATAAAATGAGGGGTACATCAAGCCCATCCTAAAAAAAACGAAAACCAAGAATATGAATTCAGAAATTTCAACTATTGATATTGCAATTGTAATTGGGTATTTAGGCCTGGTATTAGCAATTGGATTTTGGATTGCCAGGCAAACCAAAACTGGCGAAGATTTATTTTTAGGAGGTCGAACATTTGGCTGGGGTTTAGTCGGGCTATCACTATTCGCCTCTAATATATCGAGTACCACTATTATTGGTTTGACAGGATCCGCTTATTCAGTCGGGATCGTAGATTCTGTATATGAATGGATGTCTGGTATCCCTTTAATCATTGCAGCTTTAGTATTTATACCTTTATACCTACGCTCAAAGATTACTACAATCCCTGAGTTTTTAGAAAAGAGATTTGATCGACGCTCTCAGCTATTCTTTTCTGCAACGAGTATTGTCATGACGATTTTGGTGGAAACTGCCGGAGCATTATATGCTGGAGCATTAGTCATACAAATCTTCTTTCCATCACTGGAAGGAAATATGTGGATAACCACATCTATTTTAGCCATTGTAGCAGGTATTTATACCGCTTCAGGCGGACTTAAAGCAGTTGTATACACAGATGCTATACAGGCAGTAATTTTGATAATAGGTTGTAGTATTATGACCTATATGCTTTTTTCAGAAATGAATTTTGATTGGGCACAAGTATTGGCAGCAGCACCTGAAGACCACTTCTCCGTCGTACGACCAATTGATGCAGAAGGGAAAACATTACCTTGGTTGGGCTTAATGGTCGGCGTTCCTTTTTTAGGGTTTTGGTATTGGTCAACGAATCAATATATTGTCCAAAGGGTCTTAGGCTCAAGAGATATAAAGCAAGCCAGGTGGGGAGTCATATTTGCTGGATTCTTAAAAATAATACCCTTATTTATAATGGTTATCCCAGGTGCTTTAGCCTTAGTCGTTTATCCAGATATTATAGCTAATGGGTCGATACCAGACAAAGATGGCGTATTTCCATTTTTGGTCACAGAGGTACTCCCAGTTGGTTTGACTGGCCTGGTATTGGCGGGATTGATATCTGCGATTATGTCAAGCGTGGATTCTGCTTTGAACTCTTCTTCTACTTTGATAGTAATTGATTTTATAAAACCTAATCGTCCTAAACTTAGTTCAAGTGAGATCGTAAAATATGGTCGAATTACCACAATTGTTCTTATGGCAATAGCAGCGCTCTGGGGACCAATGATTCAATATTTTTCAGGATTGTGGGATTATTTACAAATGATGTTTTCTATAGTCGTGCCACCGATTGTTGTCATCTTTTTAGTAGGCGTATTCTATAAACGAGGAAATGGCCACGGTGCTTTCTGGACACTGGTTCTTGGAACTTTGTTCAGTTTAGTACTTTTTATTCTTGGAGTATTAGGTTACTGGAAATTACATTTTACCATCAATGTCGGTATCATGGTATTCGTCTCTACATTAATTTTTATAATCGTCAGTTTAATGACTCCACCGCCAAGTCAAGAACAAGTAGATTTATATACTTTTAGAAAAGAAATGATCGCGGAAGGCATGGAAGGCGTACCGTGGTATCAAGATTATCGTTTTCACATGGCTATACTACTCGCCTTGATTGGATATATTTTGATGATACTTTGGTAGATAAAATTGAATGGAGGAAAACCTCTATGAGTTTATACTAAAACGAAGGGCACAAGTTTTTACTGCAAATAAAAATTTGTGCCCTCCCATCTCCCATCTCCCGTCTTCCATCTCCCATCTCCCGTCTCCCATCTCCCATCTCCCGTCTCCTGTCTCCTGTCTCCTGTCTTCCATCTCCCGTCTTCCATCTCCTGTCTCCCATCCAGTTGCCATTGCATTGATTACGCTCCCTTTCTTATTAGGATTAGGCAGTTCGAACCCGCTTGCCTTACAGTTATCAGTGGGCACAGGAATAGCAGCACTTATTTTAACCCTATTAACGGACCATCAATTAGGGCTCGTACCTGTTATCCCTTATCGAATTCATTTGATGGTTGACTTTCTAGTCGGAGTCGTCTTCATTATAGCTCCTTTTATCTTCTCATTTGAAGGCTTGGATGCTTATTATTATTGGCTAAATGGAGCGGCTGTACTTTCTGTCGTTAGTATGCACAAGGCAGAAGTGACGGTTTAAAGTTTTGTGGTTTTTTAAAAAACATGAGTCATCCCGAATTTTTGAAAATCTATAAACCAGCGTCTTTCAGCGTCAAATAAAAATAAGGTATGA
This sequence comes from Saprospiraceae bacterium, assembly GCA_965277415.1. Classification (GTDB taxonomy): domain Bacteria; phylum Bacteroidota; class Bacteroidia; order Chitinophagales; family Saprospiraceae; genus JAHDHW01. The sequence goes on from CBDICS010000022.1 coordinate 46,104, forward strand.
CTCATGTTTACAGTAAATCTCCCTGTTATAATATGGATGTCATTGGTTTCTCTAGATCATTACTCCTCAGACAAATCACTCCACTAAAGTCACATCTCCTGAGTAAATCTTTTTTACACCATCAATAAATTCGATTTCAGCAAAGTAGACAAAAACACCAGGGTTCAATTTTTCGTTTCTAAATCTTCCATCCCAACCATTCGTAGAATTATTTGCCTGAAAATGATCTGCTCTAAAAACCACTTCTCCCCAGCGGTCAAATATTTGGAAGGTGTTAATTTCTTTGATTTTATTATTGTTTGCATAAATCATGAAAATATCGTTTAAACCATCCTGATTGATAGGCGAGAAAACATTAGGAATAAAAATTTCTCTATCCTTTTTGACCCTCAGTATAATCTCATCGGAGACCTCACATCCATTTAAAGTGATAATTGTGATTGAATATTGAGTCATTTCGAGAATAGAGTCAACCTGCGGGTTCAAACAGTCTAAACAGGACAGCCCCTCAGTCGGCGACCAGAGAATAGTGTCAATTTGATCAAATGGAATATTAGTCTGTGTATTTATCAGGTAATTACAATTGATCGTTCCTAAAACTTCTGCAGAAATATCTGGTGCTTCAATATCCATTAAAACATCCACATCTTCGGAACTTGTACAACCATTTTCGCCTGTAACTGTAAATGTATAAATGCCAGGTTGATTGGCACTTACAATCAGAGAATTTGTATTCACGCCAGGGCCCATCCAATTAAAAGTGGCATTTGGAGCGTCAGAGGCTCCAATTAATATGGCATCTGGATTGATACAATCAATTATTCCACTGACTTCAGTTGAAATATTTGGTTCGCTTATATCCTGAAAGACTTCAATCGTCGTTTCAGCAGGACAAAGGTCAATACCTTGTACCGTTAAGGTATAAATGCCAGGCTGAGAAGCTTCTGGATTTTGTAATGATGAACTAAAATTATTTGGTCCGTTCCAAAGATAAGTAACACCTAATCCCGAAGAAGAACCTGAAGCATCGAGCATAAGCGCTGTTGTACCGCAATCTAATTCTTGAGGTGTAGCGATACTAGCTACGGCCTCTTCCTTTTGAAGAATTGTTAAGGTAACCGAACTAAAACAGGAACTCCCCGAATCCACTATGTACTCACCTGGAGTGCAATATTGTTCATTATTAAAATCAAAACATTCCCCTTCACAAATTTCAGCTTCAACTTCTTGTTCTTCGTTACTTTCCAATAGTTCTACCCTCACATCATCTACAAAATAATAGGAAGCTTCTGTACTTGAAGGATTTCCCCCTAAAGGTTGAACATCATAAACACCAATCTCAAAAAAATTACCTATCGTTATATATTGTTCCCCTCCAGTCGCGATGTAAGTGCCGCTCAGAAGAACCCAATTAACGGTGTCGATCACAACCTCTTCAAAATATACTTGGGCATCTGCAATTATTACTGCGCTAGGTAAAGCAGTTGGGGGCGTTGCCGATAAATAAATACCAAAGTGACTTATTCCATAATCAGGATAACTTTCTCCTGGGCTCACATACATTTCCACTTCATAACATTCTCCCTCAACAAGGGGTTCAGTTAGTATAGCTTGAACATACTCATTTGAATGATTAGCAGGTCCAAAATGAGCATACATTCCGACATATCCATCTCCTATATTTGGATTTTGAGTGCCAAAAAAATTAATAGGTACTGTTGGCATAAAACCATCAGGTGGACTTGGATCAAAAACACATATATTGTAATAATCAGAATCCCCTAGTGTAGGTGGATTCCAACCTGTTGCAAACATATCTCCAAAGTTACTCGGGCAAGCAAGATAATTCTCAAAGCTAGGATTTGGAACAAGGTTTTGTCCTTTGAGTCCATAAATAAAAAATAAGGTAATAATTAGCGAAAAGAGTTTGGAGGGTATATTTTGCATGGCTATTAGTGTATTTTTTGCAGGAACGGTTTTAAGATTTACAGTTTAAGATACAAAAAATTGACGCCTTATAGATAATTACAATATCATCAAAGCAAACTATAGGAGGAATAAAAAACGAATAAATGCAAGGACAAACAATTGAGTAGGGACAGTGGAGGAAAATGTCCAAAAGATTTAGCCTATAATAATTTAGCAAGACTAACAATTTATCTCAAATATTATTTTAACTTCAAGGGAAAATTTACCTCAAGGGGATTCCCGCTTTTTTATTGGACTGAATGTAAGACCATGTTTAAATTTCATACTTTGACCTGCAAATGCCCATTACAAGAACCTAATTTTGCCTTTTTTCGTAGCGTAGCCCAGCTACGAAAAAAAGCTTCACCAGAACCTTATACTGTACATTTTCGGTTTCAAAAACGAAATTTAAACATGCTCTAAGAAAAGATAAATAATGAAAAATTCTATACCATATAAAATACACTTATTCAAAGAGCAAAAAGAGATTGATTGCGCTCCAGGTAATAGTATTCTAGAAGCAACTTTAGCAGCTCAAATAAACCATACACATGCTTGTGGAGGTCAAGGAAACTGTTCAACTTGCAGGGTTAGTATAATGAAAGGAATCGAAAATTGCAATTTGCGTAATGAAGCAGAACAGTTAATTGCTGATAAATTTAATTTTCCCTTAGAAATCCGCTTAGCCTGTCAGACTAAAATAAATGGCGATATTTCTATTCGAAGAATGGTATCAGACAAATTGGATATGGACCTTATATCCGAACAATTCTCTGAAAATTCAAATACTGCGATTGGCCGTCAGCAGAAACTAGCCATCGTGTTTACAGATATCATCAATTATACTTCTTTTGCAGAGAAGTTTCCACCCTATGATATTGTACATGTATTAAATCGATATTATCGGATAATGAATGTGATCATTCAGGAAAACAATGGCATTATTAGCGATGTAGCAGGTGATGGTATTTTAGCGGCTTTTGGGATAAACAACAAAAATAGCAATGCTGTTTTAGATGCTGTTCTTACTATAAAAGCAATGAATGAAAAGTTAAAAATATTTAATAAATATCTCGAAGAAAATTTTAATATACAATTTGGGATCAGAGCAGGCGTGCATTATGGGAATGTAATTGTAGGACCTTTTGATACTGGTGCAATGAAAAAGATGGCTATAATAGGTGACAATGTAAACTATGCCAGTCGAATTGAATCTGCTAACAAAAAATTTGGTACAAAACTTTTACTCTCAGAAGAGGCTTATCAAGAGGTAAAAAATGAATACCCCAAATATAATTCATTCGAAACTACTTTAAAGGGAAAAACAGGGAATTATTGTCTTTATGAAATTGAGTGATAATTTACTTACTCAATCTATCCAAAAGTCTTCCAATCTTGAGTTTCTCTTTCTGTGATAAATCCCAAGATTTACTTAACCAAACATTGATTAATTCAATTAGCATATTGTTTAATCCTTTGCCATTTGCAATTTCCTCCGCTTGCTCAAAACTCAGAATATCTGGTTTAAAATCAGAATTATCTTTTTGCATTACAAAATAACCAGTAATTGCATCAGAAAAACTTTTGGATCTTGAGTTCTTTTTTCCAGAAACGTTTGGTCGATTTTCATAGTATCCAATAGTTGAAAAAGCCCCAATTGTTACATTCCCTCTCATCGCAGGAGTACAGGCAAAAATTGCAGTATTGAATATATTAAGTTTTTCAAAGTATGTCTCAATTATTGCCATTGTATTTTTCTGAGTATTATTTGATAAATTAATTGAACAAGCTTGTTGTTCTAAAACTTTCATCCTATTGATGGGTGTATTTTTATTTCGATCTAATTCAACGGGTGGATATAGCCAGCCTGTTCCATCTCCGTTTATTTCAAATTTGGATTGTACGATTGTAAATTCTTTCAAACCATATTGCCAAATCCTATAAATTCCTTTTAAATCTTTATAGGTCTGCACCTTAATACCCCTAGCAGCTAATCCATCTATTTCATAACTTTTTTTGTGTCCAACCAAAAAAGTACTTTTATGCAACCAGAGATAAAGAGATAAGGTTATTGAATTAGTAAGATCTAAAATTGTTTCTAATTTAGGAAGCTCAAATAACCTTTGCTTCAGAAATATTTTTAAGAAGTCTTCTTTTAGTTTTATTAAATAGCATTCTGCATTAACTATCCCGCCAGATAAAGATATACCCTGTAAACTACCCGTGATATTATTATTCATTGCAGATTGCTCACTAGTAAATGTATTGCAAATAATGTTTAATTGATGTTGAGAATTTGCTCTGGTGAGGTTTGCAAAAATATAACTATCTTCATAATAGGTACTACCATGATATAAAACATTTTCTTTTCCCTTATCCCCTCCCCTTACATTATGGAATCCAATTTCATAGGTTTCATATTGATCGTCCTTATTCTTATTTTTTGAAAACAGAAGTAAAAAATTTTTCACCCCATAATCCCTAATACTATAATATGCGCCTAAAAAATAATGATAATTCTCTTTATTTGGAATTCTATCAAGAATATTCTGAGGTGTATCAGCTTCTTTTTTTTGTATGTATAATTTTAGGATATCATAAATGCTATCTTTGACGTTTACAGTTTCTCCATTTTTAGCTTTTTCTTCATACCTTTTTAAGGTTCTTCCCCCTGTAAAAATATCCTGACCTTGATTAGATTTATTTTTTGATGCATAAAAAGCTTTAACCTCCTCGTCTTTATTAATCATCAATTCGATTGATACACTTTTTAATTGATCAAACTTTTTAAAAGTATTTCTGGCACTATGTTGATTATAACCATACCAAGCAGTGGCATTATTTTTATCTGCACTCATTTTGTCATATTTAGCACAATCCTCAAAATACCTGCTTTCAATTGATTTAATTAATTCTAAATACGCTTCTGGCGGATAGGGAATGGACATAGGATGGCAGTTTTCAGTGAAATGACAAGATAATGAAAAACATGCTGAATTATGACAGAACCATGCTTTTTATCGTGACAATAAAATTTTAGTGTGCATTTGACACTAAGCGTGTAGTGTAGTATATTTACATTGAAATTAAATTTCGGAAAAACTTAAATTATCATTTTTAAATTCTACAAAACATAAAACATATAAAATAAAAAAACAAGAGCCAGCCCGACTAGCAAATCAAACTTGGCTCTATTACGCTTTACAAATCCAGAAGTATTCAAGACTTCTAGCTTGTAATTTGTATGTTAAAAATATATTTTTTTTAGCCTTCCACAAATTATTAAGCAAAGAATCTAAATGCTTTTGGTAAATTTTTAATCTTTAAAATTTACTACAATGAAGAAATTCTACACCTTTTCGCTTCTTTCCGGTCAAAAATATAATCCACCAGATCACTTTTTTTACTGAATTTAATATTCAGTAATATAAAGTGAGGACAGCAATTAATTTAGAATACGCATGTATTCTTAGGAGATTTCTATGTCCCGAATCTTATTAACCAATAAAATACTCCCTCATGAAATCAATCCTATTTTTTATAAGTGTCTTTCTCGTAATTCTATTTATCTATATTTCAATCCGTATTGCAGAGAAAATACTCGGATTATTAAAAGGCATTATTAAAACATTAGCCATTATTATTTTTTTCTTTTCTGTATTGGCTATCTCTACCACGCCTGAAGCTTTTGGTGAGTTTTTACAACCAGCCATGCAACACCTATCACCAATAGTGGATTGGGTTTTCGATACCATTTTTAATATTTTTAAATATATCCGAAACTTACCAGATGAGGCTCATGAAGTGACTTGCCTTTCTAGGCAATTATTTAAGAAGCAGTAATAAAGTATTAATTCATTCGGAATCTGTTTGAATATTACATAAGCAAAATTCAAACAGATTCTTTATTAAAAGAAAACAATGAAATACATAATTATCAAACATAATCAACCTATTTTTCACTTTGACATTAATCTTGAAGTAAGCTTAAAAAATCTCCTTGCGCTTATCAAAGAAGCCATCGGTTCAGAATCATCAAGTGACAAATCAGACAAGGAGAATCCTACACCTCCTAAGGAAAATAAAAGTCTATTTCTCTCTATTATCATTTTTTTAATCGTTTTACTTTTATACTCTATAAATTGTAATGAAGTAGCAGAAAATAAAAATGTAAAATCGAGCGAGACAACTTTAATTCCAAAGAAAGATAAGTCGACATCAAAAGATAAGCTATACCGTTATTATCGATGGCAATGTAAATTCGTCATCCAAGAATTCAATACAGAATTTTGGAAATATACACATCAAAATAAAATATTTAAAGTTGAAGATTTTAAAAAGATAGATAAAAAGAATCTTAAAGAAGAACTATGGTGTAAGCTGCTTAAGACTCGAGAAATATTTTCTAGTCTAGAAGGAATGTCAGAACTAGAAAAGAAAGTAAGTGTTTACTATAAATATGATCTTTTTGACAAAGACTTTGATACATTTATGACCGTCCATTCTAAAGGAAGCCTTTTAGATTTTGAACGAGAAATGATAGAGTATATTAGAAACAAACAAAATGATATTCTTGAAAAGATCATTGATCTCTAAGAGGGTATATTATTTTAAAAATTAGATCCATTAGAAAATTAGAAAAAATCATGCTTTATTAATTCACTTTGATTCTAGTAATCCAATACCAGTTCATTTCCTTAATGTATTAAGTATAAAAATAAAATTAAACTCAAAGATACGATTATCAATATAATCTTGAGCGGGAATTTAGCAACAGCAAAGATAGAGTTTAAAGAATCATCTAGGTTTGATACTATTTTTATCTAAAGATGAAACCTTTTGTTCTACTGTTTTTTCTATTCCATTTTTTATTTATTGTTTCTAGTTTCATCATCATCTAGTTCATCAAATTTAAAAAGGTTGGCTAAATCGACTTAATGCCTTAAAGATAATTACCTTTAGAAGTCCTCCCAAAAAAGGAATTTTTTCTTTCACTACTTCAGTAAGCACTGGTATTGTTACATTATGAATTATCCCTTGAAAAAGTAAACCATATTTATACTTTTTGTCTTTTCCTGTAAAGTTGGATTTTGCAATTTCTAAATCGTCCCTTGCTTGTTCAAAAATATCGATTGAATATTTTATCACATCATTCATATCGTTTTTTTCATCTTGCTAACTAAAAAAAGTAAACCGATAATCAGCCCCGTAATAAAGAAAAGCATTCCTCCAATAATAGCGTAGATCAAGTACTCAATATGAATTAAATCAATTAAGAAAAAAACCAAGTATGAAGACCGCTATTGCAACCAATATCGGTCTAATCGTCCCAAGTAAATACATATTGAGGAAATGTAAGTAATTCAAAGATCGTTTTCCGCAATATCTTCATTCCGATAGTCATCAATCTCGATTCCTAATTCTTCTTTTATTTTTTCTGAAAGCTTTATTCGATCAGCTTCATTCTTGATTTCCATTCAGTAATTGATTGATTATACATTGAAAATTGTTTTCAACATCTTTATCTTACTATAGTTACATCTCCTTGATCATAAACATCTAGTGCTTGTCCACAACTAACTACACTTGCACGATACCACCAAACATAAACCCCGGGATCCAAGTTTGACGATTTAAAAGAACCATCCCAAAAATCATAAACAGAAGAGAATGATTTGAGGTGATTGCCCCAACGATCAAATACATGCAATTCGAAAGTCAATACCTCCATATCATCAGGCGGAAGAATTCGCCAAACATCATTGATCGCATCATTATTTGGAGAAAAAAGATTGGGAACATAAAAATAATTTTCTCGTGTATCTGCTGCTAAAGAAAACCGTGTATTGCTTTTCTATCGTTTCGCAGGCATTTGAAATTTGAACAGTATAAAGGCCTGCTGTATCCACATTAATAAAAGACTGTGTGCTTCCATTTTCCCACGAGTAAGCAATAGTTCCAGCATTTTCAGATAGGTTTTCTAATTCCAACCTCACTGGACTAAAATCACAGGGCACTTCTGGTACATTGGCAAATATATCTAATGGTGAAATTTCTATTAGTTCTGTTTCTAATGCTTGCTCACAATCATTTGCATCAATCACGGAGATTGTATAAATTCCTTCTCTCAGGTTTTCAAAATTAATCGAATCTTGATAATTTATACCATCTAAAGAATATTCAAAAGGAGCTGTACCGCCAATGAGGTTCTCAATAAGAATCGCTCCATTATTTTCATTCCAGCAAGTTGGTTCAGTGAATACTTCAAATTCAAAATCAGGATAGGCTATAACACTCACCGTAACCACTGAATCACAACCATTTTGATCCGTTAAAACAATTGGAGTATCCGTTCCTTCAGCTAATTCAGTTCCATTATAAACGACCGTAGCATCAGGGCATACAAAAAGTTCAATAGAGGATTCCGTTGTGTTATAGGTAGCCACATTTACAGTGACCGTCGAATCACAGCCTACCGCATTTGTAAAAGTAAAATCCGTTGAGCTGCCCGATGGCAAGTCTTCTCCTTGATAAGGATAAGTATCTCCTTCACATGCAGAAACATTTAAGGCAGAGGCACTTGTTTGTAAAGTTCCTACACTAACCGTCATGGTGGAATCACAACCGCCTATAGAGGTAAATACAAACTGACTTATGGAACCCGCCTCAAGGTCTTCATCATTATATTCCACTGTTCCATTTTCACAGGCTAGTAATTCTAAATCATAATTATACAATGGCAAAGCTGCTACATTTACAGTGACAATAGAATCACAGCCTACAGCATTCGTATAACTAAAATTCATACTCATCCCTGCCTCAATGGTCACACCATCATAAACAACATCGCCTCCATTACAAGCTTCCATTGATAGTGTTGCTGTACTTGTCAAAAGACTTTCTACGAATACAGTTACCACAGAATCACAACCTAGCACATTATCAAAGGTAAAATCGGTGGTTGAGCCTGGCAGTAATGCTGTTCCATTATAATCTATTGTTCCATTTTCACAGGCTTCTAGTTGAAGATTTTCCGTGTTTCCTATAAGTTCTGCAACAAATACGGTAACGATGGAATCACAACCAGCGGCATTATCAAAGGTGAAATCAGTCGTAGAGCCCGCCAATAATTCCGTTCCATTATAATTTATCGTATTGTTTTCACAAGCTTCTAATTGAAGGTCTTCTGTATCACCAAGCAATTCTGCTACGACTACCGTGACCATAGAATCACAACCAGCGACATTTGAAAACATAAAGTCAGTCGAAGTGCCTGCTTCTAGATTATTACCATTAAAGTCAATTGTTGAGCCTGTACAAGCCTCAAGATTTAGAGTACTTGAACTTTCTAAAAGGATATCTACAAAAACAGTAATGACAGAATCACAACCATTTATATTATCAAAAGTAAAGTCAGTCGTTGAGCCCGGCAACAGTGTTGTTCCATTATAATCCACCGTGCTATTTTCACAAGCTTCTAGCTGAATATTTTCTGTACTTCCTATAAGTTCTCCTACAATCACCGTTACTGTAGAATCACAACCATCTGTAGTCGTATAGTCAAAAATGTTTGTCGAACCGGCTAATATTTCTGTACCATTATAGTCTAACATTTCTCCAATACAAGCTTCTAAATTTTCCGTCATACTATAGTTTTCAAGAGCACCAACAATTACCGTTACGATTGAATCGCAGTCGGCTGCATTTACAAAACTAAAATCCATTTGTGTACCAGGTGCTAAAGTCGTTCCATTATAATCAACAGTTGTTCCTTCACAGGTCATCAATTGAATAGACATTGAATCCTGATCTGTTTCTAAAACAGTGACTGTTACAATTGAATCGCAACCAATGGAATTAGGATAAGTAAATGCCGTAACACTACCTGGCAAAAGGTTCGTTCCATTATAGTTGACGCTACTATTTTCACAAGCTTGTAATTGTACAGATCCAGCACTTTCTTCTAATTCTGCTACCGTTACCGTTACAGTAGAATCACAATTATGAATTGTATTATAATTAAAAACGGTTGTTGAACCCGCTAATAAGTCTGTACCATTATAGTTAATACTTTCTCCAATACAAGCCTCTAAACCCTCTGTCATCGTATAAGTCTCCCAAGGGCTAACGATCACAGTTACAATAGAATCGCAGCCTTCCTCATTTACAAAACTAAAATCCATTTGTGTACCTGAAGGTAAAGGTGTTCCATTATAATCAGTAGTCGTTCCCTCGCAAGTCATCAATTCTATAGACATTGAATCTGGCGTGTTTTCTATTACGGTAAGGGTAACTATAGAATCACAACCCACTGCATTTTCAAAAACAAAATCCATACTCGTCCCTGCCAATACATCTGTGCCATTATAATTGACCATCGAACCCGCGCAAGCTTCCATACTAATCGCATGCGCACTTTCATCCAATGCATCTACCGTCACAGTCACTGTAGAATCGCAACCCAATGGTGTCGTGAATACGAATGTTTGTGTTTCGCCAATTTCTAAATCTGTACCATTATAATCAGCGGTCTCATCAGGGCAGGCTTCCAATGTCAATGTGGCAGTAATATCAGGGCAAACAAATTGAATTAAAAATTCTACTGCATCTTCATCATCACAACCAAATAGTTCGGCAGACCCCTGACTAATGATGGCAAGCATTCCTTCCGGAAGGTTTAGTTCATCAACAAGCAATTCATAATTTGCAGAGAGAATGTTGGAAAATGAAATAGATCCGATTTGATTAGAATTTAGCGTATCTATATTTATTCCATTTTCTTGTAAAATAATTCCAATTCCGCTCATCAATGTATCCGCCGCATCTATAATTCCATTATTATTGATATCAAAATAAACGGTCCCTTGTACAGATCCAAAACCATCATAAAGGTCAAGCGTCAAAATATCAGAAATAGATACACAACCGTCGACGCTTACCATCTCTACATAATACTCGCCACTTTCTGTTGCTATGTAATCAGGATCATTACCTTCGGGTGCGGGGATTGGAGATCCATTAAGATACCATTGGAAAGATGCAATCCCCATTACAGGTGGAAGGCAAATTGTATCTGGATTACATCGTGTATGACATCCAGATGGGATCAAATCTAAATTGGGCCCTGGTACAATTTCCAAGGTATTGCTCTCCCCTTCGCAACCAAAAACATTAGTCGCTCTTACAAAATAAGTACCTGCATAAAAAGTGTTGATCGTTGTTCCAACTTGTCCGGTATTCCAAATATAAGTATAACTAGGATCTGGATTAGCTACGGTCATTACCGTTGGTGTATTTTCACAGACTGGGGCAGAAGGCATTGAAGTAATAATAATATTTTCGGGTATAGGATGAACCGTCACTGTAAAAGGACCAACCACATTTGTACAGCCCGTATTCGTATCGGTAATGATCACCGTAAATATATGCGTACCTACTTCTAACAGGTTTTCTTTATCCTCAGTAAATGAAACTTCTGTTCCGGTACTACCATCAGACCAATTATAAGTATAATCTATATCTTCTGTGATTTCCAAATAGACATCCTCTCCATAACAAGTTTCATAATTATTATAAAAATAATCTATCGGCTGTCCAAATTCATTATATTCTACTGCTGTAATTTGTCCTTGTGGTAGAGGGATCAAATCAATCACAACTGAAGGAGGTGTATAGCCACAGCCAATCGCATCATAAATACTCACTTGATATTCTCCAGCATCAAAAACAGTAATGGCCTGTGTTAGTGCTCCTGTAGACCAACTATAACTATCTGCTAAAGGAGCTGTCAATATAACACTATCTCCTTCACAAACTTCTGTTCCCGGATTGACATTAATAATGCCAGTCAGGCCATTGGCTTCTACATTTACTTGTTGGCTGACAGTTTGAGCACAACCATACACATTTTCAACATAAAGGGTAACGTCATATAGACCTGGAGCAGTAAAGACATGATACGAATCATTCGAATTTGAATTATTTGCTGTACCACTTGCCGGATCACCAAAGTCCCAGGAAATATCTGTAAAGCTTCCGCTCGCTTCAAATAAAAGTGCTGCGCCTTCACAGGTTTGCTCTGGAATAGAAAAAGAACTTAAAGGTGGATCAACAATTTCAACTGTTAATTGCTTTTGTGAAATACAATTACTAAAATCTGTTACCGTCAATGTCACGGTATAAAAGCCACTTGCGGCATAAGCGTGCATTGGATTTTGTGCATTTGAATTATTGTCTAATCCACTTGATGGATCACCAAAATCCCAGTACCATGATGTAATATTTGTCTGTGGTATAAAAGTAGAGATATCGGTAAATGAAACCAGTTCGTCTATACAAATTCCTTCAAAAACAAAATCAGCAACCAAGGGTATCGTATCAAAACGATAGGTGTTCATCAAGCAAACATCTCCAGGTGTAGTCGACATAATTCCAACCTCAAAGACGACTAGATTAAAACCAGCATTGGTCCATGTATGTGTTGGGTTTTCTAAATTAGAATAAGAAATTCCTCCGCCAACAATATCCCAAAACTCCCAGGACCAGGTATTTGGAACGCTATTAATAGAATTATCAAAATATTGACTTTCATTACAAAAAGTACCAGGACTAATATCAAATATTGGTAGTCCATTAGGGATACAACCAGGATTAGGCGACCCAGGCAGTGAGCTACATGCCAGTGTCAATGTATTTGAAAAATCTGTACAACCATTAATATCCGAAACTAAAACATAATAAGTTCCCTCCTGAGTAATAACCTGAGCAGAACTATTTGCTCCAAAAGGTGATCCATTAAAATACCATTGATAATCCAGTGGTCCAGAGCTAGTTTCTAATGCATACAAAGTCATCGACCCACCGACTGCGCAAAAGTTTCCAAAGTCAGGTGTAGAAATCGTAACATCTGGTTGACCGTAAGTCCCAATAAAAAAGGTCTCATTTCCAACACATCCATTCGCATCTGTAACGATCACTTCATAATAGCCTGTACCTAGATTGGCCGTTGCTCCTGTAGAAACGGTGGTTCCAGATTCGTTTCGCCATTCATAATCATTATAAACTTGTGGAAGACTTACTAAACCCGTTTGCCCTGGACAAACACTATTATAAATTGGCATTGGGCTGGGTAAGGCATGAACAGTTACTTCAAAATTGGTTGATACGCCACAAACAGATACCAGTACTTCATGATTACCAGGTGTGTTCCATTGTATTTCAGTTTCATTAGTCAAATCACCAGCAACGACTGATCCAGCATCGGCTGGTACTATTTGCCAATTGTATTCTAAATTTTCATGAAAACTTGCCGTATAAATTCCAGTTGCTTCATGACAAACTTCATCTGATCCAGCCAAAGAAACAGCATTGATCACATCTGGACTAGCCGATATGGAACCAGATTCACAAGAAAGTCCTTCGAGATTAGTTTGGGTTAATTCTAAAAGATAAGGAGGTGATGCCCCCCAAATAATATTAACTGTTTTTCCATTTAAAATATAATTCGTTGCTCCATCACTCACATACCAAGTATAGTCGAAACTTCCCGCTCCTGAATTCGCAGAATAAGAATAAGAGGTTCCCGGGCAAATATCCAAAATACCAGTGATAGAATTTGGAGGTGAAGTTGGTTGAACGACTTCTACAAAAACAGAAAAATTATCTATACAATAATTGCTAGGATTTTGTACTTCAGCATGAACAATATAGGTTCCGCTTCCTAAGTTCCAATCAATCGTGTAAGCAGGTGTAGCACTTGCAGAGCTTGCAACCAAAGTTCCAATTGCATTATATACGGTCCAGTCTGCTATTACTATACCACCTATTGGCGTTTCACATGTATAAGTAGCGGCTTCATTTGGACAAGCTTCAATCGGTCCTTCGATAAATACTTCATTTAAAATATGCACATCTATTTCATCAGAACCTCCGCAACCAAGGTAACAACTCTCATAAACGACCATTACTTGTTGCGTAATCGGGGTTACTTCATTATTCCATTGAATGGTTACCTCATTCGTCCCTTGTCCTTCAGTGATTGTACCAAAGCTGGTAACACTCCATATGAATTCTGTCCCAGCAAAAGCAGGCATAGAATAGATCACTTCTGCACCTTTACAAACCCGTTCTGGTCCAACAATCTCTGCATTATCATCAATAATCGGAATACTTTCAAAAAGCGTTTGAACACAAGAAGCCCCACTACAGCCATCCACAGAAAGCTCAATGATCCCTTCAGGTCCAGCGCCCCAATCAACTGTTATAAAATTATCTCCTGTCGAACCGCCACTAATTATTGTTCCATTATCGCTTATATTCCAATTGAAAATCGTACAATCGACATCGGTTGTATACGTTATTTCCTCTCCCGGACAGATCGTTCCTGCGCAATCAATTTCAGGAGAAATGGTCTCTTCCACTATAATCGTAACAGAAGTAGAATCTCCACAAAAGCAATCATTTCTTGCAATAAGGATAGCTTCATAAGTCCCCGCAGAAAGGTAAGTATGTTCAGTATCAACTAATGAGGAAGAAACACCATCACCAAAATCCCAAGTGTAATTAAAACTACCATTAGTTTGATTATCAAAGAACATGGTCTGCCCTTGACAAATTTCTACGATTCCATTATTAGCAGGAGGATTTGTTTCAAAAGCGGCATTGGGTACTTCTAGGATGTCTACACAAAGTCCATTGTTAGCATAGCAACCACTTTGAGTTGCGCAATGAATAGAGACAGAAGATGTCGCTTCATTTCCCTCATCATCTACTATAGTCAAAAAATAAAAACCTTCACATAGAAAGTTTATACTAGCCGTAGTTTCTCCTGTTGACCACAAATAAGAAAAGGGAGCACTTGTATTTCCAATTATTTCAGGTTCAATAGATGCATCACAACAATCATTATTAGAAGCTGGAGTAACATCTAAAGTGACACCAAACTCAGGACATGAAACATTACATACATCGATTACAAAAATACAACTTGTTGAAATGCCCTGAGCATCTGTTACAATGAGGTCATAGCTCCCAGCTGGTAGATTATTTACAAATGTGGTTTGCCCATTTCCAGCATTAGTATAGTTAACAATACTATTATCTGGAAAAACTACTTGTGCAGAATAAACTCCTGGAGGACCATCAATTGTAAATATTCCAGTCCCAAGAGACACGCTTATATGATCATCCATATAAGAACCACAAGATAAAAACCAAGAAGGGCCGGCAGAAACACCACCGGCAGAAACATCTACTGTAACAAATCCTTGTCCGGGGTCTCCCCATTCCACTGTCACCTCATCTCCATTTGCTTCCCAGCTTTCTGCGCCAAAAACGGACCAAATGATATCGACTCCTGGGTAATTGACTTCAGTTGTATAAGTTACGCTTGTATTTTCACAAACTCTATCGCAATTGGAATTTACATCATCCAAACAAAAAGCACCTGACTGCGTATAGATTTCAGGTGTTTGAATATCGAAGACACTAACATCCATCGTCGAAGTACATCCAAAATCATCTGTAGCAATTAAGGTATATACTCCTTCTCCGCCAGGACACCATTCCCCATTAAATATTATTGAACCATCACTAACTTCTATGTAATTCTGTCCGCTGCCGCCATTTATATAATAATAACCACATGAGCCTAGGCACAATTCACTTGGTCCATCCATATATGGGATACCGCAACATTCAGTACCATAAAACTGAAATTGAGCTACGATCTCTCCCGTTACATTATAAACAGAAATAATCGTAAACCCTATCGACCAAGGGCACCAATCCACAGTGGGGCCAGTATAGGATTCTCCGTTTCCCATATCCCAGGTAAAGTCTTCAATAATTTGATTTCCATCATCGTCTATAACCTGATAATATCCGCATTCTCCCACACATAAATATTCCGGGCCAATAATAGTGGCTTGAGCATGTAAATTTAATTGGATAAGAACACCTATTAATACACTGAGTATAGTTTTCGTTTTCATTCGAAATGTATTCAATTTGAGAATAGTAATAGCGGGAAGATTTAATATGCTGTAAATGGATAACAGCTTATGCTAATCGGATAAGAAGTCTAAATATAGACAAAAAATGGGAAAACACAAAAGAAAGGAAAAGTAGAAAGAAAACAAAGCAACTGTCATTAGTCATTTAGCAAACTCCAAATGACTAATGACACATTGATAATTGTTCATTGATAATTGAAAAACGATTACATCACATCTAAAGCTTTAACTAAATAGGTCAAAACGAAAGGTAAGGCAACCCAAAACCATTCATTTAAAAAGATTAGCATCGCAATAGTGATGACTAAAAAGACAAAAAATAATATCCAATCTGTTGTTCTTGAGCTATTTTGTGATTCTGATGTCATGATTTTTAAATTTTGCACAAATGTAGCGTATATTCTGGAAAAGGGAAAGGATTTTGAGTAGCAAAATAAAGATTCTAAACTATTATTACTGTCTGTATCTTACTTTTATCACATCAAAATATTGTATAACTTTGTGTATCAAATACAAGAAGCTTTTATGAAAGTTAATATTTATCCATTTATACTGCTCCTTTTCATTAGTTTTCAAAATACTATAAATGCTCAATTGGATATAGATCATTGGGAAACAGTGGTTTTCGCTGATGATATTTGGTCTTATCGGCTTGGTGATTCGGAACCACCTGCGAATTGGATGCAATCAAATTTTGATGATAGTAGTTGGTCTGTAGGTCAGGGTGGTTTTGGCTATGGCGATGGCGATGATAATACAACTATTCCTCCCACGCTCTCTGTTTATATCCGAATTGATTTTGATATTCTCGATACCTCTAAGATTGAAATGGCTGTTTTGCATGCTGATTATGACGATGCTTATGTAGCCTATCTAAATGGACAAGAATTTGGAAGAGGCAATTTTGAAAATACAGGTACTCCTCCTGCTTATAATGATACGCCTTCGACAGATCATGAAGCTGCTTTATACGATGGCGGCCTTCCTGAATCTCTACCTATCTATCCAAATAATTTTGATAATCTAATCAAAGAAGGGCAAAATACATTGGCGATTCAAATCCATAATATTCAGCTGATTTCTTCTGATTTTTCAAGTAATTTCTTTTTCTCTCTTGGTATAAATGATAGCTCCAATGATTATGAAGCCGTACCTAGTTGGTTTGTTGAACCTTTTGTAGGATCTAATCTTCCCTTGGTTTTTATTAATACGAATGGACAAGATATAGTTGATGAACCACGTATAATTGCGGATATGGGGATCATCAATAATGGTCCGGGGAATATTAACTATTTCACTGATTCAGTAAATGACTATAATGGAAAAATAGCTATTGAAATCAGAGGTGCTTCTTCTCAGTTTTTTCCGAAAAACAATTATGGTTTCGAAACACAAGATGAATTGGGAGAAAACAACAATTATCCTGTTCTGGGTATGCCGGAAGAAAATGACTGGATTTTGCATGGACCATTTTCTGATAAGAGTCTGATCAGAAATGCCCTCTCTTTTGACATCGGTCGACAGATGATGGATTATGCTTCCAGAACCCGATTTTGTGAGTTGTTGATCAATGACCAATACCGTGGTATTTACCTGATGATGGAGCGTATAAAAAGAGATCCTTCCAGGGTAGACATTGCTACGCTCAAACCAGAGGACATAGAAGGCGATGAATTGACTGGCGGTTATGTTTTTCAATTGGATCGCGATGATGAAGATACAGAAGAAGATGGTTGGTATTCTCCTTATGGCAGCAATCCATTTTATGCATTCCATAGTCCGGACTATGATGACTTATTACCTGTACAAGAAAACTATTTAAAAAATTGGATGAATGGATTTGAGGCGGCGATGTTACAACCCAGTTATATTAATACTTATGATGATTACATTGATGAACCTTCTTTTATAGATTATTTTTTAATCAATGAATTGACCAAACATATAGATGCCTTCAAGCTCAGTTTTTATATGCACAAGCGAAAGGATAGTAATGGAGGTAAACTGCATATGGGACCAATCTGGGATTTTAATCTTGGATACAGCAATTTTGATTTTGAGTGTGCGCCAGAACCTGAAGGGTGGATTTACCCCTGTACTTCCAGAGCTTTTTGGTTGAATAAGATATTGAATATTCCAACCGTTCAAAATAATATGCATTGTCGCTGGAATGCACTTCGGGATAATATCCTACATACAGATGTATTAATGAACAAGATAGATGGAATGGCTCAGGAATTGGAGGAAGCTCAATATAGAAATTTTACTACCTGGGATATTCTTGGTAATTACGTATGGCCAAATTCTTTTGTTGGTGACACGTATCAACAAGAAATTGATTTTCTAAAAACCTGGCTTACACAAAGACTCCTATGGATGGATCAAAATATGATGGGTAGTCCCATCGATTGTATTACCGCAGCGCAAGAGCCACTAAATGATATGCTAGTAGATGTTTTTCCAAATCCTTTTGATCAGCAAATTACTTTTTCTTTTGAAAATTATTATTTAAAAAAGGGCCGGTTGAATATCTATAATTCATTAGGACAAATTGTAGATCAGTTTTATTTTGAAAATGATACCCAGCTAGTTTGGGATACACGGGCTATCCATCCTGGAGTTTATTTTTATGAGTTTAAAACAGAAGATGACCTGGTGAAGGTTGGTCGGATTGTTAGGAAGTGATTTAAGTAGTTAAGTAGTCAGGATAGGTTTAGGAATAAAAGTCATTTGGAATAAATCTCGTCGACTACAAGCAAAAGTAGAACGTAGGTAAAGTAGGGATCTTCGATTTTTGGATATTTTAGTTATTAATGTCCAATAGAGAGTAGATATTTAAAGATTCCGAAATTTAGAAGGACTAAGCTGAGAATGCTTTTTAAAAAAGTTATTAAAATGCGTCGCTTCCGTAAATCCAAGCGCATAGGAAATCTCTGAAATATTCATATAACTATTAGAAAGAAGATTTTTTGATTCTTTCATAATACGTTCGGCAATGATTTCCGAGGTTGATTTTTGAACACTTTCTTTTAATGCTCGATTCAAGTGGTTGACATGGATATTTAATTGGGTAGCAAAATCAGAGGCAGAACGAAGATTAATTTTAACGTGGTTTTCATCAATCGGAAATTGCCGTTCCAATAATTCCAAAAATAGTGTCGTGATCCGTCGAGAAGCATTGATTGGTTGTTGGTGAATATGAGAGGAAGGTTGCGTTTTCAAAGCATAATGTAAGAGTTCAAAAACGAGGTTTCGGAGTACATCATATTTGTGAATATAATTGGAGTTAAATTCAGTAAACATTTTTTGATAAATGGCATCAACTTCTTTTGTCTGTTCGTCCCTTAGTTCAAAAACATGATTACCTTTCGGTTGAAAAACCTCGTATTTATTTAGGTTACCAAAATCTTGAAAAAAGTGATGGTTGAAAATACAGTAATACCCTCCTTCGATTCTATCCAAATGCTCACATTGATAAGGAATTAATGGATTAGAAAAAACCAAAGCCTGATTTTTTATGGAAGTCGTTTTATCGGCATAGTGAAAACTAACCTCTCCAATGGTTAGTAGAATTTTATAATAATCTCTTCTTTGATAAGGCAAAGATATTTTTGTTCCTTTTGGAATGGGTTCTAAAGGGAATAAGTTAAAATGTCCTACATCTTGGTAGAGATTTTTGGGTATGTCTTTTCTTTTGTAAAAATCTTCTAAGGATTCTGATTTTTTCATTGGTGCTAAATTTTATCCTACAACTTTTATCTTTTTCATAAACGGTTGATGATATATTCGCTCTCCCCTTGCTTTATATAAGGCATTGGCCAAAGCACCAAAAACAGGAGGGAAAGTAGGTTCTCCCAAACCTGTTGGGTCAATATTATTTTCTACGAAATGAATTTCGATTTTTTTAGGAGTTTCGGACATTCGTATCATTCGGTATTGATGAAAATTATTTTTTTCAGGAACACCATTTTTGAAAGTCAATTCGCCATATAAAGCATTTCCAATTCCATCCACAATAGCTCCTTCTGCTAAATTTTCGGCAGCATCTGGATTGACAACAATTCCACAATCAACGGCACAACAAACGCTTTCTATAACAGGTTTTCCATTTTCCATTTTCAAATCCAAGACTTGTGCTGAATAGGAATTATGGCAGAAATAAACGGACACCCCTCTATAAACATCAGGTGGTGTATTATCCCAATCTGATTTTTCACGAACTAATTTTAATACGCCAGCCAGTCGGTCAGCATCATAGTCATTTTTCTCACCAACTGGATTCTTCTTCGCCTTATCCAATAATTCCAATCTAAACTCGATGGGATCTTTACCCATTACTTCTGCAATTTCATCTAAAAAAGATTGCTCTGCGCAAGCAATAAAGTTGGAACGGGGCGCACGAAATGAACCAATGGTAATGTTGGAATTAATCGTCCAACTTTCTGCCAGATAGTTTTTGACTGCACCTGCGGGAAATCGGTTGGCATACAAAGGACTTTCTAAATTGCCTCCTGCATTGATATGTAAACCTATCAAATTATTATTTTCATCTATTGCTGCTCGATAGCTCGCCTGATAAGCTGGGCGGTAAATGCCTCCCGTCATATCGTCCTCACGGGTATAAATTAATTTAATAGGCGCATTCATTTTCTGGGAAATGAGTGCTGCTTCTAACACCCAATGAGCGTAAGAACGCCGTCCATATCCTCCACCAAGACGGGTCATTTGAATATCAATATTTTCAATGGGAATTCCCAAACGGGCGGACAGGGTTTGTTCTGTTAATTCTGCCTTTTGCAATCCGCCAATGAGTATCGCTTTGCCATTTCTCACATCTGCAAAAAAGTTCATCGGCTCCATACAATTATGCGCTAAATATGGAGCAGTATAAGTTCTCTCGATTACTTTTGTTGCCTTTTTGAAAGCTGCTTCTGGATTGCCATCTCTACGGACTAGGGTTGCTTTCTTAACAGCTCTTTCAGTCATATTAGAATGATGTTCACTTGTATTTTCCAGTCCAGAAGGGATTGTTAAGGTTTGTCTTTTTCGCCCCCAAAAAGTTCGTTCCTCTTTATATGCTTCAAAGTTTTCCCATTGGATACTGATTGCTTTTTTAGCTTGCATCACTTGCCATGTCGAATCTCCGACTATTGCGACCACTTCCAAAAAGGTAGCCGTATCAAAATGCTGTCTTTCAAAATCATCATCCAATACTTTAATCGTAAAAACATCCCGAATACCTGACATAGACTTAATAGCTGCATCATCTACGGATTTTAATTTCATCCCAAATGCTGGTGGGTGGACAATCATCGCAGTAAGCATTCCTTCTTTATAAGTATCTATCCCAAACAAAGGCTGACCTGTTATAATTTTTTGTCTATCTACATTTTTTCTGGATGTACCGATAATTTTAAAATCATTACTATTTTTAAGTTGCACTTCTTCGGGTACAGGAATGTTTGCAGCAGCAACAGCCATTTCACCGTAGTTTGCCGATTGATCACTTTTTGAATGTTTTAAAATGCCTGCTTCAGTTGTAATTTCAGCTACTGGTACACCCCAAGTTTTTGCCGCAGCTTGTCGAAGCATTTGTCGAGCCGATGCACCTGCCATCCTCAATGCCTTCCATCCAAATCGAATGGCATTACTACCTCCAATAAATTGACGTTGGTATAATTCAGTATTCAAAGGAGCTTGCTCAACAATCACATTTTCCCAGTCAATGTCGAGTTCCTCTGCCACAATCATCGGCATGGAAGTCTTGATATTTTGTCCTCCCTCCGGATTAGGTGACATAATCGTAATTTGTCCATTATCCCCAATTTTTAGATAGCCGTTGAAATCAAACCATTCTTTTGGTGGGTTTAAAACCTCTTTTTCGGAAGGGGATTGACAAGATGCAAACCAGCAAAAATTGAGCATTAAACCACCACTCGCGAGAGCAGAAGTTTTTAAAAAGGAACGGCGATTGTGGGAGGTTTTTATAATTGACATATCTTGATTTTGAATTAATCCTTTGGAGTCAGCAATTTCGTAAATGACATATTCGTCAATTTCCAATCATCATCTTGCTTTAAATAAACTTCCGTAACCATAAATGGATTGGTCACTTCATTGCCACCAACCACCGCCAAAAGAGTAATACGATTGTAGACCGTTGCCATATCTCCAATGATTTCTACCGAAACTTCATGGATGTCAGCTTGCTTATAATGGATTCCTCCGCTTCTAATAATTTCTACTTCTCGGTCTTTCCCCCAAGTACCTCCCATGTGAACAAACTTCGCTTGCTCATGGAAAAGGTCAGCAAGATCATCTGCCTTTTTATCAGCCATCCATTGCCATTTTTGTTTGGATAACTCGATGATTTCTTGTTCAGGATTAGCATTTGGTGCAATCTCATGGGTATCCCGAACTTTACTAAAGGTCAAGTCTAATAATCTCCAATCACCTTTTCTTTTTTTGTAGATTTCGGTTACCGTAAATTCATTCGACACATCATTTCCTCTAACATGTGCCACCAATGTAATGCGATTCCAAAGGACGGCAGTATTGTCAAAAATTTCCACTACGACATCGTGAACATCGGCTTGCTTATACCAAATACTTCCAGATTCAATGATTTCGAGTTCTCTGTCCTTATTCCATGTTCCGCTCATGTGGACAAACTTTGATTTGTCATGAAATAGAGTAGCCAACTTATCTACATTCTTGTCAGCCATCCATTGCCATTTCTCTTTGGATAAATTTATGATTTCTTGTTCGGAGGTGGACTTTTGTGCAAATGACACTTGCACACACATGACTACTAAAAATAATCCAATAAGTAAATTTTTCATTCTATTTTTATTATGGTTAATGATTTTAGATTAAACAACTTCATTAAATAAAATTTACCCCAACACATTTTTACTGCCTAAAAATGGTTGGTGATAATGCCGTTCACCTGTCGCTTTATACATAGCATTTGCAAGCGCCCCAAAAACTGGTGGAAATGGAGGCTCACCTAATCCTGTTGGGTCAATCTCATTTTGCACAAAATGTACTTCAATCTTCTTTGGTGCTTCCCCCATACGAATCATCCGATATTGGTGGAAATTATTCTTTTGTGGTACGCCATCTTTAAAAGTCATTTCTCCATAAAAAGCATTGCCCACACCATCAACAATACCACCTTCTGCCATATTTGCCGCAGCATCAGGGTTCACAACAATACCGCAATCAATCGCACAAATGACTTTTTGTACAAGAGGCTTTCCGTTTTCAATTGTCAATTCTAACACATGGGCAGCATAGGAATTATGGCAGAAATAAGCGGAAACACCTCGATGTAAGTTACCATCATTTTTACCCCAATTTGATTTTTCTTTAACTAACTCCAAAACGCCTGCATAGCGTTCGGCATCATAATCATTGGTTTTACCAACTGGATTTTCTTTCGCCCGTTTCAATAATTCTAATCTAAACTCAATGGGGTCTTTGCCCATTTCCTCTGCAACTTCATCCAAAAAAGATTGCTCTGCACCTGCCATAAAATTGGAACGGGGCGCACGAAATGCACCCGTTGTAATATTAGAATCAATAGAAAATTCCTCTGCCAAATAATTATCAACTGACCCCGCAGGAAAACGATTAGCAAATAATGGACTTTCAGGAACACCACCTGCTTTAATATGAATCGCTAATAAGTTATTATTTTTATCTAATGCTGCTCGATAAATAGCTTGATAAGTAGGCCGATAAATACCATTAGTCATATCATCCTCACGGGTGTACATCAATTTTATGGGAGCCTTCACTTTTTGAGAAATCAATGCTGCCTCAACCATGTAATGAGAATAGGCACGGCGACCAAAACCACCACCCATTCGAGTCATTTCAATTTCAATGTTTTCTACGGGAATTCCCAATTGTGCTGATATGGTGGGTTCTATCATTCCAGGTGCTTGTAGCGGTGATGCTAACCAAACTTTACTTCCATCAACATGAGCGTAGGAGTTCATCGGTTCCATACAATTATGAGCAAGGTAAGGTGCAGAGTAACTGCGCTCAATGACTTTAGCGGCTTTCTTAAACGCACTTTCGGGCTCACCATCTTTACGCACTTGCTTCATGGGTTTTGCTAAAAGCTCTTCCATTTGGGTATTATGGGTAGCCGTATTTTCTAAACCTCCTGGAGTATGAACAGTAAGATCCCTTCCAAATCGGTCAATAGTATTTGTTGAACTCTTAATAGGTTTCCAACTTGCTTTCACTGCTTTTTTTGCTTGCATCACTTGCCAAGTCGAATTGCCTACAACAACCACAATTTCGGGGAAAGCATTGGTGTCGAAATAGGCTTTTTTATAATCATCTTTATATGTTTTAATTGGAAAAACATCTTTGATACCTGACATAGCTTTTACTTCTTCTGCATTATCAAGAGATTCCAATGTCATTCCAAAAGCAGGGGGATGAACCGCCATTGCAATCAACATCCCTTCTTTATAATAGTCTATTCCAAACATTGGTTTTCCTGTTACGATATTCAAACCATCTACATTTTTTTTAGAATGACCAATAATTTTATACTCTCTGGGTTCTTTCAATTCTACTTCTTCGGGAACGAGAATTTGCGCTGCCGCTGATGCCATTTCGCCATATCCAGCAGATTTACCGCTTGCTTCATGTTTCAATACACCTACATTTGTTGTGATTTCAGAAACGGGAACTTGCCAAGCCTGAGCAGCAGCTTCTTTCAGCATTTGTTTAGCAGAAGCTCCTGCTATACGAAGTGGTTTCCACTTTGACATAATGCCTCGACTACCACCAGAAAATTGTCCAAATGCTCCACCAGGAAATTTCTCTTGACTATAAGGAGCTTGCTCTACAATGACATCTTCCCAGTCCACATCTAATTCCTCTGCTACAATCATCGGCATCGAGGTTTTTACATTTTGTCCAAATTCAGGGTTGGGTGAAAAAATAGTAACAAGCCCATTATCCCCAATTTTCAAATAAGAATTAATATCAAACCATTCATCAGGTAATACTAATCCTACTGCTTCCTCCGCAGTTGGCTGGCAGGAAGCGAACCAACTAAAACCAAGCATCATTCCACCACCTGCAAGGGCTGATGATTTTAAAAATGAACGCCTGTTATATGATGTTTTTAATAAAGTCATGCTATTTTAATTTATAATACCTGTCCCTAGACAAGTAGAAATGACCAAAGATTGACTGTTTTATAGTCAACATAATTACCTCATTTTAGCAGCCGTTTTGATTGCTGTTTTAATTCGAGTATAAGTACCACAACGACAAATATTTCCGTGCATAGCACCATCAATATCTTCATCACTTGGATTGGGATTGTCCTTCAATAATGCAGCTGCACTCATCATTTGCCCTGCTTGACAATAACCACATTGCGGAACATCATGCTCCAACCAAGCCTGTTGAACGGGATGGTCACCTTTTTCGGATAAGCCTTCAATAGTTGTAATAGTTTTATCGGCAACTGCCTGAACTGGCAGCATGCAAGAGCGCATTGCCATCCCGTCAAGGTGAATGGTGCAAGCACCGCATTGGGCAATACCACAACCATATTTTGTTCCGACTAAATTCAAGTGGTCTCTCAAAACCCAAAGGATAGGTGTGGAAGGGTCAAGGTCCACCTGATGTTTTTTACCATTAATATTCAAATTGAATGTTGCCATGTTAATTTTATTGAAAGAATGAAAAAGTGAAATGATGTCGGGCTTATTGGATTAAAATTAAGCAATTCTAATTGTTTCTGGTTATGAATTTCAAATATAAACTTACGAAAATCAAACAATTATTATGAAGTGCGAATCCAGAGGCGAATCTTTATGATGAATATGAAATGTATTTTGAAAAACAATCTGATATTTAGGTCGTCAATCGACTACTAAGGGACAGAGCATTAATAATTTAATATACATATATATCTATCAGGTTTGCTTTTCGTTTTAATAATCAGTTAAGCTGCTTTTCTCATTACTTTCTCTAAAATCATATGCAATAAGTGATCAAAGGGAATAAGCTCAATCATAAAATGCCCTCCCATTCGGATCGGGTAAGATTCTAATAATTCAATTTGTTTTCTGGCTTTTCGCTTCAATGCTTCTGGATGAAAATTTACTCTTGGGTGAGCAATAGTACAGAGTATCTTCAGAAATAACTTTACACGCTGTGTATCTTCTCCTTTTAGATGACGATAGCTATACTGTTGGACTGTTTCAACATAGTCGATAAATTTATCTTGGCTTCTTGGACCGTTCTGTATATCAAAAATATTTTCTACTATCTAATTTTGCATAAAACAATTATTTCATGACGCGTTGGGAAGATAATTTGACGCGTTCAACAGAAAAAACGAAAAAAACTTGACAATGCGGTAAAAATTAAACTAGATTTGTATCTAGAAAAACTAAGACACCATTTTCAATTTTCACCCTTACTACTCAATATCTTGCACTATTTAATTTAGAGAAAAAATACTAGCCCTGAATTGGTTTGTAAAAAGAGCCCATTTATATCTAGTACAAAACGGTTTATTATTTATCCTTTTAAGGATGAATTTTCGAACACCGGATTTGATTAATTAAACCCTGTATTTTTATTTAAAGTATAGCGTTGTAAGACTACCGAATTAAAAACATAGGGAAGCTAATTTAATATTAAATCTAGCTTCCGATTTATTTGACTTTATGTCTTGACATAGAGCTAAGACTTTTTTGTAAAAACTCAAAATATCCTAAAATGATTCTAAAGCAAACCATTTTAGCAGGCCTTGCCATGCTCCTGCTATCCATTCCACTCAGAAGTGAGGTAACGACAACAATTATTGATGATGCCATAGCGGTAAGCACCAATCAATCAGGTGTTGAAGGCTATAAAGGCTGTACGACTGATCAGCTTAAAAAAATGTCCGCTTATGTGTTTGAACTACAAATTAAAAATCCATCCAAACACGGTGTTTGCTCTGCCCGAAATGCGGGTAAATGGTCAACTTATGCTAAGCAAACATCCATTGACAATGCGGTAGTCTTTGAACAATTGCCCAAAGGGCAGTATAGAATATTGGTCTATTCGGGCGCTGCAATTGGCTGTGTGATTGATGAAGTGCCAGCGGGCTTTCCAGCTCGATCTATTGTTTATGGAAAGGAGACCTCCAGTTCTATTGAGATTGGAGATACACATTCATCACTTATAGGCCAATCACCGAATATTCCTCAAGCGAATGATGGATTATCAGTTTTCCCAAACCCTACTACAGGTCAGTTAACAGTGCAGTTGAAAAATCATGCTTTAAAATTAAATGGGCAAATTGTTTTTTATGACCTGCTTGGAAGACCCATTCAACAATTTTCTAAACCCATAGAAAGTAAAGCAAATATTGAATGGCAATTTAATTTATCTACTTATCCTCCTGGGACTTATCTGATTCGAATTTTCGATAACCTGGGAAATAGCTATCAACAAAAAATATTAATTCAGGGACTTTAATTTTTAAAAAAACTCCGTCTCAAAAAAACTAAATCTATGAAAAATATAATAATTAATAAATTATTCAATAAGACCAGTAGGGTTTTAAAAAACGCTTTTCTCTTTACCATTTTAATCATTGCAGGATTAACTTCTTCACTATCTGCTCAGGATGGTTTTGTAGATTATAATCCAAGTAATGTTGTGGTTCCTCCATCTCCAACAGCTTCTTCTATTGTCAAATTTGTGGATGTGCCTGTTGGACTTTATACTGGTATTCCCAATGTTTCTGTTCCACTTTATAACTTTCAAAGTCGATCCTTGAGCATTCCGATTAGCTTGAGTTATCATGCAGGAGGACATAAGGTAGATGAGGTCAGTGGCTGGACTGGACTAGGCTGGTCATTGTCTTGCAATTATGTCATCACTCGTTCTATAAGAGGCCTACCAGATGAGCATGGCCAAGGTTATCAAAATAATCCAATTATGGAAAACTTTGATGGACAGGTATTGGATATTGCGGGAAATGCGGTTCATGTTGATCAAATGGCTCGGGGAGAACTAGATGGAGAACCAGATTTGTACCACTTTAGCTTCCCCGGAGGTAGTGGTAAATTTGTCATTGGTCATGATGGACTACCTTATATTCAACCCTATCAAGATATTAAAATCCAACATCCTAATCTTAATACTTTTATTATTACGACCAATGATGGTACTCGGTATACCTTTGATCAAACGGAAGAGACCGTGACCCAAACAGAATCGACCACCAATTCTACAGGAAGTTGTGAAGGCCCTTTTGCAGTCCCTATTCCACGAATTACTGGATGGTATTTAAGTCGCATTGATGCGCCTAATGATATGGATCAACTCCTTTTTCATTATGAAGATTATTCTATTGATTATTATTCTGGGGTTTCAAGTACTAAATACTTTGATAATGCAGCTATTAATAGTACCTGTAGACTAGCACCTGATGACAATGAATGTCTAAGTCGGTATTTCGTAGATGGCAAAAGACTATCCTCCATTACTTCTCCTTTTGCTGGTACAGGGAGGGTTGAGTTTGATGCTTCCTCAGGTAGACAGGATCTATCAGGTGGTGTACAACTGGATAAGATCACGATTAAAAATGGTTCGTCTACACTTCGATCCTTTGATCTGGCCTATTATTATTCTATTGCTAGTGGAAATGTTGTTGTAAATAATAATTTTGTCAAAAAGCGATTAAAACTAAAAAGTGTAAGGGAAAACCCTTCACAAGGGACATCTAAACCTCCTTATACTTTTCATTATAAAGATGAGCAGAGTCCAGCACTTTCTTTACCTCCTAGACTCTCCTACGATCAGGATCATTGGGGCTATTATAATGGAGCTGATAATTTGACCCTTATTCCTAGCCGTATATTATTAGATTTTCCTTTTCAAGGTGGAGATCGAAATACAAGTGAGGATCACCTTCAAGCAGATCTGTTATGGAAAATTGATTACCCTACTGGAGGTTATAACAGTTTTGAATATGAAGCCAATCAATGGGGAACTTATAGTTTGCTTAACTTAAAGACCTTTACATCTAATTACATTCCTTATTACAAAGAAGCCTTTGTACATAAAGAGATTCCTGGGCCAGATATTTTGGAAGATCAGGTTACTTTCGATATTCCTTATAATCTCTATGTGGATTATACCATTTTTACACATAATACTCAAGTAGATGGAGACTGGAATGGTACTGTAGAGATCATTGATGAGGATGGAAATAATCTATGCCTTTATAGTAGTGGCAATATTCCCTGTGCTGCACCAGATAGTAATGGAGAAACCCATCATATTTTTCTAGAAGCTGGGACTTATACAGCAATCGTCACCGCAGTCACCCCTGGAGATTATACAAAAGTAAGGTTTAACTGGGAGCAACATGAAATCTATGAAAATGAGGAACAAGATGAAAATATCATAGATGGTATTCCTGTCGGAGGGCTTCGTCTAAAAAAACAAATCACGAGCACAGGAGAGGTGGAAAAAGATCAGGTTAGGCTTTATGAATATAACCTTCATGATAATCCTGAAAATCCGAATCGCTCAAGTGGAAAACTAATCACTATGCCACGATACGATTTTTTACATAAGGAATATAGAACACAGAATGATGGAAGTCTTCCTTGTACAGACCTCCCCTGTAATTTCAGAGGCTTATCTTCTTCGAGCAAAGCTGCACTGGGTACTTCTCAAGGGAGTCATATTGTTTATACCAATGTGACCGTCTATAGAGGCGAACAAAAACAAGATGGCAAAACAGAATATGTCTATACTTATGCGGGAGATAAAGGAGGAACAGGATTTCCTTATGCCCCGCAAACCAGTTTTGATTGGAAACGAGGGCTTTTAAAAAGCCAGGTTGATTATAAAGGTACACAAGGAGAATATGAAGAAGTTCAGCGAACCGTGAACACCTATAATTATAGAGCAGATAAAACATTGCATTCTGATAAGATTCAGGGCTTAGTTGTCGCTTATAAAATTCAAGGTTTATCTTGTCCACCTGTTCCTTCCTACATTTGTGATGAGGACGATGTTACTCAAGTATATTATGGCAATTGTGATGGTTTTATGGGGCTAACTTATTGGATAGGATTGCCACCTGTATCTAATCCAAACAATCCCTTTTCACATCAATTTAATAATGACTGTGATACACTAGCCTATCATCCATGTTTTGGAGAAGATGTTGGAACGGAACTTACCAACTCTAGTTTTATCAATCAATTTACGTATCGCTCTTATGAATTTAATGCGCATTGGTTTTATCTGGAAAGTAGTGTAACGACAAAAGACGGAGTCGTTTTATCCTCTACCTATGAATACGATGAAGTCAATGGTCACCATACTAATCCTATTGTCACCACAGCAACCAATAGTGATGGGCAGGTTTATACGACTCACTTGAAGTATCCGCATGATATGCCTGCCTCTTACCCAATGGTGAGTGAAATGATTGATAAAAATATGACTGGGATTCCACTCAAGACCACCAAGTCTGTAAATAATCAAATACTCGATGGAAAAAGACTAGAGATGGGAGATTTTGGTGGAAAGATTTTACCTGAAAAGATTTATCAGATCGGTGTAAATAATGTAGAACGTCTAAGAACTACTTTGGGCTATGATGCAGAGGGTTATCCGAATGTACAAACACCCTATTCCGGACAGAATGAAACCTATGTCTGGGTCAATGGGAGGATGACCTCCAAAACACTTTTAAACACCTGGACATCGACTTATACTTGGGATCCAATTATCCGGCAAGTTAGTTCTATAACAGATATGAATGGACAGTCTGTTAGCTATACCTATGATGGTTTTCAAAGACTGGAAAAAACATACGTCTATGGTATTGGAGATAGTGGAAATAATTATAAATCCTTAAGCACGAATACCTATCACATCGGAGGACCAAATGAGATATCCAGTGTTACAGAATTTGGAGATAATACCCCAACACAAATCAATGTTCAACAATTTGACGGTCTCGGCAGGCCAATTACGACAAAGGTCAATGGGGTGTTGAAAGATGAAATGATCTATAATAACCTAGGGAGAGTAGAGAAAAAGACTTATCTGCCAGGCACATATACTACCTATACTTACGAACCTTCACCCCTTGATAGGGTCACGATTGAAACATTCCCTGATTTCTCAACAATCCAAACAGAATATGGAAGTGAAAATGGCCAGTATTCACTCTCAGTAACAGATGAGAATGGTAATACGACCACTTCCTCTACAGATGCTTTTGGACGTTTACTCTATACCATTGATCCAATGAATAATCTGACTTCTTATGCCTATAATGGCCTAGGTAATATTGTAAATGTGAGTCCAGCAAATTATGTAGAAGCTGGTATCTATGAATACGATTATGATGAATATCACCGACTAATATCCAAAACAATCCCTGGAGGAGGAACCGCTACCTATCGTTATAATGATAAAGACCTTTTAGTCGCTAGTCAATTAGCTAATGGCTATAAAGTAGTGACTACTTTTGATGCCTTTAATCGCCCATTAGTCAGTGGCTTTTATGACGGCAATTTTCCTTCGGATTTAAATGGCATTAGTCCCAATAGTGATATCCTAACAGAAACTTATTATGATGATCCCAATTTGATTGCTTCCTTTCCGGTTCAAGCAAATTCTGGAAATTGCATTAGCTCAGCAGCCAATGGAAAAGCAGTGGGCACAAAAGTAAATGTACTCGGTACATCTGATTATATTTATACTGCTACCTGCTATGACAAATATGGAAGAGCCATTGTCAATAATTCTACAAACTATCTGGAAGGTACAGATTATATAAATACAGAATTTAATTTAGCAGATTTACCAAAAGGGAATAGAAGAGTACATAACTCTATTTATGGAGCGGAAACAATCAATGAAAATTTCACTTATGATAATTTCTTAAGAACTCAATCCAATCAACATTTGTTGAACTCATCCATTGATCAAGACCCTGTTACCTTATTTTTTGATGTCTATAATGATTCCGATCAGTTGATGCTAAAAAGGTTGGGAAGTATTGCTGGTACAAATAGTTTTTATCAAAACATCAATTATGATTATAATATCAGAGGTTGGTTGACAGATATTAATAGTATTGGGCAGTCCGTAAATGAAGATGATGTAATCGCGGTTTGTGATCCAGATCCTCCAACTTGTGAAGCTTGTGATTACACAGCGAAAGTTAATCTGACAGATGGTAATCAAGTCATAGGGATTTACGCGGATGGAGGAGCTTTAATTAATTTAAACTATCCCTATCAGTTTTCAGAGGTACCCCAATTGGAATTGGATTTAGAATCTTGGCTAAATAGCAATGGTGTCATATACGATGATGTGAGTATTTCAATACTAGGAAGCATTGTCAATATTAGTATTATTCAGACCAAAATGATTTTTAATTATATACAAACGACCTATGTCGATGTCAATTTTGATCAGGAAAACTGTACAGCAGTACCAGAGCCACCAACAGATATTTGTGAGCTTTGCCTTAGTCATGGATATAAATGTGAAAAATGTCCTTATTGGGATTTACAGGATGATTGTACGACGTGTCAGACTTTAGGCTTACCGAATTGTAGTAGTTGTGAGTATGAAGAGGACAATTGTACCCGATGTCTAAACATGGGTTATCCGGATTGTGAAACCTGCCCATTGACACTGAAAGTTATCCGTCCTTTAAGTCTTAGTATTGAATATAATCATTCAGATTTAAGTGCTCCAACCCCGCCAGCAAGTTTGATCAAAGTAAGTGAGTATTCAAAATACTATAAACATGATGGCGTATATGAAATGGTAGCGCAAAGCAAAATGCAGGTGGTCGGTAGTGCTAGCCTAAGCCAAAATGCGCCTGTGCAAATCATGGAAATTGATCTATCTGATCAATGGATTAATGTCAATACAGTCGATCAGGTAATGGATCATCTGGAAACTCAAGTATTAGCAGAATTGAATTCAGCCGGAATTACCGATCCTACCATACAGGCGGAATTTACCCAAGCAGTACAAAAATCAGTAGAATTCAACTGGAATAATGTCAGTTCACCTACTCCAAGTCCAAGCCCTGGAAACACTAATCCAGACCTTTTTGCTATGCAGATATTCTATAATGATAGTGACCCAATGGTAGAATCTCCAGCTCAATATAATGGCAATATAGCCGGACTGAGTTGGAAAATAGCAGAAAGTCCAATTCAGAATTATAGTTTTTGGTATGATCGCCTGGATCGGCTGACCGAGGGCTTATATAAAGAAGATTTTGGTACACATTATTCTACAGATAATAAATATGGCGTGACAATGGGTTATGATAATGTAGGAAATATATTAAATCTGAGTCGAAGAGGGGTCACAGATTTTTGTACCCTGCCCAATGGCCTTAATGGCTATGAGTATGGAGAAATTGATCAATTGAATTATACCTATGAGGGTAATCACCTAGAATCAATTGCAGAAGACAGTAATATAGAGCATGGTTATATTGGTGAAGGTGGAAAATATATCCATAATGGAGCTGGGAATATGGTCAAAGACTATAATAAAAATATGACAATTACCTATAATTATCTTAACTTACCAGAGCAAATCACATTTACTGAAACCGGTGAAAGCATAACAATTATGTATGATGCCTTAGGAAATAAGTTGAGAAAGACAAGCAGTAATGGAATGGTAAAGGATTATGTAGGTGGTATAGAATATCAAAATGGGGAAATGGAAGCGATTTACCACTCTGAAGGTAGGGTAGCATTTGAAGGAAAAAATTCCAAATATGAATATAATTTAAAAGATCATCTGGGCAATACCAGAGTGGTATTTTCCGATTTAAATAAGGATGGTTGTATTCAGCCTTTTAGTGAGGATTGTGGTGCAGTTCCCAATTTCCCAGACGGAAGTTTTGCATATAGTGAAATACTACAGGAAAACAATTACTATCCATTTGGAATGCAGATGGAAGGACCTTGGCAGGAGGTGATTAGTGCGCCGGAGAATGGATACTTGTATAACGGCAAAGAACTCAACACCGACTTCGATTTAAATTGGTTGGATTATGGGGCGCGGTGGTATGATGCGGCTATTGGGAGATTTGGATCAATAGATAGATTTGCTGAAAAGTATTCTTCAATAACTCCTTATCATTATACGCTAAACAATCCTATCATTTTTGTAGATGTAGAGGGAGATTCTGTTGAGTTGATTATAGGTAAAGCTTTTACTGACAAAAATGGTACAACGCATAAGTATGGTCATGTAGGGTTGAGAATTTATAATGCTGAAGGGGGCTATGATAATGTTTATGATTTTGGTAGATATTCTAGAGTATGGGGCTTTGCAAGCCATAAAGGAGATGGAATTTTAAATGTTCATTCAAATTCTGAGGAGTATAAGAAGTATCAACAAAACTTTAGAAACTCTGTAGGTTTTACGGTTCCAACCACTCCCGAAGAAGATGCAAAAATTATGGGATATTATCAGAGTCTGATAGATGGTGGAGAAGAACGTAGTACAGGTGTGCCAGGAGGAGGAGAAGGAAAATCTTACAAACTAAAAGATGATTATCATGGAATGGATAATAATTGTTGTACTTTATCTGGAGATGGATTAGAACAAATAGACAATAAAGCAGTTGGTAGCGAGTACGATCCTAGGGATTTACTTAAAGCTATAGAAGGAAATTATAAGGAGTTAGGGTTTACAAGAAGAACTGAATACTTGAAAGGAGGTGGAGTAAAAGTTACTTATCAAAAAGTAAGTAGGCATCGTGGAATTGGTGGGAAAAAAACTGATAATGAATAAATAGAAAATTAATTATGAATAAAAAATATGTTTTCATTCTGGGCACTCTTTTAGGAGTATTAGCTTGTTTCGGTTTTCTAAATAAGAATAATACAAAAACTGATAAGCATTTTGTACTTATGGAAGATTATTGTATTGAAGGGGTTGGATACTTAAAGAAAGGTACGATAGTAAAATATGATCAAGGCTTCTCAGAAGGATTTACAAGACATCTTCTTTACTTGAATATACCCGAAACAGTAATTACTGAAGTTTACGAGCCGAAAGAGAATAAAGAAGAGTTGATAATACCATATTGGTTAACTCAAAAAGATTCTACTGATTGTCAATAGGTTTGTTGAATAAATACTGATAAGAATTAAGAGAGGCTGCGGAGGAATCTGCAGCCTTTTTCATTTAAAAAAGCATAAGTCTTACGAGTTTTAAAATCTCTAAGGTAAGCATCAAGAACATTAAAAAGTTCAGCTCGTTTAGTTTCTGGAAGTTGAGCAATATCTTCGAGTCAAGCAACCACTTCCTTATCAAATTTAAACCTAGAATTATCCGAAGGTAGAGTCACATTCAAAGGAGAAAACTCCAAGTATGAATACAATTTAATCGATCACCTGGGCAATACTAGAGTGGTATTTTCCGATTTAAATAAGGATGGCTGTATTCAACCCTTTAATGAAGATTGCGGAGCAGTTCCGACAACTCCAGATGGTACACCAATATATTCGGAGATATTGCAAGAGAATCATTACTATCCATTTGGAATGCAGATGGAAGGACCTTGGCAGGAGGTGATTAGTGCGCCGGAGAATGACTATACTTATAATGGAAAAGAACTTAATGAGGACTTTGGATTGGATTGGTTGGATTATGGGGCGCGGTGGTATGATCCGAGTATTGGGAGATTCCCATCAACAGATAGGTTTGCAGAGAAGTATTATTCAATGACTCCTTATCAATATGGAGCGAATAACCCTGTGGTCAATATAGATATAAATGGTGATAGTGTTTCTTATGCAAATGATAATATTGAAGCCTATGTAGACAAATATGCCTCGCCAACACGGACGACTAGAAAAGGAAAAATAAAGAAAAATAAGAATTACAACCCTGCATTTGCAGCCCTTATTAAAACGTTAAAGGGGGCTGATAAAATGTTTAACTTTACAGATGATGCTTCTCTTATAAGTGGCGAGTCCACTGTAGGCCAAGTAACTTCTGAAGGTGATGGGCACAACTTTAATATAATCGTGCCTGATCATAAATCGGGAAGTAAAAAGGGAGAGTTGCAAGAATTGATGGGAGGTAGAGGTAATCTATTGGCAGAAGAGACCTTCCATGGAACACAAATTGCAAATGGAGATATAAAAGCGAAAGGGAAAGGCTTTGTGAAAGGGACTTCAACGGTGATTGCGGCAGAAGTAGATGCAAAAATATTCGCTGCAGGAAGTGGTATGTCGAAATTATCTTCCAGTAAAATACTACCAGGATATTCAGTCCCTACTATGGCTGGAATTATAAAAGATGCAAAAGGAGATCGTATGCAAGTTCTTCGAATAATTACAAAAGGAACAACAAAACAAGCTCATAGTAATAACGGGAGCGGAACATCAACAATAACTTATCCAGGAACATATCGCCTTTTTGGCAACTAAAATTCTTTAACATGAAGAAAATATATTTGACCTTATTTTGTTTAGTTGTTTACTCGGTAATTTATTCTCAAGATAATGTTCCATATATTGGGATAGCTGATGTTTATGGGTTAAAAGTAGAAATAGTAGATCAAGCATTAAATGCTAAATGTCCATGTTCTATGATTAAATCTGATAAGCATAGCGCTTGTAGTTTATATAAAGTCGTAGTTAAGAATGTTTTAATACAAAGAGATACGAGCGTATATACTCGTGATGAATTATTGGAAATAAGATATTTAGTCATTAAAAATGAAGCGAAAGTTGAAACGAAAAAAGAGTATATAATTCTTTGTAAAAACTCGTCGAGTAAAAAATATTTAATTGCGAATAGTTTAGTCCAAAATGATACTTATGATTTAAGCTATTCACTAACATTAGCTTATATGTCTGGCCTTCACTCTTGCTACTCTCCCAATTTTTGGCAAAAACTAAGGCTTTTTTTTAGCTTTAAAAGACAAAAGAAACGAAGACGATTAGAAGAAAAATTAGCTAAGAAAGATCCCTTTTTAAAATATATAGAGAAATAGCTTCTGTTAGCAAAAGGAGAGTATTCCAGACTGACCCTGTGGCCTCGACTACAAATACGCTACAAGGTAAAAAAGAAACAAGCGCCTCGCCAAAGATAGTGAGGCGTTTGTGATTTATATAAGGTTGATCATAACAGCTTTGATAAAATGATCGACAGTAGTAAGATATCCTGAAAGCGTTGTAATATCTTCGGGACTTTAAACTTAACTTAGAGACAAAAAGTTAAAGAACTTTTTGAAAAAGTGGCGCAGCGGAGAATGCGTATACTTATAACGGCAAAGAACTCAACACCGACTTCGATTTAAACTGGTTAGATTATGGAGCGAGGTGGTACGACCCTGCAATAGGCAGATGGGGGCAGGTTGATCCGTTGGCGGAAGATTATTATTCATATTCACCGTATAATTATACGCTGAATAATCCGATACGGTTTATTGATCCTGATGGGATGAGGGTAGATGATATTTACCTTGACAAAGATGGAAATTATTTAGGTACAGATGGCGCATCAACCAATGAAGTTCGCGTAATAGATAAAAGTGCTTGGGGAACAGGTGGGGCTAAAGCTGATGCGCAAAGACAAAGTGCAGAAGGAACTTCATTTTTGCAAAATGCATCTACTAAACTTAAAGAGTATAAGGATGGAATTAACATTTCTTCTGAGACAAAGAAAACAGTTATGAAAGAAGGTGGAGAGTATTTAGTACCTTCAGTAGAAAATAATAGTGACTTTACCATTTCTTATAAGCCTGAGGGTACAATTGGGGAAGTAGAAGATGCTGGAGCTTATCCTCTTGAACCTAATTCGGATTTATACCTTCCAGTAGATGGGGTTGCATCATTTGATATAAGTCCTAACAGTGTATTTAAAGCTGTGGATGGCCAACAAATAACAGTTGAAAATAATGGGTTTTCAGCTAGTACGATCTTAACCGATGACGGAATAGGTGTTGGTATATCATTGGCTGGGCAAATAGCTAAAGGAGGGCAATATAACTCGCCTCCTGCACCAAACTGGAATAAATTATATGAAAAATCAGTAAAAGATGATTAGCAAATCAATTAGATGGACGGCTATAATTCCTTGGATTTTTATACTTTTATTTTATTTACTGATAATAAGGTATAAAGTTGTTTATGGTTTGAATCCACTAGAACCACCGATTTCAGATCCAAAAGATATTAATATGTTTTTCCATGTTAAAATCATTCAGAATTTATTTTTTTTATCTATTGTAACGATTCCAATATTTTTTTATTGGATATACCTTAGTCTTAGACACAAAAATAGTAAGGATACTTTTATTACTATAATACTAGGAGGTGGTCTATTACTGGAATTTATATTAGTCATCTTAGATTCCAACTTTACTTGGTTTTTTGACTAAATTTTCTCCCGTTCGGCGTAGTTTATCCGACTGACCAAAAACAACAATAGAAGTTAGACATATGGTTGTACCTACACCGACATTAACGATACAAAATAAAGAAGAAGAAAGTAAGAGTCATGTCCTAACGATAATATCAGGATGTGGCTTTTGCTATATTAAGAGGCATAAGTCTTGCGAGTTTTAAAATCTCTAAGGTAAGCATCAAGGACGTTAAAAAGTTCAATTCGTCTAGCCTCTGGAAGTTGAGCAATATCTTCGAGTCAAGCAACCACTTCCTTATCAAATTTAAACCTAAAATTATCCGAAGACAGAGTCACATTCAAAGGAGAAAACTCCAGATATGAATACAATTTAACCAATCATCTGGGCAATACCAGAGTGGTATTTTCCGATTTAAATAAGGATGCTTGTATTCAGCCTTTTAGTGAGCATTGTGGTGCAGTTCCCAATTTTCCAGACGGAAGTTTTGCATATAGTGAAATACTACAGGAAAACAATTACTATCCATTTGGAATGCAGATGGAAGGACCTTGGCAGGAGGTGATTAGTGCGCCGGAGAATGGTTATACTTATAATGGTAAAGAATTAAATCAAGACTTCGATTTAAACTGGTTGGATTATGGGGCGCGGTGGTATGATCCGAGTATTGGGAGATGGAATGCGGTTGATGCACTTGCAGAAAAATATTCTGATCTCAGCCCGTACAATTATGTAGCAAATAATCCGCTTAAATTTATCGACCCTGATGGTAATGAAATTATTCTGGCTGGAAGTAAAAAGCATAAAAGACAAATGATCAGAATGATGAACGAAAATGCTAAAAGAGTTCGATTTAGTCTAGGAAAAAGAGGAAGGGTTCAAAGCACCGTTACGGATTCTAAAGCTGCTAAAGGTTCGACTTATACATCAACAATGTTAAATGCCGTAAATGATGAACAGTCAGTGACCTATAATTTAAAAAAAGACGGAAGAGGGGCGATAGGTTCTTATTGGACAGGTGATGTTTACATGAATGATTTAGCACTTTTAGATGATGACAGTGATGTTCAATCTGCCTTTATTGCTCATTTTACTGTAGAGAGATTTGGTACAGAAAATTATGAAAAAGAAAGATATAACGTTCTTGCCAGAAATGATGCGACAGGAGAATATGATCAAATATATGAAGGTGCTGCGTCTGTTCGAATGGATGTTTTAAATGAAGTAGGTGGAAAAGAATATGATTCCGAAGAACGTACAGGAGGTAAAATGGGAAATGGGAATTCTGTAAATGTTTTTATATTTAAAGGTAAAGAAAATAGTAAAATGACGATTGCTTTTGTTCAAGATGCAAAAACTAGAAAGTTAATAGGCATTGATATACAAGATGGTAGTCGAAGTGTTTCAAGACAAAAAAATAAGTAGCCATGAAAAAAGCAATAATCATTATCATACTATTACTATGTTCTCTTTCTGATTTTTTGATTGCTCAACAGCTTCCTTTTCAACTTCCTAATCCTATTAGAAAGGAATTAAAACAAGATGAAAACCCATGTTTCAAACAAGGAGAGTTTAGCTTAGATCGCTACAATCAATTTGTAATTAATGAAGAAGGAAAATGTGTCAAACATGGAAAATGGTATTACTATAATTTCATGAGTTCTATTGATCAATCTTCTTATTACTTAGGAAATTACTCTTTTGGTAAAAAAGAGGGAAAATGGGCAAAGTATGTAGAAGATCATTTGAATGGTAAATCTTATATTTCTGGAATTGACTGGTATAAGCAAGATTATTTAACTGGAACATCATTAAAATATTCTTCTACTGGTCAGATTCTCTTAGAATGCGATTTCTTTAAAGGAAAGATTAATGGCACAGTTCATTTTTATTCTGCTTCTGGAGTCTTATTAGGTATCTATAAATATGAGGAAAATAAATTATCCGACATTACCTATTATAAAGATGAAGGAGATCTTTTCCAGCCTAAGAAATCAGACGATTATTATCCATTCAGGTTGATAGAGAAAGATGGATGTGCATATTACAATATTTTCTTATCAAGAAACTCCGAACCTATGTGTTCTGATTGTTGTAGTATGACAAATTGAACTGATTAAGTCTCAACAAGAAAATAAGATAAGACCTCGTCCATTGGACGGGGTTTTCTTTTACATGATACTTTGCAACTTAGTCTGTTTGAGAAAAGCATCCATGAGCGCAAAGACATGACTTTTATCTGAATCGTTGAGTTTTTGAATATCAAGAATACGATTGACAATATTTCTTTCTAGCAAGGTATCAGTAGCGCCAACTAAATAATCTAAAGATACTTCCAGTGCATCAGCTAATTGAGTCGCCATATCAATAGAAGGCTTCATCTCATCTCGCTCGTATCGACCGATCACCGTACCATGAGCGTCGACCATTTCACCTACCTCATCCTGCGAGAGCTTTTTAGCTTTTCTTACCTCAGACAACCTTTTTTCAAATGTAATAGACTCCATAAATGTATTAAAAACAACAGTTAATTAAGCAATATCTCAAACATACAAAACAAATAAATCGTATCAAAGGCATATAAAGTTTGTACACCTGAGATACTTTACAACTTTAACACTTACCACCTCTGGTGGGAAAAGAAAATAAGGCAGCCCTTGGTGGGATGATCGCCACTAATAAGAATAAAAAAGTGGCGGCGATCCCCCACGACTGGCAGCTCCACTAAGTTCCCACTGCCAGCCCTCCAGCGGCTTCCGCATTAAGGCCGCTCGGGATTAAGACTCCGGGATAATCCAACGTTTAGTGAAGGTCTGGGAGGATTAAACCTCAGATCTTTTTATGCTTGACTGCCGCCCTACGGTTGCCTCCTCATTTTTTGTAGATAAAAGACTCCGTTGCACTGCGCTATTTACCTACAAAAAATCGAGGTCAAAAAAACACCCTAAACCAAAACCTTTGGCCAAAATCTGGTTTTTTCTTTTAAGTGAGAAAGTACCACAGGTTTTAAATCCCGACTTTACGTCGGGGTAATTGAAAAAAGGCTTAACTTAGAGACTAAAGGTTAATGAACTTTTTGAAAAAGTGGTGCAGCGGAGAATGACTATACTTATAATGGCAAGGAACTCAACACCGACTTCGATTTAAACTGGTTGGATTATGGGGCTAGGTGGTACGATGCGAGTATTGGGAGGTGGGGACAAGTTGATCCGTTGGCGGAAAAATATTATTCCTTAAGTCCATATAATTATTCTTTTAATAACCCAATTCGATTTACTGATCCTGATGGTGCTGCTCCTGAGGATATTATCATTGTAAATGAAAATGAAGATTCAAAAGCTGCTATCGCAGCTCTTTTACAAACAGAAGCAGGAAAAGAACTCTGGAATAAGTATGCCAATTCAGACGAACATGATCTTTATATTGGGACTCAAAGTTTTGGTGAAACCCTTGAGGATAAGGCTGGTGCAACTACTGCTAGAGTAGAAAATTCTTCAGTTATCGTAGATGGAAAGATTTCAATCCCTAGTGATAGTCCTGTTTATAATACTAAAAATTCTTTTGATGGAGTTGATGTTTCAGAATCGGAAGGAAAGAAAATATCATTAATTACATTAAATTCTGACGCAACAGCTAAAAAAGATAAATATGATAATGCAGAGACGACTTATCATGAAATCAAAGCACATGTTGATTTAAATGTGGGAGGACAAGAGGCTGATCATAAAGCATATGGACTTGAAGAATGGACATGGAAAGACATGATTATTGTTGATAAAAGAGCTGGATCCCCTGCTGCAATAATTCACGAACAATTACAAACATTAAAAAAGAAAGATAATGAGTGAGAATAAATTTTATTATTTGTTCCTATTTATTGGCCTCTTATTGTTTTCTCTCTGTAGTAACTCTACTCAAAGAAATATTGAGGGTTTTGATAATAGTTATTCTTGTAAGTGTAATTACAAAGATGTCGATAGGGATTTTGAAAAGATAATTCAGTCAGACTTCTATTTCTGTATGAATGATACTACTATTGAAGGAGATCAATTATTTGAAGTTATAATGGGTAAAAAGAAATTAAAGACAGATCTATTCATAAGACAGAATTCTGATAAACTTGAATATTTTAAATTAAAAGAAGGTGTAAATACAAAAAACGTTGAGACTCAAACTTTTATTGATTTTTCATCTAGAATTGGAGCTAGCTGGAATCTGAATAAATTTGGTCTTTTTTATGATTATACTTGTACTTTAATAGATATAAAGAATAATGTTTACACCATTTCTTTAAAAGATAATTATGATGTAGAATCAACTGAATTATATATTTTCAGAGAATTAAAAATCAATCGTAATTTAAGTATTGAAGAAATTGTTTTTAATACAAACGGTTATGGACATGAAGTAAGATGTAGGTTTAATTAATACTTTAGTTCCTCAATTTGGTATAGATTACTTCTACAGGCTAACTGAGCTACGATGTAAAGAGAAAAGCAAGAGCCATGTCAGGATATGGCTCTTGCTATTTACGAAGCATAAGCCTTCCGAGTTTTAGCATCTCTAAGATAAGTATCCACCATTTTAGAAACAGGCATTTCCCTTCATCTGGTAATGCTTGAACATCAACGATTCGATCAATCATTTTCTTATCAAACCTGAGGCTAAAGTTATCCGAAGACAGAGTCACATTCAAAGGAAAAAAACTCCAGATATGAATACAATTTAACCAATCATCCAGGCAATACCAGAGTGGTATTTTCCGATTTAAATAAGGATGCTTGTATTCAGCCTTTTAGTGAGGATTGTGGTGCAGTTCCCAATTTTCCAGACGGAAGTTTTGCATATAGTGAAATACTACAGGAAAACAATTACTATCCATTTGGAATGCAGATGGAAGGGCCTTGGCAGGTGGTGATTAGTGCGCCGGAGAATGGATATCTTTATAACGGCAAAGAACTCAACACCGACTTCGATTTAAATTGGTTGGATTATGGGGCGCGGTGGTATGATCCAGCAATAGGGCGCTGGAACGCCGTTGATCCACTTGCAGAACAGTATGCTCCATACTCACCATATAACTACACACTGAATAATCCAATCCGCTTCATTGATCCTGATGGGATGAGAGTTGATGACTTAATTGTTAAAGGGGGAAAAGTAGATGGGGCGAAAGCTATCCAATCCTTTAAGAATGAGGTTTTTATAAATACTGGTGGATTATATCAAGCTAATATTGATAGCAAAGGTAACGTTACATTATCAAAAACGGGTCTTGAAAAAATGAACGTAACCATACAAATGACAGCTAAACAAGCGGCTTTTAAACAAGAACTTGAAAGTGTAATTAATAGTCCTGTTAAGACGGAAGTTGAATTAGTTTCTTCTGACGCATTAGTAGCTGTTGGCGATATAACAGACAACAAAATTGACATGGCTGATATTGCTGCGTTTGATAAGGCAGGACCAGGAGTGTCTTCAAGTGCAGGAGCATTATCTCATGAATTGGCTGAACAACATGAAAAAGCCAAAGCTGGTGGCACTAAGGGGGTATATCCTTCAGGAGCTTATGGTATGCATAAGAAAGGAATCGAAGCAGAAAATAGAGTAAACGGCAGTGAAAGAAGAGATAATCTAACGACTGGTCAGCAGTATTTTATTAATAAAGATGGTTCAGTATATGAGCAACAGGTTACTAATACAAAATCAGGTACAGTAAAAGTCACAAAAACAAAAATTAAGTAATTATGAAATATATGTTTCTATTAATCTCTTTATTTCTCGTTTCTTGTAAATCAATAAATTCAATATCCGAGAATGATAATTGTATCGAGAATATAGAATTCAAAGATTATTTTTTCTCTAATCTTAAGTATATAGAGGAAAACATTTATAATTTACAAGATGAAAAGTTTAGAAAATCACTTAAAAATTTATCCAAATATGTTCATGTTTCATTTGATAGAATGTCAAACTATGCTAATATTTATCCATCGGGTATTTTTGAAAGGGATAAAAAAACGTGGCTGAAATGGTATGAAAAAAATAAATGTAATAATTTACAGATATAATAAAGCACCGTTGATCGAAAGTCTCCAGACTTCGACTGAACATACGCTACAAAGTAAAAATAGAAACGAGCGCCTTGCAGAAATGCGGGGCGTTTGTGATTTACGAGAGTTTTTCCTGAAGCGAATTAGACTGTGCATCACTAAGCATAAGGTCAAGCATATACAAAATCCTTTCTTTGTAAGGAGGGCTAGCCTTTTCCAAAACCTCCAAACAATAGAGCATTTTTTTATCCTTGATTAGCACTTCCGTATCCCCGACTAAATAATCTAAACTAACACCAAGAGCTTCGGCGATCTTCTTAGCGATATCCACAGATGGCATCATATCGCCACGTTCATATCGCCCG
The DNA here is from genome assembly GCA_965277415.1 of Saprospiraceae bacterium. Classification (GTDB taxonomy): domain Bacteria; phylum Bacteroidota; class Bacteroidia; order Chitinophagales; family Saprospiraceae; genus JAHDHW01. The sequence goes on from CBDICS010000022.1 coordinate 90,943, forward strand.
ACGATTGAACCAGAAGTGTCAATAATTTTAGCTAATTCTTCTCTGGATAGCCTTTTTTTACGGGCTTGAGTAGCTCTACCAAATCACTGTCACATTCAAAGGAAAAAAACTCCAGATATGAATACAATTTAACCAATCACCTGGGCAATACCAGAGTGGTGTTTTCCGATTTAAATAAGGATGCTTGTATTCAGCCTTTTAGTGAAGATTGTGGTGCAGTTCCCAATTTCCCAGACGGAAGTTTTGCATATAGTGAAATACTACAGGAAAACAATTACTATCCATTTGGAATGCAGATGGAAGGGCCTTGGCAGGAGGTGATTAGTGCGCCGGAGAATGGATATCTTTATAACGGCAAAGAACTCAACACCGACTTTGATTTAAATTGGTTGGATTTTGGGGCGCGGCGGTACGATCCGAGTATTGGGAGATTTAGTACAATAGATCGATTTGCTGAGAAGTATTATGAAATGCCACCTTATCAGTATGCTGGTAACAATCCAATTTTAAACATTGATGTAAATGGTGATTCTATTGCTATGTTCCTACTAAGTTCTGCTGGAACTGGTTCGGGGAGTGGAGATTATACTGGGCATAGTGCCGTTTTGATAATGAATAGTGAAGGTGGATGGACTTATATTTCTAAAGATAAAGATAACTTAGGTGTCACAGATGATGAAAGTTCTTATACAATTTTAACACTTGATAACTTGGAAGAATTTGAAGATGCAGACATAGGTGGAGGACATACAATTGGTGAATTTTACAATGAAGCATATGTAGTAGAAACAGACGGTGAATCAAATGATGAAGCAATAAAAGCCGCTAGTGACCAGGCTGCTTCAGAGTATGATATAGGTTGCAATAATTGTACTCATGTTGGAGAAGTAGCAATCAGTAAATTAAAAGATAGACAAGGAAAACCTTTAAAATATAATGGAAAAAACGCTTCAACATTTTATAATTCAACAACAAATATGCACAAAACCAGAGCTGTAGTAACTCCTGGAGAAAAACATAGAGCAATAAAGCGTTCGAACAAGGGAAAAATAATTACCCCTAAATCAATTATTAGTAAAACTGCAAAAAGAGATGATTAAGGCATGAAGTTTAAGTCAATATTACTGATACTTTTTATCGTCGCTATTGTTTTAAAACTATTCATAAATAGTAAACCAGTACACTGGATTAAATTCTCTAAAACTATTGAAGAGTCTAAGTCTATAGATGCCTTTATAGCTGAGTATGAAGTGTCAAATATTAGATTTTTCTCAGATGTATCAAACGAAGTAATTCGAAAATTAGATTCTTTAAATATAACAGTATGGAAAGAAAAGGAATGGTCTAACAAGCCATTTCTGATCTTTTTCCATCCGTTGAGTTTTACTGGAAATGAAGTGCTTGTGATTGAAAACCCGAAAGAATATACTAAAGAGGTTATTCAATTTAGATCATATAGTCGACCGCATAGAGCAAACTATGGGTATTCAATTATTAAAGAAAAGGATGGTAGAATACCTGAGCAAATTGTACTTAAATTTGAAGTAAATTTCAAAGATACCGGTGTTGTTACCTTAGTAAAAAAAGATTAACTGTTAGTCAAACATCTCTGACTTCGATCGCATACGTTAGAATAAAAGAGAAAGGTAAGAGCCTCATAGAGATACCTAATCTTAGCACATAGATTTATGTGCTAAGGTTAGATTAGGAATGGTGGGGCTTTTTCTATTTCAAAAAGTATAAGCCTTCTAAGTTTTAGCATCTCTCAAATAAGCATCCATCATTTTAAAGACAGGCATTTTCCCTCCATCAGATAAAGCTCGAATATCGACAATTTGAGCAATCATTTCTCTATCAAATTTGAGGCTCAAATTAATACCCAATAAATAGAAAAAAGCACCACAGATAATTGAAAAAAGGCTTAACTTAGAGACTAAAGGTTAATGAACTTTTTGAAAAAGTACCGCAGCGGAGAATGACTATACTTATAATGGTAAGAAACTTAATACCGACTTTGGATTGGATTGGTTGAATTATGGGGCGCGGTGGTATAATCCGACGATTAGAAAATGAGGACAGGTTGATCCAATAGCTGAAAAGTATTACGCTCTATCCTTTTAATAAAATCATTTTTACAGTCAGATCGCAATGGAAAATGGTGGACATTGGACGGAAAATATAAATGCATATAACCATTAAAAAGCTATTTATGGAAAACTATAATTTAATTATAAAATCACTATTTATCTTCTTTTTAGTTTTTATTTCATGTCATTTTGAAGATTCATCTAAAACAAGTAAACAGAATATCGATGGACATTGGTATTTAGTGGATATATCGGGAATAGAGCAAATGAATTATATTGAAATGAAGATTTTTGAGCATAAAATTATTAGTTTTAATGAAGGGCTAACTACTCATTGGCAAGAGAGTAACATAGATATTTCTTTAGAGAACATTTTTCAATTTGGTTCTGATAAATACAAAATTATATCTATAACAAATAACTCGTTTATTTTGACTTTAGAAGCGGACCCTAAAGCAAAGTTCTATTTTAGGAAACTTATAGATAGCTTTGAAGGAATAGTAATTGAAGATGAAATATTTAGAAAATTAGCTTACGATATAAAAAGAGCATCATTAAAGGATACGAGTAGAATAAAAGATTTAAAACATATGATGTGGAATGTATTAGGTGGAGCTGTTAATACATTTGAAGTAGATGAAATTATTAATAAATAGTTGCACCTAGTTCGATATAAGTTGCTAAAGGGGTCAAGATAAAGAAAAGTAAGAGTCATGCCAATAGAGGTGTGGTTCTTACTATATTAAGAAGCGTAACTCTTCCGAGTTTTAGAATCTCGAAGATAAGCATCCACTATTTTAAAGACAGGCATTTTTTCTTCATCGGAAAGGAGTTATAGTTGATCAATTAAATTATATATGTAATGATATTATTTATTTACTTTTTATTGTTTAGTACAGATTTTATATCTATTGAAGATTTAAATACCTGTATGAATCTTCTTGTTAACAATGAGCAAATTGTAGAAAGTACTTTTTATTATTGTGAATTTTGTGGAAGTGAAGAAAAAGTAGGAGTTATAGTTGATCAATTAATTGTAGGTGAAAATTTGCCAATAGAGTACCCAAGCGAATTATCTATTTCGATGGATAAAGGATCCATTCTAAGAGATGACTTAAATTGTTACGCTACATATCTTCCTGTCTATTTTAGGATAGATACAATTTCAATTATTGATTCAAAAAATCTATCAATTTCGTTTCGGATAACTAATGATCATTTTATAGAAAGGTCCAAAAGAAAGTCAATAGCAGGCAGTGACTTTGAATATTATAAGGGAAAAGCACAATTTTTTCAACAAGGAGGATGGAAGATAAAGACTATTAGTTTAAATGAGGAATTCGTACGTGGTGACTTTTGTAACAGCAGAAAAATTGACTATAATTTCTATAATAAGTTAATGCAAAATATTAATAATACATCATATAAAGAGCTAGTTCATAAGCACGATAGTTTGCTATCAATTGGACAAGTTATCGATTTTGAAGAACTTAATTATAAACTCGATAGTTTAATAAAAATTGAAGCTGAAATCATAATTGATGACTTTTAGAGGTTCTTCATTAGAATCTGTTATCTTTTATAGCTATGTGGTGGGAGTAGCTTTTGATATTGGTAGAATACCGTAATATAATAATCCTGATCCTAGCTATATGTATGTTGAGCATAGACAGTTGATAAACCTTACCTTTGAGGTTAGTTTTTTGGGGACAGTACTAAGTCTTATAATTATTGGAGTATTCTTCAAAAAAGTATTGAATATTAAAGAAAAGAGATACTTGAAACTATTTTTATTAGGGTTGTTTTTTTTATTATTCAATATTTTCATTGATCCACTAGATGCATGGTATCTTGATTAATATTCATTAAATGGAGTTTATAGCTTCATTCGAATACGCTACAAAAAATAAAAGGAAGTCTTGCAAAAGCAGTGTAAGGCTTCTTTTTTATTTAAATGGGCTGCCCAAAATATTTATGATGTACGATACACAAAACTCTACTTAACATAAGATAAATTGCAATTACCTATATTCCTATAAAACACTATAGACAATAGTCTTCACCATTCTCACCATTTACCCCTCAATCCAATTTTCTCATTTGCTTTTTTTGCATATTTTTCGAACATTATACACCTATACTGTTCACATGAAAGATTAGTCATCCTTTGACAAAGACGGGCAACACAAGTATTTCACAGTAGAAGAACGTGGGCAATTTTTCAATGCTATCCTTATGTGATTATCCTAAAAACTAGTCTTCAATCTTTTTTGAGCCTCCTGTCTCTCGATAGCATAATCAATTAGTTTTTCAATCAAATCAGGATATGCCAAACCTTCTGCTTCCCAGAGCTGGGGATACATACTTATACTCGTAAACCCCGGAATGGTATTAATTTCATTTACATAAACATCTCCTTCAGGAGTTAAAAACATATCCACCCTTGACAGTACTTCACAACCTAATGCTTGATAAGCAGCCAGTGCTACGGCTTGCAAGGTTTCAAGCTCTTCTTCTGAGACCTTTGCTGGAATCTTAATTTGAGCTGCCGTTTGACTTACGTATTTTGCTTCATAGGAATATTCTTCTGCTGTGACAACCTCTCCTACTCCACTCACCTTTGGCTTATCATTGCCAAGTACGGCACATTCTAATTCTCGTCCTATGATCATTTCTTCGATTATGATTTTTCTATCATACAAAAAAGCATCTTCTACCGCATTTTTCAATTCTTCTTCAGTTGTAACTTTGTGCACACCTACAGAAGAGCCCATATTAGCGGGTTTTACAAAAACGGGCATGCCTAGGATCTCTTCTACATAGTCAAATTGAATGTCCACAGGATCATTCGCCATACAGACTAATCCACTTGCCACATTGATTCCGGCTTCTTTCATTAGTCGTTTGGCAAACTCTTTATCCATTGCTACTGAAGAGCTCAACACATCTGCTCCTACAAATGGTAGATCCATTACCCTTAGTAAACCTTGTATGGTGCCATCCTCTCCATGAGGGCCATGAAGCATTAAAATTACCGCCTCAGGTTGAGGAATGGATTCTTGCTTATCGGTTCTGATAAATTGTGCCGAGGCTCTTCCTGGGACGATAGAAAGTTCATAGCCCATACCCCGTTCTATTGATTTATCCAATTGACTTTCTTCGATCAATCTCCATGAGCCTGTTCGATCTATTCCTATAAGTGTAAGCGCAAATTTACTTCGATCAATCGCCGCTAGAATGTTTTTAGTTGAACGAACAGAGATCTCATGTTCTGGTGATCTTCCACCGCAAATGAGGGCTATATTTTTCATTTTTTTTGGTGCTTTTTTTTTTGGACACAGGGTTCACAGAGAAAACACAGTGCCCACTAAGTGGTTTATGATTATGTCTTTTTTCAAGTTTTTTTTAGGGACCATTCTTTGCTAGTTCTATAAACTGTTCCTTTGAATAGAGCGACTATATGGTCATCCTGATTTTTAACCTTGACGGTATATATACCGAGTTTATTACTTAGGTTTTCTTCTACCGCTTCTGCTGTGATTATATCTCCAACCTTACAAGCCATTGTATGAGAAATCGAGGTTTCTATTGACACCGCTTTTCGGCCATGTGAATTAGAAGCGAAGGCAAAAGCACTGTCAGCAAATGAAAATGTAATCCCTCCATGAGCAATTCCAAAACCATTACACATTTCTTTACGGATTGTCATCTTGAGTTTACAAATGCCTATATCTTCATATATACGTTCTATTCCTAACCATTGACTAAAGGCATCATTATTATACATCTGATCAATAATATGACTTGCTTTTTTTTCAGAAGATTTTGGCATAAAGTATTGGTTAATTTTGAGCCTAAAGATAGAAAAAAATGAGGATTGGAATAACACTAATCGTTTTTATAAGAGGATTAAAAAGGTCTCAAAATGAAGTCATCCATTATTATTCTTTTCTTCAGGAATTTTAACTGCCCAAATAAATAGTGCTTATGCTGATGTAAAAAAAGGAGGCGGTGCATCAAAAATAAGACTATTCATTTCTTTCAATCTGCACTAATTCTTTTGCCACAAAGACGCTAAGACACAAAGATATATTCTGCTTCATATTTTTGTGTCTTAGTGCCTTTGTGGCGAAAACCTTACATATGATACACTGTCAAATTTTAAACCCCAGAAAATACGCCCTAAAAACAAGTCATCCCGAATCTCAGCTTGAGCCAAAATTCGGGATGAAAATTATTATTGCGTAATTGCAATACAATCTGAATCTATCTAAATTTTATTCTGGGCAGATCACTTTAAATTCTGTACGACGGTTGACCTGATGTTCAGCAGCACTACATCTTACGCCGTCAGCGCACTTATTTAACAACTTCGACTCACCATATCCTCTAGCTATAATTCTGCTCGCAGCAATACCTTGTCCTGTGATATAATCCGCAGCAGATTTTGCACGTTTTTGAGATAGTGTTTCATTATAAGCCGCAGTACCTTGGCTATCTGTATGTGAAGATAACTCAACTTTAGCATCTGCATTATCTTTCATAAACTGTACAACTTTATTCAAATCCGGTTTAGAATCTTCACGAATGTAAGATGAATTTGAATCATAAAGAATATTGTTCAAACGAATAGATTCACCACATTCCACCTCTTCTGCACAAATTTCTAAACGAACAAATACTGATTTGGAACGATCATAATCCTTAGCATCAACCTTTACGACTTGAGACAAGAAGCTTTTCTTTGTAGCATATAATTCGTAAGTCGCTCTACTGGAAAGGTGGAAAATATATTGTCCACTTCCATCTGAAACAGTTGACTTCATAAAATTGTCAGCATTATTCTTCAAGTTAAGTGTTACACCTGGCAATGGATTTGGGCTATTGCAATAGAACACTTTTCCTTGTACAATAAAATTAGGATCGTTGTAGTAAATGGTCTTTTGTACTGATTCAGAGGAATTAAAATCGCTTGTTTTGATTTGACCTGGCTCTAAAGCAATATCGTAAAGTTTACCTTCAATCGAATAGTCTCCAGGCGATACGTTTGCTAATTCTACAATACCGAGACTATTGGTCGTACCGGTTTTAGTGATTTGTCCGCTACTGTTAAGCAGTACAATTTCTGTATTTGGAAGTACTTCGCCTGTTATTTTGTCTTTTGCGACAATAATTAGAGGTTTTTCTGGACAACCATTATTGCCCACTGTCCCTATGACGTCAGGACATTGATCCTCTAAATCTTCTACACCATCACCATCACGATCCGTAATTGGACAACCTTCATTGGCTACAGGTCCGGCTTGTTCAGGGCACTTATCTTCGCTGTCCATGATACCATCACCATCTGTATCAGGGCAACCTTCGAATTTAGCGATACCAGCGATATCTGGACACTTATCACTAGCATCCGTAATACCATCACCATCTTTGTCAGGACAACCATTAAGCGCAACAATACCCGGCACATCAGGGCAAAGGTCTTCCGCATCAATTATACCATCACCATCACGATCCAAAATCACGGGTTCTGGTTCTGGTTCTTCGACTTCATTCATCGCTAAGCGAAAACCAATACCGACCTTAACGTAATCACGAAGATCCTCATTACTTACATGATAAGCAAAGGTCGTAGAGAGCGCAGCATTGGGACTCAAGTTGAAATTTAAACCCAATCCAAGTGGTATATCCAATGCGATATTGTCTTCTACGTCTATCCAATTACCACCGAAACCAGCAAAGAGGCGTGGACGAAAAACTTTTCCCTTATAAAGATTAAAGTTCGCAAGGAAATCAAGGCTTATAGTTCCCGATTGACGAAAACGAGCACCATCAGGCGCTTGGGGAAGTTGTACAGGAACTAAGCGGATCGGAATACTGAAGTCAAAGGCCTCACTTAAGTAACGGAAATATTCGAATTCAAAACCTCCGCCAAATTCGCCGAGGTCAGAAAGACCTACATTATCTAAAGGCCATTCATAATTAGTAGTGACATAACGGATAGCAAGAGCATTTGGAGCTTCTTTACTTTGTGCCTGTAGAGATATACTGAACAGCACAGTTAGCATAAAAGAACTAAAAAATAATCTCAACATTTTTTTGTATTTAGTATGTTAGTAATTCGTTTTCTAAATGTTAATTATTATAATATGAAAATTTATTCAATACTTAGATCTCCTAAGTAAGAAACACTTCTTCTTCAATTCAAGTCATCCATAAGTACAATATCTTAAACTATTTTATCAGTCTTTTTGATAAAGTCAAAAATGTTGGATGCTTCTAATTTTCCAGCATAAACATAACAATTCAGTTTTATTGAATCTAACAAGTTTGATAAAGTGTACAGGTCCAAAGATACCATCAGCGATGCTACTTTATCAAAGACATTTTAAGGCGTTTACCACAATTAATTGCTATGTCAGCAGACTATAAGTCACTCACTATAAGTTTACTATAAGATATTTTAACCACAAAAAACAAAGGTAATTATTGTAATGATATAGGGTAAAATATCAATACTCGTACTTAATTTTAGAGTTAGAGTATTCCGCTAGGACGGAAATTACTAAATTTAACCAAAAAATTAGTAAAGTTGTTAAAAAAATTGATAGGGTGTTTGTATATCGAATGAAATCGAAGTTGTTTGAAAATATAGTGCCTTATTATTCCATTTGCCTCTGCTTCTTTTTGTCGTCATTTATACACAATTTTAATACTTAAATTTAGATTGATCTATATTCCTTAAATTGAACAAGTTCCTTACATTAAAACCGAAGTTATGAATGCGTTCAAGATTTTATTTTCTTTAGCCCTTTCCTTTTTTTACCATTGCTCTTATTGCCAAGAGGTTCCAATTCTCAATTACTCAATAGATATCAATGGCCAGGTACAATTAGAAGTAGCTTCTTCTGAAAACCAATATTACATTTTGAATGTCAGGCATAGTCCTACTGGGGATTTTGAATTATCAACTTCCCTGACCTTAGGAGAAGCAGGAACGACGATCATATCAGAGTCTCTGGAAAGTTATCCAATTGAACACTATCAAGTCCTAGAATACCTTACTGCAATACCAGAAGATACAGATGGAGATGGCGTTCATGATCTGATTGAGTTTCTGGATCCACCAACAAAAAGTCCACTCAACTTTGCTGATCCAATACCCTTTGTCGATGGAACAGTTATGATAGATAATATGTCGACCTTCAAAGAGTTGTCAATTGCGGATGAGGAAATTCCCTGGGCTCCTTTTTTAGATGATCAGGAATTCGCAAAATTTGTAATAATAGATATAGAAACAGACGATCCAAAACTTTATTTTATAAATACTGAAACGCATTATACGCATCAAGCTTTTGGGGATGCCATAGGCATTAATGCTTGGGCTAGTAATGTTGTCAAAGGCGAAATCGTCTACTATCCTACTGTTGTAGCTAATAATGGGACTTTAGGATTATTTGCATTTAATTTCACCTTTGGCGATTTACAAGAATTTGATATTACTCAGAAGGCACACGAATTGATCGCTTCGAATATGCCTTTTCTAAAAAACAATTTATCCTTTTTCGTTTTATCTGATAATCAAACTCAATTTGAACAAGATCAGAATCTTTATGATAATTCTAGAATCCCTATACTTTTTGAATCTGAGATTTATGCGGACATTGACTATTTAGCATTAAATGTAGCAGAAGGATTTGGCTTTTTCCGTTTGATGAATTTAGATGAAACACCAAACTCAAGAGATGTGGTATTATATGAAAATATACCGAATTCATTACCACGCGTTGGAGGCATCATGACCTCTTTTATTCAAACACCTTTATCACATGTAAATTTGAGAGCAATACAAGACAATGTTCCCAATGCTTTCATACGTGATCCATTATTGGTTGATTCCATTTCGGATTTACTTGGTAATTATATTTATTACAGAGTTGAGCAGGGTGAATATTATATAAGAGAAGCAACATTTGAAGAAGTTAATGACTGGTTTGAAGAAATTCGTCCCGATGGAGCACAAATTCCCGAACTGAATTTATCCTACACCTCTATCTTACCATTGGAAGAAATCAGCTTTGACATGTCGGATGGCTTTGGAGCAAAATGTACAAATGTAGCCACTATGAGAACTTTTGGTTTTCCTGAGGGCACAATACCCGATGGCTTTGGAATCCCCTTTTATTTTTATCAGGAGTTTATGGCCTACAATGGTTTTTTTGATGATATAGAAATCATGATTGCCGACCCCAACTTTCAATCTGATTTGGATACCCGCATTCTTATGCTTAAAAACTTAAGGGACAATATCAAGGCGGCCGATATGCCAGACTGGATGTTAGCAGAATTACAAACCATGCAAGAATCCTTTCCCGAAGGTACTTCTATTCGATGTCGTTCTAGTACTAATAATGAAGATTTGCCTGGCTTTAGCGGTGCTGGTTTATATACTTCAAAAACACAACATCCGGATGAAGGGCATATTTCCAAATCTATTAAGCAGGTGTATGCCAGTATGTGGAATTTTAGAGCCTATGATGAAAGAGACTTTTATAGAGTAGACCAGTATATTGCTTCTATGGGCGTTTTGTGCCATCCGAATTATACAGATGAAAAAGCGAATGGTGTTGGTGTAAGTACCGATCCTATCTATCAGACAGAAAATACTTTTTATTTAAATACCCAATTAGGGGAAGATTTGGTTACGAACCCTGATCTCTTTTCTATTCCAGAAGAAATTTTATTGGATAGGATTCCTGTTACTGATGATGATTATGTTGTTATTCGACGATCCAACCTTGTTCCTAGTAATGTGCTAATTATGGAAGAAAATTTCTTAGATGAAATAAGAGATTATTTATCCACTATTCATGACGAATTTGCAATATTATATGATGCTGTTGGAAATGAAGCGTTTGCGATGGATATTGAATACAAAATAACAAGTGATAACCAATTGATTATTAAACAAGCCCGTCCTTGGGCATCTTACTGGTCAGAACTTGATCCAATTTTATCTGTACAAGATGATCTGAAAAAAGTCAGCGTGAAATATTTTCCAAACCCGGTTGACAATCATCTAAGTATTCAATGTGACTGTGATGCTACTACAATAATAATCACCAATTTGGCAGGTCAAGTCCTGATAAAACAAAGAGCAGATTTAAAAAATTCAACTTTACAAATTCCGACCAAGATATTACCTAGTGGGATTTACCTGATTCATGGTATGGGTTCAAATGGTAAGCCCTATTTTGTAAAGAAATTTATCAAAGTGTAAGAGCCTGTTTAAAAATTATTAGCTGGGCTGCAAAAACGTCTTTTTCGCCCACTCTGCGGCTTTTCGATTACAATAGCTAAGGCTATTCCAATCGAAAAGAGCCTTGATTGGTCATAAAATCCTGTTTTTTCGCCTAAGCGAACAAAATTTAAACAGGCTCTAATAGTGAAGAAGTTGTTCAACTTAGAGATTTTTGAAGTGTGACTTTTGAAGATATTTTTTTTATACCTTAGTACAGCGTAAATTAAGTAGTGGCCGGTTTATGTCTAATGAATTTTTAGTCTAATCGAGGAGCCCCCGGAACCTGATAGCCTTAGCTATCAAGGTGAGGATGCGACGAAGAGTAGGCTAGAAAGGCATAGACAGAAATAGACAATATTTAGTTTACGATGTACTTAGTACATCGTGTAAAAAGTTTATTCGTATTTTGAATTTAGCGAATTTACCTCAGAATACCTCCTGTTGAGTTTTTTACGAGCTTGTTCTTGAGTAAATTGCCAATTTATTTTGATGCCCTTTAGGGAACGTTCTTTGAAAAATGTCAACACTTCGGATTCGAGTTTTTTCATACATGGAATTCTTCGATTTAAACATTGTCGCGATAAAGCGGAGAATTCTATTTCGATCATGTTAAGCCAAGAAGCACTCTTGGGAGTAAAAATGAATTCTATTTTCTTAGTGAGACTTGCTGCTACTTCAGCTTCAAACTCTTGATAAAAGGAATCGTATCCATGGGTATTTAAATTATCTAAAACAATCTTTATCTTTTTAGCATTTGGATATAATTCACAAAGTTCTTTCATAAATAGAGCAAACTCTTTCTTCCTTCGCTGCTTTTTAACATGTGCAAACCTTTGGCCTGTTAAAGGTTCAATCGCTGCTAAAACACAGCAAGAACCATGTTTAGAATAAATGTAATTTTCTTTCGCTACTTGCCCTGGTTTCATTGCCAAACCTTCAATTTTGTCTCCTATTAAAAAGCAGGGACGTTCATCGAAGCACACCACAGGGTAGTTTGCATCATATGGTAGTAAATACAAACGAAGAATAATCTCTAGTCGAGCTAAAAACCTTGCAGTTACTTTTCTGATACACCATTGCCTTTTTCGGTGAGGCTGTAATTCATTTTTTTTAGAATGATACCAACCTGCTTAAATGAAATCGAGTCTACTATCTCTAGTTCGACGATCTTGTCGGCTAATAATCGAAGGCTCCAACGTGCATATCCTTTTGGAGGATCACTACAGGCAATTGCTGTAATTTTTGCTCGGTCTTCTCCACTTAATCCGACAGGCCGACCACAACGTGGTTTATCATTTAAGAAGATTAACCCTTCTTCTTTATAGTAATCGGCCCACCTTTTAGCTGTCTTTTGAGATATGTTTAGTAGATCACAAACCGATTCATACGTTTTCCCTCGATGGAGCTCCAGTAAACCGAGTACTCGATTTTGCTTACGAACCTTCATCATGCCTTTTGATAAAAGACTCTCTAGGTAATTATAATCTTTAACCGATAATTTAACGTGTTGCTTTTTCATAGGTCTTCTCTTTTGAAAACCAAAATACGCAATTATTTATTACACAATGTACTTAGCATACTACAAAAAACGACTGTATCACAGATGAAAAAAATATTAGATTGGCAAGAAAAGCGAATAGTCAATATTTTTGATGAAGTAAATTTATGGACTGCACCATTCGGTAGATTATTATTAGATAACATACCTATGAAGAAAGGTATGACTATAGTGGACATAGGTTTTGGAACAGGCTTCCCATTAATAGAATTAAGCCAAAGATTTGGAGAAGACAGCAAAATATATGGCATAGATATATGGAAAGCAGCAATAGAAAGAACGAAGCAAAAAATAGAAACACTTGAATTAAAAAATATAGAAATAATAGAAGAAAGTGCTTCAAAAATAAAAATTGCAGACCAGACAATAGACTTGATCACTTCGAATTTAGGCGTGAATAATTTTGAAGATCGAATACAAGTATATTCTGAAATTTATAGGATATTAAAACCTGGTGGAAGATTATCAATCACAACAAATCCAATTGGAACGTTTAAGGAATTGTTCAATCTATTTGAGGATACAATAAAGGAAATGAGCTTAGAGGAAGAATTGATAAGACTAAAGGATTATATAGCTAATAGAAATACTGAAGATCAGATTATTGATGAATTTAAGCAAAGTAATTTAAGATTCGTAAAGCGGCAATCGGACTTAGCATGTATCAGGCTTATGGATTCGAAAAGTCTATTGAATCATAGTTTAGTCAGAATAGGATTTAGAGAAGGATGGGATAAAATCATTCGGGAAGAAAAAAGAGACCTGTTTTATAGCAATTTATGTATTAAATTAGATAACGAGGTCAAGGAAAAAGGCGAGTTTAAAATGACAATACCTCTACTCTATTTGGAATTTGAGAAATAAGCTAACTACCTAATTTTTTGAAATCAGCCTTCAAGGACACAAAGAAATTAACTAGCCCCAGGTAAATATCTTTAAGCACTCCATTTTTATTGTACTCATTGCCTGGCACACCCAATTCCTCGACGGCTTCGTGATCAGGTGAATAAGACCCGAATAGTCTATCCCAAAATATAAATGTGCTTCCAAAGTTTTTCCCGTAATGCTTTCGTTTATTAGAATGGTGCAAGCGATGCGCTGCTGGCGATACCAATATATACTTTCCAATCCATCCCCAATTTGACTTAAGGGCTGAATGAAGGAAGCACTGATGAATCTCGGATAATACTTTTACGACTAAGTACATTTCAACAGAGCCAAAAATCGCAAAAGGAATCACATCAACCATTCTTTTTATAGCTGTTTCCAGAAAGTGCCCTCTAAACCTTGTAAGCATACAAAACTCGGTTGCGGAATGGTGAAATTCATGAAGTGTCCAAAGCGTATTAAATCTATGAAACAAGAAATGGCTGAAATAATTTTTAAAATCTGATATTAAAAACAATACTACAAACTGTAATGTTACGTGATCAATCGTATAAATCAAATCAAAATTTGTAGCATTATAGATTAATCTAGCCAAGAGATGAAAAAGGCCAAAGGACAAAAGTATAGTTATTAAATTATAAAAATTAAAGACATCCAATAGGAAAAAAACGACATCTGTTCTAACTGTCTTTTCAAACCCTACTATCTTTTTTATAGACGATTTCTTCCAACCTACAATTAGAAACTCAAGCAATAAGATTAAGGGAATAATAGCAAAATAATACCCTATTATCTCAATATTGAATACATCAAATGCTCTTAGAAGTTTGTTGTATATAGCTGTGATGAATTCCATTTATAGCAAAATGTATTTAAGGATCAGTAATCTGATAGCAAAAATAGTAAAAGCTATTGACTTATATTATATCTTGAATAGGATTCAAAGTTTACTCGATTATAGTTGCTCTATTTCCGGCAATAATGGTATTTCAAGACCTCTAATCATATCAAGCAGAGAAGTTTAGAAAGTAATAACTCGTCTTGATCAATAAAATATCAAATAAAAAACTTGTCCAAATGTCATCAGCCAAGTAGCAAATAATATTCGGACAAGTATTGAGATTATAGCTTTATACTGACCTTGATTGATTTGGGAAAATAAATGTACTTCGCATCAGATATATAATTAAGTTCCTACCCTTAAGGGCAAGGCAACTCCGCTGTATCTGATAAATGTGCACAGACGCCACTAGAATCGTAGATCCACATATTGGTGATAACATAGTTAAAACCATCAAGGTCAAGTACTTGAAAAGGGATAGCAACACTCGAACCAAAACATCCTTCATTTGCTGGTCGGTAACCTCCTTCAGCAAGTACATATGTAATTACATCATTTCCAATTACTTGGTTTTGGATCACTTTAACATGAATGTTTTTAGTATCATTAGCCAAATAAGAATATTGACTATTATACCAACAAGGGCCTCCCGAATTATTTTGATTGAATTCATGTGAATAAATTTCACAGCAAAAACTATCATCTGTGCGTTCTGCACTAAGGGCATTCCCGTTATTGGCTTCACTGCTAAGTATTTCATGAGTAATAGGCGTTTTTAGAAATTTCTCATAATCCTCAGAAGACAAATCCATTTCATCTAGAACTTCTTGAAAGGATTGGTCAACTTCTGTTGTTTGACTTGCTTGTTCTTCTTCATGAATTGTTTCTTTTTGGCATGAGGTAAAGCAGATTCCGAAAGAAACGAATAATAGGAAACATAATTTTAATACTTTGTTTTTCATTCTAATGTAATTTTAATTGTTAAATAATATCACAAATATCAATGGCCTCCAATCCATAAAAAATTACATTTTAACAAATCACTTCCAATTAGTGAATTACAATAAATCTGGTTTTCATACGTGTCTGCTCACTATGAATCATCAAACTATATACACCTACCGGCAATTGGCTTGTATTTAATTTTAATATCCCATCAAGTCTATTATAACTATAAGCTGGTAGTCTAATCCGATTGCCAAGTGCATCAGCTAATACACAACTATGCCTATGAAAATTAAAATGCTGAGGGATCATAATCGTCACCGCATTCCTAGCAGGATTGGGCATAGCATCTAATTTAAGGTCTTGTATAAAAGTACCCGCTAAAGTTCCCTCCCTACCACGGCCATGGGGTAAGCATTCTACTAAAGCTACATTTCCCGCTGTCTCATTTACTGTAAAGAAATCAATCCCCTCCGAGAAAGTAACCCCTCCTTTTACATCCTCAACGTTTTCTTCTGATACACTATATAAAATGTTTCCATTAATCTCATTATAAGTATTTATTTCACAAACTTTCTCTACCTTAATTATTCCTTCTATAAACTCTACTTTCACTAGAAAAGT
>CBDICS010000023.1:0-7365 GCA_965277415.1 Saprospiraceae bacterium
TATTTGGGGGGGATGGCACCTCCTCTAAAACTTCAGTTTTTTCAGCATACGCAGTAGCCGAAAAGAAAATATAACCAAGCATTAAAATTAATGAAGTAAAAATTTTGTTCATCTGCGTAAGTCTATCAAAATCAGTTAGCTAACAGTAGTTTTTTTATCCAAAAAAAGGTTCGTATACAAAGGTATAATGTAAAAATATTAAGAAAAATTTAAAAAGCTATGAAAACATTGCTCCTAATTGATGGGTCCTCATATTTATATCGAGCATTTCATGCTATGCCCGACTTTAGGAATAAAGAGGGATTTCCTACTGGAGTAATCTATGGGGTATTGAATATGCTACAAAATACCCATAGAAAATATGAGAGCACTTACAGCGTTTGTGTATTTGATGCTAAGGGGAAAACTTTTCGAAATGATATTTTTGAAGAATACAAAGCCAATCGACCAAAAATGCCTGATGATTTATCGATACAGATTGAACCGCTCCATAGGGCTATTAATGCAATGGGCTGGCCAATTCTTATTAAAAAGGGAGTGGAGGCGGATGACGTTATTGGCACACTTGCTAAGAAAGCAAATGAAGAAAATATTTCAGTCACTATATCAACAGGTGATAAAGACTTAGCGCAGCTAGTCAATAAAAATACCTCACTCGTCAATACAATGACAAATGAGCACTTAGATACCGACGGCGTTAAAGCTAAATTTGGCGTTTCGCCAAGTCTTATTATTGATTATCTAACTATCATTGGGGACAAGGCAGATAACATTCCTGGCGTAGATAAAGTGGGTCCAAAAACAGCACTAAAATGGCTTAATGAATTTAATTCGCTAGATAATATTATTAAAAATGCTGATCAAATTGCTGGAGCTGTAGGGGTAAATCTCAAGAATTCTCTTAAATGGTTGCCTATTGCAAAAGACCTGATTTCTATAAGGTCTGAAGTTAGATATCAATGTGTCATGGGATCAATTTAAAAAAACACCTGAAGATAAGGGTGCGTTAAAAAAAATGTATCAAGAGTTTAATTTTTCTAGTTGGCTTAAAAATTTAGATGACAAAAAAACAAATGCGCCCACCGATGAAACAAACAAAAATGATTACGCGGAATTTGATAACAAAAAAAAATATACTTTAATTCAAACTTCAGCTCAATTAGAAGTATTGATTGAAGAAATAAAAAAAATAAAATTAATTGCAATTGATACAGAAACTACATCACTTAATGTTATGAATGCAAAACTAGTTGGGATTTCCATGAGTTTGAAAAAAGGTGAGGCGGTTTATATTCCAGTAAATCATATGGGGGCGACTGAAGATGAACAGATTAATGAGGATGACCTAGTCCAATTACTAAAGCCCGTCCTCGAAGATAGTGCAATTGTTAAAATAGGTCAAAATATAAAATATGATGCGCATATTTTTTTAAATTTAGGGATAAAGATGCATGGAATCAATGAAGACACCATGCTCATGAGTTATGTGATTAATAGCAATCAAAGTCACGGAATGAATAAGCTGAGTCAAAAGTATTTAGGTCATGATTGTATAACTTATGAATCGTTAGTTGGTAAAGGGGTTAAGCAACTTACATTTGATCAAATTGATATCAATGATGCACTAGAATATGCAGCTGAAGATGCCGATGTTACCCTTCAGCTTTATCATGTCCTCAAAAATCAGATAAAAAAAGAAAAAAGATTATTAGAAGTCTATCAAAAATTTGAAATTCCAAGTATGAAGGCGTTAATTGAAATTGAAAGAAATGGAGTACTAATTGATGCGCATTTACTAGGTCAACAAAGTCAAAAAATTGGAGAGGAATTAATCAAAATAGAAAGTAAGGCTTATGAGCTTGCGGGTCAACCTTTTAATTTAGCTTCACCAAAACAGTTGCGTGAAATCTTATTTGAAAAATTAGAGATAAAACCATTAAAAAAAACCCCTACAGGAACACCATCAACCTCAGAGGAAGTTCTGCAAGAGCTTTCCAAAGATTATCCATTACCTAAAATTCTTTTAGAATATCGCACTCTTGCGAAGCTTAAATCTACTTATACTGACAAGCTTCCATTAATGATAAATCAATCTACCGGGAGGATTCATACTAGTTATAACCAGGCTGTTGCCGTCACTGGGAGATTAGCAAGTTCTGATCCAAACCTACAAAATATTCCCATTAAAGGTTCTGAGGGAAGAAAAATTAGAGAGGCCTTCATTGCCAAACCCAATTTTTCAATAATATCGGCAGATTATTCTCAAATCGAATTAAGAATTTTAGCGCATCTTTCAAAAGACTTGGGCCTTATTGAGGCGTTTAAAAATAATAAGGACATTCATACAATTACTGCATCAGAAATATTTAATACAAATATTAAAAAAATCACATCAGAACAAAGAAGATATGCAAAGATAATTAACTTTGGTTTAATTTATGGGATGGGGGCTTTTGGTTTAGCAAAAACTTTAGGTATCACTAGAAGTGATGCTCAAAATTATATTCAAGAATACTTTAATAAATATCCGACCGTTCTTCAATATATGGAAGAATCTAAACAATTCGCTAGAGAGCACGGGTATGTAGAAACTTTTTTTGGTAGACGTCTATGGCTTCCTGAAATAAGCTCATCTAACGGCCTTAGAAAAGCAGGAGCAGAAAGAGCTGCCATTAATGCACCAATGCAAGGCACCGCTGCCGATTTAATCAAACTTGCAATGATACAAGTTCAGCAGTGGATTGATGATAATAGTGATTTAAAAGGACAAGTAATCATGCAAGTTCATGATGAACTTGTTTTTGAAGTACCGAACAATGAAATAGATAAATTTACAAAAGAAATTCCTCAAATAATGCAAAATGTTGCCAAACTCGACATCCCCTTAATTGTAGAAATTAATGCTGGAGAAAATTGGGAAAAAGCACATTAAGTAATTTTAGAAAAAATAAAAATGACTAAAAACAAAAAAAAAGAAATTCATGCATTGATAATTGGTGATGAAATTCTATCTGGCAAAAGAAAAGACAAGCATCTAACATATCTAATTGAAACATTAAAAAAACACAATCTTCACATATCAAGAGCAGATTACATCTCTGATGATACCAAAGAGATTAAAAAAACATTAGAACAGAAGAAAGATGTGATTGTTTTTTGTTTCGGTGGGATTGGTGCTACGCCTGACGATTGTACGCGAAGTGCTGCTGCCCAAGCTCATCAAAAATTATTATCCCGCCATCCAGAAGCAAAAGTTTTAATTGAAAAACAATTTGGCGAAGATGCATACCCTAAGAGAATTCTAATGGCAGACCTACCAGAGGAATCATCTCTTATTCCAAACTCAATCAACAATATTCCTGGTTTTTTTATAAATCAACATTTCTTCATGCCTGGTTTTCCTGAAATGGCATGGCCCATGATTGATTGGGTGATTGATAATAATCTCTTAAAAATAGAGGAATCAAAAAAATATGAAGATTATTCAATCTGGTTAGATAACGTAAGTGAAAGTAGTTTGATTGACTTAATGGAACTTACTCAATCAAAATTTCAAAAAATTAAAATATACAGCCTGCCAAAAATGCACCCAAAAAAAATGCTTGAGCTCGGAGTTATAGGTGAAGAAGGTTATGTAAAAGATGCTTTGAACTTCATCAAAGATAGTCTAGAGAAAATGAAAATTTCTTGGCGGAATCTTTAGTCTTGAAAATAATATCTATGATTATTACAATGACTCATTGATATGATTATTGGCAAACATAAACTTAAAAATAATATTATTTTAGCCCCAATGGCTGGAGTAACAGATAGGCCATTTCGCGTGCTTTGTAAAAAATTCGGTGCGGGTTTGGCAGTAAGTGAGATGGTGACTTCTAACTCTCTTCTTTATGGAAGTGAAAAAACGCTAAGAAGAGCAAACCATGACGGGGAAGTTGCGCCTATATCAGTTCAAATTGCAGGTGCGGATCCTGACATGATGGCAAAAGCAGCACAATACAATATGAACCGAGGGGCTCAGATTATTGATATCAATATGGGTTGTCCTGCAAAGAAAATATGTAATGTAATGGCTGGATCTGCATTACTTAAAGAGGAAAAATTAGTAAAGAAAATACTAGAATCAGTAGTGAGTGCAGTTGATATTCCTGTCACACTAAAAATTAGAACGGGGTGGGATAAAGATAATCGCAATGCTGTGACTATTGCAAAAATTGCAGAGGATGCTGGCATCCAAGCATTGACCATGCATGGAAGAACAAGAGCCTGTCTTTATATGGGGGATGCTGAATACGACACTATTGCATCAGTTAAAGAGAAAATCAAAATACCTTTAATTGCAAATGGTGATATCACTACACCCGAGAAGGCTAAATTTGTTTTAAAATATACAGGAGCTGATGCTGTAATGATTGGTCGAGCAGCTCAAGGAAGGCCCTGGATATTTAGAGAAATTGAACATTACTTGAAAACTGGTACATACTTAACAAGACCCACAAATGACGAAATTCATGAGACTACCATAGAGCATGTTAAAGACCTTTACGAATTCTACGGAGACAATAAAGGCCTAAGAATCGCTAGAAAGCACATATCATGGTATACAAAGGGATTGAAGAATTCAGCCTATTTTCGTGCGGCTATGAACCAAATTGAAGATAATAATGAGCAAATGGACTATATTCATTTATTCTTTGAAGACTTAAGTAAAAAAAATAAATATATTGCTTATGAAGATAACACCAATGATAAAGAACTGGTTGTAAGATAATGAAACATAACTTACCAGATAATATCGATACACTTCTTGATCAATATTTTAATGATTTAGATGGAGATCAAGCTAGTGCTATTTATGAAATGGTTATTAACACTGTTGAAAAACCCCTTCTCTTATATATCATGAATAAAGCTGAAGGTAACCAGAGTAAAGCAGCAAAAATGTTGGGCCTTAATCGAAATACGCTAAGAAAAAAACTTAAACAGTACAATCTCGATAATTAAATGATAAAAATTAAAAAAGCTTTAATCAGTGTCTCTGATAAATCTTATGTTTTGGAGTTAGCAAAATGTTTAAATTCATTTGATGTTGAAATTTTATCGACAGGAGGGACAGCAAAACTTCTAAAAGAAAATAAGATTAAAGTTACTGATGTAAGTGATTACACAAAATTTCCAGAAATGCTTGATGGAAGAGTTAAAACTCTTCATCCAAAAATTCATGGAGGTATTTTAGGCAGAAGGGATAATACTGAGCATATTGAAACAATGAAAAATCATGGGATAGACCCAATTGATCTTGTAGTAGTTAATTTATACCCTTTTGAAGAAACCATTAAACAAGAGGACTGCTCAATAGAGCTTGCAATAGAAAATATTGATATTGGTGGGCCTGCTATGATTCGATCTGCTGCAAAAAATTATCAACATGTTGCTGTTTTGACAAATTCAAATGACTATCAATTATTCGCTGATGAAATAAATAAAAATCAAGGTTCAATTAGTTTGGATTTTAGTTTTTCATTAGCAAAAAAAGCTTTTGGCAGAACATCGGCTTATGATTCAGCAATTAATAATTACTTATCGTCTGATAACCAAAATCAGTTTCCTGATCAATTAACCAAAACTATTAATAAAGTGATGGATTTACGCTATGGAGAAAATCCTCATCAAGAAGCAGCCTTTTACAAAGACTCTATTGAGGATATAGGTTCTTTATCTAGCTTTGAGCAAATTCAAGGTAAAGAATTATCATTTAATAATCTTAATGACTCAGACACTGCTTGGGAATGTGTCAAAAAGTTTTCTCATCCAAGTTGCGTGATAGTTAAACATGCTAACCCTTGCGGTGTTGCATCATCAGTTAGCTTAAAAGAATCCTATAAGGCTGCGTTTAAAACTGATCCTACTTCAGCTTTTGGAGGAATCATTGCATTCAATAAAAGCTTAGATGAAGAAACTGCATCTTTAATAACCAATCAATTTGCTGAAGTAATTATAGCCGTAGATTTTTCAGAGGGTGCAATAAAAGCTTTTAAAAATAAACCTAACGTTAGATTATTGAAAATAAAAATTGAAAAAAATAATACAGAATTTGATTTTAAGAAAATAGGGGGTGGGTGGTTAATTCAAACACCAGACATACATACTTTGGATATTAATGATTGTAGTATCGTTACTCATCTTGAACCTACAAAAGAGCAACTCGATGATATGAAATTTGCATGGATTGTCTCGCAATATGTCAAATCAAATGCCATTGTTTTCTGTAAAAATAAACAAACATTAGGAATCGGTGCTGGGCAAATGAGTAGGGTAGATAGTACCAAAATTGCTTCCCATAAAGCTGAAAATGCAAAAATAGATTTAACGCAATCAGTTGTTGCTTCAGATGCTTTTTTTCCTTTTAGAGATGGTATTGATGTAATTGCAAGACATGGTGCTAAATGCATCATCCAACCTGGAGGAAGCATCAAGGATGAGGAAGTAATAGATGCAGCCAACGAACATGGCATTGTCATGTTATTTACAAACATTCGGCACTTTAAACACTAAATAATGAAGGTACTTATTATAGGTGGTGGCGGGAGAGAACACGCCCTAGCCTGGAAAATTTCTCAAAGCCCCGTAGTAAAAAAAATATATGTGGCGCCAGGTAACGGAGGCACTGCTCTTGATAACAATATAGAGAATATTGATATTACTGATATTCAAGAGCTTATAAGTTTTTCAATTAAACAAAAAATTGATTTAACTGTTGTTGGCCCGGAAGCACCGCTTGCCATTGGGATAGTTGATGCATTTAGAAAAAATAATTTAGCTATTTTTGGTCCGACAAAAGCTGCAGCGCAACTTGAAAGCTCCAAAGAATTCTCAAAAATTTTTATGGCGCGTCACAACATACCAACAGCAAAATTTGCTACTTTTAAAGATACAAACTCTGCACATGATTACCTACAAAATAATCCTGCCCCCATCGTAATTAAAGCGGATGGACTTGCATCAGGAAAAGGTGTGGTCGTTGCAATGACCGACGAGGAAGCACATGAAGCTGTAGACTCAATGCTTAGTGAAAAAATTTATGGTAGTGCTGGAACAAAAATTATCATTGAAGAATTTTTAGAGGGAGAAGAGGCTAGCTTTATCGTAATTTGCGATGGTTCAACTATTCTACCTCTTGACTCAAGTCAAGATCATAAACGTTTACTAGATAATGATGCTGGCCCAAACACAGGAGGGATGGGAGCATACTCCCCCGCTCCCCTAGTAACAGACGAGGTAAATAAAAAAATAATGGATCAGGTTATTATTCCTACAATTGAAGGTATGAAACAAGAAGGAATTGAATTTTCAGGATTTTTATAC
>CBDICS010000024.1:0-29927 GCA_965277415.1 Saprospiraceae bacterium
GCTCCAGAAGAGCCTATTCCAAATGGCATGGCGCCTTATATAATCTCTGGAACTATATTTATTCTAGGGGTCTCTTAGTACTCTATAAGTCTAGTATAAACAAATAAAAAAGGGTGTAGCTTATGTAGTTACCCCCTTTTTTTGTTTGAATATCATGGATATCAATATTCTAGTGAATTATACTTGAATATCATGCTTTATATTTATTAAATTCACGTGATCACAATTTCATCTTGAATTTAACCTATGGATAAGCAACCTATTCTCAATAGAAGAAAGTTTATTTTAAAGAGTACAATTACAGCCATGAATATTGCAATCGGTACGAATATCGTTTTTGCAAAGAATTTAAGCGCTGATATAATCCCAATTGCATTACAGAATCATTCCTCATTCCAAAATATTCCTGGCAAACATCCAGACTTAGTCGTCCTTAATGATCGCCCAGTCAATGCTGAGACGCCAGTTCATCTACTAAATGAATCAATTACGCCCGGTGATTTGTTTTTTGTACGCAATAATGGTATCCCGCCCAATCGCGCTAATATCAATGTTGATACTTGGACGTTAAACTTTGATGGAGAAGCCGTAGCTAATCCAAAAAGTTATACAATCCGCGACTTAAAAACAAAATTCAAGCAGTATACCTATCATCTTACTCTTGAATGTGGAGGCAATGGTCGAAAGGAATTTAATCCTCCGGCAAAGGGAAATCAATGGAGTACCGGGGCCGTTGCTTGTGCAGCCTGGACAGGTGTTCGCTTAAAAGATGTTTTAAATGATGTCGGAATACAATCAAATGCTGTTTATATTGGATATTATGGAAAAGATACTCATTTGAGTGGTGATCCGGATAAATATCCAATTTCCAGAGGCGTTCCAATGCATAAGGCGATGGAAAACGAAAGCCTAATTGCCTGGTCTTTAAATGGAGAAGATATCCCTTTGATGAATGGATATCCACTTCGATTAGTTTTTGGAGGATGGCCAGCTTCCTGTTCAGGAAAATGGTTAGAAAGAATTAGTGTCCGAGATAAAATTCATGACGGAACGAAAATGAAAGGCCAAGCCTATAGAGTTCCCTGTAAGCCTGTTGCTCCAGGCTCTAAGGTAGAAGATAAAGATATGTGTATCATTGAAAGTATGCCTGTCAAATCATTGATCACTTATCCTAAAACAGGCGCTCAAATAAAGCTAAGTCAGTTACTTCCAATCAAAGGTCATGCTTGGGCTGGTGATCTTGAAGTCAATAAAGTCCACTACTCTATTGACTTTGGAGCTTCCTGGCATTCTTGTGCATTAGATAAACCAATAAACCGCTTAGCATGGCAACGTTTTTCAGCAAAAATTAAATTTCCTGAAAAAGGTTATTATGAAGTCTGGGCTAAAGCCACCGATAGTAATGGTATCGCACAACCAATGATATTGCCAGGCTGGAATCCAAAAGGATATCTAAATAATGCTTGTCATCGAATTGCGATTAAAGTAATATAAATTGGTTCTTTGACAAATCCCATGTTTGAGACAAAACCATAAACAAGATCAAGGCTTCCTTTAGTCGCTTTTGATTTTATTTACGGCTTGTCCACGGATTTTGTCAAAGAACGTATAAATTTAGAATCGGATTAATAATAATGAAAAGAACCCTGTCTCAAATCAATAATAAGGAGCATAAAGAATATAGGAAAATTTGGATTAGCAATTTCACTACGCTGATCACTGTAATAAAATTCATTGTACTATTTATTGCGGGAATAATGCTTTATATCCCTTTCGAAAACGATATAAAAAAAGCATTTCAATCAAAACAAAGCGTCCAAAATTTAAATAAGAGCAGCAAGCATTTTGAAGATGATTATGATCGAATCGAAAATGGAATACATGTTCAAACAGGTCTTGTTTTTGCTCCTGAGTTTGATTTAGTTAGGGCAAACTGTACTGTATGTCATTCTGCGAAATTAATTACACAAAATCGAGCTACTCAAGAAGGTTGGGAACAAATGATTACATGGATGCAGGAATCGCAGGGTTTATGGGATTTAGGAAACAATAAAGACAAAATCGTATCCTATTTAGCTAAACACTATGCGCCTGAAAAAAAAGGTAGAAGAGAACAAATTGATGTTTCAGAAATAGAATGGTATATTTTGGACTTGGGGGAATGATTTCTCCTCTGATGATGTTATTATTTTTGGTTTTTTAAGTCGCGCTCCATTCAATTTTATACTAATGAAAGATAAAATTTTAAAAGAAATAAACTTACTCGAATCCAGTCGAAATATTAAAATCCTATTTGCAAGTGAAAGCGGTAGCAGAGCATGGGGTTTTCCTTCACCAGACAGTGATTATGACGTTCGCTTTTTTTATGTAAAACCAATCGATTGGTACCTTTCTTTAAATGAATCAAAAGACACCATTGATTTGGGTGTTAATGAGTTATTGGATATCAATGGTTGGGAAATCAAAAAAGCAATGCGATTAATGAAGAAGTCAAATATGTCGCCGCTTGAATGGATAAACTCAACAATCATTTACTACGAATCTAATAATTTTAGAAAAACAATCGAATCCTTTTCGAATCAATGTTTTTCGCCTATTGCTTCAATGCATCATTACCTCAGTATGGCAAAACGTTTTTTTGATATCTGTAATGGAGAAGAATCGGTTAAACTGAAATCATGGTTCTATGGATTAAGAGCATCTTTAAATTGTAAATGGATATTAGAAAAAGACAGCATCCCTCCTATCCAATTTCGGGAGACTTTAAAATCAACCATAAGGGATAAAACTGTCGTAAATAAAATATTAAATCTAATTGACCTAAAAGCAACAAAAGATGAAAACTTCTTATTTAAGAAAGATGAAGCTTTATTATTACTAATGAAGAATTGTATTGAGAACAGTCAATTAAAAGCCAAAACACTTAGAGGGAATACTGTTGATAATATTAATGCCAATAACCTATTCAGAAGTTTTATACATGAATTTTGATGAATTAAAAACTAAAGGTTTATTATTATTTGAATGTATCAGTGGAAGTCATGCATATGGCTTGAATCATAAAGATTCAGATATTGATAAAAAAGGGGTCTTCATCTTACCCAAAGAGGATTTTTATAGTTTAGATCCAGTCGATCAATTAAACGATGCGAACAATGATGAAGTTTATTATGAAATAGGAAAATTCCTCAGCTTATTGCAAAAAAATAATCCAACCTGTCTGGAGCTATTAAATACACCAGAAGAATTTGTTTTATATAAGCATCCTTTATTCGATAAGGTTATTTTGCAGGATTTCATTTCAAAAAAATGCAAAGATACTTTTGCAGGATTTGCTTATGCTCAGATTAAAAAAGCTAAGGGCTTAAATAAAAAGATTGTCAACCCAATTGATAAAGAAAGAAAATCAATATTAGATTTTTGCTATATTACAGAAGATCAGGGGGCAAAACCACTCCTTGATTTTTTAAATGCTAAAAATATATCACCAGATGATTGTGGGTTGATCAATATTCCAAATATGAAAGATATGTATGCATTATTTCATAGTCCACATGCTAATTATAATGGAATTATAAAAAGTAAAACTTCTCTGGAAATTTGTCTGAGTTCAATTCCAAAAGGAGAAAAAGTATTAACTAATCTATTTTTTAATAAGGATGGCTTTTCAGTTTACTGCAAAGAATACAAGCAATATTGGGAATGGGTTTCAAAAAGAAATCAAAGCAGATATGAAAACACTTTAGAGCATGGAAAAAATTATGATGCTAAAAATATGATGCATACTTTCCGATTGCTCCATATGGCTGAAGAAATTGCTCGGACCGGTCGGTTTAATGTGTTGAGAAAAAATGATAAAGATTTTCTGTTAAACATCAGAAAAGGGAAATTCAACTATAAAACATTAGTCGAAAATGCAGAAAATAAAGTGGCTGAGATTAGAGAATTATTTGCTGTTTCGAAGTTAAGAACAAGC
Source organism: Saprospiraceae bacterium (assembly GCA_965277415.1). Lineage (GTDB taxonomy): Bacteria > Bacteroidota > Bacteroidia > Chitinophagales > Saprospiraceae > JAHDHW01. The sequence goes on from CBDICS010000024.1 coordinate 3,977, forward strand.
CCTGATAAAAATCTTGCTAATACTCTTTTGATTGAGATTAGGGATGCTTATTATAATTAAACTTGTCCGCTAGTCCTAATAACAAATGAAGTTTTCATACCCGATGCAAAATGGTTTAGGAAAACCCTAAACCATTTTAGATACATCGTGTATTATTGATTCTCTAGCAATGGCAGACTTGTCAATGCCCTCCTTAGATTCAGCAAGATGTGATAAAACCAATCTGTACTCCTGCTTCCTCTTAGTGCTTCTATCTTAGCCCAATCAGTAAACAAATTCCAAATTTCGCCAGAACCTAATTCATTATCCTGAGGACAATTAGGGTATATTTCGAATATTCCATCATAGGTTCTGATCCTACCATTTCTTATACCTGCTGCAGCTTGACCTGCTGTAGCAATATTCTGAATAGCTTCCCTACTAATTAGAGTAAGTATTTCAGAGCTAACCTTAAAGTAGACCCCAAAATAATCCGGATCCTCATGATATTCAGGTGGCGTTAATTCTTGTTCGAATGCTCTTAATTGAACACCGGTTTCTTCAAAAAATTCATCGGCTGCCCCTATAGCGGGATCGTCAGCCTCTAATTTTCCTCCGGGTAAAGCACTCAGACCCGGTCCATTTTTAATACGAATTCCATTAGGAAAAATCGTTCCCCCTCCTCCTTTACTGTGAAAGAAGTAAGCTCTTTCATTTTTACGGGCAATAAAGAAATTACCATGTTCATCATAAACTACGGCATAAGTTTGTGGCATAATGTTCGTTTTTTGAGGTTATTTAAAAATTCAATAGTTTTAAAATCTGTCTAATGTAATGAATTTTCTCATTCTAAAATAAAATTTGGGCAAGCTTTGAATTTTCAATAAAACTATAACAATATATTCGCAATAGTAAAAAACATATCTATTAAAAATTGTAATAAGTTCCACTCAAACGAATATGGGAAAAATTGACATAAAATAAGGAAGTTTAGATGATTATATTTTTTTTATTATACTTACTTTTGTTTCATAATAATTTTGTTAACAAATGAACTTTGAAAAATAAAAATTCAATCGAAGTTCATTCCTACATTTTAAAATTAGTACACTTATGGAAAACGCAATTGAAAAGAATTTGAAACACATCTTTGACTTATTGAAAGAAGCTAAATTCATTGAAGCAATGAATCTTTATTTGCATGATGATGTAACTTTACAAGAAGCAAACGGCGACCCAAAGCATGGAAAGGCATTTTGCGTAAAATTTGAACAAGATTTTATTGATAATCAATTGGCAGAATTTGTTCGATATGAGGTTGGGAATTATGCAGTCAATGGGAATCACTCCTATTATGATGCAGTGATGGAATTAAAACTTAAAAACGGAGAAACCATGTTATCCGAGCAAATCGTAGCTACAGAATGGAAAGATGGCAAAATCTATAAGGAACGATATTATCACGCATAAAAAAAGCCATTGGCTATTGGTTGTTTATTTATAAATAACCAATAGCCAATATTTACTTTTCCACTGTCTCCCACTCCATCAGATACTCGCATACATATCGTTCTCCTTTAGACTGTAATATTAGTGAAGGTTCAGGCAACATTTCTTCAATCATTAAATACTGAGGAGCTTTTGTCATTATTTTTTGAAATAACTGAATCAACAAAGCATTTGAGAAATTTATGTACTGTGGTTTATAGTCATCAGATTTCGCCTTTTGAGCATCTCTTCCACGAAAACGGGGATCATCTATAACAATAAACACTTTTTCCGGAATTTGAAAAGCTCTACGCCAGCTATTTATTTTCGTAAAATAAGCTGCATGGCTTTCTGCTGCCTCTTTTTTAGGAACTATTGCAATTGGAATTGCCCACCCACGCCTACGAATAATTAAATATGCTCCAACAGAAATACGAGGTTGATGAATAATTCCATTTTCATCTTTTGCGATAAGTTTATTATCCAAAATATTGACCAATATATCTGGCCCTACCAATTGATAATTAAACCTGGCAAGCAATTGATACATTGGACTCCTATTATTCAATGCTTCAAAACCGTAATCAAAGATAACCAGACGTTTTTTACGTTTTTTATCCCAAAGAAAAAGTGCATTTGTTTCTTTTTCTAGATGAATTTCTAAATCCCTAATTGGAATTTGTTGTTCTGCTGAAAGATTATTTTGACTGCCAGGCAATTGGATCTCATAAGACATCAATGATGGATGAACATTTGGATTGTATATAGAAGCATCAACATTTTCAACCCAAAGGTGATCCTTATTATTTAATCGCTTATTGTTTTCTTCGATAGCAATGGTCAAGGAATCTGGAAAGAGGTGCAAAAATCTTCCAAACATTTTTCCATAGCCCATCAATACTGTTTCTGCAAAAGCTTTTATTTTTCCTTGCTCTTTATACAATTGCAAAAAAGCGGCTTTTGATTTATGTTGATGCTTCGATTCCTTTTCAAAAATAGGGATAGCATCTATCTCTAGATGAAAATGATGAAGGCTTTTCCATTGTCCATTTTCAATTAGATGGTTTAAAAATGCTTTTCTTTTATTAATTTCATGAATAGCTATTTCTGGTGTTTCTCTATTTGTTTTTTTAAAATAGGCTTCATAAAAACTAAGCAATGAAACTTTCCCATCTGGATAATTACTTTTGAAAAAAGCTAGATCTCTTTCCTTTGAATGATTATAATAAAAAGGACTAAGTCGGTTTGTTAATTGTTCTAAGTCATAAGCTATATTAGAGAAATCTTCTTGTGCAAAATTATTGTGTATAGTTTGACTGACATCTTCGTAAAACAATTGCTCCCTTACTAAATCAAATGAAGTCGAAAATATATTTTTTAAATGATCTGAAGTTGCTACTTGTTCAACATCTTTAAGTGCAGCAGCTTCTAGCAATTTTTCAGCAAGCAATTTAAATCTTTCAAATGCTTTTTGCTGAATTAGTAGTCTTTCTGAATACGTGCCAATTTCAAAAGCTTGCATCCATTCTCTTGCTGTTTTCAATAAATCTTTAAGCTCAATTAATAAGTGATCTTTATTATTAATTAATATGGATTCTAACTTTTCATCCCACTTAGGATCTAAGCCAGAAAAAGGCCAATCCCATTCTATCAAACCATAATTAATCAATTGCAATAAATATGCTTCCAAGCTTTCGATATCTGCATCTACATTTTCAGCCAAGGCATTTACAAAATGGGAATAGGTCAAATTAGGCTGTGACTCATCTAATAAATCAATAATAAAATCAATTAGATCACTTCGTTCTATTTCCTGAATAGATTCTATATTTCTAGTATTTAATAGATATTTTAATTGTGCAGACCCCGTATTATCATCATTCAAATAAATCGAAGCGTTCAGCCTTATTTTTAGGTTTCTAAAAAATGGCGGATAGTGAATAAGTGCATCTTTAAATAATCTGAATAAGGAATTATTCAAGCGCACTTTTCTTTGACTGGAATAGAGATTTTGATCTTTAAAATCAATGAGTCCTAACTTTGTAAAAGAACTAAAAGGCGAAGTTTTAACTGCAATACGACTTAAGTATTGTAACAGTTTTCGTTCAGTCTGTAGTATTTTTTTATTAAGTTTTTCTGTTCCTTTTTCTTGATAGGTATTTAAACGTTTTAAAAAAGAGTGACTAGCTAATTGTAAGCCTTTACTTAAAGCTTCAGGGAATTCGTTTTTTAATAAATTCTCCCTGACTTTTAAAAGTTCTCCTTCGTAGATTTCTTCAAATTTCAACGTTTTCTTTTCCCAATCCAATAGATTAGATTTATACTGTACCACTTTTTTGATCACGGCTTCAAATTCATTTTTAATGAAGCCCTCATAATTAAATGCTTTTATTTTTATATTTCGTCTATTAAAAATAGAACGTCTTAAAATTTTTAGGTAAAATTTTGCAGGATAGTCTTCGATTTTATTTACAACAAATAATAAGTCTTCTAGAATTTGTAACCGTTGTTCCTCTATTTCTTCTTTAGCCTTAAAGTATATTGCTAAGTCCTTTCTATTAGACCAAGACAAGCTTTCAAGATAGTCATATGATAAGCCTCCTATTCGTGCTAAAATGTAGGGGAATATTTTCAACATTTATATTTCACTAAAAGATAAAAACATTTTCAAAGATACGATTTAAAAATCGACGCTCCTTTGTAATGATCTCAGCAGAACCGATCATACCTGGAGCAAAGTCTAGATTCTTTCCAAAATTGGTCTGCAAACCATTAACTAACTCTACTTCCAATTTATAGGTATTGTTCTCTTGAGGAATATCTGCTTTTTTGCGAACGACACCTTTTAGAATTCCATATTCATGAAAAGGGTAATTTTTCATTTTTATAGCAACGATCTGTCCGATCTCTACTTTAGCGGAACCAGTTTGTGGTAAGTCCACTTTGCCGTACATTTCTCCAACCTCGCCAGGAGGGAGGATTCTTAAAATTTTAGTTCCTTCCTCTACTGATTGATTTTCATTGTCAAATTCTTCATAGAAAATCACCCTTCCTTCAATGGGAGCAAGAATTAGATTTTCATTTTTCCAAATATTAATTTTACCCTTTAATCTACTTATGTTTTCTTCAATTTCAAATTTCAGATTAGAATTATCTTCTCCACTTTGTTGTCGGATCTCTGCAATACTTCTTTTTATCCTTTCAATTTGAGCTCTTTTATTCAAAATGGTTGTTTCCAAATCTTCAAATTCTTTATCAATATCATTAACTTTTGATATTGCTTCACCAAGTAAATCTCTATATTTTTCCGGATTTGAAGCATACACATCTTGAAATCGCTTAAGTTCTTTTTGCGCAATAATACTCCTCTTTTGAATACCTGGACGTTTTTCATTATCGAGAATAATACTCCCTTCGATACTTCTAATATCATTGCGTTTACGATTGATACTTTTTTGATCATTATTAGAAACAGCTCCATAAATAAACCCATCAAAGTTTTTCAGAAACTCCGAATACTCATCTTGCAAGTCTCCTAATTTTAAAGCGCGTCTAGGTGTAAAATTTTCAATATCTCTAACAGAAAGTTCACCTGCAAAGTAAGCAAGATCTTTCTCTAAAGAATCTATATCAAACAAATTAGCAGTACTCGAATAAACAAGCAGCAAATCACCTTTTTTCACATGATCATTATCTTTAATTAATACCGCTTCTAATCGACCACTTCGTTTTGATATTAAATTTACAGGAGGATTGAGTGCTGTGATCACAAGAGGCGCCTTTATCACATCTGGATACTTCACAAAATAAGCAACAATAATTAAAACAAAAAAAGTAAAAAAAGCAATCAAAGTTCCAAAACGGACCAGCCAATTCGGAGGCGTCCCCAGTACTTCCTGAAGTTCTTCGCTATGTAGATTGATTTTATTATTTACTTCCATATAAATACTTTCAAAATAGCAATTAATCTCCTAATTCTAATTGGTTTTTAATTAAATTATAATAGCGGCCTTTAGCTAATATCAATTCATGATGTGTTCCCCGTTCCATTATTTGCCCTTTGTGTAAAACGACGATTTGATCAGCGTTTTTAACGGTACTTAATCGATGGGCTACAGTAATGACTGTTTTATCTTTAAAGAATTGAGCGAGGTTTTGCATAATTATCCTTTCATTTTCTGTATCTAATGCATTCGTAGCTTCATCAAAGAAAAAATATTCTGGCTGTTTATAAATTGCTCTTGCGATTAATATCCGCTGTTTTTGTCCCTGGCTCAAACCTATACCTTCTGCGCCGATTTTTGTATTATATCCTAAAGGAAGCGATTCAATAAATTGTTGGATATTTGCGACTTTTACTGCATGCAATAATTTTTCAGTATCAATAAGCTCTGCTCCAAGAGCAATATTTTTCGCAATAGAATCTGTAAAAATATAACCATCTTGTAAAACTGCTCCGCATTTATTCCTCCACATTTTATCTTGAAAGTTGACCAAATTGATCTCGCCTAATTTTACTGTTCCTTCTGTAGGTTCATAAAATTTGAGTAAAAGTTTGAGCATTGTAGTTTTTCCACTTCCACTTGTCCCAACGATTGCGGTAGTCTTTCCTTTTGGAATTTTTAAATTAATTTGCTTCAATACTATTGGAGAATGTGGCCCTCCATATTGAAAAGAGGCATCTTCAAAATTTAGATCTCCATTCTCAGGCATGATCCTAATTTTGTTTTCTACTACTTCTTTTGAACTGGATAAATGAATTTGGTTCATCCGTTCCAAACTAATTTTGGCATCTTGCATGGATTGAATAAAGTGAACAACTTGATCTAAGGGGCTGTTCAATTGACCAATGATATATTGTATAGCCACCAAAGCACCTAAAGTAATCTGACCCTCTACCACCGCCTTTGCGGCAAGAAATGAAATGATAATATTTTTAGATTCATTTATAAAATTTGCGCCTGTTCTTTGCCATTGATTAAGGTTGAGGTATCTTTTATTTAATCTAAATATCTTTGCCTGAATACGTTCCCATTCCCATCGTTTGGACTTTTCGGCATTATGTAATTTTATATCGCTGATCCCATGAATCATCTGTATCAAGGCACTTTGATTAACTGCCATTTCATCGAAACGCTTATAATCCAGTTCCTTCCTTTTTTTCAAGAAATAAACCACCCAAAGGAGATAAATAAAAGAGGCTGTTAGAAATACAATAAAGATTCCTGGATCAAATAAAAATAAGATGATTCCAAATATAACAAAACTAAAAAGGGAAAAGACAGTCTGAATGGAAGAAGAGGTAAGCATTCGTTCAATCCGTTTATGATCATCAACCCTTTGAAGAATATCTCCTGTCATCCGTGTATCAAAAAAGCGAAGCGGTTTATCTATTATTTTAACCAAATAATTGGAAATCATTCGGATATTAACATGCGTTCCAGTATGCAATAATATCCAACTTCTTATTCCCTCAACTAATGATTGCGTGAAAAATAAAACCAAATGAGCTATCAACATGATCACTATCAGATTTGTATTATCTAATAGAATTCCCATGTCAACAATAGCCTTCATAATGAAGGGAAAAATAACTTGTAGAATACTAGCTAATAATAAGCCTAAGCTTAATTGGAAAATAAGCTTTTTGTAATTCTTATAATAGGAGAAGACATAAGCCAAGCCCGATCGATTAACTTTTTCGCCTTCTTCTAAAAAGAACTCAGGGGTCGTCTCTAGCAATAGGAGTACACCAACATCCTCTCCCTGTTGTTTATCATTTATCCAACCATTCAGAAAATCTTCCTTTGGGATTTTATAAACTTCTGTAGCAGCAGGATCTCCTACCCAAACATTTTTTTTACTTACCTTATAAACAACAATAAAATGAGATTGCCTCCAATAAGCAATGGCTGGGAGGGGAATATTATCAAGCAATCGTTCAAAACTAATGCGAACCCCGAGGGTATGTAAGCCTATAGCTTCCGCTGCATCACTTATTCCTAGAAGAGATACACCTTGCCTATCTACAAAAGTCAAGTCTCTAAGAAAGTCTAAACTATAATACTTTCCATAATAGCGAGCAATCATCCTTAAACAAGCTGCACCACAGTCTGTCTCATCTAATTGTTTATAAAATGGAAAATCCTTGGCCATTAGCAATTAATCCTGTAAAAAAATAAATGATTATTAATTGGGAGTGCTTGCCAAAAAGGCCAAAACGATAATTCGTTCTTCATGATGGTGAGTAAACACAAAAGTAGCACAAGAAGGAGTTTTAAAAAAGCATGTTCCACTAAACGGTAACTTTTTAAAAGAGAACGGTAGCTCTCCTTTATTTAATGAATCATTATATTTATAAATATTTACAATTTTTGCCCTAACCAATCAATCGCATAGTTATATACTTGTTCTCTGACGCTTTCATTATGGATTTCATGATATAAGTCTTCCCAAATTTTAAAACTAATATCGCCATCGACATTTTGAACAAATTTTTCCGTAGCTTTCAAACTTGTAAGCTTATCCTCTCCAGCATGCATGATTAAAGTTGGTTTTGTTAATGCCCCTTTATAATGATATAGGTAGTCGCTCCACTTAAACATTTCACAAGCTAAATTGACAGAAATCCTACCGTGTACCAAGGGATCATTCATATATTTATCAACTTCTTCCTGAACACGAGAAATATAGATTCCAATTTTATTTTCCTGAGCGAAAGTAGGTGATAGTTTTCGAATTAATCTTACAATTGCTTTTAGAATTCCAGGTGGTTCTTTAGTCAATTGTATCCAAGGTCCTGTAACGATAGTCAATTGTATGTCAGGGTTTGGTCGTTTGATCATATAATTGAGTACAAGGTTTCCGCCCATACTGTGACCATAAATAACTATTGGTTTACCAGGATATCTCTGTTTGCATTCAACAATTAGGGAATCGATTTCATCTAAAAAACAATCGTAGTTCGGGGTATGTCCTCTAGGACCAGAAGATTGTCCATGTCCTCTTCTATCATAGCCAAGCATAGCATATTGCCTTTCATTATAGTAATTAGCCATACTATCATATCTCCTACAATGCTCTCCAAATCCATGCACCAATGCAATTACAGCTTTAGGATTCTCTATCATCCAGTCTTTGCCATAAATTTGAATGCCATCTTTTGTCTGCCAATTAAATTCCAATTTTTAATATTTTTGTTTTGAGCAATGTCTAATACAGTGTGTAAAAGTAAAATTCCTAATTCTTCGCTATGCGTTTTCCTTTTTTATATCTAATAACTTTAGAAGCCTTATAGTTTTCAATGATTGTAGATTCTAAGAAACGATTTGCGTCCCTCCATTCCTTAAATGGTCCAAACAAATAGGCATAAGTTCCATCTTTTTTTTGCTCCTTATAAATTTTTCCATGTTTAGAAAAAATCTCATGACTAGGAGGCAATTCCAATGCCGCGGAATAAAATTCTACCATGTAGCCCGTATATCCTACATCAATAAACTGTGGTACAGTTGGTCTATGATTCACTTCCACTTCTAATTCATCAAAAATCATTGTTTCCTTTTTATCAGCCTTGGCTAGCTTAGATGCTTTATTCTTTGAAGGGTTTCTGACTACAGGATCTTTCGCTTGTTCAATTTTAGAAGAGGCAATAGTCTCTTCATTTTTTTCTGTTTTTACTGGTAATGAAGCTCCTACTTTGTTTTTAGGGACTGTTATGACTTCTACTTTTTCAATATGAATCTCCTCTGTATTAGATTCATGACTTTCTACTTTTTTTCCTTCAGCAGCAGTAGTTGATCTATGCTCATTACTAGATTCCATTTGCTTTTTTATTTCTTCTGGAAGTTCCTCCCCTGCTTTAACTTCTACAATTTCTTGATTCAAAATATCTTCCAACATCTTCTCCATTTTCTCTTTTTGAATAATATCATTCAGGCTTAAATTGTCATATGGGTCATTTGCCAAGGTTCCTGTAACTTTAATTTCTGTTCGTCTATTTTTCTCATGTCGACGTTCGCTACATTCTACACCATTTTTACAACTATTTACTAATTTACTCTCTCCGTATCCTTTTGCTCTGATTCTCCATTTCTCTATGCCTGTATCATTAGTAATATATTTCACGGCAGATTCTGCTCTGTTTTGTGATAGTTTTTCATTGGATTTTGTGTCTCCTCTAGAATCTGTATGTGAACCTAATTCGATAAGTAAAGCAGGATTATCTTTTAAAAAAGTAATTAGTTTATCCAACTCTTCAGCAGCATCTTTTCGAATTTTATAAGAACTTTTATCATAATAGATTTTTTCTACTTTTATAGCCTTACCTATTTCAACTGGTTTCATTTCTACATTTGCTAATAAAGTCCCCATGGTATTCTTCTCTGTCATAATATCCGAAACACCTGGCTTGACCTCTCCTACTCCATCAAAACAAAGGATACACCCCTCAACATTGACATAAGCCTCCATTCTTTTTGTAAAAAACCCTTTTTTTCTAATCATAATAGTGTAATGATTCCCATCTTCAAAGTGAATTTTAAAATTAGGAAATTCCGTTTCTTTCAAGTCTAGAATCTGTCGTTCTTTAGTATTATTGTATACTTCGACATGTGCTCCTGCAATAGCATCAGCAGGCAAACCAGCTTTGATTTGTTTTTTAGTCCGTTTAGAAGCTAAGGTAACATCAAATATATAACCGGGCTCTCTTTTCATTTCTACTTTTAAAAAGAGTTTTTCATCTGATGTTTTCCCAATAGTGGAAACTAACATTTTTCGCTCTTTAAAAATATCTTTTGATGTAGATATGATATATTCTTGCCCAATCTGCAAGTTTACTTTAAATAAACCGCTCATATCAGTACCTGTTGAAGTCACTAATTGATTAGACATATCATACACTTTTACAGATACCATATTCAGGTATCCCCGATTCCCGGTTTCATATACATACCCTTCCAGTTCAATGTCCTGAGCGAAAAGTGTATTACAAAATATAGATGCTATTAGAAATAAGCCTGATGTAAGTTCTCTCATATATTTATTAAGAATTTTACTGATCTAATACAAAGATCAAATTTAATGTTAAAGCATAAAAGAAACAAAGAATAACTTTTTATTAACCTGTTTTGGTAATTTCATTTGTTTAGACGTTATTCGTTCTTAAATTTATACACTTTATACCAATTATTTTAAATGAATTTGAAAATTGTCTTTATGGGAACCCCCGGATTTGCGGTTCCATCATTAGAAATCCTTTATAAAGCGGGTTATGAAATCGCAGGTGTAGTTACCGCAACAGATAAATATGGCGGTCGTGGAAATAAAAAATTGATAGAATCTCCAGTTAAAAAATTTGCTCAGGAACATAATATTCCAGTTTTACAGCCTCCAAACTTAAAAGCACCTGAGTTTGTAGAAGCATTGCAGCAGTTAAAAGCTGATATTCAAATTGTTGTCGCATTTAGGATGTTGCCAAGAATTGTTTGGGATATGCCACCATTGGGTACGATTAACCTTCATGGATCTTTATTACCTAGATATAGAGGTGCCGCTCCTATTCATTGGGCTGTAATCAATGGGGAGCAGGAAACGGGTGTAACTTCCTTCTTTTTAAAACACAAAATCGATACTGGTGATATGCTATTTCAAGCTAAGATGAGCATTGGAGAAGATGAAACGACAGGGGAAGTTCATGATCGAATGATGATTCTTGGTGCTGAGGTAGTCTTGAAAAGCATTCAGGCCGTTGAGGAAGATGACTATGTCTTAGAAGAACAGGACAATTCAAAAGTTACAAAAGCTCCAAAAATATATACTGAAACTTGTGAAATTGATTTTGATCAAACTACAATAGCCGTTCATAATTTTATAAGAGGATTGAGCCCCTTTCCTGTTGCTTGGACCTTATTAGATGATCAAAAGCTAAAGATATTTCGATCTGCAAAAGAAATTTCAACACATAACTTTCAAACAGGAAAATTCATTAGTGATAACAAAAACTTTATAAAGGTTACAACTAAAGATGGCTATGTCCATTTATTAGATATACAAATGCAAGGCCGTAAGCGAATGGAGGTCAAAACTTTCTTGAATGGCTATACTTTTGAATAATTTTAAAATATCATTGTAAGGAAATTATCAACTGAGTAAAATATTTTTACATTATGAAATATAAAATAAATAAAAGCGACGCGGATTGGAAAAAAGAACTCACAGAAGAAGAATATAGAATTCTTCGACAGGCAGGTACTGAAAGACCGCATACAGGTGAATACAACAATTTTTCAGAAGTGGGGAAATATCATTGTGCCGCTTGTGATTTTGAGTTATTTTCTTCTGAGCAGAAGTTTAATTCTGGTTGTGGTTGGCCTTCCTTTTGGGGTGAATTAGAGTCAGCAAGCATAGAACAAAAAAAAGATACCAGTCACTTTATGACCAGGATTGAATTGCTTTGCTCTAATTGTGGTGGACACCTTGGTCATATTTTTAACGATGGTCCTCCCCCATCTGGAAAAAGATATTGTATCAATAGTGTATCTCTCAAATTTAAAAATGACGAAAACGCTTAATTTTTCTCTAACCTGTCCAAACCTTATCATCATGAAAGAACAAAGCCTCCTATTTATCCTAGTTTTAACTGTCTTCCAGCTATTTGGACAAGATCGAATCACAGGAAGCCAATTTGCAACTAGATCTGAAGTCATTGCCAAAAATGGAATGGTGGCAACCAGTCAACCTTTAGCAACTCAAGTTGGCCTGGACATTTTAAAGCAAGGTGGAACTGCAGTCGATGCTGCTATTGCCGCAAATGCTATGCTCGGATTAGTTGAACCAACGGGTAATGGTATGGGAGGAGATTTATTTGCAATTATATGGGATGCTAAGACTCAAAAATTGTATGGTTTAAATGCTAGTGGTAGGTCACCATATAATCTAACTTTAGACTATTTTAAGAAAAACAATCTAACAAAAATCCCCTCTCATGGTCCGATTCCTGTATCTGTGCCAGGCTGTGTGGATGGGTGGTTTGAGATGCATAAACGATTTGGAAAATTGGATATGGCAGACAATTTTGCTCCAGTTATCAAATATGCTGAAGAAGGATTTCCGGTCTCTGAATTAATCGCTTATTATATGGGCAGGTCTGCTCCTTTTTTATCAAAATTCCCCGGTTTTAAGGAAACTTATATGCCAAATGGAAAAATTCCCTCCAAAGGAGAAATTTTCAAGAATCCATTTCTTGCCACTACTTTTAAAAAACTAGCAAAAGGAGGTCGAGATGAATTTTATAAAGGGTCGATTGCAAAAACTATCGTAAAATATATGGAAGAACAAGGCGGTTTTTTTTCGATGAAAGACTTCCAAGATCATTCTTCTACCTGGATTGAGCCGGTCTCTACTAATTATAGAGGTTATGATGTATGGGAATTGCCACCAAACGGACAAGGAATAGCAGCATTACAAATGTTAAACATTCTAGAGCAATATGATATAGCCTCGATGGGATTTGGAAGTGCAGAATATATTCACACTTTGGTAGAAGCAAAGAAAGTAGTATATGAAGATCGTGCAAAGTATTACGCTGATATGGATTTCAATAAAATTCCAGTAGATTGGCTCATCTCAAAAGAATATGCAAAGCAAAGAAATAAGTTAATTGATCCAAAGAAAGCAAACAAATCTTACCCTGCTGGTGCCTTGAGTCATGGGGAAACGATCTATATGACAGTGGCTGATCAATGGGGAAATATGGTTTCATTAATACAAAGTAATTATAGAGGTATGGGATCAGGTATGACACCAGATGGTTTAGGTTTTATACTTCAAGATCGAGGAGAGTTATTTTCTTTAGATGAAAACCATTTTAATGTATATGAACCTCATAAAAGACCATTTCATACTATTATTCCTTGCTTCGTAACAAAAGATGGAAAACCTTTTATGAGCTTTGGTGTGATGGGTGGCGCTATGCAACCACAAGGGCATGTCCAGATTTTAGTAAATATGATTGATTTCGGAATGAATCTACAAGAAGCAGGTGATGCTCCCAGAGTACAACATTTTGGGTCGACAGAACCTACTGGTGGTAATATGACAGATGGAGGAAGAATAGTTTTAGAAGACGGAATCGACTATAATGTAATAAGGGCTCTGATGGCCAAACGTCATAAAGTTGGTTTTGATCTTGGAGGATATGGAGGTTATCAGGCTATAATGTGGGATGATAAAAATAAAGTATATTTTGGAGCTTCAGAGTCTAGGAAAGATGGTCAGGCTGCAGGGTATTAGTTAGGTGGTTAGGTGGTTAGGTGGTTAGGTGGTTAGGTAAAATTAATAAAATATGATTCATACAATTGATTTACGTTTTCAGGGAATAGATAGTGCGATTGCTGCTTTCCTGATTGAGACGAGCGATGGGCCTGTACTAATTGAAACGGGGCCATATTCTACCTTTCCTTATTTAAAAAAGGGTATTGAAAAACTAGGTTTTAGTATTAGTGATATTAAACATGTATTATTGAGCCATATTCACTTTGATCATGCAGGAGCAGCATGGGCTTTTGCTGAACAAGGTGCTAATATATATCTGCATCCAATAGGAGCTCCTCATCTTGCCGATCCTTCAAAATTATGGAATTCCGCAAAACGAATATATCAGGATCAAATGGAAACCTTATGGGGGGAAATGAAACCTATTGATCCAAATTTATTAAAACCAATTGAACACAATACTAGCCTTACAATAGGTAATACGACCTTTATCAGTTGGCATACTCCAGGACATGCTATTCATCATACAGCCTGGCAAATGGAAAAACACTTATTTGCCGGAGATGTTGCAGGAGTAAAAATTGGAAATGGAATGGTTGTTCCGCCTTGTCCTCCGCCAGATATTAATCTAGAAGATTGGATGTCGTCTATAGCTTTAATCAGGCAATTAAAGATAGAACATTTATATCTTACTCATTATGGCTTAATTGAGGAAATTGATGCTCACCTAGATAGCTTAGAAAATTGTTTAAATGATTGGTCAGAATGGATCAAGCCATATGCCATTTCTAATACGAGTGTACAGGAAATAGTACCTTTATTTCAAAAGTACGTAGCAAATCAGCTCAAAGATTTCGGTATTTCAGATGCAGGTATTATACAATATGAAGCGGCAAATCCTTCTTGGATGAGTGTAGCGGGTTTAATCCGGTATTGGAAAAAAATTAGAACTATGTAGCAGGAATCAACTCTTTTCCCTTTTCAATCAATTTCTTAAAAATTTTGACATCAGGTAGTTCAGAGTTTCCTTTATTTTTATCTTCTTCTACTAATTCTTGTTTCGCACCACAATTAAGAGAACAATCTCTTACTTGAATAGAATTGATATAAATGAAAGAGGCTATACTTACGAACAATATAAGGCCGAATAAAATAGATTGTAATTTGGTATTTTTCATTGCTCTATGGGTTATTTTGATATCCCTTTGTTTTTAATATATAACCATTTTTAAGAAAAGTTACATAATTTCGACTAAAGGCAGTAAAATTCATACTAAAGACACGTGTTAAGTTCACTTGGTTGCATTTACAACGTAAAAATATGCTTCAAGTGACAAAATAATTATACATTAACAATCATTAACACTCTTTGAACCTGATAAAACTACTTAAAATGGCAGCATTAGCGTCCTTTGGGAATCGCATCAATTAGTTTTTGAGTATATAATTTTTGAGGGTTATTATAAATATCATCTGCCAAACCCATTTCTTCTATTTTACCTTTATTCATTACAATCATACGGTCGCTCATGAATTTAACAACAGAAAGGTCATGAGAGATAAATATGTAGGTCAAGCCGAATTTGTTTCGAAGATCTATAAGAAGATTAAGCACTTGAGCTTGAACTGATACATCCAGAGCCGATACAGATTCATCACATATGATAAATCTAGGGTTTAAAGATAATGCTCTTGCTATACCAACCCTTTGTCTTTGGCCACCCGAAAATTCATGTGGATATCTGTTAAAATGCTCTCCTTTTAAACCAACAGTCTCAAGCAAATCTATTGCTTTTTCCTTTCGCTCTTTTTGATTTTCTAACAATCTATGCACAGTCATTGGTTCTAAAATCGTCTGCCCAATAGTCATTCTAGGATTCAGAGAAGAATAAGGGTCTTGAAAAATAATTTGCATATCCTTCCTTAATGGTATCATCTCTTTTTGAGAAAGCGATAACAAATCTTGATCTTCAAAAAATACCTTTCCGGATTTTGCATTAACTAGGCGGAGGATAGTTCTTCCAAGTGTTGTTTTACCACATCCTGATTCGCCTACCAATCCTAAGGTTTCACCTGGAAATACATCAAAACTCACACCATCAACTGCCTTGACGAAATTTCTTGGTTTTCCCAAAAATGATTTTTCAATCGGAAACCATGTTTTCAGGTTCTCTACTTTTAGAATAGGGCTTTTTTGGCTTAATCTTTCAAACCGTTCTTTGGTTTCTTGGCTACTTATTTTTAGGTTTTCTAAAATTTTATTTATGCTATAGTCTTTTTCTACTAAGTGGCTCTTATTATCTTCTTTATAAACAACTTCCATAAAATCATCAATGACTGGCAACCTTTTCATTCTAAAACTTAGTGGAGGTCTACAAGCTAATAAGCCTTTGGTATATGGATGTTTAGGGTTTGTAAATATCTCTTCTACCCTACCTTGTTCTACAACTTTTCCTTTATACATGACCAAAACCCGATCAGCGATTTCAGCAATCACTCCCAGGTCGTGCGTAATAAAAATCACCGAAGTTTGCGTTTCAGTTTTAAGATCATTCAATAGTTGCAGAATAGCTTTCTGGACAGTTACATCTAAGGCTGTTGTAGGCTCATCTGCAATCAATAAAGAAGGATTGCAAGAAAGAGCCATTGCTATCATGACTCTTTGTTTTTGTCCCCCAGATAATTGATGGGGATAACTTTTAAATATCCTATCGGGGTCAGGCAATTCAACCTTTTCAAATAATTCTAAAGTAAGTTTTCGTCCAGCAGTTTTATCTAATTTCTGATGCAATTGAATGGCTTCTAATACTTGATTTCCACAAGTGAATACAGGGTTCAAAGAAGTCATTGGCTCTTGAAAAATCATTGCTATTTCCTTTCCTCGATATTGACGCATCTCTTTATTGGGTAAAGTAACGAGGTCTATACCAGATGTTTGATTTTTAGGATAATAAATCAATTCTCCCCCTTCTATTTTCCCTGGAGGTGATTGAATCAAACGCATTATAGAGAGTGAAGTCACTGATTTTCCTGAGCCTGATTCGCCTACTATACCAACCGTCTCACCTTTATGAACTGAAAAACTGATATCATCTACTGCTTTCACAATATTGTCTTCTGTTCTAAAATAAGTCTTCAAATTTTTAACATCTAAAAGCAACTCTTTATGCATTTCTACTGATTGTTATTCATTTCTTACCTTTTGTGGCAAAATTTTTACTAGTATTAAAGGACAGGGAATCAAAAAATATCCGATATGGACTTGTTCTCCTTGAGCAATACGCAAAATAAGATTTCTAAAGTTAATTCAAACATAAATTATAGATGAAAAAGTTTTTACTATTTTTTACAATATTTTTTTGTGTAAGTAGTATTCATGCACAAACTACAGCCACACCATTAAACATGACACTTCATGCTCAATGGGATGCCGATACACTTCCTACAGCGGGGTCAAGAGAATATAATGATATTTGGGGTTGGGTAGATTGTGCTCAAAATGAGTATGCAATCATTGGCTCTTCTGCTTATATCCATTTCTTTGATGTCACGGATCCGGATAATATTAATGAACTTGGATTCTTTGCTGGTGGTCAAGTCAGTATATGGAGAGATATGAAGACTTATAGAGACCGTGCTTATGCCGTTTCAGAAAACACGAATGAAGGATTAATGATTTTTGATTTGAGTAATATTCAGGATACAATCATAAAGTCATTTCATAGCAATACTTTTTTTAACTCTGCACATAATATTTTTGTAGATAATGATAATGGTCGATTATATGCCGTTGGCACCAATACGCAAAGCCAAGGTTTAATTATTTTGGATATTGAAACTGATCCAGATAATCCTATTCTTTTAGCCTCAGTAAATCTTCCAGGCGGTGGATATGTTCATGATATGTACGTAAAAGATAATATTGGTTATTGTTCTCATGGTTACAACGGCTTTTATATTTGGGATTTGACCGATCCTTTAAACCCTGTATATATCGCAGATTTTTCCACAAGTGGATATAACCATAGTAGTTGGTTAACAGACGATGGCAATTATATTGTATATGCAGAAGAAGTACCACTTGGTTTGCCATTAGGTGTATTAGATGTTTCAGATATGTCAAATGGTAATATTAGCGCAGTTTCAACTTTTAAATTTCCGCTATTGGCACCAGATCATATGAATAATGTCCCACATAATCCATTTATCAGAGGTGATTATGCGATTGTTTCACATTATCATGACGGGATACAAATTTTTGACATTTCAAATCCTCAAAATCCTAGTCAAGTTGCCTATTATGATTCTCATGCAAATGATTCATATAGTGGATATTCGGGATGTTGGGGTGTTTATCCTTTTTTACCATCAGGGACAATAATTGCCTCAGATATTAATGAAGGGCTACTGGTTTTAACAGCTGATAGCATTACTTTAGCACCAGTAAGCACTAAATCTTCTCCCGATGCTACTTTGTCGAATAATATACCCAGTCCATTTTGTGAAGGAGATGGAGGGCTGTTACAAGTTCCGGATGGCGCCGAAGCGTATACTTGGTATAAAGATGGCGCAGTAGTAGCAAATAATCAGAGCTTTTATATTCCTGAAGCATCAGGAGAGTATTATGTTGAAGTGAGTAATGGTCATTGTTCTGCTTACTCTGAAATCGCGACGATCACCCTTAATCCTAGTCCAGACTTATCTAATTTTCCTGTTGGTACATTTAGTTTTTGTGAATTTTCGGAATATCTTATTGAAGCACCAAGCGGCATGGATAGTTACCTTTGGCTTTTAGATGGAGAGATTGTTCAACAAGGTGGAAATGAGTATATCGGATCAGCTGCTGGGACATTGAATCTTACTGTTACTTTAGGACCATGTTCTTCAACTTCTGAAAATATAATTTTGGAACTATTGCCGAGCCCTTCTCCAAATATTCTCAATTCAGATGCTAGTTTCTGTGAGGGTTCCAATTATACCCTCGAAACAGAGCCAGGTAATTCATCCTACGATTGGTATAAAGACAATAATTTTCTTGCTACAACAATAGAACCTTTTTATACCATTTCTGAAGGAGGTGATTACTCTGTAGAGGCTCTTTTAGGCGCTTGCAGTGGTAGTTCTCCTATATATACGGTCAATGCGGAGGCACTTCCTGACACTGAAATCTTACTAAGTGGTTCGACCATATCAGAAGATGATGATAGTGCGCTAATCTGTGAAGGTTCCTCAGTTAGTTTAGCTGTAGTACTTGATGCCAATGCTAATTACGAATGGATTTATAATGGTAATCCTATTGGTACAAATTCAAACATTTTAGAAGTAAACACACCTGGAAATTATAGTGTTCTGGTCACTAACTCAAGTGGATGTGTGAATGAAAGTACACTTTTCGAAATTGCTTTATCATTCGTATCTGCGGAGATCACTTTCGAAAATGGTATACTCTCTGAATCAAGTCCTGCAAGTTCTTACCAATGGTACTTAAATGGTAATTTAATCAACGGCGCAAATGCTATGGATTATAGTCCAATGGAAAATGGTGATTACTATTGCAATATTACCAATAGTGATGGGTGTATTGCCAGCTCAAATACAATTAATGTTATTTTAAATGGTGCATACGGAATCGAAAGCATAGACCAATTGACTCTTTTTCCAAATCCAACTGATGGAAGGCTTACTTTGCAAATAGAGGTAGATCAATCTACAAATTTTGATATTGAAATTATTCAGCTTGATGGAAGGGTTGTTCAATTTGTGAATCAAAATGTTCATGGAAACACGACTATTGCTCTAGATTTAGAAGATTTATCTAGTGGAATCTACTTTCTAAAATTGAAAAATGAGGAAGGTCAGGAGGTGAGGAAGATTGTTAAGCAGTAGTAAAAATTTCATTTGTCAATAGTCATTAGAAAAAGCTACTAATGACTATTGGCAAATAACGTCCTTCTGAAATGCTTAGAAGCAATGTAAATCTAAAACTTCAAAGAGATTCCAATCTAAACTCATTCCTTAAACCTCAAAGTAAATCGATCATCCTCTAATATTAAGTGTAGGTTATCTCGATGCCTTAACCAATTCAACATGGTTTCACCAAGCAATTCCTTTCTCCATCCTTGAGCATAACTTTCATCAAAATAAACACTATCTGCTTTCATCTTCTTAAAGCCAGATCTTGGAATTACCAAATCAGGAGCTATCTTTTTCTCATTACACATATACCGAATAATAAGACTCAACATTTCAATAAGCGTATCCTCTTGAGTATAATCATTCAATGGAGGTGGTATTTTTTCTAAAATACTTTTCTCCTCTTCTGTTATTGGTCTATTATAAAGCTCTTCAAACCCATTCCAATAGTTTTCGATAATTTTATTCGGTATCCTTCTGTGATTCAATAAAGCCCCTTTACCTGATCTTGTATTGCGAACAATCGCACCAATGTACTTAGCGGGTAAAATCATCTCTTTCGAATAATCTTTATATTCAGCTTCGGATCGCCTCCAGGCATACATTCTGATGAGGAATACCTGTTCTTTTGGCTTCAGTCCTAAAATTAAGCTATTTTGAAAGGCTTCTCTATTTGGATCAATATAATAATACTCTTCTGATTCTAGTTTTTTAAATTCTTCAGCAACCCAATCCAGTCTATTGAGTTTTTCTAATTTTGCTGTTAGATTATCATATATCTGTTTGAGATAAACGACATCATCCAAAGCATATTTCAATTGCTTTTGATTAAAAGGGCGAGATTCCCAATCAGAAACAGTATATCCTTTGCTGAGATAAACCCTTGCCTCTTTTTCTACAATCTTGCCGAATGAGATTGGATATTTATAACCAACAAAACCAGCAGCTAGTTGAATATCAAAAATATTTTTAGGAAGTATCCCATATCTTTTCTTCAATAATCGGTAATCATTTTCACCTGCATGTGTAATCTTGATAATTGAAGGATCTTCTATTAGTTTTAAAAACAGAGAGACATCTTTCAATTTGATAGGGTCAATTAAGTAGAACCCATGATCAGTCGAAATTTGAATTAAGCATAAAAGTGTATGATATCTTTTTTCTCCAACAAACTCCGTATCAAAGCCCATCCAAGCTACAGACTTATTTTCTTCATAAAAAACTTCTAAGTCTTTAAAAGTCTCAATTAATGTATAATTTTGCACAACTGCACCCATGTTCTCGAATATTTGCTGCAAGATAACATATTAATTATTTTTATAAAATAAAAACATTAAAAAGAGCTTAGGGCTTCTCTAAATTTCCATTATTCAGCAGGAATCAGCATTTTTCATTGGATCGCGCTGGCCAAAAACAAAATTTGGATAGCTTCTAAATGAGCAACTTATTCCTAAAAAAAGCGTTTTAAAACTGAGAAAACCCAATTTCTAAGAACAAAGCAAAATTGCCCGAAATGATAAAAAAAGCATTAAAGATAACTGGTATTCTACTCCTTATAGTTATAGTAGCTGCTATTGCTATTCCTTACTTTTTTAAAGATGAAATTGTTGCAGCGGTCAAAGAAGACATTAATAAGAGTCTTAATGCGAAAGTTGACTTTGCTGATGTCAATCTGTCCTTATTTAAAAGCTTTCCTGATTTTAGTTTTGGATTAGAAAAATTGACAATAACCGGTATTAACGAATTTGAAAACTATAAACTTCTTTCAGCAGATAATATAGAATTGTCCTTAGATTTAATGTCGGTAATTAGCTCAGATAGTCCGATAGAGATCAATTCGGTGAATCTTGTCAAGCCCGAAATCAATATTAGAGTACTAAGAAATGGCCAAGCCAATTATGATATTGTCAAACCAAGTGATACGCCTGCGGAAACGGAATCATCAGAAGATCTCAATTTTTTAGTCCAACTACAAGAATATGCCATTGCAGATGGCCAATTTGTATATGATGACAGAGCTGGTGGTACTTATGTCGAAATAAAAGACCTAAATCATGCTGGTAAAGGCGCTTTCACTCAGGATATTTTTGATTTGATAACGACTACTAAGATTGGAAGCCTTACCGCAAAATCAGGAGGTATTGCTTATTTAAATAAGGCAAAAGGAGATCTTAAGCTAACCTTAAATGCTGATATTCCAAACTCAAAATATACCATTAAGGAAAATCAATTAAAACTAAATGCACTAAATTTAAACGCAGAAGGATTTGTCCAATTATTGGCAGATAAAATTAACATGGATATCAAATATGATGCACCTCAGAATAGTTTTAAGAATTTCCTTTCTATGATTCCATCTGCTTATACTGCGGACTTCAAAGATGTCCAGGCGAATGGCGCTCTAAAGTTCAATGGTTTTGTAAAAGGAAACTACAATCTAGCAACTGGAGCTTTGCCTGCATTCCAAGTAAATCTAAATATAGATAATGGAGATTTTAAGTATCCGGATTTACCATTGGGCATTTCTGGAATTAATACTACGACAAAAATCAATAGTCCCTCAAGTGACCTTAACAAAATGGTGATTGATGTTTCCACATTCAAAATGGAATTAGGAAATAATCCTTTCGAAGCTTCCATGAAATTATGGACGGTGCTTTCTGATCCTACTATAGATTCGAAAATGAATGGAACGATTGATTTAGAAGAACTCTCAAAAGCCTTTCCTCTTGAAGGTGTCAAAAAATTAAATGGAATCATTTCTTCAAATATTACTGCAAAGACGAGTATGTCTTCTATTGACGCACAAGATTTTGATAATATTGATATGGCTGGTGATTTAAGAATTGAAAATATGGATTATGAAGCGGATGATCTTCCTCCAGTTCAAATTGCTGATATGCAAATGGAGTTTACACCAAGAAACGTAAAACTCGATAAATTTGATGCAAAACTTGGAACCAGCGACGTTCAAGCAAGAGGTGTAGTTGACAATATAATGGCCTATTTTTCACCCGAAAAAACGATGACCGGAAATCTTATTGTCCGATCTCAGTTTTTTGATGCCAATGAGTGGCTTGCAGCAGCTGAAACAGAAGAACCACAACCAACTGTTCTTGAAACAACTGCTACAGAAGAATATGAGGTTTTTGATCGCTTTGACTTTAAAATAGATGGAGAGATTGGAAAATTATTATATGATGTATATGAATTAAGAGACTCTCGGTTAGTTGGTCAAGTCACTCCAAATACAGCTGAGTTTTCTGAATTTAAAACTAAGATTGGCGAAAGTGATTTTAAAATGAGTGGAACGGTAAGCAATGTATTTAATTATCTCTATGAGAACGAAACTATGAAAGGAAATATAGCCCTCGTTTCCAATTATATTAATCTAAACGAATTCATGGTAGAGGCATCTTCAGGGGAACCAGAAGCAAAAAAAATTAGTGAAACGGTTACAGTAGAAATGGAAGTGATCCCAGTTCCCGAGAAAATGGATTTCAATATTGACGCTGATATTAATAAGGTATTATACACCAATATTGATTTGAATAATATTAAGGGGAAAGTGAAAGTTGCTAATGAAGTGGCCACGATTGAAAATTGTAAAGCGAATGCACTAGGTGGAAGTTTTATAATGAATGGCACTTATGATACTCAAGACCTGGAGCATCCAAAATTTGATATGGATTATGATGTCAGTCGCTTAGATTTTCAAAATGCTTTTGATAAGTTAAATACTTTTGCAGCCCTTGCTCCTATTGGAAAATTCATAGAAGGGAAATTTAATACAACCTTAAAATTAAGCGGTGAACTTGGAAAAGATATGTTGCCTAATTTAAGTACTATTTCTGCTGATGGCTTTATACATACACTCAATAGCTCTCTTAAAAATTTTGGACCAATTGAAGCTTTGGCAGACAAACTCAGTCTGGACAAGCTAAAGTCCTTAAATATAGAAAATACCAAAAATTGGTTTGCAATTAATGATGGAAAAATCACTATTAAAGATTTCAATTATAGTACAAGTGGGATTGATATGGTTATTGGTGGTGCTCATGGTTTCGATACAGATATGGCTTATAATATCAAAGCCAAAATACCCAGGAAACTTTTACAAAAAAATGCAGCAGGACAAGTTGCCGATAAAGGAATAAAGCTTTTACAGGGACAAGCTTCTAAATTGGGAATCAATCTTGAACAAGGAGAAAATATTAATATATTAGCTGCAATTACAGGTACCATTACAAAACCTAAGATTAAATTAAATTTACTAGGTGCTGATGGCGAAGCAACTACATTGGATAATATTGTTGATAATGTAAAAGAACAAGCTATCGAAAAAGCAGGTGATTTGATTGAAGATAAGACTGGCCTTGATATAGATTCTATAGGAACAGAGGTAGAAGAAGTCAAAGAAGACCTGAGAGGTAAAGCAGATGCAGAAATAGCGGCTCTAATGGATAAGACAAATAAGAACATTGCAAAGGTCAATGCAGAGGCCAATAAACGGGCTCAACAAACCAGAGATAAAGCTAAGAAATTGAGTGACAAAACCAGAGAGGAAGGATACCAACAAGCAGATAATCTAGTAAAAAAAGCAGGTGGTAATTTGCTTAAGAAAAAAGCCGCACAAATTGCTGCTAAAAAACTAAAGCAAGAAACAGATAAAAAAGCCGACCAGTTAATTGTTGAAGGAGATGATGCCGCAAATCTTATTCTTGAAAAATCAAAACAAGAAACAGATAAACTAAAGGCAACAGCTGATACAAAAGCGGAAGCAATCAGAAAAAAGTATGATCAATAGATTCTTGTTTTTATAGTTTGCTTTTTGCGTACTAAACTTTCTAAGGCTAAATACTTAGAAAGTTTAGTACCAAAAGGGATTTACTCTTCACTCAAAGCTTCTTCAATTGCCTTTTCCGCTAAAGGTTCCATCAGTCTATATCCTTTTGCATTAGGATGAACGCCATCATAGGTAAGATCAGCTTTAAGGCCATTTTTCTCATCGACCATTGCATTAAAATAATCTAGATAAATCATTTCGTTATCATCAGCAAATGCCTTTATTTTTTGATTTAACTCTACTACTTTTAAAGCGGGTTCCAGGCCTTTTCTCCAAGGAAAATCATAAGCCGGCAAGACAGAGCAAAGCACCACTTTTATATTATTTGCTTTTGCCAACTCTGCCATTGATTTGATATTATCGACGATCATATCAATTGTTGAAGGCCCTGTATTGCCCGCAATATCATTTATACCAGCTAAGATCAACACTACAGAAGGCTTCAAATCTATTACATCAGGTCTAAATCTTATAAGCATTTGGGGCGTAGTTTGGCCACTAATCCCCCGACCGATATAAGATTTAGTTTTGAAAAAACTCAAGCTATCATTAGCCCAACTTTCAGTAATAGAATTACCCATAAAAACGATTCTATCTGCTTCAGGTCCCGGAGTCTCTAACTGAGCGTTATCTTTTTTATATCGTTCTAAATTAGGCCAATCTTGTGCTTGAATAGTTGGTATAAAACAAAAACCTAAGAAGATGGTGAAAAGATTTTTTATTATTTTCATTTTAATATTTTGTTCTTTAAAACTATTTAAGAGCATGTTTAAATTAATCATTTTCAAAAATAAGAAAAACTAGATGATTTTATGTCTCTTAAAGGCTATAGTATTAGTTCGCTCAAGTATATCCTCTTCAATCTCCTTATGGCAATTTATAGTGAAGATAGAATATTAATTTTTGGAAGAATACCAAAAGTAAAGCCTCACAAAGCCCTTTAGGGCTTATCACAAGACCGAAGGTCGATCACAAGCGAAGCGAGCACCATATCAACCTCCTGAATTAAAAACGTCTATAAACTATTTTTTCTTACATTTGCGAAGATTTTCAAACAAACAAATCCATTGCATTTATGCTAACAGCAATTTCGCCAATAGACGGCAGATACCAGGAGAAAACAAAAGAATTATCTGATTACTTTTCTGAGTTTGCGCTGATAAAATATAGAGTATTTGTTGAAATCCAATACTTTATTGCATTGGTTCAATACCCAATACCTCAATTAGCTGATTTTCAGGATGAAAAGGTAGATCAATTAAATGATATCTTTGAGCGGTTTTCATTACCAGATGCCATTACTATTAAAAATATAGAAAAGACGACCAATCATGATGTAAAAGCAGTAGAGTATTTCTTAAAACAGCAATTTGATCATCTGAAGATTAGCGATTACAAAGAGTTTATTCATTTTGGATTAACCTCGCAGGATATCAATAATACTGCAACGCCGCT
>CBDICS010000025.1:0-22147 GCA_965277415.1 Saprospiraceae bacterium
GAACATATAAAGACAATCGCGGCTAAAGATGATTTTGTTAGCATTTGCCCAAATATAGATTTTACGGGAAACGTCGCTAATAATGATTCTACTAAGAGTAATTTAGTTAAATATGAATTATTATCTCTGCCCGTCTCTGGTTTCGTTCAAATGGAATCTTCAGGTGATTTTAAATATACAAGTACTAATTCAACTTGTTTTTCGGATAAATTTAGCTATCAACTTTGTGATTTAATTTCAGGAGATTGTGATGAAGCTATCGTAAATCTTGTTTTTTGGGATACTACTGCTCCAACATTAATCAATTTACCAGCGGATGTTATACTGAATTATGATGAAGAAATTCCATCACCTGCATTAATTTCTGCTTACGATAATTGCCCCAGTATAAAAATTGATGCGCAGGAATCCAGTACTCAAGGAGAAGATGGTTGTTCTCATTATGATTATCTTTTAACTCGAACCTGGACGGCTACTGATGTTTGCGGAAATACTAATGCAGCTATTCAAAAAATAAAGGTCAACGATTTAGAAGCACCTAATATTTTTAGAATATATACGCTTCCGAATGGTAAAAAATTAGTTGGAGGAGTAATAGAATTAGTCAGTAGTCGCTGGAAAAAAATTTCTTTGCCAATAGAGTTTGAGAATATCCCCCTAATTTTTAACCAAATAATAGCTAATCAAACGAGTGGTTCTCCAATTATACAGACTCGAAAAATTTCACCTTCTCAATTTGAAATCCGAATTAAAGAAACAATAGTCAATAATTCTAAGTTATCCTATGTCAAAGTAGCATGGATAGCAATTGAGAAAGGAAGTCAAACTGGTAATTTTATAGCAAATACGCAAAAGCTATCTAATCAACCACAAATAATTAATTTCCGAGAATGGGATGGTGTTCCTGATATTTGTTTTACAAGCCAACAAACTACTAACAATTCTAACATTTCTTATATTGAACATGAGCAATTAACAGATAATCAATTGAAAATTCAATTTGCTACAATAAATGACACCATTAGAAGTATTCCGATTTCAGAAGAAGTGGCTTATTGGTGCATTAAACAAACAGGTAATATATACAATACAACAGGGGAAATAATTGGAGAAACTGGACATGCGACTATTAACGATGACTCTTTGAAAGTTTCATTAAACCATAAATATTATAATCCTATTGTCTTAATAAATGAACGTAATAAAACTGAGCATTCTCTCAACATTTTGACTGTCAATAAAGTTGATTCAAGTTCTATTAATGTAGGATTTAGAGCATGGAATTCTATTACACCTTTAGAGCAAAATATTGAGATTTCGTACTTAGTAATCGAAGGAAGTATCCCACTATATTTTCCCTCCACTTTTTGTGAAGATAGACAAAGTGGGTTAATTTTAGGTAAAGATATAAAAGCTATGGATAACAGTAATAAAACAGTAGATTTATCTTATGAAGAAACGCTTAAACATGAAGGAGTTGTTCAAATAACAGAACGGACATGGCATTCTAGTGATGAATGTGGAAATAAAGTGAGCTATAAACAAAGAATACTTTGCGAGGGAGTAGGTGTTAAAATAAAGACTTTTTTACAAGGTGCCTTACTAGAAAGTAATGAAGAAGGTTTGATGAGAGATGATCTTCGAAAAAAGCAACTGATTCCTCATAAAGATCCTTATTTTGACAATCCTAGATTTCAATTCAATAATCAAAAACAAGCAGCCATATTGACAAAATCTTTATTAGAAGTAACTGGGCCTAATGCCATTGTTGATTGGGTCTTTTTGGAGCTTAGAAGTGCTAATGAGCCCCATGAAATAGTCGCTACTTGTCCTGCCTTGCTGCAAAGAGATGGAGATATTATTTCTCCTAAAGGAGATTCTATTGTTATTTTTGATAATGTAAATTTTGGTAACTATAATATTACAATACGTCATCGAAATCACATTGGGCTATCAACTCAAATTCCTCATATTTTTGATCAAAACAACATTCCCAATATAGACTTTAGGAATGTTGTTACGGCTACTAATGGTAAGGCTTCTAGTGCTAGAATAAATAATAAGAACGCCTTATGGGCAGGTGATGTAAATAATGATAATAAGGTTATTTATCAAGGCCCAAATAATGACCCTTTCTACATTTTTTTAGAAGTTCACCTAAACAATGATAATATATATTCTTTATCGAATTATATAGTTAACGAATATTCTGATGTCGATTTTGATATGAATGGTACTGTCATTTATCAAGGCCCAAATAATGACCCCTCTAAGATTTTATATCATACTATATTAGCACATCCTGATAATAAAGATAAACTTTCTAACTTTATAGTTACACTTTTAGAAGGAAATTAAATATTCGATTATTTGCCAGACTTCTAGCCTCTTTCCTTTAGTATCATGTAACCAGTAACTCCCGTTGATAGGAAGCTACTATATTGTTCACTAGTACCTTGAGTAGAATTTGGTAAGCCGGTATTTGTCTATCGGAGGAGATTATTCATCACACTAGAATGGTGGGAGGAAAGCAATTATTGATGAAGCGATACGTGTAAAGAAAGATAAAAAACTAATGCCAGTTTATAATGAATTGGAATAGGGCTTTGTATCCCAAGTCGAAAAACTGTCCACCTTCAATTCTGGTGCGCTATTCCTAGAAATTTGTTAATATGCTTCAAAATTGAAAAGACGGGAGATAGAAAACGAATCATACTCGGAATCCAGAATGATCAAGCAATATTATTTTAGTCTATGCCTCTTAACATTCATCCTCTAAAATACTGAAATAAGCAACATTCCTTGTTGTCCCATTTTCTTGAATTCTCCTCTTATTTTTTTAATTGCTTTTAGTGTGATAAATCCATATTTAAAAACACTATAAAATTACTCATGCTAAGTAAAACATGATAGCTTTCAAAAACAGATTAAGCATATAAGCTCATCTATTAGTTTTAGTGAATATTTTCACAGTTTTCTATTTTATCCTTTATCTTTGGGGGATTATAAAAAAATAGAGACATGAAGTAGAAATGACACAAGACAAAAGAAGTAAAAAACGAGGTCGTCCTGTAGCTAATCAACAATTAGATAAATCAAAAGTCTTAGAAGTAGCATTAAAAGAATTTGCACAAAAAGGGTTTGATGGGGCACAATTTAAGACAATTGCAAAGGAAGCCAATATGTCGCCTTCCTTGATAAATTATCACTTTGATGGAAAAGAAGATTTGTGGAAGCAAGCAATCCAAAAACTAGGAGAGCAATTATCTAAGCGATTTAGAGAAGTAAAAAGCTATTTTAAAGATTTAGAAGGTGTTCCTTGGATGAAAGCTTATACAAGGCAATTTGTTTATTTTTCTGCTGAGCATCCTGAGTTTTATAAAATTATTTTTCATGAAATGTGTAACCCATCAGAAAGGTCAAAATGGTTAATTGATACAATTCTAATACCCATACAAGAGGAATTGGGAATTCCTCTATTATTAGATAGTAAAGTAAAACATAAAATATTCTCAGAAGTTTCTTTAGCTCATTTCACTAGTTTGCTGATTGGCGCAGCTAATGTATTTTTTGTCCACGTTTTTGAAATGAAGTATCGATTTGGGGTGGATTCTTTAAACCCCGAAGAAATTGAAAAATATGCAGATTTTGTCAATAAGACGTTATTCGCTCGATTTGAAAAATAATAGGCGGTGTATCAAATGTAATGCTGGGATAAAAGCTACAATCTATTTTAAAAAGGATTAAAGAGAAGCCAAAACCCTTTATATCATTAGGTTTGTAGGATTTTCTTCGCTTTTCACTCTGAGCCAACAAAAGTAAGGCTAGCCTTACATCTGACGCACCGCCGAAATAAGTAGTTGAATGGTGGGGATAAGCTAACCCATCCCACCAATATTTAATTTTTATAGTTTGCCTTCATCAGCGAAAGAATAATAATCATAAGGAGTAACTATAATGTGATCTAGGATTTTAAGGTCTAATAACTTTGCTCCTTCTACTAATTTTTTTGTAAGCTGAATATCCGCTAAATTTGGATGAAGTGCGCCAGAAGGGTGATTATGCGCTAAAATTATTCCAACACATCGGGATTTTAATGCTGCTGCAAATACTACTTTTGCATCTACCACCGTACTAGATTGTCCTCCTTTGCTAACATTATAAAAACCTAATACTCTGTTTGCTCGATTTAATAATAAAAGATTGAATTCTTCGACCCATTCCAACTGGTCTGACCAATTATTTAATAGTATATCGTAAGAATGTTTAGAACAAGTAACCAGCGGTCTATCACTCGCTTTCACTTTGTTTTTGTAGGTCAATTCTACCTCTGATACTGTGAATAATCCGTTCATTTTGTTCTGTTTTAAAAGCCATTTTCATAATAAGGAAAAATTCTCCCTAATCAGGAGCGGAGGTTACTATCTTTCGGCTTGTTGCTTTTTACTTTGCCAAATATCTTAATTGAGGTTATCTCCCTTTTTACAGAACTGCGTCCATACTCGGAGTGGGAATGTATGCAAGGGAAAAGGGGAATTTATTTGATCTGACGTAGGAAGGTGGAGCCTTGAGTCAAAAAAATTATGCTTTAGGTGAGTAGCACCGCCCCTTGCAGATGTTCCCAATTTGAGGATAGCTTTGTTCTGATAAAAAGGGGGATAGTGACCTCAATGGATTTGGGAAGGAAAAGAGTGACAAGCTGAAGGATAGGATGGAACTCCGACGACTATATCAGTTGATTGATTGTCCTTTGGCCCCTGAACGATTGGCACAATCGGTTAGGAGGATATGAAATCAGCTGACACGCAACGGTAGCCATAAGCGGATAGGAAAACACGTTAGAACTGTTGCCGTTTTACGGCTGAAAGAATGCCTAAATGACTTTGACATTTTGCCTTTTCTGGCTTAGGAATGCGGAAAATAATTTTTTAAAATTAGTCCAAAGGACCGAAACGAATGTTGAGTTTGTAGCTCTCCGCCCCGAAGGGTAAGCCCCATATACAAATATAATTAATCATAAAACTGCTACTTCTTCAACTTCATTTGTATCAACTATTTCTGATACATGTCTCCTTCTTTTTTGGCATCCTTATTGCCCCATTTAAGCTACTTCTCTCTCTAAATTTCTACCTCCCAAATATTATTTTATCTCTACTTATCCCTCTCCATCAAATAACACTATGAGAAATAAACCTACTTTACACCTACTCATTTTTTGTATTACGCTCTTATCTTTCCTTGAGTCTACTGCTCAACAACCTTGGCAAACAGAACATTCTAAATTGACTTCTCCATATTTTGCTACTGAAAATTCTAAACCTAATCCTACCTCTTTCGATAATATGGTTGGTGCTACAGGTGGGAAAGAAATCGGCAATAGTTTTTATAATGGATTTAATGCCAAAGGAGTCATTAATAGTTTTCGTAGTTTTCACCTAATGGAGGCTGATTTTGGAGATTCCTTTTTTCCTAAAGAAAAAACGCTAAATACAATTGACTGTAATTGTGGAAATGAGATGTATGAATATTCGTGTAAACAAAAACAAGATAAAAAATGTCCAGATAGTAACCCCACCTCTAATACTTATGGCTTTTATCAATATAAAACAGACTATTGTGCTTATAAAAAGAACGATTTTTTTAAAATTCGTGAAGTCTATGCAGCTATTGAAACTCAAATTCCTATCAAACCATTTTATTGTTATGATAGAGATGCTGTTGGGAATTGTCTAAGTGAAGACCCTAATCCTTGTATGACTTTAGATGGTCGGCAAAATTTGCCTGGTCGGAAGTTTCCCGATAAATGGTACACTAGAGAGGAATGGGGGTGGAATGACGAAAGCATTCAGCAAAATGCTTTCAATTATTTCAAAGGCTTTGCCGCTACTTTTTGTCCTGCTGATAAAGAAAAGGATTGTGTTGTTGATGTCTTAGAAGTTGGGAATGAACCTTGGGGTCAAAATACACCTGGTCGAGCTGGCTATCATGCGATTCTTCGAGGAGCTGTTCAAGCATTCAAAGACGTTTATGGTGAAGATAAAAGTAAGTGGCGGATGAAAATTTCTGCTGCAGCTTTAGATGCTCGTTTTGCTTGCCATAATGCACCCAATCAATATGTGCATGAGATGATTCCCAATGATGCTAATGTCAAAGATTATATTGATTACTTAAATGTTCATAATTACCCTTTTATTAAAACGCCTTGTGGGGTTGAGGTCGATGATTTAAAACTAGAATATACACCAGAAAGTCCCAATGGTGGTTTTATGGCATTAAAGAATATGGATGAATGGCGAAGACGTAATGGAATGGAACATGCCCGAATTAACATCACCGAATTTGGTTGGAATAGTGACAAAGAGGAATGTAATTTTGGAGTTGGCGAAATCAATCAAGCGGCTTATATCATGCGAGCAAATTTATTAGCTGCTCGTTTTGGGATTCATAAGGTCTTTAATTACCCTTTAATAGACTTACCAAAAGTTTATAATGTCGAAAAAGCACGATTAGAAAGTGTAGAAACGCCACTCTATTGCACAACGGGATTAATTGCAACAGGTGGAAGGAAAAAATTGTCCTTCTACGCCACCGAAACAATGGTCGAAAAATTGGCTGGTAAGCATTTCATTAAAGCTATTGAAGAAAATTACACCCAAGAGGACCAAGTTTTTTCCTTTCTTTTGGGAGAATATAATGCACAAACTGGTGAAAGCACTCCTACTCATATAGTTGCTTGGAGAGCTAGTGATTTAGGTACATCTGATAATAGTAGTAGAGATTATCCCAAAAGAGATAGTGAGTTGGGGCGTTCTTTAACAACCTTAACCCTACCCTCTTCTAATATGAAAATTGATGGCAGCGCTGACTATTTTTATTTAGGATGGGATGGCGGTAATCCTACTAGAATCGGCAATGCTATTGTCAATCAAAATGGAACGGCAGGACATCAGGTTAAAGTAGATTTATCTGGCTTACCAATTGTGATTCCTATTAAAGATGGTGGTTGTAGCTATGACCAAAATGGAAATATTGATAACTGCAATAATGATGCGACTATGCAAGGGAATCCAAATACTGGAAATGAAGGTACTTCGATTACTTGTGGTTCTATCAATATTACTTATGGTAGTAACTGGATTAAATGGACAGGAGCAAATAACCTTAATTATCCCAAAGTTGAATTAATCAATATTACAAATAATCAATATAGTATAGCGAAGGTTTGCCCTTCTAATTGTGGCAACTCTCAAACCTTTACAGATTTAGAAAGTGGTGATTATATTCTAAAAATCTTTGACCCGAATTGGATTTTAGCTTGTAATCTAGGATATGATAAAAAAATTAAACTAACGGGTGGAAATGGAAATCCTCCAACAACTAATCCTTGTGCCAATTCGGGGGAAGATGCCGATAATGATGGTATTTGTGCTTGGAATGATTGTAATGATAATGACCCCGATTATCCGAAACAAGCAGGAACACCTTGTAATGATGGCAATCCCAATACTCAAAACGATAAAATTCAATCAGATGGTTGTACTTGTTTAGGCGAAACAAGTACCAATAACAACCTTTCTAGCATTGACTGTGATGAAGTCAATGTTCGTTATGGAAATGGCCAAATCGTCTTTGAAGGAAATTCAAACAAGTCCTACCATTTCAAATATCAACTAAAAAAACATCCTTATACTCAAAAGGATTGTCATAACTGTGGTAGTACAAAAACTTATAGCGGTTTGGTGGATGGTCCTTACGAAATAACCGTTAATTATCAATCTTGCCGTACTATTGATTTAGCCACAAGTGACAATAATAACTGTGAAGATAATGATGGGGATGGCGTTTGCAATGACCAAGACTGCGCTCCTTGGGATAATACTTTACCAAAACCTGTTGGCTCGTTTTGTAATGATAATAATCCCAATACCCAAAATGATAAAATTCAAGCAGATGGCTGTACTTGTCAAGGTACAGCATCGGAGAGTAATGAACTAGCTACAAAAACTTGCGGAGAAATCACTATTCGCTACGGAAATGGAGCTATTGAAATGGTTGGGCAACCTAATAAAGCCTACAAATTTTCCATTAATGATATGAATAATGGGTGGAAAGAGGTATTCAGTTGTTGGTATAATTGCGGTAGTAGCCAAAAGGTAACAGGACTAAGAGCCAGTAAATACAAGGTCAAAATTTATGGAAGTGCAAATACTTGTGATACAGAAGTCGTGCTATCAAATAGTGCGGGTTCTAGGTCGCTCCCTACTGACTTGATAGAATTAGGAACAAGGGTGCAAGCTCAAACCATCTATTTAGATTGGGTTGCGGGTAAGTTAAATGATACCGAAAATTTTATTGTAGAAAAATCGGTAGATGGCATCGATTTCAAGCCTATCAAAACCATTACACCCTATACAACAAATGCCCAAGATGATGGTCCTGACTACGGCATTAATTATTACAGAATCAAACAACAATTTTTAAATGGTGAAAGTCGCTATTCTCCGATTAGAGAAGAGGCTTATTATTTGGATGAAAAATCAATTTCCATTTATCCAAATCCAGCAACATCAGTTGTAAATGTAAGTATTGGCCATTTTTCCAATCTGGAAGGAGAATTATTAATTTTCAATCGTTTAGGTTATGAAGTAGCTAGTCAAAAATTAGAACAATCGGGCGAAATTATTAGTTTTGATACAAGTAATTTTACAAGTGGCATTTATTTTATGATTGTCAAACCTAAGAAAGGAAAAATGCAAACTCGACAATTTATGGTCGCAAATGAATAATTAGACTAAAAAATGAATAGGGCTTATTGCTTTCTTAAAATTTTGTTTGTAGTTTGTACTTTTAAGTTTCTCCTCCTTTTAGATTTGCTCCCCACAAGATAGATAAAACAAAAAGATGAACAAAAACAAACACCTATTTACCCTATTGGTAATGCTTACCAATGTACTTCCTTCCTTTGCACAATCATGTGACCATCCTGATTACGCACCTTTAGCTGCCCTTTATGAGGCTACCGATGGAGATAACTGGACCACTTCTTGGGATTTATCAGATTGTGATGTCTGTTCCTACTTTGGAATAAATTGTAATGTAAATGGGGAAATAATAGAAATTGATTTGGACGGTAATAATTTGACTGGTAATATTCCTCTAGAGATTGGTGAATTTAGTAATTTGACTAGCCTGAATCTTGCTGGAAACGCACTCTCTGGTTCTATTCCTAGTAACATTGGTCAACTAACTTCACTTACAGGTCTGACGCTAACTGCCAACCAGTTAACAAGTAGCATCCCTTCAGAAATTGGAAATCTAACAGAGTTATCAAGTTTGTGGCTGAATTCTAATGCATTAACTGGTGAAATTCCAAGAAGTCTAGGCAATCTAAAAAAAATCATCTTCTTAACATTAAGAGGGAATAACTTATCGGGGAATATTCCTGGTAGTCTTGGGAATTTGAGTAAAGGTGAGTTTTTGCTTTTAGATGATAATAACTTATCAGGTAGTTTGCCAAGAGAGCTAAGTACTTTTGGTAATCAGCGGGAAATTAATCCTAACGCTCGGGGAGGAATCAATGTAGCCAACAATAATCTATCTGGTTGCTACCCCATTGAATTTGAGGCGTTTTGTAGAATAGATTTTGGGTTAATTGTTGATGGAAACGAGAATCTAAGCGACTTTAGTGAGTTCTGTTTTTTCAACAATGGTGTTTGTGATACCACTAAAACACGCTGCGATAATTTACAATTCATTGTTGAAAATAATCAGATTACCGTTAGTAGTCTATCAATTAAATCTAAATTGGAAATTATTGGTAAAAATACGGATTATAACATTGTAACTATTTGTGACGGTGACTGTACCAGTTCTCAAACCATTACCGATTTAGCTAGTGGAGAATATACGGTCAAAGTTAATTTATTCGATGCAAATACTTATTGCTATCGAGAGGAAGTGATTACAATTGCGGGAAATACGACGACTGATGGCATAGCCAACTGTGATAATTTATCCTTCAAAAGTGAATCTAATCAAATTATAATCGAGGGGCTGACAGCCAACTACAATAGAGTAGAAATTATTGGTCGAAATACCGATTGGCAAGTTATTCCTATCTGTGATGGCGACTGCTCCCCTACCCTAGTGGTTCCCGATTTAGAATCTGGTGAATATGCCGTAAAAGTGAATCAATCTGGCAATGATGAGTCTTACTGTTATAGGGAAGAAAATGTCGTAGTTGGTAATAATGCTAATGATTCTGCCGATTGTGATAACCTTAATTTTATAGCAGAAAATCGACAAATTATCATTGATGGTTTAACGGCTAGCTACGATAAAGTGGAAATTATTGGTCAGAATACTGATTGGCAAGTTATTACCATTTGTGATGGGGATTGTGCTGATACGCAGATTATTCCTGATTTAGCGGCTGGTGAATATGCTGTAAAAGTGAATCAAGGTGGTGCTGATGGAACGTTTTGTTATCGAGAACAAAAGGTTGTTTTAGAAAATGGTAGTAGTAACCGAAATGGAGAACTTAATTTTGCAAATGATTTAGTGCTTTATCCTAATCCTGCTAGGGATAGAGTTAATATCAGGCTGCCCAATCTTGATATTCAAAAGGGCACTATACATATATATAATGTCTTTGGGCAGCAGGTTTCAGTCGTTTCTTTTGACCAATTTAATCAAGAGGTTTTGACTATTGATTTAGATGGTTTTGAGAATGGGATTTATGTGATGACAATTCAGTTAGATGGGTTACCTTCTATTAGTCGGCGATTTGTGGTAGAGCATTTGAGATAACTATTTTTCAATTTCTCCAAAAGTTATCATTCTTCTAACGTTAAAGAATTACAGTTGCCCTGTTTATAGTATAAATGTCAATCTCCCATATTTTAACTTTGAAACCTTTTACTGAAAAACGTTTCAATACAGACGAATTTTGCAAAAAATGTAAATTGGACCAAATTGATAAACGGCTGATTTACAAGGACGTGAGGTAAAATAAAAAAAGGATTTCATACTCCTATACATCAATGTATAGGAGTATGAAGGATTTTTTTGGCCACTCTGCAACACTTTGGGGATGAATGTTCAATCATCAAAATAGAATAGGAAAAAAGGTCTTATCTCTACATTATTACTAATAATGGGTAATGGTCTGAAATTGCACTCATAAAAAATGTACTTTTGTAGCAAAGCCAAACCCGTTTGGCAAAATAGCTTAAAACAATAAAATTACAACAAGATTTGGCTGAAAATGATATAAACGTTGGTTGGAATAATCCTTTAGAAGATAAGGATGAAGTTACGTTAGAAGAATACTTGGAAGTTTATAAAAGTCGCCTCACACAAGATAGTGAACGACTTTTTGTAACGGATTTTCTTTATCCGACTCTTGGGAAAGAAAATATCAAATATTGTGTTCCCCAATACCCGTTTATAGATAGTGAAGGTCGCAAGCGAAGAATTGATTTTGGACTAAAGAAAGACCAGAAGAAAATAGCCTTAGAAGTCAATGGTGAAACGTATCATGCAGAAGGAATCATACCAAATGAAGCCTTTGATGATAACTTAAATAGACAAAATGAAATTTTAAATGCTGGATGGTATCTACTTCGATACTCTTATACTCAACTCCTATCTGGTATCTGGCGAAAAAGAGTACAAGAACAGTTAAGAAAATTATTATACAAAGTCATACCAGAAGTTCTTTCCAAAGCATTAATAGAGCCACATTACTTACAGCATGAAGTACTAGAAGCTTTGAATTTCTATCGAGAAAAAGGACGGAAAAAGGGAATAGTAGTTCTTCCAACGGGAACAGGCAAAACTTTTCTATCTGCCTTTGATACTTTAAATGCATCTGGAAGAATTCTTTTTATCGTTCATAGATTAGATATTCTCTCACAAGCGAGAGAAGCATTTGAAAAAATATATCCAGAAGAAAAACTTGGGCTTTTGGCAGGAGGAATTAACGAGAATGTATATGATTCAAAAGTCCTTTTTGCATCCAAAGACACATTACGAAACCCTCGAATATTGTCAACTTTTGAGGTCGATGAATTTGATTACATGATTGTAGATGAAGTTCATCACGGACAAGCTCCTTCTTATACAATAATTTTAGAATACTTCAAACCTAATTTGTTCATGCTAGGGCTTACTGCAACGCCTGATAGAATGGATAGGAAGGATATATTTGAGCTATTTGATTACAATAAGGTTTTTGAATACACCCTTAATGATGCTATCGTAAATGGTTTTCTTGTTCCTTATGATTATATAGGTCTGAAAGACAATATTGATTACTCTAATATTCGACACAATGGCAATAAATATAATGTTCAAGACTTAGACCGATACCTTATAATTGATAAAAGAAATCAAAAGATTTTTGATGAATATGTGAATAGAGGAAAAAGTAATAAAGCAATTGGTTTTTGTGCATCTATTAAGCACGCAAAAGCAATGGCTAAATTTTTCAATGAAAAAGGTATTCTTTCTGTCGCAATAACTTCTGATTCTATTGATAGAGCAGAAGCTACAAGGAAATTTACTAAAAATGAGGTAGCTATCGCATTTACAGTAGATTTCTTCAATGAAGGTGTTGATTTTCCTAATGTTCGGGTCTTAATGTTTCTAAGACCTACTGAAAGTAAGACTGTTTTCTTACAACAACTAGGGCGTGGATTAAGGCTTAATTCTGGTAAAGAAAAAGTAATAGTTCTTGATTTTATCAGTAATTATAAAAAAGCGAATAATATTCGTAAATTTTTATCTAAAGGAAAGAAGAGCCAAGTAAATCCAAAGACAGGTCGAGTTGAAAAAATAGAATATGAATATGCTCCTAGATGCAATGTTGAGTTTGATGCAGAAGTAACCGAAATTTTAGACCGCCAAGATACTACTGAAAGAACAATTACAAAAGCGGACTTAATTGATGCTTACTATACACTAACAGAAAATCTTGGCAAAAAACCAACACAATCAGATTTAAATGAAAAAGGAGAATTTAGAGTATCAAAATATCTTCAATTGTTTGAGTCATGGGTCAAATTTCTTAGAGAAATTGGCGAATTAACCGAAGCTAGCTATCATTTTCCTCAAGGAACACATTTGGGGCATATTTTTTACATCATAAAGACAATTCAAAGCCAAAATTTGAAAAACACTCACTTAGATGATAGATATGTCAAACTAAGAGGTGGCTTATCGAAAGACAAAAGGCTTTCTGGATTCCAAAGACAGACTAAATATAAACTGCAAGCTGCTATGGAAATAGGGCTTATAGTAGATGATAGAACACTTGGTAATGATGAAGCTTTTTCCTTAGAACTTACACCAAAAGGAAAGGTTTTTTATCAGACACTTAGCCCTGTAATCAATCAAATAAATCTCACTTTTAAAGATAAAGGTGGAAATGTTCCTTCTTGGGAAATGGTTAATAGTGTTCAGAATTTCAATCTTGCCATAGCTGAATACATTAGAAAAAACACACAATCACAAAAGGCTATTTCTTCCATATTTTTAGAAATGCCTGCTGTTAATTTGATGCTCAATTACCTTTACAGAGTGGAGCGAAAAGTAACAACAACTAAGGCTAATATTTATTCTGATTTTTTCAGAAGCCCTTTTGTGAAACAATATTGTGAACAATTAGGCATAGAAACAGCATCAGCAGAAGGGGCAAAAAGAAGATGCCCTTTCTTACTAAATATGCTTGAATCAATAGATGTAATTAGCATTAATTCAAGTAATATCACTATTAAGTCCTTCATAATTAGTGACAAAATCATTAGCTTGGATTCAAAGACCAATGACAAGGATATAAAAGAAAAAAGAGACGCAATAATCTCTTTTTCTTCAAATAAGGAATACAAACTTTCTGATGCTCAAACTACAAGTTTACGGGAATCATTTGGTAAAGACTTTTTAACGAAGAACTATCATTTAAAAAACTACACAATAATTTACAGTATGGCTATTTTGCAAAACATTTAGAGAATAAAGGTAATCAGCTACTCCACAAACCTTTCGAGCAATACGTAGATAAAAATCTTAACGATATTTTAGAGTTGATTGCTAAAGTGAATAGTGAGAACGTATAAAGAAAATCAGATGTTTTGAGGGGTACATTAACCATTATTGGAAGATGTACCTTCTTTTTAGTTCGATAATTCCTGTTATAACCGAGTTAGCTACAAGCAGAAAAAAGAAACCCAATTTTAGTAAATTCGCACAATAAGGAAATAGAACAATTAATATGGCAAAAAAGAATCAATCAAACAGGTTAACAAACCAACATAAAAAGTCAAAAGGTGTAGTAGGCATATTTGGTGACAAAGCTAAATTACACGACTTAACTGTTGGAGAAATATCAAAACTTGTTATCGAACAACTTAACAAAGAATTTCCACAATTAACCTTTCGATACAGAAGGACTATAAGAAAAGAAGAAATCAATGAGACGTTAAAGAACATTGACCCAGAATTAGGACAGACCCTTTTTGTGTCAAATTCAAGTATCAAGCCTGACGGTGGAATCATTGAAGTAAAAGACGATAATGATAATTGGAGAATAGTTTTAGTCTCCGAAGCTAAACGCCAAGGAAAAGACATCGAAAATATTAAAAATGGTGAATTGGTAGGAACTAATAAGAACCAAGATTTAATGGCTGCTGGTAATGCAATAGAAAGGTCACATAAAAATATATCAGAGATTGCAAATTTTATGTTGTCTGAGTCTCATTTTCCCTATCTCTTATTTCTTGAGGGGTCAAACTTTTTGACAGAAACTATTTCCATTCAAAGACCTGATGGTAGAGTTGTAGTTCTTGAATATAATTCAGGAACATTAAATAGATTAGATAGATTGACATCTGCAAATTATGGAATGCCATTAAACACCAACTTATGTAAGAATAAATTTGTCAAACCTAAAGATAAGACGATTATGCTTCAAGCAACTTCTATTTACACTCAGGGAAATGGTGAAGAATGGGATAAGACTGAAATGTTTAATATTATGGTTGATGTTTCAAAAACCTCTCTTAAAGTCTTAGGAAGTGATATTTTCAATCAGATAACCAAATCAAAATAATCAATATCAGTTTTCTATCAAAAAAATATGAGTTAACTATGGCAAGAAAAGCAACTAATAAATTACTGCAAAAAGCTAAAAAATCAAAAAGTGATGAATTTTACACACAACTTTCAGATATAGAAAGTGAGTTGAAGCATTATAATAATCATTTCAAAGGCAAAGTAGTTTATTGCAATTGTGATGACCCAAGAGTTAGTAATTTTTTCAAATATTTTTCCTCCAATTTTGAGCAATTAGGATTGAAAAAATTAATAGCAGCTTGTTACAGAAAACAAGAAATAGACTTATTCAACAGCCAAAAAACTGAAAGTGGATTTTACTACAAATATGAAGGTAAGAAAGTTAAAAGTAGTGCATTTAATAAAGATAAAATTGATATAGTTCATTTCAAGGGAGATGGAGATTTCAGAAGTAAAGAGAGCATCGAATTATTAAAAGAGTCCGACATAGTTGTGACTAACCCTCCATTTTCATTATTTCGAGAACATGTTGCTCAACTAATTAAATATGATAAAAAGTTTTTAATAATTGGGAATATAAACGCTATCACATACAAAGAAATATTTAAGTTAATAAAAGAAAACAATGCATGGTTAGGAATTAATCTGGGAAGAGGTATTTCTGGTTTTATTGTCCCTGAACATTATGAACTTTATGGTACAGAAGCAAGAATTGATAGTTCTGGAAACAGAATAGTATCTCCGAATAATTGTTTATGGTTAACAAATTTAGAAACACCTAAGCGAAACGAAGATATACCTTTATCAAAAACATATTATGGAAATGAAAGTGAGTACCCTAATTATGATAACTATGATGGAATTAATGTAAACAAGACTAAAGATATACCTAAGGACTATGAGGGGTTTATGGGAGTGCCAATCACGTTTTTGCACAAATTCAATCCCAATCAATTTGAAATCATAAAATTCAGAAAAGGAAATGATGAAAAGGATTTATCAATAAATGGTAAATGTCCATACTTCAGAATTTTAATCAAAAACAGAAGATTACAGCAAGGAAAATTAATATATACCGAATGAATTGAAAGAAGAAAACCAGCAACAAACAAAGGTTAGACTGTTAATAGAGAAAGATAGAATACTGGGCAAGTTCTACCTTTTGGCTTGCTATGACCATTCTTAAAATCTTCTCGATGAAAACAGAGAATAAAGATATTATCGCTCGTGAGGGCTATTGGAAGGATGTTTTAATGACAAGAAGTAAGTTTGGATATAACAAAAACTGAACACTTTACCCCCGACTGGTTCGCCTCAAATGAAACCTTCATAGGGTAACTGTTCCAACAATATAATGTTAGGGTATTAAAAACTACTTTATATTAGGCTACCACATAAACAAATCGAGGTCGAGTCACTAAGTAGAGAGAAACGACCTCGTTACATAATAGAGAATCATTAAAGGCTTGTCAAATATATATAAATTATCAACAAATATATAGCTTAAACTAAAAAATCCTATTAGAGCATGTTTAAATTTAGAAAAAACTAGCGAATTATAAAAAGTGAGAATCAGTTTCTATACTTGTAATTCACCAAAATTATAAGAATATGCAAACTCAATACAAAAAATTGACTGATTCCCAATGGGAAGTTATAAAAGAATATTTACCTATCCAAAGAAAACGGAAACATGATTTACGAGATATAGTTGATGGCATTTTATGGTATCTTCGAATAGGAGGTCAATGGAGAAATTTACCAGAAACGTATCCAAAATGGCAAAGCGTGTATTATTATTTCCGTAAATGGAAGAAAGATGGAACATTGTTGAGATTAAATGAAGGGCTTAACCGCAAAGAACGAAAAAGAAGAGGTAAAGAGGAAACACCAAGTATGTTTTGTATTGATAGTCAATCAGTTAAAGGAGGTCCATTCATAAGCAAAGACAAGGGAATTGATGGTAATAAAAGAATAAATGGACGGAAACGCCATATTCTAACAGATACTTTGGGTTTGGTATGGGGAGTAGTAGTTCATGCAGCTAATGAGACAGATGGCAAAAACTGCTAGTAAAGTAGTGGAGCCACTAATTGGCTATATGAGTCGAATGAAGAAAATCCTAGCAGATGCTGCGTATAAACAGACATTTATGGATTGGGTAAGTGAAAACCTATTAGGAGTCGAGGTGGAAATTTTTTCAAAGCCTCCAACGACAAAAGGTTTTGTACCTGTTAAGTGGCGATGGGTCGTAGAACAAACCTTTGGGAGATACAATTTCTTCCGAAGATTGGACAAAGATTATGAAAAAACAGTAGAAAGTTCGGAAGCATGGATAATTTGGCAGAATTGCCAAACTATTATTCTCCGACTTGCCAACTAAAGAATTTTAATTTTTAAACATGCTCTTACCAGATTAAACAGGTAATAGGATTTGAGAAAAGAAACTCTCTACTTAGTTTCAACGTAAATCTACGAAATTTAGAATATCCTTCCAAATACTATTTTCCTTTTGTAAATGACCGTGTAAAGATTATAACAAAATATTTTAGTGGATAAGAAGGAGTGGCACTTTCTTTGCACATATCCATTACCTTCCTTTTCTACCCTCCTTATGAGATTACTACACCAACAAAAAGCATTAAATGCCTTTCTCCAAACTACTCTACACACTACTACTTTGTTGTATTACAACCTCTGGTTTCCCTCAAACCAACCCCATCGAATTCAACAACATTCATTTCAACCATTTAAATAAAAATAGCGGTTTACCAAGCGATATGGTCTGGAAGATATTTGAAGATAGCAAAGGTTTTCTTTGGATAGGTACGCATAATGGTCTCACTCGGTGGGATGGGCTGAATTTTCAACATTTTCAACCGAACCCTGCCGATTCAACTACCATTATGGGTACAACTATTTTAGATATTACTGAAGATAAGCAAGGTCAACTCTGGTTTCTAGTCCATAATAAAGGATTATCTCGCTTTGACCCAAGTACCGAGACTTTTAAAAACTTTCGGCATCAACCGCATTTAAAAGGCTTGATGCGAATGAAAAATTTTGATGATGGTTATCTTTGGTTAGGTGCTTATGGAAGTGGGATGTTTCGCTACGAAATAGCAACGGATAAACTAACCTTACTACCACTCAAAGCACATTTTGATGATGCTGAAGATTTATTTCGATTAAATTCTATTGTGGATATAGTACAAGACGTTGGTGATAACAATATCCTTTGGTGTGCGGCTAATAATGGATTATTTAGGTTTGAAAAGACCACTTTGAAATATGAGTATTTTCAATCACCCGCTAAAGGTACTGCTCTAATGACCATTAATGGGTTATTCATGGATGAACCAAATACCCTTTGGATGGGTGCCTGGGGAGGTGGTTTAATTAGTTTGGATATTCCTTCTGAAAAGTGGACCTATCATACTTATGACAAGCCCGATATGCATAATTATGATGGCAAAGGGTATTCCGATATTGTCAAGAGTATGGTGCGTAAATCTCCAACCGAGCTTTGGGTACAAACTAGAGATAACGGCGCAGGCATTTTTGATATTCCTTCTGGAAAATTTCAGTTCTTTACGCCTGATAATAATAATCCAATTGCTATTAAAGCAGGAACGGGTAACCGATTATTTAAAGATAACGAAGGTAGGATTTGGTTCACTTTTGAGGATGCAGGGGTATCTTACATCAATCCCGAATGTCAGGCCTTTTTCAATATTCCTCTGGATTTAAAATCTTGTGGAGATAAG
Source organism: Saprospiraceae bacterium (assembly GCA_965277415.1). Lineage (GTDB taxonomy): Bacteria > Bacteroidota > Bacteroidia > Chitinophagales > Saprospiraceae > JAHDHW01. The sequence goes on from CBDICS010000025.1 coordinate 18,840, forward strand.
TTTTCTGAAAACAATATTACCGACTTTGGCTTTGATGACAATAGCAATAAAATTTATGCTGTGGCAAATGGCTGTACAGGGCTTTTTGAAATCAACCCTTCTGATTGGTCTTACAAACCTATTCCTACCTTCGGAATGGAAGAGGACTACCAAATATTCATGACCCTGTTAGTGACCAAAAATGGAAACGTTTGGGTAGGTGGAGAAAGTAATAAGGGAGGTCAATCAAAAGAAGTAAAGCGTCCTTCCCTACTCTATTTGGATAAGGAAAAAGGAAAAATTAGTTCCTTTTAAAAATGCTGCTGCTACATCCTTGAAGTTACAACAACGCAATATTAGTGATATTCAAGAAGGAGAAAATGGAATAATTTGGGTAGCTACGAATGATGGAGCTTTAATTGAAATTAATCAAGCTAATAATAAGGTTCAAGAATACACACTCAACAAAGAAAATAATCCTCAAAAATTACAGATTCAGCAAATCATTTATGAGCAGGAAAATATATGGGCAGCCACGTCTAAAGGTGTTTATCAATTTAATCAAAAGACTAAAAAATTTAGTTTAGTGGAGGTGACTGCTGATTTTGAAATCAACGCTTTTGCCAAAGATAAAGAGGGTATTTTCTGGTTAGGCACTAAGCAAAATGGGCTAAAAAAGCTATCGCCCCAAGCTGATTTAGCAACTACTCCTGATGCCAGTAATTTACCTTATACCATGATTGATAAAATCACCATCGGCAAGGATAATGAATTGTGGTTATCTACACAAGGAGGTATTTATTATCTGGATAAATCGGTCCAAACACATCGAGATGGACACTTCCAAGTTTATAATAAAAAAGATGGATTGGTCTTCAATAATTTCTATTTACATGGCTTTACGACCTTACCTGATGGAACTTTACTACTTGGGCAAAATGACCAATTTTATCATATTCTACCAAAGTGTCTAACCAATCCTAAAACAGTTAACCCTATTTATCTAACCAGTTTTTCAGATTCTAGGAGCTACCGAATCAACTCCGATTCAAGGGATAGAGAAAATAGATTTAAACCATGATGAAAACTTCTTTACTATCAATTTTTCTTCCCTCACTTATTGCCAAGCAGATAAGGTACGCTTTATTTATAAGATGGAAGGTTTGAACAAAGATTGGATTACGACTAAGCTTGGGGAAACCTATCAGAATTATACCACCCTAGATGCGGGCACTTATACATTTAGAATACATAGAGTAGGGTTCCCGAACGAAGAGAAATCTTTAAAAATCATCATTCACCCTCCTATTTGGTTAAGTACAGGAGCTTATCTACTTTATGCTATTCTTGGATTAAGTGCACTTTGGGGCATTTATCGTTTCCAACTAAAACGACAATTAGAACGGCAAGAATCACAAAATCTAAAGAAAATTGATGCCGTTAAAAATAAGACCTATGCTAATATCACGCATGAATTTAGAACCCCACTTACCGTTATACAAGGTCAAACTGAAAAACTCCAAAAATTAGGTTTAGATGAACATGCTAATAGCTGTGTAGCGAGTATTAAAAATAATAGCAATCGTCTTTTACATTTGACCAATCAAATTCTAGATTTACGAAAAGTAGAGGCAGGCAAGTTTCAAATCAAGCTCGTCCAAAAAGAAATCACGGGGCTTTTGAAATATGCAGGGCAAAACATTGAGCCGTTGGCTACTGATAAGGGTATCAAATTAACGCAAAACATTGAATTCGATTCGCTTATTATCGACCATGACCCCAATAATCTAATTTCTGTTATTTCTAATTTACTCGATAATGCGATTAAGTTTACCCCTAATGGTGGAACTGTTAGTTATACTGTCTCGGAAAAAAACAGTCAACTACTAATCGAGGTGGCAGATACGGGTAAGGGAATTGCTCCCGAAGATTTGCCTAAAATTTTTGATAGATATGTGGGTACAGATGACGCTAATTACACTAGTACAGGTATTGGCTTATCATTGACTAAAGCACTCATTGAATTAATGGATGGACAAATTAAGGTGCAAAGTACTCTAGGAAAAGGCAGTAAATTTAGCGTTATCTTACCTATCACTCACAAAGCAGATAAAGCTGTATTAGATAGTTCTTCTGATTTAGTTAATCCTGTACCATTTGTAAACAAACCTATCGTGTTACCAAATCAACCGATTGATACCGAATCTGATAAACCTATCGTTCTAATAGTAGAAGATAATTTGGAAATTGCATCCATGGTCGGAGCTATGTTTGATGATAAGTATCAACTTACTTTTGCTACTGATGGAAAAGAGGGGTTAGATAAGGCAATCGAACTTATTCCAGATTTAATCATTAGTGATGTAATGATGCCTTTGATGGATGGTTTTGAACTATGCGAAAGCCTTAAAGCTGATAAACTAACTTCCCATATTCCTATTATCCTATTGACTGCAAAAGTAGCCGATGAAAGTAAAATTGCAGGGCTCAAAAGAGGGGCAGATAAATATTTAACCAAACCTATCAATCAAGCTGAGTTATTATTATCGGTACAGAATGCGCTGCAAAACAGGAATGCTTTAAAAGCACATTATTATGCTCAATTTAAAGCACAACCAACCGAAAAAACAAAAATATTTAGACCAATCGAGGGTATTGATTTTGATATTGAGGATGCTTTTTATCAACAAATTCTAAAAGTCTTAGAGGAAAAAAGTCATGATATAGATTATACCATTGAAGATTTAAAAGAGGATTTAGGAGCTAGTAAGACTCAACTGAATCGAAAATTAAAATCACTAATTGGGCTAACTACAGGAAATACCCTAAAGTTTTTCCGATTTCATAAAGCAAGAATTTTATTAAAAAACTACAAGTTTATCTATTACAGAGGTAGCGTTTCAGGTTGGATTTAAAGACCCTTCGTATTTTACGAGAATTTTTAAAGACGCATACAAAATGACGCCTTCTAATTTTAGAGAATCTGGGGTGGGAATATAAATGGTGAGTAACCCTTTTTCGTTAATCTATTTTTCAAAAAGTAGGCCGAAGTTTCACAACTCCGACCCACCTAAAAATAACATAGATTTTTAAGTAGGTTACCTTAGATGGGCTGATGGTACAAAGTTGCCAACTAATACTCGCTTTTACTAGGATAATAGAACCAATTTTAGGATTATAGAACCATTTCTAAATCTTCTAATTGTTAATTCTGCTTACTTCCCATCCCTTATTTTGCGCTTATTATAAAAAAATAGCTAAAATCCTAGGACTATAGACCCAATTTTAGGATTATAGAACCATTTGGGGTAAAAAATCAGCTTTTTTGA
>CBDICS010000026.1:0-22228 GCA_965277415.1 Saprospiraceae bacterium
ATTTGCAGTATTACTTTGGTTGATTGCTTTCTTTGGAACGTTTGGTTCTAATTCATTTATTTATTTTCAGTTTTAATATAATTTTTGTGAAAAAACTAATTTGGATATTTGCACTTCTACTGATCACTTTTGCAGGTGATCGTTTGGGTGGATGGATTTTAAAAAAGCAAGTTGATAACAGCCAATTTCGATATTCAAGATTATATACGGATCGAGCAGCTTGTGATATCCTATTGATTGGGAATTCACGAGGGCTAATTTTCTATGAACCTCATATCGAAAAAATCACAGGTAAGAAAACCCTGAACCTTAGTTATAATGGAATGTCTGTAGATCTAATGAATACCTTGGTACAAGATTACTTTGAAAAGTATGCCGCGCCCAAACAAATGATTGTAGATGTGACGATGTGTGATAGAATTAATGATCAATTGACAACAGGGTTTAATACCTATAGCACCTATTCAAAACGCTTAGAGCAATTAATTTTGGAACGTGGTGGAAATATGGGACATGGAGCTAAAGTAAGCCATTTGTTTAGATACAATAGCGAGATCTTTCAACGGGCATTATTTTATGCTAATAAAACGGATAAAGACTGGTTACTAGATCGCGTCATTAATCAGAATATGATTGATGGAATTTCAAAAATTGAACCTTATACCATTAATTTAGAGCCCGATACGATTAAACCAGCATACTTGCCTTCTATGCTCAATAAATTAATCAAGACTGCTCAATCGAAAGGAACAGATGTTCAATTAGTAATCAATCCATATTATCCACCCTTTGCAAATAAAATTACAAACCTGGCTACCTTCAAATCTAAAATAGAAAAGCATACGGGCCTTCCAGTACATGATTATTCATTAGCAGTCAAAGAGATAAAGGGCTTTGGTGATTACCAACATTTAAATAAATATGGTGCAGCGATTTATCTTGATCAGCTCAAGCGAGATGGGGTGCTTCGGTAGGGAAGGACATGTGGTGATCGTTCCTTTGGAACTGGTGATTTTGTGATCGCTTCGCTTGTGAGGCGTAACATTTGGCTTACTTGCGAAATTATGCGCACTCATTTTTAGAATTTTTCAAGCTTTTTGAAATTACTTCTTATAAGCTTTTCCATATTTTTTAGCATCTTCATATTTGATACCAATCAATTCTTCTAAAGCAACTTTAGCTAATAAGATTTCAGTTTCGGCTTCCAATTTTTTTCGTTTCATTTCCGCGTAGGCAAGAGAAGCTCTACTCAATTCTTCAAACTCCGCTTTTTGTTTTTTAAATAATTCTTTAAGCAGAATATAGTTTTCACTTGCATCCTGTTCGGCCTCTGTCACGACCTTTAGAATTTCTAAAGTAAGGTTATAATAATGGTAACGCTCTAGTACATTTGCTCTAAGTTTCATTTTGAGCAAATCGATGTTTTGTTTGGTGATTTCTAATTTTTGTTTAGTAATACCAATTTTCTTTTTCCGATTATATACTGTGCCTAGATCTACAGTTGCAGTAACATTCCAAATGGGCAATGCGACAAATAATTCATTATCAGGATAAATGATATTACTCAAACTAATTTCATTCATATTCCACTGAACACCTAAATTATCCATCCATTCTCGCTTTGTCAAATCAATTTCCAACTCGGCAATCTTTTCATTACTTTTCAATGCTTTACTTTGTGGACTATTCACCCAAGCCAATTGGACCAGATAATCCTCAAAAGTTTTTGGACGTGTGTTTTCGTCGGGGACAATTTTATTGAAATCTGCAACCTGAGCATTGCCTCCAAAACTTAATGCTATAATCAAAACAAGCAATGGTAGCTTTCTTAAAATAATGTAGTTTAATCTTTTATAATCCATTATCTATTTTTTTATTTAACTATGGCTAAGTTTGTTCATAATGTTCTTGATAATATTCGTCATGCTCCTTTAATCGAACCATTATAGCCAGCATCGTTGAAAATATTATACTTGTTGGTAATTGTACAATGGCTTCTTGAGGGTAGCTGGCCAAAGTCAATACAAAGAAAACAATTGTTAAACTTAGATATATAACTTTTATCTCAGGATTTTTAACCCTCAAATAATACTTGACAGAAGTCCTGAGTACCATAAATAAAAAGCTCATATAAATGATTAATCCAATCCAGCCCAATTCTACCGCAACCCTTACAAATCCGCTGTCATGTGCAAATTTAGCTAGAAAAGAGTCTGGTGTAAAACGACGCCCCCACAAACCCGTACTTCCTAAACCCGCACCAAATGGATGGGCATGAATAAATGGTTGGATGCGTTTTTGATTTTTAAATCGAACGTCCATTGTATCGCTACTCGCTTCAGGATTAAACGCAGATTGGATTCTAAAAATTACAGCATTAGAAGAGCCTTTCATCACAAAAGCGGCACCTAATAGAAAAAAGAAGGCACCTGCTATTAGAAAGTCCCTCTTCATCGTCAACATCATAAAAACAACGATACCAAAAGGGAAAAGAACAATTGGAGTCCTGGATCCAGCATATGCCATCGTCATAATCATACATAAAGCTGCAATGCCTAAAGCTATTTTTTGCCAAAGTTTGAATGGCCCAGTAATTAAGGTTATACAGAATAAAGACATATAAGCCATTACAATTCCGAGTGTGGTTGGATCAGAAAGCAGAGAAAAAATCCTCATTCTACTCCATTGGAAAATTAATTGGAATCGCTCAGGGTCAGACATCAACCAAGCCATTTCAGTTCCTGTAAAACCGAAGAACTCTTGCTTCAATCCATATAAAGCAAGAATAGTGACCATCCCTATGATTACTTTAATCGTTGTTTTTATTGACTTATAAGTGGTGAAAGCATAACATCCGATAAAGAAGAGTAAGCTTTGTCCAGCCATACTTCTCACGGTATAAATCCATGCAATTTTTGATCCGGCTACTGGGTTAAGTACCTGTATGAAATTGTAAGCAATCCAGATCATCAAGAGGGCACTAATAGGGTTTTGAATAAAACTCCAATCCCTGTTTTTGACCTGATTGACTAGAATGCCAAAGAGCATTAAGAAGATCATTGCATCCAATAGTGTACCGATTGGAGCAGAAGTATGTTTACCTATGAATTGGACAAAGAAACAGATTGCGAGAATTACATTGATGCCCAATTTTGTATTTATAAAACAAGCAGCCATCAAGGGAATACCAATAATTCCTGCCAATAAAACAATTCCTATTTTGATTTTTAGAACTGAAAGCGCAAAAGCCATTACTATAGCCAGAATAGCTAATAGCATAAACCCTAAAGGATTATTTAGTTTTTCAATAAACAACTGAGTATTTACCCAATGTTTAAAACTATGTATTGTCCTTGCTATCATTTTTAAATAAAAAGTACTTTAATGGCAGAGGCAAGTAGCAAAAGAATTGCTAGACCAACCGCTGCGGTTTCTATCAATTGTTCCTTTTGACTTAGTAAGTTCTTTGATTTATTTCTTGAATTAAATTCCATCAAGCGATTATTTTTTGTGAATGATTCGATTCCATTCTTTTGAATCTGGATCATATTGTTTTAAAATCTTTGCAGGGTTTCCTGCGACTACAGAGTAGGGTGGTACATCTTTAGTCACGACACTGCCTGCTGCTACTACGGAATGTTTGCCCACTTTAGTTCCGGAAGTAATCACTACATTTGCACCTATCCATGCAGCATCACCAATTGTGATTTCTGCAGTTGTACATTTTTGTTGGTTGATAGGAATGCTGATGTCTTCAAACTGATGATTCAGACCAGACATGACCACATGTTGAGCTAATAATACATCATTTCCTATTCTCACTGGTCCGATAACTACACAAGAAATGCCTATCAAGGATCGATCTCCAATAATGACAGGTCCCACCTGATTATTTACAGTAGCAAAATCTTCAATCAAAGTATCTTTTCCAATAGAAAATTCATTAAAAGGCATCACATCAATACGGGTTCTTCTTCTGACTACTGAACCTTTACCTCGCTTATGTTTCCAAGAATTCCAAAACCATTGTACCCATAGTCTGGGACGATGCTGATTCTTGGGCCTAAGGAGATATAAAGCCAAGGCTTTCAGGTTTTTATTTTGTTTAATTTTTTCCGTAAATGACATGTGGACTTTAATCTATACTACTTGTAATCGTTTCTTTTTCATCAAATAATCTTCCACGATAGTCCAGAATTCTTCTACTCTAGCTTCCCAGGTATTGGTATAAGCCAATTCATTTCTGGATCGTATTTTTTCTTCGGAGTTTTCAATAAGTGCATGATCTATTTGTTTTAGAAATTGATCATGATCCTCTGCTAAATAAATATAATCAGAAAAACCTCTAATATCTTTTGAAAAACTAGTTGAGATAACTGCTTTTCCAGCTGCGAGGTATTCGTTTATTTTTAATGGATAAATACTCTTTGTCAATGTATTGCATAAAAACGGAATTAGCGTACAATCCATATGCTGCAAATATCTGGGTAATTCACTGATGTTTTTACTTCCTGCAAATATAATATTTGGCATTTTATCTAAGCCCACATCTTGATACTCCGTATTATTTATTGGTCCTACAAGAAGTAATGTTTTATCCGAATGATAGCTTGCAATTTTCTTTAAAAGAGGATAATCTATTCGGCAGTGATCTAAATTACCAACGAATCCGATTATTTTGCCCTCTACATGTTTTATTTCCTCAGGTTTTTCGAAAGTCTCATTTAAAACGCGATTAAAATTTGAAATATCCGCCGCATTATGAATAATATGAACCTGATCATTATAAGGAGCCATTAATTCCCATAGATTAGTAGAAGTTACCGTAACAATATCTGCTTCCCTTGCCACTTCTCTCTCTAATCTGGCGCCATGCTTTGCCGTATAAGGTTCTTGGGTCATATCATCTATATTTTGATAGATATTTGCAATTTGACCAAAATCCTTTGGGAGCGTTCCTGCAAAATAGGGATTAAAACAATTCAGATAAAGAAAATTATTCAACTTATAGTCTTTTATTACTTTCTGGATTGTATTTAAAATGACTTTATTATTATAGGTAGAGAAAGTCTTATAAAAGCCACCTTCTGGCATCCAATTTATAGGAAAGGTCAGTGGAGGATGTACGCCGATGATGTTTTCGGATACGCCTTCGATCTTTTCGTAGCGCATTTTATTGGTCAACATATGTGAGCGCCTTTCTCTGGCCATCTTAGAATTGAAATTACCAGCAAAGTCTTTTATAGAATATGGATGGTTGACATAGAAAACCCTGTTGTTCTTTGCAAATTCTTTAGCAAAAGAAAGAGACACAGAAGAATAGGGGTGATCCCAAGGAAATAAGGTGAAATAGATGATGTCAAGATCTCTGTACATAAAAATAGACTTTTAAATAAAAATTAATGTTATGTGCTAAAAGAAGCTTTGCTTTTTAAGCTACCTTTCTTTTAACTAAAAAATTTCGAGCCAAATTTAGCCCTTGCTTATAAAAATCTGGTATAAACATGAAAGCTCGGTATGCTTTGACGTTTAAAATCTTGTTTAATACGTATTGTTGTGCAATAAAGGTTACTGTATACGAGGTAAGCGTTCCATAAGCAGCACCAATTATTCCAAATTTTGTAATAAAAATATAATTTGAGATAATATTGATTATTGAACCTATTATAGTAAAGTAAAAATTGATTTTAGGCTTTCCCATCGCATCAAGTATCGTCCCAAATAGGACAGCAAAAGGGATGAAACAACCATAGAATATCGTGTATTGTAAGATCCTGATTGAATTATGAAACTCAGGCCCAGCCAATAGTAAAATAATAAACTCAGCGAAGAAAAAGACAAACACAATAAAGGGTAAAATCAAACCAAGTATAGAACCTACTGATTTTTCATACAGTTCTTTCAAGCCTGAATTTCCTTCAGCCTTAGTTATTTTAGCAGCTTTTGGAAAGACGATATTTGCTATTGAGAAAGTAGGGACCTCTGTTAAGTTTGAAATCTTGATTGGCCATTCATATATGGCAGCCGCAGAAGTACCTATAAGAGATCCTAACATCATCTTATCAATACTTTTATAAGCCATTGTACTAATATTAGTACCGAAAACAAAACGGCCAAAACCAAATAGTTTATTCACCCAAATTCTTTCAATTTTCTTACTAAATCGCAAATAAGGTTTTGCAAAATAAAAATTCACCAATACGGCGACAAAAGTAGTGACTACCTGTATCAGAGTAAGTAAAACCAAGCTAATTCCTGTGTCGCTTAAAACCACAAATAAGATAAAGAAAAAGAACAAGCCCTGTCTTGTAAAATTACTCCAAAAAGAACCTCGAAAATCGAGATTAGCCATTTGAATAAAATTGAGTTGATGAAAAGGGATCATCAAAATGGCAGTTATACAATAGATGAACATCATGCTAGTTAACTCAGGCCCATCAAAGAAGATATAACCAGTAGGGTAGGCCAGTAAGCATAATAAAAGGATAAAGACTCCAGTAAGGCAAAAATTAATAAACAGAGAAGCCGTATTAATAATAGGGTATTCTTTTTCGGTCGCAGTCGCGAGGAATTTAACCAAAGCATTTTGTAATAAGCCACTTCGACCAACTTCTATAAAGGAGGTTATCGTATAGAAAATGACCCATACGCCGAGGTCTTTTTTTGAAAAAGCTTGCGAAAGTAATGCAAAACCACCAAACCCAAAAATAAAGACTGATCCTCGTTCTAGTATCGTCAACATACCAGACTTTAGATAATATGATTTTTGTGATTTAGCCACTTTAGTTTATTGAATATATGAAAGCAAATAGGAGCCCTTCAAGGGTGAAGAAATCATTAATTAAGATTCTTCAACTCAAGTCTATTAAGAATCGCACCAATAAACTTTTTGCCAAGTCCTTTAATAAAGTTTAATGACTCTTGATCAGAAGGATTTAAGTCTGAATCAGCAGAAAAAACGGCAACTACTTTTTCTGCATAAGCAGCGAGCTCTTTTGCATCTGTATATTTATTCATGGCAGGTGCTTCAAAAAAGATATAGTCATAATGTAAAGTCATACTATCTAAAAAAGTATGGAAATCTTTTCCTGCAAATATTTCTGATGGAGAGTGATAATTTCCACTATTGGCAATGACTTCTAAATTTTCAATATTGAATAAACCATTAATTTTCTTTTGTCCAAATACATCTGCTAAATTGTGTTCAACAATCAACTTTTGAAGTTCAAGATTTGGTTCATCTTCATCCATCGACAATTGAGTCAATGTGTTTTTCTTAAAATTAGTATCAATAAGAAGCACTCGTTTGTTTTTTAACTTAAATGAATGCGCAAGGTTAAGAATGGTAAAGGTTTTACCTTCTTCAGGTTTTGTACTAACAAAGAGGAAAACAGATGCGCCAGAATTTTCAATGAGAAACCTCATATTCCGAATGGACTCTTTAAAATAATCCAGGCCTTTTGCTTTTCCATTAGAGTTGTATAAATTCGAAAGATTTAGATCCTTAGTTTTGACTTTATTCATCTTACCCAATAAATCAAGATCAGTAAATTTTTCAAATTGACCAGGTGTCGAAAGACTGGTGTCGAAATAAGCTAATAGAAAAATAATAAAGGTGACTAATGTTCCTACTACGATAGCAGAGAAAATAGAAATAATGGCTTTATTAGAAGGCTCTGCCTCATCTGGTACTTGAGCATGTTCCAATAAATTGAGTTGGTCTGCTACATTTTGTAAATTGATGCTGGCTTGGTTGAGCTCATGTTTTAGATTGACATATTCCCCTTTTACAACATCAATTTCTGTCTCCATTCTTTTCAGTTCTGCGTCAGAAGTGACCAGTCCAAGTGATTTTCCTTTTTGTTTTATTAATTCATTGTTTATTGACCTAATGGCCTCTTCAGATCGATTGAGTTCCAATTCTGCATCAATCTTCTTAATTAATATATTTTCACCACTGGCATCAGAATCTAAATCTCTTCCTTTACGAGCTTCTGCATGCAATTCTAGTTGAGTAGCTAATTGAGCTTCATTCGCTTCTATCGCAATCCTCAATTTGTTATCTTGTAGTCCTGATTCAATATAAGCATCGTTTAAGTCCTTTATTGTTTCTTGTAATCGAACGATGGATTTACTTGAAATAATCTTTGAAGCATCTTCCTGACCTGTTTCTCCATATTGTTCAAGGTATTTACTTAAATCAGTGATATCTCTGAGTGCCGCTTCTTTTCGTTGTTCATACTCTTCCAGACTGGTTTCTAATTCCCTAATTTGAGTAACAGAAGATTCTTTTTGATTATTGATATCTAAAAGGCTACGATTTTGTCTAAAGTAATTATAGTCGCTTTCTTTTTTTTCTAATTCCTCTTTTTTCTTATCCGATAGCGTAGTATAAAATTCAACTTTTCCTTTATCTTCTTTTATTCTTAGCTCTCTATGATTTAGTAGAACTACTTTAATAAATTTATTGACTGCAAAAGCGCTTAATTCAGCATTCTCTGATTCGAATCCAATATTTAAAAGATCAGAATCTGCGTTTTTCATTCCAATACTTAGGTTTTCCAATAAACTTTCATTATCGTACTCATAGGCTTTCGCAATGTCTTTATAAATGGGTTCTAAAAGGGGATCATCAAGATAGGGCTGTAGTGAATCCACTTTTATTTTCATCAGATCTACTAGAGCTTGAATTTCAACTGCACTATAATTTATTGGATTTTCCTCATCGACGGTCATAAGCCGAAAAGGTCGATCCTTAGAAGTGCTCATATCATGAACCAATAAATTATAGGATAATAAGTTGACATTTTGACGAGATTTAAAAAACTCGGTCATATTATTCAAACTCATTTCTATTTGGAACTGCTGAAAGAAAGGAATTTCTCTTTCTGTATTTAAACCTTGAGCACCCATTATTCCCGTAGATACAACCGCATAGGATTTATACTTATCATCTTGCATATTGACAAATAAATAAGCGGCCACTGCTGTAAGTAGCATGGATGCAAGGATTAACCATTTGCGTTTCAGGAGTACATTAATAAAAAACTGTAAGTCCATAGTAAAACTGTGTCTTCTATGTATGATTAAAAACAAAATCCTATTTCAGAACAATTATTATTGATAAATGGCGGATTTATTTTTAAACAGTACAAATTGAATTGTTTAACAAATATAAATGTTCAGACAATTTTCATTTTGAATTCAAGCAAATATCAAAGTCAATGCTATTGTTTGATTTGATTTTATGCTGGTTCAAAAAAATGTCAAAAAAGATCAAAATAATAGGAAACCGAAGGACTATACATGCCTAAAATGCTCATTGGGTGTGCAAATGTGCAGAAAAGATAAAGTTCAAATCTATGAAGCTATAACGTATTATAAGTTTTCTTCCGCATTTGCTGCTAAAATTTGAGTGTTCTTCTGTATTTCTGAGCTTCTGTCAGCGATTACAAACGCTTAAAGTATGTTTTTGCCCTATAAATAGGAACGAACTGCAAAATAAGTACAATTTACAGACAAAAACAAGTATTTTATTAAGAGCTTATTGGACGCTTTACTTTAAAGCTATAGACTTTTTTATCTATACAAGCATTTTTGTCTAAAAAACTCATTTCCAATAAGATAAGCCAGCGTTTCTTTTCGTATAGTTTAAGAGCATGTTGGGGATTTAGCATTTGGCCTACAAAGGTCTCTTTTCATTTATGCTTCAGTTCAAAAATTGACTGTTTTCGGCTCAAAGCCCAAATTCCCAACATATTCTAACGGTTTAATACCTTCGTATTATGATTTTATTTAATACAAAGAACACGCCAGAAATTTTATCCTGAGATTGAATACAGTGTAAAATAAAAACTGTCTATTTTTTAAATTGGAAAAATATTGACTATCCAATATCGAATCATAAATATTGAATTTAAAGCCTACTGATTACTCGGGCTTTCTATTCAAAATTGAATATTGGACATTCATGATTCAATATTTTCTACCTAAAAAAGAAAACACAAAACCGGCCACTACTTAATTTAGGCTGTATTGAATATACTGTGTATTGAAGTGGATTGGGAAAAATAATGAGTTTTTTGGGATTATAGAATATCCAAAAGCGCTTTATTTTTAGATTTTAAAGCAAGTGCAAGAATAAAATAGGCATTCATTGTAAATTCCTCAATTAAATTTTAATTTTGTTCACGAGCTATAGAGAACCAATTTCCTCAAATCATTATTGACCTATATCATGCCTAGGGTTAATAAATATTGATTATTTCTATAACTATTTAATGTCTAATGGCGTTTAAAATATAAAGAATCAACTTTTTACACCGATTTGCTAATAATGGGCATCTATTGATTCGTAAAATATTTTATAAGCCCTTGATTATCAACCTCAATCCGCTTAAGTGTTAATTATGAATGTGATTGCTACCTCTAAGAAAGTATTATTTTTCACCTTATTCTTCCAAGTCCTTTTTTCAAACCTCCTAAACGGTCAAGTTGACCGAAATGGGTGGAATTTGATTACTCAAAATGATTTTAAAGCTGCTAAGTCAATCTTTGAGGATCAACTTAAAGCTAATCCTAAGAATCAGGAAGCATTGACGGGCTTAATTTTTATTGCAGAAACGGTACAAGATTATAAAGAATATAAGAAGTATTCGACAGCTTTGATTGAATCAAACTGGGATCATTATATTTTTGGCTTGTTTGGACATTTATATGAAGGTGAGCCAGATAAAATGATTAAAAAGCTGAGTAGCGAGCGTCATAAGGCTGGTTTTCGGTTTTCATATGCCGATTCATTATTTAGAAAACGAAAATTTAAAGCATCTGAAAAATTATTGCGTACCGTTATCGGAGACTATGATTGGAGTGTGATTGGCCCATTTACGAATGTTTCGGGCAGCGGATTTATAGAATCTACCGCTGTTGAAGGAAGTCCTTATAATCCAAATAAAGTCTATCAAAATGAACGGGAAGTTGAGTTAAAATGGGTAAATAGAAAATTAAGAGACCCTAATGGAATTGTCAAATTCAAAGATGTTCTCCCGGCTTCTTCTACAGGGATGTATTATGCGAATACTTTTATCACAAATCCTAAGGATCGTACAATACAACTGCGGATTGCAAGAACAACTCCAATGAAAATTTGGCTGGATGATGATTTAGTATTTGAAAATCGAAACAATATTTCCTACGATTGGGATAATGAGATTGTAGAATTCAACTTAAAAGCTGGAACACATAGACTCTTAGTAAAATGTGCATCATACTCTGATTATGATCAAAATAAGACCATTTCTCTGACTTATAATGATACCTATGATGAAGGGGAAGGTTATTATGATCCGAATAATTATAGCTATTATTCTTCGAACAATTATTACTCTTCGAGCGGAGGAGTGAGTTTTGGAATTCGGATTACGGATACCAATGGAAAAGTTTTTCAAGATTTGGAATCATCTTTTGAAAGTAATTTCAAGTCTACTAAATACGAGGTTGAGTTCAAAGATTATTATTTGATTAGTTATTTTAAAGAGAATATTGAAAAGAACCCTAACGATTTAAAAAATTATTACTATTTGTGTAAAGCCTTTTTAATGTATAATTTTATTGAGGAGGGAGAGGCCTACTTTAATAAAGTACATAAGGAGCATAAAGATGAAGTGTTTTTTAGATTTTTATTAGCGAAGTTTTATGCAACAAATGGGAAGGGAGAGAAAGCAGAATCCTTGATTAGTGGCTTGGAAGAAGAAAAGACACCTTTTTTTGCAATAATGGCTTCTGAACTATCAAAGATTGATCAAGAAAAAAATGAATCGGAATACCTTGCAACACTAGACAAATTACTACAAGTTTCTCCAACCAATTGGGGCATTATTTCTGATTACCTTGAATTTTATGGTAAAAAGGGAAAGACTGATGAGAAAAAAGAATTTATCGAAGACTTCTTAGTTCGCTACCCAGAAGAAGACTATAAAAAACGCTTAGAACCCTATTTGAAAGATGATAGCTATAAGCCTTCTTCATATAAACCATTGACAGATAAAGAAAAAGAGAAAAAAGCTAAAGCAGCTCAAAAACGAATTAAAAAATCATTTTCAATTTCTGATTACTCTACTTTAATTTCATATAATAAGGACAAAGATAAGATTGACAATGCCTTGAAACTTTATGATGAATTGATTGAAGTATTGCCATACCGACCATATTGGAGAACAGAAAAAGCGAAATTACTTTTTGAAAATGATCGCTTGGATGAGGCGCTTAAGGAATTAAACCGAGCTTTAGCTTTCGACAAATTTGAAAGCCGTACTTATGAGACAATAGGAGATGTTTATCTTGAAAAATCTGATAAGGAGCAAGCACATAAATTTTACCAAAAAGCCCTGGATATCAAAAAGATCTCTGGATCATATGGATTAGAAACTTTGGAAGGGAAGATGGAAAAGATCAAGGAAAAGACTTCTATGAAGGAGTATTTCAAGTCCATCACTTTTGAGGAAGGATTAAAAGATGAAAGCTGGAAAGGTAAATATCTGGATGAAGAATCTATCATTTTATTATATACCATCGAATCTGCTTTGGATAAGGATAATAATATTGATTATAATCAAAAGATGATGATTTCTATCCAAAATGAAGCTGGGGCAAAATACTGGACGGAAGCTAATTTTGGTTTTTTAGGAAATATCAACTTTGTAAAAGTATTGAAGAAAGATGGACAAGTAGTCAGCCCAAATCGAAATTATGGCTATGTCGTTTTTAAAAACCTTGAACCAGGTGATATCATACAAATTGAAGGAAACTCTAAGGCCAATATGACAAGAGAACTTCATGGAGAAATGTATCATATTGCCGCCTTATCTCATGATGTTCCGGTTTGCCATGCTAAATTAGAATTCATTTATCCAAAAGACCAACCACTTTATTATGAATGTTATCGCTTAGATTGTACACCTGAAACAAGAGAAAAAGATGATTACAAAATGCTGACTTGGGAGTATAGAGATGTACCTAAAATGGAACAGGAATATGCGGTACTTGATAATTTGGATTCTTATGCTTGGATTATGTTCAGCACACAAAAAGATTGGTCTAATATAGTAGATTGGTACTTACGAAAAACCTATAGAAGGTTAGAGACGAATTATGAAATCGAAAATGAATTACTCGGTATCATAAGTGAAGGTATGAGTGATCAGGAGATCGTAGAAACGATCTATAATTATGTGACTAAAGAGATTACATATTCACATGTCTCGTTTCTAAATTCCAACTATATTCCTAAAAAACCATCTGCTACCATTTCTGATGAAATCGGAGACTGTAAAGATGTTGCTTCTCTCATGATTTCCATGTTAAGAAAATATGGAATTGAGGCTTATTATGTTCTGGTAAGATCTAGTAATTTTACAAACAGTAAACCTAAACCCACCATATTGGCATTTAATCATGTAATAGTTGGATACCAATTGGATGGTGGCGAAATGCAGTATCTTGATTTGACCACTGATTATTATCCCTATTATGTTATTCCAGAATTTGATAATAACTCTTGGGCATTATTGGTAAAAGAAGGGGAGACAGATGTATTCCGACTACCGAATGATATGTTGAATCCTAAGAAAACCCGACTCGAATTAAATATCAAAGCCAAAATAAAAAGCGATCGGAGTCTGTTGATTGAAGCCAATACAATAGGGAAGGGGATTCTTGGTGGAAAGCTGCGTGAAGAATTGAATAGGGTGACAACAGAAGATGATAGAAAGAAATTTTTATTGGAATATTTTGGTGAAGGCTCTTTCGATCACCTTACTTTGAATAGTTTTAGTTTTGAAAATTTAGAAGATATTACGGCGCCGCTAGAAATGGATATGGATATGAAGGCTTATAATTATATTGAGCGTGTCAGTAATTTTTATATTGTTCAAGTGCCATTACTTAATGCAATCACCACACGTCCGACATTGTTTTCTGAAAAACGATATAATAATTTAGATCTAAATAGTTTATTTGAAACGGCACCTTCTTATCAAAATATTGATATGGAAATTCCTGATGGTTTTAAATTGATGGACCTACCTCAGGATATTCAGATTGATAATAAATTTGGAAAGTATCAAATGACTTTTGAGAAAACGGATAAAGGGGTTCGCATAAATAGAAGTTTAGAATTAAAAACACGTCTGATTGAATATGAAGACTATAAAGCATTAAAAGCCTTCTATATTGAATTACTTGATGCGGATCGGATGAAATTGGCTTTGACGAAGGAATAGATTAAGGTTCTTACGGTAACACTATTCGACCTTTAGTGAAATCATGTGGTGGAGGTTTACTAAATTTGCTAAGCTATTTTACCTTGGTTAATTTAGTAAACCATTTATTGCTTAATTTTTTTCGACTAAACCAAATCATCTTGTTCCACAAATTCCTAGACTATTATTTTGTGCTTACTTAAAACGAATCAATGTAAAGGTAAGTAGAGTTAAATTTAAAATAAATAGCAGATTCATTTTCACCCTTGGCTTTTACATTGATCAATTCTTCCCTTTGATCAAATTCAATTTGTACATCTATTCGTTTAGTTTCATTCGGATTTAATACCTTAAGAAATTTACATCTTGGCATAGTTGCTAATTTCAATTTTCAATGTAAAGGTAAGTAGAGTTAAATTTAAAATAAATAGCAGATTCATTTTCACCCTTGGCTTTTACATTGATCAATTCTTCCCTTTGATCAAATTCAATTTGTACATCTATTCGTTTAGTTTCATTCGGATTTAATACCTTAAGAAATTTACATCTTGGCATAGTTGCTAATTTCAATTTTCTAGCAAATTGTTGTTCTAATAATTCATGAACTATTTGAATTTGAATGACACCGGGGGTTACTGGATAACCAGGGAAATGTCCTGTATACACAAGATGTTCCGGGTTTAATTCTATACTTATACTAAATCGGTTTTCACTCTTAGAGGTTCTAAGGATTTTAAAAAAGTCATCTATAAGTATCATTTTATACTTTTGTGTTTTCTAGAAGTATAAGCCCTAGGTTTTCTGGGATTAGATTATTGTAAATCAAAATATTTCTAACCTTGTCTCCAAATATTGGATGCTTATCTTGCAATAAAATATCTATGGCATAATCCATTGCGAAAGCTGAATTGGTAAAGTAGGTTCCGCTTATTTTTTGATAGTCAAATAGATTTTTCGAATCGAATAGTTGACTTAATTCATCTACCGTTTTGGGATCACTATTGGAATAAAGCAGGAGGTCAATCTCTTCAATTTTTAAATTATTTGAACTGAGAAAACGAGTCATTACTTCCGGTCGATCATCTACTAAACTAAAACTTCCAACATCAACAAGGTTTATAATATCTGGACCTGTACTTTCAGTTGACAAAATAAAAAAAGATGCACCGCAAGCTATGTGGCTAGTATGATTTTCTAATCTTACATTAACGTTATAAAGTACTTCTTCTATCTCATCTGCGGCCCCAATCAGTATATTATTAGCACCATCTTTGGTGCATAAAATCCCATCTATTAAAGCTTGTTCAAAGGACAAACTATTTTGAGTATGGGTCATATTATAATTGTGATTGCCCAATAAAAGAGAGAGTTGTCCTGCTATCGTATTATGAGTAGATGATATAAAACTTGTTGGAGATATCAATCCACCATCAGCAAATAAAATCTTATCTAAGAATTTTTTGGTGAATTGAGTACAACCTAGACTTGTACCAACAATGATTGCATCGGGTTGATTTAGATCAATTTGTTCAAAACAATCTAAGGTACAAGCGGTAGCCATTTTTAAAACATCACTCATCCTTCTCCTTTTCATCTTTGGAATAAAAGCCGTATAATCAGGATGCTGAATACTAGAAGTTTGATCCAAGTCAGATATGCTTAAAGAAAACCCTTTGTTTCTAAAAGTCGTTTGATGTGAAATAGTAGAAGTGGCTCTGATAAACATTTACTGAATTTTACTGAAGATTAAACTACTACAGTTACCTCCAAAACCAAATGAATTAGTAAGTACATGCTCTATATTCACATTCTTCTTAAACACCGTTTCAGGGATTAGACCTGTTTCACTTATAGGTGATGAGAAATTTAAGCTTGGCAAGGTAGCATCAGATAAAATGGACAATACACTATATACTGCTTCTATTGCGCCGGATGCAGCCAAGGTGTGGCCTGTAAATCCCTTAGTTGAACTGAATGGTGGCATATTATCGCCAAAGACATTCAATAATGCCCTAGATTCAGATAGATCATTGTTCTTAGTGCCTGTACCATGTGTATTGATATAACTAATTTTCTCTTTGCTTATTTGTGCTTTATTGAGTGCAAGATTCATAGAGAGTGTAGCTCCTTTGCCATCTTCTGAACTAGCAGTTTGATGAAAAGCATCTGTGGAGTTATTCCATCCTGACAATAGGCATAGCGGTGTGTTTGTTGTTTTAGAAATACTCTTTTCATTTTCAAGAACTAAGAAACCAGCACCTTCACCCAAATTCAATCCATTCCGTGAATCATCAAAGGGTCTGCATAAGTCTTGATCATATATCATCAGAGAACTAAAACCATTAATATTGAAACCAGCTATTGGATCTGAAGCACCGACTAGCACTCGATCTAATTTACCAGCTTGAATCAAGCGTGCGCCATACATTATTGCATTGGCCCCTGAAGAACAAGCAGTTGAAATAGTCCCTATGAAACCCTTTATACCCAATGCCTTTGCGAGCCTTTCTGTTGTTCTTCCATTGTCATAGGTCATCAAATGATAATTATCTAGAGTCTCATCCTTTTGGGATTCGAAATAATATTGCTCCATACGATCCAGGCCACCCACAGAAGTAGCTGAGACTAAACCAGTTTGAATATCCTGATTAGGCATATTCGTTCCCCAAGCTTCTTTTGCGGTATGGATAGCAAGCAAAGGAGTCCGAGAATAGTCTTCTTTGGGCAAATTATACTTATTAATTATTTCATCATTTGACAATTTAACCCGACCAAGCATTATACCTTTATCAGTCGACCGTTCTATCCCCGTAATTCCAGACTCTAATGATAAGAGGTTCTCTTTTACATTAAGTCCTATTGCAGAGGCGACTCCAATACCAGTGACAAAAACATTCATTGATATTTTGGATTATTTTCTACAATATAAGCAGCCATTGAATCTATAGAAAACAGTGCCTTTTTACCAATTGCCTCATTTGGGATTTTGACACCATAATAATTTTCCATAATCACGACAAGCTCAAGGGCATCAATAGAGTCTAGCTCCAAACCTCCATGGCCAAATAAGGTCGCTTCATTCTCTATATCTTCTGGTGTGATATCTTCAAGGTTTAGTTCTTCTATGATTTGTTTCTTAAGTTCTCGTTTTAAATCCTCCATATCTTGTATTTTTATTTAGTATTTGGCCGATCAGGAATTATCCCAACCAATTTTACTTCACATTCAATCAGTTTCTTGTCGTTTACAAAGTTTGCTCCTTTTAATAAATACATATTTCCTAATTGATGAATTAGGTTAACAATAGTATGTATTTTATCATTGACCTTTGGCAGATGGTAGATTTTTAATTTTGAGATACCTCCAATAAAGCCATCTAGCGGTTTGGTTTTTAAAGCTTTATTTAAAAAGCCTATTCCAGCAGCACTACTCTGTGCGATATTTTCTATAAGTGCGAATTCTCTAAGCATTTCATTTTCAAGAAAGATATTATCCGGCATTACTTGAAAATCTGTCTCGATTTTATCTTCACTTGCAGCAATCAAATTATCTATCATGATGAAAGGCGCTCGTTGAGGTATAAAAGATTGAATATGTTCTTTGCTGACTTTCATTTTTTTAAATAGATTCTAAGAATACAGTCCGCCATTAATATTGATTACCTCTCCGGTAATGTAAGCAGCTTTATCGGAAGCAAGAAAACTTACCAAATGAGCAACTTCTTCAGATTTACCAATCCTTCCCATAGGAATCAAATTAAGAAATTTTTCTTCATCAATGTCTTTAATCATATTAGTTTTGATAAAGCCAGGTGCAACAGCATTGACTGTAATATTTCTTTTAGCTATCTCTTGTGCGAGGGCTTTGCTCGCCCCAATGATCCCTGCTTTTGCAGCAGAATAATTCGTTTGACCGGGCAATCCTTTTAATCCTGATATTGAGCTTATATTTATAATTCGGCCTGCTCTTTTTCTCAGCATTTGTCGGATTACATTTTGAGTGACATTATACAAGCCTTTTACAGAAACATCGATCACTTCGTCCCAGTCATTTTCAGACATCCACATAAATAAACCATCTTTCGTAATACCAGCATTATTGATAAGTACTTTTATAAAATTTTGAGGATTCGACTTAAGCCAATCAGTAATAGCCTTATCTACTTCAACTTTATGTTCTACTCTAAAAGGAAGTAATTCTCCAGAACCACCTGCCTCTATTATTTCATTTAATGTTTCTTGTGCCGCTTTTGTATCAGAAGCATAATTAATTAAAATATGCAGATTGTGATCTTTAGATAGTTGTAGAGCAATTGCTTTCCCTATACCTTTAGATGCTCCGGTAATTAATGCACAATTTATTATATCTGTCATATTAATCTTTAATCGTCATAATTTATACACATTTGACCAGCTTTTATCATGGCCCATATGGAACCTGCTGTTAAAGCGATACCACCTATGACTGTTGCGACAGAAGCACCAAATATCCCCAAAGCCAAACAGATTCCAGCACATAATGGCACCAAGAGCAGTATAATCAAAACAATTCCTAATGCGCATAGTCCTGCGGAAGCAGCTGCTCGTTTGATTTTCTTACGATTTTTTTTCATCCACTTCTTTAGCTGCTTTTTTGCTTTTCTCTTCGCTTTCCGCTCTGTTTTTTTCTTTGATTTGGATTGGCCTTTTACACCGGAATTCGGTTTAACGTAAACTGCATAAATAGCCTTGCTTTCGTTTTTTTTGTCCCCAATTGTTTGGCTTGTAAAAATCGATTTAGCATTTGAATGATTTGTTAAAAACTGATTATTGTTTTCATCTTGAATTTGTTTACTCGGGGATTGATTGATTCCTATAGTTTGACTGCTGTCATCCTGAAACATAAACTGATCGATTTTTTCGAGCGTATGCGTGAGTGGCGAATTAGGGAGTAGCGTTTCAGTCCGGTTTCCTGCAAAAGCCATTAGTGTAAAAATAGCCAATACCATACTCAAATAGGCCAATCGGTGCTTTTGTACAGTTTTTGGGATAGCTATAGTTTTTCTCTTAGGGAGAAAAGGAACGGATAAAAGGCCAATTATCATTAGGCTACTAAATAAATATCCAGTAGTATCTGAAAATTCAAAACCTAATTTTTTAAGGTTATAGCCCAAGATAAGCCCTGTTGCCATCAAAAGGATTTGTACTATAGTAATGAAAACCTGTGATTTCTTAGGATTGATTTTTGCCCACCTAGTGACTTTCATGATGCGTGACTTATTCTTTCGAGCGACACTAATAATAATCAATGCCATTATTGAGGTAATGATATAAGTCAGTCCATCACGGAGGAAAATTGAACAAACAGCCACCGCTACAATCATTGCAATAATTAGAATTCTCTTTTTCATAATATTTATTTTAATGTTGCTTCAAATTGATTGATCCAATATTTTAAATGTTGACTAGGGCTAAAATCTAATGTACTATTTAATTTGGTTTTAATTTGTACAATTTCTTTTATTGATTTTTTACATATTAGTTGACATCCCAATTCTAAATTAGGATTTATATTGTCTAGATCACTTCGAATTAATGCAGCCAGAGCTATTCCAGTACCTAATTGTAGTTTCCATTGTCCAGAGGCATTTGATAATAATTTGAATGTTGCCTGTTGACATCCTCCAACGTATCCACAAGCTATACCTACTCCTCTCCAAATGTTTGGATGTCTGGAAATTGGAAAGGAATCAATCCGTAGAGCAAGGTCTTCTACATTTCCTTTTGCAATATACCATAAACGCCTTCCAATTCCTTGATCAAAACTTTCTAAATGCGCTGCATCTATTCCTTCGGGAACAACCTGATTTTTCACTGTTCTTCTTCCTCTATAAAGACTTAGATAATAACCCATCCCATCAAAAACCATCCAGCGCATTAAAGGATGGGAAGAAGTCCATTCCTGGGGGGGAATAATTTCAGCTTTGGCATAAGCCCAACCTAATCCAATATATATATGACTTAAATGTGCTTTTTCAGATCGCACATAAAAATCTTTCCATTTACTCAATGCTGAATCTTTAGATAAGTCCTGATATGCAAGAGCCATAGAGGCACTTTCATACGCAATAGAACGATACTCAATAGATTCCGCATCAAGATAAGTAAAAAGTACTTCCAAATCAGATTCTCCCTCCGCGTAATTTTGAACGTGAAGAAACAAATCCTGAATGTAGTCCATTTTTATAGCAATCTCACTTTGCATAGGTTTCCTTTACGATTTTGCTATTGCCTAACCATACTTTCGCCAGGTCTGTTTTTATAGCCTCATCAACAACCAATGCTTCTTTGGTTTTTGATTTTTCAAGTAGAATAGCTTTTTTATCATGTAGCATCATAGTATATGGATCAACTTTCATAAGACTTGATGTACCATGAATATGTTTACTGGCTATACGAAATATTTCAGCAGCCATTTGTTCAAGTATTTTTAAATTAGATTCCAGCTTGTCGGTTAAATTATCAGGATTGTATTTTTCAGTGAGTCCTCGATAAAATTGATAAAGACAATCTAAATCAAAAACATTTAGATGTTGATCAGAGCAAGGTTCAAAATCATGTTCTCCCCAGGTTAAAAACAAGTCTTGCATTTGTTCATTTAGACTCGAAAACTTTTTGCCAATGCTGTTAGAAATGACAGAATATCGCTTTAAAATAGCAATATCAGTGTAGCCCTTATTCATAAACATCAAGCATGGTATGGCCCAATAAGAGCCCCAATCCCAAACTATTTTCATGATCATAATTTGGGGTTTTCCAAAAAGTTGATACTTGTTTTTATATAAGAGTAGCCAACCTTTCAGAATTTCTTTATGTGCATGTTCAAAAACCATTGTTGATAGCGCGAAATTCTTATTGTCGAAATCTCTAATAATCAATTCTGTAAGCCATGAATTATTGAGTGCAATAAAATCTATGCCCGGAGAGTAAAAGGGATCCATAAATGCACCAGCATCACCTGTCAATGCCCATCTTTTTGTTGAGTAAAATTGTTTGGTATCATGAGCTAGATGCTTCATGACTTTAAAGTCAATTAATTGTTTCTTATACTGTCCGAGCATCTTAGCAGCAAGAGGTTCGTTGATTTCCAACCAGGTCATTGCTTTTTCAAAGGTATTAAACTGATCAAAAGAATGAAAACTCGGGTCTGCTACGATTCCAATGCTCGTATTGCCTGAAGCCAAAGGGATTA
This sequence comes from Saprospiraceae bacterium, assembly GCA_965277415.1. GTDB lineage: Bacteria > Bacteroidota > Bacteroidia > Chitinophagales > Saprospiraceae > JAHDHW01. The sequence goes on from CBDICS010000026.1 coordinate 21,489, forward strand.
ACCAAACCCAATAACCAGTTCCCATTAAGTGATTGGTAGATAAGCGTCTTTGGCCTGGTTTATATATTGCTTTCCAGGTTTTATCTTCTGACCAATCTTCAATATTTATTTCAGATTCTAATCTAAACCAGGCGGCATTAATTTTATGATCTAAGTCTTTTTCAAGATCAAGTTTTCTTTTTATAAAACCCCTTCGTCCAGTTGAGTCTATTACCCATTTTGTTTCTTTCCAGAAATCTACACTTTCTTTTTCAAAACGAATCTTATGTCCCGTTTCCAATAATTCAAGATGTTTGACTGTAGCTCCAAAAACTATTTCAATATTTTCAGCAATTATTTTTTTAATCAATTCATTTTCGAATGCACCTCGATCAATATGGTAGGCTGGAATGGAATCAGATATCTTAGATCCAACTTCTATCATTTTTGCTAAATGTTCTTTCTTATTTTGGCTGAAGAAAAAACGAAAACCAAATTTGGGCAACTGATATTCACTTAAATATTCTTTAAGATGGAGTACATCGCTTAGATAGTGCGCCCCCAACTCAGATACGGATTCACCTACTTTGCCTGCTAGGCTAGTGATACTAGTACGTTTTTCGAGTATGAGAATAGATAATTCAGGCTTAGATTGCTTTAATTGTAGGGCAAGCGTTAGGCCAGAAAGGCCTCCTCCAAGTATTGTGACATCATATTTCTCCATTATCTATGCATTTAGTCCCTAAACAAATCTAATTATA
>CBDICS010000027.1:0-153504 GCA_965277415.1 Saprospiraceae bacterium
TATTTTGTCTTTTTGCTTTATCTCCAATGTATTGGTATTAGCAAATGTTATAAGGCTAAAAAGTTCTGTGTTTTGCTCTCTGCATGCAAAATTTATCAGTGGAGGTAATAAACTTGTCTCTTGTTCAATTAAAAAACCGAGTACATTTTTCCAAGATGGATAAACATTTTTTAATCGAGGATCAATAGCAATATCAAAGATAGTTTGCTCTATCTTACCCAATCTCTTAAGGGCTTTAGCAGCTAGATATTCTTGAATTTCTGTATTGCTAAATTCTAAGTGATCTCCATTATCTTTTAGTAATGTACCATCGTAGAAAACTTCTAATGAGAGTTGAGTACTTATTCCTAAATTGAAATCTAGCTCAAAACTTGCTAAATCGTCCTTTGATATAGTATTCTCTCTTTGTATTTCCATTATAAGTGCTACTCTTTCGAAGCACTGTTTTATATATGGTAATTTTCTGCCATAACTTTCTTGCTGTTCTTTTCTCTTATCAGATTCCTTTTTTAAAGTCTCAGTAATGAATATATCGAATAACTCCGAGCGGTTCATTTCCATTAAAACTTCCAATTCATGTTTATCAAGGAGACGAATAAATATTTCTAAATAACGAGGAGCTTGTAAAATACTCTCCCATGACCACCCATTGATTTTCGCAAGATTACGATTCTCCAATATTCCAATAATCTCTTTTGGTTCATGATCTTTAAATTCCGTACGATTAAGTTTAATGAATTGAGCTATTTGCCAAACACTTAATGGAGTAATGACTCCATAGTCAAATTGGAAATCTTTGACGAGTGATTTATATCTGTTTATATGATGTGTTCTACAAGAAACGATAATAGAAATATGAGAAAAATCCTCTGAGATACTTTTAATCTGAGTTAGAAGATCAGGGATTTTATAAATATTGACTTCATCTAACGCATCTAAAAATAAGATAACATTTGGATTGTCCTCTAATGTGAAGTTTTCAGAAAAATAATGAGATAAAGTAGTTTCTAGAATATTACCACCATTTGCATTTGATTGATGATCATTAATGTACTCAATAAGGTTCTCTTTTACTTTTTTTAGATCAATGAATGCGCATTTGTGTTCGAGTTCTTCATGTTGGATTAGGAGCTCTTTTAACAAACGAGATTTTCCAAACCCTGGTTCTCCGAAAACGAATAGTCTCTTTTTGCTAATAAGCTGATCTGGCGTTGAATGTGTGGAGGATAGAAGTGGGTGAGAATTATAACCTTGGTCAGAGTTAAAGAAGTCTACTAATGTGCCTTTTGAGTTTACTTTTATTGATGGCTCGATGTAAGTAGTTGTGTCCATAGACGTAATATGTTTGTTGTTTTTAATATAAGTAATCATCATACTTAATGCCAAGTGGTTATAATAGCCATAATGGCACATTGTATATAAATGTAAAGTAGGCTTTGAAAATGTTGTATGTAATTTTGTCATACTTGCAATAATCTTGTATTAGCCATGATGCAAAGGTGTGGCATTAAGAGTAGCGAATAATAAATGTGTAAAATATTTATGGGGAGTGACTACGCTAATGCAAGAGTGTTGTAAGTTGTGTTTGGGATGGTGGTTGAAGTTGGAAGAAATGGGGTGAAATGTACACTCTGGCGTAGCGCAAGTACGCATGCACTCTGTCCACAGTAAAACTGTTCCCAGAGTACATGCCCTCCGCTAAAGCTTCGGCTTGCTTAGGGGAGTTCCCCTAAAAACCCCTGCTATAGTGAAAGAGCTAGAAAAGAGTATAAAGAAACTTGAGAGTGGTAGTGAGTCGAATTAGACCCCTACATGATATATATCATGTCAGAAAAGAATACTCACTACCCATAACACTCATAAGGTCAATAAGCTAGTTACCCCACAGAGGGTCGATAAATAAGCAGGCTACCAATATTGAGTTCTCATTCTATTTCCTATCTCCAACCCTCATGACTCCATCATATATATTTGGTATCGATGTAAGTAAAGCCAAGCTTGATATTGCGAACGAAGAAGGCTTTTCGAAAAAAGTTGCTAATACAGAATCAGGTATTGCAGTAATGACGGAACATATTTCAAAGATTACAAATGATGATACTTCATCTATCATGATTATTATCGAATCTACAGGAAGCTATCATTGGCTCGTATGCTTAGAATTGGCATCTAAAGGGTTTGATGTTCGCTTGATAAACCCTCTTATTACCAAAAAGTATCAGAAGTCATCGATCCGAGATGCCAAATCTGATACAGTTGATGCTCTCCGTCTGGCGGAAATCGGCAGATTAGAAAAACACTTATCACATTTTATTGATGCTAAAGAAACCTTGGTTGTAAAACGGTATCAATCACTTTTGGCTCAGTTACAAAAAACGTATCAACAAGTGAAAACATCATATAAAGCAGCTGATGAAGCGTTAAGTGTGATAGGAACAGAAGTGAATTTGCATTGTATTGAAGAGGCATTGAAATCTTTGGAAGTATCAATAAAGAAACTAAAAAGCATCATTGAAGAATCTGCTCCTCCCATTGCACAAAAGTTAGCAGAAACCCGTGGAGTATCGTTATTCCAAGCAGCTGTTATTTGTAATGCTGTAAAAGGGAGAACTTTTAGAAACAAAGACCAGTTAACCGCTTTTTTTGGTCTTGATGTAAGAGCTAGGCAGTCAGGAACATGGAGAGGAAGATCAAAACTTTCTAAGCGTGGCAATCCATATTGTCGTAAGATTTTGTACCAACTTGGCTGGAGCTTGTGGCGCAATAATGAGTTTTATGCTCAGTATTACCAACGCTTGAAAAGCAATGGTAAACATTACTACACTATTCTAATCGCTATCGCTCGCAAGTTTCTTCATTTTTTCTTCAAAAACTTCTTGCGTTCCTATAGCTAGTCTTCTAGTAATGTTTTAATGATCAAGCTTACTTTCAAAATCAGAGATATTGAAATTGTTCAGTAACTCAGGTTTAGAGTTAATTAAATCATTCAATCGTGCTATAAATTTAATTCCTAAAACTGGATAAATTATTTTTAAATCATCAAGCTCTAGTTTTTCATTTTTAGTAAATAATGTTAAGAGATATGACATTAACTGTTTGCGTTCTTTAAAATAATCATTTAGGTAATCATCATAGTCAATATTCAGTTTGTATTTGTCATCACGTAAAAAATAAAAAAGCAGTATGAATATGAGTAGATCTTTTCCTTCTAAGTATCTAGGAGTATCTCCTTGAATGAATATTTCGTTTAATCTGAATTTATCACAAATTGATGTACATAACTCTAAACATTCTTCTGAAGTATTATCAATTTTATCTTGTGATTTTATAAGAACCAGACTTCTAGATAAAACTTCAATAAGCCATATTAAGTTACTGTTTTTTGTAGGGATTTCTGATAGAGATAATAGGTAATGTAAGATTTTGTTCAAATACAGTATATTTGAGCTGTATTCGTAAATACTAGGATTTCGTAATATCGTTATTAAAGGACCTAGATACTCAAGGTTGTTCGTATATTGCAGGATTAAATCCCAATACTTTTTTTGATAAATTTTAAAATCTCTTCCCCATGCCATTGGGTGGAACCAATTTTTAAAGTATTTATATTCACTATACTTTATAAAACCATCTAACAAATATTTTTTGTCATAAGAAAATATATCATTGCTAAATAAAGATGTATTTATTATATAGTTGAACAGTTGAGTTTTTTGAAACTCTGTTGATGTATCCTTATCTTGATCTTTAAAAGAATATCCCCCAACACTATTCTTAAATGCTTCTGAATTTTTATCTATATAGCCGCATAGTAAATTTAAAAAGTCTTCTCTGATTCTAGCAAACTGATTTCTTGCATTCTCAATAATACTAAAACACATAATCAATTTATCGATTTCTTTCTTATTAAAATCTGTAGATGCTTTGTTAACTAGCTCTTGTAAATAGGTGAAAAATTTATCTTCGTCTACTACGCGGATAATAAGATAAGATGGTCTTGTTATAAGTGCAGTATCAAGTATTAAATCATATATTTCAAATTTTTCAAAATTTAGTAAGCTGTTTATTAATAGGTTACCAAATTCATCAAGGTCGTAATCTTCTAATTCTATTTTCTTAAATAGTATTATTGCTAACTTAGTATATTTCTGAATTAGCTGTAAGTTTTCTTCTTTCGTCTGTGAGGTTTTTTTATGTGATGTTCCTAAATGGAATATATTGACTATAAAGTCTTGGATAAGAGTTTTAGTTTTTGCTAAATCTTCTTTTAAAAACTTTGATTCTGAAGAGATTACCTCTAAGGTATTAAAGTTGGTGCTTAGTTTTTTTAGTAATTGTTCATGAGAAATATTATAGCTTAATAATTTTGATCTTGGGGTTATAAATACATCTGGAGTCTTTTTGAGTAGAATTTCAAGTTTGTTTCTAATAAGGATTATATTGTCTGGTTTAGACTCACAAAGTACTTCCTCAAAAACAAACATCAATCCTTCATGGATTTGTTCTAATATTTCATTAGTAGAATCAGATAACAATAAATCAATAGACTCTATTTGTAATGAGATTATATTTTGAAGAAAATTGTTGTCATTTTGTAAGCGAAGTTTGGTGATTAATAATTTTGTAGGTTCTACATCATTTGCAGGGGAATTCAACTTGGGAACTAGTAACTTTTTAATATCGCCAATTAATAACTTCTTTAATACGATTTTTTTATGAAGATCAAGTTTTGAATATATTTTTGTAGTAGCATCTAATATTATAGCTCTCCAATTCTGATCCCAATAAGCTGTTTTGTATGTAGAAAATAAGTTTACTATATTTTGTTCTGTTATGAGTTTATTTATGAGTGATGATGATACTTCAGATAAATGCATAACGTAAGAAAACCAGTGTTTGAATTGTTTGGTCTCTTGAAAAGCTTTTAGATGTATAGTTAATATTTCAAATAATAAATTTTCTTTACCGTAAAAGGAGAGAGCACCAATGATCATACGTGTGAAATTCCAAAAATATTTTTCACTAGCAAGGTAGGAAAAGGCAATGGGGGTAATCCTATTTTTTAAATAAAGAGAGGATAAATATTCTTGAAAAGTAATTGAATTAAAATCAAATCTCCAAAGCTGATTGATTTCCTGGATTTGCATTTTTCCTAATCCGATTAAACTCAAATACTCTGCAATTGCTGTAGATTCATCCAATAATTGCCTGTTTTCAATTAGTACTAATTTTTGAATTTCCATCTCATAAGCAAATTTGTATGCCTCATTAATTAAAAGGGTAATATCTTTTTTAGGCTTTTTAGATATCTCATACTTTTGTATCCAATTGAAAACAAGATTCTGCAGATGAAACTGTGAGCTTATATCTAATAACTCTAACTCAGGATTATCAGATTCTAAAAAAATATATACTATATGAGAAAGCATTAGTGGTGTATGCGCATAATCTTCTAATACTCTATTTTGAGAAATGATATCTAAAAGCTCATTACGTTTATATTGTAGATTGTTAATTGATAGAAATTTATCCGCGTAGTTGTAAATATTACTATTATTGAATCCATCAATTTGTATTGAAAATTCCCAGTTAAACCCAGGGTTATTGATTAAGCCATATGGTCGAGATAATAAAACATACTTATTGTCTTTGCTTATTTGATGTAAATCTCTTTTAAGTAATTTCTGTCTTTCACTATTTAATTCATCAAAACCATCTAGAATAAAGGTTATATCTTCATTGATAAAAGATAACATAAATGATATATTCTCAATGCTTTCTAGTTTAAGATATTCAGATGAAATATATTTTGAAATACTGTTAATGTCTCCAAACTGTAGTAAGCGTAGATTAATGTATATTAGAATTCCTTCTGTGTTAAAGTTTTGTTTGGCCCATGAATAGCATAACCAACGTGCATATGTTGATTTTCCTACTCCTGGATTTCCAGTTATAAGGACACGATTAAAACCTGCCAATAAGTTTCCAGAGATATATTCATGAGGCAAAAAGTTTTGAAAATATCTTGCTTTCAGTTTCTCAATTTTAGTGCTACTACTTTCTTTTTCAAATTTTAGTAATGATTCCCTATTCTTAAGCTCATTTTCGACTATATAAGAAGGTGTAATAAAAAAATCATCCATACTTAGAGTACCGTATTTCCCTTGAAAATCTGCTTGAATAGAAATGGAATTGAACTCCTGTTGCATTAAGTAGAAAGAGGCGAGCTTGAATGGTAATCTAATTCCTAGATTTTTCTGTTCTTCATTTAATAATTCATACTTTTTATTATCAACTGTATCATGTGTTTTCGACGTGAAATCTGAATTTTTAATATTTTTTGACAGATGAATATCTGCTTGATAGATATCTTGTAGGGTGATCGATTTAAAAAAAGTAGTAGTTTCTTTTAGATAATTAAGTAATGTGTCTTCAAATACTAATTTATTTTCCTGATTAGAAGATTCTTCGTTAACTGAGACATGTAATCCTTTCGATACTATATAGTCATTATGATTTTTAGCACCAAATACCATTGCGAATTGATCTTTAGTCTTGTCTTTTCCACTACTTTCATTTGAAATGAATATTCTTTGAAAGGTTTTAGCACTGGGAGGAGTATAGAACTTGCTGTTATATAATCCTTTCTTTTTTGCTCCAAACGTAATTTGGAGTTCAGGTTCTCTTTCTAATATAGGTACTATCTCTCTTACCATTATAGCTTGGAAATTTTTAATATCCTCAGTACTCCATTCGGTTGGAGCCTTCATTTTATAAACTCTTTTTATATCCTCTGATATATAGTACCAAAACAGATTATCTGCACTCATGTAAGATTAGTTGATTGTTTTTGACCAGTTGCTAGACAGTTGTTAGTCAAATGACAGACAGAGATTGAAATACTTTCAATAAGCTGCACTTACCTATAAATTTGTACATGTAAGTAGCTTACTATCAGAAATATACATGTATTGAAATTTTTAGGTGAGGCCTTGCCATAACTTTTAAAACTGTTTGAGTTATGGTTTATGTTAAGTATTTCTTAGTCTTTGTATTACTGTTTAGTAACAGACTAAATTTAGACAATTTTTTTATTAATTCTAAAAGTAGACAATTTTATCAGGTTGAAATGGTTGACTTTATTATCATCATCGAAGATGATGTTATGAGGGTAAAGTCAAATTCCTCAGTTATTTTGATTAATGATATGAAGCTATTTGATGTTAATGGGAATAGTGTCTTATCGCAGGAATGTTTTATGTCGGTTGTGTGTGAAATGGATTTGAGCTCTTTACCTAGTGGCGATTATAAATTAATTATTACAACGTCGGATGGTGAAGAAGAGACGAAAAGAGTGCAACGTATATAGACATAATAATTAGTTTTTCTAAAAAAGAGTGTTACTCCTAAAATGATGGAGTAACCTCTTTTCTTAGCCATACATAATCAATTGGAGGTATCTTTCCTAATAATGGATCAATAGTTAATCCTTCATTGTTAACTAACTTTGAAATACACTCCAAAAACATTAGAACTCTAGTTTTTCTATCTCCGTGTAATTTAGATTGAAGTTTGATATATTTTTTTAAACTATTTATTTTTGTTTTAATGTTCTCTTTTTTGAACCCTTTTCTCTTGTATTGATAGTAGTACAATTTTAGGAGTAGTTTTTCGTAAGCGATTTTATTATACATTTCACTTACTTCGAAGCCAATTAATTGTTCATGACATTCCTCATATTTCTCTTGGAAAAGTAAAACTTGTGCTAAACTAAAATTGTAAACTTGTTTTTGAGTATCGGGTAGGTATATTTTAAAGTTCTCGATAAAATTGATTGCCCAATCAATTCTTTGTGCTATTATACTAATTGTTATACAATTCTTGAACCTATTTGAACTAATAATCTTATCATCTAAGAGTAAATTATGACTTATTTGTAAGTCAATTATTTTAATATATAAATTTGAAAAATTTAATTTGCCTTTGTTTACCATTTTGGAGCAATGGTTCAGCAAGTAAGAAAATATTGATTTTAGATAAGGCTGTGTAAATCTGTCTTGATGTTCCTTAATTAGTTGGAATATAGTTTCAAAATATATTTGGTCTTCAGTCTGCAATAATTTAAATGTGTAAAAGTATATTTGGGCACCAATCCCTAGCTGTTCTATGTTTTTACTTTCAAAAAATGATATAAATCTCTCTAGAGATGAAAATGATTCATTGATTACTGTTTTTCTATTTAGATATTCACATGCGACCCTGAATTTATTTTCTATATAAAAATCATCTAATGTGTTATCCATTTTTATTAAATCATCAAGTCGTTTTCTGATGTCTAAGTGATTTGTTTCTTCGATTTCATGGAGTAAAAATTTATAGTAGTTAGTATTTTCGTCAATTTTAACATTTTTATTTAAATGTTTTGATACCTTATTTATGGTACTTTTAAAGTTTTTGGGTAGCTTCTTCTGAGAATAAAAAGAAGCTAAAGTCAAGTTTGCTTCCACTTTTGAGCTTAAAACTTCTAGTATCAGATATTTTCTTAGGACTTCGAGAAAGCGGTTTTTCATTCTATTCCAATTCTTTAAATCTTCTCTCTTTAAATATTTTGATTTGAATTTGTCCTCAGAGATAGTATTGGTGGCTTTTTGGAATTCAAGTAACAAAGAATTCATAATTATTTCTTCGTCTTTTGATAAATGATTACTTGACATCTTCATGAATACTTTTAGATCTTTTATCATACTGCCACTCAGTATTTTCAATAGTTCGAATAAAGTACTTGTAGTCATTTTTTTGGATTTTTGATAGTGTTTTAGAAGCGTGTATTTGATTGTAATATGTTGATTTACAATTTTTTACGTTTAAATTTATTGAAAATGATTAGAGGGTAAAGTTAGTGAATAATTGGATTTTGTTCCTATTTTTTCCTCATTAGATTTTGTATGTTATACACTAAAGATGCTATTATGCATATAGGACACAAAACGAATTTCACCTTGATACGCTAAGATAATTTTTGGTGTCTCATTTTATTTTGAGATGCGGTGTATTGCCAATACAAATCAATTAACAACTCATATATGAATAATATCCCAGATAAATCTATTGAGCTTATTCAACATTCTAGATTTAATGATAAAGTTTTCATACTAGGTTGTTATGAGAAAAGGATAACATTATATTCTCAACAAATCAGAGCATTTAATTTAGTTTATAGCTTATTTAAAACAAATGTTCTAAATAAAAACTCTAGAGTAGCTATTGTAGGAGCAGGAGCAGCAGGCGTATCAGCTGCATGTGGTGTAGCTTTGTTAGGAGGAAAGAGTATAAAAATTTTTGAACAAGGAACTCAAATTCTAGGATTATGGCGAAGCTGTAATTCACGTTGGTTACATCCTAATCTTTTTGAATGGCCAAAGCAAGGATGGGAAAATGATAATACAGAGTTGCCTATTCTTAACTGGAGTTCTGGATATGCTGCTAATATTGCAAAGCAAATAGAAAAACAATTTAATATTACTTATGATTATTTTAAAGATAAGATTGACTTTGAATTAATCACAGGTGCTAGAGTTCGAGTAAATAATACAGGTGTATTGAATTGGGGGAAGTATGGTCAGAGTGCAAAGTTTGATGTTATAATCTTAGCAGTTGGATATGGTAGAGATGGAAAGAAAAATGATGAAAATACTTGTTACTGGGCGAATGATAATATTGAAGTTTTACCAGAGAAAAAGAATAGCTATTTTTTATCAGGTAATGGAGATGGCGGTATTGCCGATCTTTTAAGGATTCGGTTAAAGGGCTATAACGTAAATGTAATTAAAAGTTGGCTTGATCAAGATGAAGTACGTAATCTACAAGATCAAATTAATAATATAGAGAATGATGCTTTTCAGGTATTCTTAAAAGAAGATGCTTACTCATCAAATGAATACCTAAAAAAAGAATATACTAAAATACAGACTCCATTTTTAATTGATGATCTTCGGAAAAGATTGAGAAATGAAACTAGTATATACTTTCATTCGAGAGATAATCTTGTCTATAACATAAGAGCTTTTCCCTTAAATAGATTCTTGCTCTCCCGTTTATTAAGACTAGGAGACCCCCAATTTGAGTTTGTGTTCGGAGAGATTAACAATTTAGATATATTAAAAGACACAGGTTTTTTACATGAAGAAATCGATGTAGTACTTCAAAATTATGACCCAATAAGAGTTAATAGATTTGTATCCAGACATGGCCCCAGGCCAAGTATGCGGCAGCAAGGGTTAAAGTGGATAGACGAATCAGAAATGTCAAATAAAATTAAGGCAAGGAATGAATTAGATCAAACTGGGAGAGAGCCATTTTATGAGAATTCAGATTTCTGGCAATTTGACTATAATTTAAAAGTGCAATTAGAAAAAGCTATGAACCTAAATGGTATTAATACTTTTGTTAAGCCAATGCCTTTTTTTTCAACAGAACATGGTACGAGGCTTAATCATCAAATAGTGAAAGAATTGATGCTAGCACAGGATGAATTACAAATTCCTAATAAAGTATTTAAAACGGAAGAAGAATATATCCACGGTTTGATGGAGGTTTTACCACATCTTGATAAAGGATCAACTATAAAAGCTTTATGTGGTAATAAGAAGTGGAATTCTAATTGGGTGAAGGCATATTTTAAATTAAATTTTCAAGCAGTAGAAAGAGGAGTGATCATACATCGGCTATTCTTAATGCAAGATTGTGCCAAGTCTAGTCAATTACAAAGAAGAACAATTAAGGAGCAAAAAAAGAATGGAGTTATAGTAGGAGAAGTCCCCCTTCAATTTGGAGAAAGAGTAATGCAGGATTTTAATGTGCCTTCTACTTTTGGTTTTGCGATTATTGATCAGCCAGGAGTACCAAAACAGGTGATAATTCATGATCTAAGCGAGGATAAGGATAACCCATTTACCGGTGTTAAGATGTCTTCACAAATAATTATCCGTTTTTATCAAGATTTATGGAACGCTCTTTACAGAGATTCTAGCAACTATACAATGAAATTCACAAATTAAATTAAAAATATTATGAAAAAGATTGTGTTCACTCAAGACTTAGGAGTTGATAGATCAGTTATCGATGATTTATTATCAAAAGGTGGTCTTACATCTGATTGGTCGCTAGCAGATGGTAATCTAGTATTAGATATTGATAGTGTAGTGGGGATATCTACTGCAAATATTCCTTTAGATAAAACAACACTTTCTCAGTTTAAAAACTTGAAAACAATATCAATGTCTTTTACTGGGTATGACCATGTTGATAAAGAATATTGTAAAGGAAAAGGTATTCCAGTGTATAATGTTCCAGCTTACTCTACAGATTCTGTAGCTGAATTAGGTATAGGGTTAGCTATTGCATTATTAAGAGAAATACCAAAAGGGAATACTGAAATTAAAGGTGGAAGATGGAATGAGAATGTAAAAGGAAATGAATTAGCAGGTAAAAAATGTGGTATTATTGGAACAGGTACAATAGGGTGTCGATTAGCAGAATTATTGCATGCTTTCAAGTGTAATATTTATGCTTGGTCAAGAACTGAGAAGGAAAGTATTAAAAACCTAAATGGGCAGTATGTTCCATTAAATGAATTATGTTCTGAATGTGACCTTGTATTTATTACTAGTGCACTAAATGAGGGGACGAGAGATTTAATTTCAGAAGAGCAATTTAAGCTAATGAAATCTACTGCATCACTCATTAATATTGCCCGTGGACCGATTATAAATAGAACTGCATTAATTAATGCTATGGAAAATAATTCGATCGCAGGTTTTGCCTCTGACGTATATGATTATGAACCCCTGACACCAGAAGATGAATTACGAAACCTTAACAACACAATTTTGACACCTCATGTTGCTTACAGAACCGAAGAAGCATTAAATAGGAAAGCGTCAGTAACTGTAGAAAATATATTTCGAGGTCTAAATAATGACGCAACTAACAGAGTTATTTAGCATGACAAAATTGTAAAAAAAATTAATTGCGAACATATTGTAATTAGCTGATTAATATGATTGGTTAGTTTTATTTAAACTCTTTTGTAAGAAAAAGAGGTAATATTTTAATGCCATAAATATGCGAATCCTACTTGCTGTTAAATTAAAGAATGTAGAAGAAGTAAATTTTTTATCAAATAATATAATTTATAGACCAGACTTAGCACAGAAAAACTATCGACATTTAATACCTGCTATTATCGATACCGCATCAGAGATAGTCGTTACAAATACTATTCTGAATAGGGATATGTTTAAAAATGATTTATCTTCTTTAGTTAACTTGAAAAAAGTAATTATACTTTCTAATAATTTTGATGGGTTTAGAATGGAAGGTATTGATGTAGTCGGATTTTGTATGAATGAGAAGGGGTTAAATGATTTATTTGCATACATAGAAAGGAAAGAATGTATCGGGAAATTAAATTTTAATGTAGAAAAAGGACAAAAACGAATTTCTTTAGTAGGCAGTGGAATAATTAATCTATTTATTGGATTTGAATTAGCTAAAGAAGGCCATCAAGTTGAATTTTATGATAGTAGACCGAATCCAAAACAATTGAATGATGATAGGCATAAACTCTTAGGAAGTACATTTGGAGGAGAAGATGCAAGAATTTTTTCATTTACTGAATGTAGGCATCACTTTGCATTTAAAGAGAATATTAATTCTGATTACTTTAGGAAAAGTATTTTGAATGATGGAAGAATTTGTTTAAATGAAAAATTTCTTCATCCCAGTGACGAGCAATGGATAAGGAATTTTGAAAAGATTCCAAAATGGATAACTGGTCATTATCATCAAGATATGGTCGTTTACAACAAGTTGAGTTATGATTTATGGTTGAGTTTCTTTGAAGAAAATAACAAAAAAAATCATGGATTAGGTTTTGTGGATAGATTATTTAGAATATACTCCACACAAGGGAAATATGAATCTGCGATTAAGAAACTTGCTGATAATGGATCTTTTTTATCTAATTGTACTAAAAAAGATTTTTTAAGAATTAATCCTTGTTTTGAAGATGCTTGGCAAAATGGTCATATTTATAAAGCATTGTCTGTAAAAGGTTTTTCTGTAAATGTTCATAGATTAGGAGAATTTTTGATTACCCAGATTCAAAAATTAGGAGGTAGTTTTAACTGGAATAGTAACGTTACTCGAATTAATAGAAATAAGAAAAGTGTAATTGTAAATCTAGAACTTGAGAATGGAGGAATAATTGATTCAGAATTTATAATATTCTGCCCAGGGGCTTACGGTGAAAAAATATTACAGAATACCCAGGCAAAAGGGTTAGTTTCTTCTGTAGTCGGCATGTGGTTGAAAATCCCAAACAAAAATCTACCAATGAACTATCCTGTAAAAATTGCAAGATCAGGTGTAGGTGTACCAGGTCCTTGTGAAAGTGCTAATATTATAACAGGTAATGATAGTAATGGGGATAAATGTATTTATATAAGTTCAGGACATGGTTATATTGGTTTTAATCAAAATATAAATGAAGATTATATCAATGAGTTAGGTAAAGGGGTGATTGATGTAGCGCTAAAGTATTTTCCAGATAAGATTGATAAATCACCTAGTCAACTTAAGGAAGAATTAACTTATTGTATTAGAGGTTGGACACCATCATGTTTAGGTGTTTTTGACATAGAGGAAAAAGAAAATGGGGCTATGCTATTAGTGACAGGTCACAACACAGGTGGATTTGCTCAAGCTCCAATTATTTCAGATAATGTTAAGAAAATAATTAAGCAAGAAAAATCTGATATGCTAGTTAAGTATAATTCTCAGCGAGTGAAAAACTACCTTAAATTCTAGGTGTTTATTTGAAATAATGAGTAAGAGTGAAGTAAGTAGTCACCAATTTAATCTGATTCCCCAATAATCAAATCATTATACTTGTCCAAAATCCGCTTATCGAAGGAGTCTAGATAGACCTGCGTAATAGCCTCTGAGCGATGCCCTAGCGTTTCACTAATAACCGAGGTCGGTACACCTTTGTATTTTGCAATAGTCGCAAAACTATGCCGAGCAGTATAACTGGTTACTTCTGCTTCTACGCCTGCTAGCTTTGCTAACTCTTTCAGAGCCTTATTGTATCTCCGCATTTCATCCCGTGCAGCGGTGTACCGCTCTTGTTCTGTATCCCCCTTGATGACGTTTAGTATAAACGGGTTCTTTTCTTTCTTTTTCCCTTTGAGGTATTTTTTGATCAGCTTCTGTAATGGAGCAGTAATCTTGATACTATGTAGTTGCCCTGTTTTTCGTCGCTTGTATTCTATGCGATCATCAACTATATTTTCTTTGCGCAAAAAAGCGAGGTCAATAAACGACGCACCCATAAGGTAAAAACTCATCATAAAATAATCCTGTGCTCTTTGCTGTCTACTCGTTTGTGGTTTAGCTTTTTTGATCTTTTGTATATCCGCTTCACTAATTGCACGCTTACGAGTCTTTTCATGTCTAATGGTATATGAGGTAAACGGATATGGTTCACGTTCTATGAGTTCTCGTTTTACCGCTCGGTTGTATAGAGCTTTGAGAGTACGCATATGTACACTTAGACCATTCACAGAGTTTTTCTTACCATTGGAGTTAGTGCGGGACAGATACCATGCTTCGTATTCTTTGAGCCACTTGTAGCTTAGTTGCTTTAATGGTTTGTCTTTGCCATTTAGAAAGGTCTCAAAACTTCTGAGCATAGTGCTATAAACCCTAGCGTTCCCGATCTTGTCAGCTGCTTTAAGCTCTGCAATAATTTCTTTACCGAACGACAACAAATTTGCTTCTGACTTGGTACTGGTGAGATAGTCTTTGAGTTCTTTAAGTGACATCTTACCAAGACGTTCTTGGTCTTGTAGCTGTGTAATCTTTTCTGATATGATGCCACGTTGTTTATGCAAATAGTTGTTTACTCGGCTCACATTAGCATAGAGCTTACATACAGACTTAATCATCTGGCTTCCATCGTTCCAGTGCTTTTCTTCTGCACTATATCCTGTAGAAATACGGATAGGTTTGGTATTAACAACAACGAGTATCTTAATAGGGTAAGAGCCGTCTTTTTTAGCTCGGCGTTTATCTAATTGTAATGTTACGGTTACTGGCATACAGCATATAGCTTTGGTTCATGATCCACTGGCAAATTTTAAATTTGCCAGTTATTTGCCAGTAAATATACGGTTTTTATAGGACTATATGAAATTGTATAGATACAATAACTACTGATAATCAGTATTTTATGAATTTTTAGACATGAAATAAAACCACAAAAAATCGTCTGTCACGCAGGGGGTCGCGGGTTCGAGTCCCGTCCGGACCGCTAACATTTTTTCAACAAACCGTAAGTAGCTTTAAATGAGTTGCTTACGGTTTTGTGTTTCTACAATACGCTTCACTTTGATTTACCTTTTTTTATATTTGTTTCACTATAGCTTTACCCAGAAGCCTTTTTTCTCATCAGTGAAACACATCATATCCATGAAATCTAAAGGTTGTTCTGTACGGTTTTATATCAAAGAATCTATTACTAAAGATAATAATACCTATCCGATTTACTATAGAATCGTCTATGATCGAAAAAAAGCGGAGTTTTATACTCGGAGAGGATATGGCTAAAAACAAGTGGTCAGAGGGACGGGGATGCCTTTAAGAGATGAACACCTAGAGGGCTACCTAATCAAGATCAAAAATGACATTCTGGAATCTAAACGAAATCTTGAATTGTATAATCGGGAAGTGAGTGCTAAGATACTTCGGAATTTATATCGTTATGGAGAGGAAAAGGAGGTGGAGCTGTTGTTCATGTATTTTGATAAGCAGGTAGAATCGATATAGCATCTGCCTGAAGAATATTCTAAAGCAACGATAACCAAATACGGAACTACCAGAAAGCATTTCAAGGATTTTCTAAAAACTAAGCGAGAAGAGGAGATTCCAATTTAGCAGATTATGCGGGAGATGATTGAGGATTTCAATATTCATCTAAGGTCAATACCTAGTAAACAATATGGTGAACCGATGGTTTGGAATAGAGCCAATCAATACCATAAAAAGATGAAGAGAAATCACAGGTCGTATCTTACCTAAAATCAATAATCCTAAAGTAAATGCTTATCTTAAAAATATTGGAAGCCTTTTTTTGCAATCTTACTGCGAATGCTATGGCAATTGTTAAAACGGGAGCTACTTCCAAAGCTAGCCGTCAAAATTCCAAATAAGATATTTTGTTTTTTGAATGAATACTACCCGAATGTAAGGACAATTCCTGTCATTTAGAACAATAAAAATTACACTACTATAACCAAAAAACTCAAGCCCTTCAACCAAATAATATTCGGAGGAGGCTTTCAATTGGTAATTGTAGTGAGTCCTAAATTATTCTAACTGTTCAAGCAATATATTCCAAGTATCTTCATAAGGTAATATTTCAATATCAGCACTTTGATTAGCAATATCTATAGGAACTTTATCTAATAATTCACGCTCTTTTAAAGTTTTATCAATTATTGTTTTTCGATCAAATGCCTCCTCAGATACGATTAGTAACATACTAATAAAAATATTGCTTCTAAAATTATATTCATCGTGGAGGTAACGACTCTTATATCTTTTAATTGCTTCTACTCGATCTAAAACAGTATTGTGTTTTTTCTGCTGTAGCAAAAGTACAATTTGCGAAATCAAAATAGGAACATTTAAACCTCGCTTATCTTTGAAAAAAATAGGAACCTCATTAGCATATCGTGACACTTTAAATTTTTGATGTTGGCTATTTTTTTCTAAAACAATCTTTCCAGAATTAATGAAAAAATATAACCAAGCTTTATAAATTTTCCAGATTTCTTTTACATTATCTTGTAAACCATTAAATTTTTTAAGGGAAGTAACTTTATTGAAGATCTCCCAGGCCTTAGAGTATCTTTTAGTGTGAAAACATAAAGTCATATGCAACTCTTTATACTTAAACCAATTAAAAATTCCAGGTTGCATAATTTCTAATCCGGTTAATATACTTTTTTCTCCTTCTTCATACTGCCGCAACTGAATACAACAGGAAATCATTTGTGAAGAAATATTAACAATCGATTTTGTATGCTGAAAAGGAAAAGAATGAATCTCTTTGATTGAATCTTTACAAAGACTCAACGCTTTTTGATATTTATTGATACTCATATACATGAAAATCTTGATCATTGTATGATGGTATATCCAATTGGCAGATGGTTGAGAGGGCTGATAATTTTCTAATTCACGTAAGTATTTTTTTGTTCTTTCATGTACATAAGGCTTAGTTGATTTATCATTGACATATAGAGATAATGTCTTGAAGAATAAGCCCTCTACTTTAATTTCAGATCTAAGTAGTTCAGTACATTCGTTTATTATCTTATCATACTCTTCAAATCTATTTTGATCCCCCAGAATTATTGCTGTATGTGATCTTAAAGCACGGGCAAAAATGAGTTTTTCCTCTGTGAACTCAAAAGTCTGTGCTAGTTTAAGTCCCTTTTGGGCAATATCAACGGAATTGACTTTGAGTCCCTTCGTGAGCAAAATTTTTAGCAAACAGGAATATTTTTGAACGCTTAGTTTCGCTTTATGGATGTCGCTATACTTATTAGATTTTATATCTACAAAAAATATAGTATTGAAGAGCCGTTCTCTTAAGGTATGTTTTAGTTTATAGTATGCATTATTGTCTTTAGTATTTGGATAAAGGGTGGCCTTAGCTTCTTTGTCCGTTGTGAGTTTTTTCGTTTTGATGCCTTTATATAATTGCATTAACTTAGTGTTCGAATCTATATTGTTGTCAATGATCTCGATAGCTTTTAATTTATCCATATTTAATAGCTCTATAATTTCTTTTAATTTCTTCATTCTTGGTTATTTTATTTAAGGAGGCCGAATGCTGAAACTTTGACTAAGTAACTGTTTGACCATGTATTTCTCACTAGGTTAGCATCTAATTATCTATGAAACCTAGTGATTGCGTATATAATAGAGTTAGGCATGTATTTATAATACTTAATTTGGTAATTATCTATTGACTGATGCTATCAATGATATTATCTACTCTTTTTTAGCATTACCATTCTATTTCTGGATAGGCTAGATTATGCGAAATCAAAATAGACATTTTGATTTTCTGTAAATTTCAACTATATCAAAGTTACAATGATGTAGAGGTTTTCAATAGGACAGAATGGAGGTTTTAGATTTTTAAAAAAAGCAAAGAATAGAGGTTAGTGAATAGGCAATTATTTGATTATCAAAAAGTTATATTTTTGTTTTTAGTAGTGAGTGGTAAGTGTTTTGATATGTGAAATCGGGTCTGTTTAATAGGATGAAATTTAAAATGACTGTCTAAATCAAACAAGTTATAAGGTGTTTTGTAATGGCTTTTGTAGGCTAGATGCTAAACTTCCAAGGATGCTCTAATACTATAAAAATGAAGTGATTGCTGTTTCTTGAATAGCTAAATACAAACAATTTCATCCAAACTAAGTAATGATTTAGCTTCTATTCTTAAAAAAATGAATACTTGTAAGGTAAGATTTTAAGATGAGAAGTAGCTAATTTTAAATTAAAGAAAGAGCACAAGGTTTTTCTTTCTAAGGGCTAAAAATAAAGCTGAAGAAGATGATTTAACAAAAAAATATTTTGTAATAACTAATTTCATGACTTGTGGATACTTATAGCTCAAGTTGCTATAATGCAAATATAAAAAATAATAAATATTCCTATTAGGGGAAGTGAAGCTCAATATGTGAAAGCATTGTTGCATGATTTGTGTTAAATGAAATATAGACAAAATTGGAATGACTGGAAAATTTAATCAAAAAAAGCTTGAAAGAACATTTAAGCTTAGAGGCAATTTATATAGTATTTGGGCTGAATTTAAACTAGTTGAAAGTATTTAAATAATCTTATTTTTTTAAACGCTATTTAATTGATTACTTAGCATAAGTAATTGATAATCATATAGTATATGATGTGTATATTTACTTGTTAAAGGAAAACATACCTTAGAATTCTTACTTTAGAACTCCATACATTTCCTAGGAGTTACTCACCTATATATAGATATAAAAAATCAACCTAATGACTTTAGGTTAAAATTCCATTTAAATTGGAGGGCTACGAAACTGAGGTAGATAGTTAGCAATATTCCCTCTAATCAATTTAAAAGAAGAGAGAGAATTTACTTTTTCTATTGAAGAGAAGACAAGCATATTATATATAGCTGGAGGGCAAAAAAACAGCGTTTTTCGAAACTTAATAAGTTGTTTAATAAGCTATTGGATGGTTCTTCTGATTACTTAATTTGGAATACTAGTATTACTTTTAATACCCTTCTTTTCATTACCGGTCGAAGATAATTCTAGGTAAGATAGGATAGTGTATTGCCTGTGATTTAAAGGGGACTAGGTATAGGTTTGTAGCATAATTTTCAACCTTAAAAACTTATACCAATGGCTATTATTATTGCAATACTTATTTCCCTAGGCTTAACTGGAAGCGTCGGAGAATTTAACAGTTTAAATGAACAACAACAGAACGAATTAACAGAGATCGTGATAGTTGAAGATTTGGACATGTAAAATGTTGAGCATTATTTTTTAACCTTTTCTAAATAAGATGTTTAGATTTTATATTATTGATTATCAATTGATTACAATTTTTTTTTGGAAAAAACAGGGTAAGAACTATTGGTTAACTGCCTGTGAAATATTTTAAAAAAGGTTCATCTTGGAATTATAAGAAATAAACGAATTATTCGCTAAGCCCTAAAGACAAAAAACAAGCGAGAATTCTTCGATAGTGCATAAATTAAATTTATGAGTACACTTTCATAAGAATATAACACAATTATTTAGGCTTAAAAACTTGCTCATAGTATTAAAAAATCACATCCGATTTTTTAAAATATGATGACCTCGGTGAAATTACAAATTTGGCGAAATCAGAGATCTTTAACTTCCTTAAAAATAACATACACGGTAAGTGATTTTTGATGTTGTAACAGATTATGCTTGTCCGTTTTTCTTTTTTAGAATTAACATATTTAGTCCCAATAATTAGTTAACACAAAATACCAAAAAGCACAGATTTTATTCTATGGAGTTGTTTAATAGTGGCTGCTTGTATCGAAAATTTCAGACTCTTATTGATTCTCTATCCCCAAAGCTGGACTTTGCAATCAGGTGAGCTATTCTTAAACAACTTCTATACTAAACCAATATTAATCATGGTCCAGCAAAAGCAAAACATATTCAAAAAAACGAAAAGGAATTCAGATTTAAAGTATGTAGCTGAGTTAGACGTTGACATTGTATTGGGAATGCCTTCAAAAAAATGCCGATATCACGGAATTTGTAAAATCGAAGAATACGGATCTTTGCATTCTAATACTTTAAATGTCGAAGTCCTAAATGTAAAAATTTTGTTTAATCAATTAGGGAATCTGATCATTTTGTTTTATGAAAATAATATGTCAGAATCTATTAGAAAAAAACACTTTAGTACAGCCTTTTTTGAAATACAGGAAGCTGTCAAGTTACCAAAATTCGCCAGTAACCAATTAGGAAATTCCTTTAATATTCTACCAGGAAAATATCCTATCGACAAGCAAGGTGAAACTTACAAAGTTACTTTCTATTAAGTAGTATAATATAGAATTACTTCTTTAAAAAAAGTCACTCAATATTTTCAATAGAGTTTAGAAAATAAGACTCTTAAGCTATTTACAATTAGTTGTCCACTTTTTGTAACAAGCATTCTCTGTCTCTTATTCAAAAACATCTCTGAAGAAAAAATGTCACTTAATTATGAAAATTACGCCATCTCCTAAAATGGTATCTGAAATACTGATTAATGCCAAATCAGATGATTTACCAGTACTGAAGGAAAAAATTAGATTACTTGTTTTAAGTATTCGAATTTTGTCTAGTTGCCTGAAAAGTGACTTTTCGATTGCTATTGATAATCGTAGCGCTTCCTCGGGAAAAAAAGATGTGAATGAAATAGGATGGTTTAAATCTTTTTCAAGGATAATTAACCAAATTCAGATAGACCCAAATGACACTTTAAATGATTTAATAGAAAAGTGTAAAAGAGAAAAGGAAGAAAATATCTCAGAATCAGAAGAAAAAAAACATCAACTAAAAATAATCATAAGCGATAGTGCTAATTCCTCAACAGACAAATTTGACTTTAATTATACTTTAACTAGCATAGATACCCTAATCCGTCTTCATTTATCGTCTTGGAAAATAGATAGGATTGAACCTGCTTATTTTTTAAAATACCTTGAGACAATTCTTAATGAGGTGTTGATTAAACAAGATAAAGGAATTGAGCGTATTTGTTATCAACTTTCTAGCCATTCTATCCCGTCTTTTATCAAATCTTCGTCTGACCTTAAGTTTAATAAAAGCCGTGACCTTTTTACACTTTTTAAACAGCAGTTAGAAACAATACCGAATGATCTTGCTGTTATTTCTTTATCCCCTTCTAGTGATGAAGTTACTTGTACGTATGAAGAACTTGATCTATTATCTAATAGATTAGCGAATGTTTTTTATCAAGCAACTAAAGGAAAAACAATTCCTCGGATTGGTGTTTATTTAGATAGAAGCCATAAAACCTATATTGCTTTATTGGCTATTTTAAGAAGTGGTTATATTTATGTTCCACTCGAAAGATCATTACCAGATGCTCTTATTGCTAAAAAAATAAAGAATAGCGGAGTGTCAATAGTGATAACAGATTTTGAAGGAGAAAAAAAGATAGACCAGAGGCAAGAGTATAAAGCGACTTTTATTGACATTGATGAGGCTATAAAAGAAACTGTTACTTTACCCTATATAGATAACCCAAGATCTGCGTCGAATATATCTATGATCTTTTTTACCTCCGGTTCGACAGGGTCGCCGAAAGGAGTAGTACATACTCAGATTCACTTGCTCAACAGATTAAATTGGATTTGGAATCGTTACGATATATCACCGACGGATGTTATTTGCCAAAGAGCTCCTCTAAATTATTTACCGTCTATGTGGGAGTTATTTGCTGGTTTGTTAAAAGGAAATAAAACAGTCATTCTAAGTGATAGGATTGTCAAAGACCCTAAATTATTTATACATACTTTAGTTAAATATAAAATAAGCTGGATTAACATTGTACCATCTTTACTCAATATGCTTTTTGCAAGTAATGAAAAAGAGATCAAAAAGCTTAAAAACATTTGCTTATGGATTGCTTGTGGAGAAAAATTGCCTCTAAGAACTATTAAGTTGCATCGTAAGCATTTTCCTACTTCTATTTTACTTAATGATTATGGATCAACAGAAGTAAATGGTGTTTTATATTTTGAAATTAATCATAACTCTTCTACTAGACTTACTAAGATTCCGGCTTTTAAACCAATTCCAAATATTGAAATTAAATTACTAACAAAAGAAGGACAGTCCTGTAATCCTTACATCCCTGGTGAACTCTATGTTGGAGGACTATCTTTAGCTAAAGGATATTTAGATAAAAATATTACTAAAGAAAAATTTAAAAAACTATCTACATCCTCAAAAAATTCTAAAAAATACTTTGCAATGGGCGATTGGGGCTATCAGGATGCTGATGGAGGATTACACTTAATTGGTCGATTCGATAATGTAGTAAAAATCCGAGGTAATCGAATTAGCCTTGATGGATTAAATGAAAAAATTCAACGATTATCTTATGTAAATACTTGTATTGTATTAGTCAAAAAGAAGAGAAATTTTGAAGATAAACTAGCTTGTTTTGTTTTGTTTGAAAACGAAAAAAATAGTATCGATCAATTGAAATCTGATCTCCCTGGATTTCTACCTCAGTATATGATTCCTCATTACTTTAAACGTATAGAAGAAATTCCTCATTTAGTTAACGGTAAGATTGATCGTCGCAGCTTATTGAAATTATTATCTAGAACTACAAGCAAAAAAATGATAAAAAGAGTGGAACAACAATTTGGTTATCAGGATTATCTGACCTTTTGTCAAATAGTAATTGCCTCGGTTATAGACGCCGATACGGAGGAAGTAAATCTAAAAAAGAAATTTTATGAAGTTGGTTTGGATTCTACTTCTCTTGTTCAACTTATTGATGTATTAAATGAAAAATTTTCGGCAAATCTCGCAGTTTCAGACCTATATGATTTTCCGAATATGATTGAGTTTCTTGATTTCGTATATACGAAAAAAGATGGAGATGAACTTCAAATACTTCCTCCCGTTTCTCTCGAAGATAAAAAAGAAGCTAGTATAGCTCAAGAAGACCTAAAAATAGATGAACCCGTAGTTGATGTACCTGAGGTAAGGAATTCTGATGCTTATTCTAAATTCCTGGCTTTTTGCACTCAGGTTATTGCGGACTTATTGGATGTAAAAAGTAGTTCGATAATCTTAGATAAGAAGTTTTATGAAATTGGTTTAGATTCGGCTTCTCTAGTTCAACTTATTGATATACTAAATAAACAGTTTTCAGCGAGTCTTGCAGTTTCAGATCTGTATGATTTCCCAAATATAATTGAGTTTCTTGACTTTGCATATAAGGGAACAAGTGGAGGTAGACTTCAAATACTCCCTCCTGTTTCTCTTGAAGATAAAAAAGAAGCTAGTATAGCTCAAGAAGAGCTAAGAATAGATGAACCCGTAGTTGATGTATCTGAGGTAATAGATCCTGAGGCTTATTCTAAGTTCTTGGTTTTTTGTACTCAGATTATTGCAGATTTATTGGATGTAAAAAGTAGTTCAATAATCTTAGATAAGAAATTTTATGAAATTGGTTTGGATTCTACCTCTCTGGTTCAATTTATTAATGAACTGAATACTACCTGTCAGACAGAAGTAAGCATTTCTGATTTATATGATTTTCCTAATATTTTGGAATTTTTACAATTCGTATTTGATAAGCGGAGAGAGCCACTGACTGAGGCGCTAGCCGAAATAGTAGTAGAAAAAAAGATTGTTAATACGCCTCAACAAACAATAGTAGAAAAAGAAATTAAAGAAGAATCTTCAAATAAGCAAATGCAAATTGCAATTGTCGGAGTAGCATGTAAATTACCAGGTGCAGAAGATATGGATGAATTTGAAATGCTACTTAGCAAAAAGAAAAGTGGTATTCAATTAGTACCTAAAGATCGCTGGGATTATGAAAAAAACTACAGTAAAGATCCTTTAGAGGAAGGAGCATCAGTGAGTAAATGGGGAGGCTTTGTTTCGGGTATTTCGCTTTTTGATGAAGAATATTTTAATGTCTCCCCATTGGAAGCAGAGTTGATGGACCCTCAACAAAGATTATGCTTAGAAGAAAGCTGGAAAGCACTTCAGAATGCAGGCTATAGCGAAGCGGATTTAGCTAATGAGAAAGTAGGGGTGTTTATTGGTTTGCGGCCAGGAGACTATCAAGATTTAGTAAAGAATAATGAACAGAAGTATTCGCCATACTCTTTAATCGGAAGTGATTTGGCGATTCAATCTGCCCGACTTTCTTACCACCTTAACCTAAAAGGCCCTTCGATGGCTATCGATACAGCTTGTTCTTCTTCCCTGGTAGCGATCCACTTAGCAAGCAATAGCCTTCGGAATGGAGAATGTAATGTCGCTTTAGCTGGCGGGATACATATTATGTCTACTCCTGGGCTACATATTCATTCCTCAAAAATGGGTATGCTATCACCAGAAGGGCAGTGCAAAACTTTTTCGAATGATGCCAATGGTTTTGTACCTGGAGAAGGAGTCGGAATGTTGGTGTTAAAGCCACTTGAAAATGCGATTGAAGATGGAAATTATATCCATGGTGTAATTATTGGCTCTGGACTCAATCAAGATGGTAAAACCAATGGAATCACTGCTCCGAGTGGCCATTCCCAAAGCACATTACAAAAAGATGTGTACGAAAAATTTGATATAGATTCTAAAACTATCTCTTATTTGGAAGCTCATGGTACAGGAACAAAACTAGGAGATCCGATAGAAATAGCCTCCCTAAATAAGTCTTTTGCTAGACCCAATGATCCATCAGATGTTTGTCATATAGGATCAGTGAAAACTAATATAGGACACGGTGTCGCTGCTGCAGGCGTTGCTGGACTTATCAAAATACTATTATCGTTTAAAACGAAATCATTATTTCCTAATCTTAATTTCAAATCTGCTAATGAGCATATTGATTTCTCCAATTCTCGATTCAAAGTAGTTGAAGCGTATCAAGAGTGGAATACCAAATACCTTCCACGAAAAGCTGCCATTAATTCTTTTGGATTTAGTGGAACGAATGCTCATTTAGTTTTAGAAGAATTTGTAAATGAAACAGAGCGGCTGGAATTGCCGACTTACTTCTTTGTGTTTTCTGCAAAATCAGCAAACAGACTCTTGCAAAAAATAAAACGAATGGACCTTTGGTTAAAAAATGCTGAAGCGCACCCAGGCGATATTTCTTTGACATTAGCCAAAGCTCATAGTAGTCAAGCTTTCAAACTAACTTTCATAGCCAAGAACTTGAATGATCTAAGAATACAAATTCAAGTAGCATTAGAAAAAGGTGAACTTGTTGGTAATAACATTTCTTTTTATGAACAGGACTTAGGAAGTCTTTTGAAAAAAGAAATATTATTACCAGTATCATTGAAAAAAGTATTAAATGACTCGGGCCATAAAGTTTATTTAGATTACCTAGAGGAAATTTGTAATAATATCAATCAAGGGTATACTTATGATTGGCCATCATTGTTTGCTGATTGTACTTATCGAATCTGCCCAATGCAAATTCACGAACTTACCTCAAAACACTTTTGGTTAGAAGAAAAGGAAAGTACTAATGAAAATAAGACTAAAAAAACGCTTGGACAAAAAGAATTAAATATTCAAAAAGTCAATGATCGTACTTTTAAAATTGTATTCTCTGGTTCAGAAAATTTCTTAACTGGTCACCGCTATCAGCAAGATGCTTTATTGCCAGGGACAGCGTATTTGTTTTTAACACAGCAACTTTTTGATCAATATTTCAATCTTGAAATTGAAAGCTTGAAAAACATCGTATGGCTAAACCCATTTTTTTATAATAAAAATCAAGAACTCTTCATTACACGAGAACGAAATGATCAAATCATTTTTTCTATACAGAAAGATAAAAAAGAAACAATTGTTTGTCGGGTAGAAATTACTAATTCTAAATTAATCCCTCCCACAGAAGTAGCAGAATTGGAGTTGATCAAATCTAGATGTACCAGTAGCTATTCTGAGGTAGAGGTTTACAATAAATTTGAGAACCTTGATCATCAATACAATACTTCTTTCCAGACTATAAAATATTTATACACCAGTCCTAGTACCGTATTGTCTTTTATTGAATTAGAAAATACAAGAGATCCTTATAATTTGATTTATTTGTTGGATGGCGCATTACAATCTGTTTTAGGTTTTAATATGACAACTAATATGGAAAATGCGAGCCTCCCTTTTTCTATCAAAGCGGTTAAATTATATAGTGAACTACCAAAAAAGTGCTGGGTTTATGTTCAACCTTCAAACTTGAAGGAGTATAAAAATACGCATTCTTTTCATATTGAAATATACGACGAGGAAGGCTGCATGTTAGCACAGTTAGAAGAGTTTGTCCAACTCCCATTTCAGGATAAAACAAAAACTATTGCGGCTATAAAGAATAAAGGTTTAACAACAATAGCTGGACAAGAACAATGGATTTTAAATTCACTTTCAAGTCCGATGGGTGAGATTGATCTGGTCTTGCTTTTCGGATTTGATGAGGACTTAGTAAAAGCTATTGAAGCAAATCAGAATGATCAGAAAATAATTCTCATTCGTTTTGGGGAGCATTCTGGAAAAATAAAAGAAAGGGTCTATGAAATCCAGAGACAAAATTATAATGAAGATTATGAATTATTGATTGAGCGAATTAAATCAGACTTTCCTGCTGCAAAAACAGTAGGATGGATGATGGACTGGCGGGCATTTTTTACTGTAGGGCAAAACGCAGGATACAGTCCTATTGAAAAAACTTTTCAGCCAATAGCTTTCTTGAAAAAAGTATCAACTGTATTCAAAAAGGTCAAAGCAATCAACTTTATAGAAGGGAATATTTCAAGTGACTTAGCACCTTTCTTTTTGGCATATAATGCTTTTGCCCGAACCTTTAATATAGAATACCCTGAACATCGGTTTATTAATCTTCGTTTTGAAAAAACAATGGATCGCCCTGATTTAGGTAAGAAATTATATGCTGAATTGACTCAGGAAAATCCTCAACCTATTATAAAGTATAATAAAAAAGGAGAACGGTTAACGAAAGAATTGCTTCCTTTTGACTGGCCTGTCACGAGTCCTTTAACTGGGCGAGAAAATGGTTTATACATTATTACCGGAGGCGCTGGTGGATTAGGGTTAATATTCGCCGAATATCTGATTAAAAAATACAATGCACAGATTATTCTATTAGGAAGAAGAAAAATAAACGATACTATTCAGGCATCTCTTGATCGACTGAGGCAGACCTATGGAAGCAATGCAGAGTATCACAGTGTTGATATTACAAGTGAAAGTCAAATAAAATCAATATTCGAATATGTACGAAATAAATGGGAAAACATTCATGGAATTATTCACTCAGCCGGTTTACTTCGAGATGCCTTATTATACAACAAGAATATCGATACATGGACTGAAGTTTTAAAGCCAAAAATAAAAGGTGCTCTACTTCTAGATAAGTATTCTGCTAAAGATAATCTAGATTGGATAGTTTTCTGTTCTTCGATATCTAGTGTCATTCCCAATGCTGGACAGACCGATTACAGTTATGCTAATAGCTACCTGAATCATTTTGCAATAGAACGTAATCAACAGGTTGAGAGAAAAGAACGTAAGGGAAGAACTTTGGCCATTAATTGGCCATTGTGGGAGTCAGGAGGAATGAAACTCAAACCTAAGCATCAAGAATATTTAGAAAAGCAATTTGGAATATTTGCTATGCCTGACTCAGAAGGTTGTCAAAATCTTGAAAAAGCCTTAAGTCTAAACTTATCAAATGTTACTTTGATTTATGGCAAGCAATCGACTTTGGAGCAAAAAATGTTTCAAGTAAAGAAGGAAGTACCAAATGAAACGAATATCCCACTTTCTTCTGATTTCCAATTAGAAGAAAAAGTGCAAGCATTTATTATTGATGAATTAGCGCAATTACTAAAACAGGAAAAGCAAAAATTGCGACCAGAAAAATCTTTGTCTGAGTTTGGGATGGATTCTATTTTGATGAATAGTTTTACTCGACAGTTGCAAAAACAACTAGACATTGATCTAAATTCAGCGATCTTATTTGAACAATCTACAATAAAGAAATTAGTTAAGCATCTACTTGGAAAATACAATTCGAAGCTAAATACTTATTTCTCAAATATTAACTCGACTGACCTGCAATTTGATACCGTGATCAAGCAAGAACCTGCTATCAAAACATCTGATTTCAGTCATATAGATTTGAGTGATGCGTCAATACCTAAAGATGTCGAGAATGATGCCAATGAACCAATGGCAATAGTAGGATTGAGCGGGGCTTTTCCAGGAGACGATGATCTGGAAACATTCTTTGATAAGTTGACACTAGGAGTATCTATGATTAGTAAGGTACCAAAAGACCGATGGGATTATGAAGCCTATTTTGGGAATCCAATGGAAGAAAATAAGACGGATGTAACCTATGGTGGCTTTGTCAAAACGCTTGATGAGTTTGACCCTGATTTTTTTAATATCTCCGCTAGTGAGGCTAATTACATGGATCCCCAACAACGTATTTTATTGGAGTATAGTTGGAAAGCAATTGAAGATGCTGGATATGATTTTAAAAAATTCAATCAAAAACAAACAGGTGTTTTTATAGGGATTTTCACTAGAGAGTATGAGGAGATGATTTTGAGAAGTAATTTAAAATCCAATTTTCATATTTCTACTGGTAATATTGGATCGATTGCGGCTAACAGAATTTCATATTGCTTGGATTTGCACGGTCCTAGTGAAGTTATAGACACTGCATGCTCGAGTAGCCTAGTTGCATTACATCGCGCTATACAAGCTATTCGGAATAAGGAATGTAATCAGGCAATCATTGGAGGCGTAAATTTGCTGGCATCACCTTACGGTTTTATCGGCCCAGCACAAGCCAATCTACTTACTTCAGAAGAAGAAATAAAATCCTTTGGCGAAGGAGCAAAAGGATATCTACGAGGTGAAGGTGTAGGCGTTGTTATTATAAAACCATTGCAGGCGGCTATTGCTGATAAAGATCATATTTATGCTACGATTAAAGGTTCGGGGCTCGCTCATGGAGGAAAAGGTTTTTCTCTCACATCGCCTAATCCTACAGGTCAACTTGATGCTTTTCGAAATGCAATGATTAATGCTAATATAAAGCCAGATCAAATTGTTTATGTCGAAGCACATGGGACAGGAACGGCCTTAGGGGATTCTATTGAAATGAATGTCTATAAAGAAATATTTGATGAAATATCCGATAAAGAACAAAGTGTTTATATCTCTACAATCAAACCTAATATTGGACATTTGGAAGCAGCTTCGGGTATGGCTTCACTGATTAAGGTGCTTTACAGTTTTCAAAAAAATAAAATCTGCCCTATAAGAAATTTTCAGGCATTAAACCCTGAGATCAGTCTGGAAAATACTTGTTTGAAAATTGTGGACAAACTAGTAGACTATCAGTTCAATGAAAAGATGGCAGCGCTACATTCTTTTGGTTTTGGTGGAACTAATGCAAGTATTATTCTGGATAAATTTGATAATAAAAAGGAAGAAACCCACAACTATTTAGATCAATGGTTACAACAAATACTAGTTTTTTCTGCTAAAGATAGTACTACGCTTCATGTGCTCCTTCAGGATCATTTGACCTTTTTGAAAAAAATGGATAGGGCATATTTTGCAGATTATGCTTTTACCTTACAAGAAGGCCGAAATACATTTGATACCAAAATTGCCTTTATAGCTAAAGATATTGATCATCTGAAACAATTGTTGAGTAATTATTTAAGTGAGTCTGATGCTACTTCGATCGAGGTTTTTGAATCTATGAACGAAGAAGCTCTTGGTGAAATTAGTCAAGATGAATCAATTAAGAGTTTATTATTACAAGCGGCAATAACACAGAAAAATACCTCACTTTTAGCAAAACTTTGGGTAGCAGGTTATGAGGTTGAATGGAAAAAACTATATCACTCAATGCCATATAGAATATCTGCTCCGACTTACCTTTTTAACAAACAACGTTATTGGATTTTAGACGAAGATGATAATAAAAAACCACGCTCGAAAAAAGAGGTAAGTATAAAAAAAGAAACTCCTGAAATAATAAACCTTTCAACTACGGAAAATGAAATTAATAATTTTCTAGTAAAGACATGTTCGGCACTTCTGGATTGCGACCGATCTAAATTGATCGATGATGCTAACCTTTATGACTTAGGGCTAGATTCTATTTTGAGGATTGGGCTAAAATTTGAAATTGAAAAGTATTACAATATCGAATTGTCCGTAGGTGCTTTGGGCAAAGCTCAAAATCTATCGCATATTTTGGAGCTGATCAATAATCAATTAAAAAAGAAAGAACAGGTGACATTTTTAAAATAGATTTTCAATCGATCCTCCTTTGTCTTCATCATAACCAATATCAAAATGAAACAGACATATCCAAAAATAAAATTGTTGCTAGAAGATAATCATAAACCATTTATTCTGACAGATATTCAAGAGTCTTTCCTTATTGGAAAATATTGGAAGAATGAACAAGATATGATAGGGTGTCATGCTTATGTAGAAGTGGAGGTGGAAAACTTGGATATTCAAAAACTTAACGATACTTGGAATTATCTGGTAAGACATCATGATATGTTGAGAGATCAAGTATTATTAGATGGTGTTCAACAAATCCAGTCCGAAGAGGATGGGTATGTCATTAAAGTAAACGATCTAAGCCAAGGAAATGAAGAACTAGTATTAAATCATTTAAAAGAAACCCGAAAAACCTTATCTCATAAGGTATATGAATGTGATGACTTTCCGCTTTACACTTTATGGGTTAGTTGTTTGCCTAAAGAAAAATATATTATTCATCTAAGTATGGATGAGTGGATCGTTGATGCTTATAGTATCAAATTACTTTTAAATCAATGGCAACAATTATATAATGGAGAGCTAAAAAAGCTGAAACCATTGAGCTTGACTTTTAGAGATTTTGTATTAGCATTAGAGTCTTTTAAAAGTACTGACCGATATCAAAGAGATCAGAAATATTGGTTGAATAAATTAAAACCAAAATACTTTAGTACGAAAGTATTAGAACTTCCAAAAGAAGCAATCAAGGCTGAAGAACAAGACTATTTCGAACGAAAAGAATACTCCAAATTATTAGATCCTGATCAGTGGAAAACCTTGAAACGTATAGCTAAAAACTTGAACGTTTCTGTATCCGCTATTTTATTGGCTGCCTTTACTCAAGTAACAAAACTTTTGGCTAAGGGAGAAGCACATAGTTTGATTACCACTTATTTTAACCGATTGCCACTACACCCAGAAATGAATGAAGTCGTCGGACCATTTATTTCAACACATGTATTTTGTATAGAAAAAAACTTAAGTGATGAAAAAGTCTCTGACTTATATATGGACGTTCAGGAACAATTATGGGAGAATAATGAACATAGTTCGTATACAGGAGTGACCGCTATTCGAGAATTGAAGACCAATAAAATCTTGTCAAAAGAAACAACTATTCCTATTGTATTTACCAGTTTGGTCAATAATCTAGCAGATTCGAAAATAGGTAACTGGTTTGATAACACTCTATATTCAATTACCCAAACACCTCAGGTGTTTTTGGATAATCAATTAATAGAACGCAATGGAACCCTATCTATAAGGTGGGACGTAGTGCCCGAAGCTTTCCCTAATCAAGATGTTACGACCTACTTTGATCTTTATGTAAAATTAATTGAAGGAATAGGATCAGTATCTCAAAATTTAGCAAAGAAAAAGATGAAAACTGATACAGCAAAAACAAAAGATGAAATGTTTGTAGCGCAACAAAATCTAACAGCTTTACAGCAATCCCTCTTATATTTGAACCTATTAGGAGCAGAAAAAGAAAAGAGTGCCTGTACAATTTATCAAGCTTTTGAAGTAGCGAATCTTGATCTTCAAAAACTTAATGCAGCCTGGCTGAAATTATTGAATACACATCAAATGCTTCGGGCTTCCTTCTCTGAAGAAGGAGACTTGATGATTGGAAAATCCTTAAAAGATTATCCGATACAAGTCATTGAAAATACAGAAGCAGCGATAGGAAAAGTTGTTGACAAAACTTTTAATCCGAAAGTGTGGCCACTCTTTGAGATCGCCGTTTCTCACGAAAAACAAAACAAAAGCTGGGTGCATCTCAATATCAATGTACTTCTCGCAGATGGTAAAAGTTTGTTTTTATTATATGAACAACTCTTTCAATTATATCAGAATATCGACTCTGATATTTTCACCTCTTCCGATACCTTTACGAGCTATCTCAATACTATTGCTCAAGAGGGGAAAGTAGAAAGTACACATCTTAAATATTGGAAAGAGCGATATAAAAATATTACAGGTACACCAATATGCACTGGCTTAGATCAGAATAAAAAAGGAACGAAGAAAAGAATCACTCGTCGAATCAAAGGGACAAAACAATTAACGATTCTAGCAAAAGAAAACAAAATTGATAAGACTGCTATCTTATTTGCGACTTATATTCACACTTTACAGTCCTGCCTTAAAAAAGCCGAAGACTTTCCTGTAACCTTTGTTGATTGGGGAAGACCGACTTTATCTGAGATGAATCTAGACAACATAGTTGGCGATTTTTCATCTATCAGTCTTCATATTGCTCAACCACTTGATTTGCCTATAATTGATAAAGCAAAAGCAATCCACCAACGCTTAGGAAATGATCGAAAAAATCAAGCGCAGAATAGTTTCAGAGTTTTAAATAAAACCTTATTAAATAATAATGTCCAGTCTAATTTTGTATTTACAAATATTATAGCCGAGGATCTAGTGCTTCCACCACAGGTGAAAATGGCCAAAGGCTTATCTTGTACACCAGGCGTGTTTTTGGATAATATTACTTTTTTAGAAAAAGATGAAATTGTAATCAATTGGGATTATGATTCAGCAGCATGGGAAGCCGATTACATACAGAATCTGTTTGATCAATATACACAGTACTTAGAGACTACTATCCATGATCTTGATCCCACGACTGAAACTATTCTAGAAACTTCTAATCCAAATGAGCAAGTAGGCATGTGCAT
Organism: Saprospiraceae bacterium; assembly: GCA_965277415.1. Taxonomy (GTDB): domain Bacteria; phylum Bacteroidota; class Bacteroidia; order Chitinophagales; family Saprospiraceae; genus JAHDHW01. Next base: position 33,458 of record CBDICS010000027.1, read on the forward strand.
TCATCACCTCTTCGAACATCAGGTGAGACAACATGGGAAGCGGATTGCGCTAAAATATAATGAAGAAGCAATTACCTATGAGGACTTGAATGAAAAAGCGAACCGATTGGCTCACTTTTTAATAGAACAAGGAATTGGTTCAGAGGATTTAGTAGGTCTGATTTTTGAACGTTCCATAGATACGATCATTGCTATACTAGCAGTATTGAAAGCTGGGGCTGCCTATCTTCCATTGGATGTCGCTTATCCTAAAGCCAGGTATACCTATATAATCGAAGATGCTAAAGTAAAGGCAATCCTATCGAAAAAGAATTTAGCAGAAGTAATTCCTATGAACAATGCTCCTTTCTTTTTCATCGAAGAGATCGAAGTAGAAACCAATAAACACTCAATAGCCAACCCTGAAGCTGAGGTACAAGCTCATAATCTCGCTTATGTAATTTACACTTCTGGTTCGACAGGTAAGCCCAAAGGTGTAATGGTTAGTCACAATAATGTACGTCGGTTATTCACTACTTCCGATGAGCTTTATGACTTTAGTGAACATGATGTATGGTCTTTTTATCATTCCTTCGCTTTTGATTTTTCAGTTTGGGAAATTTGGGGAGCCTTACTATATGGAGGGAAATTAGTTATCGTTCCATATAAAATATCTCGTTCTTTTGAATCATTTTACAAACTAGTGGAAAAAGAAAGAGTTACTGTTTTAAACCAGACACCTACTGCATTTCGTCAGTTTATTCAAGTAGATAGACAAGAAGGTTTAAGCACTAAACAATCAAGTCTGCGCTATGTGATTTTTGGAGGAGAGGCCTTGGAATTTCATGCTTTAAAGAAATGGATGGATAAGTATGGCGATCAACAGCCACAGCTTATCAATATGTATGGAATTACTGAAACTACTGTACATGTCACTTTCAAACGAATACTGATAGATGACTTAAAAAATACAGACAGTAATATTGGGAAACCACTTCCAGATTTGGATGTGATCATTGTAGATCAAAATAATAAACGGGTCAAAGAAGGGGAAGTTGGCGAAATTTTAGTAGTTGGACCAGGGGTCTCCAGAGGGTATTTAAGAAGAGATAAATTAAATCAAGAACGATTTCTTCAGGATACTTTTATTCGTCCTAATGAAAATCAGCGCATGTATAAATCTGGAGACCTCGGAGCCTTCCTGCCAAATGGAGAAATTAAATATATCGGAAGAGCAGATACCCAAGTAAAGGTCCGAGGCTTTAGAATTGAATTGGGAGAAATCGAATCTGTAATTGCAGAATATGAAGGCGTTGACGATGTTGTTGTTATAGTTCAGGATAAAAAAACAGAAGATCCTAAGATTGTTGCATACCTTATTATGAATCATCAACAATCAGCGATTAAATTAAAAGAACTCAAAGAGGTATTAAAGGTAAAATTACCCCTTTATATGATCCCTAATGTAATTAAAGAGATCGAGACTTTTCCCTTGACTGTAAATGGGAAAATCGATCTGAAAAAATTACCTTGGCCCGTCCAGTCGGATATGCTATTAGGGCATAAATTGCAAACGAGAAATAATGCTCCATCGCATGTTATTGATTTTCAGGAATTGAAGAATATTATCCAAATTCGACTTAAAATGGTGGAAGTCGGAGAAGAAGAAGATTTCTTTGATCTAGGGTGTACCTCTTTGACCATTTTGCAAATTGCTAAAGATATTTCAAAGACTTATAAGCTGAAGATTCCTACAGAAGTCTTTTTGGAAACACCGACAATTGCGGCACTTAAAGACTATATTAGAAAAAACAACAAAACAATCTCGAAAGAGAAAAGACCTTTCAGCCCTATGGCTAAGATTACTAGTAGGTCAAATATTTATATCTTCGAATTTGCTCAGGTATGTAATATCTTCCGTAGGCGTGGCGAAAAAGACTACTTTCAATATCCCTCTGCTGGAGGTAAATATGCTGTTAAAGTATACTTGTTTATCAAGGAAGGGGTACTTGATGGGATTAAAGAAGGATTCTACGAATATAATGCTTCTAGTCATACTTTACATTTGAAGTCAATAGTGACTTCAAATCAAATCGAACAAACAGTCCCTGATTACTATCGACAAGAATTTGAATATGCAGACTACTTAGTATTCTTTGCTGTCGACCTTAGAGGATTGAAGCACATCTATGGCGCATCTTCTAATTTTCTAGCAAGTGTAGAATGTGGATATATGCAAAGACTATTAGCAGTGAACACGCAGAGATTCAATCTTCAAAGCACTGCACTTGACATCGTTTATTTCGACCAATTATTAGATATCATAAAATTTGAAGAGCATCATTGCTTTATTGCTGCCTCTGCTGTAAAACATGAATCTAGTACTCCACTAGTGGATATTTTGCTCAAAGATCGACAGTCATTAATCATAGAAGATACCTATGACTTCAATCAATTACCCGAAATCAATAGTGTATCTAGTGAGGACTTTATACACTTGGAGGAAAACAAAAAAATAGAGATTGAAAAAGCATATAAAGAGACGGTAAAAGAAGAATATAGCCAATGTATTGAGCGTATTGAACTACCACTTGGTGACTGGATAGATTCAGATTATTTGTATCGCCAATCCAAGCGATCTTTTGAAAAAGACTTGATTGATATAGAAGACTTAAATGCTTTGCTAGACTTGCTCTATAAGTTTTATGAGCAAGGTGAGATGATAGGATTGGATGTTTATTTATATCTTAAAAAAGATAAAGTACATGGCCTCGAAGCTGGGTACTATTATTATGATGTTTCCAATAGAAAATTAAAATCACTTAATAAGAAAAGTTCTAAAGATCTAAAAAAACTGCATAGCCCATTCAATAGAACGCATTATGCCAAGGCTGCTTTTTCTCTGTTTTTTATTGCCAATATTGCTGAATTAGAAACGATCTATCGTAAAATGGCTTTGAGGCAGGCAGCATTAAAAGTTGGAAGCTTTGGACAAGAGTTGATGGATAAACAGTATCAGTTTAATATTGGTTTATGTCCGATAGGCGGGTTTTATTTTGATACCGTTCACACTGATTTGGGATTGTCTTCAAAGGAAAATTTGGTACATAGTTTTATAGGAGGAGGATTTGATTATAAAAACGAAGTGGCTAAGGATTTACTTGATCAAAGACCAAATCTTAGTCAAGATGTAGCCATTATCGGTGCAGCTTGCCGTTTCCCTGGAGCGAATACATTGTCAGAGTTATGGGATGTTTTGAGTAATGGTGTTTCAAAAATAAGACCTTTACCGACCGAAAGATTGAAACTGAGAAATGGGACATGGACAGACGATGGAGTCTATTCGACATGGGGAGGTTATCTTGAGAACATTAGCTCCTTTGACAATGAATTATTTAAAATTTCGCCAAAGGAAGCTAAAGCAATAGACCCACAGGAGCGAATATTACTAGAAGTCGTTTGGGAATGTCTTGAAGCAAGTGGTTATCGTGCAGATACACTTGAAGCAAATGGCGATAGAGTGGGGGTGTTTACAGGGATGATGTGGAATGATTACCAACATATTGGTTTGGAATCAACTCAAAGCGGAGAAGAAGTTAATATTCCTGGTTTAGCAGCTTCATTGGCTAATCGAATTTCTCACAGTTTCAATTTTACAGGCCCTAGTATCGTAGTCAACACTTCTTGCTCTGCTTCTTTGACAGCCTTAAATTTAGCTTGGGATAGCTTGCAAGGAGGTAGTTGTGAATTTGCGATAGTTGCTGGAGTCAACTTAATCTGCCACCCTTATCATCAAGAAGCGCTCTGTGCTAACAAGATTCTATCGAAAGGAGAGAAGGGTTGTGCTTTTAGCGAAGTAGCAGACGGTTTGGTCATTGGTGAAGGTGTAGGCGTTGTGTTATTAAAAAAACAAGATATAGCAATTCAATGCAAAGATAATATCTTAGGTACCATAAAAGGAGTAGCAAGTAATCATATAGGAAAGTCACGCCGATTTGGAATGTCTAATGCAAATGGCATTTATAAATCTTTAAAAACTTTATTTCAAAGAACAGCAATCGATCCTACAACGCTTGATTATATAGAGTCTGCTGCTACAGGTTCTTCGATAGGGGATGCCGCAGAAGTTGGAGCAATTCACAAATTACTTCAAGAGGTAAATAGCGATCATCAATACTTAATGGGATCTATAAAACCCAATATAGGTCATCAAGAATCTGCATCGGGAATCGCTCAGATTATAAAAGTGCTTTTACAATTTAGGCATCAACAGATTGCACCTTCGCTCTATGCAACACCAATAAGTCCACTGATTGAGGATTCTCAGGACCTATTGAAAATTAATCAAACTTTAAGCCCTTTTATCAAAAATGAAAAAAGCAAGCCTTATAGAGTATTGATTAATTCTATTGGCTCTACTGGTTCTGCTTCACATGTAATATTAGACGCTGCACCAGATCGAGAGATAGTACAAGAAGAGGATCAGATGACATTGATCAAATTATCCGCTGCATCTACAGAGCAATTAAAAGAATATTCGAATCGATTACTGAATTATCTATTGGAAACTGCTTCAGTTCCATCTCTTCAGACAATTGGGCTAAACCTGGAACAAGGTAGACAATTAATGAAAGTGAGATTGGTTATCGTAGCCGAGTCCATTTCTGATTTGAAAAACAAATTATTGTCTTTTTGCGAAGATAAAATTGTACAAGGTCTTTATACCGATCCTACTTTTGATAGGTCTAATTTGAAAGAACAACATACAAAAGGAATATTAAACTGGTTGGAAGGAGTAGATCTAAATAAAAACCATAAAGGAGGGGTTAAATATCAGAAAATTTCTCTTCCAACTTATCCCTTTAAGCAAAACTCATTTTGGGCATATACTAATGCTATACCGAATACTGCTAAAGGAAAGCAAAAAGAACAAACGGCTATACGTTCCAATGAAACAGTTGGCGATTTCAAAGCACCTTTGATAGAATACCTGATAGATATTTTTTCAAAAGTCACAGAGTTTGAAAAAACAAGTATTGATCAAGCCACACCCTTCGAGGATTATGGACTCACTTCTAAAATGATAGAAGAGCTAAATCACTTATTAGAAAATAAATTTGGAACATTGTCGAAAACTATTTTTTTTGAAGGAAAAAACTTAAAAGAAATAAGCGAACTTCTTGTAAAGTATAGACCTGAGATTAAAAAACATTTCCAAAGTAAACCCATAAAACCTCAGCCGGAGAAAGCTTTTTGTAATAGCAGTGAAATTATTAAAAATATCAAACGAAGTATTACAGTTCATACAGATGATGTCGTAACTAAAAAAATAAATCATCTTTCAGCTAAACAAGATGCATCAAATACGGATTTGGCAATTGTCGGAATGAATGGACGTTTCCCCAAAGCAAAAAACATCGATGAATTTTGGACAAATCTAAAAATAGGAAAAGACTGTATAGAGGAAGTACCTAAACATCGTTGGGATTATGCTCCTTTTTACCATCCTGATAAAAACAATAGAGGAACTATCTATTCAAAATGGGGCGGATTTATAGATGATGTAGATCAATTCGATGCGAAATTTTTCGGAATATCTCCTGTAGAAGCCGAGATGTTAGATCCTCAGGAAAGGATGTTTTTAGAATGTGCTTATAGTGCAATGGAAGATGCAGGCTATACTAAAGAGCGGATAAGAAAAGAATTTGATGGAAAAGTTGGTGTTTTTGTAGGTGTAATGTACAGTGAATACGCTCACCTTGGAGTCGAGCAAATACAACAAGGGAATAATGTTTCACTTGGTGCCGGGTATGGGTCAATTGCCAATCGAGTGTCTTACTTCCTAGATTTGAATGGCCCAAGTATCGCATTAGATACAATGTGTTCTTCTTCCTTATCTGCTCTATCTTTAGCGGTAGATGCTATTAAATTGGGACATTGCGAAATGGCGATTGTTGGAGCGGTCAACCTATCCTTGCATCCCAATAAGTATTTGATGCATGCCCAGATGAACATGGTTTCCGAAGGAGGAAAATGCAAGGCATTTGGAGAAAATGCTGATGGATTTGTTGCTGGAGAAGGCATCGGAGCAATCATCATTACACGGGAGTCAATCGCACTGGCTCAAAAAGATAATATCTATGGAATTATTAAATCAGTAGCGATTAATCACGATGGAAAAACAAATGGTTATACGGTTCCTAATCCTGTGATGCAGACTGCTTTGGTAGAATCAGCCTTGAATACCGCCCAAATCGACCCTCGTAGCATCACTTATATTGAAGCTCATGGTACAGGGACATCTCTTGGGGATCCGATTGAAATAACAGGATTGACCAACGCTTTTATGTCCTTTACTCAAGATAAACAGTTCTGTGCAATTGGCTCTGTCAAATCCAATATAGGCCATTTAGAAGCAGCCTCAGGTATAGCAGGAATCATCAAAGTCTTGCTACAGATGAAATACCAAATGCTGGTGCCTTCAATTAATGTAGATGCATTAAATGAGAATATTAATTTTGCGGATACTCCTTTTAAAGTTCAACGTCAATTAGAAACTTGGGAACAGATTGTTTTACCAGATCATAACAAAGAATTAAAACTTTTTCCAAGAAGAGCAGGTATTAGTTCTTTTGGAGCCGGAGGGATGAATAGTCACGTTATTCTTGAAGAATACCCTGGGGTAGAACGAACTTTAGTTCAAAATCCAGGCATGACATCTTTGATCGTTTTGTCAGCTAAAAATGGAGCGGCCTTATCTCAGCAAGTAGTTTTATTGATAGAGAAGGTGCAGCAATATCTTGATGAAAATAGTAGGAAATATTTTTCAGAAAGCAGTTTGAAAAAGATTATCTCTAGGCTATTAGGTCTTAGCCCTAATGAAATGGATACCAGTCTAACTTTAACAAATATTGGTTTTGATAGAAAAAGGTTAACGGCACTACAAGAAGAAATGAAACGTGATTTTGATATTGAAATCAAAGAAGAATGGTTCTTCTCAGATTTATCTTTCCTAGCATTGTATGAGGAGATTGTAAGCGAAAATAAAATTGAAGATAACGATCTGCTTAAAGTCAAAGAAATCCAATATTTAAAAGACATAGCTTTTACCTTACAAGTTGGACGTACCGCTTTTCAACATCGACTAGCTATTACTACCACAGATTTGGATGACTTATTAATCACATTGAAAGCCTATACCTCTGATAATGCATCCTTACCTGTAAATATATTTGAGAAAAACACTGGAAAAAATACATTTAAGGATTTGGATTTTTCTAATATAGAATCTCTATTAGAAAAAGAAGATTGGACTGCCTTGGCGGAAGTATGGGTAAATGGTGGAACGGTTGAATGGGATAAAATAAAATCTCATGATAAAGCTTATAAAATAGCTTTACCTACTTATCCTTTTAATCGAAAACCTTATTGGGTGCCAGGTACAGATAATCCTAGTACACCTCCTTCCAAACGGCGAGTATCAGAAAGAAAGAAAACAGTAAAAGAGCCTTTGTCATTAGTAAAACATACTGAAAGCAATATAGTGACGACTCGAGCCTTAAACAGAAAGAGTGACCCTGTAAAAACTTATGCTACTGCGGAAAAGAAACAGGAAGTGTCATATGGAGAAGATACCTTTGTAGTCGATCAAGTAGTAGAAACGATAGAATCTAATGCAGAGGCGTTTAGTCAAGAGACTGAAATATTTTGTTGGGAAGAACTAGTGTTTTTATTTGATGATTTGCTAAAAGTTCCTGCGGATGAAATTTCGCCGAATGAAGAGTTGAGTACTTACGGGTTTGATTCTATAGCAACCACTCGCTTACAATATTTACTTCAAGAAAGATGGAATATTGATGTTGGAACTAAAGAAATTTTCGAATGCACGACAGTTGAAGATTTGCATCATTTTTTAGTCAATATTTATACAGAGGGCAAGGTGTTGGATCATCCAATAAGAATGGATAAGCAAGAGAAAGAAACCAATATCTTAAAAACAATTAATAAAACGGTATTTCCATTATCAGATATTCAACAGTCTTTTTTATCAGGTAAGTTTTTAACTAAAGACAAAGTTGGATGTCATTTTTATTGTGAAATAAAATTTCTAGAAGTTAACCTCGCGAAATTGGAAAAAGCATGGAATGTTTTGATGGATAGACATGGTATGCTACGCATGAAAATCAATAGAAAAGGAACACAAGAATTAATAACTAGCACTTCAAATTATTCTATAAAATCGACCAATATTGCTAAAGATTTTTCTGATCATAACGATCAATTAATAAAAACCAGAAACCGCTTATCTCATTATTATTATGAACCAGATTCTTGGCCTTATTTCACGATTGAGGTTTCTCAATTTACCGATGCTGCTGTGCTACATTTTAGTATTGATGAATGGATTGCTGATGCTAAAAGCCTAGACTTATTGTTTCAAGAATGGAGAACACTCTATGTCGGTGGCCAAGAATTAGAGCCTTTGATGAATACCTTTCAGGAGTACCTTGAGTTGTCTATAGTGAGTGGAACACCTAGAAAAGAACGAGCCTATGACTATTGGAAAAATAAGCTGACTAAGCAAGAAGTATCCAGTGAATGTTCTTTGCAAATCAAGGATAAAGAACCTTCTGATAAAGGCTATTATGAACGCGTATCTAGGTCATATATCCTAGCAGCTAATGAGTGGAGTTATCTAAAAAAGCAGAGTCAAACCCTTGGGATTACTCCGACCGCTTTATTGTTGTCAATATATACGACGGTATTATTCCATAAAAAACAAAAAGCAGCAACTTCTATATTATTGACTTTGTTTAACCGACTGCCGATTGTAAAGGATGTAGATAGATTAGTAGGGCCTTTTATTTCTTCTTCCATTTTCGTGTCACAGTCACAGAGAGATATTCCTTTCTTTGATTATCTGAAATCAGTGCAAGATCAACTATGGGAAGACATCGACAATAGTATATTAAGTGGTGTATCTGTTTTGCGAAAAATTAAAAAAGAAAAATTAATAGCTACTAATTATAATATTCCTTTTGTATTTACCAGTATGCTCAATAATATAGGAAAGGAAGAAGGAGAAAATTGGTTAGCTCAAACTAATTATCAACTTACACAGACACCGCAGATTTTAATTGATCATCAGGTGTTTGAGAAAAATGATGAGCTATACTTAAAATTCGACTATATCCCAGAGTTGTTTGATGAAATGGAATTGGCGAATTTATTTCAAACCTACTTTAATGTATTGTCTCGAATGTCCAGAAATACTTTAAAGAAAGACTTGGTCTTAAAAGATTTTATACAGGAAATTGAAACAACAACAAATAGTTTTGGATTCTTAGAAGAACTAAATCTTTCTACTCTGTATAAAAAAGATGTTTCCATTGGTGTTGATTTGACTGCTTTGCAACAAGCCTATTGTTTTGGACGAAAAAAATATGCAGGAAAAAAATCGGAAAGCAGTAAGATTTATTATGAATTTAATTTTAATGATTTAGAAATTCCTCGATTAGAAAAAGTACTCAACACTTTGATTCAAAATCATGGAATGTTAAGAACACTAATCAATGCCAGAAAATTAACACAGCAGGTATTACAAGAAGTACCATTTTATAAAATAAAAGAAACGACCTTTTCTACAGAAAACCAAGATAAAGCATTAAAGCTAGAAGCGCTAAGATTAGAATATCTGGAAAAAAATATTGACGAAGCGGAATGGCCTTTATTCGAATGTTTCGTAAGTCATTTTGCTGATAAGCAAACGATCGTGCATTTTGTTTTTGATTCTCTGATTGTTGATGGACAAAGTCTTTCTTTATTCTTTGACCAGTTGTTTCAAATGTATGCAGATGAACAAATCTCAATAGCTTTTCCTAAGCTTCAATTTTCGGATTACTTGAGAACAAGTAAAGAGTTTGAAAGTAGTCAAGGAATAAAACTGGCGAGGCAGTATTGGACAGATAAATTTAGAACCATTAGTCCCGCACCGAGTTTTAAAGTAAATATTGAAGAACAAAAAATTGGATCAGAAAGAATTCGCCATGAAGGATCGATTTCGGATTGGGGCATTTTAAAGTCGGCATTATTAAATAGAAGTATTGATCCGGGGATGTTTTTGTTTTCAGTTTTTCAATACATCATTGATCGATTTTCTGATACATCGCAACAAAAATCAACTCTTGTTTTAGTCAATTGGGATCGGCCTGTATTTCATTCTGATATTGAAAAAATACTCGGCGAGTTTACTAGCATTAGTTGGATAGAAAACCAGAAATATGATTCCTTCTTATCACGAATAGATAACAATGTTCAAAAGAATAAATCAGATATTTTTCATAGCCTTTTATCACCACTTAGTATACTTCAAAAAGTAGCCCGAGAAAAAGGAGACAAAGCATTAAATTTTCCAATTGTCTTCACCAATTTGGCTAAAAGCCTAGTACATAGTGGAAAGGCTGAATTTTCTTTTAGTTCTACAGTGACACCTAATGTCTATCTGGATGTACTCAACTTTGAACAAGATGGAACATTGCATTTTCATTGGGATGAGACTCAAAATATATTTAGTAAAGGTTTGATAGAAGAAATGTTTCAAACTTATCAGGACCTAATTCGACAACTTTCTTCTGATATCACTTTACTGGACAATCAACAATTTTCTTTAGCAGAAATTACAAAACCTATGATGGTCACCACAAGAAAAATAAACCCTGCTCACACAACTGTTTCTACGGATTCCCTCGATTTGTTAGAACAATGGAATGATACTGCTCAAGCTTATGATTTATCTACTCCTCTATTTAGGTTATTTGAAAATCAAGTGACTCAGCAAGCCGAGCACCCAGCGATTTATTTCGAAGATCAAGTATTGACTTATAAAACACTAAATATTTATGCTAATCGTTTAGCGGATTATTTGAGAGAAGAAGTGAAAGCAAATGATGTAGTAGGAGTGATTCTGAATCGTTCCGTAGAAATGGTAGTGACGCTATTAGCGATAGAAAAAGCTGGAGCAGCTTATTTGCCGATTGATCCTTCAATGCCAAAAAAGAGGATTGCATATATGCTCGAAAATGCTAATGTTGGAACAGTCATCTTACACCAGTCTCTCGAAGATTTGATACCTGACTTTCAAAGACGAGTATTAAATTTAGATAAAAACCCGGTTCACCTTTCTGAAAAATATCTTTCTGAAAATAAGGATTTAAATATTGATCAAGAAGATTTATCCTACGTCATCTACACTTCGGGGTCTACTGGAAACCCGAAAGGCTGTATGGTTCCACATCGTGCTATTACTAATAGAATTTTATGGATGCAGGATCTTTACCAACTAAGTCCACAGGATCGGATTTTACAAAAGACACCTTACAGTTTTGATGTCTCTGTCTGGGAGTTTTTCTGGCCATTGATGGCAGGAGCTACTATAGTTGTTGCTAAACCTAATGGGCACAAATCACCTCGTTATCTAGTAGAAGTAATCAATAAGTACAAAGTAAGTGTCTGTCATTTCGTGCCGAGTATGTTTCGGGTATTTCTCAATGATGTGAAGTCTAAATCCTGTGAATCTTTACGTTATGTTTTTACAAGTGGAGAAGCTTTGACCTACGATTTATTGGAACGATTTGTAGATGGATTTGAAAGCCGTTTGATCAATTTGTATGGCCCAACTGAAGCCGCTGTGGATGTCACGTATTGGGAATGTCATAAGAACCATGATCAACGAGTACCTATCGGAAAAGCAATTGCCAATATTCAGATGTATGTATTGGATAAACAATTAAAACCCGTCGAGATAGGTGCTTCTGGAGAAATTTATATTGGAGGAGTCGGTTTAGCACACGGCTATTTAAATAACCTAGAACTGACAAAAGAACGCTTTATTAATAATCCATTTGATCCTACTGGAACATCTAAATTATATAAAACAGGAGATGAAGGATGTTTCACAGAAGATGGCAATATTGAATACTTAGGGCGTTTAGATTTTCAGGTGAAAATAAGAGGTTTACGAATTGAATTAGAAGAGATAGAAGTAACAATCAGAAATATGGAAGAAGTAGATGAAGCAGCTGTACTCGTTCGGAATCAAGAAAAGAATGACCCTATCCTAGTAGCTTATGTCAAATGCATAGAGCGCATTTCCGATGAGCAAATCAAAGGTAGGTTATTAAAGAAATTACCTGATTATTTTGTACCTCAACGTTTTGTCAGAATGGATGAGATGCCTACGACTTTACATGGAAAATTAGATCGAAAGCAATTGCCTTGGCCGGTAAAGAAAACGACTCTCACTCAACCTATACAAGAAAAAGAAGGTAAACAGGAGATTATTGCCTTTCTAACTAAAGCACTAAAGGATACACTGGATTTGGCCCACCTAGAAGAAGAAACAGACCTTTTTGCAGCGGGAGCTACTTCTCTTTCACTAATAAATGCATTGCAAGACTTGTCTGACGAATATCCTGATGTTGACATTCCAGTAGAAGTTATACTAGAAGATAGCAATATCAAAGCGATCGGTGTTTGGTTAGATGAAAACTACATGGATTCAAATAAACCTGAGTTTACAAAAAGATCTAAGACTTCTTTTGCTCAATTGTCACAACTAATCGGTCAACTCAAAAGCATAGAGTATAATGGAAAAACACAATACGCTTTTCCATCAGCAGGAGGAGTGTACGCTTTACAAAGTTATATTTTTATCCCTTCAGGTAAAGTAGATGGATTGGAAGAAGGAGCATACTATTTTCACCCCACTGAAAATGCTTTATACCAGATTACCTCTGAATCTAGTCGAATGGATTGGTTCAAAAACGAAAATAAAGATGCTGATTTCTTTGTGTTCTTTGTAGGCTGTTTGGATGCAATAGAACCGCTGTACCTTAATTATAGTAAGTCCTTTATGACGCTAGATAGTGGTTATGCTGGTCAGTTATTAAAGCAAGCTTCCTCTAATACTGGACTGCGACTTCAATCCTTTATTCCAAATTCTACTGAAGACTTAATTGCTGCTTTTCAGTTGCCTGATAATGCCGTGTTTACTTATGGACTCGCAGGATGTCAGCTGGAAAGTGACCAAACTGAGATTGCTTTTTCTGCTCCAACAAATTTTGATTTTAGAGATTTTAGAGACTTACAAAAATTACAATACAGTCGTATGAGTGAAGCAGAGAAGAAGGCTTTTCAAAATAAACAAATTCAGCTACGGAATCTACCAGACGCTAAAAAAATAAACTTACTGTCTTCTCCAGACTGGCCAGATACAGATTATTATTTAGGTCGATCGTCCAAGCGACAATATACCCAAGATCTTATCCCGCTAGATACTTTGACTACTTACCTTGCTAATGCTTTAGACAAGAATTTGACAACAGACCTATCTGTTTTACAAACGAATGAGGTAAAAGTATTACTATACATTAAGCCTAATAGAATAGAAAATTTGGAAGCAGGATATTATCAATACGATCATTTAAATAAGCATAAACTGAAATTGATAAAAGCTATTGATGATGCATCCTTAGTTAATGCTCATACACCTTTCAATAGAAAACAATATACGGAAAGTGCTTTTAGTATCTTTCTATTTACAGAGCCAGATCGTTTGCAAGAGAAGTTTGGAGCAGGAGCTTTTCATGTGAGTTTAATTCAGAGTGCTGCTATAGGACAAAAATTACTAGCCAGTCAAAAATCATATGATTTAGGTATTTGCCCTATTGGTGGATTCAATTTTAAAATATTTCAGAAGCAATTAGCAATGCCGGCAGAACAGTTGTTAATTCATTCTTTTGTCGGAGGTGGATATGATTATACAACCAAAGTGGATATGTCGGAAGTACAAGTAGTCAACCCTTCACAAATACAAGAACATTCGAAACCTAGAACGACAACTGATATCGCTATTGTAGGAATGAATGGTCAATTTCCAATGGCAGACGATCTTGATACTTTCTGGGAAAATATTACTCAAGGGAAAAATTGCCTAAGCTCTGTTCCAGAAGATAGATGGAATACTCTAACAGATCAATTTGGTGGATTTATAAAAAATATAGATCAGTTTGATGCTTCCTTTTTTGGAATTAATGAATATGAAGCAGACTATATGGACCCTCAAGTCCGATTGTTGATAGAACAGGTCTACCGAGTAATGGAAGATGCTGGAGAGGTCGTTGACTTTTCGAAAAACTCAAAATTAAGCGGAAAGAATATTGGTGTTTTTATGGGCTGTATGTACGAGCACTATCCGCTTTTAGCAAAGACGGAGGTTAGCAAAAATTTACTTTCTTTGCATTCGTATTCTTCTTTAGTTAATCGGATTTCTTATCACTTAAATCTGACCGGTCCTAGTATTGCTATTGATACGGCATGTTCTTCTTCTCTCATGGCTATTCATATGGCTTGTGAACATATTCTATCAGGAGCTTGCAAAGCTGCTGTAGCTGGCGGGATTAACTTAAGCTTGCATCCCGCGAAGTATGAAGCATTAGAGCAGTTAGGTTTAATCAGTTTAGACACTTCAAGTAGTAAAAGCTTTGGCCGTAGTGATGGTTATGTCCCTTCAGAAGGGCTAGGTGTGGTATACTTAAAGCCCTTGGCAGATGCAGTAGCAGATAAAAACCATATCTATGGTGTAATTAAAGCAAATGCGTCTAACCATTCTGGTAGAACTAGCAGCTACTCTACTCCTAGCAGTAACTCTTATTTGGAACTATTGGAAAAAACTTTTGCTTCAGCTAAGATTGATCCAGCCTCTATAAACTATATAGAAGCCGCAGCCAATGGCTCTCCGATTGGAGATCAAATCGAATTTAAAGCTTTAAAAGATTTTTACGCAAAATATCTCAAAGATCGAAAAATTACTATCGGTTCTGTAAAAGCAAATCTAGGTCATTTAGAAGCGGCTTCGGGTGTATCTCAATTAATTAAAGTATTGCTTCAATTCAAACATAAAAAATTAGTTCCTTCTATTCATCATCAACCAATTAATCCACAAATTAAAATAGACAATAGTCCCTTCGTCTTTCAAGAAACACTGAGTGACTGGATAAAGGAAGTTGATGATTCAAACCTCCGGGCAGGTGTAGGTTCTTTTGGCGCAGGCGGTTCAAATGTATACATTGTTTTAGAGGACTATCCAGGAACTCAAACTGAGAGAACTCAAACTCAAGAAAAACAAATTTTCTTATTCTCTGCACCATCAAAAAGTCAGTTGGATGGCTTATTGAAAAAATATGTCAGCTATCTACAAGTTAATGAAGCATTAAACTTGAACAATATGGCTTATACACTATTTTTTGGGCGGGCTCACTTTAAAGAAAGAGTTGCGATAATAGCTGAGGATAAATTCGAATTAGAAAAACTTATCCAACTTTATTTAGAAGGTCAAGAACATACCGAAATCATTAAGGGTAATTCAGACAATTCTTCTACTAGTTTTTCTTTTGCAAAAAATGAAGGATTCATACGACTTGTCAAAGAATGGGTGAAAGAAAAGTCTTACGGACACTTTGCCCCTCTATGGGCAAATGGCCTAGACCTTGATTGGGGAAAAATATTTACGATGATTCGTGGTCATAAAATCCCAATACCAGGTATTGTCTTTAATCACAAACGACACTGGTTGCCAGACGTAAACAAAGAGGAGAGTGCTCCTGCCTCTCAAGAAAAATCAGTAGTAGAACCACAAGCTAAAATAGTAAAGGCAGACATCAATAAAGATGAAGTGAAGGAGACAATAGAACAAGGGTTGGCAGATATACTAAAAGTAGATGTAGCAGCTTTTACAACAGATACAGTATTTGCGGATTTAAATATAAATTCATTAGTAAAAATTCGATTGATGAATCGACTCAATGAAATATATAATATAAAACTTCGCCCTGTACAAATTGTGAAAAGTAAAAGTATAACAGAAATAGCTGAATGTATTAAAAAAACAAAACAGTAATAGGCTTCTCCTCAAAATAAAATTCATCAATTATGACTGATTATAAAAAAACAGATAAGAACAAAGATATATTTAAGCTAAGTACAGGCCAGGAATTGCTGTGGTCTCTTTATCAATTTGATCCTCAGAATCCAGCTTATAATACACCTTTTGCTTTTCGAATGGAAGAAAATGTTAATCTGGATTTACTAGAAAAAGCATTACAGAGAATAGTTTACAAATATCCTATACTTCGAAGTAATATGGCAAAAGTAGAAGGAGAAAGTGTTCGAGTCGTTAATGAGCAATATCAGGCACGATTAAAAATCATTCCACAAAAAGATAAAACTTCCGAAGAGTTAATCGTATGGATGCAAGAAATAACCAGAAAACCTTTTGACTTAAAGAAGGATCGTTTATATCAGTTTTATTTGATTGAGTCTAAAGAGGAGCAAATTTTTCTAGCAAATTTTCATCATATTATTTTTGATGGAATTTCGACGGAAACTTTTATTCAAGAATTAAAGACCACTTATATAGCATTTCAGACTGGAGCACAAACGTCACGCCTAACGAATGGAGAAGGTACTCCAGTTGTTGATTACAATGATTTTGTAAAGTGGCAACAAACTTATTTAGAAAGCGAACAAGCTCAGATTTCTGAAAAATATTGGAAAGATGTTGTGGAGAAATATGATAATGATTTTGAATTACCATATGATCGAAATCCATCTCGATCTTCTGAAATGGAAGGAAAAGTAGCTTCTTTTTCCTGCCCTCCAGTATTAAAAAAACAGATTGATGATTTTAGTAATAAGCACAATATTACACCCTATATTTTTGCCTTGAGTATCTATGGGATATTATTAAACAAATATAGCCAAGCCAAGCAAGTCTTGGTAGCTTCTCCAGTGAATGGTCGACCAGAATCAAGGTTCGAAAATACACTAGGTCTATTTATGAATGTCAATCCAATTGTTTTTGACTTTAACCAGGATATCTCCTTCTTAGAATGTTTTCAGGTTATGGATGGGCAAATCTGGGATGCTTTTGAGCATAGTTATTATCCTGTTCATCAAGTCATCAGAACCCTTAAAGACAAATCAGTTTATAAGACAGCTTTTTATTTTCAAAACTGGATTCTAGATCAAGAAGGTGAAGAACAAGATCCGCTTTTTGGAGAACCCATTGCAGAAGTACGACAGACTGGAGAATTCGATCTTACTTTTGAGGTGACTGTACTTAAAGAAAATTGGAAAATAGATATTAAATATAATGCTGCCGTATTTGATACTCTTAAAATTGAAAACATATACCAGCATTTCCTAAAATTAATTGAAACTGCTCTTGACAAACCAAACCTAAATGTTGACTCATGCGCTTTGATTTCTGACTTGGATTTAAGTTTGTATCAAAAAATAAACAACACTTTTGAAGAAGAGCCTATAAAATATGATCTATTAGACTTATTAGAAAAACAGGTTTTAGAAAGACCTGATAAAACAGCAGTGATCTTTAAAGATCAACAATTGACTTATAAGCAATTGTCAGATCAAACTGATCAACTTGCAGTACAATTGATGAGTACTTATACTGTTGAAAAAGAAGAAATCATTGGTGTCTATATTGATCGTTCTTTAGAAATGTTGCTTGCAATGTTGGCGATTCAAAAGATTGGAGCTTCTTACTTGCCATTCGATATTTCTTTTCCTGAAAACAGGATTTTTTATATGGCTCAAGATGCAAAAATCACGAAATGTTTGGTACATAACTCAACTGTGGATACTTGCCCGCTTGAGGATGTAAAACTCATTGATATCAGAACTATAGATTTAACGAATGAAAAGAAGATAACACCATTACAAGAAATAGACTTGGCTAAAAGAAAGCCGAATTTAAAAGACAGGGCTTATGTTTTATATACTTCAGGTTCTACAGGTAATCCTAAAGGAGTAGAAATAGAACATGTTAGTTTGAGTAATTTTCTACAGAGTATGCAAAAAGCGCCAGGGATGAATGAGCAAGATTATCTCTTAGCATTAACGACTAATAGTTTTGATATCTCTGGATTAGAGTTGTATTTGCCATTGGTGTCAGGGGCTACTTTAGAGATACTACCTACCGAAATTTTGAAAGAAGGCAAAGCTTTATTAACGGCAATTCAAAATGCTCCGGCAACAGTAATACAGGCGACTCCTTCAACTTGGCAAATGCTACTAAATGCAGGACTAAATAAACGTTTACCAATTAGGGCACTTTGTGGAGGAGAGAATCTAAGTCGAGCTTTAGCAGATAAACTTTTGGACAAGACTGAGGAACTCTGGAATTTATTTGGACCAACAGAAACTACGATCTGGTCGACTATTAGTAAAGTGGAAAAAGGAGAAAAAATTAATATTGGTACTCCGATTCAAAATACATCTGTTTATATTTTAAATGCACAAGATCAATTGCTTCCCATTGGTATTGATGGCGAGTTGTACATTGGAGGAGAAGGTTTGGCCAGAGCTTATTTTGACCAACCAGCAATTACAGCTGACAGATTTAAAATGCTAAGTATCAATGGAGAAAAGAAACGCTTATATAAAACAGGAGACATAGCCAGAATAGGAACGAATGGATTAATAGAGTATAAAGGACGAAATGACTTTCAAATAAAACTGAGAGGCTATCGAATTGAAATACAGGAAATTGAAAACATCATGTTGCAATATCCTACTGTCAAAGAAGCTGTCGTTGTTGTCAAGGAAAATGAATTAGGGAAGTCACTTATTGGATTTGTCAAAACAGATAAATTTACAGAAGATAATGAAGCAGCATTACTCATACACCTGAATCAGTGGCTACCTGCCTACATGGTTCCCGTTGAGCTGATCTTTGTAAATGACTTACCTTATACGCTCAATAATAAAATTGACCGAAGTTTTTTAACGAATAAATCACTCAAAAAAATCAAAGAACAATTTACTTTCGAACAAGTGAAAGATAATGCACCTGTTACACAAATTAAAAAAGAAGCATCAATACATGATACAATTCTTGAGGTTGTCAGTAGCATTATTAAAGAACCAATAGACGAAATAGAAACGGACAAAAAACTAGGTGCACTGGGCTTTGACTCTATTAATTTTACCAGTTTAAGCGATAAAATTGAAAATACAACAGGTGTCTTAATTAGCCCAAATCAATTTTATCAATATGATACTATTGATGAATTAGTAAGTTTTATACAAACACAAAACACTCAAACCTCCGCTCAAAAAGAAACGTTTGAAGAAACTCCTATATCACAAATATTTGAACAAAACCAAGAGATAGCGGTCATCGGCATGATGTCTCGATTCCCTGATGCAGAGGATAAAGAAACTTTCTGGAAAAATATTTTGCAACAAAAAGAATCTGTAACAGAAATTCCAAAGACTAGATGGGATTGGCGAGATTATTTTAGTGAAGATAAAGAACAAAATAAATCCAAAACAAAATGGGGTGGGTTTATTAATGAACCAACTAGATTCGATGCGGCCTTTTTTGGAATCTCTCCGAGAGAAGCTACATTAATGGATCCACAACAACGCATTTTACTGGAGATGGTTTGGGAAGTAGTGGAAGATGCAGGCTATCGAATGTCCGAGTTGCAAGGCTCGCGGACTGGAATATTTGTAGCTTCTTCTGGATCTGATTTCTTTGAAATGCAAGTAAAAGCTGAGTTGCCAATTGATGCTTATACTTTAGTGGGCGTTGCAAAAAGCATTTTACCTAATCGAATATCTTATTTATTTGATTGGAGAGGACCTAGTGAACCAATCGATACAGCTTGTTCCAGTTCTTTGGTCGCAATCAATCGAGCAATTGGGTCAATGCATTCGGGAGAATGTGATATGGCTGTAGCAGCAGGTATCAACCTTATTTTAAGCCCTGCTGCTCATGTCGCATCCGGAAAAATGGGTATGATGAGTGATGTTGGAAAATGCCAAACTTTTGATCTTGCAGCAGATGGTTATGTTCGCGGAGAAGGATGTGGCATTGTCTTACTAAAATCATTGGACAAAGCAATCAAAGACAAAGATCATATCTATGCTATCGTTCGCTCTACAGCAATCAATCACGGAGGAAAAGCTAATTCTCTGACTGCACCCAATGCTAAATCTCAGGCTGCACTGATTAGTGATGCTTTGCTAAAAACTGAAATCGAACCTAGTACGATCACTTATGTAGAGACGCATGGTACTGGCACGCCACTAGGCGATCCAATCGAAGTAGAAGGTTTGAAATTAGCATTTAATACAGTGCATAGCCAATTAACGAATCCAGATCAAACCATTCCTTCTAATTACTGTGGTCTGAGTTCTGTGAAAACGAACATTGGTCATCTGGAAGCAGCAGCGGGAATTGCTGGATTTATCAAAACAGTGTTAGCTTTAAAAGAAAAAACACTGCCAGCCCTAGCAAATTTTAAGACATTAAATCCTCATGTTATATTAGATGATTCTCCATTTTATTTGCTTGAAAAAAACAAACCTTGGGATAGAATGGTCGTGAATGGTTCAGAAATACCCAGACGGGCAGGAGTGAGCTCTTTTGGATTTGGCGGCGTCAATGCACACCTTGTTTTAGAAGAATATTGTCCAATTATTTCAACACCATCCGATAAATCAGGTGCTCCTTTTCTTTTCCTTCTTTCTGCCAAAACACCTGCGGCATTAGAACGGCAAACTGCTAATTTGCTGAACTTTGTCAAAACGAAAAAGAACTCGATTAATGCTTTATATTTGGCTTTTACATTGCAACAGGGGCGTGAAGTGATGAAGTATCGTACCGCAATTCTCGCTGAAAATATAGCAGAATTAATAGATAGCCTTGAAGGAGAAAAACTAACGAATTATTGGACCGGAGTAGTGCAGAGTAAAAAAGCAAAACAAGCCACACTCAATGATCATGGAATAGATCTAGGTCAACTAAATGCAGGCAATGCTAAAATAATGCTATCGAAAATAGCTCAGATTTGGGTCGATCATCAGATAAAGATAAACTGGGAGAATTTATATGGCGATGAAAACGGTAAATTATATACTATGGCCCATCGTATTGCCACAGTGACTTATCCATTTGAACATACTCGTTTCTGGCCTTTTGATACAAAAGAAATATTAAAACAAGGGGAAGTAAAAACAAAAAGTGATACTTATTTTGATGCTTTGATTCGAGAGGAAGGAAAGAGTAAGTTTATTAAAAAATTAAGTGGAGAAGAACATTTTTTTAGCGATCATATTGTACATCAGCAAAAAGTTTTACCTGGAGTATATGCATTGGAATTGATCAGAGCAGGAATGGAAGAATTATATCCAAATCAAAAAAAACAAATTCAAGATCATATTTGGATTAAGCCAGTAATCGCTGAAAAGGAAAGCATAGAGTTGCATCTGTTTTTTGAAGAAACAAATAATGATAAGCTTAATTATCAAATTAAATTTAAAGTGAATCAACAGTTGGTTCCTCATGCTCAAGGAACTATCAAATTCGTAGGGGCATTAAAACCAATAGAAATAGCTGTACCAATAATGAATGATAGTAGCGATTCTTTTCTGACTAAGGAAGAATGTTACGTTAAATTTTCAAACAATGGATTTGATTACGGTAAAAGTTTACAAACCATCACTGAAGTTTTCTCAGAAGAAGGGAAATTACAAGGAAACCTACAAGCAGAAAAAAAATATATTGTAGATGACTTCGGAGCAGGAAATGACAAAGTGTTATATCCTTCAATTATGGATGGAGCTTTACAGTTAGTCGCTTTAAGTTTAGGGTTTAAAAAAGCAGAAGGCGATTCTTATCTTCCCTTTAGTATAGGTCGACTAAGCTTGTTTCAAAACCTTGTAGAAGACTGTCAAGTGCTGATTGATTTCCCTGAGCAAAAAAGTAAAGGCTTGCTAAAATGTAATGTATCTATTTTTGATCAAGAAGAACAATTACTTTGCTATATTCAAGACTATAGTTTAAAAAGAATTCCAAACCCTCCGCAAAAAATAAAGAAAGCAACTACGATTCAAGAAAATAGATTGCTGGTTTATAAACCTAAACTGATTAAGGTCGCTCCCTTGTCAGATGTGAGACTTTCATCAGGCCATTGGATAACTTGTGGATTTGATAGCAGAGTGATTAAATATTTAAAAGAATCGACCGAGATAAAGAAAATCGATAAGCTAGAAATTTCTGAAGAAATGATCCCAACATTGCTTAGGATGGTCAATGAACATGAGGAAAGTGAATTGAACTTAATGCTAGGCGATAAAGTATTCGAAAATATAACAGCTTCTTTTTTAGAAGAACAAGAAATGCTCTTTTTTAAATTATACAAATCATTAATCGACCATTTTCCAAATAAGAAAATAAATGTTTTAATCCTACAATTAACAAAACCTGATAAAGCGCTTATAGACTCGTCTATTCAGTCTGCAATGACTGCCTTTGCGAAGAGTCTAAATATGGAAAACCCTAAAGTGATTACCAAGATTGTCAGCATAGAAACGAAAGATCTTGAAAAATGTAAAATCGATAAAATTTTATTAAACGAATGGCAAAATATTGGAGAAGGTATCTCAGAAGTATTTTATAAAGACACTATACGATATTTAAAAAACTATGAACCTTTAAAGGAAATAGATTCCTTTAGTACCACACTAAAAGAAAAAGGGCTTTACCTCATCGCAGGAGCTGGTAAATTAGGTATCCACTTGGCAGAACATTTATCTCAACAATATAATGCAACTGTCGCTCTAACTGGAAGGTCTGAAAAAATAGATTTGCCAAATGAAAAAGTAGTTTATTATCAAACGGATTTGTCTAATCGAGATGAACTTACTGTTACCCTAGATAAAATTAGGAGCTCCCTAGGTGAAATCAATGGTGTGATCCATACCGCTGGAAAATTAAGTGATAATTTCTTTTTGAAAAAAGAAGCAGATGAATTTTTATCGGTTCTAAAACCTAAAGTTCTAGGACTACTCAATTTAGATGAATTGACTAAAGAAGATAGACTCGATTTTCTAGTAGGGTTTTCTTCTACCTCTGCTGTCTTCGGAAATATAGGGCAAACCGATTACGCTTTAGCCAATGGGTTTATTGATGAATACTTAAAACATCGAGAAGTCCTTCGTAAAAAAGGCAGTCGACATGGACTTTCTCTTAGCTTTAATTGGGGGCTATGGAAAGATGGAAAAATGACCATGCCAAAACCCATTCAGGAAAGACTAAAACGAAAGTTTGGATTGGATTCCATTGACCTCGATATGGGCATAAAAGCCTTTGAAAAACTATTGGGTAGTAATGCAAGTCAATTGGTTGTTGTCAACGGAATTCCAGAAAAAATAAAAGAAACATTCATCCATTTAAACCCTAAAGGAAAACCATATATAGTGAAGCCTAAAAATCTAAATAAAAATAAAATCATGAATGCCAATATATTAGCCCAAAAAACACCTTTATACCTAAAGGGATTAATAGCCAAGCTAACTCATTTGGATATCTCCAGTATTAGTGATGATCAAGAGTTTGAAGAACTCGGGATTGATTCTGTTATGATTCTGGAATTGAATGAAGAGTTAGAAAAGACATTCCCCGATCTACAAAAAACTTTGTTCTTTGAATATTTTTCTATCAAAGAATTGGCACCCTACTTTATAGAAAATTACCAGGAAGAGTTGATGACGCTTTTTGAGATGAAAAAAGAAGAGATATTAACTGATTTGTCAACTGAATATTCTTCGCCTGATTCACCAAGTGATTTAGAAAGTCCAATGCTTTCTTTTGAAGAAGGAAAAGAAGACACAGTTTCCCTGGAATCTGATATGATGTCTGTACCCCAGACAGTGCAAAGAGAGCAGGCCTACAGTTCAGATGATATCGCTGTAATTGGCCTTAATGGGAAATATCCTCAAGCGGATAACCTAATAGAATTTTGGGATAAACTTAGTAAAGGAGTAGACTGTATTTCGGAAGTCCCGGCAGAGCGATGGGATGCCGAAGAATTATATGATGAAACAGGATCCGTAGAGGGAAAAGCGACAAGTAAATGGGGTGGCTTTGTAAATGATATTGATAAATTTGATCCATTGTTTTTTAATATTTCTCCAGCAGAAGCCGAATTACTCGACCCCCAGGAGCGACTGTTCTTACAATCCTTATGGCATACAATGGAGGATGCAGGATATACAAGGAAAGCATTAGAAAATAAAAAAGTAGGTGTTTTTGTTGGCGTGATGTGGGGACATTATCAATTGTATGGTGGGGACACCTATCAAGATGGAACAGTACTTACACCGATGTCTTCTTATGCTTCGATTGCAAATCGAGTATCATATTTTTTTAACTTCAGAGGCCCTAGTATTGCTCTGGATACGATGTGCTCTTCTTCTCTGACAACAATACATTTAGCTTGTGAAAGTATTCTCCGTGGTGAATCAGACTTAGCCTTTGCTGGTGGTGTAAACCTAACTGTTCATAAAAATAAATACATCTTTTTAAGCAAAACTAATTTTATGTCGACTGATGGTCGTTGTCATACTTTTGGTGAAGGAGGAGATGGCTATGTCCCTGGTGAAGGAGTAGGAGCAGTATTTTTAAAACCGTTAAGTAAAGCGATTGCTGATAAGGATCATATCTATGGAGTAATAAAAGGAAGTGCTGTAAATCATGGAGGGAAAGCAAGTGGGTACACTGTTCCCAATCCAAGAGCACAAGCAGAAGTTATCTCCTCCGCATTAGAAAAATCAAAGATCAATCCACGCTCTTTATCTTATATCGAAGCACATGGTACAGGTACTTCACTAGGTGATCCTATCGAAATTAATGGCTTGAATAAAGTATTTAAAAGATATACCTCGGAAACGAGTTATTGCCCAATAGGCTCTGTAAAATCGAATATCGGTCATTGCGAATCTGCTGCTGGAATTGCGGCGGTATCCAAAGTACTATTACAATTGAAAAACCGAAAAATCGTTCCTTCATTACACGCTCAGACATTAAATCCGAATATCAATTTTAGGAAATCACCATTTTTTGTACCTCAAAAGATACAAGAATGGACACCAGCAGTGTACGAAGAGAATGGGCAACAAGTGATTGCACCACTACGGGCAGGGGTGAGTTCTTTTGGTGCAGGCGGCGCTAACGCTCACTTGATCATAGAAGAGTTTAATACACCAGTTTCTACTGTATCTATTGATGGAAAAGGAATATTTATTTTGTCTGCCAAAAACAAAGAAAGACTAAAAGAGTATGCTCAATTAATTATTGAGTTCCTTAATGCCGAAGTAAAAAGAGATACGAAAGATGAACTTGCTCCTGAGTTGAAAATGATTTCATTTTTTCAAAATGCTTGTAGGACCATTCTTAATATTCCAGATTTAGTATTAGAAAATAATAATACCTTAAATTCTGATCTCGGAATGTCTTATCGCGAATTTGATAAACTAGAACAAACGATTAGCGATAAATTAAACATTCAACTGCCACCCAATACCTTGTTTGAATATGTAAGGCTGGAAGACTTGATTCATTTTATGATCAATAATTATCCCACAGAAGTGGCAGCTTTGAAGGAGTCAGTTATCATTCAGATGATGAATAAAGATGTTATTGATTTTTACTCTTTTATTTATACCTACCAAATAGGAAGAGAAGATATGGAGGAGCGACTAGCTATTCCTGCTCATGGATTTGATGATTTGCTTAGAGGATTAGATTTATTCTTAAAAGAGGAAACCTCAGCAGAGTATTTTGCTAATCGAGTACCTAAAAAAGATACGACTCAATCCTTACTTTCTGGAGAAGATGGTTCAAGGTTTGTTCAAGAACTAATTCAAAACAAACGACTAGAAAAAATTGCTTTGCTGTGGGTCTCTGGAATACAAGTTGATTGGCAATTATTCTATTTACAAAAACTTCCTAAATTACCGCAACTTCCTGTCTATCCATTTGCCAAGGATCATTGCTGGTTGCCTGAAGTTGAAAAAATTAATCCTCAGTCTGTACAATTTTCTCATCCGCTGGTAGATAAAATCGCGCCACAATTTAGCTTAAATAAAGGCTTGACTTTTGTCAAACGACTAGAACGCAAGAATCACTTCATAAAATTGAAGAACGAATGTTATATGGTTACTGGAGATTTATTATTGAACCTACTATCCTCTGGTGCACAGCATATTTATTTGCTTGAGCAGTTTACAATTACCAACTGGGAACTCCATCAAGAATGGACTTTTCAAGAAGAATATACTGAGGTATACACTTACTTGAATCCAGTGAATGAAGAGTTGATAAAGGGGGAAATATTTGTCCTTCAGGGTGAGCAAAAAATTGTATTAGCTAAAGCTCAAATCAATTTAATAGAAGTAGAAGAAGATTCTTTTGAGCCTTATGCGCTTAGTGATTTGGAAACCACTCATACAGTTGAAATACAAAAAAATAAAGCCTATACGGATTCTAACCACCTAAGTTATTTCTTAAAATTCGAATCAAATCAATCGAAGGAGAAAGCATCTGGAATTATCTTTTTGCCCGAGCTATATGATATTTTTGAGACGCTTATACTGAATGTATCTGATGATGATAATCAAATCAATGGCTTTTATATCAAGGAAGCAATTTGTAATGACCTATCGCTTAAGAGTCAGTATGGATTAGTAAAATTAGGACAACAGAATTCTTTTGAAGTGATTTTTCTTACAGACAAAGGAGAGGTGACCAGTCAGATTTCAGGACTTACTTTTTCAAATAAAGAATTGATCCTTGATCGTTTTTTCTATACCCCTGAATGGGTGCCGATAAATTCAGAGTCAACTTCTAAAGGCAATATTCCGGCTGCAGAAGAAACAAAGAAAGCTTTAATAATCTACTCAGAAGATTGTAATGAATTTGCGAATCAATGGAATGAACAATTGGAGAACAGAGATGTAGTTCTATTAAAACTAGGAGCAGAAGATCAAATGTCAAAATCTAATAGATTTGAAATTAATGTAAGAAATCCTGCTTCTTTTGTTAATGCACTGTCTAAGATTCCTGTGGTAGATGAAATTTGTTTTATCACGCCTCCAAGCGATCAAGCCTTATATAGTACTGATCGACAGCAATACGATAATTGGCAATACAAATCTCTTTATGCTTATTTCAATTTGGTCAAAGCTATGACTGAAAATGATTGGGAAAAATCTGCCATTAGAATAAACCTAATCGGTCAAGCCGCGAATATCATTACAGGAAAAGAAAATACTAGTGCTTGGTTTGCTGGACTTACTGGCTTCGCTAGAGCTTCCGTAAAAGAATATGCTAAATGGAAATTAGTCAGCATAGAAATAGATTTTGCAGAATACGAATCACAACTATCTGCCGGGAAAGCTGCAGACTTTTTCAAAGATCTTAATAAGAACACACATCGGGATAGAGTAGGAGATATGGCATTGAGGGATGGGCTTATTTATACGCGTAAATTGACTCCAAGTCAATTGCCTGCGGCTACTAAAAACATCTTGCGAAGTGCAAAAGGCGTTTATCTCATTTTTGGTGGAAATGGAAATGTAGGATATAAATTAGCAAAGCATTTGGCGAAGCATTATAAAGCTATAATCATATTGGCCGGTCGATCTGCTCTAAACGAAAGAACCCAAGGAAGAATACAAGAATTGGTTGATCTAGGAGGAATTGCTGAATACCTACAAATCGACATTAAACACGAAGTAGATATTAAAAAATCAGTAAGTACTATAAAAGAAAAATATGGAGTAATCAATGGCGTATTTCATTCTGCTCTGAATTTTAATTTTGAACTGATTAAAGATATGGACCTAACTTCAATGGAAAAAAGTATTGAAGCGAAAACCATTGGCAGTATAAATATTGGAAAAGTCTTTAGAAAAGAAGCACTAGATTTTCTATTGTATTTTTCATCCGCAGAAGCCTTTACTGGAAATCCAGGATGGGGAGCATATTCAGGAGCTTGTTATTTTAGTGATTCCTTTGCCAAGCAATTAAATACAATAGTTGATTATCCTGTTAAGGTCATTAACTGGGGGTTTTGGCAAGGCAATGACGGTGGCTTCGAAGAAAACCTCATTCAGAAAGGAATTATTCCGATCAAGGAAGAAATCGGAATGGAAGCAATCTCTAGAGTACTTGCAGCCCCTACTTCGCAAGTGCTTGGGTTAAATGTCAGTGATAAAATACTAAAACTAATGGGAGCAGATTTATCTCAAAGAGAAGGGGAAGAAGGAAAAGTATCAATCCACGAATCATCAGACACTAGCTCTTTTGTCATAAAGAAAAGAACGTCTAGAAAAGTAAAATCATTGCCGATAAATATTACAGTAAATAGCAATGGAGCATTAGATGAAGCATCGCTTTTAGAGCTAACTAAAAAATATTGTAGAGAAACAATTGCCAGAGTAGCAAAAATAGATGCAACTCGAATGGAAGATGAAGTAGAGTTTATGGCTTATGGTATCGACTCTTTGATTATTACCGATATTCACAAAGCTTTTGAAGAAGGACTAGGAACGCTCCCTGTAACATTTTTATTAGAAAATGAAAATTTGCTGGAGATGGCGACCTTCTTAATTGAAAACCATAAGGACTTACTGACTGCCTTTTTCTCTGGCGAATCATCTGAAATAGAAACTATTGCTGATACCGTTTCTGATAAAAAAATAGACAGAGTCAGAGATAAAAAAAGCAAAAAAGAGACAGTGGAAGAATACTTTCAATTACTAAATGCAGTTGACCGATCAGAAATAAATGACATGTTGTTTACTTATGGAGATAAGTATCAGAATAGCACCCTGATGCCTGCTCCCGAAAATATTAAAACAGCACAAAATATTAAAGCACTTGATTTACAACCAGAGGAATTAAATCACTTATTGATTAAAACCAAAGAAAACCCAGCATTAGAAGTATTTACCATTGGAAGAGGTCAACCGATCCTCCTGATTCCAGCCATTGGATTGACTGCGCCGATTTGGTTAAACCAAATCAATGATTGGCAGAAAGGATACCAAATCATCATTATTCACAATCCAGGCTATGGCTTGAGTGAACTCTGTAAAGATATAACTGTAGAAAATGTAGGAAGTATTTTTATGGATGTATTGACGGCACTCGAAATCAAAAAACCAATCAATATCGTAGGATCTTGTTTTGGAGGTGTTCTTGCTCAATACATAGCTATGAGATATAAAGAAAGAGTAGCTTCTCTATCTTTAATTGGCTCTTTTTATCAAAATTTCGGATTGCCAGATATGAAAATTGAAGACTTGACAATTGATCAAATGATAGAAGGTGTCAAAATGATTGCTTCTTCTATTGGCCGCGATTTCGATGTAGTTACAGAAGCTCTGAATGGAATGTATCCCTCAGAGGAAAAAGTAGCCCGTTCAAAAGAATTATTGATGAAAAGCCAATGTGTTAATGCCTTAGTTGTCATGCGATATATTACACAAATATTAGTACTGTCCAGCGAATCTTGGTTGTCAAAAATTGAAGCGCCAACACTATGCATAGCGGGGACTGTTGATACCATTGTTGCTCCAGAGATTTCAAAAAAAATTGCTCAACTTATTCCAGAGGCAGAGTATCAGGATATTGAAGGTTCAGGCCATTATCCTTACCTGACTCATACCAGTGTATTCGAGGGTATTGTACTTGATTTTATTAAGCAAAATGCGGAAAAAGAACTATATAGTTTAGCTGAATAGAAAACGTTTTAAAACATATTTACTAAAAAAAATGGAATTAAGAATGGATAAAAGACCGCCTTTAACAATTGATATTTCGCCCAAAGACTTTATGGATTTCTATTGGCTAAAAGAGGAGTTGATTGATTTCTGTAGAACTCATGGTTTATCAGGCACAGGAGGGAAAGAAGAAATTGCTGAACGGATTGTTTACTTTTTGAAAACGGGAAAAGAACTGAAAGAGACAAGGCCAGTAAGTAGAAAACCTTCAACAGGACGATTGTTTATTGCACTGAATGCACCACTTACCTCTAATTATAATAGTGGTGAAAGAGTACGAGATTTTTTTAAACAGCAGATCGGAAGCCACTTTAAATTTACGGTAGGCTTTATGAGATTTTGTAATGAAAATCCTAATAAAACATTTTCAGATGCTATTGATTTTTGGTTAGAGGAGCATGAAAAAAAGAAAGATAAAAATTATAAGCCAAAGATCAGCGGACAGTTTGAATACAATCAATACATCCGGGATATTATGGCTGATAATGAAGATTTATCTCTTAAAGATGCTATTAAATGCTGGAAGGCAAAACGGAGTCAACGCGGTGACAATAAGTACACAAGAGAAGATTTAAATTTTTTAGACAAGCCCGATTAGAATATAAAAATATGCAAAACCAGTTTCAAAGAAAGATTATTCATCTAGATATGGATGCTTTTTATACTTCGATAGAACAAAGAGAAGATTCTCGATTGCTCAATTGCCCTGTAGTAGTAGCTCGCTCTGCTCAGGAACGTGGAGTCGTGTCTGCAAGTTCTTACGAAGCAAGAAAATATGCCATCTATTCGGGGATGCCAACTTCAGTAGCGCTCGAAAAGTGTAAAGATCTTATAGTGCTTACTCCAAGAATGGATCTTTATAAAAGCGTTTCTCAAGATCTTATGAATATATTCAAAACCCTGACGCCAATCATCGAGCCCATCGCCTTTGACGAAGCCTTTATGGATATTACAGCACTAGCTACTGATTGGACATCAGCCGAAAAAATAGCTAAGGCTTTGCAAATTAAAGTTTTAAACGAAATAGGATTAAGTTCTTCTATTGGCCTTTCTTTCAATAAGTTTTTAGCGAAGCTAGGGAGTGCATATAAAAAACCTTATGGATGTACGATTATTGACCAGCATAATTTTGAAACGTTTATTGATGATACACCAATTAGGAAAATATTTGGAATCGGGAAAGTTACAGAGCAACGATTGTTAAAAATGGGAATTACTAATGGAAAGGAATTAAAAGAAATGGAAGAATTGCAATTAGTGAAAATACTAAAGAAAAGAGGCCATACCTTATACAATAATATCCGAGGCTTAGATACTAGTGAATTAAAAACTACTCGTATGCGAAAATCACTAGGCAAAGAAAAAACATTTCATAAAGATATTAATGATGAGGTATTCTTACAATGTGAAATTCGAGATCTAACTATTTTATTACATAGCAATTTAAAAGAAACTGGCTTACTGGCCAAGAAAGTAAAAGTGAAAATTCGCTTTTCTGATTTTAGTGAAAAGACAAAAAACACAACATGCTTATTTAATCTAGAAGATCCAGAGATTCTATGCGAAAAAGTAATGCTTTTGTTTCGCGCTATTCTTGAAAGAAACTTACCTGTAAGGAAGATCGCAGTTTATTTCACAGGTTTATATTCAGCTACTCAGGTAGAAGGACAACAACGTTTTTTATTTAGTTAAGGGACGCGGATTAAATAAGTTTCCTATTTAGACGAAGATATTTTGCAGCTAATCGACTCAAAAAAGCTGCACATAGCCTAGCTACGTAAAGTTTTTTTGAAGAAGAGTAGATGTAAAAGATCAAGTAAAAACGGACTTTATTTATTCCGTGGCCCTAAATAATCAGTTTATGATTTATACAGAAAATAAAAACAGACTAATCAAGCATACCATTTATGATTTATGCTTTGAAAGAAAAGATAAAATGCATATAGGTAAATTAGTCCTTATTGATTTAAAGCATGCAGAACAATTGCTTAGAGTTGGGCATCATTTTCTTTCTGATTTTGAAAAAGAAAAACTTACTCAAATAGGTTCGGAGAAAAGAAAATTGGATTACCTATCAGGAAGAGTATGTAGTAAAATTGCATTGGATGCTTTTAATAAGGGGACGAAGCATGATCAATTTAGTATTGATAATGGAATATTTGGTTTTCCTATTGTCAAAAGTATAAAAGCCGTTAATAATCTTAAGGTTTGTATCTCTCATACCAAATCGATAGGAGGTGCTATCTCCTTTAAGGAAGAGCATCCAGTGGCCATTGATATTGAGTGTGTCTCAGCAGATATTCAAAAATTTAAGGAAGATATTATCACTGAAAAAGAACACCTGCAAATCACAACATTATCCATTAATCAGGATATTGCTTATACCGCCTTATGGACTGCTAAAGAAGCTCTTTCTAAAATCTTACACACAGGCTTGATGACGCCATTCAGCCTTTATGAAACTCAAAATATTGTAGTACACGATTATTATATTCAATTAGAATATAGTTTTTTCCCACAATACAAATGCATCATTTTTTTTGTCAAGGATTGTATAATCTCACTGGCCTTACCTCGTAAAAGTCAACTGAAATTTAACTTCCATAAACTCGACTTTAATCCAATAAATTAAGATTATGAATAACACAATGGTTTATCTCTTCCCCGGTCAAGGTTCTCAAAAAAAAGGAATGGGTGCTGGGCTTTTCGAAAAATACCCAGACCTTATAAAGTTAACCGATTCAATACTTGGTTATTCCATCGAGGATCTTTGTCTACAAGATGAAAAAGGTCTTTTGTCTAGCACAATTTATACGCAACCTGCTATTTATGTAGTCAATGCCTTGCATTATTATGAAAAAATTAAAACAGGTGAAACACCAGACTATTTAGCTGGACATAGTCTTGGCGAATATAACGCACTACTCGCTGCTGAAGTTTTTGATTTCGAAACAGGTCTACGATTAGTTAAAAAAAGGGGTAGCTTGATGGCTACCGCTAAGTCTGGAGGAATGGCAGCCATTATTGGGCTGAATATACTTGAAGTACTTAGCACATTAGATCAACACCAATTGAAAGATATCGTAGTGGCTAATTATAATACGCCCGAACAATTAGTTGTTTCAGGTAGCCGGCAAGCTGTTCTTAAAGCGCAATCTATTTTTGAAAAATCTGGCGCTACACGTTATTTGCCTTTAAATGTTAGCGGTGCTTTTCATTCACCATTAATGAAAGAGGCAGAGGAAATTTTTTCAACTTTCATCGAGGACTTTGTTTTTCATGCGCCAAAGATTCCCGTCATTTCAAATTTTACAACAAAGCCTTACCCTTCAATTAATGCAAAGGAGTTGCTCGTCAAACAAATAAGTAATAATGTACGCTGGGCGGAGTCGATGCAATATCTATTTGATAAAAATGAAACAATGGACTTTGTTGAGATAGGAGAGAGTTTTATACTGCGGAATATGCTTAAAAAAATTAAAGCCTCTGTAGTTATTCCATTCCCTTCTAAAAATAATAATTTGGCATTGGAAATTACAGAAAGCCATTCCAATGGTCATCACAAATCACTAAAAGGATTTCATAATGTTTTACCCAAAGAAATCGTGAAAAATAGTATTCATAGCAATGGAAATGGCGCTTCACATAAAACCATAAGTAATGGGAGTCATAGAATATTGACGTACAAAAAAGAAGCAGTTTCGAATTTAGGAAGTAATGATTTTAAAAAGGCTTATCAATTAGACTATGCCTATGTGGTTGACTCAATGGATCATGGAATTTCCAGTAAAACGATGGTCGAGAACTTAGCTAAGAAGGGGATGCTTAGTTTTTTGAGTACTAATGGAAGAGCGCTTTCTGAAATTAGTGACGATTTAAAATATTTATCAAAAGCGCTGGAAAGTATTCCAACTTTATATGGTATCAATATCAGCTATCAACACAGCGATGATGAAAGACTAAATAAATTAATTGAATTAGCTTATCTATATCAGATTAAGGTGATTGAATATACAGGGCGTTACCAGATTCCTGATAAATTGATTGAGTATAGATTAAGAGAAACAGAAAAAGGGAGTGGGCAATTAAATAACCTATTTGTCAAGGCATCTTCTATGGATATTATTGATCGATTCCTTGAGCCAGTTCCAGAAAAAATATTAACCCAACTTTATCAAAAAGCTAAGATTACTAAAGAGGTCATGTTGGAAGCTACTCATACGCCTTTAGCGAATGCTTTGTGTATTGCTACAGATAGTGGTAGCGAGACTATGCATGATTCTTTTGGAGTTTTACTTCCTTATGTAAGACAAAAGGTTGCGATACTTAATCAAAAGCACCAATATCGAGAAGATGTTTTTGTAGGTGTGGGAGGAGTCGGTATTCCAGATGCTATTGCTTCTGCGTTTTTAATAGGAGTAGATTTTGTCCTGTCTCATTCCATCAATTATTGTACGGTTGAAGCAGAGATTGCTCCATTTTCCAAAAAACTTTTAGTCGAAGCTACTATATTGGATACTTGTTTTGCACCGAACAAAGATTTTCTATTTGAATCAAATCAGAAAATTCAATTACTGAAAAAAGGAATTCTTTTTCCTGGACGAGCTATGCAGCTTTATGACATCTTCAAAAGATATAAATCTATTAATGATGTTGATAGCCATACACTCATTTCTTTAGAGAATAAAATGTATGGCCAAGACTTAGAAACGGTTTGGGATAATATAGCCCAAGAATTAATCGCTGAAAATAAAGCAGAATTAATAGAAAAAGCGAAATTGAACCCTAGGTATCATATGTATCTTCTCTTTATGCATTACTATGACCGTTCTCTAAATGCTGCAATAAAAGGGGAGGAATCTAATCGTTTAAATTTTCAATTACATTGCAACCCAGTCCTTGGTTTACTCAATCAAGAGCTGAAGGATAATGAACTGAAAGAATGGGAGCGTCGTAAGGTAGCCGATTTGGGGGAATGGTTGATGGTAGAAGCAGAGAAAAAAATTCAAAAAAGGATTTCAAAATTATAAATCAATAATTGATGAATAACAAACCTAAAGAAATCTGGCTGTTGGGAGGGCAAGGCTCTCAATACTTCCAAATGGGACGGACGCTTTATGAAGAAGATGCTAGTGTAAAATTTTGGATGCAAAAATTAGATAGACTCTATGAAAATAATTTAGGTATATCCGTTGTCAACGAACTATACTTTGCTGGAAAAGATAAATCAGAAATATTTAATGACTTACATATTACGCATCCAGCTATTTTTATGCTCCAATATGCGCTCGGTCAATCAATGCTTGAACAAGGGGAAACGCCGAGTTTTTTAATGGCTTATAGTCATGGCGAATTAGTAGCCCTAGCATTGGCTGGAGCGATAGATTGTAATATGGCAATGGACTTGATTTATAAAGAAGTGCAGACAATCGAAAAACTATGTGCGCCTTGTATCATGATGGTAGTTATGACGGGATTGATAGGTTATTATTCACATCCTTGGTTATACAATAGGTCGACCTTGGTCTCAGAAGAAGGCGGAAATCAAATCGTTATTACTTTTCCAAAACATCAGGAAGTACTAATTAATAAAGGATTAAACCAAAATGAACTTGGCTTTTTTAAGCTACCCGTTACTTATGGTTTTCATGCAGAGCATATTGACACTGCCAAAGATGAACTATTATCCTATTATCAATTGATCAATTGGAAAGAACCACAATGGCCTATTTTTTCGTGCCGCACTCAGTCCTTCTTGTCATGTAGTGAAGCAGATAAAACGAATATTCTTTGGAAAAGGATTAGGAGCAAATTCAGCATTTTTAAATCCCTCAAAATACTGAGTCAGATTTATACTGAAGAACATTTTAGAGATATTAGCCCTAATGCTATTTTTTATAATCAAATTCTAAAAATGAAAAGAGAAAAAATCATTGACACTAGTCTTCATTCAAGTTTTATGATCTCTCCATTTAGAAAGCATTCCGCAAGAGTTTAAACAGTACTTAAAATTAAAATTATGATACAAATGAAAAAAAATAGATGGCTAGATAAAATATGCTATAAGTCTTCTGTACTGATTTTTTGTTTGACTTTTTTAGTCTACGTATTAAATGCGCAGACTTTTATTTACGGTAAAATAGTTGACGAAACTAATAAGCCAATACCAGGAGTTAGCATTATCGAAAAAGGAACATATAATGGAACCAGTGCTGATATAGATGGTAACTATAAATTGAAATTGTCTAAAACAGAAAACAGTATTATTCACTTTTCATTTATTGGTTATCAACTTATAGAAAAAGCCATTGACCCTGAAGTATATGAACTAGATGAAATTAATATTGATGTTCAAATGAAGGAAGAAATTAATGAGTTGACTACTGTAGTTATTTCTGCTGGACAATTTGAAGTAGCAGCTGATAAAAAAAATGTAATGCTCAAGCCAATGGATATTGCTAGTGTAGCCAGTGCTGGTGCTGATATTACCAGTGTTATGAATTTATTGCCAGGTGCACAGAAGGTAGGAGAATCAGAAGGCCTTTTTATTCGGGGGGGATCCAATTTAGAATCAAAGGTTATGATTGATGAGCTTTACGTTCAGAATCCATTTTATAGCCCAAATCCAGGTGTCGCTCAAAGAGGACGATTCAGTCCTTTTATGTTCAAAGGTACGACCTTTAGCACAGGCGGATTCTCTGCTAAATACGGTCAGGCTCTATCTTCTGTTTTATTATTAGAGACTAATGATAAACTGGATGAAAACGGATTCAATGTAAGCTTAAACTTGATGAGCATTATGTTGACAGGAGTAAAATCAGATGAGAAGCAGTCAATATCGGGTACCGCTTATTATGGAAATACGGGGTTTTGGAATAAGCTTGTCGTTCAAAACTTGGATTGGATCAAAGCTCCGGAATATAAAGGCGCTAATTTGACTTATGTCAGAAATTTTTCTGATAAGACTTCATTAAAATCCTATAGTGCTTATAGTAAAAATGTTTTTGCTTTGAAAGTAATTGATTTTAATAGTGATACACTTGGACTTCAACAAGATTATGAAGTCGAAAACGATAACTTATTTTTTAATGCAATCCTTAATATAAAAGAAAGTGAAAAATGGGAGATAAAAGCTGGACTTTCTGCTAATTCGAACAGAGATAATTATTTGTTGAAAGGCCAGTCTTTTAAAAAAGAAGAAACTCAGATACAGATGAGGCTTGCAATGAAAAGAAAGTTTTCACAACGAGCAAGTATCACCTTTGGAGGTGATTTAAATCAAATTAATAACCAAGATTTTTATTCAGGTTTTTACGATTTTTCAATAGAAAATATAAATGCTTCTTTTTTTGCAGAACCTGAGTACTTTATTACTAAAAATATAGGTATTAAAATAGGCGGCCGACTGGACTATGCATCAGAGATTTCTGAGTATGTTTTTTCACCGAGATTTTCAGCAGCCTATAAAAGCCCCTTGGGCCAATTCTCATTGGCTGGAGGTTTATTTACCCAAACACCAAATTATAAATACTTATATACTAATAAGAATTTAAAGTTTGAAAAAGCGGAGCACTTTATTTTAGGCTACCAATTGATTAAAAATTACCGTACAATAAAGGCAGAAGTGTTTCATAAGAGGTATGAAGATTTGGTGTTGGAAAATATAGGCCATTATATTCCTGATCACCCTTTTTATTTTCCTAGTAACTTAACAAATAATAATGGATTTGGATATGCTAAAGGCTTTGATTTATTCTGGCGTGATAAAAAGACTTTTAAACACACGGAGTATTGGATTACCTACACTTTTATTGATAGTAGACGAAAATTTAAAAGCTATCCAATAAACACTACACCGCATTTTGTTTCTAAAAATAACATTAGTGTAGTGTATAAAAAATCATTTCCAAGTTTGAATTTAAATGTTGGAGGAACTTATAGTTATACAAGCAAACGACCTTATTATAATCCAGAGAATGAGCGATTTCTTAGTGACTACACGCCTGAGATTCATCAATTTGGATTGTCTGCAAGTTATCTCACAAACATAAAAGGAAATTTTACTATCCTTTACTGTAGTGTAGATAATGTCTTCAATTCTAACATCGTATATACTTATCAATATTATAGTGATAAAAAAAATAGGGAAGCGGTCGTTCCTGCTATGGGTAGATCCTTTTTTATAGGAGCAATTATTTATTTTTCTAAGAAATTTGAAATTCCAGATGATTATAAAATAAACAAATAGTCAGAGCATGTTAGAAATTAGATTCTAATTTCTAAGTGATTTCAATAGGCAGAAATAACTCAAATAGACTTCCTTGTACACAAGTGAGGAATAGATTTTCTATGCCCTGTGCTAATCAATAATGGGCTAAAATAAATATAGATAAACTCATCATAAACTGGGTGATTAATTTCAAAAATTAAAAAAAGAAAAAATGCAAACAAAAGAATTAGTCAGAACTTTTTCGGATTCTTTTTTCGAATCATTAATTTTTAACATGGAAAAAGCCCCGCTCTCTTCAGTACCATTTCATTTTAATTCTGAAAGTATAGAGCGATTTTTTTCTAAAGACTTTCCTGTTCACTTCGCTATTCATGAAGTACTGGATGTAGATTCAGCACCGCCTGAATATACGGAAGTACATGTACATGAGGATCATCATGAGATGAATGCTATTATTTCCAGAAACTGCCTGGAATATAAAATTGTACTCGGAGATAAAACATATCAAGTCAATAGCAATTCCTCTATATGGATTCCTGCAGGAATGCCGCATTCTGCAAATGTGATTAAAGGAGATGGCTTTTTTATCGCAATGAGAATAGAAAAATCTATCCCAATTCCACCAGATTTTTTATTGCCAGACTTTAGGGCAATGTATAGTATGTAATTATTTTTTTAACTATAAAATTTAAATTCGTGAAAAAACTATTTTTTATTTCCGCAATTATTTTAGGGCTCACGTCAATAGTGTATAGCCAAGATGATCCAGTTTACTTAACTGCGATGCAAGAAAGTATTACCAAAATCAGTAGCTGTAAAAAATCAGTTGATTATTTAAACACCATTAATCAATTTCAGAGAATAGCTGATATGAACAAGAAAGAATGGCTGCCGCTTTATTGGTCAGCTTATACGTACACATTAGCTTCTTATTCTTTAGAAGAAACGAATGAAAAAGATCAGTATCTTTTAAAAGCAGAGACATTAATCGAAGAGATTGAAAAACACAAAAACGACGATGAGGTTTTAGTACTGAAAGCTTTTGTTGCTCAAAGTAGAATGAATGTTGATCCACAAAACCGATTTACGACTTATGGTTCAAAGGCTAATCTGCTATTGGAACAGGCAATGAAAATCAACCCTGAAAACCCTCGGATTTATAATCTCAAAGGTAGGAGTATATTTTATACGCCCGAACAATTTGGAGGAGGGAAAAAAGCCGCTCAACCACTACTTGAAATAGCTGTTAACAAATATGAGGTATTTAAACCGCTTACCGTTATTCACCCTAATTGGGGCGAAGATTATACGCTGGATTTGTATACACAATGTAAAGTAGAAAATTAGAATCTGCATATAAAATATTTTAAATTTTTGATTTAGAACCTATTTAAATTTTATTTGCTATGTCGAGAAAATAATTTTTTGATCAATCAAGACTCTTTTATTTGGGAATAACCGCAGTGGTTACAAGAGAAAAGCTATAGAGTGAAAGAGAAAGACATTTTCGTAAACCAGCTAATAATTTTTAAATAGGCTTTAAATCAGCATGCAAATAAATAAAATTTAATAATTATGTTAAAGGAATATACACAGCTCAACGAGCAGCTTTATAATTACATTATAGACTCTTCTCTTAGAGAGCCCAAAGTGTTACAAGAACATCGCGAGGAAGTCAATGGAATGAGAATGGGAGCGATGCAATCTCCTCCTGATCAATGTCAATTCTTGGGTATGTTGCTCCGATTAATTAATGCTAAGCATATAGTCGAAGTTGGAACTTTTACTGGATATTTTACACTATGGATGGCTTTAAATATCCCTGATGATGGAAGTATTATTGCCTGTGATATTGAAGAAAAATGGTCGAAAATTGGACGGCGATACTGGGAAAAAGCGAATGTCGATCATAAAATAAATCTACGAATTGCACCAGCTATTGAGTCGATGCAAGCATTACTAAAAGATAATAATTATAACTATTTCGACTTCATCTTTATTGATGCAGACAAAGAAAATTATTTAGATTATTACGAATTGGCACTCTTACTGATAAGGCCCGGTGGAGTAATTGCTATCGATAATGTCTTTTGGGGAGGAACGGTGGTCAAAGAGGGAGTGACTAGTGAAGAAGTGAAAGTAATCAGAGCACTCAATAAAAAAGTTGCTAGTGATCCAAGAGTTACTTGTAGTATGCTACCTATTGGAGATGGTCTAACATTGATTACTAAAAAATAATGACGGAAATGTACAATATCGTTCCTATTAGGACAGTGGGACCTAATATAATTAACTATTGTTATCTAGTCTATGATGCAAAAACTAGAAAGGGGATACTTATCGACCCTGGTTGGGAATTTCATTTGATTAATTCAAAGATAGATGCATTAGATATAGACTTGAAAGGGATTTTATTGACACACCATCATAAAGACCACGCTCGGTTAGCAGAAGAATTTGCAATAAAAAATGTGTGTCCTGTTTATATTAGTAAAGTGGAGGCAGAGTTTTATGAATTCTCTTGCACCTATTTGTCTTTTATTCTAACTGAAGATTTCTTTTACCTAGATCAATTTAAGATAAAACCTTTGTTTACACCGGGGCATACAGTTGGAAGCTTTTGTTTTTTAATCGACTCGAATCTTTTTACGGGCGATACACTTTTTGCAGAAGGTTGTGGAAACTGTGTAGATAAGGGTGCAGACCCAGAAGAACTATTTGATAGTTTGAATAAATTAAAATCAAAAATTGATCAGGATACTAAAATTTTTCCTGGCCATTCTTTTGGTATACCCATCGGAAAGCTTTTTTCAGAAATCAGAAAAAAAAATATTTATTTACAAATCGAATCTAAAGAACTGTTTATTAAGTATAGACTGAGAAAAATAAAAGCAAGCAGCTATCAATATATTTAGTCTCATTAGATGTTAAAAAAAACAAAAAAATGAAAAGTATCAAATTTCAACCGGCTATTCCAAAAGAGAATGGATTTGTCCTTATCGCAGGCCCTTGTAGTGCAGAGACAGAAGAACAAGTACTTACTACTGCTCAAGCACTTCAGAAACAAAATATTGATGTATTTAGAGCGGGCGTTTGGAAACCAAGAACTCGGCCAAATAGTTTTGAAGGGGTAGGAACTATTGGTTTGACTTGGCTTAATAAGGTACAGCAACAATTCAATATGAAAGTGACTACGGAAGTAGCGAATGCCAAACATGTAGAAGAAGCATTAAAACATAATATTGATATCCTTTGGATTGGTGCTAGAACTGCTGTCAATCCTTTTGCTGTTCAAGAAATTGCAGATGCTTTAAATGGAGTGGATATCCCAGTACTAGTCAAAAATCCAATAAATCCAGATCTTAAATTGTGGATCGGAGCAATTGAACGAATTTACAATGCCGGAATCAGAAAAATCGCAGCGGTACACCGTGGTTTTTCCTGTCTGGATAACAGCGGATATAGAAATAATCCGATTTGGGAAATTCCTATTAGACTACGTAAAGAATATCCGGATATTCAATTAATTTGTGATAACAGTCATATTTGTGGCAAACGTAGCACACTTCAAAAGGTAGCTAAGAGATCTATAAACTTTGACTTTAACGGAGTTATGACTGAAGTTCACCATGATCCAAACCAAGCCTGGAGTGATGCTAGTCAACAAATTACACCTCAGGAATTTCGTGAATTATTGCTAAGTTTAAACTTTAAAAGTAACAAGAAATCTTGGAATGCAATAGATTTTTTCCGAGATGAAATTGATGATATAGATAACGAATTCCTTAATTTATTAAATAAAAGAATGAATTTGGTAAAAGGGATTGGAAATTATAAAACGGATAATAAATTATCTATTATTCAAAAAAATAGACTAAATACTGTCTTTAAATCTTTCCGTGCTAAAGGGGCTAGCTTAGAAATGAGCGAACAATTTATATTTTCTTTATTTCAATTAATTCACAAAGAATCTGTCGAGATACAAAAAAGCCTCGTCAGACAAACTCGGGAAGCATCTTAAAGCCTGTATAGATTTTGTTCACTTAGTACACTGTGTAATAAATATCTTAACCTTTTTGACTATGTCTTTTAAACCAAACTTCGTTAGGTACTCGTCTTAATTCCTAAGGGGATTAGACTGCGCCGTGCCTTGATTTAAAATCCATTACTCAAAAAAACAATTTACTTTTTGCACACTGTACTAAGCATGTTTTTTCTAAAAGTAAAATTACTGGCTTACAGTATATCCAAGATGACAAGAATTATGCAAGCCCTAATACTTTGATCCAGGTTCTAAAACGGCCGGTTATTAATAAATGCCCAGCACAAGGAGATCGAGCCGATATCGGATTCTTATTGATTTTCTGTCCCTAAGCATAAATAAATTTGTTAGCTGACTACGCAAGAAGGAAATGCTCTAATCGAAATGCAAAATAAATGGGAGAGAAAGAATAGCCAAGTAAAAGAGTACGTTAGAATAAAAAAACTTCTGTAATCAATTTAAATTACAGAAGTCCAACACCTATTATGCAAAAGAGATTATTTATCTATCCTCCAATAATGTCAGCAATAACGATGTCTTCACCACCTTTGATAGCAGACATCTGTTTTTTAGACATTCCCATTTGCTTATTAGGGAAAGATTTTTTTTGATTTTTGTTTGAGGAATTAGATTGTGTTAGATTCTCATAAGTAGCTTTAATTAATTTTTTCATTGTAATAAATTTTAGTGGTTTTAAATTTTCAACACTTCAAAATTACAATGATATGGAGTCGATTCGAATGACTAAAAAATGGTTTTAGATTAACTAGATTAAGTGTTTTGGAAAGTATTAATATGTATTAATATTTGATAATGAGTTCTTTATGATTGTATTCCTGCGCTTGTAAAGTCATTGTTCTTGAAGCATTTTAAGCCTGTGAAAATTTGTGCTACTCAATAAAAAGGAAGTCTAGTGCAAGGAGAATAAGTCCATACTGGACTTTTATTTAGTCCGCGTCCCTTAAGGGTAGAATTGCGGTTTGGAGATAAAAAGATTAAATCTTTGCGGTCAAGAAAGGAAATAAAAGTGTAATATAACTAATACAAAAAAAGCTTCTATAAACGTTATCGTTTACAGAAGCTTTATGCCTTTAATAATTTTTAAATTATCTATCCTCCAATGATATCAGCAATAACGATATCTTCGCCACCTTTGATAGCAGACATCTGTTTTTTAGACATTCCTACTTGCTTATTAGGGAAAGATTTTTTTTGATTCTTGTTGGAAGAAATGGATTGTTTTAGA
Organism: Saprospiraceae bacterium; assembly: GCA_965277415.1. GTDB lineage: Bacteria > Bacteroidota > Bacteroidia > Chitinophagales > Saprospiraceae > JAHDHW01. Next base: position 76,670 of record CBDICS010000027.1, read on the forward strand.
TTTTCAAAAGTTGCTTCAAATAAAGTTTTCATTGTAATAAATTTTAGTGGTTTTAAATTTTCAACACTTCAAAATTACAATGATGTGGAGTCGATTCGAATGACTAAAAAATGGTTTTAGATTAAGTTGATAAAGTGTTTTAAAAAGTATTACTATGTATTAAGTATTGATATTGAGTTATTTATAATTAGATTCCTGACTTTATAAAGTCATTGTTCTTGAGGCATTTTAAGCCTGTTAAAATTTGTGCTACTCAATGAAAAGAAAGGTAGTCCTTAGTTTATTAGGTATTATTCATGTTGAAAAGAGAGGTGTTTTTAATAAAATAAATAGCTTCAATTAAATTTTTTATTGTAATTAATATTAGTGATTTTAAGCTTTCAAGTCTTCAGGATTATAGTAATAAAGAGGTTGAGTCGAGCAACTAAAACTATCCCTAAATATAGAAGCCCTAAATATAGAAGAGAATAAAGTATTGGTAGGGATAGTCAAAATAACAATAACGGCACAATTCTATAATATGGTTTTTGGGAATTGATGTTCAATTACTTATATTTGTAATTCTTCAAATGTGTGGTCATAATTCTTACATAGGAAAAGATATTTTGACCTGTCTGGTTTAATCGCATAGCAATTAATTTTAAGTTTAATTCTTTCGAATTATGAGAAAGTAAATGGACATTATGTCGTTGATCGGCTGATTCTATTTAATTAAAGAACGAATTATAAAAGCTCATGAAAAACTTAATTGAAATAGCAAATATAATTAGGCATGTGAGGATAAGAACAACTGATATTCTCACTTCAGATAAGCGAAAAAAAACAAACGCTAATTTATTATTTGACAAAATATTGGCGGGTGACTTTAAGACTGATAATGAGGCAGCAGAATACTTTTTTAAAACAGATGCAAGTTCCTCAAATTATAAAAATTTAAAAAGATCCCTTCGAGAAAAAATAATTAATACTTTATTCTTTATAAAGCCTAATAATACGCATTCTGACTATGAGAAGGCCTATTTGTATTGTTCAAAGAATATGTTTGCAGCAAGTACTTTGCTCTTTTTACAATCCAATAATGCCGGGATTAATTTATGTATCAAAATTCTTACAAAAGCTAAGGAATTTGAACTGACTGAGTTTATCATAGCTTCAAGTCGTTACTTGAGGCTTCACTATGCAATAAGGGTAGGGAATAAAGAAAAATTTGACCACTATAATGCAACCTATAAGAAGTATTTGGAAATACGAAGGGTAGAAATAATGGCCGAAGAGTATTATTGCCAATTGATTTTGCCTAAAGTTCAAAATAAATCAGATGATGGGGCAACATATCATATCGCTATGGAGAGTTATAAATCTCTAAAGCCTTATTTGGAAAAATATACTTCCCCATTCTTGTTTTTTATTGGTAACTATATTCATATAATTGCTTTAATGACCAAATATGATTATAGAGGAACAATCGATGTTTGTGAAAAAGTAGTCAAATTCTTTGAGGAAAAACCTTATACTTATAGAACTCCTCTAAGGGTTTTTCTTCATAATCAACTAGTTTGTCATACTCAACTAAAAGAATATGAAAAAGGAAAATTAGTTGTAGAGAAAAGTAATCGATTAGTGAGTAAAGGAACTTATTCTTGGTTTCAAAATAATGAACTTAACTTAATTCTGGCTTTGCATTCAAAAAACTATCAAGATGCATTTGAGATTTTTGAAAATTCATTTTCGCAAAGTAAGTTTAAAACATTACCTCCAATGGTGAAAGAACAATGGCTGATATACGAATCGTATATACATTTTCTATCCATTTTAGATTTGGTAGTTATTCCTGATAATAGGAGAAGAAGATTTAAACTTGGGCGCTTTCTCAACAGTATCCCAACTTATTCAAAAGATAAACGAGGCCTTAATATTCCTATATTAATTATTCAGATTTTATATATGATCGTTAATAAGGACTATGATAAATCGATAGATCGAATTGAAGCAATAGAAAAATACTGTTCTAGGTATTTAACCAATCAACCAAATTTAAGAAGTAGTTGTTTTATTAAAATGTTATTACAAATTCCGATCTCTTATTTTCATAAAGCTGGAGTAGAAAGAAGAGTGAAAAAGTACTTAACTAAGCTTATTGAGAATCCATTGCATATTAGTAATCAACCCCGAGAAATAGAGATTATTCCATATGAAGATTTATGGAATTTTGTAATTCAGTCTCTTGAAACGAAAACTTACTCCTCCTCCTCACGAAACAAATTTAATAAAAGAAAGAATTGATTGAAAATCCTGCCATCTAAGTGTTGTAAACAAGGACAAATAAAAATCAATACGCCTTTATAGATTTCATACAGTTTACCTTAATGGAATAAGGTAGTCTTTTTTAAAAAACGCAAGAAGAAATAGGGTATAACATCAATTAATTTTATGCCATATTTTAATGTTTTCAAATCTGAAAATTAAATTAGTTTCGATATTTGTTATTTTAAAATGCTGTTAATCAGATGTTTAGTGTTTTTATGATATCCTTAGTTGAGTAAATAATTTAATCCGAAACCTATATTTTGTCCTTACTTCAGCCTCTGTATTGGCATATCTTTGATGTATAAAGGAAGAAAAATGACACATCAAGTAAAACATATTTATAAGAATGCATCTGTTAAGTTTCAATTTATTGCAGACGTGGAATTCGGAGTTCCAAGTAGGAATTGTAGAAATTTTGGAATCTGTCGAATTAATCCAACTAAAAACTCGAAATCGTTAAGTAGCCAAACAATTGATGATCAATGTAAAGGATGTAAAAAAGATAAACATGTTAAATCTGTTATCTCTATAATGAATAATGATGTTGTCGAAATTAGTTTTTTAAAATTCTATATAAACGAATTGGATTATTATAATCACTTTAATACTGGAAAATTTATAGTAGAAGAAGATTTCGATTTTTCAATGGAAGGAAAACCTACTATAAGTTTTAAAATTAAAAAAGGATTATATTCTGTAAAATTAAATGAAACTTTTATAACAGTCGTATTTGAAAATAAATCGTAACTATTCTATTTCGATACGAAAAAGGTTTGAGAAAACGTACAACCGTTTTCTATCAATAGCAACTCAAAACGAAAATTATTAGGGAATAAAAATCCCAAACCATTTTATTTTGAGTACCTGTAGTGTTTTAAAGTTTCTAAAAAAATATAAGTATAAAGCGGAGCACTAATTATTCCTTGTTCCTTCATACAAATAACAAATAATATTTATGCCTTCAGATGTTGAAATCTGAACAGTTGACTAATTCATCTATAAGTTAGATGGGACTTAGAATAGCGGAGCTATATAAGCTACAGTTTATACTAAAAAAAGTAAGGGGCCTTAGTCTAGAAAATCTTTGTTGAAAATTTTAAAACCTAAAACTAATACACGGCCCCTTAATAAGATATTTATACTTTCTTTAATAAATAGCTCTATTAATTGTTAATAAGTGAAAAGGTGAATACGGTAAGAATGTATTTTTAAATATTGGTAGCTTAATATGGAGAAATTTAATTGGCAATAAAGTAAATGTATTTTTTCTAAAAATCAAAATATTATTGGAAAAATATAATTCTTTCAAATCTAATATAAACGATATGAATTTTCCCTCTAAATCCTGGTACGCGCTCTATACTCGTCCAAAAAATGAGAAAAAAATTTGTTTTTATTTGAGACAAAAAGGAATTGTATCTTTTCTGCCAATGACTACTGAAATTAGACAATGGTCGGATCGAAAAAAAAGAATAAAACTACCTCTTTTTCCAAATTATATTTTTGTGCATATAAATGAAAAACAATTAGGATGTATCGACGATATATCTGGAGCTATTCGATTTATAGGCATAGGAAAAAAGCCTTCTGTTATTCCTGATAAGGTAATAGAATCTCTACAAAAAATTGAAAGTAAAAAAACTTCAGTGGAAGAATTAAAATTTTTTAAAGGAGAAAAAGTAAGGATAGCCAATGGAGACTTTATCGGAGTTGAAGGAGTATTTATAAGAAAAGGAATGAAAAAATTGCTGGCGATTGAAGTTGAAATAATGAACCGAGTTGTAATGATTGAATTGGATATGAATCAAGTTAGAAAACTCGAACCACTTGAAAGAAACACGAAGACAACAAACTAATGATTTTGTTTATGCCTTGTCACTTAATTCCTCAGTCCTGAGGGTTTGCATTTAGTATTTTAGAGCCTTGTTTAAAAATTGGTAAAGGTCTATGAAAATGCCTTTTTCGTCCGCCTTGCGGCTTTTTTCATCTCAATAGCTAGCTTTTTTAATACCAATTATTATTGTTAATAGTCCAATCCTGGTCTATAATCACTCACGTTTTCGAAAATGATTTTTTAAACAGTCACCTTGAGTTTCAAGATGATAAAATTATTTATTTAAGATGAACTTAGTAAGAGACCATAAAGATAAACTAATCATAAGATCTTATTGGAGGACTAAAATTTCTCAAAATGTACCTGTAGAAATTTCTAATCCTGCTGATATTAAAAAGATTAAAAAAACAGTATCCGCTATAAGATTAACCGCATTTAATAAAATTACTTCAAATGTCGCCTTATCTGAATATACAGTTTTTGTTGCTTTTTATTCTTTTTTAATAGAAACATATTATGAAGATATTTTTGATGGCCTTATATATAGTGAATCTAATGTAGATCCTTTAAACTATTCATTTCTTTTGAAAGGAAAATTGAATATAAAAAGAAAGAAAACCAAAGATTGGATTAAAGAAATTGCTAAAGAAATAGAGACGCTTACTTCATATATTAATAATGAGGAAGCTTTAGGCGCTTATAGTAATTTTGGTTTTACTTATACCCAAAGGGACACCCCTGAAACGAGTTTGAAAAAACTTTTTCTAAAAATTAATAAAAATGAAAAAGGAGGGTTCGAATTTAAATTTTTATATGATGAAAAGTATTTTTCAGAAAATGTAATTGATAGCTTTAGTGAGAATTTTATAAAATTGCTTACTGAAATTAACAATATTCTTGACTCAAAACTTGAATCAATTTCTCTTGTTTCAAATGTCGAAAAGCAAAAAATAATTTATGATTTTAATGATACAGATAAAACCTTTGATAGAAGCAAAACAATCATTGATTTATTTGAAGAACAAGTAGTTGAAAATCCAAATAAAATAGCTCTTGTTTTTGAAAACAAAGAGTTTACTTATAAAGAACTAAATCAAGAAGCTAATGCTTTGGGGCATTTTTTAAGGTTGAGCTATGCCATTAAGTCAAATGACTTGATTGGTGTCAAATTAGACCGAAGTGAAAAGCTTATTATTACGATCTTAGCCGTGTTAAAATCAGGAGCAGCATACGTTCCTATTGATCTGAATTATCCAGAAAATCGAATAGAGTACATCGAAAAAGATAGTAATTGCAAAGTCGTAGTAGATCAAGAAATATTCAACAAATTTTATCAAAATAAAAAAACTTACTTAAATACTAATCTTGAAAAGTTAAATCAAACTCAGGATCTAGCTTATATTATTTATACTTCAGGAAGTACAGGTAATCCTAAGGGCGTGATGATTACTCATGAGAATGTTAGTGCATTGATCGGATGGGCTCAGGAAGAATACAATACATCTGATTTTGATATTACCTATGCGGCGACGTCTCATTGCTTTGACCTTTCTATTTATGAAATTTTCTTTACACTAGCAGAAGGTAAAAAAATAAGGTTATTAAGAAATGCATTGGAAATTGGTAAGTTCTTACCCTTTGATACTAAGGTTTTAATAAACACTGTACCATCCGTAATTCGGAAATTGCTAGAAGAAGGTATTTACATTCCAAATAATGTAAGTGTACTCAATTTAGCTGGGGAAGCTTTTCCTGTAGATATCGTTCCTCACTTGTTTGTAGATAAAGTGGAAGTCCGAAACTTATATGGACCTTCTGAAGATACAACTTATAGCACCTGCTATAAACTAAGTAATCAGACTTATAATAATATACCAATTGGAAAACCAATACTTAATACTCAAACCTATATTCTTAATGATGATTTACAACCTGTTCCTAAAGGAATTTCAGGTCGGTTATTTGTTGCCGGTGTTGGTGTTGCAAAAGGATATCTCAATCGCCCAAAATTGACAGGGCAGAAGTTTCTTGAAAACCCATTTATTACTGGTGGGCGTATGTATGATACGGGAGATTTGGCAAGGTGGAATAGTGATGATGAATTGGAATTTTTAGGAAGAAAAGATTTTCAAGTAAAATTAAATGGTTATCGAATTGAGTTAGAAGAAATAGAACATACAATTACTCAATTTTCAGCGGACATTACTCAATCTGTAGTAGCTGTTAAAAAAAGTAATCAAAAAAATATACTTTTCGCTTATTATACTTGTAATGGAAAAGTTGACCAACAAGCACTTCGAAAATATTTAGAATCGAAGCTGCCAGTTTATATGATCCCAACATTTTTTGTAAAGATGGATGTATTCCCTTTAACGCCAAATGGGAAAATAAATAGGAAAGTATTGTCTGAACAAATTGAAGAGCATCTCGTACAAAACGATTATAGAGCACCTCAAAATGAAAATGAAAAAGTATTAGTTGATATATGGGAAGAAGTTCTAGGAATAGATAAAATTGGTATCAATGATTCTTTTTTTGAATTGGGGGGACATAGCCTTATAATAGATCAGATTATTAATCGAATTTATAAAAGACTTGGTAAAAGCGTTTCATATAAGTTTTTTTATAGCAATCCCGATATTCAACAATTAGGATTAGCTTTAAAGAAAAGAGCGTATTCTCCAATCTTAACTATTCCTAAATCTGATTCTTATCCTGTTACAGAAGCACAGTACCGATTTTGGATGCTGAGTCAATTAGAAGGTGGAACAAAGGCCTATCAGATAAATAGTGCGGTTCAAATAAATGGAGATATTGAGGCGGATCTTTTTATTAAAGCATTTAAAGAAGTAGTAAAACGACATGAGATATTAAGAACTCATTTTCAAACTAATGACAATGGAGTACTGCGGCAGTTTATTACTCCCTGGAATCAATTTGATATGGATTTTTCAAATATGGATTTTTCAGAAACTTCAAATCCTTATTTTGAAATAGAGCAGTTTATCGAAAATAAGAATCAACAAGGTTTTGATCTCGCTAATGGACCTTTATTTAGAGCTGCATTATTACAAACATCAAAGACTCATTTTGTTTTTTATCTTTCTCTTCATCATATCATCAGTGATGGATGGTCGCTTGAAGTTCTTCGTGCAGAAGTTCTAAATAATTATAAAAACTTGCTTGCAGGAAATGAAAGTCCTGATCCACCTCAGTTGATTCAGTTTAAAGATTATGTCCATTGGTTAAAAAGTAGAAGTAGCGAAAATGATTATTTGGAATCTGAAAAATATTGGTTAGATCAATTTGATGGAACTATTCCTGTCTTGAATCTTCCTACAATCAATAAGCGCCCTGTTATTAAAACTTATGCAGGAAAACAATTGTCATATGATTTTCCTGCTTCATTGCTGAACCAACTAAAAACTTTTTCTAAAGAACAACAACTTACGCTTTTTACTACTTTGATGGCGGTAGTGAAAACATTGCTTTATCGATATAGCAAGCAAGAAGAAATAATTGTTGGAGTACCTGTTGCAGGAAGAGAGCATCCTGATTTAGAAAATCAAATAGGCTTATACCTCAATGTATTAGCAATTAAGTCATCAATAGATAAGGATGATAGTTTTTTAAACTTGCTTGAAAGAGAAAAGCAACTTCTTTTGGATGCATATGCACATCAGGATTATCAATTCAATACACTTGTTGAAAAATTGAACCTCAAAAGAGATCGTTCGAGATCGCCTCTGTTTGATGTGATGATTATACTCCAGAATCAAGAGGGTTTATCAAGTATTCAAAATAATAATAATGACAAGGATTTCATTTTAGAAGATTACAAACTTGCTCGTGATTCTTCACAGTTTGACCTTACTTTTAACTTTGTTGAAAGAGAAGGATTATTATTAGATATTCAATACGATTCAGGTATATACGCTGAGAGCTTTGTCGAAAGTATGTTTTTACACCTTGAAAATGTAATGAAACAGATAATCGCAAACCCAGAGCAAAGCATTCGAGGATTAAATTTTCTCACCGAAAAAGAGAAAATTTACCAAATAGAAAAGTTAAATGCTAATAATAGAGATTATTCAAAAACAGAGACATTAATTGACTTATTTGAAACTCAAGCTTCAAAAACACCAAACGAAATAGCTGTTGTTTTTGAAAATAAATCATGGACTTATCTCGATATTAAAAATCGATCTAGTCAGTTAGCTAATTACCTGTTATTTCATCATGATATAGCTCAGGGCGATTTTGTTGGAGTTAAATTAGAACGAAATGAATGGCTACTAATCACGATATTGGCGATCTTGAAAACTGGTGCTGCATATGTTCCGATAGATCCTAATTATCCTCAGGGACGGATTGAGTTTATTGAGTCAGATAGCCAATGCAAAATCACAATTACTCAAAATACATTGAATGCATTTCAGAAAGAAGATCTTTTAGCTGTTTTACCAGAAACAAGTTTAGAGTCAAATGATCTTGCTTATGTGATTTATACATCCGGTTCTACAGGTAAGCCTAAAGGAGTAATGATTACGCATAAAAATGCAGCAGCTTTGATAAATTGGAGTAAAGAAGAATTCAAGGCTACAGATTTCGAAATGCTTTATGCCGTAACATCTTATTGTTTTGATCTTTCTGTATTTGAGTTCTTTTATCCTTTAAGTATTGGAAAGCAAATTAGAATTTTAGATAATAGCTTATCGTTTGGAGACTATCTTCCTCAAGATCGAAAAGTACTAATCAATACCGTTCCTTCTGTAGTTAGAGATTTGTTGAATCGAAAAGTACCTTTAGAGAATGTGGCAGCTATAAATATGGCAGGAGAACCTATTCCAATTTCTCTAAGCAATGAATTAATAGCACTAGATCAAAAAATAGAACTTAGAAACTTATATGGACCTTCAGAAGATACAACCTATAGTAGTTGTTATAGAATCGAAAGGCTTCATGATCAATCTTTACCAATAGGAAAACCTATTTCTAATACTCAATTCTATATTGTTTCAGATACAATGGAATTACAAGCATTTGGAGTAGTAGGAGAGTTATGCATTTCCGGAGATGGACTAAGCGATGGTTATTTAAATCGTCCAGAGTTGAATTCAGAAAAATTTGTTTCAAACCCTTTTAATAAAGGGATGAGAATGTACAAAACAGGAGACCTTGCATATTGGTTGCCAGACGGGAATTTGGCTTTTGTAGGGAGAAAAGATGATCAAGTGAAAATTAGAGGTTATCGAATAGAACTAGGCGAGATTGAAAAAGTATTGTCGATGCAAGAAGAAATTTCTGAGTCGGTAGTTTTGGTGAAAGAGAAAGAAGAAGAAAAATTTATTGTTGCCTATTTCTTAGGGGTAAATATAAATATAGCAGAAATTAGAAATAATATGTCTAGGTTTCTACCTGACTATATGATACCTAATTATTTTGTTGAAGTTGAAAAAATCCCATTAACTCCAAATGGCAAAACCAATAAAAAAGCCCTACTAGATTTAGAACTTTCTACTTTGGGAGATAATAATGTTGAAAGAGTAATTATTCAGCCTGCCAACAAAATTGAAGATAAAGTTCTTGAGATTTGGAAGCGTTTATTAAGTCAAAATAGTATAAGTACAGCAGATGATTTTTTCGAATTAGGAGGACATAGCTTACTATTGACAAAATTAATCAATGAATATTTAAGGGTATTTAAAGTAAAACTAAATTTAAAAGAAATTTACTCTAATACAATACTTGCTTTTCATGCCAATCTTATAAAAAACTCAGCTGCTAATGATATTCAAGAGATAGAAAAAATCCCTGTTCAGAAATCATATGATTTATCACCTTCTCAAGTTCGATTCTGGTTGTTGTTTCAGATAAAAAAGAAGACTAGGGAGTTTAATATGTTTAGTCAATATAAACTACCTTATGATTTGAATATAGAAAACTTCCGGTCTTCTTTTATTCAATTAATTAATAGACATGAAAGTTTGAGGACTATTTTTATTGAAAAAAAAGGAGTACCCAAACAAGAGATTCTAAACGATCAAGAAGTAGCCTTACCTGTTTATTCAATTGAAGTAGAAGCAGAAGCGGATGTATTTGAATTTGAATTTGATTTAGAAGTATTTCCATTGTTCAGAGCTGCTTTGTTAAATAAAGGCACTGAATGGTTCCTCTATTTTAATATGCATCATATCATTAGTGATGGATGGTCTATGAATGTACTCGTTCGAGATTTGATGGAAATATATCGAGCTAAGGAAGCAAATGAACGCCCAAACCTTCCAGATCTTACAATTGGATATAAGGATTATGCTCATTGGCAAAATCAAGTTTTTGGGACAGAGAATCAAGATACTCAAAAGCAATATTGGAATAAGAAATTGGAAGGAAATCTGCCATACCTCCAATTGCCTTTTGATTTTCCTGACAAAATTAAGAAGTCAGACCTAAGCACTAATTCAGGGTACTATAATATATTTCTGGGAAATAAACTGAAACAGAAAATTGATCATCTAACAAGATCTAATAAGCTTAGTGTATTTTCATTTTTTGTTGCGACACTAAAAATTCTACTCAATAGACTTAGCTCTGAAAATGATATCATTATTGGAACACCGGTTGCAAATCGGAATCATTACCAATTGAAAGATATGGTTGGATGTTTTCTAAACACTTTAATGTTGAGGGATCATTTGGATAAGGAAAAGCCAATAATTGATTTTGTCAATCAGGTCAATAAGACATTAATGGAAGGATTGGCAAATCAAAACTATCCTTTTGAAAGCTTATTGGAAGATTTAAATGTACCAAGGAATCACCACCGTTTTCCGATTAGTTCAGTGTTTTTAAATATGTTGGATTTTGAAGCTAATGCATCTGAAAAGCTTAAGGATTTTAATAGCCTTGAAGGGACTTTGAATGCTGCCCCCAAATTTGATTTGGAATGTTACATAAAGAGTTATTCAAATGCTTATAGTATCAATTGTGTCTTTGATCCTGACTTGGTCAAAAGGGAAACAATTAAGTTTTGGATTGATGAATATCAGTCAATCATTGAGCAGGCCCTTGATAATGTAGAACAACAGGTATTAGAACTAAGAATTTTTGAAGACTGCTTATTTGAATCCCCCAATGTGATTCCTGAGAATGATTTTATTTATTTCGAAGAAAAAGAAATCGACCAGAGCATCATACAAAGATTCGAAAAGCAAGTCTTGAAAAATCCGAACCGTATTGCTATTGCATCTGATCAAATTAATGTTTCTTATAAGGAACTAAATGGTAAAGCAAATTATTTCGGAAATGAAATTTTAAAAAGTGTAGAAAATGAGGATTATGATGAAGGAGGTCATGAAAACAAAAAGGTAGCCTTATTGTTTGGTCACGATGCTACATCGGTTTTAGGAATGTTATCTGCTTTGAAAGCTGCCTGTTGTTATGTTCCGATTGATCTTTCGAGCCCTTTAAAAAGAATAAAATATATATTGAAAGACGCAGGGTGTGAAATACTTTTATGCTCGGAAGAGACCTTACTTCTAGCTGGAAAGATTGCAGATGTTTTTCCTAAATTAAAAGTAATCAAAATTTCTTTTGAGGATACTTTATACGATCAGGAAAATCTGAATCTAAAAATTAATCCCCTTCAAGAAGCATATATCTTATACACCTCTGGATCGACAGGATTCCCTAAAGGCGTTATCCAAATTCAGAGAAATGTATTGCATTACATCAGGGTTTATACGAATAATATTCGAATTTCAAAAGAAGATAACCTAAGTGTATTTTCAACATATACTTTTGATGCTTCTGTAAAAGATATTTATGGGGCTATACTAAATGGTGCGACAGTAAGCATTTATAAAGTTGCAAAATATGGAATAGATAATTTGTTGCCTTGGTTGAAAGATAATCAAATAACTATTATGCATATGGTGCCTACCATTTTTAGATACTTTTTGAAAGAGTTGAATGAAGATGAAAAGGTAGAAGGTGTCAGGCTTATTGATATGGGAGGAGAAGCTCTTTATAGATCAGATTTTGAATTGTTTAAAAAGCATTTCGAAAAAGGATCCATAATGGTAAATGATTATGGCCCTACAGAAGCGACCATCATCTCTCAGCATTTTTTAAATCATGAATCATCTCTGAGTAGAAGTAATATTTCTCTTGGAAGACCAGTAATGGAAACAGAAGTTTATTTGTTAGATGATGAAAACAATCGAAAAGGAATATATGAAGAAGGGGAAATTGTTTTTAGAAGTGAATACCTGTCTTTGGGCTATTTGAATAAAGAAGAATTAACTCAAAAGGTTTTTACTATTGATCCGCTTAAACAAGAAGGCCGTGTATACCGATCGGGAGATATTGGACGAATGTTGTCTAATGGTGAGATTGAATTTGTAAAAAGAAAAGATTCTCAAATAAAATTGAATGGCCTTAGAATTGAATTGTCAGAAATTGAAAATCAACTTGAAAAAATAGACGGAATCGAAGAAGCTATTGTTTTATTAAAACGTATAAATGAAAACGAATTCCTAACCGCTTATATTAAAACTGGAAAACAGTTAGAAAAGGCTGTGATTAAAGCTTCATTAAGCGAAAATATCCCCCAATTTATGATACCTGATGCCTATGTTTTCTTAGACCGTTTTCCGCTTACTCGTACGGGTAAGATTAATAGAAAAGCATTGCCTAACCCTGATGCTTCCAATTTTAATACTGTCGTGTATGTTGCTCCTACTTCTGAAATAGAAGAACACTTGGTTGAGATTTGGATGAAAATATTTAATGATGAAAATCAACGAATAGGAGTCAATGACAATTTTTTCGAATTAGGTGGGAGCAGTCTACAAGCTGTTGTTTTAGTTAATAAGGTGAACAAGATTTTTGATACTAATCTATCTGTTGAAAACTTATTCAACACCTTTGACATAAAAACTTTAGCAAGCCTTCTGGATTTTTCAATAAACCAAAATCAAAAAGTGAATCTTGTTAGTCAAGATCGAGATGAAATAATTTTATAAGCTCTTCTTCATTTAAAAATCATATTTCGTGAATAATTCAATAATTGATAAACTTCGGATTGCCGGGATTAATCTGGAAGTCCTTAACGGTAAACTAAAGGTAAATGCTCCTAAGGGGACATTAACTACTGAGCTTTTAGAAGATATTAAATCTAACAAAAAAGATTTAATGAATCTATTGTCAAAAAACACCGGTATTCCTAAAACAGATCTTCGTGATGAATATCCTTTGACTCCAACTCAATATTTTATGTGGTTTACACATGAGCATATGGGAGGAGAAAAAGCTTATAATATTACGTCTACGCTTAAGCTAGATGGTCAACTCAATGTTGACATCTTAACTCAGGCATTTAGGAAAGTTGTAGAACGTCACGAATCTTTACGAACGACCTTTGTCGAAAAGGAAGATAAAGTAGAGCAGGTCGTTCTCGATAAAGAAGTTAAATTCAATTTGTCTGTTGTGTCTTTGTCAAATTTTTCTAAAGAAAATATCAAAGGTGAAATCGAAGAGGAGTATCAAAAAACTTTTGAACTAGATACAGACTTACTTGTCAGAGGGAAGTTAATTACCAATGGTACGGATGAGCATATCCTATTGTTCGTTATCCATCATATAATTGGTGATGGTTGGTCATTGCAAATATTGACTAAAGAAGTAATGGCACTGTATAATAGCCTGATTAATGAAGTCGATTTAGTTTTGCCTGAACTTGATATTCAATATAAAGATTATAGTGTTTGGTTAAATGATAATCTAAATAAAGGGGACTATGACAATAAACTAGATTATTGGAAAACAGTTTTCTCTGATTCGCTTACACCTTTACAACTTTCTTCAAAAAAGAAACGTCCTCTAGTAAAAACTTATAATGGTTGTCATAAAAATTATATGTTTTCAAATAGATTTTATGATGCTGTAAAGAAAGTTGCTAAAGAAAGACAAGCTACTCCTTTTATGGTTTTGATGGCAGGAATTAATGGCTTGTTTGCAAGATATACTGGACAATATGACATTACTTTAGGGACTACCGTTGCTGGAAGATCTCATGGGGATTTAGAAAATCAGATAGGCTTATATTCTAATGCACTTGCAGTTCGAACGAAATTTGAAATGACAGATTCTTTTAAGGAATTAGTTATAAAACAAAGAGAAGTTCTTTCAAAAGCTTATGATCATAAAGAATATCCATTCACCGAACTTGTTCAGCAATTAAATCTGCCTAAAGATAAAAGCCGATCGCCACTGTTCGATATAATGGTACTTTTTCAAAACCATAAGTCTATAGGTCTTAATGATCAAAAAGGAATTAAAGGTATTGCTGTTTCAGAATATAATGAAGTTAAAAGAAATGTAAGTCAACAAGATATCACTTTTATTTTTGTAGAAAATGAAGAAGGTTTGACACTCTCTGTTGAATATAATACAGATGTGTTTGATGACTTTTTTATAGACCAATTAATTGGACATCTTAAGAACTTTGTTGGGGTAGGATTGAAAAAACCAGACCTTTTGATTTCAGAAATTGACTTTATCTCTGAAAGCGAAGCCAACCTTTTGCTTTTAGGTTTTAATCAAGATGTAACCTTTGATGAGGAGGGCGTGACTATACTTGACTTGTTAAGACACCAGGTAGAAACCAATGCTGAAAATACAGCCCTGATTTTTAAAGGAAAAGAATTGAGCTATAAACAACTAGAGGAATACTCTAACCAATTAGCAGGTTTTATAGTAGATTATATTAATATTTCTACAGGGGATTTTATTGGGATTGAAATGCAACGTGGAGCCCAAGCTGTTATCTCTATGATTGCTATTTTAAAAGCTGGTGGCGTATATGTGCCGATAGACCCCAATTACCCAGAAGATCGAAAAGAATTTATAGGAGAAGATAGTCAGTGTAAAGTGATTATAACAGAAGAAACACTTAATGATTTTTATACAGAAATTAAAGAATATGATAATGTATTTGAAAGCAAAGTAGGTTCCAAAGATCTTGCTTATATGATTTATACTTCGGGGTCTACAGGAAATCCAAAGGGGGTTCAGATTACTCATGCTTCTCTTGCTGACTATGCAATCACTTTTAGAGATTATTTTAAACTAAATAGCCAAGATCGGGTTTTGCAGCAGGCTAGTATTTCTTTTGACACTTCTATCGAAGAGATATTTCCAATATTAAGTACAGGGGGAACACTTGTTATTCAAGAAGATAAAACCGATTTTGAAGGTTTGCTACAACTGTGTGATCAATCTGAGATTACTGTTCTAAGCACGAATCCTTTTGTTTTACAATACCTCAATCAAATATATGATAAATTTGCATTTAGTTTTAGAATTTTAATAAGTGGAGGAGATGTTCTAAAACCTACCTATATCAATAATATCTGGAATAAGGTTTCAGTTTATAATACTTACGGACCTACAGAAAGTACAGTTTGTGCTACATACCATAAAGTGGATTCTCTTGAAGAATCTATAATTCCTATTGGTAAGCCAATCAGAAATCGTCAAGTTTATATTTTGGAATCTGAAACTGAAAACTTCAAATTATGCCCCATTGGAGTAGCCGGAGAATTATGTATAGCTGGAGCTGGTTTGAGTACAGGATATCTAAATCGCGCTGAATTGACTGCTGAACGATTTGTTGATAATCCTTTTCTTAAAGAAACAAAAATGTATCGTTCAGGAGATTTAGCTCGATGGACAAAAGATGGAGAAATTGAGTTTTTAGGAAGAAAAGATAATCAAGTAAAAGTTAGAGGGTACCGTATCGAACTTGAAGAAATTGAATACGCAATATTATCTCAAGATTCAATTAGTGAGGTTGTGGTTTTGGTTAAAGAAAAAGAAGAAGATAAGTTTATCGTTGCTTATATAGAAGGGGAAGCTATAAATGTTCAAGAAGTTCGAGAGTATTTAGCAAAGAAATTACCTGCTTATATGGTGCCTAGCCATATCGAAGTATTGGATCATATCCCCTTGACCTCAAACGGGAAAATAGATAAAAAAGCGCTTCAGAATAGAGAAGATACATTGAGTGTGTCCAGTGAGTTTATTGCTCCTCAAACAGATGTTGAAAAAGAATTGGCCTCTATTTGGAGAAAAGTTTTGGGACGGAAAAAAGTTGGAATAAATGATAACTTTTTTGAAATGGGAGGACATAGTTTAAAAGCGATCAAACTTGTTAACCGAATTCAAAAGGAATTAGGATACGATGTAAAAGTTAATACTGTTTTCAATTACCCTACAATTAAAGACTTAGTTAGTCAATTAAGTTTTTTAGAATTTACCAAAATTCCTAAGGCCCTAAGGGCAGAAGATTATCCTGTAACGGCTTCTCAGAGACGCCTATGGGTACTAAGTAATTTTGAAGGAGGAAGTGCAGCCTATAATATTGTAAATACCTTCGAGTTTGAAGGAGCATTTAATTACAATTATTTTCTGACGGCTATCCGCAAATTAATCACTCGGCATGAAAGCCTCAGAACTTCTTTTAGTGAGAATGCAAATGGAGAGTTACGTCAGTTTATAAGCCCCGCAGAGCATATAGATTTTGAAATTCCTTTTCATAATATCAGAAATATAAAAAGTAAAAACGTAAAAGAAATAATTACGAATAACCAAGCTTATGTTTTTGAATTGTCTGCTGGGCCTTTGATAAGAATAGAAGTTATAAAAGTCAAAAAGAACCGACACCTTATTTTGTTTAATCTTCATCATATTGTCGGAGATGGTTGGTCGATGGAAGTTTTATTAAAAGAGGTTGTTGAAGTATATAATGGTTTAGTAATAAAAGGAGAAGTAGAATTAACCCCTCTCGAAATTCAGTATAAAGATTTCGCAGTTTGGTCAAATAGTCAAAATAGAAAAGAAAACTTATCTAAATCTGAAGTTTTCTGGAAAGAAGAATTAGAAGGAGAAATACCTATATTAGAATTACCCAGTGATCTTACTCGTCCTAAAGTGAAAACTTATAATGGGGAAGTTTTTGATTATCATTTTTCCAAAGACTTTAGTTTGAGGCTAAATGAATTTGTTCGAAAAGAAGGCGCTACTTTATTTATGGGATTAACGGCGGGAGTCAATGGTCTTTTATATAGATACACGGGACAGAAAGATATCATTTTGGGTACACCGATAGCAGGAAGATCACATCCTGATCTGGAAAATCAAGTAGGTCTATTTTTGAATACCTTGGCTATTCGGACTCGACTTGAGGATAGCCTGACTTATCAGGAATTGCTTCGTATGCAGAAAAGTATATTGTTGAAGGCTTATGAGCACCAGACTTATCCTTTCGATCAATTAGTAGATATCCTGGACTTGAAAAGAGATACGTCTCGTTCTGCTTTATTCGATGTGATGGTGGTTTTGCATAATCAGCAAGATTTTTTCGATCAAGAGACCAAAATGGAAGGCTTATCTGTTCGTCCATACAGACAGGTTTCAAAAAAGAATAGCCAGTTTGATATTACTTTTTCTTTCACTGAAAAAGAAGAAAATATTATCGTATCGATAGAATACAATACGGATATTTGCACGCCTGAATTTATCGAAAAACTAGCGATGCATCTAGAGCAATTTATGGCCGCTGGGATGAGGCAAGTGACTCAGACGATTGCTTCAATCGATTATTTATCTGAGTCGGAAAAGAAAACCTTATTACTCGATTTTAATAATACCTATGTTGCTTTTCCTGAAGGCAATACATTAGTCGACTTATTGGAAAGCCAAGCTAATGAAACGCCGGAAGCAATAGCTTTGATTTTTGGGAATCAGAAATTTACTTATCGTTTTATTCAAGAACAATCTAATCAATTAGCTAATTATTTATTGGATGAATATAAAGTTGAATCCGAAGATTTTGTAGGTCTTAAACTACCTAGAGAAGAATGGATGGTGATTTCATTAATTGCAATTTTGAAAACTGGAGCAGCTTATATTCCGATCGATCCTAAATATCCAAAAGAACGAATTGCATTTATAGAATCAGATAGTAATTGTAAAGTAACGATCACTCCTGAACTGATCGAACAATTTAAAAAGACCAAATCTGCTTCGAATTTGCCGAAGGTAAATATTGATCAGGAACAACTTGCTTACGTTATTTATACATCGGGCTCTACCGGAAAGCCTAAAGGGGTAATGATTAGGCATAGCAATGTAGTGTCTTTGATGCACTGGAGCCAATTAGAATTTGAGTCAACAGATTTTGATCTCATGTATGCAGTGACGTCCTATTGCTTTGACCTTTCTGTCTTTGAAATTTTCTATCCGCTAAGTATCGGAAAGAAAATCAGGTTACTCAAAAATGGTTTAGCAATAGAGGATTATATCTCAACGGATCAAAAAGTATTGATCAATACAGTTCCTTCGGTTGTGCATGAACTTTGTCAGCGTAAAATTTCTTTTGAAAATGTAGTGGCGATCAATATGGCTGGCGAACCGATTCCGACAAAATTGAGTAATGAACTGGTAGACTTAGACCTCGAATTAAGAAACTTATACGGTCCTTCCGAAGATACGACTTACAGTAGTATTTACCGGATTGAAAAAACACATCAACAATCCATTCCGATAGGTGTGCCGGTTTCCAATACTCAATTCTATGTTCTTTCGGATACCTTAGATATCCAAGCAAACCCTGTAATCGGTGAGCTTTGTATTGCTGGAGAAAAGCTGAGTAAAGGTTATCTCAATCGCCCAGATTTAACAGATGAAAAATTTATTTCGAACCCTTATAAAGAAGGGACACTTATGTATAAAACCGGTGATCTGGTGCGCTGGATGCCTGATGGTAAGCTGGAATTTATCGGAAGAAAAGATGATCAGGTAAAACTCAGAGGATACCGAATTGAATTAGGTGAAATTGAATATGCTCTTCAGGAAGAAAAGAATATAGATTATGCCGTCGTACTAATAAAAAAATTGAGAGGCGAAAAACATATCGTTGCTTACCTAACCGGAAAAAAAATAGAAATTAATCGAATTCGACAAAGCTTATCGAAAAAGCTACCCTCTTATATGGTTCCTTCTCAATATATCGTCTTGGATAATATCCCTTTAACACCTAATGGAAAAACGGATAAAAAACAATTGATGGCTATAGAGTTAACTAAATCTAAAAGGATCAATTATGTAGCACCAAAAACAGAAACAGAAAAGCAATTGGTGTCCATTTGGGAAAAAGTTTTAGGTGTATCAAAAATAGGACTTACTGATGACTTTTTTGATTTAGGAGGACATAGTGTAAAAGCTACAGAATTATTATCAATACTACATAGAGAATTCAATGTATCTGTGAAATTGCAGGAATTATTTATGAATCCTACCATCCAACATTTGGCAACCAGTATTGAAAATGAAAAATGGTTACAACAGGTTGATTATGATCAATCATTTAAAAAAATCACCATATGAAAAATATGAAAATTGTTGCTTTAATTAAGGAGTTGAGAGAGAATAATGTAGTTGTAAACCTAGCAGGTGATCAACTTGAATTAGTCATCCTGGGAAAAGAAGATGTTGACCCTGAGCTTCTTGAACGTTTGAAAAAACAAAAACAAGAAGTGGTTAATTATTTGGAATTAATTTCTACTAAAAATGATTTTGTGGAAATTCAAAAAGCTGGAAAATCAGATTCTTATCCGGTATCTAACGCACAGTTTAGAATATGGTTTGAGTCCCAATCAGAAGATGCTTCCAGAGCGTATCATATGCCCTTCGAAATACACTTGACCGGGCCTCATAATATTCCAGTTTTAGAAAAAGCAATTCAACATGTAATAAGTAGACATGAGATATTGCGGACCGTTTTTAAGCTTGATAATAATAAAGAATTAAGGCAATATATAATACCAGAAAAGGAAGTGTGTTTTGAAATCGATTATCAAGATTTCAGTAGAAAACCTGGGGCCAAGAAGCAAGCTCAGAGTTATATCAAGGCCTTGCTAAGTATTCCTTTTGATTTAGAGCAAGGGCCTTTAATGAAAGTCAGCGTTCTACGTTATCAAACCGAATCATATATTTTCTTTTGCAACCTGCATCATAGTATTTGTGACGCCTGGTCTATTTCAGTATTAAAACAGGAGATATTACTGACCTATGAGAGCTTATGTGATGATAAACTACCTGTATTGCCTGAATTAAGAATACAGTATAAGGATTATGCTTCCTGGCATGTAAAGAAATTAGAAAACGAATCTTTGATATTGCAAAAAGAATATTGGTTAAACCAATTTAGAGGCGAGATTCCTGTATTGGAGTTTCCCATGAAAAATACACGCCCCCCAATAAAAACATATAATGGACGAGTATTAAAGACTTATTTTGGGAAAGAATTGACAGAGCGGATTCATAGTTACCAATCTAGAGAAGGCGGATCTTTATTTATGGTCATACTTAGTTCGCTTTATGTTATGCTTAGTAGATATACTGCTGCGGATGACATAGTCATTGGTAGCCCTTTTGCTGCTCGTGAACATATTGATTTGAAAAACCAAATCGGCTTCTATACAAACACACTTGCAATAAGAAACCGACTGGAAAAAACAGATACATTTGATAGCTTTTTTTCTAAGGTGAAACAATCTGTATTAGAAGCATATCATCATCAGCAATACCCTTTTGATAGATTGGTGGAAGAACTGAAACTAAAAAAAGACCTATCCAGAAATCCGCTTTTTGATGCTATGTTAGTCGTTTTGCCAAATGATACTATGGAAGGAGAATCCAAACCCCAACAGGAGGTAGATGCGATTGTTTGTGGAAATAATACGACTAGTAAATTTGATTTTCTATTCTATGTTGAGGAAGTTGGAGAAAACCTTTCTTTTAAAATTGAATACAATACAGATTTATATGAAGAGGCTTTAATTCGACAATTTATATGTCATTACAAAAAAATGCTAGACTTATTATTGACGGAACCTCAAAAAGAAATCGTTACTATTAATTATCTTCCAGAGGATGGAGAATACAATACAGAAATAGATCATTCAAAGTATAAAACTCAAACGGTAGTCGCATTATTTGAAAAACAAGTTGTCAAAACGCCTGATGCTATTGCTGTTTGTTATGAAGATCATATTTTAACCTATAAAGAAGTAAATGAATATGCTAACCAGATAGCTTCTTATTTGAAAAGCCAACACCCACAAATCACTAAAACCAATATTGGCGTGTTGTTGGGCCGTTCACATTTCAATGTGATAACTATGTTGGGCCTTATAAAATCCGGAGCTTGTTATGTGCCGATTGATGCCAAATACAGCGAAAGCCGTAAGCAATATATAATAGATGATGCGGGAATTACCAGTATTATTTCAACGACTGATGTATGCGAAGTTTCTTCTATTGGACAAGCAAAAATTACCCACTTGGATACTTTTAAATTTTCTGAATGGGGAATTGAAAATACTGCTGTAGTAAATTCATTGGACGATGCGGCTTTTATTATTTATACCTCTGGATCTACAGGAAAGCCTAAAGGTGTAATCCAAACACACCGAATGTTAAGTAACCTCATTCAATGGAATATATATGATGCAGGTATCAATTCTGGATTGAAACATTTACAGTATACTTCCTTTAGTTTTGATGTCTCCTTGCAAGATTGCTGGTTTGTGTTGAGCAGTGGAGGAACTTTATATGTTACTCCAGAATCAATGAAAATTGATTTCCATAAACTCTCCTTGTATATTGTAGGAAATAGTATAGAAGTACTCTCTTTTCCTTTTTCGGCACTCTCTAATTTTTTCAAATCTGTAAGTGAGCAATTCACTAAAGAACATAAATTAAAACACATCATTTCTTCAGGAGAACAACTAACGATTGATAAAGCCATGGAAATTTTTTTACTTGAATCACCAAAAGTAAAACTTCACAACCATTATGGCCCATCAGAAACTCATGTGGTAACTAGCTATACATTATCTGCTGAAGAAAATGAACTTATTAAATACGTTCCAATAGGAAAGCCTGTAGCGAATACAAAAATCTATTTATTTGATCAAAATTTCCAACCCGTTCCTGAAAATATTATTGGAGAGATATATGTAGGTGGAGAAAATCTGGCAAGAGGTTATGTGAATTTGCCTCAGTTGACAGAAGAACGTTTTATAAGTAATCCTTTTAATAAAGAGGAAAAATTATACAAGACAGGTGACTTGGGCTATAAAAATACTAAAGGTATTATTACCTATTTGGGAAGAAATGATAACCAAGTTAAAATCAGAGGTTACAGGATTGAATTGGCTGAAATTAAGAACGTTATTCTTTCAAAGGAAGGTATTAATCAAGCTTATGTAGATGTTGTAAATATAAAAAACGAAAAAGCAATTGTCGCATATATTTCAGGAAAGGAATCATTTGATAGACAATCTTTGAAAAGAGAACTTAGTAAGCAATTACCAGAATATATGATTCCCTCTTATATCGTATTCGTAGATAATATTCCACTTACTTCTAATGGGAAAATTGATAAAAAGAAATTACCAGAGGTGACAGAAGAAGCACTGGTGAGGGCTACTTATGTAGCCCCACAAACGAAAACAGAGAAAGAGTTGGTACTTGTCTGGGAGAAACTGTTGGGGGTATCTTCAATTGGAGTTACCGATGATTTTTTTGAACTCGGAGGGCATTCCCTTCATATAACCAGAATGTTACATGATATAAATAAAATATTTGATATAAAAATACAAATCAAAGACATTTTTTCATCACAAAATATACTAGAGTTGTCCAGATTAATAGATGATGAATTGATATTTAAAAAAGGTATTGCTATAAATCAAACAGAACAAATAAATAAAAAATCAGAAGTATGGGAAATATGACCGTCAAGCAAAAGTTAACTGCTTTGATCCAAAAAGGAATAAGTTTTGATCTTTCTCAGGGTAAGCTCCTGGTAAAAGGAGATTTGAATATATTAAATGAAAAAGATAAGCAGTTTTTGAAAAATAAAAAGGAAGCTATCATTTCATTAATTGAAAACCAGATCCAGGGTGTTCCGGTAATTCAAAAGATGGAAGAGGAAGCACCAAAATTACTTTCCTTTTCCCAACAAAGTTTATGGCTTCTGGATAGGATCAATAATGGGAGTAATCATTATAATCTAAGTGCCGCTTTTAAGCTTAAGGGTAAAATAAATTATAAAGCACTGGATCAGACTTTCTTCACGATCCTTCAAAGGCATGAAAGTTTGCGGAGCTTTTTTACGGTTAATGAATCTGGTGAGCCAGTTCAAACGATTCAAGCATTGGAAGGTTTTAATGTCTCAATAGAAGAAATTGATTTATCATTTTCTAATGACGAATCTTTTATTAAACAGAAAATAGAGGAAGAGGCAAGTAAGAAATTTGACTTAGCTAAGGATTTATTATTAAGTGTTCGATTACTTAAGATTAGCGGAGAAGAACATATATTGATTGTGACTATGCACCATATTGCTGCTGATGGATGGTCTATGGGGATTTTAGTCAAAGAATTTAACGCACTATATACGGCTTACGCCCAAGGATACGCTAACCCTTTACCTGCATTAAAGATACAATATTCAGATTATGCATATTGGCAAAGACAATGGTTGAAAGGTAAAGTTCTGGAAGCGCATAAAAGCTACTGGAAAAATCAATTGTCTAATTTACCATTACTGCACAATCTACCATTGGACAGACCAAGACCGGTTGAGCAAACATTTAATGGAAGTATCCATACTTCACGTATCAATGCGGATGTGCTAAAATCTTTGTCGAAACTTTGTCAATCCGAGGCAGCTTCATTGTTTATGGGGATTCATGCTGCATTTAGTGTTTTGCTAGCAAGGTATAGTAATGAAACAGATGTGGTCATTGGAAGTCCAATAGCAAATAGGGAGAAGGCTGAGATAGCTGATTTGGTAGGCTTCTTTATGAACATATTAGTCTTGAGAAGTGACTTGTCGAAAAGGCCTGACTTCAGGACATTACTAAGGCAAAGTAAAGAAATGTTGGAGGGCGCTTACGAATACCAACAAATGCCTTTTGAGAAAATAGTGGAGACTTTAAAGGTGAAAAGAAGCCTGGGCCATAATCCTCTATTTCAAGTTCTATTGACTCTTCATAATAATCAAGAAGGGGATATATCGCTGTCTGACTTGGCGATGGAACCTATTGATTTTGAGAACAAGAGTGCTAAATATGACCTAAGTTTGAATGTTACAGAAACGACTACTGGTCTATTTTTATCCTGGGAATATAATACAGACCTTTTTGACAAGTCTACCATTATTGGCATGGCGGAACATTTCAATTCTTTATTAACAGCTCTATTGGGGAATCCTGATGAAAATGTATTTAAAGTTGATATGTTAGGTGAAAAAGAAATTGGGAAAATGTATGAATATTTGAGAGGTGAAAAAATAAAGTTAAGTGATGATGATCAAACTATAAAATTATTTGATAAACAACTAGAGGAAAAACCAAATGAAATAGCCATAGTCTGTAACGATATCTCTTATACTTATAAACAAGTAGGGGAGAAAGTAAATTCTATTGCTCATTTTTTATTGGAGCAAGGGATAGAAAGCGGAGATAAAGTAGGAATGTGTTTATTAAGGAACATTGATTTAGTAGCGACTATCTTTGCTTGTTTTAAAGTTGGGGCGACTTACATACCACTTGATCCGGTATATCCTTCAGAGCGATTAAATCAGATTATAAATGATGCGCAGCCTAAATGCATTATTACCTTAAAACCTTTGAAAAAACTATATCTGAATACTTTGTTGGAAAATCGATTTGCTTATTTGGATAAACTTAAGCCTAAAAAGAAAAGAAAAAAAGTGATATCAAATTGTAGTGATGACAATGTAGCCTATATCATTTTTACTTCTGGAACAACTGGTAAACCTAAAGGGATCGAAATTACTCATGCTAATTTAAATAATTTGCTGAAAGGCTTTGATGTCTCTTTTGGTAATCAAACGAAACAGAGGTGGCTTGCACAGACTAGTGTGAATTTTGACATTTCTGTACTTGAACTTATATGGACTATTTCCAGAGGAAAAACAATCGTTTTACAACAGTCGAATCCTTTTAAATTATTAGCAGCAGATCGATTTAGTCCTCCCAAAAAGATGGACTTCAGTGTGATGTTTTTTGGAGCTGATAAAAGCACAGAACAGAAGTATGAATTATTATTAGAAACTGCGAAGTTTGCAGATGAAAACAACTTTTCTGCATTGTGGACACCCGAACGTCATTTTGGAGAATTTGGAGGTGCATTTCCGAGCCCTTCTGTCTTAAGTTCAGCTTTGTCTGTTTTAACAAAAAATATAAATATCCGATCGGGAAGTGTGGTGCTGCCACTACATGACCCAGTCAGAGTTGCAGAAGAATGGTCATTAATAGATAATTTGAGTAAAGGTAGAGCAGGCTTAAGTATTGCTTCTGGATGGCAACCAGATGATTTTGTTTTTATGAACTCTGACTATAAGAATCGCCACAAAGAGATGAGAGAGAAAATTGCTGAACTTATGGCGCTTTGGAAGGGAGATCCAGTAATTCGGAAAAATGGAATGGATAAAGATTTTGCAATTAAAATTAGACCCAAGCCAATACAAAAGGAATTACCAATCTGGATTACCGCTGCGGGTAGCCCTGAAACTTTTAAATATGCAGGTTCAATCGGAGCAAAATCTGCTTACTCATATGCTTGGACAATCACTGGAAAAATTAGCAGAGAATATTGCTATTTACCATAAAGCATTGAGCGATAATGGATTCAATATTGATGATAAAAAAGTATCTCTGATGCTACATACTTATATTGATTCCTCCGAACAAATTGCTTTTGGTATTAGTGAACAACCTTTTAAAGCTTACCTAGGTTCTTCTATTAAGTTAATGGAGCCTCTAGCAAAAGAAGTTGGAATAGATGTAAATACACAAAAGAAGAATTGATAGATTTGGCATATACAAGATTTAGTCAACAAAATACTTTGATTGGCTCTCCTGAGTCTTGCCAAAAAATGTTGTACCAAGTCCAAAGCATAGGAGTCACTGAAGTTGCATGCTTAGTTGATTTTGGAGTAGAAAATGACAAAGTTTTAGCTGGACTTGAAAAGATTGTTGAGACTAAAGAGATCTATCAATCTTATAGAGAATTTATTAATTTACTAAATACGGATAATCAAAAAACAGAGTTAGATCTAATCGATAATTACCAGGTGACTCATGTGCAAATGACCCCATCACAATCTAAG
Organism: Saprospiraceae bacterium; assembly: GCA_965277415.1. Taxonomy (GTDB): domain Bacteria; phylum Bacteroidota; class Bacteroidia; order Chitinophagales; family Saprospiraceae; genus JAHDHW01. The sequence continues at coordinate 103,084 of CBDICS010000027.1, forward strand.
TTAGTTTTGGATTTATATAAACAAACGAATAATAGAGATTTATCCTCTGTTCAACATTGGTTTATAGGAGGAGAGGCTTTAAATAAAAATTTAATAAAAGGCTTGAGCGCTATCACAAATTGTAAATTGTATAATATGTATGGCCCTACAGAAACTACAGTATGGTCAGCATGGAGAGAAATCAATAGTGAAAATATTAAGATTGGAGCGCCTATAATCAATACTAATTTATTGCTTCTGAATGAATTTGAACAACAGGTACCAATAGGTGTAGTCGGAGAACTTTATATAGGCGGCTTGGGCCTTGCTAGAGGATATTATAATAATACCGAATTAACAGAGGAAAGGTTTAAAAAAATAAATAATCCCTATTTCGGAAACAAGCGGTTTTATAAAACAGGAGATTTAATGAAGTTAACTGCTCAGGGTACTTTTGAATATGTGGGTAGAAAAGATAACCAAGTTAAAGTGAATGGTTATCGTGTAGAACTGGAAGAAATAGAAAAAACCGTATCTAAGGTTTTAGGTGTTAAAAACTGTAAAGTAGTTCCAGTTGAAAAATAATAATTCAACATCTCTGTCTGCTTATGTAGTAAAAGACGATATTGTTCATGGAGATTATGAGGAACTTCCTGTCGAACAACAAGCCAGAGCTTTTCATTTTGCAGATCAGAGCATTGTATATCATCAATCGGATAGACAATTGGCCATGTTATACAAAGAAATAATAGAGGATGGTATATATTTTAAATATGGTATAACTATTCCTGAAAATGGTCTGGTCTTAGACTTGGGAGCCAATATAGGCACATTTAGTATTGATGTAAACCGAAGACAACCCAGTGCTGCTGTTATTGCTTTCGAACCTATCCCGCAAATCTTTTCAGGATTAAAAAAGAATTTTGAACACCGCCAAATAAAAGGACGGGTTTTAAATTACGGCGTTTCTAATAAAAAAGAAAAAGCAACCTTTTATTACTATCCAGAGATGTCTGGTATGTCTGGCCGTTTCGCCAATAAAGAAGTTATTATTGATGCCGTCGGACAGTATATGGAATTTGATAAAAAATTCTTAAAGAATGAAGGGGATCGTTTATCAGAAAGTAATCGAAAAATCGTAGAATCTTTTTATGATAAAATTGACGGCTCTGAAGAATTCAAAGAATATATGTCGTCCTTATATAATACCGAAGAAGTAGAATGTCAGTTGACAACTGTTTCTGATGTCATAGATGAGTTAGATATACAGTGTATTGATTTACTGAAGCTTGATGTAGAGAAAAGTGAATGTTTGGTACTGGAAGGAATTCGACCAGAACATTGGTCCATGATTCGCCATCTTGCTGTTGAAGTCGATGGTGATCATAACCTGAGTATTATTACGAACCTTCTCAAGGAGAAAGGTTATGAGATCAATGTCGATGAATTGGTAATGAGTGATGCCAATACATCAAAAGATGAAAACACGTACATGCTTTACGCCACTAACCATAATCATGGACTAAATAAAAATGATGCAGTTACAAAACAATTGCAAGCTCAGGTAAATGAAAAATCTATTAGAAATTTTCTAAAACATAAACTACCTGATTATATGCTTCCAGAGAATATCACTTTCGTGCCTTCTATTCCTTTGATGGAGAACGGAAAAGTTAATATGGTAAAACTAAAAGCAATCAAACCTCAAAAAGCACTTATAAGAAATCAAGTTAAACTGACTAATAAAACTGAACTAGCTATTTATCAAATTTGGTGCGAGATCTTAGAAAAAGAAAATATCCCTTACCATGTTAGTATTTTTGAAGCTGGAGGTAATTCTATGAAAATAGTTTTATTACATGAAAAATTACAAAGAACCTTTAATGTTAATTTTTCATTAGTTGAATTGTTTCGTAATCCTACCATCCAACAACAAGCGAAATTGGTTCAAAATGCTCACGACATTGAGGAAGATACTGGCGAGAAAGCTCTTGATAAAGGCAAACTAAGAAGGCGGGCTCGGATGAGTCGAGTAAAATAACATAAAATGAAAAACATGGAACAAATGTATGAAAATGATATTGCGATCATCGGGATGGCTGGTCGATTTCCTAAAGCAAAAAATATTGATACTTATTGGCAAAACCTTGTCAATGGACTTAGCAGTGTTAGTCAGGCTGATGAGGAAAAAATTCTTACATCTGGGTTTTCTAAAAAAGTTTTGAATCATAAACGTTTTGTAAACGCAAGTTCAAAACTTGAAGATGCAAAATATTTTGATGCTGATTTCTTTGGATTATCAAACACCGAAGCGACACTAATGGATCCTCAAATCCGGTTGTTATTGCAAACAAGTTGGCATGCACTTGAAGATGCAGGTTATGCAATGAATGACCTTGATGCTGCTGTAGGCAATTTTTGTGGAATGTCTACGAATTCTTACTTGATGAGGGTTTTAAATACCAATGCTCAGACAGAGCCTGTAGATCCTTTATTATATAGAATTTTAAATGAAAAAGATTTCTTGGCAACATGGATTTCATATAAGTTGAATCTCACAGGGCCAGCTTTGACGGTCCAAACTGCTTGTTCAACTTCATTACTGGCCATTCACCTGGCTTGTCAAAGTTTATTAAATCACGAATGTTCAATGGCATTAGCTGGTGGTGCAACCTATAATTCAGATGATGGAATAGGATATATACATATGCCAGAGTCGATTTATTCAAAAGATGGAGTTTGTCGTCCTTTTGATAAAGATGCGAGTGGTACGGTCATGGGAGATGGTGTTGGTACAATTGTTTTGAAAAGAGCAGAAGATGCTATCAAAGATAAGGATCATATTTATGCATTAATTAAAGGAACTGCATCCAATAACGATGGGGCTAATAAACAAGGGTATACTACTCCTAGCGTTAATTTTCAACGAGATGTTATTCTGGAATCTCTAGCCGTTTCTGACATTCATCCAGATACTATAGGTATGATAGAAGCTCATGGTACAGGAACCTTGATCGGGGATCCTATCGAAGTATCTGCTCTTACTGAAGCCTTTCGTAAGTATACAAAGAAAGAGCGTTATTGTGCAGTGGGATCTGTCAAAAGTAATATCGGACACCTGGATGCCGCTGCGGGAATTGCCTCAATTATTAAAACGGCTTTGTGTGTAAATAAAGGTGTTTTAGTTCCTAGTATCAATTTTTCTGAACCCAATCCTTCATTGCAATTAGATACTTCTCCTTTTTATGTAAGTCAGACGCATATGCCATGGCCAGATCACTTCGATATTCGTAGAGCGGGGATTAGTTCATTGGGCGTTGGAGGAACTAATGTACACTTGATTGTTGAACAGCCTCCGGAATCGACTAAGGCTCAAACTGTCAAAGGACCGTATGTAGTTTCATTGTCTGCTCTAAACGAAGAGAGTTTGTCTTTACAGAGACAGCAATGGAGTGAATATATTGGAGCTAACCCAAACCTGCTCTTAGAAGATATTGAATTTACAAGTATATATGGAAGAAAGGTGATGCCATACCGGTTTAGTTCAGTCTGTCAGAATAAGGAAGAGTTATTGTCTCAATTGAATAATAGTCAAAAAGAAAAATGTTATGAAGGACAGGGGGATTTAGGAGAGAGTGTATTTTTATTCCCAGGGCAGGGAAGTCAATATACTAATATGGCTGCTGATTTATATAATCAAAATAAAACCTTTAGAGAAGGTATGGACTACTGTTTTGATTATATTCAATCATTATATGAAGTTGATTTTAAATCAATGATCTTTTCTGATGATAGTACTCTATTAGCTAGAACAGAAAACACACAAATATCTTTATTTATAGTGGAGTATTGTTTGGCGAAAGAATTATTAAGGATCGGAGTAAAACCTCATGCGCTTGTTGGCCATAGTTTAGGCGAATACGTAGCGGCATGTATAGCAGGATGTATCTCTCTGGAAGATGCTTTGAAATTAGTATATCATAGAGGGAGATTGATGGGCGGAATGCAGGGAGGTGCGATGGTTTTAGTCAGAGATACAAAGGAGAAAATGAATTCCGTGTTATTAGATTCAGTATCTATTTGTGCTACTAATGCCCATGATAATCTTGTCATTGGAGGTACAATAGAAGATATTCAACAACAATGTAAATTGTTTGAATTGAATAATATAAAATATAGAAAATTAAAGGTGTCACATGCTTATCATACGTCTATGATGCAAGAGGTGCTAGCGGAGTATGAACAAGTTTTATCTGAAGTGATATTTAAACATTCTGACCTTAAGATATTCTCTACCCATACGGGTGGTTTGGTTGCTCCAGATTTATTTTGTTCAAAACAATATTGGTTAGATCAAATTATTAAACCGGTAGAATTTTTAGATGCAGTTGAAGATATAATGAACTATCTTTCAAATCCACTTTTTATAGAAGTGGGCCCAGGTAATGGATTGTCTGCTTTTATTAAATCAATTTTTGTTCAAGAGGTCAATACTATTAGTATACTTCCAAGGCCATCGAAGAATAATAATGATCTCAGTAATTTTTACAAAGCAAAGGCACTTCTTTGCGCAAAAGGTGTAGTGTTTGAGTCACCTGAAATACCTAAAGGAAAAAGAATTCCCTTACCAGGATACGCTTTTTCAAAAAACTACTTTTGGAAACCACAACTCAATGTAAGCTATAGTGATTTTAATGAAATAAAAAAATCTTACCATCATAAAAATGATACATATATAAGTGATAGATTAAGATCTTCAGTTGAAATTAAAATTACTGATAAGGCTAAAATTCAGGATAAGGTATTAGATCGCTTAAGCAATTTGCATACTCAATATATAAGCGACATCAAAAATATCTTTTCATCAGAAGGTGAAACAATACAAGATCTGATTGAGGTATTGTATGATGAGGTTTCATTGGATAAAGTAGACAGCTCATTGCGAGGGGCTAACAAGATCGATAAAAAGAGAAGTCTGAGTAGTGTTTTTGTCGAACCAGTAACTGATATAGAGAAATCCATTGCTGAACACTGGAAGACTATTTTAGGCTATCAACCAATAGGTGTTTTAGATGATTATTTTGAAGTTGGAGGAAATTCATTATTAGCTACTCAATTAATTAATAAAATTGTAAAAGATACCGGGGTAGAATTAACTATTGCAGAAGTTTTAGCCAATAGTACTATTAAAGATTTAGCACTCTTAATAGATGAGAAACAATGGTTGAAAAACGATGTAGAATTATCTGGTGAGTTATTAATTTGATTCCTTTTCTTAGGCGTAAATAATTCATCGCCACATAAAAAGTACCTTTTCTAGAATGCTTAACACTTATTAAAAATCTATCCCTTAAACACTGTACTTAGATTAAAGAAATATTTGAATTTTATTTTCGATAACGAAAAATTAGAATAGGCCTTTCTGATTTTGCAGTTCGAAAGATAGCTTTCAGATAGCTTCTTTAAGCACTAAATCTATTGCTCGATGAAAAAATTACTTAAAGAATTAAGAGAAAATAAAATTCATATTTCATTATATGAAGAAGATATCAAATTGAAGTTTGATGGTGCAAAACCTTCTCTTGATCTCATCTCTAAGATTAGGGAAAATAAAGAGAATATAATAAAGTATTTAAAACAAGAATCTAAGCGCTCTAGTATTCAATCTGTTATTCCCAAAACTCCAATACTGGATGATGGTTACCCTTTGTCATCTTCTCAGTACCGATTATGGATATTGAGCCAGTTTGAAGAAGGTTTGCGAGCATATAACATTACGCATCAGATCGAATTAAATGGAGGTTTTGATATTGACTTGTTTAAAAAATCAGTTTGCGCAGTAGTAGAAAGGCACGAAATTTTACGAACAGTCTTTAGGAAAAATAAAGAAGGAGAGATTAGACAATTCATTTTACCTTTTGAAGAAATAGGTTTTGAAATAGCGTATAAAGATTTTCGAAATGAAGTAAATCAAAGGAAAGCCATTTCAAATTTTGTGAGTCAGGATACATATAAAATATTTGATTTAGAAAATGGACCATTGCTGACTACTATGTTATTTCAGTTGGCAGACGACCAATACGTTTTTCATTATAATATGCATCATATTATTGGAGATGGCTGGTCTATGGGAGTCTTAGCTAAAGATACGCTGGATTTTTATAATAGCTATATTTCTCCAAATGCAGAAACAGTTTCGGCTTTAAAAATTCAATATAAAGATTTTGCAGCATGGCAATCAGCCAGAATAAAAAGTCAAGAACTGGATAATCATAAAGCGTATTGGTTGAAGCAATTATCTGACGATTTACCTATACTCGATTTACCAACTAATCTACAAAGGCCCACATTAAAAACTAATAAAGGGCAAATATTAGAAACCTTTTTATCCAAAGAGTTAAGCTCAAAAATAAAGATATTTACCAGACAAAATAAAGGCACACTTTTTACAAGCCTTCTTACTTTTTGGAATATTTTATTTTATCGCTACACAGGACAAAAAGATATAGTTATTGGTTCTCCTGTAGCAGGTAGGGAGCATCTTGACCTAGAAGATCAGATTGGGTTTTATGTAAATACAATTGCTTTACGCAATGTCATAGACCCCAAAATAAGTATCAAAGAAAATTATGAAACTTTAAATCAAAAAACGCTCTCTGACCTTTCGCATCAGGCGTACCCTTTCGATCTCTTAGTAGATGAATTAAACTTGTCAAGAGATACTAGTCGGAGTGCTATTTTTGATGTAATGCTGGCTCTTCAGAATACCGGTGAAAAAGAAAGCGATGAATATATTCAATCGGAAGTTGGGAAAATCTATGATAGGGGCGTAAGCATGACGAAATTTGATGTTGAGATAAATTTTGCAGAAGTCGGATCAATGCTCTTGTTTAAAGTCAATTTCAATACGGATGTTTATGAAAGACATATGATTGAACAGCTTATGCAACACTTTAGCCAGTTGGTAGAAAGTGTATTGACTATCCAGATTTGCAGGTAAATGACATTGAGTTTCTGACGGAGCTAGAGCAGAAAGAACATATTGATCGCTATAACTATTCAAAAGTAGCTTTCCCTAAGGAGAAGACAATCGTTGATTTGTTTTATGAAAAAGCACAACAGTATCCTGATAATATTGCGCTTACTTGTGAAAATAATTCACTCACTTATCAACAATTAGATGAACTTTCCAATCAATTAGCACAATATCTACAAGCACAATGTAATATAAATTCAGATGATTTAATTGGTGTTCAACTAGATCGCAACGAATGGATAATAATTGCTATTCTTGGAATTTTAAAAGCAGGAGGAGCCTATGTTCCGATAGATAATGATTTACCTCAGGAGCGTATTGACTATATGATAGAAGATAGTAATTGTAAGCTACTTTTAAATCAGGATGAAGTCGATAAATTCTTTAATACAAGAGACAAGTATTCAATAAATCAGGTTGCTAATTCTATTCGACCCAATAGCTTAGCTTATGTGATTTACACTTCTGGGACAACAGGTAAGCCTAAGGGGACTTTACTAGAACATAGAAATGTGGTTCGATTGCTTTTCAATGATGAAAACAGATTTGATTTTAATGCGGAGGATGTCTGGTGCCTCTTTCATGCCTACTGTTTTGACTTTTCAGTTTGGGAGATTTTTGGCGCTTTGTTATATGGAGGAAAACTCGTAGTTGTTCCAAAAGAAACGACAAGAGATATGAACCGTTTCTCCAAACTACTTGAAATGGAAAGCGTGACTGTTCTTAATCAGACCCCTACTGCATTTAAAATGCTTCAGGAAGAAGTGTTTAGAACTCAAACTAAATTAGCGGCCAGATATTTGATTTTTGGAGGAGAAGCTTTAAATACGGATACATTGGAAAAGTGGAAGAAAGAATTTCCATCTTGTAAAATTATCAATATGTATGGTATCACAGAAACCACCGTTCATGTTACCTATAAAGAAATAACAGAAGAAGATATTCAATCAACAGTTAGTAATATCGGCGTACCGATTCCCACTTTAGGTACGATTGTACTTGACGAAAACCAGAAGATTGTACCAGAAGGAGTGATGGGGGAATTATGTGTTTATGGTAAAGGTTTGGCGAGAAGCTATTTGAATAAGCCAGATCTTACTAATGATCGTTTCATTGATTATGAAAATAAAATATTAGGTAAGGTTCGTATTTACAAGAGCGGAGATTTCGTAAAGGTGCTTCCAAACGGAGATTTGGCTTATTTATCTAGAATAGATAAGCAAGTAAAAATAAGAGGCCATCGGATAGAATTAGGAGAGATAGAGACAGCCATAAGGAGTGCTGAAGAAATAAAAGATTGTGTAGTATATCCTAAAAATAATAAAGAAGGAAAAACTTTAGTCGCCTACTTAGTTTATGAATCTGATAAATTGATAGAAAAAGCAATCCTTAAGAAATATCTTCAAAAGCACTTGCCAGAATATATGATTCCAGGGTTTTATGTTGTTCTGGATCAAATCCCCCTTACTTCTAATGGGAAAGTGAATAGAAAGATGTTGCCGGATATTACAGATGGTGATATTATAAAGAGTGAGTATGTCCAACCTCAAAACGAGATGGAAGAGATGATAATTGAGATCATAAAAGAGGAACTAGAAGGGCGAGTTGCAAGGGTTGGTGTGACTGATAATTTCTTTGACTTGGGTTTGGATTCATTTTCATTAATAACAATTCTGAATAAAATCAATTCAAGACTGGCTATAGAACTAAAAGCGCTTGACCTATTTAAGTATCCGAATGTACAAAGTTTGATACAAAATGTTCTGAACCTTGAAGTAGAAGAGGATCTCCATTCAGTAAATATTTCTGAAGACATAGATAGTATGGTAGACATATTTTGAAAAGGTCTAAAATTAAAATATAAAACATGAATACAGTCAATAGAAAAAAAGATATCGCCGTTATTGGAATGTCAGGGGTCTTTCCGAAGTCGAAAGATTTATCAATTTTTTGGGACAATTTGATTAATGGAAAAGAGCTAATTCATTTTTATGATCCAGAGGACTTGGATCAAGATTTATTAAAAATACCTAACTATATTCCTGTAGGATCATTTATTGATCATTCAGATAGTTTTGATTATAAATTCTTTGCTTATACGCGGGCGGAAGCAGCATTGATGGATCCTCAGATTAGGATTATGCATGAGCAAGTATATGGATCTTTAGATAATGCTGGATATGCTAATCGCCTTGATGAAAATACTATTGGACTCTATTTATCAGCTTCTGATAATTTGAATTGGAGGTTACTTGAAATGTTTTATGCTAAAGGAAAAGTGTCGAAGTTTCTCGCTCAGAGACTATCTAATAAAGAATTTATAAGTACACTAATCTCTTATAAATTAGGACTTAAAGGGCCCAGTTTTTATGTGGATACGGCTTGCTCAGGATCATTGAGTAATGTCCATCTTGCTTGTAGAAGTTTATTACTAAAGGAATGCAATATAGCTGTTTCAGGTGGTGTTAGTATTCATTCTACCGAGGAGAAAGGATGCTTTTTTGAAGAAGGATTAATAGCTTCTAAAGATGGACACTGTAGAGCTTTTGATGAAGAATCTACTGGGACGACTTGGGGACAGGGAGCAGGAGCGGTTGTTCTGAAGAGATTTGAAGATGCAGTTCGAGATGGTGATTACATCTATGCAGTTGTTAAAGCAACGGCAGTAAATAACGACGGGAAAAGGAAAGTAGGCTACACTGCACCAAGTGTTGAAGGACAATCAGAGTGTATTAAGATGGCTCATAAAATTGCAGGTGTTCAACCCGAGACAATCGCTTATATCGAAGCACATGGAACCGGAACAAAGCTAGGAGACCCTATCGAAATAGAAGCGCTCAATAAAGCATTTAATTATAATACAGATCATAAATGTGCTATAGGATCTGTAAAAACGAATATGGGACATCTAGATTCTGCAGCTGGAATTGCAGGCTTTATTAAAACTTGTTTGTGTGTCGATGCTAAAGTAATTCCTCCTTCTTTACATTTTAAAACACCCAATCCGGAAATCAATTTTAAAAACGGTCCATTCTATGTCAATACCGATTTACAAAAATGGGACAGTAAGAAAATCTTTAGAGCAGGAGTAAGTAGTTTTGGAATTGGGGGAACAAATTGCCATGCGATTTTGGAAGAATTTGAACAGATAAGAGCTTCTAAAAAACAAAATTCGTATCATTTGCTAAGGCTATCTGCTAAAACTAAAAGTGCTCTTAATAATTATAAGGCTAGCATTAGCTCATTTTTAGAACAAAATGAAGATTGTAATTATGACCAATTGAGTTATAGCATAAACAATAAAACTCAAAACTTTCCTTATAAAGATTTTATCGTTTTTAGAAACCATGAAGATGCATTAGCCCAATTGAATTCAACTCATCATCAAATATCTGTTAAAAATTATAATGATGTCATTTTTATGTTTCCTGGACAGGGGACACAGTATTTTGAAATGGCTAAAGAATTGTATACAGAGGTTTCATGTTTTAAAAAAATAATGGATGAGGGCTTTGAATTGTTAAGAGGGATATCAGACATAAATTACAAGCAAATCATTGGCTATGAGCAGGGTAGAGCAGATGATCCTTCTTTGATTAATAAGACCTTATATACTCAACCACTTTTATTTTTGATTGAATATGCATTAGCAAAAACACTAATGAATTTTGGTGTAAAGCCGACTTGCATGATTGGCCATAGCCTTGGAGAATATACGGCAGCTTGTGTGAGTAATGTCTTTTCCTTGGAAGATGGATTGAAAATAATTCATACCAGAGCTTTGCTAATGAATAAGATGAAACCCGGATCAATGATAGCTGTCAAAGCTGATGCTGATAAAGTTTTAAGCTTTGTTGAAAATGATGATTTATCTGTTGCTGCAATCAATACTCCGAATACTTGTGTCCTTTCCGGGAAAAACGAATACATAGAAGCCTTATCCAAAATACTCAATGAAAAAGGTATTTCCCATTCGATTTTAAAAACATCACATGCATTTCATTCTTATATGATGGATGAAATATTAAGTCCCTTTGAAAAGGAATTAAGCCTATTTCATTTTTCGAAACCGGAAATTCCATTTATATCTAATCTAACCGGAGAAGTGATTACTTCGGATGATTTATCCACTTCGTATTGGACAAAGCATTTGCGACATACTGTTTTATTTCAAAAAGGTTTGGAGTATTTGATACAAAAATGGCCGTCTGATGATAATGTTTTTTTAGAAATAGGCCCGGGTAGAACGCTACTGAACTTTTTAAAACGAATATCTGCCAAACCTAATTTAAGCTTGTCAATGCTCAAGAGTGCTAAGGAACAAAAAAACGATTTTAAATATCTCCTGAATAATTTAGGGCTTTTATGGAGAGGAGGAACAGGGTTAACTACAAATGACCTTTATCAAAAGGGTATTAAAAAAATACCTACGCCTTCCTATGTTTTTGACCGGACAAAATTGCCCACAAAAGTAAACCCATTAAAGCTCATCCAAATAGATTCGAATTCAGGGCTAGATGTGAATTCATTATTGTCAAACATTTCTACAGATACTTTATTTGATGATAAAGAAGGAGATTCATCCCTTGCGGGAGAAGAGCAATCGGATAATCTAAGAGTAAATATAACAACAAATTACCTTCCTCCTGAAAATGAAACTCAGACAAAATTGTGTTCAATATGGAGTGCATTTCTAGGGGAAGATAAAATAGGGATTGAAGACAATTTTTTTGAACTAGGAGGAGATTCCTTAAAAGCGATGTCGATTTTGAACTCGATCAAAAAAGAATTCAATTGCGAAATCCAGGTTCAAGAACTTTACGAAAATCCAAACATTAAAAATATAAGTTCGAAAATCCAAATTTCAATTAAACTGAGAAGCCTAAGCAAAAAAGGTTCACAAAAAAATAAACTTACGATATAATGGAAATACTTAATATCTTAAATCGACTAGAAGAGAACCAAGTATCTATTTCACTAGATGGAAACGACCTAGAAGTCAATTTTTCACAAGAGGAAGTGCCTGATGAGATCATAGACTTATTGAAAGCTAACAAGACAATATTAGTTGATCATTTAGGCAAATTGCAAGGTGAAGAAAATTTTCTGAAAATTCCCAAAATAGATCAACAAGAATCTTATTTATTATCATCATCTCAAATGCGATTGTGGGTCTTAAGTCAATTCGATGAAGCATCTCTAGCATATAATTTACCCTTTTCAATAGATTTGGACGGAGCATATGATATTTCCATTTTTAATAAAGCAATTGCTGCTGCTATAGAAAGACATGAAATTCTAAGAACGGTTTTTAAACCGAATTCCGATGGGGAAATAAGACAATGGATTATTCCTTATAATCAATTTAAGTTTGAATGTCAGTTTCATGATTTAAGCACATCTCAGGATGCTCGGGCTGTCGCCGAACAGATGGTTTTGGAAGATACTTATAAGTATTTTGATCTTGAAAATGGGCCCCTCTTTAGAGCTACCTTCTTTCGATTAAGTGAAGAAAAATATGTTTTTTATTATAACATGCATCATATTATTAGTGATGGTTGGTCAATGGAAGTTTTAGCCAAAGATGTATTTGACTATTATAATGCTTATAAAAACGATACGTCAGTTACAATCAATCCACTGAGAATTCAATATAAGGATTTCGCTGCATGGCAACAAGAGCAATTGGATGCTGATGGTTTACAGGAGTCAAAGAAATATTGGAAAGCAATACTTAAGGATACATTACCCGTATTAAATTTACCAACTAATAAAAAACGACCTGCTATAAAAACGTATGTTGGAAATAGGCTAAAGACAAGATTGTCGAATGAAGTACTCCAAAATATAAAGTCATTTACTCAGGACCAAGAAGGTAGTATTTTTAGTACAGTAGTTGCTATATGGAAAATACTCTTTTATCAATACACCCAGGAAAAAGATTTCATTATTGCTACGCCTTCAGCTGGTCGCTTTCATAGTGATTTAGAAGATCAAATAGGGTTTTACGTAAATACATTGGTCTTAAGAAATGAAATTGATCCCGAGAAGAATTTTATTTCTAATTACCAAAAGATTAAAGACAATACTTTAGCTGCGATTAATCATCAGGTTTATCCCTTTGATGCTTTGGTGGAAGACGCATCCATAAAGAGAGATACTTCCAGAAGTGCAATTTTTGATGTAATGATTGCATTTCAAAATATTGGGAAAAATATAGATTCGGAGATTGAAATTAAGGATAATGAGACTATTGAAGAATTGGGCCCTTGCTATGCTAAGTTCGATATAGAAATTAATCTTTACGAAGAATACGGACAATTAGTAGTATTGATTGAATACAATAAAGATGTATATGAGAATGAAATGATCAAACAAATGCTTCAGCATTTTAAAACACTTGCTTCTGCACTACTCGAAACACCTCATGAAAAAGTAAAAAATGTCAGCATACTAACACCGGAAGAAAAACACCTCGTGTTAAATAAATTCAATGATACTAATATTGCTTATGATAATGATAAAACTATTGTTGACCTATTAGAAGAACAAGTAATTGCTTCCCCAGAGCAAGTCGCAGTAAAATTTAATGATCTTCAATATACTTATGCAGAATTAGACCACCTCTCTAATCAGATGGCTACTTATCTCAAAGACACCTATACGGTAGGTACTAATGATCTAGTCGGTATACAATTGGAAAGAAGTGAAAGAATGCCTCTGTCAATTATTTCTATTTTAAAAGCGGGAGCAGCTTATGTTCCGATTGGTGTTGACTATCCTAAAGAACGAGTGGATTATATCGTCAAGGATGCTAAATTAAAAGTGGTGATCAATGAGGAAGAATGGTCAAAATTTTCCTCAAAAAAAGATAAGTATGCTGGAGATTGTTTACTTCAGAAGCCTGCTCCAGGTGATTTAGCTTACTGTATTTATACGTCAGGATCGACAGGGAAACCCAAAGGAGTTTTGAATCAACATGCTGGTTTGTACAATCGATTAGAATGGAAGAAAGCATATTTAAATGTAACAGGAAGCGAAATATTTTTGCAAAAAACACCTTATACTTTCGATGTATCAGTATGGGAATTCATACTACCTGTTATTACTGGTAGTACATTAGTAGTCGCAAAACCAGAAGGCCATAAAGACCCAGAATATCTTAAAGAAATAATAAATAGAGAAGGTGTAAATATTATTCATTTTGTGCCTTCGATGCTAGGATTGTTTTTGCAATTCTTGAAATCAGGAGATACACCTAGTCTACAACATATCGTATGTAGTGGGGAAGAATTGCCTGCTCAAATGGTAAGCAAATCCAAAAGCCTTATTTCTAATGCAAATATTCACAATTTATATGGCCCTACTGAAGCGGCTATTGATGTTACGGCTATTGACTTAACTAATGTGGATACAAATGTTCTTGGAGTTAGCATAGGTAAACCGATTGCTAATACAAAGATCTATATAGTTAATGAAGGCCTTCATCCACAACCAATAGGTATTCCTGGGGAATTATTAATATCGGGCATACAAGTAGCCAAAGGATATTTGAATTTGGATGATTTAACCCAAGAACGATTTATTGAGGATCCGTTTATGCCTGGTGAACGAGTATATAGGACAGGAGATATTGCTTCATGGGAAATAGACGGAACAATAAAGTATTTAGGAAGAGGAGATAATCAGGTTAAGATACGAGGGAATAGAATAGAGCTCGGAGAAATCGAAAATGCTTTAGCTAAGTTCGATTCAATCAAGCAGCTTGTTGTTGTAGCAAAGCTAGTCGATGGAGAGAAGACGCTAGTTGCTTATCTAGTTCCAAAAGAAGAAACACTGATTAATAAATCTGAAATTAAGACAGCACTACAGCAAAGCTTGCCAGAATATATGGTGCCTACGTTTTTTGTTGTTTTAGAAAAAATGCCACTTACATCAAGTGGGAAAATTAATAGAAAACTATTGCCAGAAATCTCTGACGGAGATGTCATAAAAAATAATTACAAAGCTCCCAAAAGTAAATTGGAAATAGAGCTAGTAGATATTTGGGAAGAAGTCTTGAATATGAAAGATATAGGTGTGACCGACAACTTCTTTGATTTGGGTGGACATAGCTTGAAAGCTGGACAATTGATTAATATATATGCTAAACGATTTTCTGTAAAATTAAAATTGAAGAATATATTTAATGCCAGAACAATTGAAGAGCATGCTGAAATGATCAAGTCAGCAGATGTTACAAGTTTCAATGCCATAGCCAAAGCTCCTCTTTCTGCAAGTTATCCACTTTCAGAAGTACAACAAATGATCTGGCTGGATAGTAATACAGAAAAAGGTGCTATTGCATATAACCTGTCAATCTTGTATGATTTTAATAATAGTTTTGATTTTGATCTAGACCTATTCAATAAAGTACACGAATACTTAGTGAATAGACATGAGATTATGAGAACTGTTTTTAGAATGGATGATAAGGATGAGATTAGACAATGGATATTACCTGCCGAAGAGGTACTATCCAGAATCGAAGTAGAAGATATTTCGTCTTTGGACAATCAACGAGCTACCATTAAAGATTTTATTTATGGCCACGAAAAAGGAGATTTATTTCAACCTTTTGACCTCGAGAATGGTCCCCTTTTTAGATTCAAATTATATAAAGTTACCGATGGCCATGTTCTCTATTCTGTGTTTCATCATTTGATTACTGATGGGGTTTCAAGTGAGATTATTGTAAAAGAATTTTTAGCAATTTATAACAGTTTAAAAAACAAAACAGAAATATCTCTGGAACCGCTAAGTATTCAATACAAAGATTATGCAGCTTGGCAACATAATTTATTGAAGAGCGATGGTATAAATAATGATAAAAATTATTGGCTGAATAGATTTAAAGGAAAATCTGGTAATTTGAATTTACCAACCAAAGTAGTTCGCCCTAAGATAAGAACATCCAATGGTCGGTATTTAGGAACTTTTTTTACAAAAGACCTTACGGCTCTATGTTATAATTTCAGTAACGAAAATAATGGGAGTTTATTCATCACCCTATTGTCTATATGGAATGTGTTATTTTACAAATATACATCCCAAGAAGAAATCGTGATGGGAGCATCTATTGCAGGAAGGAATCATCCGCAACTAGAAGATCAACTTGGGTGCTACATTAATGTACTTGCCTTACTTAATGAAGTAGAAGGAGGCTTATCTTTTTATGATTTTTATGAAAAAGTTAAGGAGACAACTTTTGAAGCTTTTGAACATCAAATGTATCCTTTTAACAGCCTGGTTCGAGATTTAAAAAATAAAAAAGATATCAGTAGAAATAACACGATTTATGATGTAATGTTATTCCTACAAAATTTTGAAGACCTTCAAAAGACTGTGGTTGATCTAAATGATAGTGAAACAGAATTGATTAAAGACTATGGTTTTAGAATTACTAAGCTTGATATAGAAGCTGGGTTCTATGAAAAAGGAGAACACCTTAAACTGATGTTGAAATATAATCCTGATGTCTATAGCTATGAGGATATTACGAATTTGATTAACCATTTTAAATCAATAGCTACAATGCTATTGACTACTCCACATGCTAAGATTAAGGATGTAGCTATATTGCAAAATACTCAAAAACAACTTTTATTAAAGGCGTTCAATAATACAAAAACTAGATATGCCAAGGATAAGACTGTCATTGATTGTTTCGAAGAACAGGCGCTCTTAAGCCCAAAGCATATAGCAGTGAAATATGATGATAAAGAGTACTCTTACAAAGAATTTGATGACTTGTCAAATCAGTTAGCAGCTTATTTACAAGATAAGTATAAAATAAGTACGAATGATTTGGTTGGTATACAGTTGGAAAGAAGTGAAAGAATGCCTTTGTCTATTTTCTCTGTTTTAAAAGCTGGTGCAGCTTATGTCCCTATAGGTGTTGATTATCCCGAAGAACGGGTAACTTATATTGTTGAGGATGCAAAATTAAAAGTACTAATTAATGAAGAAGAACTAGCTAAGTTTTTCTCTGTTCAGAACAATTATTCAACTGAGAATTTGCAGACTAAACCTGATCCAAATGATTTGGCGTATTGTATATATACTTCGGGCTCTACAGGAAAACCAAAAGGGGTTTTAAATCAACATGCTGGCTTGTATAACCGATTGGAATGGAAGAAAGATTATTTGCAAGTAGGGACACAGGATGTCTTCCTCCAAAAGACTCCTTACACTTTTGATGTTTCTGTATGGGAGTTTGTATTGCCCTTACTTACTGGTAGTACATTAGTAGTTGCAAAACCAGAAGGTCATAAAGATCCACAATATCTAAAAGACATTATCAAGCAAGAAGGGGTAAACATTATTCATTTTGTTCCTTCAATGCTTGGTGTATTTTTACAGTTTTGCAAACCAGGAGATGCAGCAAGCTTACAGCATATTGTTTGTAGTGGAGAAGAGTTACCTGCTCAAATGGTTTTCGAATCAAAAAATCTTTTTCCAGAGGTTAGAATTCATAATCTGTATGGCCCAACTGAAGCAGCTATTGATGTTACGGCTATTGATCTTACTGATGAAGATTTGTCGAATGGTGTAAGTATAGGCAAGCCAGTTGCGAATACTAGAATCTATATTGTTGATGAAGGTCTTAACCCACAACCAATCGGAATTCCTGGTGAATTATTAATATCTGGAGTCCAGGTAGCTAAGGGGTATTTAAATTTAGACAGACTGACTCAAGAGCGATTTATTGAAGATCCATTTATACCTGGAGAGCGAGTATATAAAACAGGAGATATAGCTGCTTGGGAAAATGATGGTACTATAAAATATCTAGGTAGAAAAGACAATCAGGTAAAGATAAGGGGAAATCGAATTGAACTCGGAGAGATAGAATCCAAAATACATGCTTCTGGACTCGTAGAAAATGCGGTGGTAATCGTCAGGGAATCTGAAAATGCACATAAGTACTTAGTTGCTTATATTCTCGCGAAAGAAGAATATACAGCGGATGGTTTATTTAATTATTTGAAAATACACTTGCCAGAATATATGGTGCCTAATCGAATAATGACCTTAGAGGAATTCCCTTTAACGACCAGTGGGAAAATTGATAGAAAAGGCTTGCCCAATTTGGAGGAAGACCAAAGTGTATTAGACCAAATCGTATTACCTAGGAACGCGATAGAATCAGCCCTCGCTAAGATATGGGAAGAAGTATTGGAGTATGAGGGCATCGGTGTTCAGAGCAACTTCTTCAGAATAGGAGGAGATTCTATATTGTCTATTCGCTTAATTAGTAAAATCAATAAAATATATAACCTGAATCTCACTGTTGCAGCCTTATATGAGTTTAATACAATAGAAGCACTTGCTGAACTACTTCAAAAAGGTTCTATGCCTGCTGAAGAATCCTTAAATGATAGAAAAGAAATAGAAAATGATATCATTGAATTAAAGGAAATGGTTTTTGGAACAATCGATTATCCTCAAGAAATAGAAGATGTTTACCCAATGAGTGATATTCAAAAAGGGATGGTAGTGCTTTCCAGTATAAATCCCAAAGCTGGGGTTTATCATGATCAATTTATTTATCAAATCCCTTTGCTTGATAAACGCTTATTTAAAAAAGCATTTGATGTCTTAGTTCAGAAACATGAAGTTTTAAGGACGCAATTTGATTTGACATCGTATAGTAATGCAGTACAAATAGTGAAGCAGTCAGTTGATTTTGAAATTGATTATAAGGATATAAAAGCATTAGGCGTAAAGGATAAGGAATCCTACCTGCAAGAATATATGGAAGCCGAACGGAAAAAACCATTTGAGATAGGTGTTGGATTATTATGGCGTGTATCTATCTTTAAAATAAATGAAGATGCATGTATGTTTTTATTTCAATCACATCATGCGATTTTGGATGGTTGGAGCCTTGCGTCCTTAAATACAGAATTGTTTCAAATCTATAAAAAATTACAACAAAATATTCCTCTGAAAATAGAGAAACTTAAAGCAACGAATAGAGATGCGGTACTATCAGAAATATTGGATAAGAGAAATGTAACGTTCAATGATTTTTGGAAAAAAGAATTAAAGGGATATAAAAAACTTGATGTATTCAAAAATGAAAATACCTACCAAGTATTATCCAATACCTATGACGCTGATTTTAGGAAGCAATTAGAACACAAGTGTCAGGAAAGTGATGTGACTTTAAAATCTGTAATTTATGGCGCTTTTGTCTATGCTATGAACCTTATCAATTATGAAAATGATTTCGTTGTTGGTATGGTTGCGAATAATAGACCTGTAGTTGAAGATGGAGATCGGTTATTAGGGTGTTTCCTAAATACTATCCCAGTTCGTAATAAACTGGATCATATTCAATCTTTGTCCTTGGCAGAATACTTTAAGCAAATAGCGAAAAAATTAGAAGAAGTCAGGAAAAACGAACATTTGACATTATATAGCATTTCCAAAATAATGAATGAACAATCATCTGGAGAATCTCCATTTTTTGATGTAATGTTCAACTATGTTAACTTCCATATTTATAATACTTTAGAATTAAGTTCAGAAGAAGATTATAAAGCATCTCAAAAAGAAGTAATCGATAATGATGCATTTGTATTGACTAATACTGCATTTGATTTTACAGCAAGTGCTTTAGGAGATGTTTTAAGTTTTACTTACAAACTCAAAAAAGGATTGAAAAATGAAATTACCTTAGAAAGAATCCATCATTATATTGAAACATTCTTATCGAACTATATAGAAAATAGTGCTTTAAAAATTAAGGATTTAGAATTGTTCGAAGAACAAGAAAAGCAAACGACTCTTTATGATTTTAGCGATATAGATTTAGATCCTTCTGAAGATAAAACGATTGTTGATTTATTCACAGAGCAAGCGATAAATACGCCGTATAATATTGCTGTAGTTGCTGATGATGCCGAATTAACTTTTAAGGAACTTGATGAGCGATCTAACCAGTTAGCGCATTATTTAAGAGATGAATACGAGATAGCACCTGACGATCTAGTCGGTATCATGTTGCCTCCTTCTTCATGGTCATTAGTCTCCATATTAGGAATACTTAAATCTGGAGCAGCTTATATTCCTATTGATTCTGAAACACCCGAAGAGAGAGTCCAGTATTTAATAACTGATACTCGACTTAAAGCATTGATTATACTTTCGGAAAGAGAAGAAAAAATAAGGCAAGCTAATATTCCT
Source organism: Saprospiraceae bacterium (assembly GCA_965277415.1). GTDB lineage: Bacteria > Bacteroidota > Bacteroidia > Chitinophagales > Saprospiraceae > JAHDHW01. The sequence continues at coordinate 123,332 of CBDICS010000027.1, forward strand.
ACATTGACTATTGACCAAGAAACTGCAAGTTTTAAGAATCAAGATGTAAGTCCTTTAGAGAGAAGACCAAATCCTCAAGACTTGGCATATGTAATCTATACATCAGGTTCTACAGGCCAACCTAAAGGTGTGATGGTGACACATGCTAATTTGATGGATTATGTCAGTGGAATTTTTAAACAAACAAAAATCCAATCTAGTAAGCGTTTTGCATTAATGTCCAATATCGCTACCGACCTAGGAAATACAGTGCTTTATAGTGCCCTGCTTTCTGGAGGAAGCCTTTATTTGCCAAATAAAGAAGCCTTACTAATTCCTGAAGTTTGCCATGCATATTTCAAAAAACATGCGATTGATTGTATTAAAATAGTTCCAGCTCATTGGAATGCATTGACTAAAAATGATACACTGTTATTACCAAATAATATGATCGTTTTTGGTGGAGACACTTTGCCTGTTTCTTATGTAGAAGCAATAAAAGAACAAAATCCAAAATTACTAATCGTAAACCATTATGGCCCTACAGAAACGACTATAGGGAAATTGTTAATCAATATTGATTCCAATACTGTTTATAATAATATTCCCATAGGGAAGCCATTCTCACAGACTTCAGTATATGTTGTGGATAAGGACCATCGGTTATGTCAAGTAGGAATACCTGGAGAGTTATTGATTGGAGGTAAAGGCGTTGCTAGAGGTTATTTAAACAATCCTGAATTGACTCAGCAACAATTTATTCAAAACCCTTTTACCAAAAAAGATGAACGAGTGTACAGGACTGGAGATTTAGTTAGAATGTTGGCGGATGGCGAAATTGAATTTATTGGAAGGAAAGATAATCAAGTGAAAATCCGTGGGCATCGAATAGAGTTGGGAGAAATTAGATCTAGAATACTAGATTCAGGAATGGTAGACAATACCATAATAATGGTGCATAATACCGAAAGTGGAAGGAAGCAATTAATAGCTTATGTGATTCCTGGAGAAGGATATAACTCAGATACATTATATACTTATCTAAAAAGTTATTTACCCAATTATATGATCCCTGGGCGAATGATAGATTTGGAGGTATTCCCTTTAACCGCAAATGGTAAGATCGATAGGAAAGCCTTGTCCGAAGCAGGGTACAGTCAAGAGGTGTCAGAGCAATCTGTTGCGCCACGTAATGATATAGAGACCTCAATAGCCACTATTTGGGAAGAAGTATTAGAATATGAAGGAATTGATGTTCGAGACAATTTCTTCAGGATCGGAGGAGATTCCTTGTTGCTTGTAAAACTTAAACACGAACTAGAAAAAATATTTGACAGAGCGATTAGTATCGTCGATTTATTTAACTATACGACCGTTGAAGAACAGGCGAAATTGTTTGTAGAGATTGATCAATTAGAAGAAGTATCAGGAATCAATGAAATCAAATTCTAAAAAAAGAATCATGAGAAATTCAATTGCAATAATCGGTGTATCTTTTGACTTGCCTAATATTAAAAGTTGGAAGGATCTAGGAATGTCTTTATATAATAAAGATTCTTTTATTGACGAAATGCCAAATGACCGTTTAAGCGAAATCCAAAAAGCATTTGGAGAAATACAAATGGCAAGAGGAGGGTATTTGAATAGAGTAGATCAATTTGACAACGAGTATTTTGGATTCACAGAAAGAGAGTCTTTAAAGACATTTCCAGAACATCGCCTCTTTCTGACCAATGCGATGAAAGCCTTCTATCATGCGGGCTATAATGAAGAATCTTTAAAAGGAACTAAAGCTGGAATCTTTTATACAGCAGCTAGATCTGCATATCATAATTATGCTAGTGTTTCTAATATATCTTTCGGGAGTTTTGACTTCGTTCAGGGGATAGAAGCAACAAAATTAGCTAAGTATTTGGATTTAAGAGGCCCTGTTGTTTCTATAAATACTTCTTGCTCTTCTTCCTTAGTCGCAATAAATTCAGCAAAGCAAAGTCTAAATGCAAATGAATGTGATGTGGCTTTGGTCGGCGGTGTTAAGATTTTGGCCCTTGCAAAAGAAAAAATATTAGATAATGTAGTTCATTCTAAAAAAGGAACATGTAGGCCCTTTGATGCAGATGCGGATGGGATGATTAATGGAGAAGGAGCTATATTTTTTGTCTTAAAACATTATGACAAAGCGATTAAAGACGGAGATACTATCTTAGGAGAAATCAGGGGAGGAGCTATTAATCATGGTGGTGCAAGAATATCAAGTTTAACGGCTCCAAGCTCTAATGCACAAAAAGAAGTAATTATTCAAGCATGGGAGAATGCTGGAATTGATCCCCGGGAAATAAGGTATATAGAAGCTCATGGCACGGGAACTATCCTCGGGGATCCTATTGAAGTGGAAGGTATAAAGCAAGCATTTTTTGAAACTGATTCTTCAAAGGAAAAACATCCTATCGCTTTGAGTTCTTTTAAAGGACAAATAGGACATCTGGATTATTTAAGTGGCTTAGCAGGTTTACTTAGATTGGTCGCGGCATTAAACTTGAAAGTAATTCCTGTTCAACCTAACTTCAATAAATTAAATGAATTCTTTAGTTTGGAAGATACAGGTTTATACATTCCAACTTCGGTTGAAGATTGGCCTGCTGAGGATGGTGAAAGAGTAGGAGGAGTGAGTAGCTTTGGTATGACAGGAGCAAATGTACACCTTGTCGTTTCGAAAAAAGATAATCAGGTGAATGTAATACCTAGTCAAAAAGAAATTAACTATCTCCAAATTAGTCAGAAAGACAATCAAAAATTAAAACTTTATAAGGACTATCTGATAGAGAAAATTAAAGAGATGAATTCTTATGAAGCGGTGAATAATTTATGTTCAAAACTTAATAAGATATTTCAAATTGATAAGGAAAATCAAGGTATAATTTACACTTCAAAAAAGTCATTAATTGATGTTTTGGAATTGGCTAAACCTATAAGATCAAGCGAAAAACAATTCTTATTATTAGATCTGGATATTCTTGCTTATTCTAAGGAAGACATTGAGTCAATATTTATTGAAAATGTATTTATTAAAAAATATTGGGATGAATATGTTTCTTTGGAATTGGAAGAAGTGTCAAATCAAGAGATTTTAAGTATTCTATTTCAATATGCAATTTATAAGTATTTACTTTCAAAACTTGGATCTAAAATAAGCTTTATAACTCCAAAAGAGAATAGCTTGCTGAATCGGCTAGTCAAATCAGAAATTACGGTTAGACAAATAATTGATCAAACTGGATATAAAAATAATTCACCTAATACTTTTGATGAAGACGCTTTCAAAAAATATCTAAATAAAAGTTTTAAAGATAAAAAGATCATAGTAATTGATTTTTCAAAAAAAGATAAAAATCGGTTTGATGATCTTAATATACACTTGAATGTGATAGACGGTTCTTTTCTTGAAAAGGATCGGAGTTTACTATATACACATATCTTAGATTTAGGAGTGAACCCTCTAAAGCCAAGCCTTAATACAATATCTAATAATGTGGAACTTCCATATTTTAACCTCAAACGTTTTTGGCCAGAACCTAAGGTTAATCAACTATCGACAAATAATTCTACGCTTAAAAAATACTCAGTAGAAAATATCCAAAAAATAATTTCTCAGGTTTGGTCTACTGTTTTAGAGACAGAAGGTTTTAAGAATGATGATGACTTCTTTGAATTAGGAGGCACTTCCCTTTCTGCCTTAGATATGATAGATGAACTAGAAAAAAATATTGAAGGTGTCAAAATACCATATGAGGATATTTATTCTTATGCGACTATTTTAGGGCTTTCGAAATTGATTTTCACACAATTAAATCAAGAGCCTGATATCGCACATAGTAAAAGCGATAATGCTTTAGAATTAAATAAAAATCAAGTAGAAGAAATAATCAGAAAAGTATGGACTTCAATTTTGGAGACTGATGATTTTGGGAATGATGATGATTTTTTCGAATTAGGAGGTACTTCTCTTTCTGCCTTAGATATGATAGACGAACTAGAGAAAAACATTAAAAATTTTAAGCTTCCCTATGAAGAGATATATTCCTATTCTACAATAACCGCTATTTTAAATAAAGTACTGTCTCAGCAGAATATTGAAGAAAGTATTGAAGAAAAAACAACTCCTGTAATAGACTTGGGATTGAGAGAAAGCAAGTATCAGGAAGTAATTAGTAATGTTAGAAAAGAAAATTTTTCAAAATCCTTTCCCAAAAAAATATTCCTAACAGGAGGGACTGGATTGTTAGGCATGACGATTATTGATTATTTAATTAATAATACAAATGCACAACTTATTTGTCTTGTTCGAAAGAAAGAATGGGATTCGTCAGCAGAGAGGTTTTGGTCATTGTTTAGAAAGTATCACAATGTTAGAGATGAATCTAGAATTAGTATTGTAGAAGGTGATTTATATTTAGAAAATCTTGGGATCAATTATAATAGCAAAGAATGGAAAGAGATAGATACGATATTTCATGTTGCAGGCTCACCACAGTTTATAAGTAGAAAAACAAAGAAAGAGCACATTAATTTTGTAGGAACAAAAAATATAGTTGATTGGGCGAATCTTAATAAGATTGGAAAAATAAATTTTATTTCGACTATAGGCATAGTTGGGAAAAGTATGCCACCGGATATCGAAAATTTTTATGAAACAGATACTGATCTAGGGCAACAAAATGGAAAACTGATACATGGTGCATCTAAGCTTTTTGCAGAAGAATATATAAATAAGCACTATCATTTTAAGAGTAAAATATTCAGAATCTCAAATCTTGGAGGAAGATATAAAGATGGATGTTTTCCGACCAATCTTAATAAGAACTTAATGTGGTCAAGACTAAAGTCATTGTCAGAGTTGGAATGTTATTGTCCTGAAATACTTGATCAATATTCTGGTATAGGTTTCATGCCTGTAGACCTTATTGCAGCACTGCTTGTTGAAATTTCTTTTGTTGATGTAGGTGCTTTAAAGGTGTTTCATATTCCACGTATAAAATCTTTTTCAAATGGAGAGATTTTGAATGCCTTGAAAAAAACAGGCGTAAAACTAGAATCTACCTCTTATGATGATTTCATGGCTTATCTAAATAAAAATGGATATAAAATGAATTTTCATCAAGTAGCTAAAAAAGAAAACAATTTTGTACATAGAAGTGATGCAACGAATGAAGTTCTTGCTAAACTAAAATTAGATAAAATAATCACCTTGGATAGAGAGGTGTATTTAGAAATGTTAATACGTAGAAACTTAAAAATAAATAAAAAAGTAGTCTTATGAAAAAGATAGTGTATTTACTAGCCATATTATTATGTCCATTCATTTCTCTTTCACAAATAAATTACACTGTGAAAGGCAAAGCTTTGACTTCCAATGGTGATCTGTCAACTGGAAACGTTATTGTTCTTAATCCGGCTGATTCTACATTTATTAAAGGCACAAGTTTTTTTGAAGAAGCTTTTATACTTGAAAATATAAATCAAGCAGAGGTGCTGATCAAATTAACATCATTGCAATTTCAGGATACTATTATTCGTGTGGAATATAATGGAGGAACAGAAATTGACCTCGGTGAGATTGGTATAAAAAATCCGGGCGTAGATCTGGATGTCTTAATTGTAACGGGAAGAAAACCTGTTTATATACAAAGGCCAGATGGAACAGTAGAAATCCTAATCGAGAATACTATGTTGTCTGCGAGTAATTCGGTAAATGAAATACTGTCTAAATCTCCAGAAATGATGGTAGATGAATCAGGAGGGCTTTCTGTCTTTGGCAAAGGAAACGCAATTCTTTATCTTAATGGGAAAAGAATTACCAATAGCCAACTTTCATTAATCTCTCCTTCTAATGTGAAGAAAATAGAAATTATAAGAAATCCTTCTTCAAAATACGATGCTGAAGGCGGAGCAGTAATTAATATTACGACAATTACACAAATTGATGATGGTTATCAAGGGAGTTTTAAACAAAATATCAGTTACTCAGATTTTGGAGGAACTAATACCTTTAGTAGTCTAAATCTAAATTATAAAAAAGGAAAGTTTTCATCTAATGGCTATTATTCACTTCAATTAGGAAAAGAAAAGGAATTGTTATTTACAACGAGAAATCGCGATGCTGATAATGTATTTTTATCTTCTAATTTGACAACTGAATGGGAGTATGAATATGATAATTATTCTTATTATGGTCTTGGCCTGCAGTATGATCTAAATAAGAAAAGTTATCTCTCCTTAGAATACTCAGGATTCATAGAGAAGCAAGGAGGGAATACTCAAAGTGGTAATGATATACTTGATAGCGAAGGAGCTAGTTTTTATGAAAGTGATATTGATAAAGATGAAAAAGGAACAAATAATTCTCTTTCTATGAATTATAAAAAATCTTTAGACACTTTAGGGTCTTCTCTTTTTGTAGGGGGGCAGTATTCTAAATTTATTACAAATACTAATGATTTTATAATAGAAGAAAATATGGAGGAAAATGTTTACTCCTCTAGATTACTTAAAAATTTACTTGATCTCGATATAGATATTTACTCTGGCCAAATTGATTATACTAAAGGATTTAAGAATAGTGATGTATTGGAATTCGGAGCTAAATATAGTTATGTTGAAAATGATTTTGGGTTTGATTTCTTGTTTTCTGAAGATGGGGTTAATTTTATTTCAGATAATGAATTATCCAATTTTTTCAACTATAAAGAATCTGTAGGGGCAGCATATTTTAATTTTCAAAGTAGTATAAATGATAAGCTAAATTATACCTTAGGTGTAAGAAGTGAATATACAAAATACGATCTAAAGCTATCACGGGCAGAAGACCAAAAAATAAAAGATGATTATTTTAACTTCTTTCCTAATCTTTCTATTAGCAAGGTTTTATCAAATAATAGGACAATAAATTTCTCTTACACTTCAAGAATAAGTAGAGCTCCATATCAAAGATTGAATCCAATTCTAATATATCAAGATCCCTATACTTCAGCACAAGGAAACCCTGAACTACAACCTCAAAAAACTCATTCCTTTGAAATAAATACTAAAATAAAAAAGACTTCATTTAAAATTGGATACAATTATATAATAGATCCATTCGGTCAAACAGCTATTAGAGGAACTGACCCTAAGAGTTATATCTTAAAACGAATTAATTATAGTGATCAAAACATGTTCTTCGCATCAGCGTCCAGAACATTTAGTAATAAATGGTGGCGTTCCAGAAATACATTTAGCCTCAAGTATACAAATATAACAGAAGAAAATCTTGGCTTCGAGAGAATACGCCCTAGACCACTACCATATTTTTATTCTAATAATAGGTTTGATATTACTAAATCATTTAAAGCAGAGTTACTGTTTTGGTATCAAGGAGATAACTACGAAGGTCTTCATCATCGCCAAGATATGTATAATGTCAGTATTACTTTGGAAAAATCATTTTTTGATAGAGCCTTAAAGTGCAGATTTATAGCTAATGATATTTTCCACAGCTTTATCGCCTCAGGTAATTATAATGTAGGGCAAACAGAAGTTTATTATAATAGAAGATGGAGTACAAATTATTTTCGATTATCACTTAGTTACAATTTCGGAAAATTGAAAAAAGTTTCTTACAAGAATCGAGCAATTGGAACAACAGAAAATAACCGAGCTCAATAAATAATAAAAAACATAAACTATGCAACTATTCTTACTCCATTTCGCAGGTGGGAATTGCTACTCCTATGAGTTCTTGAAAAAAACTATTCCTGTAGGTTTTGAATTTATTCCTCTAGAATTACCAGGTCGAGGCAGAAGGTTTGAAGAAAACTTTTTATTCAATAAAGCAGCGGCCGTTAGAGATTATGTAAAGCAGATTCGGCGACACAGAAATAAACAGCCTTATATTATCTATGGCCACAGTATGGGGGCAACTTTGGGTTTATCCGTAACTAAAAAAATGGAAAAACTGGGAGATGCCCCCATTAAATTAATTGTTTCTGGGAATGCTGGGCCAGAACATAAAAGAGCTGAAGAACATAAAAAAAGAAACCGATATCTAAAATCTGATCATGACTTTAAGAACGAATTGAGAAAATTAGGTGGAATACCTGAAGAAGTACTGAATAATAAGGAACTATTCGATTTTTTTAACCCGATTATTCGTGCTGATTTTCAAGTGATTGAGAATGAAATTCGATTTGAGAAAGGTATAGTTGTAGAGGCCCCGATCTTTGCTTTGATGGGCTCAGAGGAAGAAGATTGCGATCAGATTGAAAACTGGAATAGGTTTACAAAAACTGATTTTAAATACCAAATATTTAGAGGAAATCATTTCTTTATACATGACTACCCTCATGAGATTGCTCAAATAATAAGTACCTCTTTTGCTAATGTTTCCATAAACGTTTAACATGTTCAAATTAAAACCAAAAGACCTTTTACCTTTGTTACTATATGCTTTACCAAATACTTTATTGAGCTTTGGTATTGTTTACATTATCAATAATGTTTTAGCTGGAAATGAACAGTTTCTAAAAGCTTATATGGGGATCGTATTTTTAGCATTCATTGTTTATACTTATTTATTGAATATCATTTTTCAGAAAAGGCTGAATAAATTTTCCTTTAAACTATTGTATGAAAATGAAAAGAAAATATTCGCCCAAATTTTAAAAGCTCCCTTGATCAAATTAGAGAAGTTTGGTTCTAAACGATTCTTTACAATTGTAGAAGATATCAGAACATTTTCTTTATTGCCTTACACCGTTACGCATACTGTAAATTCAGTATTGATGTTGACCTTATGTCTAATCTATATGTTTACACTGTCTATAGCATCTGCTATGATCGTACTCGTTTTGATTTTTATAGTTGCAGCTTGTTATTTTTTTGTTATGAATTCTATGTCAAAAAAAGTAGCGACTTTAAGAGCGTATAATGAACATTATTATCAGTATGTTGATGATGTAATGAATGGGTTTAAAAAATTAAAAATTAATCTTTTTAGAAGAGAAAATTTACTCAATAAATTCTTAATCCCCAATAGGGATCAAGCCGGAGAGTTAGATTTTGAAATAAGTTATATCTTTTTATCTATAAATCTGATCAGCCAATATGGATTATATTTTGTAATGGCGATAATCTTATTTCTATTACCAGAATTAGGCCTTTTAAGTAGAGAAGATGTGATTGCTTATGTAGTGATTATTTTATTTATCTCTGGACCAATTAACAATCTCATCAACCTTCAACAATTGTATACTAGATTTCTAGTAGCGAATCGAAGAATAAAAAAATTCCTAACAGATTTTAAAATAACCAAAATGGAAACGATTCAAGCAGAAATGACCACAGAAAAATTTCAGTCTCTGAAATTTGATGATATTACATTTTCTTATGAAAAAGAAAGTGAAAACCAAATAGATGAAGAAACTTTTGCACTGGGACCAATTAATTTGGAAATTGAAAGAGGTGAGACCATATTTATAGTTGGTGGAAATGGTTCTGGGAAAAGTACTTTCGTAAACATGTTGACTGGTTTGTATGAACCTACCGGAGGATCTATCCATCTGAATGGAATACCGCAAGAAGACGTAAAAGATAATTTGCAAAATATGATTGCTGCGGTGTTTACTAACAATCATATATTTTCTCATAATTATGATAATTACGAAATAACGAATAATCCAGAGTATAAACAATTGTTAAAAATGATGCAACTGGAAAATGTAGTCACAGATGATTCAGAAGAATCTGCAAGAAGAAAATTTTCAAAAGGACAAAGTAAAAGGATGTCTATGATCTTTGCTCTTTTAGAGAAAAAACCTATTCTTATCCTTGACGAATGGGCTGCAGATCAAGATCCACATTTTAGAAAATATTTTTACGAAGTATTGATTCCTCGTTTGAAGAGGAAAGGAAAAACTATAATTGCTGTTACGCATGATGATGCTTACTTCCACCAAGCAGATCGTGTCATTAAATTTGATTATGGACAGATTGTAAAAGATGTGCCTGTAATTAAAAAAGAAGAATTGATCCCTAGCCTTTGGGTTTAGTCCGCGTCCTTAAGCCGATGAATCCATTCTTTCGCATCGACTCTCAGTACTATGCATATCGCTGTGCTTAGTACATCGTAAATTAAGTAGTGGCCGATTTATGGCTAATGAATTTTTAGTCTAATCAAGGAGTCCCTGGAATCTGATAGCCTTAGCTATCAAGGTGAGGATGTGACGAAGAGTAGGCTAGAAAGGCATAGACAGAAATAGTCAATATTTATTTTACGATGTATTTATTACACTGTGTAAAAAGTTTGTTGCCATTTTGAACCAACAGATTTTTATCTATATCAAGGCGCGGCGGAGCCTAATCCCCTTAGGAATTAAGGCGAGTACGCAACGATGAGATAGGAAAAAAGATGTCTTCAAAATGGTAGATAATTTATTACACAATGTATTTAGTACACTGTGTAAAAAGTTTGTTGCCGTTTTGAATCAACAGATTTTTATCTATATCAAGGCGCGGCGGAGTCTAATCCCCTTAGGGATTAAGGCGAGTACGCAACGATGAGATAGGAAAAAAGATGTCTTCAAAATGGTAGATAATTTATTACACAGTGTATTTAGGGACAGAGCATTAATAAATGTCGGATATGGACTTGTTCTCTTTGCACTATACTTCCTCAAAAAAATAAGCCATAGAAGGACTATGCCTTATTTTTTTGACTCATCTAGTACAACGATAACGTCGTCTAATCTGGACACTTATTAATACCCTGTCCCTTAACCATAAATTTTATTGTCCATACTTTAACACTTAATATCATGAAATTGACGCTCCCACAACAAGATGTTTATTTTGAACAATTACTCTACCCTAATGAACCGATCTATAATATCGGAGCTAAAATAGCTATTACTGGACCACTTTCTGTTGATCTTATGCGCAAAGCATATGTAGCCCTGATTGATCAACACGATGCTTATCGAAGTATAATTAAAATAAATCGGGAACAAGTTGATATTGATATTCTTGATAATCATAATTCCGTATTAAAGTTTCTAGATTTTTCTAAAAAGAAAAATGCTGATGTATATGCTTTAGATTTTATGCAGGATAATTTTACAACACCTTTTGATCTTAATGCGAGAGAGCTGCTGCATCAATTTATTTTGATCAAAGTCAGAGATGACTTTCATTATTTATATTCTGTTTACCATCATATTATTACAGATGGTTGGGGAACTTCATTAATGTTTCAACGTTTCGTGAAAAATTATAACGAACTCTTTGAACATGGAGAGATACAAACCCAATATCCTTATTCTTATCTTGATTTTTCTGAAGATGATACAGCCTATTCGCTTTCTGAAGATTTTTTAAAAGATAAAAAATATTGGGTTGAAAAGTTTGATAAACTTCCTGAACGACTTCTTGAAAAACTAGATGAAACTAAAGATATTAATAGAAGTAGACGTAAGGCCTTAGTTATCAAACGAGCTGATTACAATTTGCTAGCTCAAAGAGCTAAAGAATGCAAAGGCTCAACTTTTCATGTGATTCTGGGGATTTTATTTCTTTATTTTTCCAGAAAACATCAAAATAATGATTTTGCTATTGGCTTACCTGTTTTAAATCGTGGTAAATCCATTTTTAAGAAAACAGTCGGACTCTTTATGGGCGTCTCTGCCTTAAGATTGGAAATAGATTCAGATAATACTTTTGGAGAATTAGTACAACAAATCAGACAACAACTTCGACAAGATTATCGCCATCAACGTTTCCCTCTAGGGAAAATAATTCAAGAGGTAAACGCCTTTTACGAAAAAGATAGATTATTTAATATCTCCCTTTCTTATGAGAAACAGAATTATTCGGACTGTTTTAACAATACAATTACTAAGGTGATGCCTTTGTCTCATGAATCAGAACGAGTAGCATTGGCAGTTTATATTCGAGAATTTGATGAACAAGAGGATGTCAAAATTGATCTGGATTATAATCTTAATTATTTCACAGAGGAATCAATAACTCAACTAAGCACTCATTTGAGTCATTTGATTGCTGAAGTTATTCGGGATGTAGATGTGAAAATAAAAGACTTTTCTTATTTATCAGAAGTTGAACGACAACAAGTTGTTTCTAATTTCAACAAGACAGAAGTAAGCTATCCCGTACCTGATAATTTATTGTCACTATTTATTAAACAATCGAAAAAAAATAGCGGTAAAATTGCACTTAGTGATCAAGGATTATCTTACACTTATCATAAAGTAAATGTTTTATCTGATCGAGTAGCGAATTATTTGAATCTCTATTTAAACGAGAATGAGAAATCTCCTATTGCAGTTTTAATGGACCGATCCGTAGACTTAATTGTAACCTTATTAGGTGTCTTAAAATCAGGGCGTGCATTTATTCCATTGGATCCTGGATTCCCAGAAGAGAGAATCAAACACATTCTTGATCATAGTAGCGTAGCATGTATTATCGCGGATGATATTTATGGTGACCTCAATGATTCAGTTGATGTGTATTTGAGATCCAATGTTATGATTAATACGGACTTGCCAGCTAAAATAGATTTAGCTAATAGGATTAAAACATCAGATACAGCATATATTATTTATACTTCTGGTTCAACAGGAAAACCAAAGGGCGTAGAAATTAGCCATGAATCTTTGACAAATTTTTTGTTGAGTATGCAAAATAAACCTGGGATCAATGATAAAGATGTATTGTTTTCAGTTACGACCCAATCCTTTGATATCTCTCTGCTTGAGTTTTTTGCGCCATTAATTTCAGGGGCCTCTATTTATATTGCTAATAAAGACTTATTGAACAATCCAATGGATATTTTGAAAAAAATAGAAGATGTAAATCCTTCTATTATGCAAGCGACTCCTAGTTTTTATCAAATGCTTTTTAATGCAGGTTGGACGGGGAATAAAAAAATGAAAGTTCTTTGTGGAGGCGACTTACTTAGTAAATCATTAGCTGAAAAACTATTAAATAATTCATCGGACTTGTGGAATATGTATGGACCAACAGAAACGACTATTTGGTCAAGTATTAAAGAAGTGAAAAAACCAACTGATGCCTCAAATATTGGAAAACCAATTAATAATACATCTTTTTATATTTTGGACAATTATTTAAAACCACTTCCTATAGGGAGTGTTGGGAACATTTATATTGGAGGAAAAGGATTAGCTAAAGGTTATTATAAAAATATTGAACTGACTAAGAAGAAATTTGTTGAAAGCCCTTTTTGTAAGCAAGAAAAAATTTATGAAACTGGAGACATAGGAAAATGGAATGCTAAAGGAGAAATTGAATTTTTGGGTAGAAATGATAATCAGGTAAAAATCAGAGGATACCGTATCGAATTAGGAGAGATAGAAACAAAACTAAATCAATTAGAAGAAGTCGAATCATCTGTGGTGGTTGCTAGAAAGAAAAAGAATCAAGAAGCATGCTTGATGGCATTTGTCGTTCTGAAAAATAAAAACACAGACCTGTCTCTTATGTTGGATTTGTTGAGAAAAGAACTTCCAGAATACATGATCCCTTACTCAATAATCCCTATGAAGCGTTTTCCGCTTACGCCTAATAAAAAAATAGACCGAAAAAGTCTTATGCTAAATGCAGTAGAGAAAAGAGTAACACCTACAATTTTAAAACGACCCAAAACAGATTTTGAAAAAATGCTTTCTACTTTTTATCAGGAAGTGTTAGAGTTAAATACTCCAGTGGATATGAATTCAAATTTTTTCTCGCTTGGAGGTCATTCACTTAATGCGGTTAAACTAATTAGCTTGATAAATAAAAACCTTGGATTCCAAATTTCACTAAGGCATACTTTTGAATACCCAACAGTATATTCAATGGCTTCGTTCTTAGAAACTAAAAGCCCAAATGCTTTATTAAAACTTGATTCGATTAAAGAACAAGATCATTACCCTATTAGCGCTGCTCAATATGCTATTTGGTTGGCCGCTCAACAAAGAGAAAAATCTATTGCTTACAATATGCCAGCAGCTTTTGAAGTAGTAGGCGAATTAAATTTGAATATTTTAGAATTGGCGTTTACTAAATTGATCGAAAAGTATGAAATTCTAAGAACCAATTTTATTGAGGTGAAGGGACAACCTCGGCAAAAGGTTTTAGAGCCTTCGGAGGTGAAATTTAAAATAAAAAATAATTCAATAAAAAAAGATGACTTGCAAGAAGAATTGCAATTTTTTTTAGAAAAAGAATTCGATTTAGAAAACCATTTATTGTTTAGGTTAGGACATTTTAAAAGTGACCAAAATACATCCTTTTTAGTGTTTTGTACTCATCATATTATTATGGATGGATGGTCTTTAGAAGTATTGATTAATGAATTAGTACAAACTTATCAACTGCTGATTTCTGGAGTAGAAACAGGAGTTATAAATTTGGAATATCAGTTTAAAGATTACATCGTATTGGAGAATAAAATGGAAAAAGAGAATGAGGAAGTTAATGAGAAATTCTGGAGTCAGTATTTAAACAACTATCAATGGAGTAAGAATATTTTTGGACAAAGTTTCATGCCAAATAATGGCCATCAATCTGCTAATTATAGTTTTGCCTGGAGTCAAAATCAATATGAAAAATTGAATCAGATCGCAAAGCAATCTCAGGTTTCTTTACATACTCTGCTAGTTGCTTCTTTTAATCTATTATTGTTCAAAGATTATAGTAACAAGGATATTTGTATTGGTACAGTAAATTCAGGTAGAAGGATAGGAGACTTAGATAGCCAATTAGGAATGTTTGTAAAAACTTTGCCCTTAAGGACAAAAATTAATAATAAGCATTCGGTTCTAGACTTAATCCAACAAACACATGAAAATCTATTAATGATAGACCAACATCAAAATATTCCTCGTGCTATTCAGAGGCATACTCGACTCGATGTTTTATTTGCTATGCAAAACCATAAATTTAATTATGAAAAGGTTGAATTAGATGAAGATTTAGATCTTCATTCTATTCCAATAAAACCTAATTATAGCAGAATCCCATTGTTGATTAATTTCTCAATCGTAAATAATTGCTTACATGGGGAAGTCAATTTTAACCGCAATAATTTTGATGAAGAAACGATAGAACTCTTAATTCTAAAGTATGAAGGCTTATTGAATAAAATTGTCAATAATTCAGAAAAAGTAATTGATGATTTAGATATTAACCTTTCTCTTAAAAAGGAAAAAATTGTAGAAATTGGTTTTGACTTTTAAGTACTTGCTTTTGCTTTGCGCTTAAGTTGAAGTGTTCTGCTTTTTGACTTACCTCGATTTTTCTTATTAGGATGTTTTAGGCAGCTACTTATTGCTCAAAAAATAAATAATCAATTCAGTTTAAAGAATAAAGAATCATGAAAAATAAAAAGTACTCTTTTTTACTGGTTATTTTATGCTTGCTTCTATGCAATGTAATGGTAATCGGACAAGATGTAAGATTTGAATCTTCAAAATCATTTTACCCCAATTGGGATGCCTTAAAAAACGATAGCATTATATGGGGGCATCTTTTGGTTCCTGAGAATTGGGATGTTAAAGAGAGTAATCAAATTAAAATTGCAGTTGCAATATTAAAAAACACTAATAACCTTTCTGATGCAGAATCAACTGTTTTTATTCAAGGAGGACCAGGAGCAGGAAGTATCAGAAATATGGACCTTTGGCTGTATCATCCGCTACGAAAAACGAATGATATAGTCATTATGGATATTAGAGGAACAGGAAAATCGAAGCCACGCCTTTGTCCTGGTTTAGGCAAAGAAATAATGAAGGTACTTGCTAAAAACCAATCAAAAGAAGAAGATGAAAAAGATAAAACGGCGGCAGCGCTTGCTTGTAGAAAAGATCTGATTGTTCGTGGAGTAGACGTCAATGCCTATCATAGCTTATCTATTTCACATGATCTGCATGCTTTGAAAAAACATTTAAATATTAATAAGTGGAATGTATATGGTGTTTCCTATGGTACTTATATGGCTCAAGTATACGCTAGTAATTTTCCCCAAGATATTAAATCTCTAATATTGGACTCTTCTATATCTGATATTTCTAACTACTATACTTTAAATACGAGCAACTATATTAAGAGCCTTGCTAAAGTTTTTGAAAAATGTAAAAATGATCCTGAATGTAATGTAGCGTATCCGGATTTGGAAACTGTATTTTATAAAACAATAAAAGATTTAAATGAAAATCCTCTCTCAGTAGCAACATCCAATGGGGCAGAAACATTTACATACAATGCTGAAGACTTTAAAGTTGCGGTTCAGCAAGCGCTCTATCATAAACAACTAGTTGAAGTTTTGCCTTTATTGATTTATCAATTTCAGAATAGAAATGAAGATGCCTTAAGTAATTTGGTGGGCGCTTTTGGGAGCTTGCTCCGGATGGATTATGGATTATACTACTGTGTAACTTGTAATGAAGTTTTACCTAATAATGATGTTTTAAAATTTGCTAGTGAAGCTTCAAAATATCCAAAGCTGAAAGGAGGGATTTCTTTTTATCAATCAGATTTCAAAGTATGTGATAAATGGAATTTAGAAACCAAGGACTCTTTATTGTTGCATCACGATTTGAAAGAACTCAAGAAGCTTAATGTTCCGGTTCTGATTCTCGCTGGAGAGTTTGATCCGATTACCCCTGCTTCTAATGGAGAAGAAATAGCTGATAGCTTTTCAAATGCTTTTGTTGTCTCTGCCCATACTTATGGCCATGTGCCTGGTTTTACTAAGATAGGAAATGATCTTGTTGAAACGTTTTTGTCAGACTCAGATCAAACTATCAATCCGGAATCATTTAATAATGCCCCGATCTTGTCATTTGCAAAAAATATAAAACTAAATGGAGGCATATCACAAATGGGAAAAAGTTTTGACAACCTAGATGTGTTTTTTGTTATTCCCCTAGCCATTGCTTTGCTTCTGATGCTTTTCTTTATAGGTGCTCATATAATAAACTTAATGAAAGGAAAATATGAAAAACGTTCAGATCAATTAGTGAGAGGTTTTAGTTCGGTAACTTCTATTGTAGGCGTATGTGTTTTGATAGGGTTTATATTAGCCTTGATAAAAGTCTCAGGAATTAATTATTATATTCTTGCCTTTGGCCTTCCTGAAGATTATAATTATTTATTTATTGGATTGTTTGTGTTTATCGGCCTGATGTTGCTGACAGTAGCTTTCTTTTTTGCTCAGATTAAAAAACTTCAAGAAAGAAGTGTACTCTTCTCTTTAATATTTTCACACATTGTCTTCGCTGTTTATTTTCTATACTGGGGAATCGTATAAGGATTGTTTATTCCGTGTCCCTTATCTATCTAATTTTTAAAATACATCAATATTATGGAACATATAATGGAGCAAACTCAAGTGGCAAAAACCATTCTTTTTGACAACTATAATACTTTAACTAGGGATGCAATAAATGCCCTTCCTCCTCAGATAGAAACAAATCAAAACTCTGTGCCTGAAATATTTAGAAACTATGAATATCCAGTTAGTTCTTGGCCTGTTTTGATAGATAGAGAAATGTCTAGAAAACTGGAAAAACTGAGTACTCGGATTCCTGAACTAATTAACACAATACCAGAATTGTATTTCAATAATGATGCTAAAAAAATAGCAGATTATTATTTCGATGGTAATGAAATGCTGACTCAATTTGCTCTGATTTGTCATAATAAAAAAGTAAAAGTGGGATGCCGTCTTGATCTTACGTTTACAAACAAAGGCTTTAAAATATTGGAAGCTAATATTGGATCCTCCATTGGTGGTTTTCAAGTTCAAAGCTTTGAAGCGATAATAAAAAAACTACATCCTGCTTTATCAGATAAATTTGAATCCAGAAACATTCAACTTAAATATGTCCGATTTTTAATAGATCAAATTTTAGAAAATGTATCAGGGATTAAAGATGAAATAAATGTTTTTATTAGTCTAAGTCATTTGGATGCCCCTAGTGTAAAGGAAAAAAGCGTTAGATTTTTTAATGAATTAGTACAATATGAGTTAGGTAAACGAGGACTTAAAGGAGAAGTGATTTCAGAAAGGATGGATACTTTGAAGTTATTGAATGGAGCATTGTACTGTAATGAGAAAGAGATTCATAGCGTACTCGTGTTAAATTTAAATGAAACAGATATTCCTCCTGCTATGTTTAGAGCTTTTATTATGAATAAAATTTACCTGCCTGATCATCTTGGAATTGCAATATATGGTGATAAAAGGAATTTATCCTTGTTAAGAGAACTTGCGGAAGAAGGTAAATTTGACTCAGAAGATAATGCTTTAATCTTAGATTCTATCCCTTGGACTAGTTTCGTCGCAGATAAAAAAGCTTTGTTTCAACAAAAAGAATATCATTTACCAAACTTATTAAGACAGAACAAAAATGGTTTTGTTATCAAAGCTTCAAATGGGTATCAAGGAAAAGATGTATTTGTAGGGAAATTCCTGACAGACGAAGAGTGGGAAGAAGCTATTGAACTTGCAATCTCAACTAAATGTTTTATCGCACAAGAATTTTGTGACTCCATTGATTTTTTGGCACCTGATCAAACAAATACTTGGACCCCACACAAATTAATATGGGGCTCTTTTGGATTTGGAGATACCTATGGCGGAGTCTGGGTAAGAATGTCTGCTATCAAAACGGACATTGGTGTTATCAACTCTGCTACTGGAGCGGTTGAAGCGATTGTCTATGAGAATCACTCTACTTATTGATTCCCTACCCCTTAAAAGTAGCATTCAATTAAAAAACAATTTTACACTCCTTTAATCAAAAGGCTATGACACAATTATATTATGCCTCAATATCAGAAGAAATTCATAACTCTTTAATGCAGAAATATGCGAATGAATTTTCTTTTGCTTTTTCAAAAAAATTAATAAGATATCGTCGATGGCAGGATGCTCAGTTGTCAATGCTGGGGAGGTTGCTTTTAAAACATGGTTTTGAATGTAATTACGAAATATTCTCTGATAAAGATTTAGTATTTTCTGAGTACAATAAGCCAATGTTGAAAGAGCATCCATTTCAATTTAATATTTCCCATTCTGGTGATATAGCAATTTGCATTATTTCAGATGTTGCTGAGGTAGGAATTGATATTGAACAGATGAAGGAGATAAAGATTGAAGATTTTAAATTTCAAATGGTAGAAAACGAATGGAATAAATTAATTGCATCTGATTCTACTACTCATGCTTTTTTTGACTACTGGACTCAAAAAGAGGCCGTATTAAAAGCTAATGGAAAAGGACTTTCTATCCCGCTCAATTCTTTTGTGGTAAATGAGAGTACATGTAACATAGGTGAAGATGATTTCTATTTAAAAAACATTCATGTCAAAAGTGGTTATAAATGTCACCTTGCTTTCAAGAACATAGTGGATGAAGTGAAAATAGTCCCTGAGGAAGTAGTTTTTAATTTATGACTTCTAAATGGCTATTCTTTGCCACTCTTATTGTACAATATCCTATTCGGACTGCTAAGGCGACTCATTATGAGCCGCCTTTTTTTGTTATAAGAAGTTCAAAATTTGAGCTGGAAACTAGAAAATATACTCCAAAACCCAAATCATACAATTTAACCTACTATATTTACCGTTTTGTAATAAGAATGAAGCTAACTAATCTTTATAACGATCTGATCTTTGGTTCTTTATCGAAGCATCTTATTTTTTTAATACTACTTGTATTAATCTTGCCTGCCTGTAAAACTGGAAAAAGAGCTGGGCAAACAGTTCGCCTAAAATCTAAATCTTCCAAATATTTGTTAAAAAAATTAGCAGCAAATCGAATCGAAGCAGAATGGTTAAGTGCTAAAGCTAAGATTACATATAAAGATGATCATCAGACACGAAAGTTTATTGCAAATATTCGTTATCGAAAAGATAGCTTAATCTGGCTTAATATAAAAAAAACTAGTGTTGAAGCAGCAAGGATTCAGATTACACGTGATAGTTTTTATTTTATAGATCGCCTCAATAAGGAGTATTTTATTAATAGTATAGATAATATAGAAGATCGGTTTAATCTTCCTCAACGAACGTCTGTTGATATTACAGTTTTTGATATGTTGCAGGAAATGCTCTTAGGTAATCCGGTGTTTTTTGCCGGTTCAGCATTAAAATCGAGTATTGATGAGTCAGAGTACCTACTCAAAGGGAATTCCGAACATTTTGATAGTGAATATCGTTTAGAAGGAATAAACTATTTATTGACAGCAATGAATTTCCTTCCAGATGATAATCGTCAATTCCTTAAAATAGAAATGGATCGATCAGATCAGAAAGAGGAATACCCAAAATTTTCGTATTTTCGAACTTATAAAATGAGTACTCCTAAACAAGGAGACATTGAATTAAAAATAAAATTTTCGAAACTGGAACTAAACTCACCTAAGACTATCCGATTTGAAATTCCAAAAAGTTACACCCGTATTAAATAAATTCCTGTTTTCTCTCTTGATGATAATATTGTTATCTGTTACTTCTGTTTTTTGCCAAACTAGGAAGTCCTTAGAGAATAAGCGTAAAAAACTGCTAAAGGAAATCCAATCAACATCAAAATTACTTAGCCGGACTTCTAAAGATAAAGTGGCTACACTGGATCGATATTTAGCGCTTCAGAAACAAATAGCAACTCGCGAAGAACTTATTGAAACCCTTAATACAGAATTGGAATATGCAGAACAAAGTCTAGAGCGAACGAGCAATGTTGTCTTTTCTCTTGAAGAAGACATGGCCCGTTTGGAAAAAGAGTACGGTATTATGGCTCGGAATGCTTTTCGACAAAAAATGAACAATAACAGCCTTCTTTTTCTTTTTTCTTCTACCGACTTTAATCAAGCTTTTCAACGATGGCAATACCTCAAGCAGTTTAACGCTTACCGGAAAAAACAAGTTAGCCTAATAGCTGAAACTCAAAGTAGTCTTAAAGAAAAGATGACAATCTTAGAAAATCGAAAGCAAGAAAAAGAAGATTTATTAATATCTAATGAGGAACAAAAAAAAGTACTTGCGGAGGAACTAAACAATAAATCGGCTTTGTTAGAGGCTTTGAAAAAAGACGAATTGCGGCTAAAAAAAGAATTAACTAAAAGACGAGATGCACATAATGCCCTAAATAATGCCATCGAAAATGTTATCCAAAAGGAAATTATGGCCAGAAGAAAACGGGAACGAACCAGGGAAGATGCGCTTAAAAATACTAAAACTCTAAATCCACATAAAAAGGCTAAACCTATTCCTGGCCGAACACCTAGAGCTACAGTGTCTTCTTCAAAATTTAGTTCAAATAAAGGTAAGCTTCCTTGGCCCGTTGCAAGTGGAGTAATCGTTAGAAGATTTGGAAAACAAGCACATCCAACATTAAAAAGAGTAGAAATTACTAATAATGGCATAGATATTCAAACCAATCCAAATGCAAAAGTGAGGGCTGTATTTGAAGGTATTGTGGTGGGAAAACAATTTATCCCAGGCTATGATAATATGCTGATTATAAAACATGGAGATTATTATACCGTATACTCCAATTTGAAAGAAGTTTTTGTCAAGAAAGATGATCGGGTTGTAATAAGGCAAGCTATTGGTGTTGCAAGCCAAAAAGGCAATGTTTCACAGGTTCATTTCGAAGTTTGGCAGGATAAAAAACGATTGAATCCTGCAAAGTGGATTATGAGAAAATAACTTCATTATTACATTTTTAGCCCTAATTTTAACTGTTTAAAAAATAACAATGTCGAATAAAAACCACAATAACCATCATAAAGAGCATAATAATAATTGGACGCTAGGAGAAAAAGAGAAACGTGGACTTGGACGAAAAAAAGAACGGGCTATTTTAGTGGGCCTCATCCTACAAAATCAATCTGAAAGCTTGGTCAAAGAGTATCTTGACGAACTTGAGTTTCTGGCAGAAACGGCAGGTGCTAAAACAGCAAAGCGATTTGTTCAGAAATTAGCACAGCCAGATCGAAGGACCTTCGTCGGTTCAGGGAAATTGGATGAAATCAAGGATTATATCGAAAAGCATGAAGATATTAGTCTAGTCATTTTTGATGATGATTTAAGTGGTAAACAAACAAATATCATCGAGGAACATCTCAAAGTAAAAATTGTAGATCGGAGTAGCTTAATTCTGGACATCTTTGCAAAAAGAGCACAGACAGCTCAAGCCAAAACTCAAGTCGAATTAGCACAAATGCAATACATGCTTCCGCGACTACGTGGTCTCTGGACGCACCTTGAACGACAACGTGGAGGTATCGGTATGCGTGGTCCTGGAGAGAAAGAAATAGAGACGGATAGACGGATCATTCGCGATAAAATTGCTTTGATTAAAAAGAAATTAGAGAAAATCGATCAACAGAATTCTACACGTCGTAAGAATCGGGGAGAGATGATTCGCGTTTCTCTAGTTGGTTATACCAATGTTGGGAAATCTACTATCATGAATCTTATCAGTAAGTCTGAGGTCTTTGCGGAAGATAAACTCTTTGCAACTTTAGATACCACAGTTCGGAAGGTAGTCTTTGGTAGTATGCCATTTTTACTCTCGGATACAGTAGGTTTTATACGGAAATTACCCCATCATTTAGTTGAGAGTTTTAAATCTACCTTAGATGAAGTTCGAGAGAGTGATCTCATTTTGCATGTAGTTGACATTGCTCATCCACAATTTGACGATCAAATAAAGACTGTAAATGAAACACTTGCAGATTTGGGTGTTACTAGTAAGCCAACATTTTTTGTATTTAATAAAATGGACCTTTATAGAGATCGATATTTTGATGATTATGTTGATGCAGAAACAAGAGGAATGCTCGAAGGAGAGTTAAAAGAAAAACTCAAAAATCGATATGAACATGATAATGTCTTTATTTCAGCCTTAGAAAAAGAAAATATTAATGTTTTTAGAGAAAAAATTACCACATTAGTAAAAGATTTATACGAAATTCGTTATCCTTACCAAGTGAAACACTGGTAAGTAAATCTACTTGTGAAATAGGACAAATACCGGTTAAGAAAACATGAACCCGATTTTAAGTAAATATGCCCACCTTCTGGTAAACTACTGCCTCGAAATCCAGAAAGGAGATCGCCTTTATATAAAAAGCACAACACTCGCTGAGCCCTTGGTTAGAGAAGTGTATCGGGAAGCACTCAAAGCTGGTGGAATGCCTATGGTTGATTTAGAGTTTAGGGGAAAAAGTAAAATCTTTATGGAGGAGGCAGAAGAAGACCAATTGAGATTTGTCTCACCGATGTATAAGCAAGCAATGGAAGAATATGAAGCTTACCTTTATATACGAGCTCCTTTTAACCTTCGTGGAGAGGGCGAAGTAAATTCCGAAAAAGCAAAAATTGCTAAAGCAGCTACTGCTCCAATATCCAAAAGATACTTTGAAAGAACAGCAACAAGAGCATTAAAACGCAACCTTTGTCAGTTTCCAACTATTGCTGCTGCCCAAAACGCAGGCATGGCACTTGAGGATTATGAAAAATTTGTCTATAGTGCATGCAATCTTTTTGATGAAGATCCAGTTCAAAAATGGTTGGATGTCCGAAAATTTCAACAGCAGATTGTTGATGTGCTGAATGATAGAGAAAAAATACATTATAAAGGAGAGGGAATAGATATCACTTTTTTCACTAAAGATAGAACTTGGATTAATTCAGATGGGCAAACAAATATGCCTTCGGGAGAGGTCTATACTTCGCCAATTGAAAATTCAGTAAATGGTGTGATTAATTTTAGTTACCCAGCCGTTTACATGGGCCAAGAAGTAGAAGATGTGACTTTATGGGTGAAAGATGGTTATGTAGAAAAATGGGAAGCGAAGCATGGAAAAGAGTTTTTAGATCAAATTTTTAAAATAAACGGATCAAGGCGATTTGGAGAAGCCGCAATTGGAACTAATTATAATATTAACCGTTTCACAAAAAACATTCTTTTTGACGAAAAGATAGGAGGGACCGTCCATATGGCTATCGGACAGTCTTATTTACAAGCAGGTGGTAAAAATCAATCTTCTATTCATTGGGATATGATCGCTAATATGATGAATGGAGGAGAAATATTTGCAGATGATGAGAAGATTTATGAGAGTGGCAGATTTTTATTTGTAGATTCATTACCTTTACAGTAGCTCTTGAATATCATTAATTAATATAATACTACTTTTTCTAATTTTAACTTATTATCGTGAATAGAAACATAGCATTCCTTGAACTGAAGTACGGAAATATTTACGGAGGCTACCCCAACTTTTATGCAATCAAAGAAGTTTGTCTTTTAGTCTTTGAAACTGACACCAATCGCGTTTTTATTGAAACCTTTAATAACACTACTGATATTGATATGGTAAGTGTTTATTCAAAGGTTGACGAACTGGGTAATACCAAAGAACGTGTACGGGAAGTTGTAAATATGAGAACAAATCGTACCCGCCCTTTTGATGAAGAATACCAACTCGGAGAAATGGACCTTGACCGAGAATTTGCAAAACTTCGAAATACCAAAAGATACTTAAAAGGCTTTTTTATGAAAAACCTTAGAAAGTATAGATTTCAGGATATCGTAACTTTTGATGGCCGCCGTGATGTTTTCCTTTGTGAGAAAGCAGGTGTTGACTTCCGAAGATATTATATCCATGATATGCAAAAAGACATTACAAAAGACACTAATTATTTATTTTCTTTAAATAAATTATCGAAAGTAGTTGGCTTTAAGTTTGATGGGGGCAATTTGAGATCTAACAATCTTCAATATCGCCTACACCCAATTGCTTCTGACCAGATACTCCCTAAATCTGCGGCACTAGATGCTGCACGTTTGTTGATGGTTCATCAAGAATTCCGTACGCGGAATGATGACTTTATGATGAAAGCTGCCTTATTGCTCAATAAAATTGAGATTTCAAAGAAAGTATAAGGCCAAATAACCATTGAAAACAAAAGGCTGCAAGGTAATTACCTTGCAGCCTTTATTATATATTGGACTTGTTTTTTTAACAGATTCTCAATTCCCTTTCTTCTTAATGAAGAGCTTCATCGGTTCTAGATCAATACCTTCACCAAATAGTTTTACTATATATTGCCCCACTGGGATATCGATAATATCTACTGAAAATTTATTGAATCCTTCTTTAATTTGTATTGACCTTGAATAAACTTCTTGGCCAGCCATAGAGAATATTTTCATGTCAGCAGCATAATCTGTACTTGTTGTCAATACCAAATTGAAATTATAAACTGCTGGATTTGGATAAATCTTAATGTTTTCAAAATTATTTCTTTTGAGTTCAACTGATTTCCAATCACTTAAAGTTTCCCTACCATCAAAATCTACAGCTCGAAGGCGATAATATGAAATGCCTTGGAGTGGCTTTTCGTCAATGGTATCATAATGCTGGAGAGCAGAACTAAAACCTGCTGCTTTTATTTGTTCAATAATTTGAGTGTCTGCTTCTTGCATACGTTCTATCTCAAAATAATCCGTATTAACCTCTGAGGAAGTGCCCCATTCTAATGCTACAGTTTCATCGCTATTGAGTCTGGCGTCAAAATAACTTAAACCAACAGGTAGTGGCCCACCTGGTTCAATATAACAACTTGGGTCAACAGTTTGGTCTTCTTCTATAACATCTGGAAGGATTTGGTAAGGACCAAATAGCGCCGGATCAAGAATATCATTTCCTGCTCCCATCCAATTTTGAAGTAAGGTTTTGAAGACATCTCTATAGTCGTATTGTATTTCTGATGCATTCATATTACCGCTACCATTGATAGCTGTGAGGTCAAAATTTGTTCCTGAAATACCTGCATTTACAGCATCTCCAAAGATAAACATTGGACCATAATTACCATGATCTGTACCCATGCTACCATTTTCAGTAATTCTTCTAGAAAATTCAGAGAAGACCACAGTAACCACTTTTTGACCTAAATTTAAATTCGTCAAATCATCGTGGAAAGCTTTGATAGATTCAAATACATCATTTAGAAGGTCAGCATGTCTACCAACACTAGTATCATTTTCTACCTGTGCGGCATGTGTATCAAAACCTCCTTTATGTGTCATAAAAACTTTGGTCTTACTACCTCCTGATAACAATTTGGCAATTGTAGCCAATTGAGTTCCTAAGCTTGAATTAGGATAAACAGTGCTAGAGTTGCTTCCCGCATTATAAACATCTGTAATTCGCTGGCCATAAACATTGGTGCTATTTTCAACTTCCATGATATAATCTATCTCTGCACCATATTCAGTAGCAATTGGCGTTTCATGAGGAGCTGTTCCCAATCCATTCAGTAAGCCATATAAAGCAGAAGGATCTTGCCCCGTAAGGTTGACGGCTTCATAAGTACTCGAACAGTCGTGAAAGGAAAGCGAAGCTTTAGAATCTCCAAATTGAACACCTAATGGGTCTGGATAATCATTATTAGGATTACTGTGTATACCTGGATAAGCATTTTCAAAAAAGCGACCTACCCAGCCCGAAGAATTTGTACCACCTGGGCTTCCATCTCCTCCTCCTAGCCAAAGGTCTGTTGATTTAAAATGAGATTGATTAAAACTTGGATACCCAACAGCTTGAATCAGACGAGCTTTTCCAGACTCGTACATATCTTTTAAGCTTGTGATAGAAGGGTGGATGCCTACCTGATCCGCTATATCAAGTGTTGTATCCAAATTGATATAAGCTCCAGCACCTGTTTCTGGTAAACCAATATTAGGTCGATGATTAATATAAGTAGCGTATTGATCTACAGGAAGAATGGTATTCAATCCATCATTACCGCCTTTTAGGAATAGTACGACAAGCGACCTGTCTTGCACTCCAGTGCAAGTGGTAAGAAATTGAAGCATATCAGGCGTCGCAAAGGGGCTTAAGCCGACACCATTTAAAAAGAGAGGGGCAGAAGATAAAGTGCCTATATTTTTGAGAAATTTACGTCGTTTCATTATTTGTTTTTTTTAAAGGACTAACTTGAATAAAGTCTAAGGCTTTAATCTAAAATAGTTTTATGATTTGAAATGAAGGATTTGCTTCCCTATCAAGGAACGCCCGGAACCTAATAGCCTTAGCTATTAAGGTGAGGACGAGACGACGAGAGGGGAACAAAGGCGAATTTTCAGACATACCAAACTATTTAGAATAAAGTCTAATCACATTAAGCCAAATTCTTGTGATGAAATCATTGCTTTGAATAATGTTTCCAATGGAATAGCTACAGCAGAAGAATCTCCATTATCTATATAGTGAAGCCATTCAAAGTACCAATTGATTGGAGAAAGATCATCAAGGAAAACATCAAGAAAGTAAGCCGCTCTATCATCTAATGGTGTTTCGGCAAATAAATAATTTGACAATTCACTGACTAGTAAAGCTGCATCACTAGGGTCACTGAAAATAGGAGAAGTCGCAACAAAATCAACGATATCTAATTGTACACCTCCATTAGTGCCGTTTGCTAAAACTCGGTTACCGGTTAGTAATATCTCTGCTTGTTTGTAGCGTGAAATTAAGGTCGAACCATTGAACCAATTACGAGAATATCCTGGTTCCTGATAATAGGCTGGATAACCTGCAACAGAATCGGGCTTGAAAAAAAGCATTCCGGCTTGTGTTGTGATAATATCTTGAACAGTTAGTCTATACCAACGATTATAGTGGTTCTCAGCATCAGTTAGATAATCGGGCGTTGAAATATTGAAAAAGCTCATCGTATGTAATAACATTTCAAAAGGTGATTTCAACAAACTACCAATAATCTCATCAGTAGAATCATTATCGTCACGATCATAAAAATGTTCACTTTTTAAAAGCCTTTTTAATGCAACTGAGATTTTGTAATCATTGCTCTTCAGTATTTGAGCTAGAGGTTCTATAATGTCCGTTTCAACCTCAGTCGAAATATCAGCATTTACAAAATAGCGATAGAGTTTGCGACAAATATTTTTAGCGGTATCAAGTTGATCAAATATCATATTTACAAAATCTGATAATTCCCGCCACATATCTTCTTCATCTACAGCTCCATGAATGGTAAGATCATTAAAAGCTGAGCTAAATGTTTTGTCTGTTAGATCATGTTGACTATATCTAGGATCGCCAGTTTGGATACCCGTATCTGCATCGGTATAAGCAGGATCTCCTCCTTGCCCTAATGGTCGATTTCTATTGATCCAACCAGTTAATAATTTTGAAGCTTCAACTATATCATCTTCTGTATATGTGGTATAATCACCTGGGCCGATCTGCTCTCCTTTGCCTATTGTAAATAATTCAAAAAATTCACGCGCAAAATTTTCATTAGGATTATTCTTAGTATTATCCCTACCATTAAGGTATTGGAGCATAAGGTTGTCTGTTACCATCTTGAGTGCTAAATTCCGGTAACTATCCATCTCAAAACTTCCATTGGTATAACGAGATGCTGCTTGTCTGAACAGATTTAAATAATCAAATAATTGACGAGGTTGACCAATATTTGAATTAATTATTAAAATAGAATGAAAGAAAAATTCAAGCTTATGCCCTATCGAGTTATCTTGTAATGCTTCTTCCATCCACCAAGCACCGATAGATGTTTTAAGAAAACCATTGTTTGATGTAGGTTCTATACCTAAATTGATGAAATGCTCTAAAGTATTTCTATCAATAGGTTCTGGTAAGGTTAAATCGGGAATGTCAAAAAGATCATCTACTGCTTCGGATGCTGTTTTAGCAGCTGTAGCGTCAATGGTCATTTTGTTCTGGATGTACGTAGCTCTTCGAAGCAAATGCATTGCATGTCGATGTCCTAATACACCTGTGTAGGGTGAGAGAGATGCCATTTGTATTGGATTTTTAAATAATGATATTGAAAACTCTTATCTATTTCATTTATAGATGAACAAAAATATCTGTAGAAAATCAAATCAATAGAATCATTGCTTTTAATTATTCTTGTCCAAAATGTATTATTAAAAAAGCCTCCTAAAACACCGTTATGATAAACGGAGTTGCAGTAAGAAACTAGTACGTAGCTTTAGTAATATAAATTAGGAAGTATGCGAATATAATAAAAAAATTATATGTTTTTACTAGAAAATCGAAAAATATATGGAGAATTTGTATGTGTTTTTTAAAAAAAAAAGAGGAGAGATTCTAAGTACAGTGTAAAATAAAAACTGTCTATTTTTTAAATTGGAAAAATATTGATTATCCAATATCGAATCATGAATATTGAATTTAGAGCCTACTGATTACTCGGGCTTTATATTCAAAATTGAATATTGGACATTCATGATTCAATATTTTCTACCTAAAAAAGAAAACACAAAACCGGACACTACTTAATTTACGGTGTACTAATGCCCTATAGAAATTATCTAGGATTTTGAACCTTATTCATAACAAAGTCAGGTAAAAATAATAATGGTCATTAGGTGCTTTCATCCTAATGACCATTAACAAATGATACTTTTGAGTAACTCTAAATAAACAAAGTCTTCATATCAATTCGTTCATTTACAATTCGTTCAATATCACCAACCGCAATACGTTCTTGCTTCAAAGAATCCCGTTCTCTTATCGTCACCGTATTATCTTCTAGAGACTCGAAGTCAACTGTAATACAATATGGCGTACCAATTGCATCCTGACGGCGATAACGTCGACCGATTGCATCTTTCTCATCATACTGACAGTTGAAAGAGACCTTTAGAGCGTTAAATATTTCTCTAGCTTTATTCGTTAATTCTTCCTTGTTTTTAAGCAATGGAAGTACGGCACATTTTATAGGTGCAAGTGCGGGATGTACCTTCAATACCACACGAGTAGAATCTTTGCCTTCTGCATCAGGGACTGTTTCTTCTTTTAGAGCATTTGCCATCGTTGCCAAGAACATTCGATCTAAACCAATAGAAGTTTCTAAAACATAGGGCACATAGTTTTCATTTAATTCTGGATCGAAGTATTGAAGCTTTTTACCAGATAATTCTTGATGAGCACCTAAGTCAAAATCCGTTCGAGAATGTATACCTTCTAATTCTCTAAACCCGAATGGAAACTTAAATTCTATATCTGCTGCTGCGTCAGCATAATGAGCTAGTTTTTCAT
>CBDICS010000028.1:0-2806 GCA_965277415.1 Saprospiraceae bacterium
CCTTCACTTCGACTCAAAGCGAAATCAATTATCCATGCCATTGAACATTTTGTACGAGACCATGAATATATTGCCGTTTTTGATGCAGATAATTTAGCCCATCCTGATTTTTTACAAATTATCAATAAGTATGTAAATAATGGATGCAGATCTGTGCAAGGACAAAGGACTGCCAAAAACCTAGACACGATGTATGCTTGTGCAGATGCAACAGGTGAATTTTATAAAAACTTCACAGATCGGTATATCCCTTATCTTATTGGATCTTCGGCAGTGATCTCTGGTTCAGGAATGGCGGTAGAATCGAAACTGTATAAAACTTATCTGGAGAGCCCTGAAATAGAGCAAGGAAAGCATCAATGGAAGAAAATGTTGCAAGAGGATAAAATCTTGCAGAATAATCTACTATCCAAAAAAGAAAAAATTAGCTATGCGATGGATGCCATCGTATATGATGAGAAAGTGGTGTCTGGTGATCAGGTAGAAACACAGCGATCTCGATGGTTGTTTTCTTATTTTCAAAACCTACCAAATTCTTCAGGATTATTATTGCGAGGTTTGCTTGGTTTGAACTGGAACCAATTTATTTTCGGATTGGTAACGATAGCTCCACCAATGTTTATTCAATTATTTTTAGGTTTATTTCTAATGGTCATTAGTTTCTTTATAGATATTCGTTTAAGCTTAGTGATGTTTAGTGCAGTTGCAATTTTTGGATTGAATATTCTATGGGTTTTATACCTTTCTAAGGCACCTAAAGAGATTTGGAACTCGATATGGGGTTTACCCTTATTTGTATTAAAACAGGTGAAAGGTTTATTGAAAATGGGAAATCCGAATAAAAATTTTAAGCATTCTGAACACACGCGTAATATTTCAATTGATGAAGTACTCCAATCGGAAAAAACTGAAGTGAAATGACAATGGTTTTCCCCTATGAAAAAGACCCTATTCTATAGTTCACTAGTACTCAACTGTGCATTTGTACTGCTTTTGCTCTTCCTTATTCATGCCCTTGGAGGTTGGAATTTCTTAAATTATCGTATGAATAACCGAGGCTTGGGCGTAGAGTATGAACATCGCAAAACCCTTTTTGATAAAATGCCAATAGATTCAGATGACATCATTTTTTTAGGCAATAGCATAACAGCTCAATGTGATTGGTCGGAACTGATGGACAATCCTAAGATTCGAAACAGAGGAATACCAGGAGAGTCAACAGATGGTGTCCTACAAAGACTTCAAGGCATTTTAAAACCTAAGCCCTCAAAAATTTTCTTGATGATTGGTGTGAATGATTTACTGTTTCACAAGCCTCAAAGAGTGATTGATAATTATAAGAAGATCGTTGAACGTATTCGAAAAGAAAGTCCTTTCACGCAATTGTATCTTTACTCTATTTTACCCGTAAATTCTAAGGTGCGCAATATTCCGATAAAGAATGAAGATATTCTTTTTATCAATAAGGAGATTGAGCAAATAGCAAAATATAATCAATTGGTCTATATAGATTTAAGCTCAAAATTTTCAAATAAAGATGGCGCTCTTTTTGCCAAATTCACTAGTGATGGTATTCACTTAAATGGAGATGCTTATTTAGTTTGGAAAGCAGAGATTGAAGAATATTTAAAATGATTTTTAACAGTGTAGCTTTTCTTGGGTTTATAGCGGTATTCCTTCCTTTGTATTTTAATCTCAAGGGAAAGGCAAGATTGCTCTTATGTCTTGTTGGAAGTTATTTTTTTTATGGTTGGTGGGATTGGAGATTCTTAAGTTTGGTCTTGACCTCTACCTTAATTGATTATTTTGTAGGGCTTGAGTTGGACAAAACACCAGAAGCTAAAAAACGAAAGCGACTGCTTTGGTTGAGTATGTCCATCAATTTGGGATTCCTCGCTTTTTTTAAATACTTCAATTTTTTTATCGGATCTTTTCAGGCAATGCTGATTGGTTTTGGTTTAGAACCTTCTGTGCATACTTTGAATATTATATTACCAGTAGGGATTTCCTTTTACACTTTTCAATCTATGAGTTATACGATTGATGTGTATTATGATAAAATAAAGGTTGAAAAGGATTTCATTCGATTTTCGACATTCATTTCATTCTTTCCTCAGTTAGTCGCAGGTCCAATTGTAAGGGCTTCAGATTTCTTGCCCCAGTTTCAAAAAGATCGAGAATTTAATTGGGATCGGATTATTGCGGGGACAGGCCAGATTCTTTGGGGCTTTTTTAAAAAGGTAGCGATTGCCGATTCTCTGGCCCCTTTTGTAGATCAATGTTTTGCTGCTCCTGAGACATTTTCTTCTATGCATTTATTGATAGGAGTGGTGTTTTATTCATTCCAAATCTATTGTGATTTTAGTGGCTATTCGGATATTGCGATTGGATTAGCGAGGGTATTAGGCTTCGATTTCCCAGATAATTTTAAGACGCCTTATTTTTCTAAAAACTTTAGCGAATTCTGGACCAGGTGGCATATTTCATTGTCTAGTTGGCTCAGGGATTATTTGTACATTCCACTTGGAGGGAGTCGAGGAGGGAGTTTAGGATCCTATTTTTTTATGGGGCTTTTTATGATCATTGCAGTAGTCGTGACAAAATGGTGGTGGTTGATTGCGGTATTCTCTGGACTGATAATATATGCATGGTATTTTATGAAAAAGAGTGAAGCGAATAAAGTAAAAGTATTCACTTATATGAATAATATGGTGACGATGTTGCTTGGTGGACTTTGGCATGGAGCTAGTTATGCTTTTATCTTTTGGGGATTTTTGCATGGTTGTTATCTAATTATCCAAAGATT
>CBDICS010000029.1:0-22509 GCA_965277415.1 Saprospiraceae bacterium
CGGGATATATGGCAGAAACCAGGTATTGTCATTAGCAAATTAGGAGACCTGAGAGACAAAGTAGTTGCTGATATTGGTGCTGGCCCCTATGGGTTTTTTACATTTCAAATTGCGAACAAGTCTGAAGTAAAAAAGATAATAGCCATAGATATTGATAAAGATGCTGTGCAGCGGATTGAAACAACTAAAATTATTTTGAGTGAGCAGGTTCGAAATCGTATTGAAACGAGATTGGTTGAAGCACATGACCCAAATTTGAGTGATGGCGAAGCGGATATTGTACTGATTGTAAATACGTACACCTATTTTGAAGACCCATTGACTTATCTAAAAAATATCAAAAAAGGAATTTCAGAAGATGGTAAATTAGTAATCATTGATTTCAAAAAAAGAAATACGCCTGTCGGACCTCCATTGAATTACAGAACGGCTATTGGAAAAGTAGAACAAGACTTGATGAAAGCAGGCTATGCTAGCATAGAATCTGATGATCAGACATTGGAATACCAGTATATTATTATTGCGCAACCACGATTAGAGAATTAATTTTTGAGCAGATAGTTCACATTCACATTTATGAATTTACTTTAGATCTTGCGGGTAATGGCGTAGATGCATGGATTTAAGTTTGCAATTTCTTTAAGTTTTATAGATTTCCTTCATTAACTACACGTTAAACAAGCTAAGGATCAACATATCATTTTCATAATAAAAAACAATTTTTTCAAATGCTGAAAAGAGGCCAATTGTACTTTAACTGAAGTATATAATTCTTGAAACTAAGCTTAAGAATAATTGTTAAACTTTGTAGATATTTAGCAGAATTTGAATTTTTATCACATTTTTTGCTGTAATATTTGTATTTTATAAGCGCAACTTTAGTGTTTTTAATTAAACAACTGAAAATCAAAAAAATATATGGCAAAGAAATTTGTTGATGGTATCAAAATCAAAAATGGTGAGATTACGCTCAATTTAACCTTGATTGGATATAAAGACGAAGGTGTATTTGTTGTATATGCACCTGCATTAGACATGTATGCTTATGGAGATGACAAAGATGAAGCATTCCTTGCGTTTGATGAATCTATTCATTTATATATTGATCATGTGATGGAAGAGGATACTCTTGAGAAAGATTTAACAAGACTTGGGTGGAAAAAACATACATACTTCAAGAAAAGATTTAATCCACCTCTATATGATCCAAGAGAGATTATGTCAAATAGAGGTGTTGAATCCTTCAATGTTACTGATAAGCAATTAGCACTTCAAGCCTAATTAGATGGGGTCTAAACAATCTGTTAAAACCAAGGATTTTCGTAAAGTTATAAGGCATTGGGGTTTAATTTTAAGAAGAACCAAAGGTAGTCATGAAAGTTGGGCTAAATCTGGTATGCTTAGGCCAGTTATAATCCAAACAAATAAAAAAGAATTGCCAGAGTTTATATTTAAGAACAATCTCAAAACGATTGGAAAAACTCAAGCACAATTCTTTGCTACTCTAAAATCTCTTTAAATAATAAAGACTGTTCAAAAATAAAACACTTACCTTAATTGTGTTTCAATTACAGCTAGTGTATTATACCTTAACTTAGAACCTCTACCTGCTTTTTTAAAATCAATTTAGTTCTTTCCGGACCAGTTGAAACCATCGTGATTGGAACATCCAGAGCTGATTCTAAAGTTTCAACATATGATTTTGCAGCAGCAGACAAGTCTTCATAGACAGTAATACCGTCAAGAGAAGATTTCCAACCATCATGACTTTTGTAGACAGGATTTATATCTACGGAGCAAATATCATATGGGAGTTGATCTGTTTGTTGACCATTATACTCATACTGAGTGCCAATTTCAACAGTTTCAAAATTATTTAGAATATCAATTTTGGTAATCACCAATTGAGTGACTCCATTGAGCATAATTGTATATTTTAGCTGAGGAAGATCAATCCAACCGCATCTTCTTGGTCGACCAGTAGTCGCTCCAAACTCTCCTCCTTCTTGACGTAAGAATTCTCCAACTTCATCATTCAATTCGGTAGGGAAGGGGCCACTACCTACACGGGTACAATAAGCTTTTGTGATGCCAATTACTTCACCAATTTTTGATGGAGAGACGCCTAAACCTGTACAAACACCAGCCGTGACTGTATTAGAAGAGGTAACAAATGGATAAGTTCCAAAATCTATATCGAGCATACTTCCTTGTGCGCCTTCAGCTAATATTTTTTTGCCATCTTTAATAGCTTGATTGATATAATATTCTCCATCAATCATCGGAAGAGATTTCAACGTTTTAAGGCTGGCAAACCATTTCGCTTCTTCTGCTTCAAGGTCAAAGTCAATCTCAGGATACAGTTTGACAAGTCCTAGATGTTTTGCTCTTAAGCTATTGTACTTTGATTGGAAATCTGATCCTGAGATATCTCCAACCCGAATGCTATTTCGACCGGTCTTATCCATATAGGTTGGACCAATGCCTTTGAGCGTTGAACCTATCTTTTCTTTTCCTTTGGATGCTTCCGAAGCGGCATCAATATAGCGATGAGTAGGAAGGATTAAATGTGCTTTTCTGGATACCAATAAACGATCCTCAAAATTTACATGAGCATCATTTAGGTTTTTGATTTCTTTTTCAAGTGTAATGGGGTCTATCACAACACCATTACCGATTACGTTAATTAAGTCTTCCCTGAAAATGCCAGAAGGAACGGTATGCAAAACAAATTTTTTGCCATCGAACTTTAAGGTATGTCCTGCATTAGGTCCTCCTTGAAATCGAGCAACTATATCATATTTTGTAGCAAGGTAGTCAACAATTTTCCCTTTACCCTCATCTCCCCATTGTAATCCTAAAATAACATCTACTGCCATGGAATGGATTTTTTTAGCGGTCAAAAATAAACTTTGTAAAAGATTTATAATTTCGCATTTATAGTCAAATAAATACGAAACGTATAAAAATACGAAAACCTGACAGAATTTCTCCTTGTCAGGTGCGCAAAGTTACCAAAAATTAAAGATTTAGCAACAGGCAAAAATATTTTATATTAAGACAATGGTATTAAAACTAGATTTGCCTTCAGTTTTATTAAATCAATTCTTTTTTTCTACTGCAATAAAGGCTTCTTCTACTGTTTGAGTAAGATTAAACATTTCCCTCAACTTTGTGATTTTTAGTAAACTAAGGACTTGTTCATTGGCATTGGCAACGGCGAGGGATCCACCAGACTCATTGGAAGTGCTCATCATCGAAAGGAGGAAATTCAATCCTACACTATTCATAAAGTCTAACTCAGAAAGATCAACGATAAAGGAACTGAATCCTTTTTCGACTCGATTTTTGACTTCTTTTAATATCACTTTATTCTCCCATTCATTGAGGAGACTGTTTACTTGAACGACCTGAATGGCTTCGTGTTCATGTATAGCATAGGTCATGGGAAATTCTATTTATATCCTGAAATTTAGTGTGATGAAACATTGTTTTTTGATATAAAAAAGAATGTTTCGTTTTTTCTACATCAAAAAGCTTACCAAATATATTAAAATATTTAAACATATATACTAAAAAATAAAATTTATTATAAAAAACGAAACAATATTAATTACTGGAAGGAGCTAGGACAACAAGCGTATTCAATAATTTGACTTAGAAGATGAAAGCAGCGGCTCACAAAGTCCGATAGGACTGATCACCAGACCAAAGGTCAATCACAAGCGAAGCGATCACCAATTCACAAAGTCCGTAGGACTGATCACTACTTCACAAGCGAAGCGATCACTACCTCACTTACTCAGGCTCTAGATCTGTACAATCTTCACAATATCCATATAGGTTGAGAGAATGGTGTGTTACTTTAAATTTGAGTAGATCCCCCATCATATTTTTTATTTGTTGAATTCTAGGATCACAGAATTCAACTACCTTACCACAGTTACCACAAATGATATGATCATGCTGTTTGAAACCAAAAGATTTTTCATATTGCGCGAGGTTTTTACCAAATTGATGTTTAGTAACCAAATCACAAGTAACTAAGAGATCTAAGGTATTGTATACTGTAGCCCGACTGACTCTATAGTTTTGAGTCTTCATATGAATATACAAAGCCTCTGCGTCAAAATGGTCGTCCCGTTTGTAAATCTCTTCAAGGATGGCATAGCGTTCGGGAGTCTTTCGAAAACCATTTTTTTCAAGATGAGCTGAAAAAATATTAATAACTTCTTTTATAGTAGAATCTTCTTTTTTCTGAGTTGACATAAGCAACTGAATTTATGACATTTATTGACCGGTTACTGAATTTCCAACATGCTCTAAGTCTTTCCTGAAGCAATCATTATAGACTCAAAGGTAATCAATGGCTACTACAATATTCAATTTTGGAATAGGGGTAAGAGAACTGAATGAATCTATATGTCTTCAATCCGGACAACCGTTGATACTTCGTCGAGACTTTTTAGGCCTTTTATAGCAACATTTAATTGATTCTTATTCAAAACAAGCAAGCTGATTTTCCCTTCAAAATACCCTTCTTTTCCATCAATATAGAAAGAGCGAATATTCAAACCAAGATCAGTAGAAATACTATGTGTGAGTCGTTCGATTACACCGGGGCCTTTATCTATTCCAGTTATTTCAAGATCAACAACAAATGATGTATCACCAGATGATGCCCAATCAGCTTTCATAATTCGATATCCATAATTGGCCATTAGATGAGTCGAATTCGGACAGGAGGTTCTATGTATTTTGGCTCCAGCACCAATTGATAAAAACGCAAAAACATCATCGCCCATCACAGGTTTACAGCAATTCGATAAAGAATATTCATATTTATCAGCGGATTCTCCATTGATTAATAATCGAGGTTTGACTAGTTCTTTTTTATTTCTGCCTACTGGAGCTGTTGGAGCTTTACTTGTATCAACTTTTATCTCTTCAACAATTTCAACCAGTTTATTACCTTCTACCTTAAAGTAAATTTTAAGTTCATTTAAGGCAATTCGCCCCATTGCAATCTCGAAGTATAAATCAGGTCGATTATTGAAACCAAAAAACTTCACCAACATATCAATATTCAATTCAAAATCAACCTTCAGATTTTTAAGTTTTCTTTGAAGGCTTTCTTTACCATAGTCCCCTTGCTTCCTTCGTTCCTCCTTCATCGCTGAGCGAATCTTAGAACGAGCTTTTCCGGTCACCACCATTTTTACCCAATCTTCTGTTGGTTTTTGAGCATTGCTCGTTGTAATACTAACTTGATCACCATTTTGAAGTAGATAGCCAAAAGGAACCAGTTTTTTGTTTACTTTAATAGCCGTACAATGATAACCAAGGTCAGAGTGGATACTAAATGCAAAATCAAGCGCTGTAGCACCTTTTGGCAATATCTGTAAATCACCTTTGGGGGTATAAACATAAACCTCCTCCTGGAATAAATTGGTTTTAAAATCATTTAAAAACTCAACACTATCTACATCAGGGTTTTCTAAAATATCTCGTACACTATCGAACCAAGAATCAAATACATCTGGTTGTCCATTGCCTCCTTTGTATTTCCAATGGGCTGCAAAGCCTTTTTCAGCAACTTCATCCATTCGTTCGCTTCTGATCTGAACTTCAACATACCTTCCCTCAGGACCAATTACAGTAGTATGCAATGATTCATAGCCATTTGATTTAGGTGTTGTTATCCAATCTTTTAGGCGTTCAGCAATAGGCGTGTGAACATCGGTAACAATAGAATATATCTGCCAACAGATTTGCTTTTCCTTCTTGAGTGGAAGTTCGACTATAATCCTGACCGCAAATAGATCATAAATCTCCTCAAATGGAACATTTTTAGTTTTAATCTTATTCGCAATAGAATAAATAGATTTTGGCCGACCAGTAGTCCGATAAGGATAGCCAATTTCTTTGAGCGCTTCATTGAGGGGTTTTAAAAATTCATTGATGTAGCGCGTCCGTTCTTGTTTAGTTTCTTGTAATTTTCGGG
Source organism: Saprospiraceae bacterium (assembly GCA_965277415.1). Classification (GTDB taxonomy): domain Bacteria; phylum Bacteroidota; class Bacteroidia; order Chitinophagales; family Saprospiraceae; genus JAHDHW01. Next base: position 6,005 of record CBDICS010000029.1, read on the forward strand.
CGATTTCTAAATACATCTCAGGTTCTGTAATTTTCATTGACAAATCCTGAAATTCGGTTTTAAAACTATAGAGTCCAAGTCGATGGGCTAGAGGAGCATAAATAAAAGTGGTCTCCGCAGCAATTTTTAATTGCTTATGCTTAGGCATGGCTCCGAGCGTTCGCATATTATGAAGTCGATCAGCCATTTTTATTAATACAACCCTTACATCATCAAGAAGGGTTCTGAGTACTTTTTTAAAATTCTCTGCTTGTGGACTGGCAACATTATTATATAAACCATCCAACTTTGTTAAACCATCAACAATTCGAGCAATACGTTCTCCAAATTGTTCCTTGATTTGAGTAAGCGTTACTTCTGTATCCTCTACTACATCGTGAAGTAAAGCTGCAACAATAGCAGTGGGACCCAGTCCAATCTCTTCGGCACAAATTCTAGCAACTTCAATAGGATGTAAAATATAGGGTTCTCCAGATTTTCGCCTCTGCTTACTATGTGCATCTACTGCAATCTCATAGGCCATACGAATATTATTTCGATCAGTAGAATCCATTTTGGACTTGATCGATTTCAGCAACTTTCTATAAGCGTGCACAATGAGCTTTTTCTCTTCTTCTTGATTCAATGCTGCTTCTGCCATCTCTTTATTATTAATTTTGTTCCGTCACTTACTTATATTGAAATTATTACTTTAAAATTAGAAAATCAATTTAGAAGCAAATTATATCTTGGCAATCGTAAGATTCCTTGAAAATTTGACTAGGGTGGAGATAAAACATCAATTTTTGTAAGAATGTTGAAAGCAAGGCTACTCACAAGCGAAGCGATCACAAAATCATAAATTCCGAAGGAATGACCTATTAGTCCGAAGGACTGATCACTAGATGATCAAGCTTGATAGATTATTTCTCCTTCTTTGAACAACTTCTTAGCAAAAGAACCATATTTCTTTATTCTAACTGTTATTTTTTACAAAAAAGGTTATATATTTGCATCGCTTTTGGAACAAGGTGAGCAGCATTTAATGAAATGGATTACAAAGGCCTTGGTTTTATAACTGATAAAAGCAGCCTGATTGTCATCAGGATATTATTTTGCGGGTGTGGTGAAATTGGTAGACACGCTAGACTTAGGATCTAGTGCCGCAAGGCTTGGGGGTTCGAGTCCCTTCACCCGCACAGTTTATTTGATAGCTTGAATAGTTGAAAGGTTTTATAAATCATTTATCTATTCAATCTATCAATATTTGTATCCTATCTGTAGAATTTGCTAGAAAAGTAATACTTCAATTTTATAATTTCAAAACTAATATTTCATATGTCAAACGTTGTCAGAGTAGATAAAGAAAACTTGAGTGCAGAGTTGACGTTGACGATTTTAAAAGCTGATTATCTGCCTAAGTTGGAAACGGAGTTGAAAAAACACCGTAAGAACGCTCAAATGAAGGGCTTCAGAAAGGGTAAAGTACCAATGGGCGTGATCAAAAAGATGTATGGTCAATCTATGCTTGGAGAGGTAATCAATGATACTTTGCAAAAAGAATTGACAAAGTACCTTACTGATGAGAAGATTGAAATATTAGGACAGCCCCTTCCTTCTGCCGATCAAAAAGAACTCTCTTTGGATATCAATAATCTTCAGGATTATGAATTCAAATTTGATATAGGAATGGCTCCAGAGTTTGAGATGAAAGGATTGAGTACGGACACTAATTTTGACCGTTATGCTGTGGATGTTTCTGCAAGTATGTTGGATAAAGAGATGGATCAGGCTAGAAGAAAATTTGGGGAAAGAGAATCTGTTGATGAAAAGATCGAAGATAATGATGTAGTGACTTTTAATGCGGAAGAATTAGAAGGAGATCAAGTAAAAGAGAATGGATGGGCTTCTACTTTTAAAATCCTAGTCAATACGATAGCAGATGAGGAAGTGAAAACAGAATTGTTGAATAAGACAAAAGGAGATAAAATTCGATTTAATGTTTTTAAACTAGAGAAAGATTCTAAACCAGAAACAGTAAGGAAGTATCTTTTGAATGTTACCGAAAATGATAATGATGTAGAGATAGGTGAAGAATTCGAAGGTACAATTGAAGATATTCAAAGAATAATGCCAGCAGAACTAAACCAAGAATTTTTTGATAAAGCTTTTGGTGAAGGTAATGTGAAGTCAGAAGAAGAGGCGCGTGAAAAGTTTGAAGGAGAAATTGCAAAATATTACGATAAGCAAGCTGAAAGCTTATTATTTAGAGATTTTCAAGATTTCTTATTAGTTGAAAATAATATGGAAGTTCCTGATAACTTCCTGAAGCGTTGGATTAAAGCTTCTAATGAAAAAGCAACTGATGATGTCATAGAAAAAGAGTATAATAATTTTGCTAAAAACCTTCAATGGTCTTTAATTAAAGGAAAACTCGTTCAACAATTTGATTTAAATGTAACCGAAGAAGAGATCTTTGAAGGATTTAAAGATCGTGTTCGTGGATATTTTCAAGGATATGGCGATGAGCTAATCGTTTTGAATACAGCTAACCGACTCATGGAAGATCAAAAACAAGTGGATCAGTTGTATCAAGAGTTGATGAGTGATAAATTATTTCTAGCGGTAAGAGAAGTAGTAAAAGTTAATGATAAAAAGATAAGCGCAGAAGATTTTGATGAAGTAATTAAAAAAGCGCATGATGAAGTAAAAGCTGCTCAGAGTGAGACGGCTCAAATTGATTCTCCTGAAGAGGAAGCAGAGCAAGAAGTTACTGAAGATATTTCATAAAAAGATTTGTCGGTACCTTTGAATAAAGAATGGACATTTCATCATTAGAAATGTCCTTATAAAACGAGTGTGGTTTTTACTTTTTAAGCTGAGAAATCTAAACTTCTTTCCATTTATTTAAAGTTTTTTTAAACTTTCCTGTCGAAATTTGTTATCATTTTAGATTTTTCTCGTAAGTATGCATGGAGAATCACAGATTATCGATTTATTCCAACAACCCTATTTATTAATTTTAACCGATAAAAGATATGTTTGATAAAAATGAGTTCATGAAGTATGCTACCAAACATCATGGTATGAGTAGCATGCATTTAGAAAAATATGCTGAAAAAGCGACACCGACTACTGTTCCTAACATACAAGGATTTACGCCTCAGGTAATTGAAGAAAGACAGATGAATATCGCTGGGATGGATGTATTTTCCAGATTGATGATGGATCGTATTATTTTTATGGGTGTTCCTGTCAATGATTATGTAGCAAATGTAATTCAGGCTCAATTATTATTCCTTGAGTCAGTTGATCCTAAGAGAGACGTTCAGATGTTTATAAATAGTCCAGGTGGATCAGTCATAGCTGGTTTGGGGATTTATGATACGATGCAATATGTTTCGCCTGATGTAGGTACTATTTGTACAGGAATGGCGGCATCAATGGGAGCTGTTTTATTAGCTGCGGGAACAAAAGGTAAACGAACTTGTCTATTTCATAGCCGAGTGATGATTCACCAACCATTAGGTGGCATGCAGGGGCAGGTTTCTGATATGGAAATTTCCTATAAGTTGATCAAGGATATGCAAAAAGAATTATACGATATTCTTGCTCATCATACTGGTCAAAGTTATGAGACGATCGAGAAAGATTGTGATCGAGATAATTGGATGATTGCTGCCGAAGCTAAGAAATATGGTTTGATTGATGAAGTACTTGATCGAAATAATCCTAGAAAAGAAGAGGCATAGTAATATGGTCTAATCTCTTCAAAGATATTCCATCTGAATAAAAGAGATTCAGATGGAATTTTCTTTTTAACTAGGAATTTTCATATAAATAGTCTCTTATAATACGTTTATTACATTGAATATTTATCCTAAATCTTTGTTTGTCTCCTTTAGAACTAAATTTTTGGTAACTTTACGTACTAATTAAATGGAAATGAAAAGAAGTAAAAATAGCTATAGATGTTCCTTTTGTGGCCGTGATAAGACAGAAGCTCTGATCTTGATCGCTGGAATTGATGGTCATATCTGTGAAGTTTGTGTGGAACAAGCAGAAGAAATTATCCAGGAAGAGCTTTATTCTGGTAAAAAAGAAAAAGCAGGAGATGATTTCCTACTTCCGGAGGCTGTAACACCAATGGAAATAAAATCACACCTTGATCACTATGTAATAGGGCAAGATGAAGCCAAAAAGTACCTTTCGGTTGCCGTATATAACCATTATAAAAGATTAAGACAACCTTCAAATGATGAAGTAGAAATCGAAAAGTCGAATATCTTATTTGTTGGTAGAACAGGGACGGGGAAGACACTTTTAGCAAAAACAATTGCTAAGTTTTTGAATGTCCCTTTCTCGATTGTAGATGCTACAGTATTTACCGAAGCGGGGTATGTTGGTGAAGATGTTGAAAGTATCTTAAGCCGTTTACTTCAGGTTTGTGATTATAATGTGGATGCTGCTCAGAAAGGAATTGTATATATTGATGAAATTGATAAAATAGCTCGAAAAAGCGATAATCCTTCGATCACACGTGATGTATCTGGAGAAGGTGTTCAACAAGCGATGCTTAAAATGTTAGAAGGAACTGATGTTAATGTTCCACCTCAGGGAGGAAGAAAACATCCGGAGCAGAAGATGGTGAAAGTCAATACACATAATATTCTGTTTATATGTGGCGGTGCTTTTGATGGAATAGAAAAACATATTGCTCGTCGAGTAAATACTCAAGTAATTGGCTTTAATTCTGGTGATAAAGAGAAAATAGACCGAGAAAACTTATTACAATACATTTCTCAACAAGACTTAAAGTCTTACGGCCTGATTCCGGAATTGATTGGTCGTATGCCAGTATTGACGTATTTAGAACCTCTAGATCTTGAAACATTGAAAAGGATTTTGACAGAACCTCGAAATTCTCTGATTAAACAATATGAAAGATTATTTGAGTTGGAAGGCATAAAATTGACGCTTACAGAAAGTGCAATAGAATTTATTGCTGGAAAAGCCCTTGAATTTAAGCTTGGAGCGAGAGGATTACGCTCGATTTGCGAAGCAATTATGACAGATGCAATGTATGAGTTGCCTTCTCAAAAGGATGTACGAAGCTTTGAAGTGACGGGAACGTATGCTCAAGAGAAATTAAGCCGATCAAAATTAAATAAATTGAAAGTGGCTTAGAGCTTGTTTAAAATTCCATTAATTGGCTGCAAGCGGTAAATTTTCTCCTGCATTTCGTTAAATTTTTCGCCGGATTGCCCGCATCCGGCTGCAAAATATGCCTCATTCAGAACAAAATTTACTCACTTTCGCTCAATCATGAAAACTTAAACAAACTCTTAGAACTGTTTGATATAAGGGGCTCTATAAACATTAGGCCTTAGAATATAAACTAAAAGCCGGGTGGGGATTCCACTCGGCTTTTTTATGTATGCTTCAAAATTTAAGGATCAGATAAATGACCCGTCTCATGGGATTATAGTTCATTTGAATTTCTGAGTGTTATACAGTGTTGGATAACAATTCTATATATAAGAAGAAATTATTATGCCAGAAAACAAAAATGCCAGACAACTTAGCTGCCTGACATTATTATGATTTAATCTGAAGGTCATTCTATTTTTCAAAAAGCGTATTATAAGACGCTTTTAAATGCTTTCTGGCAAAGAAGATTCTACTCTTCACCGTTCCCATAGGTAATTCTAATTGCTCTGCTATCTCTTCATATGAATAGCCTTTGAAATACATAAGAAATGGAATTTTAAATCGGTTATCAATATTTTCGATAAGCTTCTCTATTTCTTTAAGATTCATATCCGATTCGGTGGTATTATCTGCTGCTTTTTTACCAAAAAAATAACCACCTACACCTTTTGCAAGTATATTTTGAAATCGCTTTTGTTTTCTATAATTATTAATAAAAGTATTACGCATGATAGTTTTCAACCAGGCCGTAAAATTAGTTCCTGCACTAAATTTTTCTCTATTTTTTAAAGCTAAAAACACAGTGTCCTGATATAGATCCTCCGCATCATTATTGTTTTTAGTTAAGCTCATAGCAAAAGAAAGCAACTGCTTAGTACTGGATTGAATGTTCCGGGAGAAGTCTAAGGATATATGATTAGTTGGATTCATGATAAACTGATTTATAGTAAAGAAAAATTGTTTTCAAACCCGTCTTCTAATAGAAGTTGTTCAAAAATAGCTCACTAAACTACGAAACGATCTTTTGCCCCAATACTTCGTTATAAAAATCTCACGTAGCCCTGCTATGCAGCGATTTTAAAGCCTCGTCTTGAGGCAAAATATCTGTTTCTCGTAATAGCAGCCATTTTTGAACAACTTCATAGAAAAAAACCGCATTGTATTTTGTTCTATTATTAAACTTTCTGCTGCTTAATTGTTGGTTTCGTTTTGTCAATGTTGACCATCTTACTAAAATCTCTCTATACAAATTTACCCCTTATTTAAATATAAATTAGCTGAAATATTTAAACTAGTCTAAATATTAGATGAATTGTCATTTTTTGGGGATGAACTGTTGAGGCTTTTAGAGGACTAGTTCACCTTGGTATAATTGCCTGATAATGAGGGATTTGTAATTTAAAACTGGCTATTATTCTTAATGTGGAATATTGTGCTGAGTATATGGATTTGTTCAGGGATATATTGTGCAAAATGATTGATTCACAAATTTATATTTTATATTGTGTGTCTTACTTATAAGCGTATTGATTTAAAACGAAATTTTATAACCAACTCAATCTTTACTTATGAATTCAATAATTGGATTAGGCAAGTACTTTTATGCAATCCCTTTGGGAATCATTGGACTACTCCATTTTATGGCTGCTGGCGACATGGCTGCGTCGGCTCCTGGAGGTGAAATTATGGTATACTTTACCGGATTAGCGCTCGTCGCAGCTGCGGTGAGTATTGCCATTGGAAAAATGGATAAATTGGCATCTGTACTTTTAGCAGTAATGCTATTATTATTCATTATTCCACATGCTCAAGGCATGGCTGAAGATCCAGGGGAGTTAGGAAATATACTCAAAAACATTTCCTTAGCTGGTGGTGCTTTATTGTATGCTAGTGGAGCAAAGGACGATGCTGTGATAGGATGATAAAAGCTAGAGTAGTCAGGAAAGTCAGCACTTCTGACGAGCCTGACTACTTTGATATGATTTTTCTTACAATCGCTTTGACTACTGACTTTCTTTTTCCTCCTTTCCTTCTTACCTTCGTCCCATGCGGTTTTTTATAAAATTATCTTATCGAGGGACTCATTATAATGGATGGCAAATCCAGCCTAATGCCCCTAGTGTGCAGGAGACCATTCAAAAAGGGCTTTCTACTATTCTAAAATCAAGAATTGAAATTACAGGTTGCGGCCGCACAGATACAGGCGTACATGCAAAAGACTATGTGGCGCATTTTGATTATACTGGAAGCATACCGGAGGATTTCTTGAAACGTATCAATAAATATCTACCAGAGGATATTGCAATCAACTCAATTGCAGAAGTTGCTGAAGGTCGACATGCTCGTTTTGATGCTAAGCACCGAGCTTATGAATATCATATTGTTTTTAATAAATCGCCATTTGACCGAGATACTGCTTTTCAATTTCCTTTCATAAAAGATATAGAACTTGCAAAGCTTCAAGAGGCGGCTAAATTGCTCTTAGCCTATGATGATTTTTTTCCATTTTGTAAAACGAATACACAGGTGAAAACAATGCGCTGTGAATTATTTAGATCGGAATGGGAGATTGATACAAAAAATGGAAAAATGGTTTTTCATATTGCAGCCAATCGTTTTCTTCGAGGTATGGTTCGACTAATAGTTGGGATGTGCCTCAATGTCGCAAGCGGAAAGGTATCTTTGGAAGCCGTGAAAAATGCTATGGACAAACAAATCCGCTTAGCAAAAAGTTTGAGCGTCCCGCCACATGGTTTATATCTGGTCGATATTCGCTATCCTTATGAGTTTTGAAAAATACTTGGTGCTTTGCTTGTGATCGCTTCGCTTGTGATCGACCTTGCGGTCTTGTGATCGCTTTGCTTGTGATTGTTCCTTCGGAACTTGTGAGGTGGTATACGTATAAAATTGGGGTTACTTGTTTTTTATAGTACATTCAAGGATTCGAAATTACCAAGGCCACCAAGGTTTTCGAGCAGTTTCTTTTCCTAGATCTTTTCCTTTTTCTAAACGTAAAAAATGGCTCAATTCAGCGCCAAAGCTAAGTGCTACATCATCCGTACTATTAAAATCTAATACCAATGGACGGCCTGCATGACTTTGTAAAAAATTATTGATCAAATATTCATAAGCATTCATTTTCATTCCCTTTGGGCTAGTGGCAGATACCAATTGCATCACTCGTCCTTGTCCATAAATGAAAAATGCTGCGCTCAAAAGGTTTTTATTTAGATCCGTCACGCCGAAAGTTGCACCCCATCCTCGATGTAAGGCATTATACATGATACGCTGATAGGTGTGGAAAAAACGTTCATTGTCTTTGTGATGCTTTGCATTATCCTTAAACAGTTGAGCGATCTTCTCAGGTTTTACATTTGAAGAGGGGAGTAATTGTTTTAGGTTTGGATGATTGATCTGTTCTTTCAAGTGGGGCGTGAATTTTTCAACTATTCTTTTATACGATTCGAGTAGGACTATCTGATAATTTTTCATTGGCCTAATCGAAAAATCTGGATGCTCCGATATGCTAATGCCCTCATTGACTTGGATGCTAATATCCGTATACTGTTCAGAAAGGACATTTAAAAAAGCAGCAATACGCTTTTCTGATAATTGATGGATCGAATAAATGCCCGCTTCCCGCAGTAGCTTTGGCTGTTCTAAAAGGCTTGGCGTTTCAGTAATAAAAAGAGGTAGAACAGATTCGTAATCTCCTTCTATTAAAGCATCCCATTCTTTTGCTACTGCATCGAGATACCATTTGTAACCAAATATATTTCCATTAGTCGCATAATGGACACAGCTGTTCCACTTTGTTTTATCTATTTCTTGATGAGGAATGAGTCGTATATCCATGAATATTAAGAATAAAGAATTTATGTCTAAACACTAAATTTTACATTGGTATTTTATTATTAAGCTAATGCTTTTTTTATTGATACTTTTTTCATTGAAAAAAAAGTACCCAAAAATTCTAGTTCAAAAAAATGCTAAGTCACAAATCAGTCACCCGCACCCACGTTTTTGAACATTCCCAACCCGCTGATTCTGCTAAACTTTGTCATGCTGCTTTTTTCTTTAAGCAGTAGATTTTTATTTTTAAACACTTTATTTGTATACTGAGTTTTAATAACTACAGAAAGTAAAAGAGTTTTACTCATTAAAGCCCACTTTAACACCGATATAAAAATTTCGAGGCAAACCTGGATAATAATAACGAGGAGCATTTGTACCAAAGCTACCCGCATTAATTAAAATCATCGAAGCGTATTTCTCATTTAAGAGATTATTAATTCCTGCAAAGAAATCTAAACTCCATTTCTTTTCAAAAGTATATTTATATCCTAGCTTTAAATTCAGGAGTTGATATGCCTCAGAATAAATAGAATTGTCATCTCTCATTGGCATCGCATCTACAAAACGATAAATTAGATTTCCATACATACCATCGCTCAACCATTTAATGCCGAGATTAAGTAAATGTGGCGCTGTCCCAGTAAGATCATTTCCAGAATAGTCATTACCATCCTCAATAAATTCTTTAAAAGTATAATGAGAATAGGTATAGTTCAGAAACGGTATTAGCTGATTAGATTGAATACGGATGTTATAATTGAGCGCAGCCTCTATACCATTATGACTAGTCTTACCTGCATTGACACCTACGAATTGATCGAAACTGATTCTTTGTGCAACTAATAAATCCTTAATCTGCATAGAATAAAAAGAAAGGGCATAATTAAAATTATAATTTATAGAACCACGAAGACCTAATTCATAATTCCAGCCTTGCTCTGGAAGTATCTCCGGGTTGATCCTACCACTGGCAAAGGAAGATTCTTCAACAGTAGGAGGCGAAAAACCATGAGCTACTGTAGCCGTTAAAGATAAATCTTGTGCTAATGATAAGTGTTTTTTAAGATCAAATCCCAGCTTGATAAATGGAGACCAAATACTCGGAAATGCCCTCTGGCTTCCTTGATTTCCATCGTTCCTATAATAGTCACTAAAACTATAAGAAGTAAAATTCCTATTGATGCCTAATACAATCGAGGTAGAATAATTAAGATCCAATTCTAATTGAGCAAACAAATTGCTATAATATCTATTTTCAATATTATCACTCAGGATGTCTTCTCTTGATCCTTCTCCATCCGTATCATAAGTTTGCCAAGAATATTTTTCATCAAAAATCTCTGTACCAATATGGAATTCAAAATTTGTTAGAAGATTTGAAAAACTATTATTTTTATAAATCCATTCTGTTCGAGCACCTAAGATCGTGCTATTCTCTCTGAGTATATTGAATGGTCGTCTTTCATTTGAATTTCGAAAGATGCCATGTATACTGCTGACTTGACTAAAACGTTTTCCTAGAGAAGCTTTATACGAAACTCCGGCAAAGACTTTTTCTGAGACTTCGGATCCTCGGGCAAGCGCCCAGATATAGGCCGCCTCTTCTGGATTATCTGTATAATCTGTACTATCCAAGGAGCTAGGAATACGGGCATTTAGAAAAGTATAATTGACCAACATACTGATCTCTTCGTTCTTATTGATTTTTAAATTTCCAAAACAACTTAAGGCTTGACGAATATATCTACTGTTTTGCCGATACCCATCTTTATAGGTACTATTGATATTAATATTCATAAAACTCTTTCCATAATTTGATCTTGAAAGATTCAAAACATTTCGGGCTAGACCATAAGAACCTCCAGTGCTTTTTATGGATATTGCATTTCCATTTTTATAAATATCTTCTGGTAGGTGTAGACTGATCATCCCTCCCAATCCTGCGCCATAAATACTAGAAGCTGGGCCTTTGTAAACCGTTACAGCGTCTATGATACTTAAGTCAATATCTTCTAAGACAGTTTCGCCAGAACCATTGGTCAAAGGAATACCATCTAGATAAGCTTTAATTTTTGCAGTCCCAAATAGATTGCGATTCCCGATGCCTCGGATTGTTATTCTATTGGTATTTAATGCACCGGAGTGAAAGAATACCCCAGGGACAGTGTTTAAGGTCGGGGCAAGTGTCGTCTCATTGTTTAATTGAACATCTGAAGCATTTAGATAGCTGATAGAAGGTGAAATTTTATAATTAGGTCGCGTACTGATTGCACGAACAGAAATAATAGCTTCAGCCAAATCAACACCTGGATTTAGTTCAATATCTAAATAAGTACTATCAATATGGACGATTAGATCGGTGTAACCCGTGTAAGTGACGTTTAAGGTAGAATCGGAGGTCTTGAGTTTAAACTTTCCATCGATATCAGAGGTCGTCCCTTGTTGAGTATTGGGTGCATAGATACTAGCTCCCATCAAAGCTTCTCCACTTTCAGCATTCGTGATCTTTCCGGAGATGACTGTTTGCCCATTAAGGTGGACACAATAAATAAAACTAAAAAGAAATAATATAAACGCTCTATACCTCATAGCTGTAAACAGTTCTTATTTATAATCTTCTAAAGGTACGAAATATAGGAGAAAGGTGAATTGTTTGAAGCTTAGTACCACATGGCGATTGCAAGAACGATATTTTAAACTGGTGTTGTAGTGATCAGTCCTATGGACGGTGTGATTTGGTGATCGCTTCGCTTGTGAAAGCCTACTTTGAGCAACCTTCAAAAATTTTAATCATTTATTTTCACTCAATTCATATTTGATAGATAAACTTGCGATTGCCATGCTTAGTACCAGAGCAATTGCTTTTAACTCATGTTAGAGAACAAACCTTGTAGGTTTTGCCTATGATGCCGATAAGATTCTTAAATCAATTTCCTTTTTGTCTTGAAACAAAAAGGAACAAAAAAATCAAGGCTGTTAACTTTTTTATACGAGGAAATCAATTCAAAAACCTAAATTCTAAAAACTCGCTTTTGAGGTTCTGTTCTTTTCTTAAAAAAATAGATTATTATAAAATCTGCTAACTCAAACAATTTATTTAGCTCAAACAGTTTAGAATTCTTAACGGTTTTTGAACTGATTTCCTCTAAAAAGTAAAAGGCCGTATTCCTAGCTCTTGGCAAAGAATCAAATTTAAGGAAAAATAATTGTTCATTTGTTATTCCTATTCTTGGACTTAGGGCAATCGTTTTTAACTCATATTTGAGAACAAATCTTGCAGGTTTTGCCCTATGATGCCGATAAGATTCTTAAAGCGATTTCCTTTTTGTCTTGAAACCAAAAGGAACAAAAAATTCAAGGCTGTTAACTTTTTTATACGAAGAAATCAATTCAAAAACCTAAATTCTAAAAACTCGCTTTTGAGGTTCTGTTCTTTTCTTAAAAAAATAGATTATTTTAAAATCTGCTAACTCAAACAATTTATTTAGCTCAAACAGTTTAGAATTCTTAACGGTTTTTGAACTAATTTCCTCTAAAAAGTAAAAGGCCGTATTCCTAGCTTTTGGCAAAGAATCAAATTTAACGAAAAATAATTGTTCATTTGTTATTCCTACGATTAGACTCAGAGCAATCGTTTTTAACTCATATTTGAGAACAAACTTGTAGGTTTTGCCCTATAATGTCGATAAGATCCTTAAAGCGATTTCCTTTTTGTCTTGAAACCAAAAGGAACAAAAAATTCAAGGCTGTTAACTTTTTTATACGAAGAAATCAATTCAAAAACCTAAATTCTAAAAACTCGCTATTGAGGTTCCGTTCTTTTCTTAAAAAAATAGATTATTATAAAATCTGCTAACTCAAATAATTTATTTAGCTCAAACAGTTTAGAATTCTTAACGGTTTTTGAACTAATTTCCTCTAAAAAGTAAAAGGCCGTATTCCTAGCTTTTGGCAAAGAATCAAATTTAACGAAAAATAATTGTTCATTTGTTATTCCTACGCTTAGTATATCTATCTATAGTTTTTCGAATCCAATCATATTCTTCTGAAACCGAAAGTTTATGGATCGTATCCTCCTCTTCAATCTGATTCTCAAAGCCACTGCCCCAAGCATCACCAATCGCTCCACCAATTATACAGCCTTCAAACCTTTCGAAATTTGTCATTGATTTTTGAATTATTTAGAGAGTGTTTAAGTTCGACGATAAATAATGACAACACCTGAAGAAAATTCAATCCAAGAGAAATCGTAAAGGTAGTTGACATGTTTGTTTCTGCTATTTAAGGTATATCCTGTCATGTATTTATATTGGAATTTCTTTTTGTCCAGAACCGATCTATCTATTTTAATTTGTGTTTTATTCTTACCCATTATTTCAAGTAATATTGACCGATTTCGATGTAGTATTTTATCAATATTCCGAGTAGCCTTATCCGTTACCCTTCTTAATTTCATATGATACTCACTTTTGCAAGCAGTAGAGCAAAATATTTTATCAATCCTGCCTTTCATAATATTTTTACAAAGTTTGCAATTCATCTTATAGGCTTATTTTAATAGGGACTTAGATTAAAATAATACAATTAAAAAGTTATTTCAAAAATTAATTTGACCCTTAGTCGTTTTTAACCGTTAATATCCGTTAATAACGGTTAAGTGTATAAAACTATGAAAATGAATGGATTATTTGTTATAATTTTAGGGTAAAGTTTAATGAAATGACAAAAATAAATAACAAAGTCCTAATATACATAAGCGAGAAGCCTGGATATCGATTAAAATTCTATATTCCTTTTGCTATGAAAGATATTAGGAAAAAAGTCCAAGCATTAAATACAAGTTGGTATCATCCTGATCAAAAAATGTGGAGCATAGTCAATGAAGACAATATCAAAAAGCAGTTAAAGGAAATTATAAAGGGAAAATATATCGTACAGAATAAAGGCGTTTCAAAGAAAGTACCCTCCGTTCAATTGCCTCCTCCCATGCAAAAAGCTATTGAAAAATTAGAAGAGAAAATAATATTAAAAGGATATAGTCGAAATACATTAAAAAACTATAAAACCTTATTTATTACCTATATATCTCATTTTAAAGAAAGGGATTTAAAAGATGTATCAAAATCAGAAATCGAGTCTTTTATACTCCATTTAATAAAAGAGTATAATATATCCGAGAGTATGCAAAATAGCTTAATTAATGCTATTAAATTTTATTATGAAAAAGTATTGGGATTGCCTAGGACTTATTATGATATTCAAAGACCAAAAAAATCCACGACCTTACCCAATGTGTTAAGTAAAGAGGAAGTTTTAAAATTGATAGATGCGCCTTCAAATATAAAACACAAAGTAATATTATATTTAATGTACAGTGCGGGCTTAAGAATAAGTGAAGTTCCAAAACTAAGGATTGAAGATATTCATTCAAAAGAAGGTTATATATTTATAAAAGGGGCTAAGGGAAAAAAAGATAGAAAAACGGTATTATCACCAATATTATTAGAATTATTGCGGTCGTATTACAAAAAGTATAAACCAGCATACTGGCTTATAGAAGGACAACAAGGAGGACAGTATAGTGTAAGAAGTATACAACAGATATATAGAAAAGCAGTCAAAGATAGTAAAGTAAATAAATGGTCGACGCCACATACGCTAAGGCATTCATTTGCTACACATCTTTTACAACAAGGTGTCAACTTAAGGTATATTCAATCTGTATTGGGGCATAGTTCTTCAAAGACGACAGAAATATATACTCACGTAATGAATGTAAGTAATAAAAACATAACAAGTCCTTTGGATGCAATAATGAAAAGTGGTAATTTTAGGTGAATACATAGTAGGAATAAACGAAGTTTTGTGTGGAGTAGCGGTTATACGGATGTTATGGACAAGAAACAACAAAAATAAACATATATGATATTTGAAAGAGGACATTTTCAATCGAAAAAAATTTCGAAATCATTTGTAAATGAATCACTTAGAAAAAGTAAAAGTTTTAGTGCTAAAAACGAATACAATACAAAACCTACTGTATTCCTATCTCATAAACATGATGATATTGAAGACTTGACTGGAGTAATGGGTACACTTGAAGAATTGGGTGCTATTATATATATTGACAGTATGGATAATAAGATGCCTAATCAAACATCAGGGGAAACAGCAAGTAGAATAAAAGAAGTTATTAAATATTGCAATAAATTTATTCTCTTAGCAACAGATGCTGCCATAGAATCTTATTGGTGTAATTGGGAATTAGGTATAGGTGATACATATAAATTTATTGAGCATATTGCTGTTTTACCTATCAAAGAAAAGGGCACATATGACTTCCAATATACAGGCAATGAATATTTACAAATTTACCCCCGAATTGATTATGAAGATGGAACAAAAAAATATAGGAATAGTAATCGGTATATTACAAAAGGTTATTATATTAGTAAACCAATAAATAAAAACGGAATTCGTTATATTACACCACTAAAAGATTGGTTAAATCAATAAATCTGGTCAAATGAATAAAAATGAAATACTTCATAAGGAAATTGACTTAATTCAAGCTGTTATTACAAGAATGGCTAGTAATTCGTTTTTGTTAAAAGGCTGGTTAATTTCTTTAGTTGCTGTAATACTTACACTTTCAAAAGATACCATAGTTGTAGAAGATGTTTCGTATCTAAGTTTGACTCTAATACTTCCAGTATTTATATTTTGGTATTTAGATGCTTTCTTTTTACACAAAGAGAAATGTTATAGAAAGCTTTACGAATGGGTAATAAACAATAGGTTAACATCGGAAGAAAATCTATATTCCCTGGATTACACTGTACATAAAAATAAAGTTGGTAGTGTTTGGTCTATTATGTTCACTAAAACTTTATGGCCCTTTTATGGCTTTACATGTTTAATATTATTTTTAATTACACTTTTCAATATTTATTCATAAAATGGGAAAAAAGATATTTGTGTCTTATAAGTACTCTGATTGGCAAGTTCAAAACATTAATGGAAATCACCATACAAAAGTACGAGACTATGTAGATGTTCTAGATAATCTGATTGAAGCTGAAGATCATATTTATAAAGGAGAAGATGATGGAGAAGACATGAGTTCTTTAGCGGATACAACAATCGGGTCTAAACTAGGAGATAAAATATTTGATAGTTCTCTAACTATTGTTCTAATTTCGAAAGGCATGAAATCTGATTTACCTGAAAAAGAACAATGGATTCCATGGGAGGTGTCTTACTCTCTAAAGGAGCAATCTAGAGAAGGAGGGAGAAGTAAAACGAATGCCTTATTAGCTGTTGTCCTACCAGATGAAACAGGACATTATGATTACTATATTCGAGAAAACACTTGTTCTTTTTGCAATTGTAGAACGTTAATGACAAATTTTCTTTTTAAGATATTAAGAGATAACATGTTCAATAAAATAGATCCAGAA
>CBDICS010000030.1:0-28643 GCA_965277415.1 Saprospiraceae bacterium
GGTGCTGCTGCAAGGACAAGCTCCACTGCTCCTATAGGACCGGGGGAAAGCCATCGGCTAGATGTAACTTCAGGAGGTTCATATACTTTTGGCACGACCGACTTAACATTAGAATTTCCGATCTCAGGAGCAACTTTTCCTAATGGAGAATTATGTGTGACTCGACTTGATCATGCCCCAGATTTAGCACCAGGTGATGATGTAACGCCTTCCTATTGGATCGTGCATAACTATGGTACTAACTCTACTTTTGATGAATTGACCAGTTTACTTTTTAATAATATCGAAATCAGTCCTGGTCAAGCCTCTAATCCTAATGTAATTAATCTCTATAAACGTGGTAGTAATGATGATGGAGATACTTGGGGAGATTCACAAGATGACGCAGATGAGGCAAATTCTGGTATGAATGGTGATGCAACGTTTAGCAACGATAATAGCCAAACCTCTTTTAGTCAATATATTATTTTTTTCAAAACCGGACCATTGGATGCTGAATTAACCAATTTTGAAGTTTGGTTGAATAGAAATCAGCATGTAGATTTAAAATGGGTAAGTGCCTCTGAAATTGATTTGTCTCATTATGAGATTCAGCGGAGTAAAGATGGAACTACCTTTGAAACAATCACTCAAGTCCCTGCAATTGGCAATAGTAGTACCCTTCAAGATTATCAGGGTATTGATAAAGAGCCCTATCGAGGTCTTTCTTATTATCGACTTAAAATGATTGATTTTGATGGCAGCATTTCATATTCTGAAGTGCGTAGTATTCTTATCGATGCTTTAGCAGATAAGGTGGTTTTATATCCAAATCCACTAGCAAAAGGAGAACCTTTACAAATCAAAACTTCCTTAGACGGTAAGATTGAACTTCGACTTTATTCAGTTGATGGAGAAGATATTGGGGAATACTATTTTGAAGGAGATACTGAAATTTCTTTAGACCACTTGCCGACAGGTGCATATGGTTACTTAATTCGTTCTGCTACTTGGCAAAAGTCAGGCGTATTGATTAGAAAATAGTATTGATATTAAAAAATGTCCCTCGTCAATGGTCATTAGGAGTAAAACGCTTAATGACCATTGACATTTCCATCATATCTTATTCATAATGAAGGCCTAAAGGCAAGCTAAACCTCACATTGACCAATTCTCCATTCTTTTTTCCCGGAATCCATTTTGGCATTTGATCTAGCAAGTCTATCAGGTTGGTTTTTTTGGCAGTTTTCATTCCTCTGATCACTTCAATATCACTAATATCTCCATCCTTTCGAAGGACAAAGCTTACTACGATTTTGTATTCTAAATCTCCGTTTTTATTTGAAGTCTCTAGCCTCAGATTTTTATAAATATAACTCAGCATTTTTTTATCAGAACAGGCTTTTCTTCTTCCCTCTTCTTCATCTTCACAACCCGGGAACCTTGGCATTTCATCAACTTGGATGTACACTGAATCGCTATTCTCATATAAAGTATTTACAAATTCAGCATTAGTTCTTGATTTACTTTCCTGTTTCTTAGCACAAGCAAAAACCAAGAAAACAAATACTCCAAAATATATTATACTATTAGTAGGATTCAAATCTGCTTAATTTACGTTATTCCAAATATCTAAATACATTTTCCAATCACCTGCTACCTTTTTCCATACGATTACATATTTGCCTTTCCATTCAGAAACACTTCCATCCTTTTTTTGGGTTTTGCCTTCATAATATCCATAATCATAAGCATAGTCTCCAAGGAATTTTAGCTCTTCAGTAACCGTTTTATGATGAAGTATTTTAGAACCATTCCTAATTATCCAGCGATCTTTTATTGCTTCTTGACCTTCGATGATTTTTGTACCATTAGGAAATATCTTCCCATCAAGCGTATAGGTTTCTGCCATTGCATCATAGTCTGCATTTATATAAGCCTGAGAAAATGCTTCCGCATTAGAAATGATTTTTGCTCGTGCCTTTTCATTTGAATTATACCCAGTCTTGGTACAATCAATCTTCCAGGTTGGAAAAGAAAAAGATTCATCCTTAGTCACCCATTCGCCCAGCCATTTAAACCCTGTTTCGTTCATTTCATAAAAGGTGATTTTATAAAATCCGTCCATTCCATTTGGTGCTTTTTGATCACGATAAAGTACAATGTCTCCTTTCTCATTCTTATTGCCTTCCCAGGCAGACAAAGTTGTAGAAGGAGAAGCGGAGCTATAATAATGTACATACCAGCGACTGCTGTCTGCTATAAATTGCCGAATGCTTCCACTATGCTTTCCATCTGATTTAAACGTTTCATCTTGAATGCCCATCCCATTCATAATATATTTAAATCGCCAAATCATATCGACTGGTTCAGCCCAAGTTTGATCCGCATTTCGACTAATAGATGTACAGTTACATTCTCCAATTAACGGTGCAAAATCTAAAATCTCTTTTGGGGCTTCCGGATTTGGTAGGCCAAAAGGATGCTCAGCAGAAGGCAAATAGTTATAGTCTTGTGTATAACCTATATAGCTAATGCAAAGAGAGAAAAGTATGGGAATGAAAAATTTAATATTCATAATGGTCTTTTATGGAAAGATATATAGTTTTAGTAAAAGAGTATCATCAATTTTTATTTTTAACACCACCTTGATGCTATTAAGTAATTAGTCTAAATTATATTAATGTGGTTTACTAAATTAACCAGGACAAAATAGCTCCGTAAGTTTAGTAAATCTCCTCTTCCTTAATTTTTTCTCCCAAACCACTTCAACGTCAGTATAGCTCCCTTTCTATCAAAAAAATAAAACCACTAAATAATTGACAAATTTAAAAATGTAAAGTATATTTGACATTAAGTAAAGTAAATTTGTCAAATATATATCATTTCATGAAAGAGCAAATGTCTAATAATGAAAATAAATTTATGCGAGCAGAACGTAGACGGTATGAAAAATTGCGAAACTTGCGTCTATTACCAAGTCTATATAAAAAGATTGGGCTAGGTTTAGCAATATTAGCATTTTCTATATTATTGATTACAAAAGCTTCGGGAATAGAGTTAGGCGACTTAAAGTTTATTGTTAGAAGTTTTATGCTATTTGGCCTTCTATTAGTCACCATTTCTAAAGATGCAATCGAAGATGAGCTGACACTAAAATTAAGAGGACAAGCATTTATTATTTCTTTTATCTTTGGTGTGCTATATACTATTGTTCGTCCTTTTATTGATTTTTCGATCGGGAGTATTTTCAACACTGGTTTTGATCCAAATGGCTTTAGTTCCTTTGAATTAATCCTTGTTATGCTCATGATCCAAATTATGTTTTATCATTTGTCAAAAAAGATGAGGTAATGCGAAATACGCTTAAAGTAGAAAGAGCTATTCATAATCTCACTCAAGATGAATTGGCCAAAAAAATCGGTGTATCCAGGCAGACTATCAACTCTATTGAAAAAAATAGATATATCCCTTCTACCCTACTAGCTCTAAAGATATCGAAGGTATTCAGTAAAAGTGTCAATGAAATTTTTGAACTGGAAGAAGGCGAATAGAAATGAACAAACGAAAACATTTCCACACTTTTGATGCCTTGAGGTTTTTTGCCGTCTTTTTAGTTTTCCTTACTCATGTCCCACTTCCTATCCCAGGAATGAATCTTTTTAATAAAAGTGGTGGAATTGGCGTTCAATTCTTTTTTGTCTTAAGTGGCTTTCTGATTTCTTATATTATATTATTTGAAAAGAAAGCAAATGGAAAATTGAATCTCAAAAAGTTTTTCATCAGAAGGATACTAAGAATATGGCCATTATTTTATGCGATGATTGCTTTCGCTTTTTTAACGCCTTACATCATTATTTTTTTAGGTCTGAATACTTCTAGTGAAGGCTATGATCCAAACTGGCTCGTCTCTTGTTTATTTTTGGAAAATTATAAAATGATGTTTTCCGATAGTTTCCCAAATGTATCTCCTTTGACGGTGATGTGGTCACTTTGCATTGAAGAACATTTTTATATACTTTGGGGCATTCTGTTTTATTGCTTACCTATTCGAAGGATTCCCTTCTTAATATTCCTTTCAATAATCATTGCCAATCTTACTAGAATCTACTACTTTAAAATTGGCTTAGATACAGCAGACTTGTTTTCCAATCTTGATTTTTTTGCATTTGGAGCCATTCCTGCTTATTGTGTCATTACTAAAAATAGGTTTATCGACAAACTCTCACGACTTTCTGGTTTTATAAAATACATGCTTGCATTTGTGACTTGTGCATATATTTTTCTTTCCCCAAATGTTGATTATATATATCAAGAATATATGGAGCCATCCATTTTTTGTATTCTATTCTCACTGTTGATATTTTTCACACTTCTTGAAAAAAATAATTTACACATCAGTAGCAGTAACCTTTTGAGCAAAGCAGGAATTTATACTTATGGGATTTATCTATTCCATACGATAGTGATCAATCTTCTTTTACAATTGGCAAAAAGATTTCAGATTGATTTAAATATTTCAATGAATGGAGTCCTCTTTTTTATTATAGCCTTGGGTCTTTCTATTCTAATCAGTATTGCCTCTTATCATTGGTTTGAGAAACGGTTTTTGAACTTGAAGTCTTATTTTTATTGATTCGTGAATCGTATAAAATATCACTTCACCAATTCCCATTTCCAAATAGATCCATCCTCAGGATCTTCTAATGCTTCTATAAATATAAAACTGCATTTCTTCAAAACGCTTACAGAAGCATTTTCTTCTGCTAAAGTATGTGCCTGTACTTTTTTGACTGTTGCTTGTTCAAATGCTTGTTCGATTAACAATTGAGCCATCTCTGTTGCATAGCCTTGATTGCGATAAGTTTCTGCTACTTCATAACCAATCTCTACCATTCCTTCTTCATTGGGAATTCCTTTATACCCACAAGTTCCAATCAAAGTATTTGAATCTTTTAGAATTGGAAAATAGGTCATCCATTGCTGGGTATCCGGATTTTCTTTTATCTCTTTTAAAACATACTCGAATATTGATGAACCAAACACTGACCACTTTTCTGGAATGTTTATATTTAAAAAAGTGGCTAAGACTTCATCTCCTTCCAGTGCTTTTTCAAGGATTGCACGATCGCAGTTAATTAATTTTAGTCTATTGGATTTCATTTAATTTTATAATTTTTCTAATTAGAATAAAGATAAACCAAAATCAAATACTTGGTAAAAGTACTCGAAAATACAATGCTTATGTACGGATACTAGATGAGTAATTAAAATAGGGCATACTCCTCCTAACTTGCATTCGAAAATCAAATTAACTTAATCTAAAAATTATTGATCATGCCAAAGAAACTCATTAGCAATACACTTATTCTTATCCTAGCCATTGTCATTTTATCAAGTTGTAGCCAAAAGCAAGAACCTATAATAAAGCAAGAAACCAAAATTGTATCAAAAGATCTTGTACACCGACATTTATTAAAAGAGGTTAGATTAGGAGATGGCGTTCCTTTATCATTAGATCTTTCCATTCGTTGGAAAATAGAAGACCAAGTTTTTTTCCAAACTCAATTTAGCACTGCTGATAGTTTCAATTTTACAATCTTAGAACCGAGAGCACTAGAACTAACAAGGAATGTGTCTAATACTTTTCCAAGTGTCGATTCAGTATTTTCTGCTCATCGACAAGCATATCTCCAAAGTGTTAAGGAAGTGCTTTTAGATAATCTTGGTGAATCAGGCATCACAGTCAAAGAAATCATAATCTCTAAAATTGATTTCCCAAAAACATATACAAGTGCCATGGAACAAGTTGGCTTACAAAGACAGGAACTAGAACGTATCCGTCAAGTCAATATCCTGGAACTGGAAAAAGCAGAAGCCAACAAACGAAAAGCAGCAGCAGACGGTCAAGTAGCCATCGCTAAAGCAGAATCAGATGGCAAACTCCAAAAAATAAAAGCTAAAACTGAAGAAAGCAGAAGAGCCAGTGAATTGGCAAAGGCAGAAACACAATCTCAAGTTGCAAGAATGAAAGCAAAAGATGATGCAGAACGTAAAAAGCTACTTGCGAAAGCAGACTTAGAGCAAAAAACAGATCTTAAAAACATGGAGATTCAGCGCCAAAGAGATCTTGAACAAATTCAAATCGACAAACAATCTCAGCTTGATAGACTCGCGTTTCAAAATCAATTAGAATTAGCAAAACTATGTACTGAAAATCCTGTTTATGCTTCTTTCTTGGTCAATAAAGAACTAGCTTCAAAAGTTGAGATTGCGGTATTGCCTACTGGAACAGATGCAACTGTCTTTGGAAATATTTTAAACAATACTATGCAAAATAATTAAGTTGAATTGAGCATATCATATAATTTAAAAAAGTCACTGGTCATTAGTCATTCAAAGCGTTCGAATGACTAATGACCCAACTCAAGCCCTGATTCTTAATATTTCATCTGCCGGAAAGTCAAGTTTATCCTAGGACGTTTCACAAGTTTTGTAGGAGGAAGCCGATGCACCCAATTAGCTTGCGTTTCGTCTTTCATCACCAAAAGGCTACCATTTTCTAAGACTAAGGCTACCTTTTGTTTATTTACTTTATGCTTAAATAAAAACCGCCGTTCTGCCCCAAAACTTAAAGAAGCGATAGTCGTGATTTTGCCTAATGCTTTTTCATCGTCACTGTGATATGCCATGCCTTCTTCACCATTGTGATATAGATTCAGCAAACAAGAATTAAAAGTGGCTTGAGTCAATTTTTCAGCCAAAGACTTCAATTCCAATAATTCTTTAGTCCAGCTCAGCGCATGTTTTGTAGCATTAGAATAAGTATAGGCATAGTTTTCATCACCAAACCAAGCTACCTTCCGTTTGGTGACAAAATGTTTCCCGAAAATAAAGGCTTCATCATTTTTCCAAGGAATTTCCTGGTATAAATAATCGTAAAAATATTGCGCTTTCTGAGCGTTCAAAATTTTTCCATGATATAGCACCGTCCCATCAAATGGAAGAATATTAGAGATCGGATTTGTATTAAATAAGTCCATTATTTTTAGAATATGTTTAAGTAAGTGACGGAGCAAAATTAATGTTAAGCTATTTTGACATGCTGAAATTTCATAAACGTGACTAAAAGGAGATTGTGTTGAATATTTTGGGATGTCTTAAAAAAATAGCTTGGCATTAATTCCGTCTAATAACTTATACAAACAATAATAAACATAAATTATGATTCAATGGAGAGAACATTGAATTAGATGTTTAGAACTAGTTTAAATTTTATCGTTCTTTGACAAATACCGTGGACAGGCCGTAAATAGTTTTTTCCGACAGGATTAACAGGATATACAAGATTTTCCATGTATTCGCGGCCACCCTGTATAGAGACTATGAAAAGACAAACCGCTTCTTCAGAACCTTAAATTGAGCTTTTTCACCTTCGACAATCATTTTTAAACAGCTTCTTAAAATCTATACGTGTTTTAACCTAGACTTCAATCAAAAAGCTTTAAATTTAAGCGTGCAAAACCTGATTAATAAAATCAATACTTATATCCGGCTGAATGAGGAAGACCTCAACTATGCTACTCAGTTTTATAAAAAAAAGCATATCTCTAAGGGAGAGATGATCATTCAGCCTAATCAATATGTCAATCACTGGTACTTTGTTGACTCAGGATGTTTCTGTTATTATATGCTAAAAGATGGAAAAGAAATGGTCATGGAGTTTTTTACCGAAGGAGACTTTTGCACAGATATCTATGCTTACCTTCAAGAAATTCCTACTACTGCTTATATAAAAGCTACAGAAGATGCTGTTATTTATTCTATTTTAAAAAAAGATCTTCAGAAATCATTTGATCAGTCTCATCAAATTGAAAGAATCGGTCGCCTTTCTATGCAAGAAACGGTTCTTAAAACTTATCGTCGTATCGCCGATCTAAATACACTCTCTAATGAAGACAATTATTTAAAATTATTAAAAAAACGTCCTAGCCTTTTTCAACGTGTTCCACAATATATGATTGCCTCTTATCTTGGTTTAACACCTGTTGGTTTGTCAAAAATACGGCGGAGGCTTAGTCTGGGGTAGTCAGAGTGGTCAGGATGGTCAGGTGGTCAGAGTGGTCAGAGTGGTCAGAGTGGTCAGGTAAGTTAAATGTTCATTCTAACTCCCCTGACCTTCATTAACTTATTAAACCCGTTTAATGGTTTTTTGGAAAAAAATCTTTTCTTTTGGGGTTCATCAATAAACCTATAGGCTATGGCTAGTAAATATGTAGATATCAATACCCTTAAATTTCTATTATACGATGTACATCAAGTGCAGGATGTATTAGAAAAAGAGCATTTCTCTGATCATGATTTAGAATCTGTGGAGATATTTCTAGATTCAGTCAAAGATTTCTCTGATAAAGAACTATTCCCTTATTTTAAAGAAATGGATGAACAACCTGCCCATTTTAAAGATGGTAAAATAATCACGCATCCTCAAGTTGGTGTGATCATGAAAAAAGGCGGAGAGATGGGTTTAATTGCAGGAGGTTTTAACTATGACGATGGTGGGATGCAATTACCTTCAATAGTACATACTGCTGCAACATATATTCAGGATGCGGCTAATAATCATCTCCCAGGATATACGGGACTGACACTTGGTGCTGCTGAATTGATCATAAACTTTGCAAGCGAACCCCTGAAACAAGTTTATACGCCAAAAATGCTTTCTGGAGATTGGGGTGGAACCATGTGTTTGACTGAACCTCAAGCAGGAAGCTCTTTATCCGATATTACTACATCTGCTACACCTTTAGAAGATGGTTCTTATAAAATCAAAGGCCAAAAGATTTTCATCTCTGGCGGTGATCACGAGTACGCAGATAATTTTGTTCACTTAGTGCTAGCTAGAATTGATGGTGCCCCGAGTGGGACTAAAGGTATTTCTCTATTTATCGTACCGAAAAAACGACCAAGTGATAATGGGGAACTGATTCCAAATGATGTTACAACTGCCGGTGATTTTCAGAAAATGGGGCAAAAAGGCTACTGTACAACACATTTGATTTTTGGAGAGAAAGACGATGCTCATGGATGGCTCGTCGGTCAAGCTAATAATGGTCTACGGTATATGTTTCTTATGATGAATGGTGCTCGGATCGGTGTTGGTCGTGGCGCTGCTGCAATCGTTTCAGCAGCTTATCATGCTTCGCTAGAGTATGCCAAAGAAAGGCCACAGGGTCGTGCTTTGACAAGTACAGGAAGGAAAGATGCCAATCAGGAGCAAACACTGATCATCAATCATCCAGATGTCAGAAGGATGTTGCTTTTGCAAAAAGTAGTGGCCGAAGGATCTTTAAGCTTAGTACTTCTAGCCTCTAAGTATCATGATTTATCAAGAACCATCACCGATGAATCAGAAAAAGAACGCTATCATCTGATGTTGGAATTATTAACCCCTATCGTCAAAACTTACCCTTCTGAAATGGGCGCCCTTGCTGTTTCGAATGGACTACAAGTACTTGGTGGTTATGGTTTCTGTTCTGAATATATACTTCAACAATACCATAGGGATATTAGAATTTTCCCTATATATGAAGGTACGACTGGTATTCAATCTTTAGATTTATTAGGTAGAAAGATGACGATGAAAGGAGGAGAAGCTGTTCAACACCTTTCAAAAGAAATAATGGCAAGTATTGCTACCGCTTCACAATATTCAGACCTCCAGCCTTATGCTCTTAAGCTTGGTGAAAAATTGCAACTGACACAAGAGGTTATGGAATTCCTATTAAAATTTGCCAAAGAAGGAAACTTCCAGAGATTTACTTCGGATGCTAACCTCTTTATGGAATTCTTTAGTAATATTGTCATTGCCTGGCTTTGGTTGGATATGGCTTGTCATGCTAAAAAAGCCTTATTAGCAGAAGATAAAACTTATACAAGTGAATTTTATGAAAGTAAGATTCATGCTATGCGATTCTTTTTCAAATACGAACTGGTAAAAACGACTTCTTTAGCAGAAGCCTTAACAGATGAAAATGTACTGACAATTCCAGAGGGAACAGAGGTAATTGTTTAGGGACAAGTATACAAATAGAAAAAACTAATATGAATTTCGACTATAGTGAAAAAAGCAAAGCCCATCAGCATAAGTTAAATGCCTTCATGGCAGAGTATATTTATCCATTAGAAAAAGAACACAAAGCCTTCGCTTTACATCCGGATAATCAATGGAAACGGTGGCCTAAACTTGAAGAGCTTAAAGATAAGGCTAAAGCTGCTGGTCTCTGGAACCTTTTCCTGCCCAAAGCTTATGGTGATCTAAGTCCTGGACTGACGAATCTTGAATATGCTCCATTAGCAGAAATCATGGGTAAAGTACTTTGGTCTTCTGAAGTATTCAATTGTAGTGCGCCGGATACCGGCAATATGGAAGTCTTAGCAAAATACGGAACACCTACTCAACAAGCACAATGGCTAGAACCACTCATGCAAGGCAAAATCCGTTCTGCCTTTTTAATGACCGAACCCAAAGTGGCTTCTTCTGATGCGACTAATATAGAAACTTCAATCCGCCTCGAAGGAGACGAATATGTAATCAATGGTCATAAGTGGTGGTCTTCTGGTGCAATGGATCCCAAATGTGAGATCACGATTGTTATGGGCAAGACCAATCCTGACGAGCATCGACATCAGCAACAGAGTATGATATTGGTTCCTAAAAATACACCTGGTTTAAAGATCATTCGGCCATTGACTGTTTTTGGTTTTAATGATTCTCCTGAAGGGCATGCCGAAATTATATTGGATAATGTAAGAGTACCGAAAGAGAACTTATTACTTGGTGAAGGTCGTGGATTTGAAATCGCACAAGGTCGATTAGGACCAGGCCGTATTCATCATTGTATGCGATTAATCGGGATGGCCCAGCGTTCCTTAGAATTAATGGCTCAGCGTTCTTCAAAAAGAGTGGTTTTTGGTCGTACACTTCGCGACTTTTCAAGTATCCGACAAGAGGTTGCTTATTCAAGATGTGAAGTCGAACAAGCTAGATTATTAACACTCTCTGCTGCTGACAAAATGGATAAATTGGGTAATAAAGCTGCAAAGGACTTAATTGCCATGATCAAAATAACTGCTCCAAATATGGCACTAAAGATCATTGATCGAGCCATTCAAATACATGGCGGACAAGGGGTCAATAATGATACGCCGCTTCCGCATTATTTTGCAGCAGCGCGAGCCCTTAGATTAGCTGATGGACCAGATGAAGTACATTTGTATCAGTTGGGCAAGAATACGATTGCTAAGTATTATAAGGATGATGATTTGGGATAGAGTATCCTTAAGAATTATGTATAATTTAAAACATGAAAGATAAAACCCGCCCCGTTCTAAAAGGAGAGGAACTCAATGCTGACAATCTCAAAGAGTATCTTCGAGCGCAAGCATTAATTAATGATATAAATAATCCACTCGAAGTTCGGCAATTCACTAATGGTTTTTCTAACCTGACTTATTTGCTTAACATCGAAGGAAAAGAATTTGTATTGCGCAGACCTCCTTTCGGTGCAATCAAAAGGGGTCATGATATGGGTAGGGAATATAAGGTGTTGAGTCATTTAAATCATTCCTTTTCAAAAACGCCAAAGGTTTTTGCTTATTCAGAAGATAAAAATATCCTTGGAGCATCCTTTTACATTATGGAAAAGGTAGAAGGGATCATACTCAATGCTAAAGAAACAAAACAGAGAGGTATTGATCCAAATGAGTTTCCAATTATAGCCAATAGCTGGTTGGATACTTTTGTAGAACTACATAATGTCGATTATAAAGCCGCAGGCCTTGGAGATTTAGGTAAACCTGAAGGTTATGTAGAAAGGCAAGTGACTAATTGGGGTAAACAATATCTCAAAGCTGCAACCGAAGAAGTTCCAGCGTCTAAAAAGGTCATGGAATGGATGGAGGCCAATCAACCCAGAACTTCTGATTTCAGTCTTATTCACAATGATTATAAGTACGACAATATTGTTTTCAAAGATGATACGTGGCAAGATGTAGCTGCTGTCCTTGATTGGGAAATGTGTACGCTAGGTGATCCCTTGATGGATTTGGGTACTTCAATCGCATATTGGACGATGAGTTCAGATGGTGATATGGTCAAGCAAGGTATTCAATCACCTACGATCATGGAAGGGAATCCAGGACGAACAGAAATCATTGAAATGTATGCTCAAAAGAGTGGCAGGGAGATCAACAATCTTGTTTTTTATTATGTATATGGTCTTTTTAAAATTGCGGTAATTGCCCAACAAATTTATTATCGCTTTCATAAGGGCTTAACTACCGATCCGCGATTCGCCTATTTGAATAAAGCTTCTGAATTGTTATGTATGATGGCATTGCAGGCGATTCAAAAAAATCGAATAGAACGCCTCTTTTAGAAGCTTGTAAGCTATTCATGAAACCAGTATTAAAAATAATATTCAATCTAATATTATGAGCGAAATACATTTTTTTCGGCATGCGCAGGCTTCCTATATGACAGCTAATTATGATAAACTTTCTTCAAACGGGGAAACTCAATCTGCTATTTTGGGCAATTATCTAGCTGAGAAAGGAAATCATTTCGATCAAACTTTTGTGGGAAGTCTGGTTCGACAAAAAGAGACATTCGATATTGTTGCTGCTGCTTATCAAGAAAAAGGATTGGATATTCCTAAGCCCGAAATATTAGCAGCTCTTAATGAACATACTGGGCCAAAAGCATTAAAGCTTTCTTATGAAAAATTACTCAAGGAAGATAAAAAGGTAAAAGAGATGTTTCCTACTGCTGAGGAAGACCTGGCTGTGGCGAAAAAAAAACTAATGCTCATTTTTAAATATTTCATGAAGAAATGGGTCACTGGACAGTTTACTGTTGATCACCCAGAAGTCGAACCTTGGGATCAATTTAGAAAAAGAGTCAAAACTGGTTTGGATATTATTTTAGAAAAGACGAAGTCCAATTCTAAAGTTGCTGTTTTTACTTCTGGTGGCGTTATCTCTGCAATTACGGCCGAATCAATGGGATTAAAAGATGAAACTGTGATAGCCGATTTAAATTATTCGGTTCGGAATACTTCGATCACTAAATTTTATTATTCTAATGGAGAATTTAATCTATTGAGTTTTAATGAAGTGCCGCATTTGGAGGGGGAGATGATTACGTTTGTTTAGGTGTTTTTTTGGGACACTGAGTTAGGTGTTTTTAGGACACTGAGCGCACAGGGGAGCACAAAGAGCACAGTGTTTGAATTAGTAGTGATCTAGCCTGATTAAAAAAGAACTAAAATTTAAATATGGTAGAAAGGTATCTTGATATTAGCAACGATCAATATATGGCTTTTTCGCGATTGCCTATTGATGGTCCTTTAAAGATGTTGAATCTACTGAAGTTTAAAGAAATAGTCGACATAACAGGCAAGACTGGAGCAGCGACTTATAAGGAATATATGGCTGCTACCAATCCATTTTTTTCAAAGGTGAATGCGGAGATTATTTTTTATGGAACACCACAGTTTACACTGATTGGTCCTACGGACTTGGAGTGGGATAAAGTGTTGATTGTAGAATATGCAACTAAACAAGATTTCATTAACATGGTTTCAATGGAAGGTTATCCTTCTGAAATTCGTAAATCGGCCTTAGCGGATTCACGATTAATTTTTTGCAAATAGTTAGAGCCTTTATAAACAAGTTTAAAAATATGAAAGTAAAAGATAAAATAGTCATTATCACAGGAGCGGGATCTGGAATTGGAGCAGCAAGTGCTAAATTATTCGCTGAACATGGCGCCACCGTAGTCGTCTCTGATATCAATATCGAAAATGCGAAAAAGGTTGCTTCAGAAATTCCTGATGCGATAGCGATACAAACTAATGTTGCCCATATTGAAGACGTAGCCAAGCTTATCGATTCGACCGTTGAAAAATATGGACGCCTTGATATTATGGTCAATAACGCAGGTATTGGCCCATCGGAAATGAATAAAACTGCCAAACATTCACTTAGTGATTGGGATCGAGTGATTGCAGTCAATCAAACTGGTGTTTTCTATTGTATGAAATTGGCACTGGTGCAAATGAGTACACAAGGATATGGTAATATTGTGAATACCGCATCTCTTGCCGGGCTTAAAGCCTCTGGTAAAAATATCGCTTATGCTGCTAGTAAGTTTGCGGTGGTCGGCATGACTAAATCTGCAGCTTTAGAGTATGGTTCTAAAAATATTCGAATCAATGCCGTCTGTCCGGGTTATACAAAGTCTGCTTTATTAGATCAGCTTTTTGCTGGAAATCCTGATATGGAGCCGGTGTTACGGAACATGGTTCCAATGAAACGTTTTGGAGAAGCTAAAGAGATTGCACAAGCTATAGTTTGGTTGGCCTCGGATGATACTCAATTTATTACTGGGCAAACGATTGTTTTGGATGGGGGGATTTCTTTGTAATAAGATCCTTCCTGCGGTCGGATAATGATAGATCCTTCCTGCGGTCGGATAGGGATGGATTCTCCCTTTGGTCGAATAGTGGGGGTTGAAAAATTTGCTTCGCTCATTTTTTAAAGGGATAGAAGACCTTCGGTCTTGGAGATAGTTGCCTTCGGCAAAGTGAGGTAATGTTTAGTAGGCTGGGATATTTTTTTGTATTATTAGTGCTGTTGAAAAAATAAAATTTTATGAAATATTTAGATGTTACTGTAAGGGATGGTTATTCTATTGTTCAAATGAATAGAGGGAAAGTGAATGCTTTGAATTATGATATGGTAGAAGAAATCCGGTCGATTTTTCGATCTATGGAAGCTGATGATACAGTCCGTGGAGTCATCTTAACGGGTATTCCGAATATCTTTTCTGCAGGTTTGGATTTGATTGAATTATATAATTATGATCAGGCTAAGATGGAAAGCTTTTTTATTTCGTTTGGAAGTATGCATGTAGAATTGAGTCGATTTAAGAAACCTTTGATTGCTGCAATAACGGGGCATTCTCCAGCTGGGGGAACAGTGATTGCCCTTACAGCAGATTATAGAATCATGGCAGATGGAGAAAAGTTTACCATTGGATTGAATGAGGTCGCCTTGAATATTCAGATTTCTCACAATTTGATTGAAGCTTATTCATTTTGGATTGGAAGGAGTAATGCCCATCGTTTTGTAATGGATGGGAAGTTGCTGCATGTGCAAGAAGCTTTACAAGTTGGATTAGTCAATGAGGTTTGTCCTCCAGAGAAAGTTTTAGAGCAAGCTGAAAAGAAGATGCGACAATTTTTACAGGCAGATAGTGATATCCTTACCAATACAAAAGCCAAACTTCGAAAAAGTTGGTTGGACAATCAAAATCTGGATGGAAAAGAAGAATTGAAAGAAGCCAATACTATTTGGTGGAAACCAGAAGTACGTGCTAAAATGAAAGCTTATATTGAATATTTTTCAAATAGAAATAAATAAAAAACAATGAATAAACAAGTTACACTTAAAAAACGCCCCGAAGGAATGCCAATGCCTGATACATGGGCACTCGAAAGCAATCCCATTCCAGAAGTTGGAGAAGGGCAATTTTTAGTTAAGAATCATTACATCTCTTTAGATCCTGCGATGCGTGGATGGATGGACGATCGAAAATCTTATATTCCACCAGTAGCTATTGATGATGTGATGCGTGCTGGATCTATTGGAGAAGTTGTCGCATCTAAACATGATAAGTTTAAAGTAGGCGATTTTGTTTCCGGATGGGGTGGCGTACAACAATACTCCCTTTCTGATGGTACTTCTTATTATACTGTCGATCCGAAGCTTGCCCCCCTGCCAACCTATATTGGCACACTAGGCATGCCTGGTATGACTGCTTACTTTGGTATTTTGGAAGTTGGAAAAATTAAAGAAGGTGATATTGTTTTAGTTTCCGGTGCTGCTGGAGCAGTAGGTAGTGTAGTAGGTCAAATTGCAAAAATAAAAGGCTGCACAGTCATTGGTATAGCTGGTGGCCCAGACAAGGTTAAATATTTGGTTGATGAATTGGGATTTGATGATGCTATTGACTATAAAAATGAAAACATATACGATGGTTTAAAAAGAACCTGTCCTAAAGGGATTGATGTTTACTTTGATAATGTGGGCGGAGAAATTCTTGATGCAGCACTTGCCAGAATAAGAATGCATGCGCGTATTGTCATCTGTGGTGCCATTTCCCAATATAATAATCGTCACGCAATCGAAGGACCTAAAAATTACCTTTCTCTTTTAGTCAATCGTGGTACGATGCAAGGAATGGTTGTCCTCGATTATGCAAAAGAATATAGGACTGCAGCTATGCAAATGGGTATGTGGATGATGGAAGGTAAGCTCAAAACCAGAGAAGATGTCTACGAAGGCATTGAAAACTTTTATGATACTTTTCAGCGACTGTTTTCCGGTGAGAAGAAAGGGAAGCTAGTGCTCAAGGTTATAGAGTAGTCAGAGGGTCAGGAGGTCAGAGTGGTCAGAAGGGATTGTTCCATCGGACTACTCTGCCCCTCTGACTTACCTGACTTACCTGACTACTCTGACTTACCTGACTTATCTGACCTCCTGACTACCCTGACTAAACTATCCTCTCCATTCCGACTTCCACCCCTTATCATAAGTCCTTGTCCATAATTTCATAGCATCCTTACTATTCAGAACCTTGCCTGTTTTGGTATCTATCTCCAAAGTTGTGTTGGTTTTTTGTGCCATATTTCCGAGGTGACACATCAAGGTACTTTTATGTGCTTCTTCGATATTAGAATATAATGAGTCGCCTTTTCGAATAGCATCAAGAAAATTTTGCATATGGTAAAAATCCAATGCACCAATGCCTTTGATATCAGTCGTTGCCGATAAGCTTTTCTCTTTTTCTTCTTTGATTACATTTCCTTTTAAATCGTATAAAATATAAGCATTTCGATCTAGTAAGATTGTCCCCTTAGTCCCGTGAATGGTTACGCCACGTCCTCGGTTAAACTTAGGTAAATTATTACAACTAATCCCTTCCCAAGTTAACATTTTCCCATCTCCGAATTCAAAGCTGGCTACCTGTGTATCATAAAACTCCCAATCATCATTAAAATGATATCGCCCTCCGGAAGAAGTCACCTTACTAGGTATATCTACACCTAATGCCCATCGACAAATATCCATTTCATGCAATCCATTATTATTTATTTCTCCTGTGCCCCAATGCCAGAACCAGTGCCAATTATAGTGTACCCAATTGTCTTTATACTCCTTGCGTGGCGCAGGACCTTGCCAAAGCTCCCAATCGAGCCAGTCAGGAACAGCAGCCTCTTTGCCCCTTCCAATACTTCCCCGAGTATTGGTATACCAAGCTTTTCCATTATAAACTTCTCCTATTATACCTACGCGTATTTCTTGCATTGCTTGAATAGTAGTAGGTGCAGAACGTTGTTGGTTACCTATTGCCAGCACCCTTTTATTTTTCGTTTTTGATTCGATCAACCACTCCCCTTCCTGTGGATTATGGCTACAAGGTTTTTCTAAATAAACATCTTTGCCAGCATTCATCGCCATCATTGCCATAGGTGCATGCCAATGATCAGGCGTAGCAATAGAGATAGCATCAATATCATCATTTTCTAAAAGTTTACGAATGTCCTTATAGGTCTGCGCCTTTTGAAACCCAGCCTTTCCCAAAGCTGTATTCACTTTTCCAAAGACTCTCGAATCAACATCACACAAAGCAGAAATACTTGTGTTCTCACAAGCATTTATAGCTCCAATATGAGCTTGTCCACGACCATTCAAACCTGCAACAGCAAAATTAATGCGTTCATTTGATCCCATGATTCTGGAATAACTATAAGCAGGCATTGCAAAAAGGGAAAGTCCTGCTGTCGTTTTTTTTGTAAAGGTGCGTCTATTCATGATTATTGATTTTTTAGAGCTTAGAAATATTCATAAAGTATAGGGTACTCCATCTTAGAATTCTCTAACTTTAATACTTCTGAAATGAACCGTATCTCCATGATCTTGTAAGAGAATATGCCCTTCGGACCATTGTCCAAATTTCTCCCACTTCTGATACTTACTATAAGCGACCAAGGCTTTAAACATCTGTGAATGCCGATCGTACTCCACTGCTTTTTCACCATTAAGCCAATGTTCTACTTTTCCATTTCTAGAAACAATTCGGGCTTGATTCCATTGGCCTACACCTTTGAATTGTTTACTCCGACCAGGAGTATTAAGATTGCTTGCCGTAATTAAATCATATAAAGAAGCAATCGTTCTATTTCCATCAACGCCTTTTTTAGCATCAGGATGTTTTCGATCATCAAGGATTTGGAACTCGCATCCTATCGCTGAGCCAGGTCCTTTATTTAAATCCGCATCCACGAAATATTTGATCCCACTATTGGCCCCCTCCGTAATTTTAAACTCAAGTTCCAATTCAAAATCACTAAATAAATCTTTAGTGATAATATCACCGCCTCCCGTCGACTCACCACCATCAGAGGCAAGTACAGTCAGCACGCCATCCTTAATTGCCCAACCAGTTCTTGGAAATTCCTTAAGCTTTGCTCCTCGCCAACCTTTAGTCGTCTTTCCATCCCATAGTAGTCGCCAGCCTTGACGTTTTTCATGAGGTGTGATTTGATTAATTAAAAAGCTAATTTGTGGAACATCCGGATCATTCTTCCATTGATAAGTCGATAAGTCCTTTTCTAAAATTCGGATATTTCGCCAGGCAACTTCCGAACCGGGCGCTTGACTTTTAGGAATACTATGCACCTGCAAACCTATAAAACCTTCTGCTGTCTTATCATCAATCAAATGAGCACATTGAATTCCATTGACCCATGTTTTGATCGTATTGCCAATGGCCTCTATATGTACTTTATTCCAAACACCATTTCTGAATGCTTCTCGACCTTTCTCGTTTCTTGATAAAGGGTACATCCAGCCTCTTCGACCTTCATCATAAATACCTCCGGTAAATGCACGAGGGCTAGGATCAACTTCCACCTGATAACCATGTACTCTAGCCTCTTTATAATCTGGATTACTGTTGCTTCGAATCTGTACACCAGAGTTGAGTGATGGATCCACTAATATTTCAAATTCTAAAATAAAATCTCCATAGTGCTTATTTGTAATCAAAAAACTATTTGGTGTATTGGAGACGGTCGTACCAATGATCGTTTTATTTTCAACATGATATTTCGCTTTACCATTGACTTGAGTCCAGCCTTTCAAATCTTGGCCATTAAATAAGTTCGTCCACTCTTGCGAAAAGCTTTGACTAGCTATACATATAAAAAGGAACAAGAAGTAAAATTTATTCATATCTTATAATTGGATTTAAAATTAGAAGTTGTTTTAAAAAATTATTCAAAAAAAGCTTTAGGATATTCCACCATCCCGCTTATATCTTTCACAGTATCCTTGGCTAAGTCAAGTACCATACAATTTTCTTCTGGAGCTTCGAAAGGCAATTGAATACCATACTTACTTGCTCGTTCATACCCAAATCGAGGATAATAGTCTTCATGCCCAAGTAGTACAATAGAATTGAAACCTAAGTCTTTTGCAATTTCATGAGCCCTTCTGATCAATTGTCCACCTATTCCTTTATTTTGAAAATCAGGCAGTACAGACACTGGAGCGAGGGCAAGTGAAACCGTATTCTGATCTTTATTTTTAATCTTAATTTTTGTCAGTAAAATATGTCCTACTATCTCCTTCTCCCATTCTGCTACTAAAGAAAGTTCAGGAACAAAAGCTACTGATTTTCGTAATCTCGCGACAAGCAAATGCTCTGTCTTATCACTTATCGCTACAGCTTTAAAAGCGGCTTCCACAACTTTTTCGACCTGTACAAAATCATTTGACTCTTCTTGACGAATGTAAACCCTCATTTTGTTTTGATTATGAAGACCTGTCTAAAGTAGCTCTAAGG
Source organism: Saprospiraceae bacterium (assembly GCA_965277415.1). GTDB lineage: Bacteria > Bacteroidota > Bacteroidia > Chitinophagales > Saprospiraceae > JAHDHW01. The sequence goes on from CBDICS010000030.1 coordinate 19,955, forward strand.
GACATACTCTAAATCGAATTATAAAGATTTGAAATATTCTTATAAATAGTTCGATTCAATCTTTGTTCTGCCTTATCCATATGATCGATTTCTTCCATCATATCTTTAAGTTTACTTTTTGCTTCTGTAGATCTATTGTCTTCATTTAAAAAATTACAAAATTCTAAACGATGTTTATAATTAGAAAATTGATGATCCATTTGCTGGAATGTTTCTTCTGCTTTTTCTTTTTTGCCTAAATTGCTTAAAGCCCAGGCATAAGCAATCCGCTCTTCAGATTTTTGAAAAACGACTTCTTTTTCTAATCGTTCTCCATATTTGATGGTATCCAAATAGTTTTTATTTAAGTAACTGGATTTGACTAATCCCATTAATATCTCTGCATCATCAATATGGCTCCCTTTTAGACAAGACTTATATAAAAAGAAAGCTTTTTCAAATTCTCCGATATTAATATATTCTTCAGCTAATAAGGTCTTATTGGCAACAGTGGAACTAAACTTAACTTCTTTCTCCAGTTTCTCAATCTTATAATTGGTATTGACAACTTTGGTAATGTTTTCACTCACTGCATCTGCCGTCACTCGATTAAAAAAATGGTAATATAAATACATCAATGATCCTACAAATGGCAAAATAATAATCATCCAAAACCATTTTTGATCGGTATTATTTTTATAAGCATGGTATAAGCAAAAAACTTGAAGTGCCAGTACCAAAGGAAATAATCTTATCATTGCTTTGTTTTTGTTGTTAAAATCTAAGAAGTTGTTTTAATACTATTCAAATGAAATACTAGCGAAAAATACAAAAATATTCTTAAGACTTATAGTATGTGGGGGAATATGATAGGGCGATAAGATTCTTAAATCAATTTCCTTTTTGTCTTGAAACTAAAAGGAACAAAAAATTCAAGGCTGTTTACTTTTTTATGCAAGGAAATCAATTCAATAATCTAAATTCTAAAAACTCGCTTTTGAGATTCAATGCTTTTTTATAAAAGTAGAAACCTGAAGTTCAATATAGGATACAATTATTATATTACCTTTGCAAAACAGATAATAAATTCTATAGAAAAAATACCCTAGCATTCTAAAATATTATTCAAAATGATTCGATCTTTCCTCTTTCTATTATTGACAATTTCTTCATTTACAAACCTTAGTGCTCAGTCTAAACCCGCATTCACCAGTATGGATGTATTTGAATTAGAATGGGTCAATAATCCACAGATTTCTCCTGATGGCCATTATATTGTCTATGAACGAAAAAGCATGGACATCATGAAGGATAAGCGAGTTTCCAGAATCTGGTTAATCAAATCAGATGGAAGCGAACATCAAAAACTAAGTAGTAATGATGTAAATGAATCTCAAGCTAAATGGTCACCAGATGGCACCAGGATCGCATTCGTATCTTCGACAGATCATGGATCAGAACTATTTGTTTATTGGTTAGAAACAGGAAAAATCGCTCGGCTTTCTCAGCTTGACAATTCTCCAAGCAAGCTTAGTTGGTCACCAGATGGAACACAGATCGCATTTACAAAATTCGTCAATGGCTCAGAACTCTCTTTGGTCAAAGCACCAAGAAAACCTAAAGGAGCTAAGTGGGCAGAAACACCCAGAGTAACAACAAGAGTAAAGCATGAACGAGATGGCTCTGGAAAAATGAAACCCGGATTCACCCATATTTTCATCATCCCTGCTGAAGGAGGAACGGCCAGACAAGTCACCTCTGGTCAATTTAATTATGGCGCACCTTCTTGGTCAAAAGATGGTAAGCATCTATTCTTTTCTGCTAATCTTAATCAAGATTGGGCATATGATTTTCGCAACTCTGAACTCTATAAATTATCCTTAACTGACCATAAAATAATTCCTATTACCAATAGAAAAGGACCAGATCACAGCCTTTCTATTGCTCCAGATGGTAATCGAATTGCATATATAGGTTATGATGATAAAGTACAAACTTATCAAATCAATCGCCTTTATGTTACCGATTTAGATGGTCGAAACAAAAAAGAATTAAAGCTAAATCTAGATAGAAGTATTTCCAGTCCGGTCTGGTCTAATGATAGCAGGGGTATCTATTTTCAATATGATGACAAAGGGAATACGAAAATCGGTTATTTCGGTGCCAATGGTAAGGTCAGCAAATTAGTTGATAATTTAGGTGGCACGACTGTAGCAAGACCTTATGGTGGCGGCTCATTTAGTGTTGCTCAAAATGGTACCATCGCCTTCACACATACGACCCCATATCATCCAGCTGAATTGGCTATTTATAAAGATGGAAAAACGAGCCTGATCATGTCCCTCAATGATGATCTTTTATCACACCGCACACTAGGGCAAGTAGAAGAAATCTGGTATAAGTCCAGTGTTGATAATCGAGATATTCAAGGATGGATTGTCAAACCTCCATTTTTTGATGTACGGAAAACATATCCGCTTATGGTAGAAAATCACGGTGGGCCTATTTCAAATTATGGAGATCGCTTTTCTCCTGAGGTACAGCTTTATGCCTCTGCCGGTTACGTCGTTTTTTATCCAAACCCCAGAGGTAGTACAAGCTATGGTGAAGCCTTTGGAAATTTATTATACCATAATTACCCTGGCGAAGATTATAATGATGTCATGGATGGTGTAGATGCCCTTTTGAAAAAAGGCTATACCTCCGAAGATAGTCTTTATGTTACCGGAGGAAGTGCTGGTGGTATTATGACCGCTTGGATGATTGGAAAAAACAATCGATTCAGATCTGCCGCTGTGATTAAACCTGTTATGAATTGGATCAGTAAAACACTCACTGCCGATAATTATTATGGTTATGCTTATTCCAGATATCCCGGACAGCCTTGGGAAAACTATCAAGATTACTGGAAGTTTTCGCCCATATCTTTAGTAGGTAATATTCAAACGCCAACACTCGTCATGGTTGGAACGAAAGACCTACGCACACCGCTTTCGGAAGCCAAACAATTATACCATGCTCTAAAATTGCGAAAGATTGATACCGCATTAGTGGAAATGCCAGGTGCTTCTCACTTTATTGCCAATCGACCAAGTCAGTTGATTGCAAAAGTAGAATATATTTTAGCTTGGTTTGAGCGTAGTCGGTAGGGTTTTATAGCAATCTTAAGAAAGATGTTTTAGATTTGTGAATTGGTGATCTGCCTTGTGTGATTTGGTGATCGCTTTGCTGGTGATCGGCCTTCGGCCTGGTGATCGTTCCTTCGGAACTTGTGATGGCTTCGCTTTTGGTATTTCTTTAAAGTTTTTGTATTGCTTATTTTACTTTAGGGATGTGGAGGGTCTTATAATTTGTGAAGGTAATTAAAGCTTTATATTCTGTACGAAAAACATCTAATTCGTCTTTCTTCCAAATCGTCTTCCCTGCTTTAGTAAGCCTAAATAATTCCTCAATCATCTTTACTTTTAACTCCGTATCATTTACTGAATAGTAATCCATATTATTGTTTTGGTTATAGTTTCACTCTATTACTTTGACAAATTTAACATCCAAGTCTTCAATTTCTATTCTTTCCACAATGTACTTTATCCCTTCATTTAATTCTTTGTAATAAACTCCAAAGCTTGCAGCATGATGAAAATAAAAAACAACTTTTTGACTTGGGATATAAAACATCAAACTATAAGGTGCTTTGTGGTTTATAATGCAATCAAGAATAACAGGTAGAAACTTATCCCAATCTAAGCATCTACAAAAACCAATATATTCTGATTCTATTTCGTTTTCAAATAACATCTTAAGGTAATTCGATGTAGGTTCACTTTTATTTTGAAAAGAATAATCATATTTATCATTTTCAACATCCCAGACATCCATACAAAAATTTCCCCATCTGCCTTCGGGCTTAAATGTTTGTATTAATATTTCATCCAAAAAGGGTTTAAATAATGAATAAAACAACAATATAAATTTTGAAGCTAAACCTTTCGAATCGTCAAAATAAATTTCAAATTTAGCCCCATCACTATCAGGTAAATAATCGAAATTCAACCAATTGAAAATTTCAAACTTCCCTGTATCAATTTTCTCAATAATTTTCATTCGTACTTTATTTAAGAGACAAAGAATAAAGCTATGCTAGTCTGAAGTATTTTGAACAGAGGATAATTTTTTAATTAGATGTTTCAAATAATCAAAAGAACTCGAATCTTCCCATGTATTTAGCTTGATTATCTCAAAAATCAAATCTATGAGTTTTTCTCTTTCATCCCAATACTTAAGATTTTTTCTGTTTATAGTAACAAAGTTATATTTGTATAAATCAGAATCTTCTTTCGAGGATAGTAAGTCTATAAAAATATAATCATCTGGATTTTCTATTCTTTTATCATCTACAATACAAATTCTATTTTCTGGTTTTATTTTAAAAAGAAAATCATTAACTAACTTAATTGCTTTTTTACCTTTTCCACTATTTAAGAGGCATGAATTATGAACAAGACAATCATTGAAGACACTAAGTTCATCTTTTAAATTAGGAACAAAAGCAGGAAATGAATACATCTCTGTATCACACATTTTTTTACTACAAATAGAGCATATACCTTCGGTGTCTTTTATAAATACCGCCATCTCAATATTATTTTGGTCTTACAGTTGTTACTTGTCCTCCATGAAGAACGTATTGTTTAGTTTGTCCAAGAATTTTTAAAGCAGTGGCATCCGCAGCACTTGGTGGCGCTGATATAATCCGTAACACTGCCTTCAGATAATACTACATTGGAGGGAGACCTCTACCTGAGGCAAGTATCAGTATTATTCCAATTATACACAAATAGTTTAGCCTAAATTTATTATCCTCTATTACAAAAATCATAATAAAAAACCACAATAAGAAAAAGTTGTGAACTCTAAAAAACGCATATTCCGCTTCTGGTCCTATAACAAATATTCCTATTATTGAAAGTAGTAATATTCCTAAGAAACACCAAGTTATAATTCTCAAGTATTTTCTCATTTTATCTATAATTATTAAAATTCCATCGTCGATAATCTAAATTCTGAAGCTGTCCTTCTTCCGAGATATTTTGGTAAATTTCATCAAAAATCATAGAATTCATATTAAATCCAGTATAGATACTCTTCAAAAAATTGTATTGTTTTTCTTCGACGAGCTCCATTAATGACCTTTTAATCTAAACCAAACAAAATTTCAATATCTATTTTTTTAGCTAAAGGGCCATCTTTTTTCACTAAACTAGACCAACCTGGTCTTACTCCATATCTCAATACTCCAATTAGGATTTCGTCTATATAAATTATAGCTTGAACTTTGATTAAAGGGTCTTCAAAAATATTCCACTTTATGGAAATATTTGATTTGCTATTAATCACACCAATAGGTTTTTCAGAGTTGATATATTCTAGTGGATTCATAAAAGGCATACTTACTCTATCTTTCCAATCAATAAGCTCAGGTGTTGGCCAGTTATTTCGAAGCCAAAGATCGCTTACAATATTGGTATCCTCTAGAAGATAGGCATAGGTTACTTTCCCTGTGTCTTCAATAATCATTGAAAATAATTCATCCATAATTTTAAAATTAACCATCAGTTTTCGGTAAATCTTTAAATCTACCTTGATCCCATTGAGTCTTTCAATATTCTTTTGCCTACTTTCTAAATTCTGCCCTATCTATCTTAAATTTACTTTGCCCTGTATTGCTATGGTTTTTCTTAAATCTCTCCTTTCCTCTATGGTCAGTCATTCTCATTTCATCAATTGGTCCATCAGGAGTTTGATCTCTGATCAGCATATTCTCCGCATAATTAAACGGACTCACAAACGCAAATTGATCAGCATCGGATCAACACTCGGAAACCGCCCCAAGCTAGCATCATACATCCTAAAGCCATAGTTCTACCAGTCAAATCCAAACTCCTCATTCAATTCCTTGCTATTATAAGTATAACCATTCTCCACTGCGCCACTTTTTCAAAAAATTCATTAACCTTTAGTCTCTAAGTTAAGCCTTTTTTCAACTACCTCTAGTACCTTATTTCTATTTATTGATTAATAATTCTAGCCTCAAATTTGACAAGAGAATGATTGATCAAATAGCCAATATTCAAACTTTACCAGATAAAGGGGACATGCCTGTCTTTAAAATGGTGGACGCTTATCTTAGAGATGCTAAAATTCAGAAGGCTTATGCTTTTTAAAACACAAACACCTCACATTTCTGCAAGGTGTTTGTTTCTCTTTTTTACATATCTGAATGGGCGTAGTTGCGATATGTGGCCAAAGAATAAAATAAAAATGTAGTGTGGAATGAGCATCTTTATGGTGCTTAAATCAAAAAAAATGAACGCCCACACTACATTACCAAAGATAGAGAAGTTTATTGAGAAAAAGCTGATAAAAGAGCTTGTGAAATGGCATGACATATTAAAAAGGGGTCAGTTATATGATTACGAAAAAGAAATACAAAAAACGCTTGTAAGTGTGTTTAATTATATAGGCGAGCAACTACTACTTCCGGAAGCAGCGAATGCCTCATTATTGATTCAAAAACGGGAATTAAAAGAATCTGGTTGTGGTAGATTAGAGCAACGTAAATTTAGATTACGCTTATCAACGGGTCATGAAATAAAAGTGAATAGCTATTATGCAAAACAGATTCCAGCGGACTGGATTGGCTCACGACATTCTATATCAAGACATTGGAAGATAATAGGAAATGGGAGTCCTGGATTATATGATAGAGTCGGTTTTTGTTCAGCTCTAGGTCCTTCTTATGATGTTGGACATCAGGTACTTAGCAAATTTAATACAGAAATTTGTCTTAGTTCAGTTCGAGATATCAATAACCAATTAGCAGATCATTGCTTCACAGAGCAGGAAGAAGAATTGCTAGTTCTGCCCAATGAATCATTAGAAGACAAACGAGTTGTATTATCAATAGATGGAGGCCGAACAAGAACACGAACGTACACCGGACAAATAAATCAGGCAGGGAATCATAAATTTGATACAAATTGGAGAGAACCAAAATTGTTTGTAATAGATGTACTGAATGAATCAGGACAACCAGATGAAAATGCTTTGCCAATTTATGGATGTCGATTTGGAGAACAAGATGTTTTTAAGTTATTGTCCAGATATTTAAAGAAATTAAAAGTAAGTAAAGTAAAATCAATACAAATATTGGGAGATGGGGCACCCTGGATTTGGAATCATACAAAGACAACATTATTAGAATTAGGAGTAGCAGAAAATAAAATAATTGAAACATTAGATTACTACCATGCCTCTTCCTATGTTCATGACCTGATAGAAAAGATGCCTAAAGTTATTGGTAAAGAAAAAAGAAAAATGCTATTAAAAGAATTTAAAGCAAAACTATGGCAAGGCAAATCCACAGAAATAGTAGCAAGATGTAGAGAAATATATAAGCGTCCAAGTAAAATAATTAAGCGGTGGTTAAATTATTTAGACAAGCATAACGAGAAAACACAATATACTGATTATCAAGGAGATAAATTAATGTGCGGTAGCGGAATAATTGAATCCGCAATTAGGAGAGTAATTAATTTGCGATTTAAAAATGCCTCCACTTTTTGGAATGAAAAAACAGTAGAGAAAATGTATTTTTTGCGAGGTGCTCTTTTATCTAAAAGATGGAATATTCTTATGAATAATTTGGTGAATTAATGGGGCACAAATTGCAACTGCACCCTATCTGAATGAATTTTGCAACAGCAAATGATTTTAATTCTTTTGACCGCTGATAAGTTTTTAAGTGTAATAATAATTGTTTTTAACTTATCTTAGTGTCTATTCTTGTGATGAGTTCCATGCTCCAATTCAAGTTTCCTCTAAAAACTTACCTCGGTATTTTACAAACCGACCAAAAAGAACACCAAGAATTATTATTGGTATAATACTAAATATTCCAATGGACACTATTGGGTTTATTATATAATCGAAAAGGCCATATAAAAAATTCGAGTTTTCTATACCTTCGTTAAAGAAATTGATCAACGAACACAAGAATATTGTTGAAATTAAAGTTTTCGCTCCAGCAAATATTCCTATTGAGTCGGGTTCTCGCTTGTCAATAATTATTTTCTTTCCCGCTTGACAACCAAATATCCAACCATGTATATATATAGAAAATATTCCAATTAAACTTACTACAGGATAATTAAGTAAAATACTTTTAATTCCATCGAAAACACTTCCGTTTTCTCCTCCTGGGCTTATTATTATTAATAATACAACAGCAATCAATAAACCAATTGAAACAGTAACTAAAGCAATTTTTCCTCCGAGTATACTAGCATTTTTTTTCATAGATTTTCTTCTGTAAATTTATCTAATTGATTTATCAACATCAGCATTTAAAAAATCTTTGTTCCATTGATCAACTGTAGTGGAAACAGGAATCCCGTACTGATTTGTATAAGTCATGTTTTGACCAAATGAGCCATCTTGATTGAGTTCTACAGTAATATTAAAGTCAAATAATTTAGTTGTGGCTCCTCCTACTAAATTAAAAGGTGAACTCCCTCTGATATCAAAACCTAAAGCAAGTGGATTTCCAAAACGATCCCCAACAAAAGCCTCAGTATTTGGATAATTATCTCCATTGACACTCCCTTTAAAGGTAACAGAGCCATCTCCTTCTTTTCCTCCTATAATTGTTATA
>CBDICS010000031.1:0-83213 GCA_965277415.1 Saprospiraceae bacterium
CTGTACACCCATTATCTGCATCTGTTATAGTTACCGTATAAGTTCCTGCCGTGGTTACATCAATAGAAGAAGTTGTTTCTCCCGTAGACCAAGCATAGCTAATCGCACCTTGAGTAGTTGATCCAGCTGCATCCAGAGTAGCCGTAGTACTAGCACAAGTAAGCTCGGTAATAGAAGGAGAAATAACCACTGTTGGGTTTACAATATCTTGAGAGATACTAACAGCTTCTGTATCGGTACATCCATTATCTGCATCTGTAATTGTTAGGGTATAAGTACCAGCCGTGGTTACATCAATTGATGAAGTTGTTTCTCCAGTAGACCAGCTATAAGAGATTGCGCCTTGCGTAGTTGATCCAGCTGCATTAAGCGTAGCCGTAGTACTAGCACAAGTAAGCTCAGAAATAGAAGGAGAAATAAGGGCTGTTGGGTTTACAATATCTTGGGTAATGCTAACAGTTTCTGTATCTGTACATCCATTATCAGCATCCGTTATGGTTAGGGTATAAGTACCAGGACTTGTTACATCAATTGATGAAGTTGTTTCTCCAGTAGACCAAGCATAGCTAATTGCTCCTTGCGTAGTTGATCCAGCTGCATTAAGCGTAGCGGTAGTACTAGCACAAGTGAGCTCAGAAATAGAAGGAGAAATATCAGCTGTTGGATTTAGAATATCTTGAGTGATGCTAACAGCTTCTGTATCTGTACATCCATTATCTGCATCTGTTATGGTAACCGTATAAGTACCCGCAGTGGTTACATCAATAGAAGCAGTTGTTTCTCCAGTAGACCAAGCATAGCTAATAGCGCCTTGCGTAGTTGATCCAACTGCATCCAGAGTAGCAGTGGTACTTGAACAAGTAAGCTCGGTAATAGAAGGAGAAATAACTGCTGTTGGATTTACAATATTTTGGGTAATGCTAACAGCTTCTGTATCTGTACATCCATTATCTGCATCTGTTATGGTTAGGGTATAAGTACCAGCCGTGGTTACATCAATTGATGAAGTTGTTTCTCCGGTAGACCAGCTATAAGAGATTGCGCCTTGCGTAGTTGACCCTGCTGCATTGAGCGTAGCGGTAGTACTAGCACAAGTAAGTTCAGAAATAGAAGGCGAAATATTTGCTGTTGGATTTACAATATCTTGAGTGATGCTAACAGCTTCTGTATCTGTACATCCATTATCTGCATCTGTAATTGTTAGGGTATAAGTTCCCGCAGTGGTTACATCAATAGAGCTAGTTGTAGCACCAGTCGACCAAGCGTAGCTAATTGCACCTTGTGTTGTAGACCCAGCTGCATTAAGCGTAGCAGTAGTACTAGCACAAGTGAGCTCAGAAATAGAAGGAGAAATAAGGGCTGTTGGATTTACAATATCTTGAGTGATGCTAACAGTTTCTGTATCTGTACATCCATTATCTGCATCCGTTATGGTTAGGGTATAAGTTCCCGCCGTGGTTACATCAATTGATGAAGTTGTTTCTCCAGTAGACCAAGCATAGCTAATTGCTCCTTGCGTAGTTGATCCAGCTGCATTAAGCGTAGCGGTAGTACTAGCACAAGTGAGCTCAGAAATAGAAGGAGAAATATCAGCTGTTGGATTTAGAATATCTTGAGTGATGCTAACAGCTTCTGTATCTGTACATCCATTATCTGCATCTGTTATGGTAACCGTATAAGTACCCGCAGTGGTTACATCAATAGAAGCAGTTGTTTCTCCAGTAGACCAAGCATAGCTAATAGCGCCTTGCGTAGTTGATCCAACTGCATCCAGAGTAGCAGTGGTACTTGAACAAGTAAGCTCGGTAATAGAAGGAGAAATAACTGCTGTTGGATTTACAATATTTTGGGTAATGCTAACAGCTTCTGTATCTGTACATCCATTATCTGCATCTGTTATGGTTAGGGTATAAGTACCAGCCGTGGTTACATCAATTGATGAAGTTGTTTCTCCGGTAGACCAGCTATAAGAGATTGCGCCTTGCGTAGTTGACCCTGCTGCATTGAGCGTAGCGGTAGTACTAGCACAAGTAAGTTCAGAAATAGAAGGCGAAATATTTGCTGTTGGATTTACAATATCTTGAGTGATGCTAACAGCTTCTGTATCTGTACATCCATTATCTGCATCTGTAATTGTTAGGGTATAAGTTCCCGCAGTGGTTACATCAATAGAGCTAGTTGTAGCACCAGTCGACCAAGCGTAGCTAATTGCACCTTGTGTTGTAGACCCAGCTGCATTAAGCGTAGCAGTAGTACTAGCACAAGTGAGCTCAGAAATAGAAGGAGAAATAAGGGCTGTTGGATTTACAATATCTTGAGTGATGCTAACAGTTTCTGTATCTGTACATCCATTATCTGCATCCGTTATGGTTAGGGTATAAGTTCCCGCCGTGGTTACATCAATTGATGAAGTTGTTTCTCCAGTAGACCAGCTATAAGAAATTGCACCTTGTGTTGTTGATCCTGCTGCATCCAGAGTAGCCGTAGTACTAGCACAAGTAAGCTCGGTAATAGAAGGAGAAATATCAGCTGTTGGATTTACAATATCTTGAGTAATGCTAACAGTTTCTGTATCTGTACATCCATTATCTGCATCCGTTATGGTTAGGGTATAAGTTCCCGCCGTGGTTACATCAATTGATGAAGTTGTTTCTCCAGTAGACCAGCTATAAGAAATTGCACCTTGTGTTGTTGATCCTGCTGCATCCAGAGTAGCCGTAGTACTAGCACAAGTAAGCTCGGTAATAGAAGGAGAAATATCAGCTGTTGGATTTACAATATCTTGAGTAATGCTAACAGTTTCTGTATCTGTACATCCATTATCTGCATCTGTTATGGTTAGGGTATAAGTACCCGCCGTGGTTACATCAATTGATGAAGTTGTTTCTCCAGTAGACCAGCTATAAGAAATTGCACCTTGTGTTGTTGATCCTGCTGCATCAAGAGTAGCAGTAGTACTAGCACAAGTAAGTTCAGTAATAGAAGGAGAAATAAGGGCTGTTGGGTTTACAATATCTTGAGTGATGCTAACAGTTTCTGTATCTGTACACCCATTATCTGCATCTGTAATTGTTAGTATATAAGTTCCCGTAGTTGTTACATCAATTGATGAAGTTGTTTCTCCGGTAGACCAAGCATAGCTAATAGCGCCTTGCGTAGTTGATCCAGCTGCATCCAGAGTAGCCGTAGTACTTGAACAAGTGAGCTCGGTAATAGAAGGAGAAATATCTGCTGTTGGGTTTAGAATATCTTGAGTGATGCTAACAGTTTCTGTATCCGTACATCCATTATCAGCATCTGTTATGGTTAGGGTATAAGTTCCTGCCGTGGTTACATCAATTGATGAAGTTGTTTCTCCCGTAGACCAAGCATAGCTAATCGCACCTTGAGTAGTTGATCCAGCTGCATCAAGAGTAGCCGTGGTACTAGAACAAGTAAGCTCAGAAATAGAAGGAGAAATAAGGGCTGTTGGGTTTAGAATATCTTGAGAGATACTAACAGCTTCTGTATCTGTACACCCATTATCAGCATCTGTTATGGTTAGGGTATAAGTTCCCGCCGCTGTTACATCAATAGAACTTGTTGTTTCTCCAGTAGACCAAGCATAGCTAATTGCTCCTTGTGTAGTTGATCCAGCTGCATCGAGTGTAGCAGTGGTACTAGCACAAGTAAGCTCGGTAATAGAAGGGGAAATATCTGCTGTTGGATTTACAATATCTTGAGTAATACTAACAGCTTCTGTATCTGTACATCCATTATCAGCATCTGTTATGGTTAGGGTATAAGTACCCGCAGTGGTTACATCAATTGATGAAGTTGTTTCTCCGGTAGACCAGCTATAAGAAATTGCACCTTGCGTAGTTGATCCAGCTGCATCCAAAGTAGCGGTAGTACTTGAACAAGTAAGCTCAGTAATAGAAGGAGAAATAAGGGCTGTTGGGTTTAGAATATCTTGAGAGATGGTGACCGCTTCTGTATCTGTACATCCATTATCTGCATCTGTAATTGTTAGGGTATAAGTACCAGGACTTGTTACATCAATTGATGAAGTTGTAGCACCGGTAGACCAAGCATAGCTAATAGCGCCTTGCGTAGCAGATCCAACTGCATCGAGCGTAGCCGTAGTACTAGCACAAGTAAGCTCAGTAATAGAAGGAGAAATAAGGGCTGTTGGGTTTAGAATATCTTGAGAGATGGTGACCGCTTCTGTATCTGTACATCCATTATCTGCATCCGTTATGGTTAGGGTATAAGTTCCCGCTGCTGTTACATCAATGGAACTAGTAGTAGCGCCAGTAGACCAGCTATAAGAAATAGCACCTTGCGTAGTAGATCCAGCTGCATCGAGTGTAGCGGTGGTACTAGCACAAGTAAGCTCAGTAATAGAAGGAGAAATAAGGGCTGTTGGGTTTAGAATATCTTGAGAGATACTAACAGCTTCTGTATCTGTACACCCATTATCAGCATCAGTTATAGTTACCGTATAAGTTCCCGCCGCTGTTACATCAATAGAACTTGTTGTTTCTCCCGTAGACCAAGCGTAGCTAATCGCTCCTTGCGTAGTTGACCCAGCTGCATCAAGCGTAGCGGTAGTACTAGCACAAGTAAGCTCAGTAATAGAAGGAGAAATAACTGCTGTTGGATTTACAATATCTTGAGTGATGCTTACAGCCTCCGTATCTGTACACCCATTATCTGCATCTGTAATAGTTAGCGTATAAATTCCCGCAGTGGTTACATCAATGGATGAAGTTGTAGCACCGGTAGACCAAGCATAGCTAATAGCGCCTTGCGTAGTAGACCCAGCTGCATCCAGAGTAGCGGTGGTACTTGAACAAGTAAGCTCAGTAATAGAAGGAGAAATAAGGGCTGTTGGATTTAGAATATCTTGAGTGATGCTTACAGTTTCTGTATCTGTACATCCATTATCAGCATCTGTTATAGTTAGGGTATAAGTACCAGCCGTGGTTACATCAATTGATGAAGTTGTTTCTCCGGTAGACCAGCTATAAGAGATCGCTCCTTGTGTTGTTGATCCAACTGCATCAAGCGTAGCGGTAGTACTTGAACAAGTAAGCTCAGTAATAGAAGGAGAAATAAGGGCTGTTGGGTTTAGAATATCTTGAGAGATGGTGACCGCTTCTGTATCTGTACATCCATTATCTGCATCTGTAATTGTTAGGGTATAAGTACCAGGACTTGTTACATCAATTGATGAAGTTGTAGCACCGGTAGACCAAGCATAGCTAATTGCTCCTTGTGTAGTTGACCCAGCTGCATTAAGAGTAGCAGTAGTACTAGCACAAGTAAGCTCAGTAATAGAAGGAGAAATAAGGGCTGTTGGATTTAGAATATCTTGAGTGATGCTAACAGCTTCTGTATCTGTACATCCATTATCTGCATCTGTTATAGTTAGCGTATAAGTTCCCGCCGCTGTTACATCAATAGAAGAAGTTGTTTCTCCAGTAGACCAAGCATAGCTAATTGCACCTTGCGTTGTAGACCCTGCTGCATTAAGAGTAGCCGTGGTACTTGAACAAGTGAGCTCGGTAACAGAAGGAGAAATATCAGCTGTTGGATTTACAATATCTTGAGTGATGCTTACAGTTTCTGTATCTGTACATCCATTATCTGCATCTGTAATTGTTAGTGTATAAGTACCAGGACTTGTTACATCAATAGAACTAGTTGTAGCTCCAGTCGACCAAGCATAGCTAATTGCACCTTGCGTTGTTGACCCTGCTGCATTAAGAGTAGCGGTGGTACTAGCACAAGTAAGTTCAGTAATAGAAGGAGAAATATCTGCTGTTGGGTTTAGAATATCTTGAGTGATAGTAACGGATTCTGTACCTGTTTCACCATTACTAATATCCGTAATGGTAACCGTATAAGTCGAAGGCGAAGTTACATCAATAGAACTTGTCGTTGCTCCGGTAGACCAGCTATAAGAAAGTGTTCCAAAACCACTTGAACCACTTGCATCTAATGTAATAGGAGTATTGGTACAGATTAATTCTGTTGAACTATAACTTAAGTCAGTAGTTAGACCTCCATTGATAGTGACTGTGGCAGAGCAGGTATTGGTATTTCCATTTCCATCATTAACGGTAAGTGTGACTGTATTATCTCCAAGATCATTTGCATCAAAAGTATTTGGCGAAACAGAGACTAAATTGATAGAACCACAATTATCTGATCCTGAATCATATACTTGACTGGGAATTATTGTTATCGTAGTACTTGTAAGATCTAGGGTTATATCTTGACAAGTTACACTTGGAGCTATATTTTCAGTGACCGTAATATCTTGAGTACAAGTAGCTGTATTACCGGCTGCATCTGTTGCCGTCCAAGTTATAGTTGTTGTTCCTGTTGGATAAGTTCCGGACGCGTCTGGTGTGCTTGTTACATCATTACTGATATTAATACAAGAGTTAATAGCATCATTAATCCAATCACTTGAGGCATCCATATTTTCAAGTGTACCTGTATTTCCATTTCCTGTTACATCAGTTACACTACTACTTCCTGTACCATCATTAAATAAGTATAAAACTTCTAAACCAGTATCAGATGGATCGATACAAGTATTTGCTTCAATTTCTTTTATATTTCTGGCTATACTCCACAGTCTAAATTCTGCAATATCTCCTAAAAAGTATTCTGATGGACCTGAACTATGAGGACTTGAGCCATCCGCTTCTTCTGATCCTACACCTACAAAACCATATCTGTCTGCAGTATTTGGACTAAGAAATGTTGTTCCTCTATTACCCGTGGCAATTTGAGTACCATCAATATATAAATATCCATCTCCATTATCATACATTGCCACAATATGGTGCCAGTTGCCATCATTGACTGTAGTGCTTCCACTTGTAAGATTTAAAACTCCAGAGTTAGTTCGTAGTCCAAATCGAACAATTCCGGCATTTCCATTATTCCAACCAATTTCAAGCCTCCAATAATCACTTCGATCAAATGATGCTATAATCATGTCTTGACTCGAAGAGGTTTTTACCCAAGCCTCTACAGTCATTTCTGTATAAGAGGTGCTTCCATCATAATGAAAATTTTCAATAAAAACTCGATCGTTTGTCCCATCGAAATTAAGCCCATTTGTACTTTCCTGTATACAATTATCTGTAACTGTTGGTAAATTAATATCTACTGTGGCAAAACATTCCCCAGAGTCAACAGCTTGACTTATATTGCTTGGGCATGTTATGGATGGATCAGTCGTATCTGGGCCGCCTGTTATAACTGTACTAGTTGAATTAGTGCATCCATTATCCGCGTCTGTAACCGTTACGGTAAAAGTACCTGAGGATGTTATATCTATAGAAGAGCTGGTAGCTCCAGTTGACCAAGCATAAGAAATTGCTCCTTGAGTAGTTGAACTACTTGCATCTAATTGGATAGAGGTGACAACACAGTTAATATCAGTATTAGAGGGTACAATTACTGCCGTTGGATTTAAAATATCTTGACTGATGCTAACAGACTCCGTATCTGTACACCCATTATCTGCATCCGTTACAGTTACGGTATAGGTTCCTGAAGCTGTTACATCAATAGAACTAGTAGTTGCTCCAGTAGACCAGCTATAAGAGATCGCGCCTTGCGTAGTAGACCCAGTTGCATCAAGTGTAGCCGTAGTACTAGAACAAGTGAGCTCTGTTATAGAAGGAGAAATATCCGCTGTTGGATTTACAATATCTTGACTGATGTTAACAGACTCCGTATCTGTACATCCATTATCCGCATCTGTTATGGTTAGGGTATAAGTTCCTGAAGTTGTTACATCAATAGAGCTAGTAGTTGCTCCAGTAGACCAGCTATAAGAGATTGCACCTTGCGTTGTAGATCCGGCTGCATCAAGTGTAGCCGTAGTACTAGCACAAGTAAGCTCAGTTATAGAAGGCGAAATATCTGCTGTTGGATTTAAAATATCTTGTGTAATGGTTACTGATTCTGTACCTGTACACCCATTATCTGTATCCGTTACAGTTACAGTATAGGTATTTGGACTGCTTACACTAATGGAAGATGTGGTAGCACCTGTAGACCAGAGATAAGTAGCTGCTCCTTGAGTAGTACTGCCACTGGCATCTAAAGTAGCAGAAGTATTAGCACAAGTCAATTCTGTTACAGATGGTGAAATCGCTGCTGTTGGATTTAAAATATCTTGTGTAATGGTTACTGATTCTGTACCTGTAGTACCCGTATTTACATCTGTTACCGTTACTGTATAGACTCCTGTTGAAGATACTGATATACTAGACGTACTTGCACCAGTACTCCAGCTATAAGTAAGCGTACCTGTACCTGTAGAACCACTTGCATCTAGAGTGATCGAGCTTGTTGTACAGGTAAGTTCTGTAGTCGAATAACTTAGATCGGTTATCAATGTCCCTTCTACCGTAACTGTAGCGGTACAAGTGTTTGTATTCCCATTGCCATCATTCACAGTAAGTGTCACTGTATTGTCTCCTACATCTCCACTATTAAAAGTATTTGGAGAGACAGATACTAAATTTACGGTACCACAATTATCTGCTCCTGAGTTGTATACATCTGCTGGAACAATGCTAGCAGTTCCTCCAGAAAGTGTCACTGTAATATCATCACAAGATACCGTTGGATCTTCTGTGTCTTCAACGGTCACATCAAAACTACAAGTAGTTGTATTTCCTGAACAGTCTGCCGCACTATGTGTTACGGTAGTCGTACCTACAGGGAAAGTACTTCCGCTGGCTAATCCTGCGGTACGTGTTACTGTTGCAGTTTCAGTAGCTACCCAATTTGTGATTGTAGTTTCCCCTACGCCTAGGATTCCATCAGAAGAAGATTGCCAAAGACCAAATTCGTCACCGGCACTAAGGGTAAAGGTCTCTGTCCCTGACTGAACACCTACATCTGTATCCACAATATAATAATCGAAGCCATTAAGCCGATAACCAAAAGGGTCATAAAAGGAAATAATATCAACATCATCTTGCGTATAACTCCAATCAAAGGAAATAGTCACATCGCATGGGACAGTCATATACATGATTGCGATATAATTGCAACACCAACCATTATCTAAACTTGTTAAAGTAACTGAAGTTGGTGAATTAGAAAAGTCAATATCTGAATCTCCAGATTCAATAACACTCCATGAACATCCAGCATAATCATACTGAAAACCATTTACGATATCGGTCGCAGTTGGAACAGTATAATTAACAATTTGATCACATGACCCCGCATCATTAGAATAAGTAATATCACTCGGACAACTGGCCATTTCTGGAGCATGTGCCTCTTCAGGATTATGTGTAACCGTAACATTTGAAGTACAGGTGGCTGTGGTACCATTATTATCAGTAACTGTTAATGTTATTGTATTTGACCCTAAATCTGTACAGTAAAAAGTCGTTTGATCAATGGATAAAGAAGCAATACCACAGTTTGATGTACTACCATTATCAATACTGCTAGCAGTAATCGTAGAAGAAATATTAGTGCCAAGGTCAATAGTTATATCTTGACAACTAGGAGTAATTGAAGAAGTACAACTTTCAGTAATTCGAATCTCATAAACAGCTTGATATTTATTTCTATGGTTATTATCCATGCAGACTTTAACAGCAATAGAGCTACCGACTGTTATTCCTAAAGCTTGTACAGTATATGTTCCAAAATCATCGCTAACTGTTTCAAGTACTGTTTCTGAACCATCTACTATAAGACTAACTTCTACATAATCATTACTATTTAAATTTCCCCATTCGACAAGGTCAACTTCAA
This sequence comes from Saprospiraceae bacterium, assembly GCA_965277415.1. Classification (GTDB taxonomy): domain Bacteria; phylum Bacteroidota; class Bacteroidia; order Chitinophagales; family Saprospiraceae; genus JAHDHW01. Next base: position 9,796 of record CBDICS010000031.1, read on the forward strand.
TATCAACATCAGTTGTACTTCCTACAGAAATACTATTTGTAGTATAACAAACTTCATTATCTACGTCTCTGGCCTCTAATCCGTTGTTATATGGTGATCCTAAATCATAAATATAAAACCAATCACTTGTAGCGGTTAGACCTGAATAATCACCTGTTAATGTACCATCTGTAGTAGCACCATGATAAGCACAACTACTAGCTGTAGCACCACAGGAACCGGTAACACCTTCATCAACATTATTTGAAAAATCCTCGGTCCATGGAAATTGAGCGAAAGATGAGACTGGATTAAATAGTAAAACCACTACGATAATACCAAGTATTTTCGCAATAGATTTCACTGCTAATAAAGATTGACTTAACATAGCGTCGCGGATTAATTAGATCGCAGTACTAATATTCAGGGTTAGTACTTCTCTATTGTTAAATGAGAGTAAATGTTTAATAGGAAATAAGAGGAGGGTATAATTTTACAATTATGTTAAAACAATATGTATGCCAAGAAGAGATGTTTAAAACATTGAAATATTACGGGGGAAATGCTAATTAGGGTCTACATCTACATTAAATCTAATAGTGGAGAATCCTTGATGAGATTTAGTCAATTGAATATATTCAAGAATCATTTGTTTTATGTGAATGTTTTGTTTTGAGTTTTTATCCAACTTTATCAAAAAATCTAGTAGAAAATAACCTCTAACTCTAGGAACATTAGGGACTGCGGGGCCAATTGCTTGGTATCCGAGCTTTGATTTAAGGTGTTTTGCAAAAACTTTAGCGGCTTCATTCAGGAGTTGTGGATTTCGATGTTTTAAGGTGACTTTTATTAATCTAAAGTAGGGGGGATATGAGAAATCCTTTCTTTCAGTGGTTTCTCGGGCGAAAAAGGCATGAAAATCATTATCGAGGATCTCTCTAAGTACAGGGTGAGCCATGTTAAAAGCCTGGATAACCACTTTTCCTCGTTTATGTTTTCGCCCTGCTCTTCCACTTACCTGTGTTATCATCTGAAATGCCCGTTCAGTAGCACGAAAATCTGGAAATTGAAATAAGTGATCTGCACTCAAAACACCAACAATTCCCACATTATCAAAGTCTAGACCTTTAGTGACCATTTGAGTACCAACCAGGATATCTATCCGTTTTTCTTCAAAATCATTAATGATCTTTGCATGGGCATTTTTGGCACGAACAGTATCAAAATCCATTCTGCTAATTTTTGCATCTGGAAGGAAGATTTGTAATTCGTCTTCAATTTTTTCAGTGCCAAACCCTTTGATTGTCAGTTGTTTAGATCCGCAAGCGGGACACTCTGAAGGCAGGGGAGTCTGATAACCACAATAATGGCATCGTAGATTGTTAAAATGTTTATGATAAGTCAGCGTAACGTCACAATTGATACATTCAGCGTGCCAATCGCAAGAAGTACAAGTCATATTTGGTGCATAACCTCTTCTATTTTGAAATAAAATAGCTTGCTCTCCTCGTTCCAATGCAGCTTTGAGTTCTTCAAGCAAGACTGATGTAAAGTGAGACTGCATTTTTTGCTTTTTCAATTCATCTCTGATATCTACCAATACCACTTCTGGAAGCTCTATACCACCAAATCGTTCTGGCATTTCAACTAATTGGTATTTTTTTGTTTTTGCATTAAAATAGGACTCAACAGAAGGTGTTGCCGTTCCTAAAATCACTTTTGCATCATATAAATGACTTAAATATACGGCTACATCCCTTGCATTGTACCTTGGTGCAGGATCGACTTGTTTGTAAGAAGCATCATGTTCTTCATCTACAATGATAAGTTTTAGATTCTGATAAGGTAAAAATAAACCAGACCTGGCGCCCATAATAATTGCCTTCCCTTCCAATACGCTTTGCCAAACTTCTACTCGTTCGGGATTATTCATTCGAGAATGATAGACCGCAATTTGGTCACCAAAAATCTTTTGTAATCGACTCACTAATTGAGCGGTTAGTGCAATTTCTGGAAGGAGGTATAAGACTTGTTCTCCTCTAGCAACAGCTTCATTGATTAATTCTACATAAACTCTGGTTTTTCCACTTCCCGTTACACCATGAATAAGGGTAACTTTTTTCTCCTCTTCTGCTTTTATTTCAGAGAGCACTCGTATTTGTTGTTCTGTCAACTCAAAACGATCAATCAATTCCTCTTCATAAGCGCCAATACGAGATACCTCTTTTTTATAAATTTCTAAAATTTCCTTTTTTTCCATCGCCCTCAAAACACTAAGGTCAACATTGGCTTTTTTATAAACTTCCTGGCATCTTACAAAGTCTTGCTTTTGAGAGAGTTGCAAAAAGGCCATCATGGCTTCCACTTGTCTATCAGAACGACTTAATTTTTGAAAAGCAATTTCTAACATTGCAGAAGCTGAAGCATAAGGTTCTTGTAGCCGGACACAAGATATTTCTTTCGGCTTATATCTAGTTAGAAGTTCTTCTTTGAGGTAGATAATTTTACGTTGCAAAAGGCGGTTGATCAGAGGATATACCGTTTTTTGATCTAAAATATTTCGAACATCACTTAGGCTCAATTCATTCTGAATACTTAAAGCCTCTGCTATCATGTACTCTTTATCATTGAAACCATCATAGTTTCCATCAAAAATAGGACTCAAAGTTATTCGAGTTTCACTATTGAGTTTCATCCCCGCTGGAAGTGCTGCATTCATAACTTCTCCAAGGGTACAGCTATAATAGCTCGAAATCCATTGCCAAAGTTTTATCTGTTGTTCAAATACAATAGGTTCTGTATCAATAATGGAGAGAATAGGTTTCGGTTTTTGATTCTCAGGAGGGCTATCCAAAATTTTGACTACTAAGGCTGAATACAATTTATTTTTTCCAAATTGTACTTCGACTCGTATTCCAATTTTTATATCTTTTACAAAATCGTTAGGAACTATATAAGTATAGGGTTTAGGGACAGCAATAGGAACGATCACTGCAATATAAGTATTGGAAGAAACAACAGGATGAAAAGATTCTGAATTCAATAAATATAATTTTTACACAATGTAAAACAAATTTTGCTAAGAGCATGTTCTGAAACAACTTCAATATATCGATTGAGAAATACACCGTCTAAAAATAAATCTCTTGTGCCAATCTAAACGTATTAGAATGGGCTTCTACTATATGTGCGATACGTTCAGAATAGCCTCCTCCCATACTGACAGCAGTAGGGATTTTATTTAGGTGACATAGGCTAAGAACGATTTGATCCCTTTTTTTACATCCTTCCATAGTCAAACTAAGGCGTCCCAATTTATCAGTCTCTAATACATCTACACCAGAGAGATAAAATATAAAATCTGGTTCGACTTGATCAATCAATGCAGGAAGTACTTCTTGTAATTTACTAAGGTACATTTTATCAGTACATTTGTCGGGCATCCCAATATCGAGATCAGAAGTTTCTTTTTTGACGGGATAGTTTTTAGCGCCATGCATACTAAAAGTAAAAACTCGTTTATCGTTTCTAAATATTTGAGCTGTACCATTTCCTTGGTGTACATCTAGATCTACGACCAATATTTTTTTAGCCAACTGCTCATTAAGTAAAAAGTTTGCTGCCATGGCAATATCGTTTAAAATACAAAACCCTTCGCCATGATCCGTAAATGAATGGTGGGTTCCACCTGCGACATTCATTGCAATACCATATTCTTGAGCAAATAAAGCACATTGTATTGTACCTTGAGAGATATGTGTACCCCTTCTGATCAAAAGTTCAGATACGGGGAATCCTATTTTTCGAATTTCTTTAGGGCTAAGGTTAAGGGTTTTTAATTTATCCCAATATTGAGGGGTGTGCGTCAAAAGTATATTGGCTTCACTTGCTGGATCAGGGTGAAATAAATTACGCTCAGCAATTGTACCTTCATAAATTAATTGCTCTGGAATTAATTCATATTTGATCATCGGAAAGCGATGATTGTCAGGAAGCTTATATTTGTAAATCGGTGAATAAGCTATCTTTAACATGATATCTACCTTACCAGCGTAATGTCTCCTTTATAGATTTCAACGCGACCATCTACAAATTCAACCTCTACTAAATAAACAAATACACTCGGATTTAATTGTGCTCCTTTAAAGGTTCCATCCCAGCCAACAGAACGATCATTTGGAGCGATATCTCTATTTGCATAAATAGTTTCTCCCCATCTATTGAAAATTCTAAAGTTTGAAATATTCAGTACGCTTTGATTTGAGTTTACAAAAAACACATCATTATACCCATCATCATTCGGACTAAATACGGATGGGATAAAAACATTTCTATTTTTTTCCACAATGATGCTTACATCATCTGTCACCGTACAACCCAAGGCATCTGTCAAAGTAATAGAATAATTAGTGGTTTCTAATGGGCTGACCCAAGGGTCAAGACACATGAGACATCCAAGGTCTTGTCTATTCCAAATGATATCAACTACATCAAAATTTACAGTGGCATCTAACTGAATACTATTGCCCAAATCAATCGTAATATCTTCACCTAAATCAACTTGTATTTCAATAGGGGCGTTGATGATGACTTGTTCTTCGGCAGCACAATCATTTATATCTTGAATAGTAACATCATAAGTACCCGATGGCAAAGATGGAATTATCAATGGTAAGTTTGATACAGGAGAAAAGAATTCTCCATCTAAAGAATATTCAAAAGGACTGCCTATCCCTTCAATGTTTTCGATAATAATAGCACCATCAGTATCACCAAAACATAGTGGCGACATCGTCTGGAAACTCAAATCAATTGAAGGTGGCTCAGTAAGTAATACGGTACTCTCCGTAGTACAGCCTAAAGCATCAGTAATGCTTACATTATAAGCCCCTGCACTTAAATTTTCTAATATTGCACTTGTCTCACCATTTTCCCAAATATAAGTAAATGGTCCAGTCCCACTTAAAGGAATAGCTTCAATAGATCCATCATTCATACCATTACAACTTACTCCGAATCCTTGATAATCTGATAAAATAGATATTTCGCTAGCAATATTGTTGACACTTATATTGACTTCATTACTAGGAATAGTGGCATCACAAGGAATATTTATACCACTAAGCTCTAATAGGGTATAAGTTGTCGTATTTGAAGGTGAAACACTGATGGTATGTCCATCAAGAATATCACTTAGTGTTACAGGAGGATTTATTCCATCGCTATAAATGACATTATAAGAAGTTGACCCTGAAAGATTAAAAGTAATATTGGCTGTTTGGCCATTACAAATATTAGTAGTCCCAGTAATGCTTCCAATGATAGGCGTATAGAAATCAAGCGCTATATCAACGATACTATCACATCCATTATTTGCCATTCCAACTAAAACCTCTGTCCCGATAGGCATATTAATATCATATGTGGTACCATTGATCACGACGCTTTCATCTTCGCAAAGCTGATCAGAATAATTGACTAAAGTTGGACTTAAAACTAAAAGGTCAATTGCAACCGGAAGTGAGACACAATCACCATTGCCAACGATAGCATAAATAGTAGTAGAGGCCGTATTAAAAGGAGAAGCTACAGGAATCGTTCCATTGATATCTTCAAAGAAATTAACTTGATTAGCTGTTCCATCATTGATCGTACTTTCGAGTGTACTTAGATCAAAAGATGCCATACCATTTCCATCATCACAATCATCAGCTGTAGTAGGAATAGCAATTGGTGCATCACTGACATTAAGATTAACTTCAACCGGAAACGAGACACAATCTCCATTACCAACGATAGCATAAATAGTAGTAGAGACCGTATTAAAAGGAGAAGTTACAGGAATCGTTCCGTTGATATCTTCAAAGAAATTAACTTGATTAGCTGTTCCATCATTGATAGTACTTTCGAGTGTACTTAGATCAAAAGATGCCATTCCATTTCCATCATCACAATCATCAGCTACGGTAGGAATTGCAACTGGTGCATCACTGACATTAAGATTGACCTCAACCGGAAGCGAGACACAATTCCCATTACCAACGATAGCATAAATAGTAGTAGAGGTTGTATTAAAAGGAGAAGTTACAGGAATCGTTCCATTGATATCTTCAAAGAAATTAACTTGATTAGCTGTTCCATCATTGATAGTACTTTCGAGTGTACTTAGATCAAAAGATGCCATTCCATTTCCATCATCACAATCATCAGCTGCGGTAGGAATTGCAACTGGCGCATCACTGACATTCAGGTTGACCTCAACCGGAAACGAGACACAATCTCCATTACCAACGATAGCATAAATGGTAGTAGAGGCCGTATTAAAAGGAGAAGCTACAGGAATCGTTCCGTTGATATCTTCAAAGAAATTAACTTGATTAGCTGTTCCATCATTGATAGTACTTTCGAGTGTACTTAGATCAAAAGATGCCATTCCATTTCCATCATCACAATCATCAGCTGTAGTAGGAATAGCAATTGGTGCATCACTGACATTAAGATTGACCTCAACAGGAATTGAGAGACAATCACCATTACCAACGATAGCATAAATAGTAGTAGAGGCTGTATTAAAAGGAGAAGCTACAGGAATCGTTCCATTGATATCTTCAAAGAAATTAACTTGATTAGCTGTTCCATCATTAATTGTACTTTCGAGTGTACTTAGATCAAAAGATGCCATTCCATTTCCATCATCACAATCATCAGCTGCGGTAGGAATTGCAACTGGTGCATCACTGACATTCAGATTGACCTCAACCGGAAGCGAGACACAATCTCCATTACCAACGATAGCATAAATAGTAGTAGAGGCCGTATTAAAAGGAGAAGCTACAGGAATCGTTCCATTGATATCTTCAAAGAAATTAACTTGATTAGCTGTTCCATCATTGATCGTACTTTCGAGTGTACTTAGATCAAAAGATGCCATACCATTTCCATCATCACAATCATCAGCTGTAGTAGGAATAGCAATTGGTGCATCACTGACATTAAGATTAACTTCAACCGGAAACGAGACACAATCTCCATTACCAACGATAGCATAAATAGTAGTAGAGACCGTATTAAAAGGAGAAGTTACAGGAATCGTTCCGTTGATATCTTCAAAGAAATTAACTTGATTAGCTGTTCCATCATTGATAGTACTTTCGAGTGTACTTAGATCAAAAGATGCCATTCCATTTCCATCATCACAATCATCAGCTACGGTAGGAATTGCAACTGGTGCATCACTGACATTAAGATTGACCTCAACCGGAAGCGAGACACAATCACCATTACCAACGATAGCATAAATAGTAGTAGAGGCCGTATTAAAAGGAGAAGCTACAGGAATCGTTCCATTGATATCTTCAAAGAAATTAACTTGATTGGCTGTTCCATCATTGATAGTACTTTCGAGCGTACTTAGATCAAAAGATGCCATCCCGTTTCCATCATCACAATCATCAGCTGCGGTAGGAATTGCAACTGGCGCATCACTGACATTCAGGTTGACCTCAACCGGAAACGAGACACAATCTCCATTACCAACGATAGCATAAATAGTACTAGAGACCGTATTAAAAGGAGAAGTTACAGGAATCGTTCCGTTGATATCTTCAAAGAAATTAACTTGATTAGCTGTTCCATCATTGATAGTACTTTCGAGTGTACTTAGATCAAAAGATGCCATTCCATTTCCATCATCACAATCATCAGCTGCGGTAGGAATTGCAGCGGGCGCATCACTGACATTCAGATTAACTTCAACAGGAATTGAGACACAATCTCCATTACCAACGATAGCATAAATAGTAGTAGAGGCCGTATTAAAAGGAGAAGTTACCGGAATCGTTCCGTTGATATCTTCAAAGAAATTGACTTGATTGGCTGTTCCATCATTGATCGTACTTTCGAGTGTACTTAGATCAAAAGATGCCATTCCGTTTCCATCATCACAATCATCAGCTGCGGTAGGAATAGCAATTGGTGCATCACTGACATTAAGGTTGACTTCAACAGGAATTGAGACACAATCACCATTACCAACGATGGCATAAATGGTAGTAGAGGTGGTATTAAAAGGAGAAGTTACCGGAATCGTTCCGTTGATATCTTCAAAGAAGTTGACTTGATTAGCTGTTCCATCATTGATCGTACTTTCAAGTGTACTTAGATCAAAAGATGCCATTCCGTTTCCATCATCACAATCATCAGCTGCGGTAGGAATAGCAATTGGCGCATCACTGACATTAAGGTTGACTTCAACAGGAATTGAGACACAATCTCCATTACCGACGATAGCATAAATAGTAGTAGAGGTCGTATTAAAAGGAGAAGTTACCGGAATCGTTCCGTTGATATCTTCAAAGAAATTAACTTGATTAGCTGTTCCATCATTGATCGTACTTTCGAGCGTACTTAGATCAAAAGATGCTATCCCGTTTCCATCATCACAATCATCAGCTGCGGTAGGAATTGCAACTGGTGCATCACTGACATTAAGATTGACTTCAACAGGAATTGAGACACAATCTCCATTACCGACGATAGCATAAATAGTAGTAGAGGTTGTATTAAAAGGAGAAGCTACCGGAATCGTTCCGTTGATATTTTCAAAGAAATTGACTTGATTAGCCGTTCCATCATTGATCGTACTTTCGAGTGTACTTAGATCAAAAGATGCCATTCCGTTTCCATCATCACAATCATCAGCTGCGGTAGGAATAGCAATTGGTGCATCACTGACATTCAGGTTGACTTCAACAGGAATTGAGACACAATCTCCATTACCAACGATGGCATAAATGGTAGTAGAGGTCGTATTAAAAGGAGAAGTTACCGGAATCGTTCCGTTGATATCTTCAAAGAAGTTGACTTGATTAGCTGTTCCATCATTGATCGTACTTTCAAGTGTACTTAGATCAAAAGATGCCATTCCGTTTCCATCATCACAATCATCAGCTGTGGTAGGAATAGCAGTGGGTAATTCATTTACAGTTAAAGAGACTGCTACAGTAGAAGCGAAACAATTTCCATTATTTACAACTGCATAGATTACAGCAGTATTAGAACTGAATGGCGAATTGATAGGTATAGTAGCATTAACATCTTCATACCACGCTACATCATTTCCTGAACCAACATTAACCGTATTCTCTAAAATTGATAAGTCGAAAACTGCTGTATTATTTCCTTCATCACATAATTCTGAAGAGGCTGGAGCAGCTTCTGGAACACTATTTACGATTAAATTAATAGCAACAGCTTCAGAAGCGCAAACTCCGTCTCCAACGATAGCATAAATAGTTGAATTAGTTGAAGTATAAGGAGGTGTAATAGAAACCATACCTGCCATATCTTCAAACCAATTCACTGAATTAGCTGTTCCACCATTTACAGTTGATTCAATGGTGAGGAGGTCAAATAAACCTTCATCATTTATATCTGCACAGGCTTCTATGGAAGTAGGGTTAGCTTCTACTTCGTTCGAAACAGTAAGTGAAATTGCAACAACTTCTGAAATACAATTTCCATTATTTACAAGTGCATAGATGGTGCTAGTTCCAGTATTATATGGACTAGAAATAGGAAGCGTAGCATCCATATCTTCAAACCACTGAACATTATTGCTTGTTCCACCATTGACAGTAGTTTCAAGGGCATCAAGATTAAAAGAGGCAGCACCTGAACCTTCATCACATGCTTCTGTACTAGTTGCATTAGCCTCTGGTTGTGCTTCGAGCGTTAAAGTGATTTCCACGATTTCAGAAGAACAAGCGCCATTGCTTACGGAAGCAAAAACAGAAGTAGAACCTGAATCAAAATTTGCTGGATCAGTAATCGGCGTATCCCCATTGCTATCAGTAAACCAAGAGACGGAATTTCCATTTCCACCATTGACGGTATTATCGAGTGTAGTTAGATCAAATATAGTAGAACCTGATCCATCATCACAATCTTGATCATTTGCGATATTAGCCTCTGGTTGATCTTCGAGTGTCAAAGTGATTTCCACGATTTCAGAAGTACAAGCGCCATTGCTTACGGAAGCAAAAACAGAAGCGGAGCCAGAATCAAAATTCACTGGATCAGTAATCGGCGTATCCCCATTGCTATCGGAAAACCAAGAGACAGCATTTCCATTTCCACCATTGACGGTATTATCGAGTGTAGTTAGATCAAATATAGTAGAACCTGATCCATCATCACAATCTTGATCATTTGCGATATTAGCCTCTGGTTGATCTTCGAGTGTCAAAGTGATTTCCACGATTTCAGAAGAACAAGCGCCATTGCTTACGGAAGCAAAAACAGAAGCGGAACCAGAATCAAAATTCACTGGATCAGTAATCGGCGTATCCCCATTGCTATCGGAAAACCAAGAGACAGCATTTCCATTTCCACCATTGACGGTATTATCGAGTGTAGTTAGATCAAATATAGTAGAACCTGATCCATCATCACAATCTTGATCTGTTGCGATATTAGCCTCTGGTTGTGCTTCGAGTGTCAAAGTGATTTCCACGATTTCAGAAGAACAAGCGCCATTGCTTACGGAAGCAAAAACAGAAGCGGAACCAGAATCAAAATTCACTGGATCAGTAATCGGCGTATCCCCATTGCTATCGGAAAACCAAGAGACAGCATTTCCATTTCCACCATTGACGGTATTATCGAGTGTAGTTAGATCAAATATAGTAGAACCTGATCCATCATCACAATCTTGATCTGTTGCGATATTAGCCTCTGGTTGTGCTTCGAGTGTCAAAGTGATTTCCACGATTTCAGAAGTACAAGCGCCATTGCTTACGGAAGCAAAAACAGAAGCGGAACCGGAATCAAAATTTGCTGGATCAGTAATCGGCGTATCTCCATTGCTATCGGAAAACCAAGAGACGGCATTTCCATTTCCACCATTGACGGTATTATCGAGTGTAGTTAGATCAAATATAGTAGAACCGGACCCATCATCACAATCTTGATCATTTGCGATATTAGCCTCTGGTTGTGCTTCGAGTGTCAAAGTGATTTCCACGATTTCAGAAGTACAAGCGCCATTGCTTACGGAAGCAAAAACAGAGGCGGAACCGGAATCAAAATTTGCTGGATCAGTAATCGGCGTATCCCCATTGCTATCAGTAAACCAAGAGACGGCATTTCCATTTCCACCATTGACGGTATTATCGAGTGTAGTTAGATCAAATATAGTAGAACCTGATCCATCATCACAATCTTGATCATTTGCGATATTAGCCTCTGGTTGATCTTCGAGTGTCAAAGTGATTTCCACGATTTCAGAAGTACAAGCGCCATTGCTTACGGAAGCAAAAACAGAAGCGGAACCAGAATCAAAATTCACTGGATCAGTAATCGGCGTATCCCCATTGCTATCGGAAAACCAAGAGACGGCATTTCCATTTCCACCATTGACGGTATTATCGAGTGTAGTTAGATCAAATATAGTAGAACCGGATCCATCATCACAACCTTGGCTGGAAGTAGGATTTGCTATTGGAGCGGGCACGATAGAGAGGTCAACTGCTACAGTTTGAGATTCACAAAGCCCATCGAAAACAGTTGCATAAATAGTAAGATTAGTAGGTGTAGAAAAGTTTGAAGGATCAGGGATATTTAAATCACCATTCATATCAAAATACCAGTTTACAGTCATACCACTACCTCCATTAACAATAATGTCAAGCGTAGTAAGATTAAAAGTTGTACTACCGGAACCATCATCACAATTTTCAGCCGCTGCTATATTTGCAGTAGGTAGCGGACTTAAAGAGAGGATGATTTCTACTAAAGGTGATGTACAAAATCCATTATCTACGTTAGCATATACACTTCCTCCAGTTGATATATAATTACTAGGATCTGGAATTGAAACCGTTCCACTAATATCAAAATACCAAGTAACGGTATTTCCTGTTCCACCATTCACAATTATATCTAAAGTAGTCAAATCAAAGGAAGCACTACCTGATCCATTATCACAAGCTTGATCATTCGTAGCAATAGCAAAAGGCGCGTCGCTTACGTCTAGTAATATTTCAACTGGATTAGATTCGCATAAACCATTTGTAACTACCGCCCAAACTGGGCCTCCACTACTCTGGAAATCAGTAGGATCAGGAATAGGAAAAGTTGCACCAATGTCAAGATACCAAGAAACGGTAGCACCCGTTCCTCCATTTACAATAAAATCTAATAAGGTCAAATTAAACGATGCAGAACCTGAACCATCATCACATTGTGTATCATTCGTTGGATTTGCAGTAGGGCTAGGATTAACCGTTAGTGTAATTTGCACAATGGGACTGGAGCATAATCCATTACTGACAGAAGCATAAACAAAACCACTTACTGCGACATGATTCGCTGGATTAATAATTGGAAAACTCCCGCCTGGGTCTGTAAACCATGAAACTGGATTGCCTGTTCCACCACTAACCGTGTTATCTAAAGTTGTCAGATCAAAAGTAGCAATACCTCCTCCTTCATCACAAGCTTGATCTGAAGCAATATTGGCAAGTGGACTTGGGTTTACTGTTAAAATAACGGGTACAGTTCCTGATTCACAAATACCGACTGAGATGGTTGCATATACAGTAGTGCTACCGGTATTAAAGCTAGATGGAACCGGAATAGGCGAACTACCACCTATATCAAAATACCAACTTACGAGATCACCACTTCCTCCATTTATTATAACATCTAATGAATTTAGATTGAATGTTGCAAATCCAGTACCATCATCGCATGCTTGATCGGAAGTTGGAGAAGGGGTAGGTACCGCATTTACAATTAAGTTTACAGGAACAGGATCAGATTCACAACTACCTTGAGTAACAGTTGCATATACGGTTGTAGAAGGACTATTATAAGTTCCGGGTGTTCCGATGGGAATAGTAGCACTCATATCGGAATACCAATTTACCATATTACCACTTCCACCGTTTACAGTATTGTCTAATGAAGATAGATTAAAAGTTGCGGCTCCAGATCCATCATCACAGTCTTCTAATGGTCCTGCACTATTTGCTGTAGGCGTCTCTTCAATATCAATGTCAAGCGGAGTAGAATCTACTGTACCAGCACAACCTGAGTTGTCAGTCATCGAGAGCAATGTGAGCACTAAGTTTGAAACGACAAAATCTGGTAATGTTAATGTATTCGTTCCTGCATTCCATTCGGGTATTAAAACATCATCCGAACAAACATTTATAGTGAAATTTGTATTGGGTACGGGAATAGTAAAATCAAGGTTAAAAGGTCCCAAAGCAACATTCATATCAATATTATAGGGCGCTTCTCCACCGGTAACTAAAAAGGTAACCTCAGTACAATTCCCAACACATAATACCCCACCTCCGGTAATATTAGCATTTCCTCCACTACCACTTTGGCTAATAACAGCTTCTCCTTCAAAGTTTGAAAATACTGGACATCCATTTATATCTGTGACAGAAACCAGAGAAAAAGTAGTATTAGAAGTGACAGATACATTTTCAGTATGCCCATTACTAATACTACTCAAATTGAATTCCAATGTTCCGTCTGTATAAACTACATTAAATGGCCCTCCACTAGAAGGTAAATTAAAAGTAAGTACATCATTTACGGTTCCACATCCAGTACATACTGCACATTCAATAGACATACCACTAGATGTAATGCTTATTGCTGCAGGTGGAGGTGAACTATTATAAGCCGTACAATTTACATAAGAAGACCAATTGCCTGGATCTTTGATTCGATTGATCCACTCAAGTTGAGAAGTAGGAGAGGTTGGGCCGGTATAGTTTACATAGTTTGTTGTTCCTCCTGTTGGATTCATAAAATAGCAAGGATTTACATCGGGATGTAGGTTAGATTGTTGAGAAGTCCCATCAGCTGCCCAGAATGTCCTGGTATTGAATCCATAAAGAATTTTTCCAGTATAAGTCGCATCATGATCACCTGTTGTACCCATATTATCCCAAACACCACCTTGCATTACATAAATTTGATCTCCACCGCTGTTTAGATTTAATGTTCCAACAGGAGCAAGGTTCAAATCCGTAATTGTCCAACTAGGGTTGGCAGCTTGCGTTGCTGTCAAATCACCCCTGAAAATTAGATTGAAACTAGTGCCAGCACTTATTGTCCCTCCACTATATGTACACCTTAAGGCTCCTTCAGAGTCTCCCCACCGATTGCTGACTGATCTCTCCCAACCATTATCTGTCAAGTCGATTTCTGTACCATTCGTGATATCTTTAAAGGAAACAAACGTAACTACGTCTTCACCTGAACCACTTGAGCCACTACATGCATTATTATTAGCATTAACGCCAAGAACGGCAATATCACCACCTTCTAAGGTGATTTGAGCTTCTATTATAAATGGAACTAACCATAAAAATAGAAGTGTTATAAATACTTTTGGGACAAAAAATGATATCCCAAAAATAAAACTGTGTGTGTAAGTTTTAATTCTTTGCATTGCGAAATGGGAATATTTAGGGGGAGAATAATCGCTAAAAGGGGCATTCCTAAATGACCCAAAGTGCTAATCCTTACAAAAGTACAAAATTCAAAGGGTTTTTTATTGATCTAATGGATTAAGAAACGGTAATTTTTTATAAGCATAGAATGGAGCATGGCCCCAAAAAAAATGAAAGCAGGATCACAAAAGCCGATAGCAAGGAACACAATGAAAAGGAGTATAGGAATTCGTTATTTTATTTAAGAAACTATATTTTTGCAAATTATTCGAAAATGTAACTTTCATCATCCTGAAATTTCAAAGATTAGAACATTTTAGGAGAAGATTACTGGCTATTTTATACTGTATTAAGCCTTTATACCAATTTTTTCATCTATTCAAAAATTAGAAATGCAACAACTAAGTGAACAGGAAATTGTACGTCGGGAAGCATTACAAAGTCTAAGAGAACTTGGAGTAAATCCATTTCCGGCAGAAATGTTTGATGTAAATTTTAAATCAACTGATTTTACTTCAGAACAATTTCGAAAACAGTTAACACTTGAAATTGAAAAAATCAAGGATATAGGGCCAGTTAAAGCAGAACAAATTAAAGGTTTACTATTACAAAATAAGTTTAGAATTCCTCAAATTATTGCTTTAGAAGAATTTAAAGCTTTTGGATTGGGAGAAACAATTGAATTTGATGCTGAATATAATAGAGCGGCCGAAAACCTTGAAGCGTTTCTTGGTGGTTTACGTCAATCAGCTTTAGGTGCTTTTGCTCCTGAATCTTTACCAGTGGTTCGAGTAGCTGGTCGTTTTATGGGAAAAAGAGGTGCTTTTGCTCAACTTCAAGATAGCCAGGGAAGAATACAAGTGTATATGGGCAAGGGAGATATTGGTGCGGAAGAGGAAGAAAAAGAATTGAATAAGAATATTGTTAAACTCTTGCATATTGGCGATTTTATTGGTTTGGAAGGTGAGCTGTTCTCTACTCAAACCGGAGAAGTTACGATTCGACCTAAAGTATTTAGGTTTTTAGGGAAATCTATTCGGAACCTGCCTATTGTCAAGAGAGATAAAGATGGGAATGAATTTGATGCTTTTACAGACCCTGAACAACGCTATCGTCAGCGATATGTCGATTTGACTGTAAATCCTCAGGTTAAAGATGCCTTCTTAAAAAGAACGAAGATCATCAATACGATGCGAACTTTTTTCAATGATCAAGGTTGGTTGGAAGTTGAAACACCTATCCTTCAACCCCTTCATGGTGGTGCAGCAGCACGTCCTTTCGCTACACATCACAATACATTGGATATGCCATTATACCTTCGGATAGCTAATGAACTATATTTGAAAAGATTAATAGTTGGTGGTTTTGATGGGGTGTATGAATTTGGGAAAATGTTTAGAAATGAAGGGATGGATCGTACCCATAACCCTGAGTTTACAGCAATGGAAATCTATGTTGCTTACAAAGATTATATTTGGATGATGGAGATGGTCGAACAATTGCTGGAAAAGACGGCCATAGCTGTAAATGGAACATCAGAAGTGGAATACGATGGAAAGAAAATTAGTTTTAAAGGACCGTTCCTAAAATTAAGTATGTATGAATCTATCGAAAAGTATACTGGAATTGACGTTTCTGAAATGGATGAAGTTGGCTTGAGAGCAGTGTGTAAAGATTTTCATATTGAGGTCGATGCCAGTATGGGGAAAGGAAAATTAGTAGATGAGATTTTTGGCGCAAAAGTAGAAGACAATTTAATCCAACCAACGTATATTACGGATTATCCTATTGAAATGACTCCTTTAGCTAAAAAGCACAGAAGTAAAGATGGTTTAGTAGAGCGATTTGAATTGTTCGTAAATGGAAAAGAAATTGCCAATGCTTATTCTGAGTTGAATGATCCAATTGATCAAAGAGAACGATTTGAGGATCAACTAAAGCTAGCAGAAAGAGGAGATGAAGAAGCAATGGTATTGGATGAAGATTTTCTTAGATCTCTAGAATATGGAATGCCTCCTACCTCTGGTCTGGGGATTGGTATTGATCGCTTGACTATGATGTTGACTAATCAATATAGCATTCAGGATGTATTATTCTTTCCACAAATGAAACCGGAAGTTAAAGCATCTAATGAGGAGGAGGTTGTAGATTCTTAAATTTTAAACAAATATTATCATGAAAGGAATAAGATCGTTTTTGTTCTTACTTTTTGCTACGTCCTTTTTCTTCGCTTGCGAAAGTGAAAAAACACCAGAAGAAAAAGCTGCTGATAAAATAGATGAAGGCGTAGAAAAAATTGCAGAAGGTTTTGAAGATGTCGCTAAAGAGGTAGAAGGCAGTTTCGCTGATGCATTGAGTCAGCTTGAAGATGCTGTCGAAAATCTTTCAGAAGAGGGCGGTAAGGTAAAAAGGAAGCCCGTAAATTTTAGGAAATTAAAAGCATTATTTCCCGATTCTGCTTCAGGATTTTCTAAAGGAAAAGCCATTGGCGAGTCAACGGGAGTTGCTGGATTTAAGGTCTCAAAGGCTGAAACATCTTATGAAAATGGAGATAAAAAGGTTGATGTGGAAATTATTGATACAGGAGGAATAGGAATGGCCACTATGGGATTGGCAGCTTGGTCAATGATTGATATTGATAAAGAAACTGAAAACGGATTTGAAAGAACGACTACTTATAAAGGCAATAAAGCTTTTGAAAAGTGTGATCGAAACCGATGTGAGTTTCTGGTCTTTGTTGCCAAAAGATTTTTAGTATCAACAAAAGGACGAGGAGGCAATTTATCTATTGATGACCTTCATGATATTGTAAATAAAATCGGCCTAAAGAAATTGGAAAGAATGAAAGATGAAGAAGGCTAAATAGATTTGTCAAAGAATCAAAGTGTATAAATTACCTTGAACTAGCTAGTATAGAGAAATCTGCATCAACTAGTGTCAATGATAATCAAAACAAAAAGCCAATACATTGCGTATTGGCTTTTTGATTCTCTATCCCTTACTAAGGCGAAAAACCAGAATTTGATGATGAATATAACCTAGGGATTTCAAAGTAAGTTTACTAAACAATTTCATTGGATAAAAAAATAAAATAACCTGCAACAAGCTCAGTAAATTCCCGTAGAACAAATAGACGAATAATTTTCACTTCGCATCGTCTATCTATTTCACTTCGTAATTCCACTAACCGATTTTTTAAAATTTCCTTGGGACCCTTATTTATTCCGTGTCCCTTAACAGAAAGCCATTTGTTTCTATTCCATCTTCGGATTGGGATAGAATACGATTAACATAAAGCCCTCCCTTTTTGAAAGGGGACTATCTCAAAACTGACGATCATGAAAAAGTCAAAACCAAGCGTAATTGGGATATTTATTATTTCAATTATAATTTTGTCCATACCTCGTATCAGTTTTACACAGTGTAGCCTGACTTGTAATGGCTTGGTTCAGGTTGCACTTGACGAAAACTGCATTGCCGAAATTATGCCTGATGATATACTTGAAGGCAATGCTACGGGGTGTGGATTATTAAGTGTTCAGATTTTTGATACCTCAGGGAATCTGATTCCTACGAGTCCGTTTATAGATGGAACCTACTTAGACGAAACCTTAACGGTCAGGCTAAATGAAGCGTCTACAGGAAATTATTGCGAAGGAGCAATTGAGGTTCGAGACTATATCAAACCAGAGATTGTTTGCACCAATTTAAGTTTATTGTGTACAGATTCTACACACCCTGATGATGTAGGATATGCATCGGTTACAGATAATTGTGATTCGAATGTAATACTTTCTTATGTAGATAGTATTGAAAACCCATTATGTGATCCTTCTTTAGTTCAAGTGATTTACAGAACCTGGACGGCTACTGATGCAAATGGCAACAATTCTTTTCCTTGCGTTCAAACAATTACTCTAGCACGCCCTTTATTAGATGATATTCAGTTCCCAAGTAATAAAGATGACGTTGAGGATTTGGCTTTAGATTGTGCTGATCCTGATCTTTCTCCTGAGAATACGGGTTATCCAAAGCTTTATGGTGTTGATTTAATTAGTGGAGCATCATGTGAAATATGGATCATGTATACAGATTCAAATCCAGTTCAATCCTGCGATGCTAGCTTTACAATTATTAGGACTTGGACGATTAATGATGAATGCTCTAATCAGTCAATAATGGATACTCAGGTGTTAAAAGTGATGGATAAAACGCCTCCAATTATCACTTGTCCAGGTGACTTTACAATCAGTGCAAATTCTACGACCTGTGCCGCTGATGTCTTTATTCCTGAAGCAATAGCAACAGATGATTGCACTTCTATAGCAAATATTAGTTTTAGTATAAAAGATGAAAATGGAATTTTAATTATCCCTAATAGTATTGTCAATCTTCCTGTAGGCATTCATCCAATTATCTATACCGCAACAGATGATTGTGGTAATACTTCTGAATGTACTTTATATATTACTGTGGATGATGAAGTGAATCCAACTGTTACTTGTGAGTCTTTCACAACTGTATCACTCGGGAATGATGGTACAGTACTCGTTCCTGCCAATGTATTTGATGATGGTAGTTATGACAATTGTGGCTCAATTACGTTTATGGCTCGAAGGATGGATAATATAAATTGCCTAGGAGATGATGCTACGGTATTTAATACTTCTGTTCCTTTTTATTGCTGTGATGTTGGGGATACCATTATGATAGAAATGATCGTTGAGGATGCCATCAATCGCTTATCTAATACTTGTATGGTGGGCGTATTGGTACAGGATAAATTAAATCCAGAAATTATATGCCCACTTGATA
The DNA here is from genome assembly GCA_965277415.1 of Saprospiraceae bacterium. GTDB lineage: Bacteria > Bacteroidota > Bacteroidia > Chitinophagales > Saprospiraceae > JAHDHW01. The sequence goes on from CBDICS010000031.1 coordinate 29,067, forward strand.
TAACATTAAATTGTGAAGAGCCTATTCTTGATCTTTCTATTACTGGAGAACCCCTCGTATCAGATAATTGTGCAGTGGTAGATTTAACTTTTTCGGATTCTATAGATTTAGATCTTTGCAATACGGGAATGGTTTTTAGAACATGGACAGTAGTAGATAATCAAGGCCAATCAAATACCTGTCTTCAAAAAATAACCTTGATTGATACGATTCCACCTGAAATAATCTATCCATCAAGTATTGATATTGCAGAATGTGGAGATTCTGATGATCTGGAGATTACAGGTATACCAATAGTGGAAGATGCATGCGGTGAGTTTGCTAGCGGTTATGATGATACTGTTTTAGAACTTAATGGTGGATGCATGCATAAAGTCATTAGAATATGGACAGTATATGATTGGTGTATGGATACGACTTATACTGGTGTTCAGATCATTCAGGAATTTGATACAAGCCCTCCTCTTTTTGATATGATACCGATAGACATGACTGTAGAATGTGATGCCATACCTCCTGCTCTAAATATCAATGCAATAGATGATTGTAATAATGGCGTAGTATTGACCACTACTGAGGAAATTACCCCAGGTATCTGTTCATATGAATATATTATTGTTAGAAAATGGATGGCAATAGATAACTGTGGAAATGCAGATTCACTTAGTCAGCAAATTACTGTCCTGGATACAAGCCCTCCAATGATCATTGGTGAAAGTCCCGATACAACAATAAGCTGTGATGCTCTAATTCCGAATACTGTTTTGACGGCTACTGATAATTGCGATACTGATGTTGATTTAATAATGACAGAAGTTCAAATCAATGGATTCTGTGATGATGAATATACCCTTTTCAGAGCCTGGACGGCGGTAGATAATTGTGGCAATGAATCAAAACGATTTCAGACGATAAACGTTCAAGACACAATAAAACCAATACTCTTAGATATTCCTTCGGATATAACCGTAGAGTGTGATATGATTCCTGCTCCTGCATTGATTATTGCTACAGATAATTGTGATGCTGAAGTTGAGATTGATTTTAACGAATCTATTGTATCAGGGGTTTGCATAGATGAATATATTCTTATTCGAACCTGGATGGCAATAGACAATTGTGGTAATCAAAGTACTGGTACTCAAACGATAGAAGTGAATGATAATACAGCACCAGTTTTATCAGAAACACCAATAGACATGACAGTTGACTGTGGAAACATCCCAGCGGCTGCGAATATTACCGCGACAGATAATTGTGCTGGGAGTCTGCCCGTAATTTTTGAAGAGACGATAGTGACGGGTGCATGTGCAGAAGATATAACGGTTACGCGAACATGGACTGCGACAGACAATTGCGGAAATACAGTAAGTACTCAACAAGTGATTAGTTCTTCGGATACAGAAGCACCAGTTTTATCGGAAACCCCAATGGATATGACAGTTGAATGTGGAAACATCCCAGCGGCAGCGAATATTACCGCGACAGATAATTGTGCTGTGAGTCTACCCGTAATTTTTGAAGAGACAATAGTGACAGGCAGCTGCGCAGAAGACATAACGGTTACACGAACATGGACTTCGACGGACAATTGCGGAAATACAGTAAGTACGCAACAAGTGATTAGTTCTTCGGATACAGAAGCACCAGTTTTATCGGAAACCCCAATGGATATGACAGTTGAATGTGGAAACATCCCAGCGGCAGCGAATATTACCGCGACAGATAATTGTGCTGTGAGTCTACCCGTAATTTTTGAAGAGACAATAGTGACAGGCAGCTGCGCAGAAGACATAACGGTTACACGAACATGGACTTCGACGGACAATTGCGGAAATACAGTAAGTACGCAACAAGTGATTAGCTCTTCGGATACAGAAGCACCAGTTTTGTCGGAAATACCAATGGATATGACAGTTGACTGTGGAAACATCCCAGCGGCTGCGAATATTACCGCGACAGATAATTGTGCTGGGAATCTCCCTGTAATATTCGAAGAGACGATAGTGACGGGCAGCTGCGCAGAAGACATAACGGTTACACGAACATGGACTTCGACAGATAATTGCGGCAATACAGTAAGTACGCAACAAGTGATTAGCTCCTCAGATACGGAAGCACCAGTTTTATCAGAAACCCCAATGGATATGACAGTTGAATGTGGAAACATCCCAGCGGCTGCCAATATTACCGCGACAGATAATTGTGCTGGGAATCTTCCTGTAATATTTGAAGAGACGATAGTGACGGGCAGCTGCGCAGAAGACATAACGGTTACACGAACATGGACTTCGACAGATAATTGCGGCAATACAGTAAGTGCGCAACAAGTGATTAGCTCTTCAGATACAGAAGCACCAGTCTTATCGGAAACACCAACGGATATGACAGTTGACTGTGGAAACATCCCAGCGGCTGCGAATATTACAGCGACAGATAATTGTGCTGTGAGTCTTCCTGTAATATTTGAAGAGACGATAGTGACAGGTGCATGTGCAGAAGACATAATGGTTACGCGAACATGGACTTCGACAGATAATTGCGGCAATACAGTAAGTACGCAACAAGTGATTAGCTCCTCAGATACGGAAGCACCAGTTTTATCAGAAACACCAATGGATATGACAGTTGACTGTGGAAACATCCCAGCGGCAGCCAATATTACAGCGACAGATAATTGTGCTGGGAGTCTACCCGTAATTTTTGAAGAGACGATAGTGACAGGTGCATGCGCAGAAGACATAACGGTTACGCGAACATGGACTGCGACAGACAATTGCGGAAATACAGTAAGTACGCAACAAGTGATTAGCTCTTCGGATACGGAAGCCCCCGTTTTGTCGGAAACCCCAATGGACATGACAGTTGACTGTGGAAACATCCCAGCGGCTGCGAATATTACCGCGACAGATAATTGTGCTGTGAGCCTTTCCGTAATTTTTGAAGAGACGATAGTTACCGGTGCATGTGCAGAAGATATAACGGTTACGCGAACATGGACTGCGACAGACAATTGCGGCAATACAGTAAGTGCGCAACAAGTGATTAGCTCTTCGGATACGGAAGCACCAGTTTTAAGCGAACTGCCTGAAGATCTGACTGTTCAATGTAATGCTATTCCTTCACCTCCAATGAATATTACCGCAACCGATAATTGTAATGTCAATTTAGTTTTTGAAGAAAGTATTAGAGAAATAAACTGTCTTGACGAGTATTTATTAGTTTGGAAATGGATTGCAACAGATAATTGTGGTAATGAAACTGCCGATAGCACGACAGTCATGATCATTGATGATACGGCGCCTATTTTATTTGGAATTCCTCAAAATATTACTGTGGAATGTTCAGACATACCCATGCTTCCTATTATCACTACGACAGATAATTGTGATGATATGCCCGAGATATTTTTTGATGAATTTACTACAGGAACACCTTGTACGGATACGCATAAAACATTCCGAACGTGGACCGCAGCAGATAATTGTGGTAATCAGAGTATTCGGACACAAATCATTTCTTTGATAGACAACACCCCGCCCATTATTGAATGCCCTAGTGATACAGTTTTAAATATTGTATTAGCTGGAACAAACTCAATTGTTTATGCTTTGGGACCAGAGGTGCAAGATAATTGTGATTCTATGTCTATGATATCTTTTCAAATTGATTTTGGAAATAATGGTTCCATTGATTCATTAGGCTTATTAGTAGATTCTTTGCTTATTATTGATTTTCCAATTGGAGTAACTACACTTAGCTTTGAAGCAGAGGATGTGTGTGGCAATATGTCGGCTTGTTCAACACAGGTTGTGGTAAATGGATTTGGCCCACCTGGCTTTGCTACAATTAGTGGACAAGTTTACACCGAAGAAATGGAGTACCTCGAAGACATCGTGGTTCAATTGAATGGAACGTTCTCTGATTCTACTATTACTATCGGAGATGGTTATTATGAATTTATAAATATTCCTCAAGGGCATAATTATTCTATAGCGCCTTATAATAATGAAAACCCAGTTAATGGATTAAGTACGTTTGATCTTATTTTATTATTAAGGCATATTTTAGAAATTGAATTTCTGGACTCTCCCTATAAAGTTATTGCTGGAGATATCAATCGGTCAGGAAACTTGTCAACTATAGATATTGTCGAATTAAGGCAATTAATTCTAGGCATTATTCCAACTTTTCAATCCAATACTTCTTGGAGATTTGTTGATGCCAGTTTTGTTTTTCCAAATAATGAAAATCCATTCCAATCATCATTTCCTGAATATTGTACAATAAATAACCTTGATGAAGAAGTGGAAAATATGGATTTTATTAGTGTCAAAACCGGAGATTTAAATTATTCAGCAGAGACTAATTATCAGGGAGGAAATGAAATTCGAAACTTGACAACGCTTTACTTCGAAACAGAAGATCAAGACGTAGCAGAAGGTGAAAAAATTACTATTCCTATAAAGGCAAAAGATTTTGATAAAATATTAGGCTTTCAATATAGTCTACAGTTTGATCCAAGACAATTAGAATTTATAGGACTGGGAAAAGAAAAATTACCTTTATTTAATTATGAAAATTTTGGACTTTCTTTTATTGAAGAAGGAATACTTACTTGTTCCTGGTTTCATATTGAGGGCATTTCAATTGAACCCAATACAGTTTTATTCGAATTAGAATTTAGAGCAAAAGAATCTGGCCAAATCAGTTCCTTTATAGAATTGAATTCTGCATTTACAAATGCTGAAATTTATTTGTCTGATCAAAAATGGAATAATTTAAGTTTGAAATTTAATCCAATTCTCCAATCCAATAAAGCCTTTAAATTATACCCGAGTCGACCTAACCCGTTCAAAGAGTTAAGTATAATTGAATTTTATCTACCTAAGCAGTCAGAAATTGTTTTTTCAGTTTTCAATACTTCTGGTAAATTATTATTTCAAAAAATAAATACTTACACAGAAGGTTATCATGAAATATTAATGCACCGAAATCAGCTAGAAGGCGGAGGTTTGTATTATTATCAATTGAAAACAGATGATGGAATGAGTCGTCAAGGAAAAATGATATTGTTAGAATAAGAAGTTGTTCAAAAATGGCTGCTAGTATCGAGAAACAGATGTTTTGCCTTAAGACGAGGCTTTAAAATCGCTGCATAGCAGAGCTACGTAAGATTTTTATAAGGAAGTATTGAGGCAAAAGATCGTTTCGTAGTCTAGGGAGCTATTTTTGAACAACTTCTAAGCTAAAATTTATAACTTTGAAGCTATGCTTCGAGTAACCCTTCTAGTTTTTATTTCTTGTTGTTTTATTAACCTTTCAGGACAAGACCCTTATTATATTAATTATGATACGAAAGACGGTTTGCCTAGTAGCGAAGTCTACGATATAGAAGTGGATCAAAACGGTTTAGTCTGGTTTACGACTGATCGTGGAGTGTGTACATATGATGGTTATGACTTTAAAACCTATACGACAAAGGATGGTCTAGCGGATAATACTAATTTTGAGATTTATCGAGATTCGAAGGAAAGACTCTGGTTTACAGGCTATAGCGGAAAGGTGAGTATCTATGAGCATGGCAATTTTAAACCGTATGTGTATAATGACTCCTTGTTGAAAATTTTAAATGGACAGTGGGTAGAGCAATTAATTGAGTCAAAAAAACATTCACTTTGTTTTACAATAACTAAGAGAAAGGAGGCTGAAGTGTTTAGTTTTGATGTTGATATTTATCCTCATGCTTTAAAGAAAGAGGAATATGATATTGAAGATGGCTTGTTGAAGTTAGATTCTATAGTACCTGCTAAAACCTTGTACTTCCATAAAAGAGATTATAGTAAAGGAACTAGATATATTCCACTTAGATCTGTATTAGCAATAAAATCGAAGTCGGGTTGGATAAGCTATAATAAACATACTGTATTTCTTCTTGATTCTAATGGGGCAAAAGTTCAATCTTATGATTTAAGTTATAATTCAAAAAACATTATAGATTTTATATTTTTAGATAAATTTGAAAACTTATGGACAAGTACTTCTAATGGACTTTTTTGTTTTAAAAATGGTGATTTGTTGGAACCTCCTTTATCTTTTTTTGAAAATCAATATATAAGTAGTATTACTTTAGATAAAGAAAATAATTATTGGGTAAGTACGACTCAAAATGGGGTGTACTTAGTTCCTGATTTTGGAATAAATGTAAAACGATTATCTAGTACTGAAAAAGAACCTTATTTTTCTATTGGAAAATTAAAAGAACATATAGTTTTTGGAAGTTCTAATTCTAGAATTGTCTCTGTCAATAAGTTTGGAGAAAAAGAAATAATATTCAATGGTGATGCGATTCATAATAAAAGACAGATAAGAAATTTTAGTAAAATTAAGGATGAATTACATTTTGAATTTTATAAAATTATAGAAAAAGAAAAAAACTGTACCATATCTGATGGTTTTCCTGATATTAATACTAGTATTCTCTTGCCGTTACCAGATAGCGTACTTCTTGTATCAAATTATAAAGGATTCTTTATTACTAATGAAAATAATAAAACACTATTTTCTAATAGTGACAGTTTTAAGAAAAGAACTACAACTATAGTTCAAGATTTAGATGAAACGATCTGGTTTGGAACTTTAGACGGTTTATTCAAAGTTAATGAATATCAGTACCGAGATTGGCAGCAAATTTTATCTAATGGACAAGATCCATTTGGCCGTGTCAATGATATCCATATAGATCACTTAAATAACCGTTGGATATCTACCATTGGAAATGGACTCTTCTATCATACTAATGATCAACTTTTTCAAATAAAAAACATCGATGGACTGAATAGCAATTTAATTAATCATACCGTAGTCACCAATGATTCCATACTTTGGGTAGCAACAAATAAAGGACTTAATGCCTTTAATTATAAGTTTGAAAATGATACATTGATTTATTCAAAAATAAAGAGCCTTACCACTGTTGATGGTTTAAGCTCTAACTATATATATGATATAGACTATTGGAATAATGAGATTTGGTTGGCTACTAATGATGGAATTTGTCATTTTGATCCAAATGTAATTAATCGGACTTTCCCATCTGTAAAGGTAAAGATAGATGATTTGATGGTAAATGATTCTTCCTTTACTATATCTGATAAACTTGTATTTAAGCCTAACCAAAATGATGTCTATATCAATTATACTGGTATTAGTTTTAGAAAAGAAAGTGGACAGGTCTTTTACAAATATCGACTTCGATCTGAAATACAAACACCTGAGTGGTTTTACACCAATGAGAAAAGCACCCGATATAATGACTTGGATGCTGGAATGTATACTTTTGAAGTTGCAGCACAAAACAAATCGGGGGACTGGAGTCCTGTATCCACCTCTTTTTCATTTGAGATTCAGGCCCATTTTACAGAGACGACTTGGTTCAAAACAATATCTGTTTTATTCGGTTTTGGGATAATAAGCCTGATCGCATTTTATCAGATAAAACGGATTCAATCTAAAGAACAAGAGAAACGGAAACTTCAGGAAGCACAACTCCAAATCAAAGAAACTCGACTTCAATTACAATCTGCAGAGCTATCCTCATTAAGGAATCAGATGAATCCCCATTTTGTATTTAATTCCTTAAACTCTATTCAGAATTTTATTTTTAAAAAAGATGTGGAGAAAGCGAATTATTATTTATCTAAGTTTTCTGGTTTGATGAGAGATAGTTTACAGTATACACGCTTGGATTATATCACGCTACAAGAAGAAATAAACTTCATAAAAAATTATCTCGAATTGGAAAAAATGCGATTTGCAGATAAGTTCGAAATAAAAATAGAGGTAGAAGATAGCCTAGACATTGATTTTATAATGGTTCCTTCCTTATTACTTCAACCTGTATTGGAGAATAGTGTAAAACATGCCTTTAAGAATATTAAAGCAAAAGGCTTGGTAGAAGTGACTGTTTCAGAGAGAGATGAAGATAGTTTGGATTTTTTTATAAGAGATAATGGCCCTGGAATATTAAGCGATATAGAGAGGGGGGCTTCTAAAAAAACAGGACATAAATCCCTAGGCTTAGAAATAATCAGAGATCGAATAAAGTTACTTAATGATACACATCATAAGACTAAAGCGAGTGTTGAATTTACCAACCTTTCCGACTTAAATGAAGATAAGACAGGCTTACAAGTACATTTTATTTTACCGATAAAATATAAGCAATGAATAAGAAGAGAACCAAGGTGTACATGTTTGAGAAGGCAAATTCTTTATATCAAAATTTGACTTCTATTATTCTTTAATTCGTAGCATCAATAATCTCCCTTATCCTTTTAGCGACCACAGTAAACGCTTCATCCATATTATCCCATTGAGAAATTGCCTTAAGATGACCGCTATCTGTTTTAGGAAGCATTTCTTTTTCTGAGAAAGCTAAACCGCTAAAGTCAAATGGTCGTAGATAAATTGGGACAACCCTGGACACTCGTTCATTGGAGTCTTTTTGAAGTTTTAAAGCAAGTGGGATTTCTTTTTCCCAGATATAAGAGGAAGCAATAAAGTCAGCGCTTACCAAAAACAATATGATGTCAGAATCTCGTAAATTATCATTGATGGCAGTATCCCATTCATCCCCAGCCTGAATAGCTTGATCACTCCATACTTCTATTTTTTCTAGTCGTTTAAGCGGAGCAAGGTGGACCGCAAGCTTATCCATGATAGCAGTATCTTTATGCGAGTAAGAGAAAAAGACTTTGAGAGGTCGCATTGGCTTACTATCCAGTAAAATTTCGAAATCGTGAATACGCAGTTGCTGACCTTCTTCAGAAGGTGTAAAAAGTTCTTTATTCCGATTAGCATTGCAGAGGCTCAAATAATTAGCAAAATTTTCATTATCAGTAGAAACTTCTAGATTTTTCAGCCACCTTGGAGGCGTTTCTGTTTTATAGCGTAGTGTCCAATTATTGGGGAGGAAATGGATGCCTGATTGCATTTTAGATGCTGTGTTTTGTGTCACATTTGATGCTGTATCAATAGAGGATTTTGCAATTTTACTTAACTCCTTTTCTTCTAGAATTTCTATAATAAGGTGAAATAGTTCTTTTTGAATCATTTTATAATTACCCACGGGTTCCGCACCAATAAGGAAAACCCCATTTTTTTCATCTGCTTTGGGCATAATGCCTTTGAACATTACACGTGTTCCTTTTTTCTCAAACAATATTCCTTTTTTCCAAAAGTAACGGGCATCAACATTTTGAGTATCAAAATTCTGAGACATCCCGTAAAAGAAAATTAATCGCTGTAACACTTTTCTAAAAAAATAGAGTGGTAAACGTACGAAATAGGCTTTTTGTTGAAGACCGCGAGCCGCTATAGCATATAATTCTTCTACAGGATGGGTCTCTGGCAAGTATTGAGGAGCTATATAAGAAGTGATTACTTTGCCATCTTTTTCCTCTTTTCGTTCAAAGATAATTTCCATCTCTTTCATCAATTCGATGACCGTCTCTTCTGGAATAGCGCCACGTTTTGCTGGTGGCATTTGTTCTAGTTTGAATTCGCCATCATTTTTCCGAACAGTATCATTGAGCGTTTGATATATACCTTCGGTCACCCAGGCTGGGTTGAGGTAAACCCGCTCTTTTAATAATTCATTTTTATGAAAATAAATAATTGCACCTGAATTATGTAGCCATCTTGGAATTGCTTTGAGCTCACTTTCCGTTAATTCGGGCTCTATCAGTTTACACGCTTTTTCAAAATTCTTAATCTGGATTTCTTTTCCTTTTTCAAGAAATTTATAAAAAAGGTTTTTAGAATTTTTTTTACCTCTGGCACTAGCTTCAACTATGGCATCCCGAATCTGTATCCAGGCAATAGATTTTTTCCAATGAGATTGAGATTCTGGTATGGTACGCATCGCCTCAGCTAAGTCTTTACAAAACAGATCAAAACTCCATTTATAATGCGAGTTTTCATTTTTAGAGGCTTCATGAAGGCTTAGATAATGATCTCCACTTATCTTATAATCCTCGATCCATTTAGTATCAATGGGTGCTTTGGAATCTCGATCAATTTTATTTTGTAAAACAATAATTGGACTTGTCGGGGCATAATGGCGGATATTGTCAAGCCAGTAGCGATAGTGAAAATGTTGTAATTTCTCTGAGACGTTTTTAAAAACTTCAGTGGATAGTATCTGATTGTTATTTGTTTGTTCATCCCATAAAAGGACATAAACTGCATAATTACTTAGAAACAATCGAAAGGTACCGTGATAATACTCTTGCCCGCCGAAGTCCCAGATGTTGACAGCAATTTTATCTTTTAGCGATTCAAATGCCGGAGAGACATCACCTTGAGGCAACCAGCGATTGAGCCGGATACCATGTGTGCTTTCTCTTTTTCTATCAAGTTCATTATTCTCAAAATATTTACTCAATTGTGTTTTACCTACACCACTATTCCCAACGAATATTAGTTTGACATCGCTTAATACCAGATCTTCTAGTTTCTTTTTTTCTTCAATTTTCTTTTGAAGTACTTCTTCCGTTTCCTTTAATTCTTTTTGTAAATCTTCCTGTTCTTTTTCTACTGCTTCCAATTCCTCTGAAATAGCTTCTTCTGGGCTTGCCTCTGCAATTATATGCTCTTCAAGGATACCTCTTTCTTGAATGTTTTCTACTTCTTGTTTGATTTGGCTAGACTTTTTCTGAAGCTCATCCCGCTTTTTTTGTATAGCTTCTAGTTCTTTATCTTGTTCAATAAAGCGTTTTGCATCTCTGGAAGTACCTTCAAAAAAAGCCCTGATTTGATCTGCATCATTACTTTGCCAAACCTCTGGAGGGACATCTTGAATAGGGTTGTCATCCAGTTGTAAATCTTCTACTTTGTGTAGATTAGTTATCGGTTTAATAACCTCGATTCTATTATGACTTAGGTTCAAGTTTCTTAAATGAATTAAATTAGAAAGCGGTTCAATATCATTTATGTTATTGCCTTCACAATTTAAATTTTGTAAAAAACTAAGATTTTGCAAGAAACTTAGATCCGAAATACGATTTCCACTGATATGCAATTCTTGAAGTGCAGTTAATTTTTTTAATGGAGAAGGATCTAAAGATTCATCCGTAGTACTGGGATTAGCATCTCCGAGGAAGAGGTTATTAATATTTAAATACCTTAATTTGACCATATGTTCTAGAGCAATCAAAGGCGTATCCATCATTATTGGATTGTCTGAGAAATCCAATTCTTCTAATCTAGGGTACTTTTGTAAGTAACTGATGTCTATAACATGATTGTTAGGAAAATGTAAAACGCGTAGAGCTGGTTTATCCCCTATATCAATCCCATTGATATTGTTATGACCAATTCTTAAAACCTGTAGTATCTCTAAGGTTTCTATACCATATAGATAAGCAATATTATTATGACTCAAGTTTACCTGCTCAAGATTCGGATATTCAGATAAAAATCCTGTATTACTAATCCGATTATAACTAAGGTCAATTGTCCGAAGATTATTAGATATACTAGGGCGTTCTATAGGAATTATAGGATCTAAATCATGAATGTCATTACGAGAAAGGTTTAAAGACTCAAGTGCGGTTAAGTTTGCTAGGGGAGAAACATCAAAAATATAGTTGCCACTAAGATCGAGTTCAGTTAAGTTTGGAAGCTCTGCAAGGGCATCAATCTCTGTAATACCCCATCGAATATTCCCTGATGTTCCAATACGTAGTTTTTGTAATTTTTGTAACCTATTAATTTCAAAAGGGATCTCTGTAATATTATTAGGATCAGGAATATCCTTTCCAATTTTAATGGAATCATTATTTTTATGACCATTAGTCACGATTAGCTCTTCTAGCCAGTCTAAGTCAAAAACCTGCTTTGGAATACTACTTAGCCCACAATCACTTAGTATTAGTGTACCAGTTTTTTCTTGAATCTCTTTTTCAATCAATTGGAGTGCGCGCTTGGGGGCTCTTTGGAGCATATATTATTATTGTTTGTAGGGGCAGGTTATAGATGTTTTGCCCTTTAATGAAGTGATTCAGTGTGAAATATAAAAAAAAAATAGACCGATGACAAATATCTTTTTTGCAATCGCCATGTCTGTCTAAGATTGAAATAGTAATATTTAAATAAATAAATTCTAAATTTAGACAAAACTAGATAATAACCTAATTGTTATAGGCTTGACGGAGAACCTTAAATTGTGTTTTTTAATAATTTAATAATAAATGGCTATAAATATTCCAGATACAGATCGAAAAAGAATAGTAATAATAGGAGCAGGATTCGCTGGCTTGAACTTGGCCTATAAACTAAGCAAAAGCGGCTATCAGATTGTATTGATTGATAAAAATAACTATCATCAATTTCAACCCTTGTTTTATCAGGTAGCCATGGCTGGTTTAGAGCCAAGCAGTATCGCTTTTCCGCTGCGTAAGCTTTTTCATTATAAAAAGAACGTAATTATTAGGATTACGAAGGTAGAAAAAGTGGACACTGAACAAAAGATATTATTTACACCCTTAGGTGATGTGAAATATGATTATCTGGTGATTGCTTTTGGTGTCAATACCAATTTTTTTGGAAATAAGAACTTGGAGGAAAAGACCCTACCGATGAAATCTGTGGCAGAAGCATTATACCTAAGGAATGCGATTCTAAATGATTATGAAAAAGCGGTAACGACTCTAGATTATGATCAAAGACAAGGGCTTATAGATATTGTAGTGGTAGGTGGTGGTCCAACGGGGGTTGAAGTAGCAGGGGCTTTAGCAGAGATGAAAAAATACATACTTCCAAAAGATTATACAGAGCTGGATTGTAGTGAAATTGATATTTACTTGATCCAAAGTGGTGATCATTTATTAAAAGGAATGTCTAAAGAAGCTTCTGAAGGGGCCAAATACTTTTTAGAAGGACTAGGTGTTAAGGTCATTTTGAATAAAAGAGTGGAAGATTTTGATGGCGCTTTTGTTCATATTAATGATGGTACAAAAATCCAAGCCAATAAAGTGATTTGGGCCGCAGGAATTCGTGGTAATAGCATTTTAGGCTTGCCTGAAAAGACAATCACATACGGTAATCGAATAAAAGTCAATCGTTTCAATCAGGTTGAAGGACTTAAAGATGTATTTGCACTTGGAGATATTTCCTATATGGAAGAAACGCTCTATCCGGAAGGGCATCCTCAGGTAGCTCAGGTAGCTATTCAGCAATCGGATAATTTAGCGCGTAATTTTAAAAATATTAAGAAAGATAAACCCTTAAAGCAGTTCTTTTATAAAGACAAAGGGTCTATGGCTACTATAGGAAGAAATAGAGCGGTTGTAGATTTACCAAATTTTAAGTTTAAAGGCTTTTTTGCATGGCTAGTGTGGCTAGTTGTACATTTATTCTCTCTCATAGGAGTTAAAAATAAGCTTTTTGTTTTCATCAATTGGGTATGGAATTACTTTACATATGATCAGTCCTTGCGCTTGATTATCAAACCAAAGATGAAAACTAAACAAACTAATATAAAGGAGCCAATTTGATCTTAAACATTGTGTTTTTTAGGCTGATACTTTTCTGTTGAATAATTATATTTTTCTATAAATTTTATTGCATTTATAGAAAAATCACTACTTTGAGCTACCATTTAATTTTTATAAAAGGGTTTTATCACAGAATGATTCATTAGTTTCATTTATATGGACTTAAAAGAATCCTACCACTTAACTATCATCTATTAAGAAGAACTAGTTTGTTTAATTATCGCTCATAAGTACCTGATGTACTTAAAAGCCCTATTTATTAATCTTTATTTTTTTAAAAAGTCAGCGTATGAAACAAAAATCACTACCAATTCCTGGAAAATGGTTAAAATTAAGTCTTTTTGCTGCACTGTTACTGTTCTCTACGGCGATGTTCGCCCAGATTACCGGTACAGTTGTGGATGATTCGAATGACGAAACACTGATTGGTGCTTCGGTTTTAGTAGTTGGAACAACTACAGGAACGACTACCGATTTTGACGGTAAATTTAGCATTGATGCTAAAGCAGGAGATGTACTTGAAATTTCCTACACTGGTTATACTTCTCAGAAGGTAACAGTAGGTACTGAATCTAATATAAATATTAGATTATCTCAAGGTGTATTAATTGATGAAATTGTTGTTACTGGTTATGCAATTGAAACAAAACGCCAAACTACTGGTGCGGTTTCAACAGTGACTGCTAAAGAACTTTCTGCAATTCCTTCTGGGAATATTGAGCAGCAATTACAAGGTAGAGTAGCAGGGGTTACTGTTCTTACAAATGGTCAACCTGGTACTACGAGCCAGATTCGTGTACGTGGGTTTGGAGCTTTTGGAGGTAATGAACCTCTTTATGTTGTAGATGGTGTACCTGTACAATCTACAAATTTTCTTAACCCAGATGACATTGAGACGACGACTATATTGAAAGATGCAGCTTCTGCTTCTATTTATGGTGCAAGAGCTTCTAATGGAGTAGTGGTTTATACTACTAAACAAGGATCTAAGAAAAACCAAAAATTAAAAGTTACTTATAATGGTTTAATTGGATTTACTGATCCTAATGTTGGAGGTTCTCCTGAAATGTTAGACCCTCAGCAAATGGCTGATTGGACGCATATCGCTTATGAAAATAATGCGGCGGCAAATGGAACAGCTCCTCAGTATACGCATCCTCAGTATGGAACCAATGCTCAGGCAGTTCTTCCAGACTATCTTCATGCAAATGGAGCGAATGGTGTTGTTGGATCTGTTGATTTAGCAGCGATTCAAGCAGCTTATGATGCTGACCCTGAGAATGTTTTTCTTATTAGACCAAACCTTTCTGGTACCAACTGGTACGATGCGATCACAAGAAGTGCTCCAATCCATAGACATAGTCTTGGTTTTAGCGGAGGAACAGACAATGGACGTTACTACTTTGGTTTAGGTGCTCAAAATCAATCAGGTATTCTTTTAGAAAATGAATTTGCTCGGTATTCTTTTAGAGCCAATTCTGAATGGGATTTACTAGATTGGTTAAGTGTTGGAGAAAACCTTCAGTTTACTTACCGTTCTGTTACAGGACAACAAGGTGGACAAGGTGGTATCGGAGTAGCAGATGATGAGTCAGAAGTATTATCTGCTTATCGTATGCCAACGATTATTCCAGTATTTGATGAATTTGGAAGTTTTGCAAGTACAAAAGCTGGAGGATTCAATAATCCACGAAATCCAGTAAGACGATTGACCAGAAATAATGGTGATGATCAAGCTTATAATGCAAATGCTTTTGGTAATATCTACTTGGCTATCAGACCTGTTGAAGGACTTACACTTAAAACTTCTTTGGGAGGACAATATGATAATTTTTACTTTACTAATTATAATTATCGTTACTTAGGTGATTCTGAGCCGGAAGCAAGTAATACTTTCTCTGAAGGTAGTGGTTACGTATTTAGTTGGACTTTGACGAATACAATTAGCTATACCAACACATTTGGAGCTCATGGAATTACAGTGCTAGCAGGTATGGAAGCTTTGAATACTGGTAAAGGTAGAAACATATCTGGTTCTGGTATCAATCCATTCTCTACGGATCTTGATTTCCAGAATTTATCAACTGTTCAGAGCCCTCAGGTGCAAAGTAGCCTTTTCAGTGGTGTTAATTTCTACTCTTTATTTGGAAAAGTGGATTATAACTACAATGAAAAATACTATCTAACAGGTGTATTGAGAAGAGATGGTGCTTCTAGGTTCGGAGAAAATAGCCGTTTTGGTGTATTCCCTGCGGTTTCAGCGGCATGGAGAGTCACTGGAGAATCTTTCTTAGAAGATGTAACTTGGTTAGATGATTTGAAAGTACGTGTTGGTTGGGGAGAAATGGGGAACTCAAATAATGTTGACCCTGCAAACCAATTTTCATTATATGCTTCTAACAGAGGTAGAACTTTCTACCCAATCGAAGGACAAAGTAATGGTGTAAATGAAGGTTTTGCTGCTTCTCGTATTGGTAATCCTGATGCGAAATGGGAAACAAGTGAAACTTTAAATATTGGTTTTGATGCTTCTTTCTTAAATAATAAGCTAGAAATCAACTTGGACTGGTGGAATAAAGATACCAGAGAATTATTATTTAATGTACCGCTCCCAGGTGTTACAGGAAATGGTGCTGCCGCGCCTTCTGTAAACATTGCAAGTATGAATAATACTGGTCTTGATCTTCAAATCATCAATAGAGGTAACATTACTTCTGATTTGAAATACGAAGTGATTTTGAATAATTCATTTTTGAAAAATGAAATAACTTTCCTTGCTGATGGAATCGAATTCTTCGGTGGCGGTGGTTATAGAGGTATTTTCCCTATCCGTAATGCAGTAGGACAAGGTTTATCTACTTTCTTCGGGTACAAAATGATTGGTTACTTTAATACTCAGGCAGAAGTAGATGCTTCTAATCAGCCTGGTGCTGGACTTGGACGTTTTAAGTATGAAGATATAGATGGAGATGGTGAAATTACACCTGATGACCGAACATTTATCGGAAGTCCTATTCCTGACTATACCATAGGAGCTTCTTTAAACCTTACTTATAAGAACTTCAAAATTGAGACTTTCTGGTTTGGTTCTTTCGGAAACGAAGTATGGAATCAATCTAAATGGTTCACTGATTTCTTTGGAACTTTTGAAGGATCTGCTAAAGGAATTAGAGCATTGGATTCTTGGACGCCTGCTTTAGGTGATAATGCAAAAGCACCAATTTGGGAAAGTGCATCTAATTTGAGTACTTCTGCTGCTGAAAACTCTTGGTATGTAGAAAGTGGTAACTACTTAAGATTACAAAGATTAGCCTTTATTTATACTTTTGACCAAGCAGCTATTCAAAGCATTGGAGCAAGTAGCTTAAGTATTGGCGTATCTGCTAATAATATTCTAACTTTTACAAAATATGAAGGTCTTGATCCTGGTGTAGGTGGTGGAGCTGATACAAATTTTGGTATAGATGTCGGGAACTATCCAGTTACACCTAGTTATTTGTTTAACGTGTCATTGGGCTTCTAACAAATTATCAATAACTTTGTTAGGTTACTGATAAAATGAATTTTGTAAACATTAATTCTAATTATTATGAAAATAAATATTCTAAAGAAATTATCTTTTGTCTTCGTAGCAATGATGCTTTTTACAGTATCTTGTAAGGACTCCTTCTTGGAAGTTGCGCCAACAGGCTCATTAGCAAATGC
The DNA here is from genome assembly GCA_965277415.1 of Saprospiraceae bacterium. Classification (GTDB taxonomy): domain Bacteria; phylum Bacteroidota; class Bacteroidia; order Chitinophagales; family Saprospiraceae; genus JAHDHW01. Next base: position 46,331 of record CBDICS010000031.1, read on the forward strand.
TCAGGTAGCTACCAAAGCTGGTGTTGAAGGCCTTTTAGTAGGGGCTTATTCTGCACTAAACGGTGTGTTTGGTAACCGTTTTGAAGGTCCTAATCACTGGATTACAGGAAGTATCTGTGGTGGTGAAGCAAATAAAGGGACTGATCCCGGAGATTATGGTACAATCAATCCTATCCAACGATATGAAACAGATCCAACTTCTGGAGATTTAAATAACTTATGGAGAGGTCGTTATGAAGGTGTAGCAAGATGTAATCAAGTTTTAGCATTATTAGCCCAAGCTACTGATGTTACGGCTGAGGATATTGCTCGAATTTCTGGCGAAGCGCGTTTGCTAAGAGGTCACTTTTTATTTGACCTTAAAAAGCACTGGAATAATATTCCAGTTTTTGATGAAACATTAATAGCTACAGAAGTAGTCAATGTTTCAAATACTGGAGCTGATGTATGGGCTTTTATTGAAGCAGATTTCCAATTCGCATTTGATAACCTTCCTGCAACTATGTCACAAGCTGGTCGTGTAAACAAATGGGCTGCTGGTGCTTATATGGCTAAAGCTAAATTATACCAGCAAAAATGGGGTGAAGCAAAAACTTGGTTTGATGATGTAATTGCAAATGGTGTAACAACTAACAATTTGCCTTACCAATTATTAGATAACTATCCAGATATCTATAATGCAGAGTTTGATAATCATGCAGAAGCAGTATTTGATGTAGAGTCTTCTATTAACTCTGGTAGTACTCAAAATGCAAACTATTTTGATGATTTGAATTATCCATATAATACAGGTTCTGATGGACCAGGTAACTGTTGTGGATTCTTCCAACCAAGTTTTGAGTTAGCTAACTCTTTCCGTACTGATGCAAATGGTCTTCCTTTATTAGACGGTTCTTATAATGATGCAGCTAATGCTTTAGTACATGATTATGGTGTTGAAGCTAGTGATCCATTTACTGAAGATGCTGGTAATCTTGACCCGAGAGTAGATCACTCTATTGGACGAAGAGGTATCCCTTATTTGGATTGGATCGAGCATCCAGGTAAAGCTTGGATCAGAAATCAACCTTATGCAGGACCTTACTCTCCTAAGAAATACATTTACTACAAATCTCAAGAGAATACACTTACTGATGGTAGCTCTTGGACGCGTGGTTATGCTACAATGAACTATACGATCATCCGTTTTGCTGATGTATTGCTTATGGCTGCTGAAGCAGAAATTGAAGCGGGTTCTTTGGATAAAGCAATGGAGTATGTAAATATGGTTAGAACACGTGCGGCAAATACTGGCCACTGGGTTAAAAATGCTGATGGAACGAATGCGGCTAACTATGTGATCAATAATTATACTGCTGCTGACTTTGGTTCTAGCGCAGATGCATGGAGAATCGTTAAGTTTGAAAGAAAGTTAGAGCTTTCTGGAGAAGGACACCGTTTTTTCGACCTAGTACGTTGGGGAGACGCTGAACGTGACCTGAATGCTTATTTAGACTATGAGTCTCAGATATTAATTACTAAATTCGGTGGTGCTAGCTTTACTGCTGGTAAAAACGAATACTATCCAATACCTCAAGCTCAATTGGATCTTCAGACTGGTGTTCTTACTCAGAACCCTGGATATTAATATAGTCTTTTAAGACTTACTCTCAAAGGGTCGCTCTGATTTAACAGAGCGACCCTTTGTTTTTTTCCCTTTTTCGCTAAATTTGTGTTCGACTTAGATATACTGGTCTTGATTAATTTGAGAAAAGAAATATACTTCAGCTACAGTATATACTAACCGAAATGATTTTGGGAAATCCCAAACCACTTCGTGTAGGTATACCTATAGATGAGTTCAGATAAATTAATACGTACTATGATGAAAATAAATATTCTTTCGACCATTATTGTTTTTTTGCTGCTGTTTAGTTTGGCTTGCCAAACTGAAGCACCTACTTTGTTTGAAAAGGTTGAAGTAGCTGATTCAGGCTTAGATTTTATCAATGAAATTACAGAAAACGATACACTGAATATATTAGAAAGCGAATTTGTCTATAATGGGGCTGGTATTGCAATTGGTGACCTGAATGCTGATGGTTTGGATGATTTATTTTTTGCTGGAAACCAGGTTGATAATAAACTATACCTTAATCAAGGACAATTAAAATTTGTAGATATCACTGCTGAGGCAGGGACTGGAAAAACAGATACATTACTCTGGTCCTCAGGTGTAAATATCGTTGATATAAATGTCGATGGAAAGCAAGATATCTACGTGTGTAATACACTTCAAAAAAATCCTCAACATAGAAAAAATCTCTTATACATCAATCAAGGAAATAACAGCCAAGGACTTCCAGAGTTTAAAGAAATGGGAGAAGAATATGGAGTAGCCGATACCAGTCATTCTTCACACGCTCAGTTTTTTGATTATGATAATGATGGTGATCTTGATTTATTCATTGGCGTCAATCTTATTGAAGATAGATATCCCAATCAATTTATGGAACGCACGAATGATGGATCCTCTTTGACAAGAGATAATCTATTTCAGAATAATTGGAATGATAGTCTTGGGCATCCCGTCTTTACGGATGTATCATTAGCAGCAGGTTTAGTACAGGATGGTTATAGTCATAGTACATTGATTCATGATTTTAATGAGGATGCTTGGTTAGATATTTATGTTGCCAATGATTATCAGAGCGATGATCTTATTTTTATAAATAATCAAGATGGCACGTTTAGTAATAAAGCAGGCCAATTATTTAAACATTTCAGCCTCTCTGCTATGGGGAGTGATTTGGCAGATATTAATAATGATGGTCGAACAGATTTTTTCACCTCTGAAATGCAGCCTTATTATAATAAACGGAAAAAACTTTTCCAAGGGCCAAGTTCTTACCAAAGAGAGCTGCTTACCCGACAATATAAGTACGAGTATCAATACACCAGAAATACTTTACAACTCAATCAAGGCCTCAATCCAGAAACTGGTTTGCCTATTTATGCAGATATTGGTATGTATGCGCATGTACAAGAGACAGATTGGAGTTGGGCTACTCTGTTTGCTGATTATGATAATGATGCCTGGCAGGATTTATATGTTGTGAATGGATTTCCAAAAGATGTAACAGACCGTGATTTTGCAGACTTTAGATCTTATGCAAGTAAATTGGTCAGTCAAGAGGATTTGCTTGCTGCAATTCCCGAGGTGAAATCTCCAAATTTTATGTTCAAAAACAAAAGAGATTTAACCTTCGAAAACGTTACAAGAAATTGGGGATTAGAAATTGGAAGTTTTTCTAATGGTGCAGCATATGGTGACCTTGATAATGATGGCGACCTTGATTTGGTTGTTAATAATATTGATGATCCTGTTTTCTTATTCGAAAATCAGTTGAATGATCTTGACAACAATCACCATTACCTCCGTATAAAACTAAAAGGAAGCGCTAAAAACCCAGATGCTTTTGGAGCTTTTGTAGAAGTGTTCAATGGTGATCAAGTACAACAAAGACAATTGCTTTCAGGGCGGGGTTATTTGTCTAAATCTGAGAATGTTTTACATTTTGGACTTGGCGAAAAAACGTTTGTAGATTCTATTAGAATTACTTGGTCCGGTGGTGATCTTCAAGTCCTTGGACATACCGAAAGCAATCAATTGCTTGAAGTCAGTTTCGAGTCAAATGCAAAAAGAAATTATAATAGCAAGAAGAAATCCAATAAAACACTTTTCAAAGAAGTCGCTTCAAATTATAATTTGATATACCGAGATAGAGAAATTGATTTTATTGATTTTAATTTTCAAAGAACATTGCCACATAAATTTTCTCAATACGGGCCATCCATTTCAGTAGGAGATATAAATAATGATGGACTGGATGATTTTTTTGTGGGAGCAAGTCGAAAACAAAACGAAAGTTGGTTCCTACAACAAGAGGATGGACAGTTTTTACAAAAAGAGGTGAAATATAAAACAAGTAAAGAAGGATTAGAAGAAGATGCTGGAACATTACTATTTGACGCTGATAATGATGGGGATTTAGATCTTTATATTGCCAGAGGAAGTGCTCAATACCCTGTGGGAGATTCACTTTATCAAGATGTATTATTAATCAATGATGGACAGGGGAATTTTGTAGAAGACGCTTCAGCTTTGCCAAAACTTACGGCTAATGGATCATGCGTTAAAGCAGCTGACTTTGATCAAGATGGCGACCTCGATTTATTTATAGGAAGTAGGGTGCTGCCTAGGGCCTATCCACTAGCAGATCGATGTTATATTTTGAAAAATGAAAGTGAAAATGGCCATCCAAAATTTGTAGATGCAACAGATTCTGTAGCTGAAGATTTGAAAAAACCGGGACTCATTAGTGATGCTTTATGGACGGATTTTAATGGAGATGGCTGGCAGGATTTAATCCTTGCAGGAGAGTGGATGCCGATTACTGTTTTTGAGAATAGACAAGGGAAATTGATAAATATTACGACTCAAAGCAATTTAGAAAATTATAAAGGATGGTGGACGAGTTTGACTTCAGGAGATTTAGACAATGATGGAGATTTGGATTACATTGCTGGTAACTATGGAGAAAACCATTATTTTCAATGCGGGCTTGATGAACCAATTCGTATCTATGGTAAAGACTTAGACCAGAATGGAAGCATTGATCCCTTAATCTCTTGCTATTGGAAAGATAGCCTGGGACAGAAGCATGAATACCTGTATCACCCTTTACAAGATATTATTAAGCAGTTTGTTGGGATTCGAAAAAAATATAATTCATTCGGATCATTCGGAGAAGCTACCGTTCCAGAAATCTTTGAAGGACTCCAAATGGATGATGCACTTACTTTATCTGCCAATTGGATGAAAAGCTCTTGGATTGAAAATTTGGGAAATGGCCAATTCAAAATGCATGCTTTACCAATTGAAGCGCAGTTGGCACCAGTATATGGAGTGTTGTTGTCAAACATAAACGAAGACGAATGGTTGGACCTTATATTAGTGGGCAATGACTTTGGAATGGAAGTACAACAGGGTAGAGCAGATGCTTTTTCAGGATTAGTTTTGAAAAATGAGGGAGATAAAAACTTTAAATCTTTATCTCTTAATGAAAGTCAATTTTTTGTACCAGGAGATGCTAAAAGTTTAGTGAATATTAATATTGGAAATGAAGAATTGCTTTATATAGCTGGTCAAAATCATGCTCTTTTAAAAGTCTTTAAACTAAAAGAATTGAGAAACAAGAAATTGATACCTATTGATAAGCAAGAAGTGAAATGCCTAATAACTTTGAATAATGGAAGCCAAAGAATTCAAGAATTTTATTGGGGTAGCACTTTTCAATCTCAATCAAGTCGAGTACTATCTAAGAGCTCCCAAATAAAAGAAATTAAGTTTTTTGATGCTACAGGAAAAGAGACTAGAACCTTACAGTAGTATAGATTTGATTTAAAAATTAAACTCCAAGACATTCTATTCGATTTTACAATGAAATCCCGCACAAGGCATTGAAAAATATCGTATCTTCTATCCTCGTGTCCTATCAGAAAAGGATTTTTCATGCTTAATAGTTTTAATACAATATGTCTACTTTTTCTAAGCTGCTTTATTTTTAGTAGCGAAGTTAAAGCACAGCACTACTTTAAAGTGTCGGATGCTTCTGATACTTATTTTAAGCATAAGCTAGACCGTTTTTCTAATAATGATATATTGATTGGGGATTCTTCTCTAGAACCGCTAAGCTTAGGGGCAAACGGTAAAATTGTTTTAACTAGATTAGATGAATGTGGAAATTTAGTATGGTCGAATGGCTATATTTATTCAGATGCTTATATCGAGTTTAAAGATTTTAAAATAAGTGATCAGGACGAAATATTTGTTTATGGTAGTTATTATAAAGGTTTAGAAGAACGCATCTTTTTAGCAAAATTTGATGGAGGAAGTGGTGCAAATCTTGGGATTCGAATTCTTCATCCAGGGACAGTGGATCATTTTTCTTACACGATAGATATAAGAGATAACCAGATTATGCTCAATGGTTTGCGCTTTGATTTCAATACTCAGAAGCTAGGCTTTGTTGCTGTCTTTAATAATAACCTTACATTTCTTTGGGGCAAGACTTTTTCACCCTTCGAATCCATCGGCGCAGGCATTATAAGTGAGGATGGAGGTTTTATGTGTCGATCGGGAGCTTACCTAATCAAGTTAAATTCAGAAGGCGATCAAGAATGGGCAACGGAATTAAATGTAGGAGCAGATTTGGGACCTAATAATGGACCAGTCGAAGTTACGGATGGATATATTTTTGAATCCAATCGAAATGATCTGAGTTTTTTCTATAAAGTCGATGATGCGGGGAGTTTGATTTGGAAGTCAGCACAATTCCCTTCAATAGGCTTGGGGGCGGCTATTTCTAAATTAGAGAATGGCAATTTATTATGTACCTATAATTGTCCTGATAGCGGAAAAAGTAAGCTGTGTCAATTGATCCTGTCTGCTGAAGGAGACATTTTCGATCAGAGAAAGTTGATTTTTGATTATACATTCAATACAGGAACAATCTATCAGTCATTAGATGAAAATAATATACTAACCATTGCAGCCAATTCGAACCCGAATACACTTGTTACTCCAGATATAAAAGATTTTATTTTTCAATTTTCTTTGGATAATCCAGTAGATGAATGCTGGTATTGGGAAGATTTTGAAGAGACCTACGAGAATACACTCGATTTGGAATTTACTTATTATGACTTTGACCCAATACCATTTGATATGGAACTTGAAGAGAGTCTTAGTCTAGATGCTTCCGACTTTTTACTGCCTTTAAGAAATATTTGTAGGGAGGAAATCCCACTTGAGTTTTTAGAAAAAGATACTTTATTAGCATGTGGCGAAGACTGGCTAATACACTTGCCAGCCTTTGATTATGAATGGCAAGATGGAGCTTTGGAAAACCCGCGAATCATCAGTGCCCCTGGTACCTATGTAGCACGTAAACGTAGTTGCTCAGATCCAACCACCATAGAATATACTTTGGAGAAATCAAACTGTGGCTGTAAAGTTTTCTTACCTAATATTTTTAGCCCTAACTTTGATGGAAATAATGATTACTTAGCGTTTTTTAGTGATTGCCATATTGACAAAATGGAAATGACTATCTTTGATCGTTGGGGAGGAACAGTCTTCAAAAGCGAAAGATCAGACTCGCTATGGGATGGTACTTTCTGTAATAAAGATATGCCATCGGGTGTTTATATCGCATTGCTTAAATACGAATTTACAGATCTAGACGGCCTCAGACGGCAGGTTAGTTTCGCTCAGGATGTTACCTTAGTCCGTTAGAAAGGCCCGCTTGTAAACAACTTTGATTATAAGAATCACAAATGTTCAATCCAATATACTTTATTATACGATCTGTGTTTTGATCCTAAATTAAAAATATTATAACATGAGTACGACACAACACATGGCCAAACACTTCAGAGAATTCCACTATGGAGAAAACTGGACTTGGTCAACCCTCAAAGATAGTTTAGCAGATTTAACATGGCAACAGGCAACCACAAAAATTCATTCATTTAATACCATCGCAGCTCTTGTTTACCACATTCATTATTTTGTAAAAGTAACCAAGGAAGTATTAGAAGGTGGCCCTCTAGATTGGCATGATAAATTTAGTTTCGATCATCCAAGGATTGAATCCCAAGAAGATTGGGAAAAAATGTTAGAAAAAATCAGATCAGATGCGGACAGATTTGCTGACTTAATAGAACAGTTACCTTCCGAAAAACTTTGGGAAACCTTTTCTGAAGAAAAATATGGCAATTACTATAGAAATATTCAAGGCGTCATAGAACATAGTCATTATCACCTTGGGCAAATTGTTTTTTTAAGGAAATTAATTGAGAAAGAAGGAAAAAGCTAGGATTGGTTTCCATTATAAGCTTTAACAAAAAAAGAAAGTATGAACAAACTAAGACTCATTCTATTACTATTATTACCTTATGCCCTCATTCAAAGCCAAAATCCAGGTGACCTCGATTCTGATTTTGGAAATAACGGAACAATTATATCCGACTTTGGTTCAGCTAGTTTTGAAGCGATGACGGGAGTGTTGCTACAGTCCGATGGGAAAATTATAGCGATTGGAGGTACAGGATTGGGGACTACTGCTGATTTGGTGATTGCAAGGTATAATGTACAGAGGTACGCTTGTTTGATGAACCTGGAGTGCTCAATGATGCAATTGGTTGCATAGGAGAAGGAATGAATATCAATCTGGATGACGAAGCCGATAATACTTCAGATGATTTAGAACTTAAAACCCTATAGCATTTAATTCCCCGCAAATGGAGTCCCAAATATCCCAACTGCAAGTTCGGCCCAGACGAATAATAGAGTTAATAGAATTCCAAAACAGAGCACAATTCGATACCTGGTCTTTTTTAATTTCCTTAATACTAATTCGCAAATCAAACCAGTACTTAATAAGAGCATGCCCATGACTAGAAAATCTAAAGGTGACCAATTTACCTGACTCGTGAGCTGCATAGCAATAAAAGGTATGAGTAGTAGAAGTGGAATCGAAATAAGAATGATGATAAGTCTTTTGTTCTGTATTGTCATAACTGGTTTTTTTAATTGTAGGTATGAATTTACATTGAAATACAAAGTAATTTAGCTCTAATGTTTATGTTGTAGATTGAAATATACTAAAAATAGATTTAATCAGGAAATAGCAAAGAAAACCTTTTGTCAATAATAAAAGCTCTAGTAGAAGCTGTAAATTAGAGCTAAATTAGTATCACGACAATATTTATCAAATTATAAACCTATGGCATCAGGATTTTGGTTTCTTAAGGACGGAAGAGGCTTCGCTCGAAGAATAACGATTATGATAAACCTTATGAAGCAGATTCATAAAGAATTATCTTTAATGGAAGATGCAAAGGCGTTTTCTGATTATTTAACGATGTATATCTTTACTGATGATCATGAGCTAAATGGACATGGAGGATTTTATAATAAAACAACTGGAGAATCAGTAATGATGGATATTGATTTTAGAGAATTTACTAAACATAATCAAGACCTCTTCTGGCAAGCCAGCCAGCAGTGTTTAAATAAAATGATACAAAAGAATAAAATAAAAGATAGAGTTTTGATTAAAGAGCTTAAGATACTTCTTGATATGAACAGAAGGGCAAGCAGAGGTGAAAACCCAATAAAACTTAATCACATGAGAGATATAACTCCACCGACAGGTGAAAAGAAAGGACCTGGTTGGGAAAACCAAGATAAAAACTGAGGAACAAAAAATAGGTACCAATAATTGACAATTGGAATCCTAATTGACTGCGATACTTAGTTACATCATGTATATTAAATCTAGAAAAGTAAATGTATTTTGAATTGCTTTAAACTAAGAAGGAGCTAGATGATGTCGGTTGATTGAAATAATTAAACAAGAAATGGTTTACTAAACTAACCAAGGTAAAATAGCTCAGCAAGTTTAGTAAACCGCCACCAAAAGCCATCTTAAGTCAGGGAATGGATGAACTAATGGTCATGTCTTTTTTATCGGATAAAAGGACAATCATTGTTGAAAGAAAAGGAGGACTTAAGATTTTTGATGAGATAAAGGATTGTAAGAAGGAACGGATCGTAAAATATACTGAGGTTGAAGTGGTTTGGGAAAAGAAATGTACTTCAAGTGCAGTATTATATACTGACCGAAATGGTTTGGGGAAATTCCAAACCACTTCGCGTCAGGTATAGAAAAAATCAAGCATATTTATAATATAAAAAACTTCTATATCCATAATCTTCATCAGATGAAAAAATTCTTAAAAGGGCTCTTAATTTTTTTAGTAGTTTTAGTTGTAGCAGCATTTATAGCTTATAAAGTATTCATCGAACAGAAACGAGAAATCAATGTACTGGTGTTTTCTAAAACAGAAGGTTTCAGGCATGCTTCGATTGAGGATGGAAAAACAGCAATCATTAATCTCGGTAAGCAATATGACTTTACAGTTGATACAACAGAAGATGCCAGTCTCTTTAAAGAAAAAGAATTAAAAAAATATAATGTAGTGGTTTTCTTGAGTACAACAGGGGATGTACTCAATGATGCACAACAGTTGGAATTCAATAGATTTATTCAGGCTGGAGGTGGCTTTGTAGGGATTCACGCAGCCGCAGATACGGAATATGACTGGCCTTGGTATGGCAAACTTTGTGGCGCTTATTTTAATGGACATCCGAATGATCCCAATGTACGAGAAGCCGTTTTGAGAAAGGTAGATGATACACATGCTTCCTGCAAACATTTGCCAATGGATTGGAAACGAATGGATGAATGGTATAATTATAAAGACATTAATCCTGCCATCAATGTAATCTTAAACCTTGATGAAACTACTTATGAAGGTGGAACCAATGGAGAAAACCATCCGATGACTTGGTATCATGAATTTGATGGCGGTCGATCTTTTTATACAGGCTTGGGGCATACCTCAGAATCTTTTGAAGAGGAGAATTTCTTAAAATTAATCTGGGGCGGTATTGATTATGCTGCCGGACCAGGGCGTCCTGTGGATTATAGTATTTCTACTGTGGCACCGGAGGAAAACCGATTTGTAAAAGAAGTCTTGGATGAAGGATTAGATGAACCAATGGAATTAGAATATATGCCTGATGGCTCACTGCTCTTTATCGAAAGGGGAGGAGCGATTAAACAATACCAACCTAAGATTGGCGAAACCCGAGTCGTCGCTACGATGAATGTACATGCTGAACATGAAGATGGTTTGCTTGGCTTAGCATTAGATCCTAATTATGCTTCAAACAATTGGATCTACTTATTCTATTCTCCAGTGGGTGAAGCGGCAAAACAACATGTTTCTCGTTTTGAATTAAAAGATGGTGCGATTGATTTTGATACTGAAAAAATCATTTTAGAAATCCCAACACAGAGAGAAGAATGTTGTCATTCTGCCGGATCTTTAGAGTTTGATAAAGATGGTAACTTATTTATTTCTGTTGGAGATAATACCAATCCGCATTTATCTGATGGCTATTCGCCTAGTGATGAAGGCAAAGATCGAGGCCCTTGGGATGCGCAAAAATCTTCCTCCAATACGAATGACTTCCGTGGCAAGATATTGAAAATTACACCGCAGGCGGATGGCACTTATACGATTCCTGATGGCAATTTATTTCCGAAAGATGGTTCTGGAGGAAAACCCGAAATCTATGTAATGGGTTGCCGAAACCCTTATCGAATTGCCATTGATGATCATACTGGTTACCTCTATTGGGGAGATGTCGGTCCAGATGCTGGAGAGGATAGTTTAAGTCGTGGGCCAAAGGGTTATGATGAAGTGAATCAAGCGAGAGAACCTGGTTTTTTTGGCTGGCCATATTTTATTGGAGATAATTATGCTTATAATGAATACGATTTCGCGAAACAAGTTTCGGGAGATAAATATGATCCGGCTAAACCTATCAATAATTCTCCTCATAATACTGGTGTCCAAGAATTGCCACCAGCAAAAGGCGCTTATATATGGTATCCTTATGGTGCATCGAAAGAATTTCCTCAGGTAGGAGATGGAGGTCGGAATGCTATGGCTGCGGGGGTTTATTATCACAGTGATTATAAAAATAAAGAAAAACAATATCCTGAATATTACGATGGAAAATTATTTACTTACGATTGGATGCGTGGCTGGATTATGGCAGTGACCATGGAAGAAAATGGGGATTATAAACGAATGGAACGCTTCCTGCCAAGTCAGAAATTTAGTAATCCAACTGATATTATTTTTGGCCCGGACGGAGATATTTATATGCTTGAATATGGAACAGTTTGGTTCTCTGAAAACCCTGATGCGCGCTTGGTTCATATTCGTTATGTAGCTGGAAATCGGCAACCAGTCGCTAAATTGGAATCTGATGAATTTGTTGGGAAAGCCCCTTTAGCAATTCAGTTTAAAGGAGAGGAATCCATTGATTTTGATGGTGATGAATTGACGTATGAATGGGATTTTGGAGGTCAGGGTAAATCAGATGTTGTCAATCCCAATTTTACTTTCGAAAAGCCCGGAGAATACAAAGTAGTACTCAAGGTTACGGATACAGAAGGGAATTGGGCAAAGACAGAAACGGAGATATTGATTGGAAATGAAGTGCCTCAAGTCGCTTGGAATATTGAAGGGAATAAAACATTTTATTTTGATAATCAAAAAATAGAGTATACTGTATCCGTAAGAGATGAAGAGGATGGTACACTTGGAAATGGCATCAATGCTAATGCAGTAAATGTATCTATAGATTATTTAGAACGAGGAAGCGATGCCAATGAAGTAGCAATTGGACATAAAGCTTTACGGGAGGCATCTGCTTATACACTTGGAAAGAAATTAATGGACAATTCTGATTGTTCTACTTGTCATCAGATGGGTATCAAATCAGTTGGACCTTCTTATAAAGAGGTCTCTCAAAAATACAAAAGCGATCCCGGTGCGATTGAATACCTCGCACAAAGAGTAATCAAAGGCGGTGGCGGAGTATGGGGCGAAACAGTGATGGCCGCTCATCCTCAATTGACAAATAGCGAAGCTGAACAGATGGCAAAATATATACTCTCTCTTTCTGGAGAAGCTAAATTAGGAGACGGTTTACCAACTAAAGGTTCTTTTACATTGAACAAACATCAGGCTCAACATACAGAAGGACGATATATTTTTACGGCCTCATATACGGATAAAGGAGGTAATGAAATTGGACCATTGACCGCTAGAGATGTAATGACTTTACGTAGTCCAACAATTGCGTCTGTAGATTTTGACGAATTGGTCAAAGCCATGAAGTTTAAAGTCGAACCCGGTATGGCACCTGGAGTGGAAGAAGAAATGAATATAATCATTGGTGTTGGAGGAGGCTTTGTAGGGTATAAAAATATTGACTTGACAGGCGTGACCGGAATAGAAATTGGTGCTGCGCAAGCGGGTACTTTCTTCGGTGGTGGATCAATTGAAATTCGGATAGATAAACCTGATGGAGATGTAATCGGAACCTTTGATATTGTACAAGGACTAACGGATTTTGGTATGAACACTTTTAATACTAAAATTAAATCCATCGAAGGGGTTCATGATGTATATACTGTATTTGTTGCTGCAGATAAAGAGGATAACAAACCGGTATGTGCTGTGATTTATTATAAGTATTTGATGGCGGTTTACTAAACTTGCTGAGCTATTTTATCTTACTTAGTTTAGTAAACCTTTTTTGTCTTAATTTTTTTCGACCAAACGAAATCATCTAGTTCCAAAATTATCTCTATGAACCTATAAATTTATGTGTTTTCCGTATCCTAAAAAATGCAATCTATGTCAAACAAACAAAAAAGATTAAAAGACAGGCGACAATTTTTGAATACGAATCTGAAAACCACTGCACTCTTACCATTTTTAAGTACACCTCTTTTATCTTTGGGGGCAAATGCGTTTATGACTAATCAAGAAAAAGTTAAGCCTTTAAAAATATTGATCCTTGGTGGCACTAGTTTTTTAGGGCCGCATCAGATTGCTTATGCATTGGAACGTGGACACGTTATCACGACTTTCACTCGGGGAAAAACTAAACCAACTATTCATAAAAAACTATTTAAAGAAGTAGAAGAATACATAGGAATTGTAAGGGTAAATAATGAACATGCTATTGCCAATGGATTAAGCTTTAGACCCTTAGCGGAAACAATGGCTGACCTTCATCAATGGTGGCATTCAGATGCCGTATCAAAAGAGCGAAAAGAAAAATTTCTGGGGAATAAAAATTCATTATTAAAGAGAGCACCAGGAATTATTGAGGCTTGGAAAAAGAGGGCAGGTCAATGATTCAAACATCTAAAGAACACTGCTTCATACGGTTTCAAGAATCTATAAATACGTATTCATTACCGGAGCGATTCACTTTTCCATTTTATTATGACCCAAACCCTTTATGTCTTTTGGCTGCAAAAGAGCTACAATTTCATATTGAAAATCAGAAGGATTGGGTTCATAATTTTGGTTTAAAATCAAATCAGGAGGGGATGATTATAGGGAAGATGTTTGGCGTTTTAATAGTTCAAAATGTCAAAGGAGAAATTGGATACCTAGCTGCTTTCTCTGGTAAATTAGCAGAAGAAAATCACCATCCCAAATTCGTCCCTCCAGTCTTTGACATGTTGACCAAAGATGGCTTTTTTAATAAAGGTGCCCAAGAACTCAATAAATTGAATGCTCAAATTGAAAAACTTGAAAAGGAACCAGCATTCCTTGCCTGCAAAGCATTTTTAGAAAAGGAAAAAGAAGTTTACATAAATCAGATTACAGCACAAAAGCAGAAAATTAAAACTGGAAAACAAGCACGAAAAATGAAGCGTGAAAAGGCAAAAGAAAAATATACTGCCGATCAGTTTCAGACACTAGAAGAAGCATTAGCATTGGAGAGTCAAATCGCAAAAATACACCTTAAAAAATTAACCATTTATTGGAAAAACCGACTTTCCGAAGGCCAAAAAAAACTAAATCGATTCCTTGATGAAATTGCTGCCTTGCAAAAAGAGCGGAAAACAAAATCTGCTGCTTTGCAAAGAAAACTATTTAATCAATATCAATTTTTAAATATAAAGGGAGATAAGAAAAGTCTATCCGATATTTTTCAAGATACGCTTCCACCTGCGGGCTCAGGAGAATGTGCTGCGCCGAAATTACTCCAGTATGCCTTTAAGCATCAAATGAAACCAATAGCAATGGCAGAATTTTGGTGGGGACAGGCACCTAAATCTGAAGTTAGAAAACATAGTCATTTCTATCCAGCTTGCCGTGGGAAATGTGAACCGATTTTAAGCCATATGTTAGAAGGCATTAAAATGGATGAGAATCCAATGTTGGCAAATCCTGCAATAGGAAAAGAAATTGAAATCGTTTATGAGGATGAGCAAATAGCAGTGATCAATAAACCCGCAGAATTCCTATCTGTCCCAGGTAAGAATATTCAAGATTCTGTAGCGCTTCGAATGAAAACTAAATTTCCAAATGCTACAGGACCTCTGATTGTTCATCGGCTTGATATGTCTACTTCTGGCTTGATGTTGATTGCGAAGTCATTAGAAGTGCATAAGTTTCTGCAAAGGCAATTCATTAAACGTACAGTCAAAAAACGATATGTTGCACTTTTAGATGGGAACTTGAATAAGGATGAAGGTATAATTGAACTGCCATTAAGAGTAGATTTGAATGATCGCCCTCGTCAATTAGTATGTTATGAACATGGCAAACGGGCACAAACAAAATGGAAAGTAATAGAGCAGTCCAATGGTAAAACAAGAATCCATTTTTATCCCATTACAGGACGTACACACCAATTACGAGTTCATGCTGCTCATGCATTAGGTTTAAATACGCCAATAGTAGGTGATGATCTTTATGGGAATAAAGCTGATCGTTTACACCTTCATGCTGAAAGTATAGCATTTCTTCATCCGAAGAGTAGGGAAGTAATTAGAATTCAGGTTGATGCGGCGTTTTAGATTTATACGGTTCATATCTTTCATAGGACTGCAAAATCACACTTTAAGAACGGGATGTCGCCTTCAATAATAAAAATTGGACTGGCTCTGAGGTTTTATTTGACTTTTGTGACTTTGAGTCTTTGTGGCAAAATAAAAAATGGCGGCTAGTTTTAATACCAATATAACATATTGCCTGCATCAAAAAACAACCAGACCAATCACAAATTCCGCAATCACAATCATCCCTCATCCCTTTCAAAGAAACAATCTCACGACAATTATACATTTTTCATATGTACCAGTCTTTCGAGATCATTTACTTTCTTATCTTGTTGTGTTTTTTAAATACCTAAAAACATGTTCTAGACTAATAATAAAAACTGCCGAAATTAAAATCTTATGTATAGAAAATTTACATTATCCTTATTGTGTTGCTTTATTGCTTCAATGGGCTTTTCTCAAATACTAACAGGGAATGATGCTCAAAGAACTTTTCCAGGTGCGGTAAAGGTTCGAATGGATCAAAAAACTAATTTACCAAAACATATTGAATTTGGATCATCTGTTGATATGACTGTCGATCAAGCGATTGACTATTTATCAAAACATGCAGAATTAGAACCTGAAACATCTTTCCAATTAATCAGAAGAAATAGTGATCCTTTAGGAATGGTACACCATCGTTACCAACAAGTCATTGATGGGATTCCTGTAGAAGCTGGAATTTATCTTTTTCATACCAATAATGGAAAAGTGAAATCTATGAATGGAGAGTTGTTTAAATTTGAACATACCTCCAATCAAACGTCCATTTCTAAAGAAAAAGCAATTGAATTAGCTATTGCACCTTTCGAAGGAGGAAAATTTGGATGGGAAAGTACTCAAGGAGCTGGGCGAACTCAGACGCTTTCAGAATATCCTGAACCAGAATTAGTTTGGGTACCAAGAGACCTTAACCTTTGGGGAGCTACATTTCATTTAGCGTATAAAATGGATATTTATGCAATCCACCATGGACACCATCATCGATCATGGGTCTATATAGATGCTCAAACCGGAGAAAATATTGCCGAGAATAATCAGGTTTGCGAAATGGATGTGACCAGTCAAGCGGAAACAAATAATAGCGGTACTAGGGAAATATTGACAGAAAAACTATCAGATGACCTCTATCGCTTACAACAAACTACTTATGGTAATGGTATTATTACCTTAAATAATGGAAATCAAACAGACACCGATAATGCAGTTGATTTCACACATGAGGATAGTATTTGGGGAGGAGAGATTGGTGTTTTTGATCGCTATGCTTTAGATGCGCATTTTGCGGCAGAACGATATTATCTTTTTCTGGAAGAATTTTTTGATAGAAATAGTATCAATGAGGAAGGCCTTGAGTTGATTTGTTATGTGCATCATGATGAAAATTTAGCAAATGCTTTTTGGAATGGTACCGCTTCATTCTATGGAGATGGGGGAGGTGGTAGTTTGGATAGACCACTGACTACAGTTGATATTGTAGCACATGAATTCACACATGGATTAACAGGTTTTACTGCGGGTTTGATTTATGCTTATGAACCCGGAGCATTGAATGAATCGTTTAGTGATGTATTTGGATTGGCTACTGATTTTTATGCTAGACCAGATGTAGCGAATTGGAGAATGGGAGAAGAGGCAACTTCTGATGGAGATGGTATTCGATCTGCTCTTGATCCTAAAGAATTTGGCCATCCTGCCAATTATCAGGGAGAGAATTGGTGGACAAATGCTGGCGACAATGGTGGTGTACATATTAATAGTGGTGTCCAAAACCATTGGTTCTATTTACTTTCAGAAGGAGGTACAGGTATCAATGATAATGGCGAAGCTTTCGAAGTTGTCGGTATAGGATGGGAAAAAGCAATTGCGATTGCCTATAGAAATTTGACGACCTATTTAACGGCAGGATCAGTGTACAGTGATGCGGCATATTATGGCTCATTGAGTGCTTTGGAATTATTTGGGACTTGTTCGCAAGAATATATTTCTACAGTCAATGCTTGGCATGCAGTAGGGATCGGTAGCCCGATAAGTGATGAGACTATATTGGATTTTCAATCTCAACGTGTATTCTGTGATGCACCTGCTTTTGTTCAATTTTTAAATTATAGTACCAATTTTGAATCAGTAGAATGGAATTTTGGAGACAATACAACAAGTACTGAGATCGCCCCTAGCCATACGTATACTGCTCAAGGTGCTTATGATGTTACGTTAAGCATTACTAAATGTGATGGGACAATAGAGACAATTACCAAGACAGGACATATCGTCATTGATAATACGGATCCTATTTGTACGGCTTATGTCATGATAGATTCTGGCTCGGTTACTTTGACAGAATGTTCTGGAACGATCCTAGATCCAGGAGGATTATTCGATTACCCAAATAATATCAATTCGACTATTACGATAGATCCACCTTCAACTGATCCTTTGATTATTACTTTTCTTGAATTCTCAACAAGGTTTGGAGATGTCCTCAGTATTTATGATGGGAATGATTTAAATGCACCATTGATGGCTCAGTATTTCGGTACTAATATCCCTGTGGGACAAATGGTTCAATCTTCAGGTGGAGCAATCACAATAAATTTTACGACGAATGAGGATAATACACGACCTGGATATGCATTTACCTATTCTTCTTCGGAAGCTGTTGCTGCTCCTCAAGCAGGCTTTATTCCTAGTTCTATTACACCTGCTTTAAACTCAGTTGTTGAGTTTACAGATAACTCAGTTGCACCAGGGATTTATGCTTGGGATTTTGGAGACGGTACAATTTCTACAGAGGCAGAACCTGTTCATCAATATACCACACCGGGGACTTATACCGTCACTCAGGTAATTACCAATTGTGAAGGAATAGATTCTATTAGCACAGATTTAACTGTAGGTGTCGGAGGAATTATAAATCTCAACCCAGACTCTATCTGTGTTACACTAAATGCGGGAGACCAATTAAGTACTTCCTTTACGATCTCAAATAGTGGATTGGGAACATTATTTTATAGCCTGTCTGAAAGCACCGTTCCCTGGCTTAATTTGGAAGAACAATCTGGTGAGATTGCTCCTGCAAACAATACTACTATTAATTTAGATTTCGATGCTACGAATTTGTCAGCAGATACTTTATATTTTAATATCCCAATGGAAAGTGGAGACACGAGTCAATTTACTTTAGAATTTCCAGTAAAACTAATTGTACTTCCATTTCCACAGGCTAGTTATAATCTTGAAATAGTAGATATCTGTGATGGAACTTACCAGTTTTTAGATGCTACTCTAAATCAACCAACTTCTTGGCTATGGAATTTTGGAGATGGCAATATGTCTACGGATACCTTACCCATTCATCAATATGAAGAAGAAGGGGTCTATGATGTGTCTTTATTGGTTTGTAATGATTTGGGTTGTGACTCTGTATTACAAGAACAATTAATTGTAGTGAATTACTGCGATACTTTAATGATAGATAATAACACTGGATATTCATTTTTTGATAACTGTAATGGATTGATTTTTGATCAGGGTGGCGTAGATGGCGATTATGAAAATAACTCAGACTATATCATTTCAATCGCCCCAACAGGTGCGGATTTTGTGACTTTGACCATACGTTCTTTTCAAATGCAGCCTTCTTTTGATATTATGCTTGTTCATGATGGTGCCGATACATTGGCACCGGTTATATATACCTTGACGGGGAGTCTGAATACAGGATTCTCGATTGCTTCAACCGGTGATGCGATTACGCTTCGATTTATATCCAATGCGGCTTTGACTTTTGATGGTTTTGAAATAGAATGGACTTGCAATGGTAATGTATTGCCTCCTGATGATGCTTTCTTTTCCGTTACACAAGATCAGGATTGTGGGAATGGAATAAGTTTTGCCGCGTCCCCTGTAGGTATATTTGATTATATATGGGACCTCGGAGATGGCAATGTTATTTCAACTAACGAATCTGAATTTACTTATTATTATCAGACTGCGGGTATTTATGAAGTCAATCTTGAAATCAGTAATGCAGTTGGCGCATCTGTTTATAGCGAAACGGTTACGATTACTGATATTCCGTTTACATTAGATGCACAATTATCTTCAGATACGGTCAACCTCAATGAGGTTTTCACCATGGATGCTATTGTTGACATTAGTCCAGAAAGTTATACTTGGATTCCACTAGTAGGGGATACACTGACAGGAGCAAGTGAAACTTATGCTTATTCGATGATGGGAGATTATCTGATCTATTTGGAGGTTATGGATTCCGAAGGTTGTGTGATGTATATTGAAAAACCAATCCATGTGACCAATATCCTTGATGCAGAAGAGCTTTCAGTAATAGAAAGATTTCAAATCATTCCAAATCCATCTAATGGACAATTTACATTAGCACTGGGATTGACTGAAACCAAACAAACAGATATCATTCTTTTCAATACCCTTGGCCAACTGATTCATAAAGAATCTTTAGGATCAATAGACAGAATCAATAAAGAATTAAACTTTGAGCAATTGCCAGCAGGGGTTTATTTCCTTTCAGTATTGACAGATCAAGGTACGGTAGGCGTTCAACGATTGTTGATACAGAAATAGAAGGTCAAGAATTTGTCCAAGACAGGAAAATATAGACCATCTCACTAGAATTTTATTTTTATCTTTAAATAGCTTTAGTGGGATGGTCATTTTTATTAAATAGGAATGGCTTATTAATCCGTTACCATTTAACCAGCAAGACTAAAATAACACAAATGTAAAATGAAAAGCTATAAGACAATTACACTAACACTATTTCTACTCCTAACCTTTACAAATCTTAAAGCTCAAAAAATCAAATGGTTTGTAGGGAGCAATATCGGGGTCAGTAAACTAAGATTATTAAGCCCAACGAATCCTCAATTACCTATAGAAACAACTCATCATTGGAGAGTGAGCTGGGGAGCTACTGGAGGCATTCAATATAAATGTAGTCCATCCATATTTCTGGAAAGTGGATTTTCTTTATTGACATTGAAAAACAAGTCTATTAAAAGACTGCTAGAACGTGAGACCATTGAGAATTCACAGGTTATAACTTATGAAAAAGAAAGAAGATCGTCTATTTCTACTGCGAAATATTTTGCAATACCCGTTTCAGTTTTGATCAGAAACAAAAAAATAGGATTTAGAGTAGGATTTAAAATGATGTATTTATTAAATCATGGAGCTTTTAGAACTCCTGAAAATCTAGGAGTTTCTCCAATTAGTACTTTTCCTATTACCTTAAGCTACCCATGGGGCATCCCTCCTAATCTTAAAAAACTAGATGTTGGACTTATTTGGGGATTGCATTACAAGATGCTTGAAAACATATCACTTGATTTTAAATTTTACTCAAATTTTATAGACCATAATGATATTTTTTATAACAAAAGAGAAGAACTGAGTATAGGATTGTCTTATTATCTTTTAAATTAAGAAAAGAATATGCTATGAAATATATAATAATCCCTTTATTGTTCATCTCTACGGGGCTCATGGCTCAAGAGTCGAAGATGGATTGGTTTTTAAATGGAGCAGCAGGTTTTAGCAAAAGAAACTATATTGGCAATCCAATACTTCCACCTCTAAGGCGGGAGTATCAGAAAGCTATCCATTGGGAATATACAGTAGGATTCCAGTATAAAATATCAAAATATCTTTATTTGGAGTCGGGGCTTTCTTTTATAAATATTAGAAATAAGGAAGTAACAAAAAGAACTATTACAGATTTTAATTATGATAATTTTCCGATGGTCATTATAGATACGATTGGAGAGGTAGAAAGACAAACTACTTTAGAAGTAAGGTATCTAGCCATTCCCAGTTCAATTTTATTCAAGTATAAAAAAATCGGACTTAGAACTGGTCTAAGACTAATGTATTTTTTTGAATCAAGAGTAGTTAAGACCAAACTTGATACAACTTATTTCTCTATGTCTGAATCTCTTCCTCCTCTTTTTATTCCCATATTCATTCAATTTCCAGGCAAGCCTTCTCCAAATAAAATAGATTTAGGATTACTTTTAGGATTGCATTATAGGGTTACTAAAAATTTATCGCTTAATACTAGTTTTTATTCTAGCCTGAAGGAGGTTAATAAGTTGATTAATACTAGGCATAATACTAGGGAAATACTTTCACTAAACTTGGGCTTGTCTTATCATTTGTAATAAAGCTCTTAAACCTTCAGTGTAAAAACTTGTCAAAGGCGATATGTAGTCAGATGATTTCGTTTGGGCGAAAAAATTAAGAAAGAAATGGTTTACTAAACTAAGCAAGATAAAATAGCTCAGTAAGTTTAGTAAACCTCCACCAAACAACTTCATTTAGAATCAGCAATATCTTATTGAAGAATTTATTCATTCTTTTATAATAAGTCCTCTTTTTCAAACAAAATAAATGATTACCTTAGACTAAGCATGTCTACGCCATCCTCAAATAATCCACTTGATAAAGCCGGATTTGAAAATCTTTTCAAATCACATTTTGAGTATTTATGCCGTTTTGCTATTCAATATGTAGAGGATAGAGATACTGCTCAGGATATTTGTCAGAAGGTGTTTATCAATGTTTGGGAAAAAAGGCTAGACCTAAATATTGATAAATCTATTAAATCTTATTTGTTCAGGGCTGTCAAAAATCGATGCCTGAACCATATTCGAGATCAAAAGAAATTTAGGAGCAAAACATTGGATCTGGATTGTGCTAACTTTAGTATTATTGAGGAAGAGGATCATTTTGGACTGGAAGAATTAGAGCTTAAAATCGAAAAAGTATTAAGTGATTTACCTGATAAATGTAGACTGGTTTTTGAAATGAGTCGATTTCGAAACATGAAATACAGGGAAATAGCAGAAGAATTAGACATTTCTCAAAAAACAGTTGAGGCGCATATGTCTAAGGCGATGAAGCATGTAAGAAAAAATCTAAAGGACTATTTATTGATTATGTTATTGTTTTTTAAAGGTTTAAATTAATTGACAATAATTACTTTGTGTGCTCTGCGTTTCCTCAGTGTGCACTGTGTCCAAAAAAGATGTATAGTAAACTAAGGGTTTTTTAATTTTCAAGTGTACTTATAAAAAAAGAGACTGATTTATATCTAAAAATGCAAGATCAAAACCTACATAGCGAACATTTAGACCTCATCTACAAGTATTTGAGTGGAAATGCAACGGATATCGAGGTAAAAAACTTAGAATCTTGGGTTTTGGCTGATCCTTCCAATAAAGCATACTTTATTGCTAATAAAAAGGCATGGATGCTGAGTGGAATGAAAAATGATAAAAGTGCTATCAATGTTGATCAAATCTGGAAAGAGACGTCCAAAAAGTTGTTTAATGAAGGTAAAGTAGTAGCACTAAAACAAAAACAAAATCGCCGCCTATGGTTTGCCTCTGCCGCTGCCATTGCATTATTGATCCTCTCAGGGCTTTGGTTGTTTAATGAGGTATTAGGAAATGCGCCTTTAATTGTAAAAGCCAATGATAAAATCAAGTCAGTTGAGTTGCCTGATGGTAGTTTGGTTACCCTCAATCAATCTTCTACTTTGACCTATAGAAAATCTAAAGAAGGGACTCAACGTAAAGTAAGCTTGGAAGGCGCTGCTTTTTTCGATGTTGCGAGAGATGAGTCAAAACCATTCATCATAGCTGCCAAAGGAGTGGAAGTAGAGGTCTTGGGAACTTCCTTTTATATTGATGCCAGAGAAGGGCAAAATGAAATTCAGGTAATCGTAAAATCTGGATCAGTAGCTGTTCAATCAGGAAGTTCTAAAGAAATCTTAAAGGCGGGGGAGAAAGCAGTATGGTATAAATCTACCGGAATACTTGAAAAAGAAACAAACAAAGATCAAAATTTTACCTCTATTACTACAAACACTTTGGTGTTCAACCAAACTAAATTAGAGGAAGTCGTTTTTGCATTAAACCGGCAATTCAATGCAAACATCTCTATACAAAATGAAGCATTAAAAGATTGTACATTGATAGCAACCTATACCAATAAATCATTAGAAGCTATTTTAAAAATATTAGAAAAATCTTTAAGGGGTATTAAAGTCAGTAAAACCAATAATAAGTTCATTATTACGGGCACTACTTGTGAGTAATACCATCTCAAAAAGAACAAGGATGTATAAATTCGGAATCATACTCTTCCTATGGTTTTTTAGTTGTTCTCCTATATCTGCACAAATTGATGCATCCTATCCTAGTATTACTTTGGAGTATGAAAATATTTCCTTAGGCGAAACGCTTAAAGCATTTACAGCATTAAGCGGTTTTGAGTTTTCGTTTAATGCTCAAAAAATTGATGTCGACCAAATGCTCTCGCTTTCCATTCAAAACGCTGATTTGGAAGAGGCACTCGAAATAATAGGTAATAAAATAGGTGCTGATTTTAGTATTATAGAAGGGCAGATTATTTTGAATGCAAGACCTTTTGAAGAGAAAAAGGAAAATCCATTTTTTACCCTGAGCGGATTTATTGGCGATCAAGAAACTGGAGAGAGTTTAGTCGGAGCATCTATTTCCTTAGGGGGTACGACACGTGGTGTATCTACCAACGCTTTTGGTTTTTATGCGATTCAAGTGAAAGAGGGTAATTGTGATCTCATCTTTTCTTATTTGGGATACAATGCGAAGAAAATTAATCTGGAGGTCAAAGAAAATATACAAAAAGATATAAGCCTTGAACCCAAATCTATAGCATTGGCAGATGTAACAGTAGAAGTTCCTTTGCAAACAACTATGCAAAATAAACATTTGGGAGAAGTAGGATTGTCGCCTGATGATCTAAATAATATGCCAGAGTTTGGAGGCGAATCAGGATTAATCAAAGGTTTGCAAAGTTTGCCAGGTATTAAAACACATAGTGATGGCTCCGCTTTCTTTTATACACGCGGAGGGGAAAAAGATCAGAATTTGATAATTATTGATGATGCTCCAATTTATAATCCTGCTCATTTATTTGGATTTTATTCTACTGTGATTCCTGACTTTACAAAAAGTATAAAAGTTTATAAAAGCGATATGCCAACTAATATTGGTGACCGCTTATCTTCTATCATAAGTATTCGAACAAAAGATGGAAACCTCAATAAATTTGTTTTTAGTGGAGCATTTAATCCTTTGATATATCGACTATCTATCGAGTCTCCAATACTGAATAAAAAAGGATCTATTTTTACTTCTTTTCGACGATCTAATTTTGAATGGCTTTATCGTAAAAATTCACCTAATGCGAATATTGCTTTTGGCGATTTCAATTTTAAATTAAATTATAAATTCAACAATAAAAATCGTTTGTTTTTTACTACAATATTCAGTGCTGATGATTTTTCAAACAAAGCAAATGGTACTGGAATTGGATGGGCTAATTTTGCATTTACACTACGATGGAACCATATTTTTGGACCAAAATTATTCTCAAATACAACAATTTACACAGGGGTTTATGCTTATCGATTAAGGCTCGCTTCTAATAATTGGCAGTCTGGCTTAGGGACGCTGAGTTTTAAATCAGATTTTACACATTATGTAAGCCCTCGGTATAAAGCAAAATTTGGTCTGGAAAATCAAGGCTATTCTATTAACCCAGGAAGGTTTTCAGCAGATTCGACACTCTCTATCTTTTCAGAAGTACAATCTAATTCGACACAAAAATTTACTTTGTATTATCAAGGGGCATATAAGGTTTCAGATAGATTGAAATGGAATGCTGGTATCCGAATGGTCAATTGGTCAAATCGTGGACCAGAAAGAAGGTTTGTATTCAATGATGATTATGAAGCGATAGATACGATTAGAAATACTTCGGGGAAGTACCATAATTATTTAAAAGTTGATCCCCGGACAAGCCTGCAATATAAATTAGACAGCACTTCTCAATTAAAAATGAGTGTAGGATTATATCATCAATATTTGCAATTGATTTCTAATTCACTTTCGCCTTATTCTTCCTTTGAAGTTTGGTTGCCAGCTAGTCCAAATATCAAACCCCAATCAGCGATTCAAACCGCGATAAGCTACCTCAAATATTTTGACATTAATAAAAATAGATTTGAGTTTAGTGCGGCACTTTATTATAAAAAATACAATAATCAAATAGACTATAAACCTCATCCCACTATCTTATTGAATCCATTAGTAGAAGGAGAATTACGTTTTGGTACAATGCAATCTTATGGCTTGGAAATTTTATTGAAAAAGGAAGTTGGACTTTGGCATGGCTGGTTGGGATATACTTATTCGAGAACAAAAAGATTGACACCAGATATCAATGATGGAAGACCCTATTTTGCTTTTCAAGACCGACCACATGATTTTTCTCTGATGTTGACTTATCAAATTAAAAATTGGTCAAGACCCGCTTTTTTCTCTGCTTATTGGACTGCTTACAGTGGATCAAGATTTTCTTCACCAACAGGTTTTTATGCAATCAATGGAGAAACCATTCCAATATATGATGATAAAAATAATGATCGCTTGCCTTCGTATAGACGACTAGATGTTGCGCTTAAGCTTATCTTGAATAAGCGACCCAATGCTAAATACCAACACAGTCTTACTTTTTCAATTTATAATGTGCTGGCTCGTAAGAATATTACAGTGGTTAATTTTAATAAAATTCCTGTAGAAGGAGCACGTCCGGTGGTTAAAGCCAATCTATTAAATGAAACAGGGCTGACTGCAAGTCAAACCAGCCTCATTCGTTTTTTTCCATCGCTTACTTATAAATTTAAATTATAATGCTTAAAAAATACTCCTATAATACATTCTTTTTTTTATTAGTATTTGCTTGCTTATCCTGTGAAGAGACAACAGATTGGGAATTGACTCCTGGACAAAATGGCCATCTAGTCGTTGAGGCAATTTTGACGGATCAATTGATTCAACAGGAAATTAAATTAAGCAAAAGTTTTGATTATCTAAATGACTCGATTCCTATTGTAAATGATGCTCAGGTCTCCGTAATTGTAAGCGAGCAAGAAATTCCTTTTTTTCAAGATAGTACTGATCCTTCTTTATATAAAAGCGAAATTCCTTTTTCAGTTTTAAATAATTTAGAATACGAACTTAGGATAGATTGGCAAGGAGAGCGATATGAAGCCAGTAGTTTTCTATCTGATGTAGTGCCTATTCCTCAAATCAATTTTCGACGAGTAGGGACGAATACTAATTTGTTATCATTTAATGAAACACCTTTTCTTTATAATGGGAATCAACAAGCAATGTATGAAATGAATATTGATTGGTCAAGTTTAAGTACGGATTCTATTACTGCTGCTAGGCTCGTTTTTTATACATTCAGTTCATTGGAAGAAAGCCAAATTGTTCGACCCGAATTTGAAAATGTAATCTTTCCCAGAGGAAGTAAAGTTATTTTGAAAAAAATTGGCTTAAATAATGACTTTGCTGAATACCTTCGAGCACTGGCGATTGAAACAGATTGGAACGGAGGATGGTTATACAGTGCTCCCGCAAGCTTACCTACTAATATCTCAAATAATGGCCTTGGTTTTTTTAGTACCTGTGCTGTTGAAGTGGATACCTTTATTGCTCAATAGTTACCTATACTGGATAAAATTATGGTGGTGCATCAAAAGTAAGGCTATTCACTTCTTTCAATCTGCACCAATTCTTTCGCAATAAAGACGCTAAGACACAAAGATGTATTCTGCTTCATATTTTTGTGTCTTAGTGCCTTCGTGGCAAAAACCTTACATATGATACACTGTCAAAATTATTTGCCGAATAGTTTGAATAAGGTAAACTAAACTGTCAAATTTTACAAATATACCAAAAGTAGTACCTCACAAGCGAAGCGATCACCAAATCACATAGCCCGAAGGGCTGATCACTCTTTGATCTAACCTAAAACCCTTTTCAAGTAATCGCCATGATAGACTTATCTAATGACCATTGATGTTTTTTTAATTAGGAGCTAAGGGTATCCCTTTTATCTAGTGTATTAAAGATGAAAAGCGGATGATAAAAACCGTTGCAATTAAAAAAAATCTATTTAGACAATCAAATAATTAAAGGATTTGTCTTAAATCAAAAAAGAGTATCATGAAAAATTTAAGTTTGTTTTTAGTCTTGTCCCTTAGTCTTACCTTTTTTCAATCTTGTGTAAAAGAAGATATTAATCCACCAAGCGAAGAAGCAGTTCCAACGATACCACCATTGGAAACTTTTGTTATGTCTTTTGATGGATACAGTGAATCTGATGTTGATACTTCTGAAGTGATCAATGATGGCGGAGCAGATTCGAGATCAGCTACCTTCCACAATTGGGCTTATGCAGGCGGTAATATATTAGTTTGGAACCTTGCCCTTAGTTTGAATATGGCCGTACCTATTGCTTCTTTTGCAGAATCATTTAATCACCAACCGGTACATGTAGGCAATGGGAAATATGCATGGACTTACAATTATAATGCAGCAAGTGGAATCTACTTTGCTACATTGACTGGAGCCTTTATTAATAATGGAGCGGATGTGGAATGGATAATGACTATTTCAAAAGCTGGCGGTTTTTCTGATTTTGAATATTACAGTGGAATAGTAGCTACAGACCAATCTCAAGCGAATTGGACTTTAAATCACCGACCTAATAATCCTCAAACTTATTTAAGCATAGAATATAACAAAGATATTGGATCAGGAGATGCATCAATCCGCTATACCAATATTATTCCAGGATCTAATGATCATGGAGACTACATAGAATATAGAATTCAAGCTGATAATGATTTTAATAGAGCCTATGATATATTTAAAATCAATGAAGGGAATACGATCAATATTGAGTGGGATGAACCAACAAGAGAAGGTCGGGTTAAAAGCCCTGTTCGTTTTGGAGATAGTGATTTCCACTGCTGGGATGAAAATAAAAAAGATACAGATTGTTAGGATAAAACGGAGTTCCTTAACAACTTTGGCGATACGATTATGTTTTAATCGTATCGCTTTTTTATTTAAGAGGCGGTACATCAAAATAAAAGGCTATTCACTTGTTCCAGTATACACAAATTAAAATAGCAGAAGTTTTTATACCTCACCCCTTAAACAACTTTAGTGTATTTTTGAACAACTTCGTAATACAATATACGAATAGCCTAAATTTTATCGAATAAATTATACATTATCCTTTACATCTACTTACTTTGTGAAGGCTATGTCTAAGAACTATTAAAGAAGTTGTTCAAACTCAAAAAAAAGCAGCTATGAAATTATTCCCCATTCTATTTTTCTTATTTGCATTAAATACTTTGCAAGGCAATAATCTAACTGTTCAAATAGACTTTGGTTTTTGCGCTTCAAGTGGCAGTGGTCAAGCGATTGTGCTCGCTACAGGTGGCATTGAACCTTATTCTTTTGATTGGAGTGATCCTTCTCTAGAAGGAAGTGAAGTGTTTGATTTAGCACCCGGCAATTATATTGTAACGACAACGGATGCCAGTGGATGTGAACAAATTGAAAATTTTGAAATCCCTACAAGTTCGGATGTGTGGCTTAATTATTTTGTAATAGATATTTCTTGTTTTGATCAGATGGATGGAGAAATTATTATAGAAGATTTTTTTCCTGCAGACCTATTATTTAGTATTGACGGAATAAATTTTTCTGATCAAACCGTTTTTGAAAATTTGGATGATGGGGCAACAACTATTTTTATTTTAGAAAGCAATGGTTGTATTACAGAAGAAGAGCTTATTGTGAATGAACCTCCACCACTCATAATAGACTTAGGGCCTGATGTAAATGTAGATCTCGGAAATCATGTATTGCTAAGTCCTATTGTAAATTCCGCTTCCTCTTCGCTTTTATTGACATGGAGGTTTTATGTTGCCAATGATCCGAATGTAATAAATACAATAACTTGTAATGAATGTACTTCCCTTCCTGTAATAGTCTATGATACGACTGTATATATTGTGACCGTTCAAGATGAGAATGGATGTGCAGCAAGCGATGAGATAAGCATCTATGTTACTAACCCTAAAAATGTTTACATTCCTAATATTTTCACTCCAAACCATGATGGTTTTAATGATCTATTTACGGTTTATGTAGGAGAAGGTGTTAGACAAATTAAAAAATTTCAGATCAGAGATAACTTTGGTTCTATTGTACATGAAACCCTCAATTTTTTCCCTGATAATATCGGATTTGGCTGGGACGGTCATTTTAGAGGAAAACGTGTAGATATGGGCGTTTTTCTCTATCAGGTCAAAGTAGAATACCTTAATGGTGTAGAGGAAGATATTTTTGGAACAGTAACATTGGTCTATTAAACAAATCATGATAAAAAAAATACTCATTTTCCTGCTCTTAACGAACCCACTTATGTCTCAAAATTTTATTCAAGTCAATGGCAAGCATTTTGAGAAGGCTGGCACACCGTATTATTTTTTAGGGGCAAACTTTTGGTATGGGATGAACCTCGCTTCCGAAGGTTTAGGTGGTGATCGGGCACGTTTGCTCCGCGAATTAGATAGGCTACAAGATTTGGGAATTAATAATCTACGGATCATGGCTGCTAGTGAAGGACCAGATGCTGAACCTTGGCGAATGAAACCTGCCTTGATGTCTGCTCCAAATATTTATAACTCAGATCTATTAGAAGGATTAGATTTTCTACTGGTTGAAATGGGAAAACGAAACATTCATGCAGTACTTTGCCTGAGTAATTTTTGGGCTTGGTCCGGAGGAATGGCACAGTATGTAAATTGGGCAACTAATAAGCCAATCCCTTATCATCATCCTGTCGATGGAGGTTGGGCAAAGTATAGCTTTTATACCTCTAAATTTTATAAATTAAAAAAAGCAAAAGAACTATATTGGAAACATGTAGAAAGAATAGTCAATAGAAAAAATTCTATTACTAAGCAGTTGTACAAAGATGATCCAACTATTATGGCATGGCAATTAGCCAATGAACCCCGTGGAATGTTCCGACCACGTAAATACCGACAATGGATTAAAGAGACCGCGGCACTCATAAAATCACATGACCCTAATCACCTAGTTTCTATCGGAAGTGAAGGCAAGACACCCTTCCCAATTGGGAATGCACCTTATAAAGATCATCTAGACGAAAATATTGACTACCTCACTTTTCATATCTGGATTCAAAATTGGCAATGGTATGATCCAACACAAGCCAAAAAGACTTATCCTAAAGCTTATGCAAAAGCAAAAAAATATTTAGAGAAGCATCTAGGTTTTGCTGAAAAATTGAATAAACCAATCGTCTTAGAAGAATTTGGAATTGCTCGGGATGATGATGACCATAGTGCAACTGCACCGACTAATTGGCGCGATCAGTATTATCAAATGATGTTCGAATTGATTTATGAAAAAGCAAAATCTGGCTATGCAATGGCTGGTTGTAATTTTTGGGCTTGGGGCGGAGAGGGGAGACCTACTGCACCTAAAGCGATTTGGAAGGCAGGAGATGATTTTATCGGCGACCCACCACATGAGTTCCAAGGATGGTATTCTGTTTATGAAAAAGATGAAAGCACCCTTCATTTGATTAAAAAATACACGGACTTATTCCTTGATTTAGGGGAAGAAAGAAGTACCTCACTAAACCCAATAAAATAGGATCGCTAAATACTAACTTTGATGGTGTATTCAGTAGCACTAAAATATACTCCCCCTACTCTAAAAACTAAGCCCAAATGACTATTTAATTTTCAAACTCGAATACCAAAAGCTAGGAAACGGCCTTATTCTTTTTAGCTTCAAAGTATGGAAAAGTCGTTAAGAATCTTAAACTGTTTGAGCCATTAGAACTGATTAAAACTGTTTGAATTTATATTAATCTAGACTGTATACATTAAAGTGTTTCTAAATAGGCGAGTTTTTAAGATTTAGATTTTTCCATATTTTGGAGGGTGAAAAAAAGAATACAGCCTTGGGTTTTTGGTCCTTTTGAGCCAAGTCAAAAGGACATAAGAAAAGCTCAAATATCTTTATTTTTAAATTGAATTTATCTCGACTTCAGCATTTTATTACTGAGATAAGACTTTTTTCTTGATACTTTTTCATTGAAAAAAAGTACCCAAAATTCTAGTTCAAAAAAATGCTAAGCCGCAAAGGTCAAGTAGGTAAGGGGAGTCTCACCCCGAACCTCTCACAGAACCGTACGTGAACCTCTCAGCTCATACGGCTCTTCTCATTCAGTCTCACTGATTAGGTTTTAATACCTAAATCCGTGTTGCCAATGGACAAACAGTGTTGGTTTTTCATCAAGCAGATGCTTCAATGCAACTCTCGATTTCTTCCAACTTTTCTTCAATTTCTTGTGTTTCTTTCGCATCCAAGAAACTAATCGAAAATTCAGCTTAGTAAATATTTGATGCAGCTCGCTTTTACGGAATTTTCCGTAATAGTTCATCCAGCCTCTTATTTTAGCATTAAGCCACCCGGCAACTTCTTCAATTGATTTTGCTACCCACATCTGGATTCGTAATTCACGAAGCTCTTTGATGATAGATCGTGTGGCTTTTGTACTAATCGCTGGTTCGAAACTGTAAAAAATAGTTCCCTCCCTGTCTTTACTGCTTCTGGATTTGAATTCAAACCCTAGAAACGTAAACCGATCTGTTTTATCCGTTGGCTTCCTTCTTTTGCCATCTCGACAATAAGCAATTTTTGTCTTACCAGGATGTAATTGAAGGTGGCATTGATGAAGTCTTGTTCGTACTCTTTTCAGGATATACTCTGACTGCTTTTCTGTAAAACAATGGATAATTATGTCGTCTGCATATCGCTCAAACTTTAAGGTTGGAAAATGAATCTCCATCCATTTGTCAAAGCAGTAATGCAAAAACAAATTGGCTAGTAAGGGACTAATCACTCCTCCTTGGGGCGTGCCTTTTGTCCTTTCCAATTGCTCGCCTTTTTGCGTCTCAACTGATACCGTTAACCATCTCTTTACATACATTTTAACCCACTTCTCTTCGGTGTGTTTGTTCAGGGCTTTAAGCAATAAGTCATGATCTATCTGGTCAAAGAAACCTTTGATATCCAGATCTATGGCCCAGTCTATTTTCCAACAATTCTTTCTTGCTACCCCTATTGCCTCATGGGCTCTTTTATTAGGACGATAGCCATATGAACTATTGTGAAATACTGGGTCTAACTGTGGTTCTAAGTAATTCTTTACCACCATTTGCGCCACCCTGTCACCTACCGTAGGTATACCCAACTTGCGTACTTTTCCCCTTCCTTTTGGTATCGCTACCTCTTTTACCGGAGGTGGAAAATAACTCCCAGAGCTTAGTCTGTTCCAAACCTTGTACAGATTATTAGACAAATCCGCCTCAAACTCTTCGAGGTTTATTCCATCTATACCTGCACTCCCTTTATTTGACTTTACTCTTTTGAATGCCTCCCATACCATCTTCTTGGTTATGGGGATTGACTTTGTTTCTTTCATTTTAATCCTCCCTTTTGTTTGGTTGTTAAAATAATTAAAACTGAATGAGCTATGCCCTTCGCTCCACTCCCATTACAGAAGCTTCAACACTACTATGACATAGTCCGACTTCAACATCTACATTGGTAATATCAGCCTTGCTTTCCAGCTTGTGCTTTTCCCTTAACATTAGATGTTGATCTCTCCTGTTCTGCTAATAAGCCTGCTTAAAGTTCCTGCCATCTCTGCGCCGTACACCCCAAAGCCAGTAAGTAGTTCTTCCGCTTTGATTATCCCGAGTAGTGACAGATCACTCGGTTTTGATGTAATTGCAGCGTTTCGACGCTTCTTCAATGGTTCACTTCCGTTCAGCTCCTTTAAGCTTACCTGAGTAGTCTTGCCTACCCTTTTCCTTTTCGCTCAATACCTTACCTTCACAGATAAAGCACCAAAAGGTGGTTTGCAGGCGGCTACTACCAGCAGCCTGCGGAGGGTCGATTCCTCCATCTTATTAGCAACATAGCTTCTCAGCTTTCAGGACGCACCTGTCACCCGCACCCACATTTTTGAACATTCCCAACCCGCAGACTCTGCTAAACTTTGTCAGTCTATTTTTTATTTTCAACATCATACTTCTATAATGAAGTTTAATAACTAATAAACTTATTGCTCCTACTCTAAAAGTTAAACCCGAATACCAAAAGCTAGGCCTCACAAGCGAAGCGATCACAAAACCAAAGGTCGATCACAAGCAAAGCGATCACTCACTCACCTCCAACAACTCCTCCTCCGTATACAACTTCCCCTTAGGCTTCAAACTTCGACCCGCTTCGATTTCCTTTGGATTAATATCTTTATGTTCATTGCTAAATGCGTTGCGAACGAATGAAAGAATATTCGCAATATCCTGATTAGATAAATCTTGATTATCATTTATCCCCGGCATGACGGCATTCATATCATAGCGTTTACCATTAACGGTAATTGGACCATGAAGACCATGTAATACCAAGAGGATTAATTTTTGAGGATCCCCTTTAATATAATCAGAATCGTAAATTGGAGGCGCTAGATTTTTATTGCCATGACCATTTTCACCATGACAAGAAGAACAATGTTGGCGATACAATTTTAATCCAGCAGTCTTAGTATCAATATTGCTTTGCTTTTCAGGAAGCGGCGTTTTTCTTTTTTTAATGATCTCTCTCAAATAATTAAGGATAGGATAATCTTCAGATACATTTCTTACCACCGTGAGAAAATAATGAAATTGCTTTTCCCTTCCACTAAGGCTACTCAGCGCAGCTTCAATGAATAAGGTATCAGTTGGATAGCGATCTAAAACTTCCTGAATATGTACATAAGCTTTTTCATCCACCTTACCGGCTGTTAAACAAACCTGTAGATCTAATGCTGAATTATTTTGGGATATCGCCGCTTTAAATATTGGATAATTGTGAATATGATAAGGAAACATTGTAGCCATCTGTACAGCGGCGGCAGCTAAGTCAATGTTTGGACTTTTCGCAAGCTGTTCTAATAAGGTATGATCTAAAGAATCTAAGCCCTCTAATGTCCAAAGTGCATGAAGCGCACCAAAACCAGAGACTTGATCTTGCGCTAATGCCTTCAGTTGAGGGACAATATCCGAGGCTTTTCTTTCAATCAATAATTGTTGGGCACGATCTCTAATCCATCCATTTTTGTGTTGGAGCAATGGAAGAATGGTTTCATTTGTTCGATCTTCAAATGTAATATTCTCCGTATCCTGATGGCTTACCTTTAATATTCGGCCATAATTAATAATAGTATCTAAGCCTCTTTCCAAATACAACTCTCTGAGATAGGCCGTCATGTAAACCTTATGCTGAATAATTCCATGATGAAAGTCCACAATATATAAAGCGCCATCTGGACCATTATATAAATTCACTGGACGGAAAGCCTCATCATTAGTGATTAAAAACTCCTTATCCTCATAAGCTTGACGGCCTTCAATGGTGAAATGATCTTTTGACAGAATTATTCGTTTTATTAAATTCGCTTCAGGTGCACAAACAAAAGCATTGCCTTGAAAAGTTTCAGGAAAAGCATTGCCTCTATAAATAACAGGGCCGGCAGCAGAAGTAAAATTTGTCACAAAATTCTTTTCATCTAAGAAACCATCAATATAGCCTCGATTGATTGCCGTTGCTTGTATTGGATATATCCTCCGATCTTTAACAATGACCTCATTTTCACCTGTTTCATTTTTGAAAAAAGGATTTTGATTGAATTGATTAGGTAGAACAAAATCTCCATAAAGTGGATTAGAATTATCATTATAAAAAAGGCGACCCGCATCATCATGACTAATGCCCCATTGACCTCTAAAAGTTGTTGACTCTTTTAGCCATGTTCCATTTTTTAAACGATAGCGAAACGCACTTTTTGCACTATAAATCCAATTGTCAATGTTCAGATCGAGCCCATTGGGTTGATGCTCCACATTTCCACCTGTTACATATTCAGGATCAACTAGAGTTTTCTTTCCAGCTTTATCGCCATTGATTTCGACAAACCAAAGATTAGGAGGTTCAGCATACAATAAACCACCATAAGCCAGTTTTATAGCACGAGCCAGAACAAGGCCATCTAGAAAAGTTTTTGCTTTTTCAAAATGACCATCTTTATCATGATCTTCTAAAATGAGAATTCTACCGACAGGTTCTTCCTCTCCGATCCCTTCAATATTGGGCATATAGCCGGGCATTTCTAAAACCCATAAACGACCTTGATGATCAAAGTCTAAGGCAATAGGAGCATTAATTAAAGGTTCTGATGCGACCAAATCTAAATTAAAACCAGCTTCTACTTGATAATGATCAAGCGAAACTTTAGGTTCAGTTTTTTGCTTTGTGCAAGCAATTCCAATCAATACGATTAGTAAAAGAAATGGAAATAAAAATTTGTGAAATGGATTCATTATATTACCGGTATAAGAGCTTATTTAAATTTTCATGATTGAGCGAAAGTGAGCAAATTTTGTTCTGAATGAGGCATGTTTTGCAGTCGTATGCGGGCAATCCGGCGAAAAAAATAACGAAATGCAGGAGAAAATTTGCCGATTGTAGCCGATTGATGGAATTTTAAACAAGCTCTAAGCGCCACAAAGTAGAGATTAGTTTAAACAAATCAAAATAAAAACTTTGTGATCGCTATGTTTCCTTTGTGGGCACTGTGTCCCCAAAACACGCCAAAAATAGTGAAGAACAAGAATATACTTTATTACGAAGCATTAGAACATCAGGATATTACAGCCGGTTGGCTCGTACTAATCCATGGTGCCGGAGGAAGTACCCGAACCTGGAAAAAACAGAAAGATGCTTTAAGCGCCTCCTATAATGTGTTGATCATAGATCTTCCCGGACATGGTGAATCCAAACATCGCCCAATCGAAGAACAAACCTATGACTTTGATATCATTTGTAATAAAGTTTGGGAAGTAGTCGATCATTTAGAATTATCTAAAGTTCATTTATTAGGCGTCTCATTAGGTGCCATTATCGCCATGAAAATGCGCAACCTTCGACCTACAAATGTGGCATCAATTATAGTCGCTGGAGCCATAGTTCGCTTGGATACTAAAATGAGAATAATCGCTTCACTTAGTCTAAAATTAGCAGAAGTTTTTGGTTTTGAAAAACTTTACAAATTTGTCGCCTGGATGGTTCTTCCCAAAAAGAATCACAAAAAATCCAGAGAAATTTTTATCAGAGAATCAAAGCACCTTACAGATGAAGAATTTAGAAAATGGACAGGCATGTATGGGAAATGCC
>CBDICS010000032.1:0-19587 GCA_965277415.1 Saprospiraceae bacterium
CCTTGCATGGGATACACCAGCTCCATATTCTGGAAGTTCTTCAAGTGCCATGCTTAATTCTTATCAAGCAAACACCGGTACTTTTAATGGTGACCTTAGTCATTTAGTATCTTACCAGGCTAGTGGTGGAATCGCTGCTGGATTCAGTGGTGTTTGTAATTCAAACGTTGATAATAGTAAGTGTTTCAGTAGCGTTGATGCTTCCTATAATATCGTTCCTCAATATTCATTCTCCGTAATGGTTGTTACGCATGAGATGGGTCACTTGATCGGATCAAGACATACGCATGCCTGTGTTTGGAATGGTAATAATACTGCGATTGATGGTTGTTCAGGACAAACAGAAGGTAGTTGTTCGCTTCCAGGTAGTCCATCTGGTGGAGGAACAATCATGAGTTACTGTCACTTGACTACAGGTATTAATTTTAACCTTGGTTTTGGTCCTCAGCCTCAAGCGGTTATTTTAAATACAGTGAATAATGCAACTTGTACCTCTCCTTGTGATGGCGGCGGCGGCCCTACTTGTTTTGATGGCGTAATGAATGGAGAAGAAACAGGCGTTGATTGTGGAGGACCTGACTGTCCAGCTTGTCCAACACCATGTCAAGATAATGAAATTACAATTTCAATTACATTAGATAATTATCCAGAAGAAACCAGTTGGGATATTACAAATGCTGGTGGAGCTGTTGTTGCTTCAGGCGGTACATATGGTAGCCAACCTGATGGTTCTACTGTAACGATTTCAGAGTGTTTAGCGGATGGTTGTTATGACTTTACAATTTACGATTCTTATGGTGATGGTATCTGCTGTGGTTATGGTAATGGTTCTTATACTGTGACAGATTCAGGTGGAAATGTATTGGCTTCAGGTGGAGAGTTTACCACTTCTGAAACGACTAATTTCTGTTTCGGTGGCGGTGGACCTATTCTTGGTTGTACTGATCCAAGTGCACACAATTATGATCCAAGTGCAACACAAGATGATGGAAGTTGTGAGACTTGTACAGATGGTGTTCAAAATGGTGATGAAACAGGAACAGATTGTGGTGGTGCACTTTGTGATGCATGCCCAACTGGTGGTGGAGAAATTTTAGCTTCTTACTTTGAGACTGGCTGGGACGGCTGGGCTGATGGTGGTAGCGATTGTTACCGATACTCTGGTTCAAGATCATGGGAAGGAAGTTATTCTATCCGTATCCGTGATAACTCAGGAACAGCATCAGCAATGACTTCTCCGACACTTAATCTTGCTGGTAATAGTAGCGTAACAGTAAGTTTCTACTTCTATCCAAATAGTATGGAAAACGGAGAAGACTTCTGGCTAAGATATAATGATGGTTCTGGCTGGGTAACTGTTGCAGCTTGGGCTAGCGGTACTTCTTTTGTCAATAATAATTTCTACACTGCTTCTGTAACTTTAGATGCTTCATCTTATAACCTTAGCTCTAATGCACAGTTTAGATTCCAATGTGATGCTAGTGGAAATGCAGATAGAATATATATTGATGAGGTAGTAATCACTGGATCTGGAGGAGCATTAACTAATCCTGATGATGCAGTAGTTACGATTCAAGAGGCATTTAAATCAACAAGTTTAGAACCTACAAATGCAGCTACAATTTCTCAATCAGACCTTAGTGTTTATCCTAACCCTGCTAAAGACGTTCTAAATATCAATACTGAAAAAGCAATTCAATCTGTACAGATAATTTCTATTTCAGGTCAATTGATGAGAACAGTGCAAGGTGATAGCACCAATGAAGAAGTAAATATTTCTGACCTTCAAGCTGGTATGTACTATGTATTGATCCAAGTTGATGGTGAATTAATTACTAAGAAGTTTATTAAGATTTAATTTACAATAAAAGCGTAATTGAAGGCTCTGGAGAAATCTAGGGCCTTTTTTTATTAATGCAAATGTTTCAGGCAACTTTAGAACAGCGTTTTCAAAGATGACAGAAGTAAATATTACTGCAATGAATGGGTTAAGAAAAGATAATAAGTCTTTTGTATTCAACAATGAAAAGTGGTCGTTTTAGATGAATACTTTCCTGATTTTTGGAATTTGGAGTAAAGCCTGAAAAAGAAAATAGAAAGGACATCATTGATAAGTTCAATGATTTTTTGAGCAAAATCAATATACAAATAGAGGATGTAGATAAAGAAATAGCAACAAAAGCATATCAGTTAAGCGCGAAATACCAATTTTTGAAAGGTGCGTAGAGGTCTGGAAAATTTTAAGCTACTTTGACAAGCTTGTTCAGATAGGGAAAAATAAACGAATGTTTTGTGGGAGCTAGTGTTTATATGAATGTTGTCAGTAATTATCAAAATGCTCAAAACAAACATAGTTAAAGTTTGTCATATAAACAGATTAAATATATCTTTATTGATTAATGATGAACAAAATTTCAAATCTATGAACACTAAAACAACATATCTAAATGATCTTATTTCAATTATTGAAAACTTTGACTATTCAAATTTTACGGACTCGAAGTATCAAGTAATTAAAAATGTAATGTTTGACATATTAGGAGATTCACTACCCTCTCCTATTGTTACTTATTCTAGTGACGAATGGAAAATTTACCGCGCTAGAAAAAATAAAGAGAATAAACCATTTGAAAAAACAACTGATTTATGGCATCCTCCTGCAAAGCTAGTTCCACATGGCCGCCTAAATTTTAAATATAAGCCAATAATTTATTGTGCCACAAATGCTTCAACTGCATTAATAGAAATCGGTGCTTCAAAGGAAAAGTATATAACTACAATTGAATATGAAGTTCTAAATCCATCAATAAAATGTTTAGAATTTGGGTTAGAAAACATATTTGATTCTGATCGAAATTATGAAAATGATAGAGTAAAAAAAATAAGTAACTTTTTGCATAGGGAATGTAAAAAAGTAATTCCTCAGAATAGACCAGAATGCTATTCCCCAACAATGATTTTTTCATCTATCGTTCAAAATAATAACTTTGATGCATTCATATATGAAAGTGTAGCTAGTGAGCATAAGGGCTTAAACATTGCGATAAAGGAAAAAATAGCTCCACAAATTTTGATTCCTAGAGAATTGAGGATGTTAGAAGTTTACAACGTTAAAAGCAATACTGAATTTGATGTAAGATGCATTCTAAAATCAATCAATAATTTTAATAGTCTTGATCAAAAAATAGAATGGGCAGAAGTTACAGAATGTAATGGCCATGAAATAAGTAACCTAGAATTTGACTATAGAAATTAGAAATAAATAAAAAGCTGAGAACAAAGTGCTTTTAAAGGAATTCCAAAGGTTAAAAGAACAGGAAACTAATCAATACAATCTTGAATGGAATGTAAAACGTTTGCTAGCAAAAACTAATTACGCAATCCATACTAATGCAATAAAAGATCATGTCATTCCTAAATCAAATTATGACAAAAATACGGAATGGTTACTATATGCCGAAACGGCCTTTATACGAAGCGTCAGATTGTAAAAAAACTTATACTGAGGATTGCTATACTTCTTTTTTTTACGTACTCCCCTCCGATAGAGGGATGAGTATTTTTACAGACTGGCCCTAGTCTCAATCTAGGTCACATGTTAAATCAAATAAAAATCGAATAAAAATTGAATAAATCAATTAAAGAAGATATATTTGGATAGAATTTAGATAAAAATCAAATAATTTGATAAATGGAATCCAAACTATCATTTGATTTTAAGACTACTCAAAAGATAATCAATAAGATTGCCTATATAGATTCATTTAAAGGAAAATGGTCAGGATTAGAAATTTCTGAATCCATATACTTGAAGGAATTAAAGCAAATTGCAACAATAGAAAGTATTGGTTCATCAACTAGAATTGAAGGTTCGACACTGACAAATGAAGAAGTGAAAAATTTGATTGAGTCAGTAAAAATAACTTCATTTAAGACCAGAGATGAACAAGAAGTTTTTGGATACTATGAAGTCCTCAACTTGATTTTGGATTCATTTGAAACAATAGAAATAAAAGAGAATCACATCCATCATCTCCATAAATCGCTTTTACAATCAAGTCCAAAAGATGATAACCATAGAGGGAATTACAAAAAATTATCAAACAAAGTAGTAGCAAACTATCCTGGTGGTCATCAAAAAGTAATTTTCAATACAACAGAACCCTTTTTAGTAAAAGGAGAAATGGGAAAATTGATTTTGTGGACTAATAAAAACTTTGAGGAAGAAGAATTACATCCATTGATCATCATCGCAACATTTGTTTATGAATTTCTTTCTATACATCCTTATCAAGATGGGAATGGAAGATTATCAAGATTATTAACCACATTGCTATTACTCAAAAAAGAATATGATTTTATGCAATATGCCTCTATGGAGATAGAAATTGAAAAGAGAAAAAAAGAATACTATAAAGCATTAATGAGTGGTCAGAAAGATAGAGGAACGGAAGAAGAAAAGATAAACCAATGGACACTTTTCTTTTTGGAAACACTAGAAGCTACGATAAAGAAATTAGAAACCAGATATACCAAAATCAAGGATAAAAAAAGCTATTTAAATGACCGGCAAAAATTGTTGCTAAAGTTTATTAAAGAAAATGAACCTGTAAAAATTAGTGATGTAACCGCTTCTTTAAAAGATTTTACTCCTTATACCTTAAAAAAGGATATGAGATATTTATCAGATGAAGGCTTAGTTAAAAAAATGGGAAAAGCAAAAGCAACAATTTATATAATAAATGAAAAATGACTGAGACTAATCGAGTGACAACTGACGAGGCTAAGTTTTAGTCTTGTCGGAGAGCCCTCCCACCATGAGGCGTACGGATCAAGTACTTCGTGGTTCACAGAACAATCATTCTTTTTATTTTAAGAAATTGGTTTTGATTTTCCCTTATTATTACTCAACATAATTTAGAATGAAGAAATTGAACATACCTCTCAAACTATTTCTTGGAGTTTTATTTATACTTACAGCTTGTGAAAATGATGATGATACAATAAAAGATTGTCAGGAAGTAATTACTACTATCCAGTATACATTAACTCCAAACTCTGGTGGAACCCCAATTATCTTAAAATATTTAGACTTAGATGGTGATGGAGGAAATACACCAACTATTTCTGAAGGTGTATTAAATACCAATCAAACATATTTAGGCACATTGGAATTGTTAGATGAATCAAGCTCCAATATAGAGAACATTTCACAAGAAATTTTAGAGGAAACTCAGGATCATCAACTCTTCTTTATCTCATCAATTTCAGATTTAAATGTCGCTTATAATGATCAAGATATAAATGGTAAGCCTTTAGGGATAAAAAGTATACTGACTACTGGAAATGAAAGTTTTGGAAGCTTAAAAATCATCCTTCTTCAAGAGCCCGATAAATTTTCGGATGGGGTATCCGAAGGGATAATTGACAATGCAGGAGGTGAGACGGTTATGGAAATTTCATTTCCTATCACTGTCCAATAATAAATCTTATATTAGACAAGCAACGAGAATTCACTCACTAATGAACTTCATGAAAATCTTGAAGATACGGTGTGCTTTAATAATAATTAGCTTAGCGATGGAATTCATCATTATTAAAATTAATTATAAAATGCGATGGTTAAAAATCTAATGTTCCTACTTTCTTTTTTGATTTCTTTTACTCACTGTAGCCAAGAAAAATCAAAAAGTGCTGAACATACATCGAAAAGTGAACTGCAGTCTGTGAACGATCCTAAGCAGAACCTCAGTACGAAAATCGGACTAAAGATTGAAAATGGTACAAACCAAGGAATAAGGGCAAACGCCAAGCTAGGGATCAAAAACCCTGTTATATACACGACCTCTATTATTACTAATGTCGGTACCAGTCCGATTGACCTTCAAATGGCTTTATCAAAAGAATACGAATTCCCAGCTTTTTGTGGCGATAGCAGCACGTATAAAGTATTCTTATTTCCAAAAGAATTAACACCAGATACAATAACATTAACTAACACCATAGTTAGTGGAGAAGATGACTTTTTAAAATCTCCTCTCAATACCCCTTATACTTTAAATAAAACCCTTAAGCCCAATGAGTATTGTGTTATTACGCTAGGCACATTGTATTCCGGATCTTCAAATTGTGAAGTACTTCCTAGAGCAGTATTCTCACATTCTAATAGAGAGCTTTATGACGCTTGTGATACTCAAATTAATCAAGCTATATCTACCGATCTTCAATTAGAAATAGGAATTAAGCTTGAATTTTATAAGCAGAGAAAATTCATTGCACCAGAAGATCATTGTACCGTCATTCCTTGTGGTCGAATCTCTTACACTGGACATTAGATTTATAAAAACTATTGCTATTCGAGTGGCAAGCAACAGATCTAATAAATGGTCTATCGAAGTGTCTTCCCAGTTCATCGAGCAACCTGTGTTTGTATGGATGTTAGTTGACATTAAAAAAACTTAGTTACGATATGCATTTAACTTTACTAAAAGTAATCCTAATAAACAGTTCATTTAAATTCAAAGTACTAGAAAGATGAAGACTTTATTTTTATATTTTTTTATGCTGCTACTTGGATTTAGCTGTACAAATTTGACAAAAAAAGAAGTTCCGTTCATAATGGAAAACTACCCTTATGAATGCGGTCCAAGATGTCTTCAAATGGTATTAAATTTTCACAATAAAATTGTGGAATTCAGTGTTATTTCAAATCAAACGAATATGAGTGATGTGGAAGGAACTAGCATATTGGATCTTAAGGAAGCTGCTGAATTGAATGGGTTTCAAACTTTAGTAGTCAAACTTCCGTATGAAGATAAACAAGACGATATTCCATCACTTTTAAATATTCCTCTACCAGCTATTGCTCACTGGCAAAGTAATTATTTCATTGTAATTGAAGAAGTAAATAAACATAATTGTAAAATAATTCACCCAAAAAGAGGTAAAATGGAGATTAATAGAATAGACTTTATAAAAAATTGGAAAGAAAATAATTCGGACAAAGGAATAGTTATGTTATTTGAAAAATACAATACTGAATGATAGAAATTATTGATTTAAGTCAAGAAATTTACGAAGGTATGCCAGTTTATAAAGACCTTCCACAAGTGAAAATGACCATTCATAATTCTCACGAAGAGTGGAATGGAATAAAAAACCCAAAGACAAAAACA
Organism: Saprospiraceae bacterium; assembly: GCA_965277415.1. GTDB lineage: Bacteria > Bacteroidota > Bacteroidia > Chitinophagales > Saprospiraceae > JAHDHW01. The sequence goes on from CBDICS010000032.1 coordinate 7,176, forward strand.
CCTGCTGTCCATAAACTAGAATTAGGAGAACATACTGGAACTCATGTTGACGCTATAAATCATATGGAAATTCAGCATAAAGGAAAATCAATTGACAAAATGCCTTTATCAATGTTCTATACAGAAGGAATCTGTTTGGATTTCTCGCATAAAGGATTAAAAGAATTAATTGAACCAAACGAAATCGAAAATGCTTGTAAAAACGCAGGTCTAAAAATAAAAGAAGGAGATACTGTCTTATTTTATACTGACCATTATCGAAAAAATTTTAATGGAGAAAACTGGAGTAATGGCCCCGGAATTACGACTGGTTCTGCAAGGTGGCTTGGAGAAAAGAAGATATCCGCTTTTGGAGTTGAAACTATGTCCCCAGGCGTTCCTGGAATATCAAATAAGGAAGTTCATCACATTTGTGGAGAACTGAATTTTACACATTACGAGAATATGATAAACCTTCATTTACTAATTGGCAGAGGAAGGTTTAGGTTTATAGGTTTACCTTTAAAAATCAAAGGAGGGACTGGTTCACCTGTTAGAGCAGTTGCTATTTTTGAAAAATAAACTAAAACCCTGTGGGCAACACCATATTTTTTTTATTACCTCAATCGGAATTCTATTGCCCATGCCCCCATGGCAATTGCAAGAACGATATTTTAGATTTGTGTGATGGTGATCAGTCCTATGGACTGTGTGATTGAGTGATCGCTTCGCTTGTGAGCGGCCACTTTTGGCAGACTTCAAAAATTTTGATCATTTATTTTTACTCCATTCATTTTTAATAGATAAGCTTGCGATTGCCATGACCATGCCCCCACCTTTACTTACAAATTAATTTCACATCAATTAATTTTTTTTATTACATTGTAAGTTCAGCTTTTATATTGTGAAGTTGTTAAAAACCTAAGAACTAATGATAAAAGGACTTTTTGAAACCCATTTATTTGTTGAAAATCTTGAACGCTCAATTGAGTTTTATAAAAATACACTTGAATTAAAGCAATGCCGTTTCAACAATAATCGTAGAACTGCTTTTTTCTGGATTGGAGCAGACAAAAAATTTATGTTAGGCTTATGGGAAAAACCTAAAGAAGAAATTGATATTAGACATTTTGCGTTTGAGTGTGAGCCAGACTGGATTCAAAACGAATCTGTGAATTATTTAAAATCCCGAAATATTAAATACTGGAATTTTTTGAATGATGGAAATCAAGGACCAATGGTTTTTGTTTGGATGCCAGCTATTTCAATTTATTTCAATGACCCAGACGGACACGAACTTGAATTTATCGGCATTTTAGATGGAAAACCCAAATCTGATAATGAAAAAAGAGTGGTTAATTATAAAGAATGGCTAAAAATAAAGGATGAATGTATTTGACGCGAAGTGGTTTGAAATTCCTCCAAACCACTTCGGTCAGTATTTATAAAAAATTTAAAAAATGACGTAAATGAAAATAACAGCTAAGCATAATGAACGAGTAGCAAAAATGATATTCGCTTCTATGTGTGAGGTAGCGTTTTATATAGATGTCCTGCTTCATAAAAATCAATAAACATGAATAAATTAAGCCCCCTAATTTATTTTGCAATTCTCTTAAGTATAAACCTGTCTTGCGCCCAAACAGAAACTGATAAAGGAGATCATCAGGTAGCCAAAGTAAATAAAGTTGACTTTTCATTAAATACAACAAAAGATTCATTATTGTTTACTTCCGGTGTTAGTTCCATTCTGCATGATAGTAAAGGAAATTATTGGTTTGGTAGTCACCAAGAAGGGCTTTGTTTATTTGATGGTAAGACTTTTACTTATTTTAAAGTTGAAGATGGTTTGAGTAATAATGAAATAAGAACGATTCAAGAGGATAATAAGGGTACTATTTGGTTAGGTACAGGAAACGGAATAAGTAGTTATAAAAATAAGGAAATTACAAATCATAACTTAAGAAATAGCCTTACAGGATTTCAGCTCAAAAAAGAAAGCAATTGGAAATTAACAAAACATGATCTTTGGTTTAATAGTGGGAACGAATTTGGAGTCTATAGATATGATGGACAAGAATTAACTTATTTAGCACTTCCAAAAGCGGAACTCATTAATTCTAATAATACCTATGCTTTTACAGGCTATACAAGAGGCAAGGATAATCAAATTTGGATCGCGACTTATGCAGGTGTTTTTGGTTATAATGGTAAATCGTTTACTATTATAAATGATAAAAGTTTGGGCTTAAAATATGAAACGGGCTACTTGCATGTCCGAAGTATTTTGGAAGATAGTAAAGGGAATCTATGGATTGGAAATAATGGAATTGGGGTTTTATTAAATCATGGTGATTCAACAATAAATTTTTCAGAAAAGAATGGGCTAATTCATTTCGCTAGTTCAAGAAGAGGTGATAAATCGCCAAAGGGAACACTTGAACATGTATTTGCAATCGAAGAAGATAGTCATGGGAATATTTGGTTTGGAGATCGGGATACCGGAACCTGGAAATATGATGGTAAGACTATGACAAATTACACAAAGGAAGATGGTCTCCCGAGTGATTTTGTTCTAACAATTCATAGCGATAGAAAGGGTGATTTATGGTTTGGAACGATAGAAGAAGGTGTTTATAAATTTAATGGAAATACATTTGAGCGAGCATTCTAATAAAAATACGAACGTAGAATCGAGTCGTAAGGGGCGAGGCTAAGAATCTACAATTAAGTAAGACCTTGAATCAATCTGGCCTATCAAACCTCTTAAGTGGTTGAAGCAATTTCTCCAGACCATTCAATTTAATTTCATAGATAGTTTGGAGTAACATCCCTAATCGTCCTTTAGGAAAACCTTTTTGGGCAAACCATTCTAGATAATACATTGGAAGATCACAAAGAAGTCGACCTTTATACTTACCAAAAGGCATTTGCATTTGTACTAGACTTAGAAGTATGCTTGGATCTGGTTTCATAAATTTTATGCTTGCTTGTGCCACACAGGCTTTCTTTAGATATTTTTTTTCGACAGGATTAGCTACCTAATAAGGTTTTCGCCACTAAGACGCAAAGGCACTAAGATAGGAAATAATATACTTCTTTGTGCCTTTGCGTCTTTGTGGCAATAGAACTCTATGGCAAAAGAACTGATGCAAATAGAAACAAATCAATCTATTTTTTTATACTTTAATCGAATTGAATTTCCGATTACAATCACATCAGAAAAAGCCATAAACAAAGCGCCAAACATAGGATTAAGAAAACCAAGTGCCGCTATTGGAATCGCTATAATATTATAAGCAAAAGCCCAAAATAAATTTTGTTTAATTGTTAATAAGGTATGCTTACTGATTGCCAATGCTTTAGGTAAGCGGCTAAGTTTACCATCAAGTAATACTATTTCAGCAGATTGAATAGCAACCTGAGAAGCATCGCTCAGGGAAACCCCAATGTCAGCCTGTGCAAGAGCAGGCGCATCATTGATGCCATCGCCGACCATAGCTGTCAGATTCTTATTGCTAAGGTCTTCAATGATTTGCAGTTTTTGTTCCGGAAGCTGTTCTCCATAATATTCAGTAATTCCTAATCCTGTAGCAGTAGTTTCAACTTTTGATTTTAAGTCCCCGCTAAGTAGAATTGTTTTGACGCCTTCCTTTCTCATAAAATCAATCGCTAATTGAACGTCCTGTTTTAATTCATCTTCAATATCAATAGTAGCGATTACTTTTTTGTTGAGTATCAAATACACATCGTGTTTAAGATCATTTGTAAAAGCTGCTGCTGCTTTACTTGATCCTAAAAAATACTGATTATCCTGATGATCAATAGCTTTGATGCCTAAACCTCGTTCTTCTGCGATTTCTGTAAAATATGGCGCACCTGATCTTGGTCTGTTATTTAATTCAGAAACAATAGATTTCGCTATCGGATGTGAAGAATGGCTTTCTAAAACATATAAAATGGCATTTATGTCCGACGCCTCCCCTTCTAAATATTGAATCTGCTTTATTTTAAAATCGCCAGTAGTCAGTGTCCCTGTTTTATCAAAAACGATATTTTTTATCTTGGCAAATGTCTCCAAAGTTTGACCACCTTTGATTAAGATTCCATTTTTAGCGACTCGGCCTACGCCTACCATTACCGCAGTAGGTGTAGCCAAACCCATTGCACATGGACAACTAATCACTAAAACTGCTATGCTATTCATTAATGCTTGCTGGCTTTCAATTCCAAAGACAAAAACGGATATTACAAACGTCAATACGGCTATGGTTAATACGATCGGAACAAAAACTGCACTGATTTTATCCGCTAGTCTCTGAATAGAAGGTTTTTCCTGTTGAGCAGATTTCACTAATTCTATCATTTTACTAAGGACTGTATTACCACCTATAGCATTTACTCTTAAACGAATGGTTCCTTTTATCAAAACCGTTGCACCGATCACATTATCTCCTTCCTCTTTCTCTACTGGAATGCTCTCGCCTGATATCATTGATTCATCAATTGTAGCTGTTCCCTTAATAATCATTCCATCAAGCGGAATACTATCGCCTTCATTGATTTGTAAAATATCGCCGACTTTAATCTCATTCAAATCGACCTGTTCTTTACTTCCAACAGAATTAATTCTAACTGCTTGCTCTACTTTGAGACTAGCCAGATCATCAATCGCTGTCGTAGTTTGTCTTACTGCTCTTTTTTCCATGTAATTGCCTAAAAGAACCAGGCTGATAATAGTCGCTGCTGTTTCATAAAAAATATAATCTGCATTCCCTGACAATGTTCCGACTACACTATAAATAAATGCCGCTGTGCTTCCAATAAAAATCAATACATCCATATTCGGTACGCCTCCTTTTAAGGAACTCCATGCACTCTTTCCAAAATGCAGTGTTCCTATTAATAAGACAGGTAAACATAAACTAAACTGGATCCAGGGATTCCCTAAAAAAGCAAACCATTGAATTCCTGCCATCGCAAGAAAATGCTCAAGAAAAAGTGGCAAAGTAAAAATTGTGCTGATCAGTAACTTCTTTTCTAAAGTCCAGAAAGGCCTTGGCAGTTCACCATCCTCTTCTATTACCCGAAAGCCTAAATTGTGTATTCCACTTTTTACTTCATCAATTGAAAACTTCGCTCCTTCAGGACTAAATCTAACTTCCTTAGTAGCGAAATTAACATATACCTCCTCAAACCCTTTACGTTTTAAATATTTGTCGAGACTCGCAGCACAATTATTACAAGTCATTCCGTCCACCTTAAGTTCTATTTGATTTTCCATATTTTCTATTTAGAATTTATCCTATGTCAAATAGGATTCTTTTCTTGAACAACTTCATTATCCATTCACGCTTTTTCAAGTACAATCTATATCTATTAACAATAAAAGTCTAGCGCAGTTTAAAAATAATGGTTCTTTGACAAATTCCGTGTTTGAGACAAAGCCATAACAAACTCAAGGCTTCCTTTGGTCTCTTTTGATCTTATTTACGGTTTGTCCACGGAATTTATCAAAGAACGAAAATAATTAATCAAGAAACAGATACATAGGAAAATAAATGTATATTTAGGTTTATAGCTGCACTTATCCAACCAAAAAACAAAATGATGAATTTTACAATTCCCTCTTATTCTAATAAAGAGTTCGTTATTGACGATAATATGTCTTTAATTCGAAACGAAAAGAATCTTAAACAGTTTTCTAAATATAAAGCTGGAGACAAATTGCCACCTGATACGGCTATTGGAGATCATAAATTGATTCCGCTAAATGTTAAGGTAAACGTCACAGCAGTGAAAACGGACGCATCACGAAATGTTTATGTTCATGCTGTTCCAATCGACGTTCCTGATTTTATTCCTTCTGGATGGACCAGAGCAACCAATTTGCATGGCAATTTCATGAATGAGATTATAAGCTATGTCCCTAATGAATGGGAATTAGAACCAAATGGTGACAATTATACGGTAGTGGATGATAATGCCCTTATTCGAACGGCTAGCCCGGATTATAAAAGTATAAAAGAAAAAATACCTGTAGGCTGTTATGTTGAGATCACTGCTCGATCCAATCAAACCATTCCTGTCGGAAAATATGTTCGGGTACGACATATGACCATTGAAGATGGTATAATGGTTCCTGGTGATCCAATTGGGTGGACTGCCGCATCGAATCTGGTAGAAGGCAATTCGAAAGTATTCCAAGGAGAAGAATGGTTAAATATTAAAGGGGATAATGCCGCTTGGAAAAGAGGTCGATTTATAGGTGCAAAATTACTCGTTGGAATCGTAGGAACAGGAGGTCAAATGCAACATATCTCTACCCAAACCTTAGAACCCTATCTAAATTTAATGGAGGCCGCCAAAAAAGAAAATATTGAACTCAGCGTAACCAGTGGTTTTCGAACTTTTAGAAAGCAAGAAAAACTCTTCATAGGTTGGCAAACAAAACAGCCAGGGTTTAATAGAGCTGCAAAGCCAGGTCGTTCCAATCATCAAAATGGAATCGCTTTTGATTTGAACACAGGAGGTTTTGATGGTGCTCCAGTCTACGATTGGATGAAAAATAATGCTACCGCTTTTGGTTTTATTCGTACAGTAAACAAAGAACACTGGCATTGGGAGTATCATCCTCAGGATGCTAAAGAATTTCGTAAAACTGGAAAGTTTAAATTGGACAGGGTTAAAAAATAAGTTCCCTTTGGTTCTTAGTCTCTATTAAGAAAATAGTACCTTAGTGGCTTCATTTAACTCACAAAACATCAATTTTCTTATGAGATACTTATCTTTTCTATTGTTATTTAGCTTGTTTATTGTCGCTTGTCAAAATGGTGATAGTTCTGCTACTACTTCAGATACATCTGATACTACAACAGAAGCTCCTAAACCAAAGACAAAATATCAATTGACTCCATTCACGCCATCTCCAGGATATGAGGATGCGAAAATTGAGCAAATGATGTATTTAGATGATGCTTGGGCCTTTAATATTGGCGGTTCTTCTTACCAATTGGGTGCTCAAACGCCTGACGCTCCTCAAAAAATGTGTGCCAATTCTGAAAAAGGGCAGCATATTCACCTTATCCTTAATAATGAGCCTTATAAAGCAAAATATACTTCTACTTTCAATGATGTTGTTTTGGAAGCTGGAGAGTATCATTTATTAGCCTTTTTGTCTAGATCCTATCATGAAAGTATCAAAACGAAAGAAGCGCATAAAGCTCAAAAAATCACGATAGAGTCTAATATGATGAAAAAAGCAGAGTCTATTAATTTTCCAATGATTTTTTATAGCCGTCCAAAAGGTACTTATATTGGGAAAAAGAATACGGATAAAGTGATGCTTGATTTTTATATTGTAGAAACGACACTTGGACCTAATGGAAATAAAGTTAAAGTCAACATTAATGGAGAAGAGGATCACCTTTTAGACAAATGGCAGCCTTATTATATCGAAGGGCTTCCAATGGGTAAGAATACAATTACCTTAACACTTGTAGACAATAATGGAGAAGTCGTCAATGCTCCTTATAATCCTGTAGTTAGAGAATTTGAACTAAAAGCAGATGCTTTAGAGCAGTAAATATTGATTTGTCATCAAACAGAAAATTATTTTCTGATTTTTGAAAAAATTTGAAAAAGAATTTGACAGCTTTCAGGAACTTATTATATATTTGCAGCGCTTTAATAATAAATGCATATAAGTTGTGTTTTTTAAAGCGTTTAAATGGTGATTGTAGCTCAGTTGGTTAGAGCGCTGGATTGTGGTTCCAGAGGCCGCGGGTTCAAATCCCGTCTTTCACCCAAAATATAAGCCTTCCGATTGGAAGGCTTTTTTTGTATATAGCTGTTAGAGCATGTTAGGAATTCTTCTTAAGGGACAAGGCATCTACAAAATGTAGAGATTCGAAGAGATTATTGTTTTGATAAAATCATTCAATTTCTAATAACCAAAACCTTCTTATAAAACAGTCGGCCTTCACTAGTTTCAATGATCATGGTATACATACCATTGATCAATTCCTCTATGCCTATCTGAGTTTCCGTCCTAGTTGCGCTGATTGTGGTTCCCATTACCTTTTGACCAGCAGCATTCATCAGACTAACCTGAACATCATCCAATTCCTTTTGTCCTTTTATAAAGACAATATAATTTTCAGCAGGATTTGGATATATTGTAAATAAGGCTTCATCTATTGGTTCTATCGTGGCATTAACAGAATCGATCTCAACAATTCCAATCACTCTATCACTAGAACAAGTAACATCATCTACCGTAGTAATATCCTGTGCATAATAAGCAGTGGTTTCTATAAGTTCAGGGGTAATAAAAGTATTCCCCTCTCCTATTGAATTGCCACCATTGGGCTCAGCAAACCAATAGATATTATCTCCAGTCGCAGTAAGCGTTCCTGAAGCAGGTACATTATCAAGGTATATAAAATCATTTTCAACTTCAGGATCTGGCGGTAAAGGAATTACATTAACATCAATAGGTTCAGATGTAAGATCACCACAAACTCCGCTAGTCGTAAGGCTATATTCACCACTTTGAAAAACAAGTATACTTGAAGACGTTTGACCAGTTGACCAAAGATTATCCCCAATTTGAGAACTATGTAAAAAGACATTAGACCCGGCGCAAAAAGTAGTCGCACCAGAAGGCGTAATGACAGGAATTGTATCCGGATCTTGAATGATCTCTATTGGAAGAGAAATAGATGAACAAGCATAATCATTGGTAACCGTAACTTGATAAATTCCGCCCTCAACAATAGAAATCTCTTGATCATCCGCCCCATTAGACCAAATATAGGAACTTCCAAGAGGTGCGCTAAGTAATAAGGTATCACCGCTACAAATTGTCATCGAACCTCCACAAGAAATATTAATATCCGGGTAGGCACATTCGTTTTCAACGACATTAAGAAATTGGTTAATTTGTGGCTCATGAAATACTTCTACATTACCAGAAGGCCATCGTATAAGCAAAGAATCAATAGTCTCGGCTGTTCCTAATCCAAAATATTGAGTGTAACTGTTCATAATTCCATAACTCTCCCCTGCCCTAACCTCTCTTATCTGAATGCCCCAATCACCATAAATCTCAAGCCTAGAACCAATAGCATTGCTATGACTAGAAGTCGCTTCTAAATTGATAGCTAAAAAATTATTTTCATTCTTTTCATTAATCCATAAAACATCATTTTTCATCGTATCATTCGAAGAAGTGTTACTATTTGCAGAATAAACATCTAAAAACCCGTCATGATTTAAATCCCCAATTGCAAAAGTCCCCATATGATAGGTATCAAATATATCCTCGTTTTCTGTGAAAGTTAGGTCTCCATTATTTTGATAAAATTCATATCCATCAAGCCCAGCGACTAAGACATCTACAAAACCATCATTATCAAAGTCTCTTAATATTCCTTGCAAATGGTTAAGTTCAATATCTAATCCTGTTGAAGCTGTAATATCTTCAAAATGCCCCGTTCCATCATTCAGAAAAAGTTGGCTTTGTACCAATTCACTTGTATCATTCGTATGATTTACTACAAAACAATCCAAATCATTATCATTATCTATATCTTGAAAATCTGCGGTCCATGATTGTGCACCATTTTTCAATCCATGGGCTTCTGCCATCTCCGAAAAATTATTATTGCCATCATTTAGAAAAAACTGATTGATTCTTTTAGGGCTAGTGGAAGGCACATCTTTGAAACATTTTGATATATGCAAATCCAAATCACCATCATTATCCAGGTCTGTCCAGGATGAAGCATAATTTCCAGCATCGTCTAAATTGGGAAAAATATCCAAATCGATCCAATCTTCATTAATTTCAAAATTCCCTGAACCCATATTCTCCCAAATGACACTTTCGTTTAGATCATTACAAATAAAGATATCCACTAATCCATCTTCATTTATATCTACAAAATTGGAGCCTTGAACAAGAAAAGTAGTACTAGATGTTGGCACTGGAAGAATCGTTTCCGTATAAGAAGTCCCATCATCATTTGCCAATAATAAAGTAATCGTATCAAATTGATCAGATACTAAGATATCATTGAATCCATTATCATCAACATCAGCAACTGCAATATTCAATTGAGGCGCTCCAGAAACTAGACCATAAGTATAATTAGAAAAACCAGAGCCGCAGGATTGGTATTCTATCATTAGATCCGTTCCATTATTCAATCGAACGATGTCATCTAGTTTATCTCCATTCATGTCAGCTACACAGACAATTAGAACGCTTTCTATATTAGTAGTTGACAATAATGTAGTTTGATTATTAAAATTTACTTCTGAAAATTGTGAAGGAACATGAATCGATTTAGTCAATTCGATACCCGTAGGTTCTCCACTTATTTGTGCTTCCAGAGAAATGTAGAAAAAAATCAGGATAATGAAAGTAAAGTTAATTTTCGTCATACAATTTAGCATTTAGTTGATTTAAAGGACACGGAATAAATAATTGTTCCTAAATCTTGAAGTATGAAATTTAAACATGCTCTTAGCTATAAAGTAATTAAATGTTTTTCTAAAAACGAATTTTAACTACCTTCTGTGATCCAATTGTCACATTTTTAGAATTTGAGCAATATTAGAAAGATAATTTTATAGCTTAAACCTTACAAAGTGGACATTCAATTTGTCGAATTGTAGAAATTATCGGATTTTGTATGCAGAAATAACTAATTTATGAAGAATGTTAGAAAAGTTGCCTTTGCAGGTGGCGTACTGCTTGTGGTTTTATTATTGAGTTTGATCCCAATCAAAAAAGAGGCAAGAGCTTCTTATACTCTAGAGGAAATCAGAATGATTCATGCCCCAGTGATGATGGCTATAGATTCTAATCAATATTTTCCTACTCAAGGGACATGTGACGGATGTCATGGATACGACCCAGAAGGGTTTGCATTGGTTGATGCTCAGGGAAACGATGTCAATATGTCAGATGATTGGCAAACCTCTATGATGGCCAATTCAGCAAAAGATCCATTTTGGAGAGCTAAAGTCAGTCATGAAGTTTTAGTTAATCCTCAGCATAGCGAAATCCTACAAGATAAATGTACAAGCTGTCATGCCCCAATGGGACATTATACTTCTAAATTTAGAGGCCATGATCATTATCTAATGAGTGATCTTTTGACAGATACAATTGGACTTGATGGGGTTTCTTGTGGCGCTTGTCATCAAATAAGTCCAGAGAATTTAGGCAATCAATTTTCTGGATTGATTAATTACGATACTAATCGAGTACAATTTGGGCCCTATGAAGATCCTTTTGCTCCGCCAATGGTTGACTTTGTTGGCTTTACACCAATTGCAACGGACCACATAAATGATGCGGGAATTTGTGCTTCTTGTCATACTTTAATTACGGAGTCTGTTGACTTAGAGGGGAATCTAACTGGGACAACTTTTGTAGAGCAGGCAACCTATCATGAATGGTTAAACTCACAATACAATGAGGATTCCGTGAGTTGTCAAGCTTGTCACATGCCTAGAATTCCAGATTCTGTTATTATTTCTGATAATTATTTATTTCTTCAAGAAAGATTCCCCTACGGCTTACATACCCTTGTTGGCGCTAATACTTTCATGATTCAATTAATGAAAGATAACAAAGAGGCTTTGGGTATTGAATCTTCGGATGCAAACTTCGAAGAAACATTGTTCAATACATACGACATGCTCCAATTAAATACATTGGATATTTCATTGGAAATAGTAAATAGCGATGTGGATAGCGCTTATTTTAGAGTCGAAGTATTAAATAAAGCCGGGCATAAATTTCCTTCAGGCTATCCTAGCCGACGTGCTTTTATAGAATTTACAGTAGTGACAGAATTAGGTGATACGCTATTTAAATCTGGTGTACTCGATGAGACCTATGAAGTGGAAGGACATGACCCACATTTTGAACCGCATTATCAAGTCATTAATGATAGTACTCAAGTTCAGATTTATGAATTGGTAGATGGAGATGTAAATGGAGATTTTTCGACTGTACTAGAAAGAGCTTTTGCACCTTTGAAAGATAATCGACTTCCGCCTATTGGGTTTACGACAGATCATGTTGTTTATGATACGACTCAAATTGTTGGAAATGCAATAGTAGATGAAGATTTTAATAAAGATGACAATGGGAATCAAGGAACAGGAAGTGATGTCATTTACTATCATATTCCTTTGAATAATTATACTGGATTAATCGACATTAAAGCTAAAGTCTTTTATCAATCTCTTCCTCCAAAATGGATGGCAGAAATGTTTAACGAGTCTACTCCTGAAATTGATTTATTCAAGGGGATGTATGACAATGCTGATCAATCAGCGGTATTGGTAAACAGCGCGCAGTTAAAGGATATTTATGTAGAATCTGTAGCAGTAAAAACACTTAGCCCTAAGA
>CBDICS010000033.1:0-75668 GCA_965277415.1 Saprospiraceae bacterium
GCTTCTCGAACGCAATAGTTATTCCACTTGGCATAGAAGATTTATCCGAATTATCTTCGGACTCCTCTCCCACTCTTAAAGAAAAAAAACCTCTTTCAAAAGTCATTCATTATAAATCTGAGCAATACCAACTAAATGCAATAGTAAAAAAAGAATTAAGCGTATTTATAAAAAACCTTAAAAAAAATCCAGACCTAAAAGTTGCGATCATTGGACATACTGATGCTAAAGGTAACGCATCTTATAATATTGAGCTTTCTAAAAATAGAGTACGAACTGTTAGACGTTATTTAATTAATCAAGGAATTACAAAAGAACAAATTATAGCAAAAGCCTGTGGAGAGGCGAATCCTGTACTATCTAATATTTCAGAAAAAGGCATCGATCTTCCAGAAAACAGAAAACATAACCGTAGGGTAATCCTTATTCTTTTGAATAAAAATAATGAAGTTCCGTTTAATAACTCTAATTCACAAACTGTACATCCAATTCTAGAACGTGAATCTTTGAAAGACTAGTTTGCTGGCTGCTTTCAATAGAGTAGCCTTTAGCTGGAATGTAATGTAATTTTTGCTCTAATTTAGCCGCAATACTTGAAGTTTTTCTACTTATCACAATATCTTCTACAATGCCTCTAGTCGTCAAATGAATCTTCATTTGGCTCGTCTTAAGACGATCATTTTTTGCAGTATATGTAATCTGAGTTAAAGTTTTATCACTAAAAGTACTATCAACATCATATTTATCTAACCAAGCTAATTTATTAATATCTGAATCGATAAACAGAGCTAACTCTTCTTTAAGATTTACATCTATAATCGTTTTCTCTTCTATTATTCCATTAATCGTTGCTTTTTTTATTACTCCTTTCAAATCTTTTAATCGTTCTTGCTCTTTTGCAATAAATGATTTTATATCAAAAAAATGTCCTTTCGATGCAACCGATTCAGTCCTTCCTAAGCAAGTAGATACCAATATTGTAATACACATAAAAAAGAAGAGTCTTTTAATACTTTTCATTTCGTATTATTAAATGGACATATTAATTAATGAATGGCCTGTCATTAAGTTAGGTTGTTCTAAATTCAAAATTTCTAAAATTGTAGGGGCAATATCAGCTAATCTTCCATCTTTTACACTTTTTCCCTCTATTTGATTACTAATATAGATAAAGGGAACTGGATTAAGCGTATGCGCCGTATGGGGTGTTCCATCCTCATTGATCATAAAATCGGAATTACCATGGTCAGCTATTACTATTGCATCATAATTGTACTTGAGGCAAATTGGTATTAATTTCTGCAAACAATCATCTACGACCTCCGCAGCTTTGATACCCGCTGCAAATACACCAGTATGGCCAACCATATCAGTATTGGCATAATTCAAACAAATAAAATCTGGTTGATTATCTTCAATATCTTCAATGATGGCTTCTGTGATTTCAACTGCACTCATCTCAGGTTTTAAATCATAAGTTGGAACTTTAGGAGAAGGCACCATTATTCTTTTTTCTCCTTTTAATTCGGTCTCATTCCCTCCCGAAAAGAAAAAGGTAACATGAGGATATTTTTCAGTCTCTGCAATCCTCGTTTGTGTTTTCCCTGCACTAGACAGTACCTCCCCTAATGGTAAAGCAATATCATCTTTTCTAAAAAGGATTTCCACATTTTTAAAAGACTCATCATAACGAGTCATTGTTACATAGCGCAGATTCATTTTTTTCATTTGATATTTAGGCATATCAGTCTGCGATAATACCTCAGTCAATTCACGAGGGCGATCTGTTCTAAAATTAAAAAACAATACGACATCCTCTTCTTCTATTACTGCTTTTGGCTTATGATCATCATTAATAAGTACAATTGGTTCTATAAATTCATCCGTCATCCCATTCTTATAGCTTTCCTCAATACTCTTTAACACATCTGTTGTAGGCTTTCCTTTTCCGTTCACTAATACATCATAAGCAAGTTTTACTCGTTCCCAACGTTTATCTCGATCCATCGCATAATATCGTCCAATAATGGATGCTAGTTCCACAGAAGTATCTTCAATATGATCCAGCACTTCTTTTATAAAATGCACGCCTCCTAGGGGAGCAGTATCTCGCCCATCTGTAAATCCATGAATATAAACTTGGTTCAATCCATGTTCCTGTGTAATATCACAAAGTGCTTTTAGATGATTAATATGAGAATGAACTCCTCCATCAGAGAGCAAGCCAAGCAAATGCACTTTCTTATTATGCTCTTTAGCATAATTAAGCGCCTTTATTAATGTTTCATTTTTATGCAGGTCTTTTTCCCTGACTGATTTATTGATCCTAGCTAATTCTTGATACACTACCCTTCCCGCTCCAATATTCATATGACCAACTTCCGAATTGCCCATTTGACCATCAGGTAATCCTACATCTTCTCCGAAAGTAATGAGTTCAGAATTAGGGTATTGGCTATATAAACTATCAACGTAAGGAGTATTTGCTTGTGCAATAGCACTAACTGCCGGATTAGGACCATGTCCCCAACCATCCAATATGATCAAAATTGCTTTTTTTTCTGTCATTATCATCCAATTATAAATAAGCCCAAAAGTAACTTATTTGATAAAAAACTTTATACCTCTACCTTAAAAAGATATTATTTCGTTTAAATCAACAGGTTTCAAGCCTTTTTTAACATTTGCATTGCAATTTAACACAATTTTAAGACGTTATATTTTCAATTATTTACAAATATTTTGACCACACATATTTAGACATAAAATACTGTTTATCAATAAATTACAGGCACACATATGTCAATTACCCATTATTGTTTTAATTAATAGCTAGCATAAAGGGCCTTTCTTTTCAATAATTCTTGACATCAAGATGTATATAACTTAGCTTTATGTAGTCTAAATGTACGATGGCACGAAATTAGACCTTTTAATAATAAAATTCGAAATCATGAAAAAGTTATTGTTCATTCTATTAATTGCCCCTTCTATTGCAATGGTAACACCTGACAACCTCAGTAGTATTTCCAAAGCAATTAGCAATGGCGATGCGAGTGCATTATCGCAGTATTTCGATGATAAAGTTGAAGTATCCATTTTAGACAACGAAAATCTGTTTGATAAAACTCAAGCGAAAAATGCAATACAAAATTTCTTTGCTAAACATAAACCACAGTCATATAGCCAAGTACATGATGGAACTTCCAAAGGTGCTGGTTCTAAATATACGATCGGAAATTTGAAAGCAAGTGGTAAAATATTTAGAGTTTATGTCTATATGAAAGTCGCTGGCGATAGTTATACAATCCAAGAAATTAGTATTAGTGAAGATTAGTACTTTATAAAATATAAATAACAATAAATTTTTAAAAGGGCTTGTAGATTTTCTACAAGCCCTTTTTTAGTTTGACTTTTCAAAAAAAGGATAGGAAGTATAAATGCCCCGCAGAGATAAAGTATAGTACTAAAATGAAAAGTACAATATAAATTTCAGGGAAAGAGTGGTTAAAAAAATTATCTTTTCAGTATGCTTTCGTCTATGGAAATTTATTTATCACTCCCATACCAAATAGCGCAAAATCATATTTTACGGGGTCTTCAGGATCAAATTTTTTGAGATTATTGGTTAATTCAGCTGTAGCAGTCCAATCTCTTTGTTTCCGATGTAGTAAGCCTAACTTTCTACCGACCCTTTCTACATGCACATCAAGCGGCATTATAAGTTGATGAGTAGAAATCTTAGACCATAAGCCAAAATCCACCCCTTTATTATCTTTTCTAACCATCCACCTGAGGAACATATTTAAGCGTTTGCAGCTTGACTTTCTAGCAGGTGTAGCGATATGTTTCCGAGTTCGTTGAGGAGCATTAGGATGATCAAAGAAAAGGTCATGAAACCCTATGAGTGCTTCTCGAACATTCTCTGCCTCAGGATTTAAGAACTGTGCAAATGCATTTTCCAAAGACTTATTTTCTCGATAATAATGCTGTAAAAATTCCAGAAAGTAAAGTGTATCTGTTGCCTGGAATGTTCGATGTTTAAATTTTAAAAAAGCAGCTCGCTCTTTTTCGGTATGATTAATTATAAAATCATACGGCATCCCTCCCATCAAATCGATTAGTTCCAAAGATTTATTTATAATTGTTTTTCTTTGTCCCCAAGCCAGCATAGCTACCCAAAATCCAGTAATTTCAATATCCTGAAGCTTGGAAAATTGATGAGGGATTTGGATAGGATCATTTTTTATGAATCCAGGTTCGTTAAATCGGTCTACTTGTTCATCCAAAAAATCTTTCAATCCTTCTTCTTGCATAATATTTGTCGCTTTACGTCATTTTTTCAGCTTGGTAACAGCATAAATTTAATGCTATTCGTTAGCTTTGTGTAAAGAAGTGTCTACAGATTTATCCATTTTGACAAAATATACTTTGAATTTAGGATGCTTCAACTTTTAATCGGCAGTATAACTGGCTTAGAATGGTATTTATATTAACCTTTAAGCTCCTGCTAAAGATATCTTTGAACAGGAATTATGACAGCAACATTAACATACACCCTCGTATTAGCCGCTATTTATTTTGGTCGTAAGGCTTTTATTATGGCTAATGAAGATTGATAATCTATTTAGAATATGATTATTGCTCTTTCTTTAGTTCTAAACTTGAGGTTTTTGGTACATCTTTAAGTTTAAAACACCTAATCTTTGGAAAAAGTGTCCTATAGATACTCGTATAACACCTAGACCATATTTGCTGCTTCTTGAAAAATTGATAGAAGAGGCTTCTTCGAAATATTTAGTTGGGCAAGTTACTTCTGCAATATCAAATCCTGCATAAACGATCTGAGACAACATCTCATTGTCAAAAACAAAATCATCTGAATTAGTATTAAAATTGATCCCTTCCAATACTGCCTTGCTAAACGCCCTATACCCTGTATGATACTCTGAAAGTTTATAATTAATTAAGAGG
Organism: Saprospiraceae bacterium; assembly: GCA_965277415.1. Lineage (GTDB taxonomy): Bacteria > Bacteroidota > Bacteroidia > Chitinophagales > Saprospiraceae > JAHDHW01. The sequence goes on from CBDICS010000033.1 coordinate 4,975, forward strand.
TTTTGACCAAAGGTAAGCAAGCGATTTGCTATATATTTATAAAGAGGCATGCCTCCTTTTAACGCGCCTTTACCTAATATTCTAGATCCTAAAACGACAGGGTATAATTCATCACCTATTATATTAACCATAGCTGGAATTAACTTAGGTGTGTACTGATAATCAGGATGAAGCATTATTATAATGTCCCCTCCAAGCGCTAATGCCTTATTGTACAAAGATTTTTGATTTCCTCCATAACCTTTGTTCTTTTCATGAACAATCACATGTTGTATACCTATTTTCTTAGCTAAAGCTGAAGTATCATCGCTACTCGCATCATCACAAAGAATAACTTCATCTACTAAATCAAAAGGGATTTCATTATATGTTTTCTCTAAGGTTAGTGCTGCATTATAAGCAGGTAAAACGACGACGACTTTTTTATCATTATACATGTATTGGGACGTTTTTTCTTTGAATACTATTACAAATATATGGAATCGAATTAGATTTTTTAGCTATACCAATTCATCCAGGTTTTTGAATTCACATTGATTTGTTTAAAAGCCTATTTAAACTTTGTTCGCTTAGGTGAAAAAGACGTTTTTGTAACCCAGTTAATAATTTTTAAATAGACTCTTAATTTTAAATTCAATTTTAATGCCCAAACGATAATTACCGTTAATTTGCTTGTTTTTCGGTACATTGTGAAAAATTAATTCTGAACTTATTTTAGTCCCTATATTAAAACTACGAAAAAAACCATCAGCTTTGTCTTAGCAATCAAACACTTACAAGTAAGCTCAGAACACATCCTTAAACAAATCAATATGAAATGGCTCAAAAGAATTGGATTGATTATTTTAATTTTAATTGCCTTCATCGCAGTTTTATTTTTTGTTTATAATGAATCCAAACCGCAAGGACAAAAGGGCCCAGAAGCAGATGCATTAGCAAAACAAATGCTTGATGCTATTGACAAAACTGGATGGGATACTACCGCTTATATTCAGTGGACATTCAAAGGAATGCATAGTTTTTTGTGGGATAAAAATCGACATTTCGTAAAAGTAACCTGGGAAGCGCATGAAGTGCTTTTAGATACTAAAAAAGTTGATGGCTTAGCATTTTTAAATGGAATAAAACAAACTGGTGAAGATGCTGATAAAATGATTCAAGATGCTTGGACTTATTTCTGCAATGACTCCTTTTGGTTAAATGCACCATCAAAAGCTTTTGATATTGGAACAGAACGGAGTATTGTTGATTTAGGCAACAGCAAGAAGGGTTTAATGGTAAGTTATACTTCTGGAGGAGTAACGCCAGGAGATTCATACTTATGGATTCTAAATGAGCAAAACCTACCGATTAGCTGGAAAATGTGGGTCAGTATTATACCTCTTGGCGGAATGGAATTTAGTTGGGACAAATGGACAAGCTTATCAACAGGAGCTAAAATTTCGACTTTTCATACAAGTAGCCTCTTAGATTTAGATATTTCAAATTTAAAAGGTGCAAGCAATCTAGCTGGAATGGGACTTGATAAAGATCCTTTTGAGGCTTTAAAATAAAGGGCCATAAGTTTAGAACTTCTTGGGTTTTGGACTTTGACCTATATTTTGGTCAATTTTTTGTACTACTTTATTTTACGATTCATCTTTATAATGACCTTCACAAAGCTTGGGATGTTTAGTGAAGATAAAAACGTAGTACATGAAAAACCTATTTGTCTTATCACTTGTTTTTCTTTCTTTAGTAAAAACCAATGCTCAATCCATTGATATTAATAAAACTGTTAATGATCAAAAAAGACAATTAAGTATTGATACTGAAGAGTTGAAACACTTTGAAGAACAAATCACATTTTTTGAGACAGCCTTAGAAACTGGTAAACAAGAGGAAATCATTGCTGCTAAATTATTGATCCAACAAAGCATGCTTCGTGAAATTAAGCAAAGCTTAAATAAAAAAACATCATCTAAGCATAATGAGAGCAATATAATAGGGAAAAACGAAACTGGACAAAAAGCTATTATTCAAAACCAATCAAAGCAAATTAGTGAAGACGAAATTAATAAACGGAGAGAAAGAAGTGAAATATATAATGACGCAAAAAATAAACAAAGAACTACGTCTCAAACAAAATCTCAGCTTCCAAAAGATAAGATGATAAAGGATCAATCATTAGATCCTATTACTTTCAAACAACAATCTTTTTATGAAGATTTTACCTCTATAAAAGATACTTCAAATCCTTTCATGCAAGCTAGATTAATTAAAACACTCCTTTCTTTTTATGACATTATGGAAGAAGATTTAAATCAAAGAAAAAAGAAATAGGTATTAGAATCTGTTTAAATTATTCTATTCCGAAATAGACTTTTTCGATTTCCTCTTTTAAAAATCCAATAATCGAACGGATATATTTTTCAGAAAAATCAAAAGAAATTCCTGCTGCTTCATAGATTTCAGGTATAGTTTTAGAATACCCTAGGCTCAAGGCATAGGTAAACCGTTCAATTGTTTCAATTGGGTTTTCTCGATAATTTTTCCACAGTGCTATTGCACCTAACTGTGCTATTCCATATTCGATATAATAAAATGGGAGTTCAAATATATGTAACTGTCTATGCCAGGAAGTTTCAATATACTTTTCGCTATTTTTAGTTTCAATGATTTCTGGTATGTATTCTTTAGACATCAATTTCCATTGGGTTTTTCTCTCCAGCGCTGTAGAAGATGCATGTGTATATACCCAATGTTGAAACTCATCGACTTGACTGATCCAAGGCAAAACGGTCAAAACCCGCTCAAGTTGTTGAAGTTTTGCAATTCGCTCATCTTCCTTATTTTCGAATATAATATTCCAATGTTCCATTGCAAAAAGCTCCATCGACATGGCAGCTAATTCTGCGATTTCAGAAGGAAATGTTTTTATGCTATTCAGTTGATATTGTCTTGTTGTAAAAGAGTGTACTGCATGGCCACATTCATGTGTTAGTACAATTAAATCTTTTAGAGAATTGCTAGCGTTCATAAAAATAAAAGGCACACCAGTCATCAATAAAGGCATATTATACCCTCCGGGCTGTTTCCCTTTTTTAGTGTTTAAATCCAGGTGATTCATTTTTTGTAAAACAGCTAGGCAATCACCGAAAAAAGGACTTACCTGAGAAAGACAATCAATGGTTTTACTAACAAAGTCTTTTGTTCCTTTAAAAGGTTCTAGATGATTATTCCCTTCAATTGTTACTTTAAGATCCCAAGGTCGAATTTCATCCAACTGGAGTGATTTTTTCCGAAGCTTATAAAACTCATTGATTACGGGAACTACTTGTTGTTTTACGCTTTTATGAAAGCGATTGCAGTCTTCAATAGTATAATCAAATCGTCCTAATGCTTTAAATTTATAATCTCTAAAGTTCTTAAAGCCAGCATTTGTCGCTAAGTCGCTTCGAAGTTCAATTAATTCAGTAAACAGGTCATCTATTTGTTTTTCATGTTCTAAAAAACAATCTCCTATTTTTTTATAGATATGCGCTCTTTCTTCTCTATCCAAGCTTTCAAGGAACTTAGTAGCTTGTTGAATCGTCACCACTTCTCCTTTATACTCAATCATTAATTGAGCAACTAGCTTTCCATATTCTTTAGCTTTTATTTTTAAATCCGCAGACAGGTGGATATTCTTAGGATGGTGCAATTCTACATCATTTTGAATGCCTCTAAAGTATATCCCAAATTGTTCTTTATTCAGTTCTTCTTTAAAAGGAGATTCTAATAAATTAATCTGTAGAGTATGATCGACCTCTATGACCTTTGGTAGAATGCGTTGGACGATATAATTATATATTTCACCAGAGCGATCATCTTCCATATTAATGGAAAAACGAATATATCGCCAATTGATTTCTTCTCTAACCAAAGCACTGATCTCATTCCAGTCATAAATCCATCGCTCTAAATCTGAAACAGAGGCAATACTTCTACGCTGCAATTCACTATAGTAAGGTTTCAATTTCGACCATACGGTCACACGGAACTCTTCAGGAAGAAATTTTCTCTTCCTAGGTTCCGGAATGGATTGGACACTCATAGTATGTTTTTTCTACACTCCGTCTAAGCCCAAAAGGGGCTTTCATTTACAATTACAGAATAAAGGAATTTTTGTAATTAATGGGTGTATAAGTTTTCTCTATTCCTCTTCTGATTTAATCTCTTCGGTTTCTGCTGCTAAAGATAACAAATTACGTTCATTCAGGAAATTAAACCATTTGATCACTTTTTTTATATCGCTAACATATACTCTATCCTGATCAAAGTTTGGTAAAATTTGTCTAAAATAATCGTATATCTCTTCTCCTGAAGCATTAGTTGGAACAGGAGGAATTGTTTCATATTTTTCTAACATTGACGAAAAAACGACTTTAAGTTCCTCTGTATCATCCCCTGCATATATACCAATAGAAGCTAATGGCGTAAATTGATGTTTTCGCGCTGCTGCAAATTTTCGTTTTCCAGTATCTAGGTCTGCCACAATTAGTCCGTTATTTCTATTAGCAACCATTTTGTATACTCCGGACATGCCACTTACCGCTACATATTCTTCTAAATTCATTTCTTTTTATTAATTCATTTTTAAAACCCACAATTGGGACAAGTAGAAAATAGTTTGGCTCAAAATTGAGAGCCAATCTAAAGATCAGCAAAAATACAAAATATCAATATTCAAAGGTAAGGAAGTGAGTGTTAATTAATAATTTAAAAGTTGTTGGAGTTTAGCTTTAAATCGTTCAACAGGTAGATAATTTTGTTCTAATGGTATAGCAAAAGGAATTGGTGTATCCAGACTTGCCGAACGCATCACAGGCCCATCCAAATATTCAAACAAATACTCTGTTATATGTGCTGCGATTTCTCCTCCTAAACCACCAAATAATGAATCTTCATGTAAAATGATGGCCTTACCCGTTTTCTTAATGGTATCCTCAATAGTATCGTAATCTAGAGGCACCAATGTTCGCAAATCAATGATTTCTGCATCTATCCCCATTTCTTCAATTACTTTTTCTGCCCAGTGTACCCCCATACCATAAGTGATTACTGATAAATCTGTTCCCGTCCTCTTAATCGCTGCTTTTCCAATTGGCAGGGTATAATACGCATCAGGTACTTCTGCACTCACTGATCTATATAATCCTTTATGTTCAAAATACATCACAGGGTTTGGGTCTTCAATCGCTGCCGTGAGTAGCCCTTTTGCATCAATTGGATTAGAGGGGTATACTACTTTAAGACCAGGAGTATGCGTAAACCATGCTTCATTACTTTGAGAATGGAAAGGACCAGCTCCTACTCCACCACCTGTAGGCATACGGATGACCATATCAACATTTTGCCCCCAGCGATAATGTAATTTAGCGGCATTATTTATAATCTGATTAAAACCACAAGTTACAAAGTCCGCAAATTGCATTTCAACCATAGACTTCCATCCTTTTAGACCTAGGCCAATCCCAATTCCTATAATAGCACTTTCACAAAGAGGTGTATTTCTAACTCTGCCATTCCCAAATTCTTTAACGAATCCATCTGTTATTTTAAAAACACCACCATATTCAGCTATATCTTGTCCCATCAAAACCAGTTTGTCATATTTTTGCATGGACTGACGCAGCCCATCTGAGATTGCATCAATAAGTCGTTTTTCTGTACTTGGTCCTTGTGCATGAACGATCTCCGCTTCATGAGGAAGAAATACATCTGCCATTTCAGTTTCGGTTGTAGAACTAACGACTGCTTCCATTCCTGCCGCCTCAAGGCCTTCCTCTATTTCTGTTTTGAATTGAGCTCGAAGTGTAACGATCTTATCTTCAGTCAACACTTTTTCTTCCAGTAAGAAGTCTTCATAGTTTTGAAGGGGATCTTTCTTTGCCCATTCTTCCATTAATTTTTTAGGAACATATTTAGTCCCCGAAGCTTCTTCATGCCCTCTCATTCTAAATGTTTTACATTCTACCAAAACAGGTTCTGGTTTCTTTCGTAACTCTTTAGCTAGCTTTGAAAAGGTATTATAAACTTCAAGAATATTATTACCATCCACGATGATGGATCGCATCCCATATCCCAAGCCTCGATCAGCCAAATTTTCACAACGATATTGTTCTGATACCGGTGTTGATAAACCATAACCATTATTTTCGATGACAAATATTACTGGTAGTTGCCATACTGCAGCAACATTCAAAGCCTCATGAAATTCTCCTTCACTCGTCCCTCCTTCTCCCGTAAATGCCAGAGAAACTTCCTTACTATTGCTTAGTTTATTTGCTAAAGCGACACCTGATGCCAGGGATAATTGAGGCCCTAAATGAGAAATCATTCCCACTGTATTATAATCCATCGTTCCAAAATGAAAGGAGCGATCCCTGCCTTTAGTAAACCCAGGAGCTTTGCCCTGCCATTGACAAAACAGATTAACTAAAGGGATACCACGGGTTGTAAAAACACCCAAGTTTCTGTGCATTGGAAACATCACTTCATGCGCTTCGAGTGCAGCAGTTGCTCCTACAGAAATTGCTTCCTGTCCTATTCCAGAAAACCACTTACTAATTTTTCCGGAACGAAGTAAAATCAGCATTTTCTCTTCAATCATTCTAGGCTTCAATAATTGTTCATAAAGTTGTAATAAAACCTTATTTGACAATTTTCCTTTTTCGTATTTCATCGATGATTTACTTAGTGTTGGCATTGTTTTAAATTAAAAATCAAAAAATACTATGGTTCCTATTAAGGGCACGGAATAAATAAAAAAGAGTTTTATTTATTCCTCGTCCCGAAAGTAGAGCTGCAAGTTAGAAGTTTCTAGTAATTTGCGTAAACTAACAAGCTTTTATTCTTAATTTGTGTCGGTTGTTAAACGCAAGAATCAAACTATAGATTCGAAGATTCGTAAATCTTTTATTCATCAAAACACTCAATTATGACTACCTGTTTCCGATATATATTTACTATCCTTTTCTTTTGTTTAATAGGTTCTTGTGGAACTGAAAACAATGATACTGAAAAGTCATCTGACGGTATGGCAAAATTTACCAAAGATGAAAGATTCAAAGCAGCGCATGAAATACCTGAAGCCCTTGACTTTCTGGGTTCAGGAAAAATGATCACGTTTGAAACAGCAGATGGAGTACCAGGTAAAGCCTATGCGATTATCAATGACCTAAGTTCAAATAAAGCATTGTTTGTAATTCATGAATGGTGGGGGCTTAATGACCATATCAAACAGGAAGCAGATCGGCTTTTTGAATCTTTAGAGGGTGTAAATGTTTTAGCACTTGATCTTTATGATGGTAAGGTAACAGATAAACCAGATGATGCAGGGAAAATGATGCAAAGTGTAAAAGAGGAGCGATTGAATTCCATCATTAATGGTGCATTGGCTTATGTTGGCAAAGATGCTAAGGTTGGAACGATTGGCTGGTGTTTTGGTGGAGGCTGGTCTTTAAAATCTTCAATTCTCGCTGGAGATCAAGGAGCTGGATGTGTAATGTATTATGGAATGCCTGTTTTAGAGCCTGCAAAATTAGCACCGATCAAAGCAAATGTACTTGGGCTTTTTGCTGAAAAAGATGGCTGGATCACTCCTGATATCGTTAATCAATTTGAATCAGTAATGAAAGCTATTGGTAAAGATGTAACAACAAAGCAATTTGATGCTGAACATGCTTTTGCCAATCCAAGTAGCCCTAGGTATAAAGAAAGTGCTGCTCAGGAAGCAAATGCTATGGCTTTAGATTTCCTAAAAAAGCGATTGTAATTATAACAAGTATTAAAATTTAGGGACGAAGTATAAATAAGTTTCTTTGTCTCTAAATTTAAACCTTGTTAGTATTTCAAACACACATTTTTTGTTTCCGTGAAAAAGCGTAAAGCTTCGAGCCCGCCTTCTCGACCAACACCAGAATTTTTAACTCCACCAAAAGGCGTTCGAAGATCTCGTAACAGCCAGCAGTTTACCCATACAATTCCTGCTTGAATGGATTCGGCAATCCGATTTGCTCTCGAAATATCTTTTGTCCAGACTGTTGCTGAAAGACCATATTCTGTACTATTGGCATATTTCAGAACTTCCTCTTCTGTATCGAAGGGTGTAATCGTAACAACTGGTCCAAAAATTTCTTCCTGATTCGTTCGACAATCATAAGATAATCCTTCTATAACAGATGGACGCAGAAAGTATCCGCCTTCAAAACCTCCTTTCATCTCTACCTGTTTACCGCCACAAAGAATCTTCCCCCCTTCGACTTCTGCCAGTGCTAAATAGCTTATCACCTTTTCCATATGCGCTTGAGAGACCATAGCTCCCAGGTCTGTTACGGACGCAAAAGGGTCACCTACTTTTAAAAAATTAGTCCTTTTTACAAATTCTTCTTTGAATTTTTCATAGATCGGCCGCTCCACATATATCCTTGAACCACAAAGGCAAATTTGACCATTATTTGCAAACGAAGAGCGAAGTGTTTCTACAATCATTTTATCAAAATCACAATCTGCAAATATGATATTCGGATTTTTTCCGCCAAGCTCAAGAGAAAGTTTTTTAAACATTGGCGCTGCTGTAGCTGCTATACTCCGTCCGGTATTCGTACCTCCTGTAAAAGAGATTGCTTTTATTTTTGGATGAACAATAATTGCTTGCCCCGCTTTCGGCCCTGCTCCGTGGACAATATTTAATACACCTGGAGGAAGTCCAGCCTCAATACATGCTTTAGCCAAAAGGTAAGCCGTCATTGGAGTAACCTCTGATGGCTTCGCAACTACACAGTTTCCAGTAGCTAATGCTGGCGCAATCTTCCACGTAAATAGATATAAAGGAAGATTCCACGGAGAGATGCAACCGACGACACCAATAGGTTGACGAAGTGTAAAATTAACAGCTTCCCCTTCCATATGATGAGATTCAGAAGAAAAATGCATGATTGCAGTAGCAAAAAATCGGATATTTTGATGTGCCCTTGGAATATCAATCGTAGTAGAAGTACTAATTGGTTTTCCAGAATCAATCGTTTCTGCTTGTGCAAACGCTTCTAGATTTTGTTCAATAATATCTGCAAGTCTAGCAAGAATTCTAAAACGCTTTTGAACACCTATTTTCGACCATTTAGGAAAGGCTCGCTCGGCAGCCTCATATGCTCGTTGAACATCATTCTCATCAGAATCCGGAATATGTGAATATACTTGTCCAATTGCAGGATTCGTATTATCTAAATATGCCCCTGAAACAGCTGGAACTAGGGCACCGTCAATGTAGTTTTTTATATATTTATCGGGAGACACAGCTTTCTTAATTTGGTTCAGCCTTTAAATTATAAAAAATTGGCAGAACTAGAGAAAAGAGTTCTTATTTAGTTATAGGAATTACAAGAAAAGGATTTTAGGAATTAATAAATGTGTTTATACTACCTGATTTAAGTTAAATCTAATCCTCGCTTTTTAAATTCCTTTTAGCGAATATGACATGTCGCTTAACGCTTATACATTCCATATTGCATCACCTTTCTTTATTAAGTAGTTTTATTCTATGCTTAGAAAAAATGTACTCTGATTAGTCATTTTTTGAGCATTCAATAATTTAATGGGGGAAGCCGAAAACCTAAATAAGAGTAGGCATAATACTTAATTTATTCATGTTATGAAAAGAACAAAAATTAATCATTATTTACGGCTTTTATCAATAGGGTTTATTCTCTCAGGTATGGTCATTACCCTTTCCAGTAAAGATGATGATATTGGAAATGATGGTCCTCCATGTGAGACACTTGCAGGAGATGACGCACGTATTCAAATCCTATTTGAGCCAACTGCTAACTTTGACCAATTTAGAGCACCAGGATTTGCAGGATTTATCCCCTCTCCTGATTTAAGATTTGGGGATGCTCCCGGTGGTTTTTTATTAGACAGAGATGAAGCTGACGAATACTATTGCGTAGTAACCGTTACATCTCCTCAATGTGTTGATTGGATTTGGGAAGAGGCACTGACATTAGAAAACAGTAATGGAAATGGTAGAATGGATATTAAGGTTCCACCAGATGGGTATGATACCAGAATTGAGGTAAAATATTATGAAATATCAGACTCTCCAGCAACGACTCAGAACTTCAATGTTCCGCTTAACGCTTCAAGAGTAATTTACTCTTTCGTACGCACCTATTTAGGTGCGCCAGGAATACCTCCACTCGCACCTGAACCTGTTTTTCTCGATGTAAGTGACTTTGAAGAAATAGGTATTTTATGTGATGCAAACCCTTTTTTATGTGGTGATACGGATTGGGACATTGGAAAAGGGTCAGCCAATTTAGATGATGTACTCGATGACTATGAGAACATAAACACATTCATTCATAATCGACAATAACTTAAATATATACAGACAATGAAATCTTATCTTTTTTTAATACTAATAACATCTATTACGATTGTTTCTTGCCAACAAGGTGATAATTTAAATAGTTTAAATATAGAAGAAGCTACTGCCAATATAGAAAGTGGCAAAAATGCTGAATTATTTAAAAAAATGGAATATGTCATTAGCAGGAAAACAACTAATGGGTCTCTTCTTTTACAAAGCCAAAAAACGATTTCTCAAAATGTAGAAACAAAAAGTCTTATTAGCCTCGAAAATAAATTAGACCCTCGATCTACTGACAATAAATCTTCAGGTAATCACCTAAGTCTAATTAACAATAATGGAAAGGTAATCTCAACACAAGGAAATGATCGATCACTAAATGATCAGGAATTGACTAATTTATTTGGGACAAACGTAGAGATTACTTCTGGTACGGCTAATACGGCTGGTACGGCTGGTACGGCTAGATCTAATGAAACGGTATATATTCCAGATTTACTTTCAAGTGTCTCTTTTGATGGAGAAGTCTTAGAAGTAGGTAAAACCATTTCCTGGAATGTAGATGATCTAAATGAAAACGGCGTATTATTCTATATTTCTTATGACCCTAAAACTCAACTTAGCTTAAAAACAGCTTATGAGAATCAATATCGGGTAGTAGAAGCCTTTGCAATCAACGATGCTGTAGGTAGCTATACGTTGACTCAAGAGGACGTCGATCAATTTCCAGAAAACGCTGTACTTAATATCACACTTATGAGGGGTAATTTCAGTATTGACTCTAATGATGATGATCAATCCTTCATTGCCATTTCAGAGGCAACTTTATCTCGACCACTCGTCCGATAGGTATGATATTAAATACGATTAATACAATTAAAACCGATAAGCATTCCTTATCGGTTTTATATCGTATCTGTGAATTTATTATACTAAGTTTCAATGCTTTCATAGCTTGGAATTTTTTTGGTCCATTGTTCATTTTAAATCTGGGATGGCTTTTTTTTCAATTATGGAATTCCATAAATAAGTTAAAACTGTGGGCAGATGTTTTAATATTTACAAGCAGTTGGATTATAGGAAGTCTTATTTGGATGATTAATCTAGATAAAGGAATCTATGCATTATTTATTTGTTTTTTTTGTTACTCTTTCTTTCTTCGATTAATTGTATGGGTTCAAAACAAAATGAAACTAAACGTATTTTTCTTAATACCATGTTGGCTTTCAATCGAATTTATCTTTAATTGGATGCCCATTTCATTTACCTGGCTTACATTAGGAAATTGTCTTAGTAATCAAGTTTGGCTTATCCCTTGGTATAGATTTACTGGAGTTCAAGGAGGAAGTTTGCTTATTCTATTAAGTGCTTATGTAGTTATTCTCTATATTAAAACGAAAACGAAACCTTATTGGTTATTTCTAGGTATTCTCTTGTTTGCTATGATCCTGGTAGTCAATCTTAATATTAATCAAACTACGAAAAAAATCACGGATGAAGAACGTTGCGTGGTCGTAACAAACCTTATACATTTTCCCAAAATACGCAATAAAGAAAGGTTTTTATCAAACATTTTAAGAGAGATCCCTAAAGATAGCGAAGCTCACTTATTATTACCTGAATTAACGATAAGAGGATTGGATAACAAAGGGTTTAAAAAATCAAAAACATATAGGTTGTTAAAGAACGAAATGAAAAAGAGTAATTTTCGAAGCATTAGCCTAGGTACAACAGGTGTAAGGTCTAATGGTATTCTTGTCAACTCTGCTCTAAGTCTTGATCAAAAAGGAAATGTTTTTTATAAAAGAAAGAATCGTTTAGTGCCATATACAGAATATATTCCAAGCATATTTCATTCTTTTTTTTCTAAAAGTTTCTATGATTATGTATTTCCAGACGATAGCGAGGAGATAAAGTCATCACAAGAAATGAGTTTGCACATCTGTTACGAAGCATTTTATCCATATTATATTACACATAAATCGCAAGGAGCACGTTTCATAGGATTACTTTCAAGTGAACGATTCATGAACAATAGTACATTGGGTAAAAAGCAGTACAATAATATAATAAAACTTAGAGCAATTGAAAATAATATTCCTTTAGTAAAAAGTGCATTTGATGGTATTTCAATGATCATTTCTCCAATGGGAAATACAATTTTAGCTAGTGATGAGCCCTTTACTTTTTTTAACTTTAGCATTCCCAAACAAGTGAGCAAAACTTGGTTTTCAAAATATGGAATTCATTGTATATGGAGTGTTATTTTCGTACTATTTGGATTAAGTTTTTGGATTAATTCAAAAGAAACTTTATAATCATAATTCCTAAGATACTTCCAATTGTCTTGACATCATAGGTCATCTTTACAGCCTGTTTAAAATTATTAACAGGGTACTATGTAATCGTTCTTTTGTGTTTACGGCCACCCTTGTATGACTATTGTAAAAAACGGAAACCACTTCCAAAACTCGCTGCATAAACTACTGCTGCAACACAATTATGATGGTTTATTTTTTGAACGAACTCTGGCAGGTAACTACAGTGATTCCTTGGACAATCCCTTCGCTTTTAATCAAACTTCGAAATCTTGTGAGGCCTTGCTTTTAGCATCCACACAAATTTTTTATTGCTCCGTTTTAAAGCGTACCGTTATTCTCTCGATATACTGTGGCAAGCACTGTTTGGCCAACTGCTCGTAGTGTTCTTTTATCAATATTACTCATATCATCACATTGCGTATGCCAACATTTTGTAAATCCGGTTTCAGAACCTTCTGGCTTATTGATAATATCAATAGTCGGAATTCGGGCGATTCGATTGATAAATAAATGGTCATCAATAATAGGTTTTGTTTTCTCTTCATCAAAATAAGTACTATACCCCATTCCTTGTCCAAGTTTCCAGACTTTACGCATCAATGTAGGCGCTACAGACATAGATATTTCTTCCATCGTAAACCTAGCATTACTTGCGCCGACCATATCTAAGAGAATTCCATATTTAGCTTTATAACCAGGTTTATGCAAGTTTTTTGCCCAATGTTGTGAACCTAAACACCAAGAGGTGTAATCTTCAGACTGACTTTCGCCATAATCTTCCAAGTCAAAGAAAATAATATCTACACCAAGGTCAATTGGCGTTTGTTGAAGGTGTCTGGCAATTTCCATCAGAACGCCAACTCCACTTCCTCCATCATCGGCACCTAATACTGGTTTAGTTTTATTTTCTTCAAGGGGATCATGGTCAGAAATATGTCTACTATCCCAATGCGCACAAAGTAGGATACGAATGGGATTTTCAGGATTGTATTGTGCTATGATATTTGTTCCTCGTAATTCTTCACCGGTATAAGCTGTCGCTTTAAAATCTTGCTCAATTACATCTGCACCCAATGTTTTCATTTTATCAACCATCCAATTTTTGCAAGCTGTATGTTCTGCTGTATTAGGAACTCGAGGTCCAAACTCTGTTTGCTTAAGCACGTAATTATAAGCAGAATCACGTTCAAATTTCGGAATTCTAACTTCCTCCTTAGGTGTAGTAATTACAGGAGGCTTCGTCGTTTTGTCGTCTTTACAATTCGTACAAGCAAAAACAAGAAGTGAAGCAAAAACAAGAAATCGGAATTTATTAAACATAATTTTTTTTAAAATCTACAAAAAGATAATTTGAAATTTTTATTCTCTCACCCAGGTTGTTCCATCTTTACCATCTTTTAACTGGATCTTTAAGGCCGTCAGCGTATCTCTAATTTTATCAGATGTCCCCCAATCCTTGTTCGTTCGGGCATGCTGCCGGATATCAATAATCAAATCCATCAGCCCATCGAGTGCTCCATCTTTTTGATCGCCATGGACTTCATCACTAAGACCAAATATATCATAAATAAATACTTGAAATGTACTCTTTAATCGATCAAGTGTATAAACAGTAATATCCTTAAAAGAAAGGTGTCCATCTTTTAATCCATTGACTTTTGGTACAAGTTCAAACAACCTGGCTAATGCTTTTGGTGTATTAAAGTCATCATTCATTTCTTGGAATACAAGATCAATGAGTTCATTAATTTCTTTGTCTAAGTCACCTTCTGATCCATCTCCTGAAAATTGTAAAGCCTGAAGGGTTTTATTGCCTTCCATTAATCTTTTATATCCTTTTTCCGCAGCTAATAATGCTTCGTCTGTAAGGTCCAATGTACTTCGATAATGAGATTGAAGCATAAAGAATCGAAGCATCATTGGGCTGTATCCTTTAGAAATGTGAGGACTATCACCTGTGAATAGTTGCTGAGGAGTGATGGAATTATCTTCACTTTTCGACATCTTTCGACCGTTCATCAAAAGCATATTGGTATGCAACCAATAATTAGCTGGAGCACATCCACATGCTCCATGGTTTTGAGCGACCTCATTTTCATGATGCGGGAATTTCAAGTCGTTCCCTCCTCCATGAATATCAAATGTCTTCCCTAGATACTTAGTACTCATTGCACTACATTCAAGGTGCCAACCAGGGAAACCTACGGACCAGGGAGAATCCCAATGCATCAGATGAGTCGGAGCTGCTTTGATCCAAATAGCAAAATCTGCAGGATGATTTTTCTCATCTTGATTTTTTAAGTCGTCTCTTGATTCTGCTATTAGTTCTTCAATTACTCTTCCTGATAGTTTTCCATAGACATCATTTTCTTTGGCAAATTTGATGGTATCAAAATACACTGAACCATTTTTCACATAAGCATAACCATTCTTGATGATATCTTGTACCATTTCTATTTGTTCAATAATATGCCCCGTTGCCCGAGGTTCAATACTAGGAGGAAGCGTATTAAAAATATTCATCATTTTATGAAAACCATTCATATACTTTTGAACGACCTCCATAGGTTCTAATTGTTCTAATCTTGCTTTCTCAGCAATTTTATCTTCTCCTCCTGTATCAACATCTCCAACTAAATGTCCAACATCAGTAATATTTCGAACATATCTAACTTGATATCCGAGGTACATCAGATAGCGATAAATAATATCAAAACTTACAAAAGTTCGACAGTTGCCTAAATGTACATCACTATATACAGTAGGACCACAAACGTACATCCCTATTCTACCTTCGTTAATAGGCTTGAATACCTCTTTTTTCCTTTTTAAACTATTATAAACCTGAAGTGTATGATCCATTAATATAAACTTTGTTTGTTTTAGAACATGTTGAAACAAAAAGATTATCAAAAGATAGGCGCAAAATTACATAATTTCTGTATTCAATGCTTTTGTAATAGAAATTTGTATAAAATCATTTTTGCTCCTTGGGTGATCGCTTTGCTAGTGGTGTTGTGATTGTTCCTTTGGAACTAGTAATTTAGTGATCGCTTCGCTTGTGATCGACCTTCGGTCTTGTGATGGTTTGCTTTTAGTATGCTCACAAAATTATACTTATAATGCATTTCTTGTTTCTACAGTTCCAGAACTGTCAAGACTGGATAATGATCCGAATGTTTTTCTTTAAATATAGTACAGTTTAAGACTTTCAAGCTTGGATCCGAAAGGATGTAATCAATTCGGAGGGCTGGTATACTTCCTGCATAAGTAGTACCAAATCCAAAACCTTTTTGTTGAAAGCTATCATTTAAATTTTCAGAGAGTAATTTATAAATATAAGATTGAGGGGTTTCATTAAAGTCTCCACAGAGCACTATGGGATGAGGGCTTTTTTGGATATGATCCCGTACTTTTTCTGCCTGATCTACTCGAATCTTTGAATTATGCCTGAATTTACCAAAGACTCCTTTAATATCTGACCAAGTTTCTTTTTCTTTTATATCACCAGAAGCAATAATTTGTTCTGTTTCTGTGCTTACTCGATTAGATTTTAAATGTAAACTATACACTCTGATCGTTTTATCCTTAACCTTAATATCAGCCCATACACATGAATTTGCTTTGGTTGTAAATGCTATTTCCCCAACATTCATTATCGGAAAATTAGATAATATTGCAGTACCCACATATGGGATTTTATGCTGATACTCAAACCCAAGTTTATCAGGTACTAATTGAGCCTTTGTGCTGTTGACTTCCTGTATACATAGAATATCTAAATCTCCTTTTTGATTAATAAACTTCGAAAATTGTTGCACATTATCTAAATGCTCTTCTTTGCTTTTTGCTGCCAAAAAACCAAAGCCCGAAGTATTAAAAGAAAGTATACTAATAGATTCTTCTCTCGGGCTAGAATTGATAATACTCAAACCAATAAAGTTTGTAAAATGATTCCATCCAAGTAGAATACAAGCAGCAGAAAACAGAAAGTATCGTTTTTTTGCTATCATCCAGAAAGCGACAAAAAACAAATTGGAAAATAATAACCACGGATATATGATTCCAAAAAAATTGATCCAAGAAAAAGATTTAGGATTAATAAAAGGCGATAGGTAAGCTAAAAAAGTCACTAGTATCAATAATAGATTAAACCATCTGAATGTTGTATAAAATCTTTTCATAGTGCTCCTTAACTCTATTTACAACATACTCTATTTTTTACTAGCATTAAACAAAAACTCCTTCTCTTCTTCAGAAAGGCTTTCGTATCCATTTTGCTTAATTTTATCAAGAATAATGTCGAGTTCTTCCTGATGGGAAGATCTAACTTCTTTTTTTGGCTTATGTTTCTTTGCTTGAGCAGCTTTTGGATTTTTATACGCAACTCTAGGACCTTGTCTTTTAGCTGAACCTAGATTATTAAATAGAGATGACAGCTTATCCATAAAATTATTGATTGGTACGGCCCAATCTCTTCCATTCCTAAGTTGTGTGGCAAACATCCATCCAAAGAATGCGCCTCCAAGATGTGCTGCATGACCACCGGTATTATCCATTCCTCCTACACCAATTAAATCCAATAGAAGCATTATACCAACCAAGTATTTCAGCTTTACAGCTCCAATAAGCGGAAGATGTAAAAGATAATCTGGAGCTATAACACCTGCTGCGAGGATCACTGCCATGACCGCTGCTGAAGCACCAAAGGCATAGCTAGGACTAGAAATCATAAGATTGGCGAAAAGAAAATAAATAAAAGCACCAAATAATCCGCCCATTAAGTACAGTGGTAAAATCCGCCGATCACCAATCAAATCACCTACAATCTTTCCAAACCAGTATAACAACAACAGGTTCCATAGGATATGCATAAAGCTAACATGTAAAAACATATTCGTGACAAGCACCCAGAGGTGGGTCAAGTTAAACATCCAATCCTTATTGATAGAAAGGTATTTAAGGATATTATCTGTTGCAAGTCCCGTTATATCTCGGCCTGCACCTGAAAACACTAATACGAGGTTGATTATTATAAACACAGCAATATTGATCAATATGATACGAGTTATCATATTCCCTGTATTAAACTGCAATTTTAAATCGTCCCAAATAGATGCAAACATGTTTTAAATCAAAATTAGATTGTTGTTAATATATATATTCTATTTCCTACAAATATACTTGAATTGCCTAGCAAATGTTTTAGCCTTTATAGATTTTATTTTTAAAGATAAAAAACAGCGCTTCCAGTTTTACTAGATTTTTAAAACCTGGATCCAAACTTTTGCCAATACATAATCATAAGAAAACCGAATACAGCTCCTCCTACGTGTGCAAAGTGAGCAATACTTTGTCCAAATATTTGAAACCCAGTGAATCCGCCTAATAAATCAAGTGCTAATAAACCTGGAATAAAATACTTGGCTGCAATAGGCACTGGAAAAAAGATTAAAGCCAATTTTGCATTTGGGAAATTCATTCCGTAGCCAACAAGAACTCCGTATAATGCTCCAGAAGCTCCGACGACGGGAATATGTGCCAAATATCCAGGGCCTCCTAAAAAATTCATTTCAATATAAATAGAAAGAAGATGAATTAATAATGCTCCCAACCCCGTAATTAAATAAAATAATAAAAACCTTTTTGTCCCCCAAAGGCTTTCAAGAGGTGGCCCAAACATAAATAATCCAAACATATTAAAGAACAAATGCATTACCCCTCCATGCATAAACATATGAGAGATAATTTGAAACGGCTTGAAATATTCAGATGTGGGATAAAACATAGCAAGGATATCTCTCTGCCATTCAAAGAATCGTTCACCATCTGGCCTATTTACAAGGTCTTGGAAAACATACCCTGGAATTTCGCCAAGCATCGCGGTACTTGCGATATAGACGATTACATTTATAATGATCAGGTGCTTAACAACGTCAGTAATTCTTAACATGATAAATTAATTCCTTTTTTCATAAACACAGGAAACGCTAAAAAGATGAGACAAGGTCTAAAAAGTTGAAGAGAATAGCAGTCTTTTTCGACTAAATTCAAATATAACTATGTTAGATTCACTAAAAAAAGAATGCTTAGAGCATGCTTATACCTCAAACCGCCGGGCCAAATCTTCGAGTTCAAAGGTAATAAAACAATTTTTCCCTGCTGGATTTTTATAAGGTACACTACAGGCAAAAAGTTGGTCTATTAATTCTTGCATTTCAACAACTGTCAATTGCTGTCCTTTTTTTATAGCAGCACTTCTAGCCATAGATCTCGCTATATTGTCATGAATATCCAGTTTGAGGTCTAAATTATTTTTGTACTGTTCTAATAAGTTTTCAATGATACGTATTTCATCATAGCCTTGTGGCAAGTCAGCAGGTATACCATGAATTACAAAAGTATTATTCCCAAACTCCTGAAGATCAAACCCTAAAGCATTGATTTGTTCACCAATAGATTTCAGTACCTCGGCATCTGCAGTAGTCACCGTGATCGTTTTTGGAAATAATTCTTTTTGAGTAAAAGATTCTTGTTCCTCAAGTGCAGCCATATATCGTTCGTATAATATTCTTTCATGAGCGGCTTGTTGATCTACCAACAAAAAGCCTGATTTAATTTGATTCACGATATATGTTCCATGAACTTGATAGGGTTCTTTTTGTTTTTTTGAAAATTCTCCTCCTATTTCCTGATCTTTATTTTCAGACCACTGACTTTCAATGGTAAGTGGTTCGGTAGAATTCTGATTGCCCTCAACTTGATCAAAATTATCTAGTCCTTCATATAATTTATCCCAATTCTTTAGATTTGAATTTTCAAGCTTCGAAGTCGGCTTTTGAAATCCTCCCGGAGCATTAGCCTTTGAACTAGCATTTGTAAAATTAGGCTCAGATTTATGATCTGAATTCGGCTTGTAAGTAGAAAAATTTCTTTCTTGATCGAAATCTAATGTCGGCGTAATACTGTATTGCCCAAGCGCATGCCTGATCGCTACTTTGAGGTAATTATATACCAATCGCTCATCATCAAATTTTATTTCTTGTTTCGTAGGATGAACATTAATATCTATTCTTGCAGGATCAATTTCCAGAAAAACTACATATAATGGATAGGTATCTTTATTTAAAATATCCTCATAAGCACCCATGATGGCATGATTGAGGTAACCACTCTTAATGAATCGCTGATTGACATAAAACAATTGCTCTCCTCTGGTCTTTTTTGCAAACTCAGGTTTACCAACAAAACCAGTAATTTTAAGAATATCAGTTTCTTCACTTATCGGAACTAATTTTTTGTTCCAAGTATTGCCAAATATACCTACAACTCTTTGCCGGAGGTTTCCCGTTTGAAGGTGGAAAATCTCAGAAGTATTATGATGAAGCGAGAAAAAGATATCCGCGTGTGCAATCGCTACTCTTTGAAATTCATCCAATATATGTCGCATTTCGACTGAGTTGGATTTCAAAAAATTACGTCTTGCAGGAACATTAAAGAAAAGGTTTTTAACAGAAATACTTGTTCCTACTGCACATTGACAAGCTTCTTGAGTTTTAACTTCTGAACCTTCTATTATGATCTGGACGCCCAATTCATCGGAATGACGCCGGGATTTCAATTCCACATGTGCAATAGCAGCAATACTAGCCATCGCTTCACCACGAAAACCCATCGTTCTAATAGCGAAAAGATCTTTAGCCTGTCGAATTTTGGAGGTTGCATGCCGTTCAAAGGACATTCTTGCATCTGTCTCAGACATACCACAGCCATTATCGATTATTTGTATAAGAGACTTCCCTGCGTCTTTTATAATTAACTTTATACTTGTACTACCTGCATCTATGGAGTTCTCCAGCAATTCCTTCACCACTGAAGCTGGTCGTTGAATGACCTCCCCCGCAGCAATCTGATTAGCAATGGCATCCGGTAGAAGCTGAATGATATCAGCCATAGTTTTTCGATTATTTAAAGCATTTTCTAAAAAAACTTCTTAATAAGGCTTAGATTAATTTCCAAGGCTCTTCTCAATTAATGGCAAATATACAGTAAGAAAGTAATATGATAAAGCTACTAAGGCAACTATTATTCCTAAGAGCATAATTGTTGATCTTTTTGAAGCAGAACGGGAAGACCTTGCTTTAGAATTATAATTTCGCCTAAGGTTATTTGCAATTCTTCTTTTCACCGCTTCAGGGTCATTATTCCCCTTTCCTTGAGCTGCTTTGACTCTTTGTTCTAAGTCTTCCTTATTTACATCCCAATACCTCGGTTTATATTCAAACCGTTGATATTTTTGTTTCTTAAAAAACCCGCCAATCATTGCCATGATATTGAAATTTTAATTGAAGTTATTAGCTATTTATAAACAACTTCTGTTTAATAGTAAATTACGACTTCGCATGTAATAAACGAAAATAACGGTCATTTTTCTATGATTTTTTTAAAAAACTGGATTACAAAAATGGCTTTTTAGTCCATTTTACTGCTTTATCATCTAATCGAAAAAAATAATCAGATAGTAAAAGACCATTTAGAGTATCTTAAAGGATTAGCATCCAGCCTACAAATATCAATTCAAATGACATTCTATACTCTTATGATTAAAATTCAAGCAATTATGGTGGTCTTAAAAACTATTTTAATAAAAATATAAACAACTTTGATTTGAACTTGTTGAGCTACCATAATCGGTTTATATTTGTACTTTCAATATTTAGTAGGTATAAATAATTTCGTGTCCTTTCGAATACTGAGCAATGAGCGATCAAATAAAGCACGAGTGCGGTATAGCACTTATCCGTCTACTTAAGCCTTTAGATTTTTACCAAAAAAAGTATGGTACAACTCTTTATGGCATCAATAAACTAAGGTTGTTATTGCAGAAGATGCGTAATCGTGGACAAGACGGAGCAGGTCTGGTTACGATCAAGCTTCATTCTAAACCTGGATCTAGATATATCAGCCGTCGCCGAAGTATTAGCTCCAATTATCTTGAAGATTTATTTCAAGGCGTCTACGAACGCTTTAGAAATATTGCCCCTGAAAACCTTCAGGATGGAAAATATATGAAGGAAAACCTTCCATATACTGGAGAATTGCTCATGGGCCATCTAAGATATGGAACACATGGGGATAATACGATAGAAACTTGCCATCCTTTCCTGAGACAAAACAATTGGATCAGTCGAAACTTAGTACTTGCTGGGAATTTCAATCTAACTAATGTAGATGAATTATTTACCGAGTTAGTCAGTCTCGGCCAGTATCCAAAAGAAAAATCAGATACCGTTACTATTTTAGAAAAGATTGGTCATTTCCTTGATGACGAAGTTAATCGGCTTCATACCTGGTACAAACCAGATGGTTATTCTACAGAAGAAATCAATGAATTGATTTTCGAAAATCTAGATGTTCAACGTTTATTGCGTAGAGCAAGTAAAAGATTTGATGGCGGTTTCGTAATGGGAGGAATGATAGGACATGGAGATGCTTTTATGATGAGAGATCCATCAGGTATTCGTCCTGCATTTTATTATGCTAATGGAGACGTAGTCGTAGCAGCATCAGAACGACCTGCTATTCAAACTGCTTTTGATGTTCATATTTCGAAAGTAAAAGAGCTAAAGCCTGGTCATGTATTAATCATCAAACGGAATGGAAAAGTAAGTGAAGTTCCTTTTATTGAGCCATTAAAAAGAAATGCTTGTTCGTTTGAACGTATTTATTTTTCAAGAGGGACAGATAGAGATATTTATCTAGAGCGCAAAAAATTGGGAGAACAGTTGGTCGGAGCTGTTATGGAGGCCGTTGACAATGATTTTAAAAATACCGTTTTTTCTTTTGTACCCAATACCGCAGAATCTTCTTTTTATGGTATGATTAAAGGTGTAGAGAAAAAACTCAATGAAGTAAAGTTAGAAAAAATCAAAGCTTTAGGAGATGATCCCTTACAAAAGCCTAAACGACTAGAGAAAATTCTCAATATGTCTGCTAGAGCAGAAAAGATAGTCGTAAAGGATGTTAAAATGAGAACCTTTATTGCTGATGACTCTTCTCGTGGTGATCTCGTCTCTCATGTATATGATGTTACTTATGGTATTGTAGAGAATGAAAAAGACAACCTTGTATTAATTGATGATTCTATAGTAAGAGGAACGACTTTACGTGATAGCATTATTAAAAGTGTTGCTCGACTTCGACCTAAAAAGATCATCATCGTCTCTTCAGCTCCTCAGATTAGATATCCAGATTGTTATGGGATAGATATGTCTAAATTAAAAGAGTTTGTTGCTTTTAGAGCTATGGTTGAATTACTCAACGATACGAATCAAGCCCACTTACTCGACGAAGCATATGAACGATGTAAAGCGCAAGAAGGGAAACCTAATCATGAGATCACTAATGAGTTGATCGCGCTTTATGATACTTTTACATACGAACAGGTTTCTGATAAAATTGCTGAGATCATTACTCCTAAGGAAATCAAACCAGAAGTCAAAGTAATTTATCAGACGATTGAAGATTTGCATAAAGCTTGTCCTAATAATAAAGGTGATTGGTATTTCTCCGGTATTTATCCTACTCCAGGAGGTAACCGTGTGGTCAATCGTGCATTTATTAATTATATGGAAAAATCAGATAGGAGGGCTTACGCTTAGTGATCGCTTCGCTTGTGATCGACTTTTGGTCTTGTGATTAGCCCTAATGGGCTTTGTGAGGCCTTGCTTTTAGTATCCTTCCAGGGATTTTCAATATACTCTCATACGCTTAGAGAATTTTATCGCTTATACTTTTTATAAAGATTCTCAATTGTTTTTGCAAGTTTATGATCTTTTTCAGTGACAATATTCCCTGCATCATGAGTACTGAGTTCGATGTTTACTGTATTCCATACATTACTCCAATTGGGATGATGGTCTTGTTTTTCAGCATAAAAAGCGACTTCGGTCATAAAGCTGAAAGCTTCTGCAAAATCCTTAAATGTAAAGCTTGCTTTTAGTGTCTTATTTTCTTCTGTCCACATGAGGAATAATTAATTAATGGTAATAAAATCATTCATTATTTAAAACTCCAATCATATTGATCCAAATTGATCAAGCCTTCTCTTAATAGTTCAATACAATTATGGATATCTTCTTTATGTGCCATCTCAATGACTTGATGAATATGTCTGGTTGGAATAGAAATGGCTCCGGTGATTGCTCCTTTCTTTCCTCCGCGTTGAATACCGGCAGTATCTGTTCCGCCTCGTGGAAGAATCTCTGGTTGCCATTTAATGTCTTTTTTGTCAGCCAGCTCTTTTAAATACTTTACCATTCGATAATCACTAATAACTGTACTGTCCATTATTTTTATGCCTGCACCTTTTCCCAGACTCGTTACCTTTTCATGAGCAGAAGCTCCAGGGACATCAAATGCAATCGTCGTATCAAGGCCAAATCCGAAATCAGGGTCAATCAAATGACTTGAACTAAATACTCCTCGAAGTCCTATTTCTTCCTGAACAGTAAAGACACCATAGATATCATAAGGGACTACTTTATCTTTCAATGCTTTAAAAACTTCGAGTAAAATATAAACAGAAACACGGTTATCTATAGATTTTCCATTGACACAATCTCCTAATTCAATCAATTGCCTTTCTCGCGTTACTGGATTACCAACCTCAATGACTTTATTTACTTCTTCTACAGACATTCCTGTATCAATAAAATATTCATCAATAGGAATAATCTTAGAACGCTCTTCTGGTTTCATTAAATGAATGGGCTTAGATCCCATTACGCCAATGACATCCTTTTTACCATGAATGATTACCCGTTGTGCTGTCAATGTTTTAGGATCAAAACCGCCTAATGGAATAAACCGAAGAAATCCATCATCATCTATATGAGTTATAATAAAACTGATTTCGTCCATATGTGCAGCAACCATCACTTTCTTCCTTTCTTTCCCCTTTTTAAGGGCTATAACATTCCCCATTGGATCAGTCGAAACCTCATCTACCAGCGAACTAACTTCAGCAATAACTAATTCGCGAATCCTTTGTTCAAAGCCAGGAGCACCTGGCACTTCGCATATTTTTTTTAATAAAGGAAAGTCAATCATTATGTTTGCTTTAGTATTTTGGTCCTTTGACAAATCTCATGTTTGAGACAAATTATAAACAAAATCAACGCCTCTTTTAGTCGTTTTACTCTTATTTATTTATGACTTGACCATGAAATCTTTCAAAGAACATGTATTTTAACGGGACTAAACCGCGAAAGTACGAAAATATAAGCATTAACGATAAAATATAAGGAATGTTGGCTTCTTAGGCTATTTAGAAAAAATTGAAGCCACTTCCAAGATTTAAGTTTTATGGAGAACTATCTTCCAGCAGACATCAATAATAGCCTAGGCTCTATTTTTGCAATGAACTTTCTTTCAATTTGTCGGTTTCAAATTGAAGTTGTTTAAATGAAATTATTTTAAAAGTTATAAAAGATGAAAGTTATTAATTTTCTTATTGTGTTCTTATCTATAATGTCATTAGGCGCTTGTCAAACTTCAAATGCTGATAATGCAAAACAAGTAGCACTTAAAAATGCCCAACCCGTAATGGTAGAACCAACCAAAGACGGTTTAGAAAAAGCATATTTCGCTTCGGGTTGTTTCTGGTGTGTTGAAGCAGTATATGAAAGTGTAAAAGGGGTGGAAGAGTCTATTTCAGGATATTCAGGAGGACATACCGAAAACCCTACTTATGAAACATCAAATACAGGAAAAACTGGTCATGCTGAAGCAGTAGAGATAATTTACGATCCTAAAGTCGTCAATTTCGCTACTTTAGTAGATGTGTATTTTGGTTCTCAAAATATAACACAAGTAAATGGTCAAGGCCCTGATAATGGTTCTCAGTATCGTTCAATTATTTTCTATCAAAATGATGAACAAAAAAAGATCATAGATGAAAAGGTAGCTGCGCTCAATAAACAATTAGCGCCCAAAAAAGTAGCGGCGGAAATTATGCCTTTTGAAAAATTTTGGGTCGGTGAGGATTATCACCAGAATTATGAAAGACTTCATCCTAATCAAGGGTATATCCGTGCCATCTCAATCCCTCGTTTGAAAAGATTTCAAGCAAAATTCCCTCACTTACTGAAAGAAAAGCATTAAACATAGATCGTCTTTAGTCACTAGTCATTTGTACATTCCAAATGACTAGTGTCCTTGAACTTAGTACGGTTTAAATTAAATAAGCATGCTTACTTATTTTACGATGTACTTAGACACTCTCTAAAAGAAAATCACTAAACTTGCAGGTAGATATTAATTGCAAATGTCATTAATCAAAAAACTTGCGGGTGAAACGATGATCTATGGAGTCAGTAGCATACTGAGCAGATTGCTCAATTATGTAGTACTGACATTTTATCTGACTCGTGCATTCCAGCAAGGGCAATTTGGGGTAGTCTCTGACATGTATACTTATGCGGCATTATTGATGGTGATTTTTACTTATCGAATGGAGACAACCTTCTTTCGTTTTGGTAGTGAAAAGAGCAAAATGAATGCTACTTTCTCAACAGCTTCAATTTCTTTAATTGTTAGTACGGTATTTCTTGCTGGACTTTTAATGTTCTTTTCACAAGGAATTGCAACATTTCTTAAGTATCCCAATCATCCAGAATATGTCCGATGGTTCATTTTCATTTTGGCTTTTGATACTTTAGCTGCTATTCCCTTTGCAAAATTACGCCTAGAGAATCGTCCGATTCGTTTTGCGCTCATCAAAACTTTAAATATTCTAATCAATATCTTTTTCATTTTCTTTTTCTTGGAAATTTGCCCTTATCTGATTAAAAGTGGTTGGACGAGTTTGAATACGATTTACGATTCAGAAAACAGAATTACTTATATCTTCATTGCCAATTTCTTAGGCAGTCTTTTTGTGATACTTTTCTTACTGACGGAGTACCGAAAACTGCGTTTTTCATTCGATACGGATCTTTGGAAAAAGATGATGCGGTATACATTACCATTGGTAGTAGTTGGCTTAGCCGCTGCGATTAATCAACTGATTAATATCCCTTTATTAAAAAACTACCTGCCTGGAACAACTGCAAACAATTTAGCAGCGGCTGGCGTTTATGCTGCGTCTTTTAAAGTAGCTATTTTAATGAGTCTGTTTATTCAAGCCTTTAATTATGCTGCCGAACCTTTCTTTTTTAGAAATGCTGCTCGAAAAGATTCAAAACCTATATATGCACAAGTGGGACAAGCCTTTGCGCTCGTTGGTAGTTTGGTCTTTTTAGGCATTACGCTATATCTTGATGTTATCCAATTTTTTATTGGTCCGAATTTTAGGGCAGGCTTACACATTGTACCTATTGTTACTTTGGCTTTTTTATTTTTAGGCTTGTATTATAATTTTTCTATTTGGTACAAACTAAGTGACAAAACGATTATTGGAGCATATATTTCTGTGGCAGGCGCAATCATTACTATTGTTTTTAATATTCTTTTGATTCCAATTTGGGGATATGTAGCTGCTGCCTGGGCGGCATTGGTTTGCTATAGTTTTATGGCAATAGCAAGCTATATTGTTGGTCAAAAATACTACCCTATCCCCTATCCTATGAGGAAGATATTTTTATATATTATCCTTGCTGTTGGAGCTTATTATTTGAGTACGCTTCTAAGGAGTTTTTTGAACGATGAGGTCCTTTTTATAATTTCAGCAAATACTGTGATCTTATTGACTTACATTTTCATTATTTATCAAATCGAGAAAACAGTTATTCGAAATACTTTTTTCCCATCACAGAACAGAGAAGATATTTTGGATGATTAGACTAGCTCTTCTATTCGGTTCTATTTAACATCTTTACCCAAAAGTAGTAAAATACCAATCCTTCAGAGATTGCCAGTTTCTAATCACTAAAAAGATCAAGGTTATTGTGATCAAGATTAATACTATACCCGTCTTCTTTTTAGTATGTTGAAATTTTTCTCTCCTATTTTTGTATCGATGACGGCTGGTATATGACATGTGTTGAAATTTTAAACAAAGGTAAGAAAGAAGTTTTATTGATAAGTCGTTTGAAATTAATATTTTAAAACTCTTACATATCCTTGTGTCGTTCCCAATAATTTTGGTCTTCTGTATCGATCATCAATTGAAGATAATTGGCATATCGTAATTCGCTGATTAATCCTTGCTCTACGCCCTCTTTAACGGCACATTTAGGTTCATTCCTATGGCTACAATTACCAAATTTACATTCTACTGAAGCTTTAAATATCTCTCGAAAATTGTGTGTAATATCTTTAGGTTCTAAATGACTAAAAGCCAAAGTTTTAATACCTGGGGTATCTATAATGTGTCCACTTCCTGGAAGCTGAAACATCTCTGCAAAAGTAGTGGTATGTTGCCCTTTCCCTGTATAATCAGAAATATCTTCTGTTCTCAAATCTTGATCTGGTAGCAAAGCATTAATAATAGTAGATTTACCAACACCTGATTGACCACCAATTAAGGAGATCTTATCCACAAGGTGTGTTTTTAGTTTTTCAATTCCCAGTTTTTCAGTTGCTGAAACCTTAAATACTGGATATCCAATATCCTCATAAATTTCTTTAAGGTAATCAAACATCGCATTATCCGCCTCTTCATACAAATCCGACTTATTAAAAACAATCGTAGTTGGGATATTATAAGGTTCTGTCATTAAGAGAAATCGATCAATGAAGCCTTGTTTGAGGTTTGGGTTTCTAATCGTCATTATCAGAATCGCTTGATCAACATTACTAGCGAGTAGATGGAGGTAATGTTTTTTTCTGGGAGATTGGCGAACTATATAATTTTTTCTTGGGAGGATATTCTTAATGATGCCCTTCTCGTCTTGTTCCATTTCAAATTCTACATCATCCCCTACCGCAACAGGATTTGTGAGTTTCTGACCATTGAGTCGAAATTTCCCAATAATTCTACAAGGTACGGAAGTACCATCTTCAATTTCGACATGATACCATAAACCTGTTGACTTTATTACTTTTCCTTTCTGCACTTTTAATGTTTTTATAAAGATAGTGGTTCTTTGACATATCCTGTGTTAGGGACAAACCGTAAACAATATTTGACTTAGAGCCTGTTCAAAAATAGTAAAACCTCTGATTGTAGATTTTAGTTCGAAAAAGCTTAGTTTTCTTTGGCTACTACATTTAAAGCATGAACAGCTTCTGCCATTTCGATTATTAGGTTAGGATCTTTTTCAATAGCATTGCCTACGACAATTACATCAGCTCCAGCTTTTGCCTTCTCCATTGCTTGCTCGGGTGTACGAATACCGCCACCCACAATTAAAGGAATCCTAAGGCCGCTACTTACGGTTTCAATCATAGATGAGCTCACTGGGTTTTTAGCACCACTTCCCGCATCCATATAAATAAACTTTAAGCCAAGCATTTCTCCTGCAATGGCAGTACACAGCGCCACATCATCTTTGGTAAAAGGTATAGGCTGAGTATTACTAATATAAGAAACAGTCGTCGCGACACCGCCATCAATCAACATATACCCCGTAGGCATAATTTCAAGTGGACTCATCTTAAGATATGGTGCAGCAAGGACATGATTGCCAATCAATAAATCTGCATTACGACCTGATATAAGAGAAAGGAATAAAATAGCATCTGCTTTATAGCTTAGTTGAAAAGAATTTCCAGGAAACAGAATCATTGGAATCTCACAGGATTTTCTAATCTGCTGTAAACAATGATCGAGCATATTATTTACAATTAAGCTTCCTCCGATAAAAAAGTAGTCTACCTGAGCTTTTGATGCAAGATCAAGAATAGAATCCATTTGTCCTAGTTTGACTTTATCTGGATCGATAAGGACGACAAATTTTTTTTGTCCTCGATCTTTTGCTTCTTGCAAACTTTTGTGTAGGTCCCTTTGCATGCGGTAATTGGATGTTTAAATGCAAGGTAGGGTTTTTTATTAATGAAGAATGAAAGATTGCCATTAATTCATTGTAAGTTATAGGACTAAATATTCAAAGGAAACATTCATATATCCCTAAGCTTTCTTTTTGACCAATACTGCTTTCATTCCATCAGTCTTTGCTATTTCCTTATAAAAATTTCGAAGTTCTTCATATTTATCTGCGGCTACCTCAACAGCATATATTTCTAACAGTCGATTATAAACGATAATATTTTCCTTAACCTCAATACTAATTTGATATTTTCCGAACGCTGACTCAAGCATTACTTGATCAGAAGGAATACTTTCTATTTCATAATCACCAGGAATAACATAAGTAAACGTATCTTCCTCTCTATACTGTTTTTTTACATGTACAGGATGTATTCTTTTTTCAATTGCTTTGGGTATATTTTCGAATTGATTAAGCTTATTTAAGGGCATAAAGATACGTTTCCCTGCGGTTGATGCATACCTCGCTACAGAGATATGAAAATCCACTACTGTGAGTGGTTTCTTTTCATCATTAGAAATCTCCAATTTATCAATTGTAAAAGCAGATAGGTTCGTATCTTCTAAAAATTCTTTTTCAATGTCCTCTTTAGAATAGTTATTTGAGAGGTATCTATAGTCATCATGTTTAGGTCCAATATACTTTGTTTGCTTTTTAATAATAGCTGCTCCTTTATTATTCAGTTCAAAAGTAGCTGTAGTCGCTTTTTTATTCTGATCTAATGGAAATGCTGGTGTGTTTATTATTTTACCTCCTTCCTCTGTGAGTAGTAAACTTTGTCGGCCTTCATTTCCCGAACCGATATAATTGGGTGGATAATCATTGCTCGTACATTCCAACCATATATCTTCTGACGGAATATTAATAATAACATGGTTAAAGCCAGGGTTTGCAAAATCCTCATCTATTTCTATTTTAGTATTACGGCTACTATAAATCAATGATTGATATGATTTTATGCCTGCTACATTAAGCATAGATTTCATATAATTAGAAAGTGCTTTACAATCACCATATTTGTTTTTTTCTACATATTTAGCATCAAAAGTTTGCCATCCTCCAATTCCTAATTGTACGCTTACATAGCGCATATTATCTTGTAAATATTTGTAAAGGATAGCTATTTTTTCTTGATCATTTTTCGCATTAACAATAAGGTTTTTAACTTTTTTGGCCATCTCTGGACTCAATTCATCTCGCCCTTTATTAAGATCATACATAAACTGCCCAAAAGATGCCCAAGTAGACATATCTCCAGAATAATTATCATACTCAAATTTAGTCGGTGCAATTTTAATGGCTGGCCGGATCTTATGTTGATAGGGAGCATATGGTTCTGATTTCAATGCAGGTAATGAACTTGCCAGCCAAGAATAAACTACTTTTTTTCCCTCTTCTTCAATACTTGGTTCTAAATCTATATTTTCAGATTTATATCTTAATTTCAAGTCCTTAGGTATCTCTACTACAAACTTAAAATGCTCGACAGCCCTTGCATAGCTTTGTAAATAACTCGATGGGTAATAGAGTAAGCCTTTGAAGTTTTGAGTGTATTCTATTTCTACTGTATACGGATAACTATTATGATATAAGTTAATATATTTGACCCGATCATCCTCATAAATTGAAAAATCCGAGATAGCACTTTGATCAATAAATTCTTTACCTCTCACCTTTCTCACCTCTTTACCAAAAGCATCATAAACTTTTGCTGAAAGATTTGTAACTTTTGTAAGTTTATCATAACTGACATATTGAGTATGAGCGCGACTTTTATCATTGAGCAATGTGACGACATACTTTACTTTTAGGGTCGCAAGTTTAGGGCTTTCAATCTTGAAGTTCATATAATCTAATCTCACAACTTCGTTTGCATTCTCCGTCAATTCATTAGGTAGATTAAAGACACTGTATTGACCAATTTGTGCACTGATCGTATTGTTTATATTCAAAAGTGCTAGAACTATAAAAATATATTTGAATGACATTTTCATCTTTTTTGTTGCTTAAAAATAATTTCTTCTAGATTTTCAATCAAATCAACTCTTCTTTTTAAGTACAATCTGCTCTCCATGTTTTTCAACAATAATATCAAAGAAGTTCTTAATTATGCCATACTCTTCAGGTTCATAATGTAGTTTTTTTATACTTACTTTACTAATTACCTGGATGGTTTGCCCATTGTGACTAACTAGGTATTGAAATGCTCCTCCTTTCCCATCCATTTTCAAATTAATTGCTTCAGGCAAGGCTTCAATTACATAATCATTGGGTATGGTTAAATTTAGAATAAATTGGTTTTTCGATTTTAAAGCAATATCAACAGGGAAAGTTCTTTCCTCTTGCTTAAGTGGATTTTCATCATAACCTAAGCCTAGCATTGGAGATAAATAAATAAATTCTCCATTGGCTTGTGCTGCTTCAGGGATTTCTATATCTAAATTGCACTTTAGAGGTTTTGATACCATTTGTTCGTTTTCAAAGTTAATGGATTTGATATTTATATCTGGAAATGCCTCTTGCCATTCTTCTCGAATATCTTTATGATCCTCTCCTTTGAATTTATGAAAATTGGTTCTGCCATCCATAGCACAGTAGCCTTTAAGGCTTTTGTTTATTGTTCCAAAAACATTTCCATTTTCTTCAAGTGTCAAATTGGCCATTGCTACTTCTGTATCGCTTCCTCCGGGAATCTCTATCCATTGTGATTTTTCTCCATCTACTAGCCAGCCTCTATAATTAAGAGAATTCATTCGCAATAGCTTAGGATCTCTTGTTGGGCTACCAACATCGAATAAACTTTCCTTTTCACCAAATTTAGCATAAGCAATAACATGATTAAACTGATCTAATTTAGGATAATATTCCATTGTTCGTCCATGATTTCTAGTGCTTATTAGTATCGGATAAGCTTCTATATTGAAACGTCTACAAACTGCTATGAACATCAAATTTAATTCTCCGCTAGATGCTGATTTTGTTCTAAATGCTTCATCCAAGGAAGGAGAAGTAATTCCATATTCTTTATTCCACTGTATGTTTTGAGAGAGATAGGAATAGATTGTTGATATTTTTTCTTCATCACTTTCATCATCTGCCAGCAATGGATCTATCGCAGCTACCAAATCTCTGGTAAATCTTTTCTTATTTAATTGGACACCAAATTTGAGATTTTGCTCTAAATCCTTCGCTACTTTCTCCCAATTACCCGTAACATTTTCTCCAACACTGTTTGGGAATTTCACAAATTGTAATTGTAAAGAAAGTTTTGAATAATAATCTCGCATGGTTGTAATAAATGGTTCCCTCTTTAATGCTGGTGCATTTTCTACTATATACCTTGTCACTTCAACATTTACACTTAAGCTTCCTGCAGATGATGATGTGTCAAAAGAGTTTCTAAGACGGGAAGTAGACATCGTACGAGATGTCTCAGATCTTTCTATTTTAGGAGATAAACCCTGATCAAATGAGACATAATGAAACCACTCTGGTATTTCGGTTCGGAATTCACTTAGTCTTGTTGGGATATCTGATTGAAAATACCAATCCTCTAAATAATAAATCATCCCAGATCTTTTTGAGTATTTATATTCAATTATACAGCCCTCTTCAAGACTTGGAAAAGCAATTTTTTTGCTCGACCAATATTCATCAACCTTTTCATCAAAAATATCTTTTTTATTGACACTTATCTTTTCACCATTAGGTAAGATCACTTGAGCCTTAAGCCCTGACAGTTTTTCTGATTTCTTATATGAATAATACGGAATCTCAACGTCTCCTCTCTCATAAGCAGATTTTTTAAGAATCTTTATTCGAACATGATGATCTAAAGTATATTCAATTCCACTTTCAGTAAAATCAAAATAGAGTCTCGCATAATCTGCTAGTACGACTGCCTCAGCTTCCTGATCTAGTTCATAAGTTTTCATTTTTAGATCAGCTTGACTTACCTTCCCCCATTTAATTGGGGCTTTTTGAGCAAATAGACTAAAGTAAAATAATATACAAAAGTAAAAAGCGGTTGAAGTTTTCATAAATTTGTGTTTTTTAGTAAAATTTATTGTTTATTAGACGGAATTAAATGAAATCTATTTTTAAGGCTTTTCCAAAATATTCAACCCTATTTTCTTACAGTCAAATGTTTATGAAAAATTCAGCATATCAAATAGATTACATATAATTCTTTACGTCTACTTAGCTTTATAATCCATTCAGGATGGTTTAAAAGAATATATGTGAAAAGTAATAGGTGGTGATAGATAAATATATGTATTTATCCTCTTTTTAAAAAACTATTTATCAAAAAAATATTTTTTTGGGGAATAGAAATTGCTTTAAAATAGAAATTAAGGAATAGGAGGCCATTATTATTGCTTTAAAATAAAAAGTATTGGAAAATAATATTACAAAACAAACTACTGAATTAATCGCCAGAGATTTTGGTCTAGAAATCAATGATGCTCCTTTAACGGAAGAAGAACTATTTAATATCTTAGCAAATGAAGTAGCTTTTTTGATAGAACGTCGGCTTGGTTTTTTACTAAGCCTCATGTATCGCTTAGATATAGACGAACAAAAAATCAGAAATGCTTTAGCTCCTAATGCTCCGGACTTAGCTAATATTGGTCTGGCAAAATTAATTTTACAAAGGCAAAAAGATCGAATTTTTACAAAAATAAAATATAAACAAGCCCCTCTTGATGATGAGGATGCTTTTTAAAATCAACCATCAATAGCATGAAAAACAGGATTATAAAACTTATCCTTATTTTGTCTCTTTTTTCCGCAGGAAACTTAATGGCACAAGATGCCTACCAGCGATCTATTGGTCTCAGAGGCGGGTGGCTTGGTGGCATAAGCTACAAACACTTTTTGGAATTCGCAGGCGCAATAGAAGGTATTGCTGGATATAATTTCCAAAATGGACGATTTACATCACTCACTGGCTTATATGAGCATCATTTTTTCGTCAATTATCAAACAAATTTATTTGCAGGCGGAGGATTAACACTTGGCGCCAATAAAGATATATTTCGGGTACATGCTGAAGCGATTGTAGGTGTAGAATACGTGATAGAACGTTTTCCTATGAGTTTGTCACTTGATTATAAACCTGCTTTTAATATCTTTGATAGTCGCTTTTATTTTGATGAATTTGCTTTGTCCATTCGATATGTTTTTAAGTAAAATTCTATTTTGAATAAAACTTAAGCGCCCGTCCAAATTTCATGTAAATGTTAATCAAAACACGAGGCATTATTTTTAGAGCAGTTAAATACTCCGAATCAAGTATAATTGCTGATATATTTACCGAAGAGAAAGGATTGCGATCTTACATTATCAGTGGTGTCCGATCAAAGAATGCACGGATCAAAGCAAGTGTACTCCAAGTAATGACCCTAATTGACATGGTTGCTTATCATAGAGAGGATAAAAATCTTACTCGAATTAAAGAGATAAAAATAGCCAATGTCTATCGTTCTATCCCTTTTGAAATTGTGAAAGGAGCCGTTGGACTTTTTATGGTAGAACTAGCAAGAAAAACAATCCAAGAATCTGAAGAAAATAAACTGCTATTCAATTTTCTTTTTGGATCTTTTCAACAATTAGATGCGACAACATTTCCTGTTTCTAATTTCCATATTGCTTTTATGATAGAGTTGACTGCCTTTTTAGGATTCCTTCCTGGAGGCGAATCTTCAAAGGATACACCATGTTTTGATTTAGCTGAAGGCATTTTTTGTTGGAAAGATACAGCAGGGCATCATTCCCTTGATGAGGGACAAAGTAAATTGTTAGATACTTTCCTAAAAACCCCCATGAACTTAAGCCATACCATACCCTTAAATAGAATGGAGCGAAAAGCATTTTTGAATCAGATGATTTCTTTTTACAAATTGCATATCGAAAGTTTTGACACTCTTAATGCTCATAAAATTTTGGAGGAAGTAATGGGATAAAGAATCCTCATAAGGAAGTGGTTCAAAAATATGATCTTTCTCTTTATAAAATATTCCTCTCTTTCCTTTCGTTTTTAGTTTTAACTGTCCATTAGGGTTATTATGAATAAACAAAGCCAAGCTTCCAACAATAGTCAATTAAGTAGTAAATGGAACTATTTAAAAGGGGAATACCAACAATTCAAGACAGACTTCCCGAGAATAGCTTTAGGTGTAAAAGTACTTACTGGGGCTTTCCTGGCAGGGGTGATCTTTGTTTTTAGTTTTTTTCTTATGCTTTATTTTGGAGCATTTGGTAAGATTCCAACGACTACGGTATTAAAAGATATCCGCAATCATGAAGCTTCTGAAATATATTCATCTGATGGTGTGCTCTTAGGGAAATATTATGTTGAGAATAGAGCATTAGTCGGATTAGATGAAATATCTCCCGATATAATTAATGCGCTAATCGCAACAGAAGACGCTCGTTTTTTCCAACATAATGGTATTGATATCAGGGCCTTTATAAGGGTATTTTTTAAAACAATCCTATTAAGTGATGAGTCTTCAGGAGGAGGTAGTACAATAAGCCAACAGCTCGCAAAAAATGTGTATAAAAGAAAGCAACATCGTTTTCTCACTATTCCGATCAATAAGATAAAAGAAATGATTATTGCTCGGCGGCTTGAAAAAGTCTATACCAAAGAAGAATTAATCAATCTATACTTAAATACAGTTCCTTTTGGCAGTAATATGTTCGGCGTTGAAGTAGCAGCCAATCAGTTATTTAATACGACCGCTAAAGATATTAAGACTGCAGATGCAGCTGTACTCGTCGGAATGCTGAAAGGAAATACCTACTATAATCCCGTTCGAAATCCTAAGAATGCTACAAAACGCAGGAATACCGTTTTAGCACAAATGAAAAAATATGGTTATTTGGACGAGATCACTTTTGACTCTTTATACCAGTTACCGCTTGTAGTGGAATACAGCAAAGAAGGTAGCAACCTCGGTATGGCGACTTATTTTCGAGAAAATTTACGCCAAGATCTAAAAACATTAATCAGTGAATATAAAAAGCCAAATGGAGACCCCTACAACATCTATACAGATGGGCTTAAAATTCACACAACGGTTCACTCTAAGATGCAGCAATACGCCGAGGAAGCAGTATCTGAACAGTTGAAATTACTCCAAAAATCTTTTGACAAACATTGGAAAGGTAAGAAACCTTGGGGAAATGATAAAGTGATTGAAAAGATCATGAAGAAGTCTCAGCGTTACTTATCACTCAAAGCAAAGGGGCTTGCTGATTCAGCAATTAAAGAAATATTTGATAGGCCAGTTCGAATGACAGTCTACTCTCCCAATGGAGATACCACTAAAGAAATGAGCCCCCTGGATTCTATCAAATATTATTATGCGATGCTCAATGCTGGCTTTCTCGTCATGGAGCCCAAAACAGGAGCCATTATGGCATGGGTTGGAGGTATCAATCATCAATACTTTCAGTATGATCATGTTTATTCTAAACGGCAAGTTGGTTCAACTTTCAAACCCATTGTATATGCAAAGGCGCTTGAGCGAAATATTGATCCTTGTGATTATGTCAATAATCAATTGACCACTTATGTCGATTATGATGACTGGACACCTCAAAATTCGGATGGAAAATATGGAGGATTCTACTCTATGGAAGGAGGAATGAGCGGTTCTGTAAACGCTGTTGCGGTCAATCTCATCATGCGTGCAGAAGTAGATTCAGTCATAGATCTTGCGCACAAAATGGGGATCACTTCCAATATTCCACATGCACCCGCTATTGCTCTTGGTGCCGTTGATGTCTCCCTTTTTGACATGGTTAAAGTTTATGGAACACTGGCTAATCGTGGCCTTCGTCAGGATCCTTATTATTTGACAAAAATTGAAACCAGTGAGGGCACCTTAGTCGCAGAATTTTACAAACCGATCGAAGAACGGGTACTGGAAAAAGACAATGCAGATATCATGATCAAAATGATGCAATCTGTTGTAGATAGTGGCACAGCAAAACGCTTAAGGTATCAATACGGTGTACAAGGCGACATTGCGGGTA
Source organism: Saprospiraceae bacterium (assembly GCA_965277415.1). Taxonomy (GTDB): domain Bacteria; phylum Bacteroidota; class Bacteroidia; order Chitinophagales; family Saprospiraceae; genus JAHDHW01. Next base: position 42,726 of record CBDICS010000033.1, read on the forward strand.
AGACAGGAACGACCAATTCTCATGCAGACGGATGGTTCATGGGTTTCACACCAAAACTAGTAGCTGGTGCCTGGGTTGGGGGCGAATCACCCCGAGTCCGATTTAGAAGTCTAAGCCTTGGTCAGGGTGCCAATACCGCATTGCCTATATGGGGGCGATTTATGAAAAAAGTGCATAAGGATAAATCCTTGAAAAAATATAAAGGTGGTGTTTTTCCCAGCCCATCACCAGCAGTATTGGAATTATTACAATGTCCGCCTTTTTATGAAGAATTGCCAATTCTCGTAGAAGAGCCTTTTGGGGAAGAAGATGGATTTAATGCTGCACTAGAAAATATGTTGGATAATATTTTTAATAAAAAAGATAAACGCATCAACGAAAAACCTAAGCCTTCTGGAAACACAAGTAGCCATGCTCAAAAGGAATCTGAACGCATCAGAAAACACAATGAAAAATTAAAGAAAAAAAGAGAGCGAAAAAAAAGGCGCAAAGAGGCTTGGGATAAATTGACTAAAAAGAGGAAGAATTAGGGGCTTAACTACGCTGCCTTTTTCATAACTTTTTCAATAATCATATCCAATAATTTATCAAAAGGAATAATCTCAATAGAAAAATGCGCTCCCATTCGCATCGGATGACTTCTAAGTAAACCTATATATTTATGAGCTACTCGCTCTAGTGCTGTTGGATTAAAGTTAATTCTAGAATGCGGTAAATAACAGAGTATTTTTAGAAACCACTTGGCTCGTTTTGTGCTGAAGTCTTCTAAAAATATTTAGCTAATATCTATTTAATACGGAAAAACACTCTATTTAACAACAAGAACAAGGCTGCTTCTAGTTGGGCTGGTGCAATTATTACTGTTTTAATATTGCTTACTATAATATTCGATCTTTTATACTGGATAGTCCGTTTGCTTTATGGTGGGTAATTGCTTAAAACAACTGCTCACTATTGAACAACACAGATAAAAAACAGAAGCATAATTCTTTTATACCTACATTTTAACATTCTAAACTATATAACAATCAACACTGCAAATAAAAATTAGTGAAAAGAATTTTATAGATATAATGTTGTTAATCAAAAAGTTATGACACATGAGTCCAGTAGGCAAAGACATAATCAAGCTCAAAAAAACAATACAAAAACAGGGTAAAAAACGGATAGATGTTTTTTACCTGAGAATATTTATGCATATCTTCGAGATGTATCAGTAGCTTTTAATGCTACATTCCGTTCTAAAACACAACAGTTAAAAAATGTCTGTATCACCGGTGATGATATAGTCTGTACTGACCGTTACTGTGTCAGTACCACCCTTGATACTGCATTGTTGCTTTTTATCAAGATTCGATGCTTTTGTCTGTACTTCATGGATTGTCATGATGTTATATTTTAATGTGATTAATACTACAAATGTAGTGTATATATCATCTACTACAATCACAAAATAGATACAAATCACAGTACTCTTTGAGTAGAGTTTCGACAAAGCGATTAGAGACAAATCACTCAATATCAATCACTTGAGCAAACTAAGTTATATATGCGCATACTTTATGAATTAATAGACACTTTGCCAGATAATTTCATCCCTGATTTACCTCCGAGACTAACCAAACTCTACCTGTTTGTAAAGAAGAACAAACAACTAAGCGAAAAACAGGCTGCCACTATATACTTAGAAGATAGCAATAAAACAAAGTACTTTAATATTCTAAAAAGTGATCTTAAAAAAGCTTTGATTCTTCGTCTCATAGCTACGCCTTCAATATCTACCAACAAGGATAAAGCCTTAATAGAAAACTGCTACCGCATTCATGCCAACTATAAGATATTTTTACTAAATAACAAACGAGAGACCGCTATAGAAATGGCCAGAAGCTTATTGCCAAAACTACAGAAACTAGAACTCTATGTTCTACTCTATAGTGTAGCTGATGATCTACTCATTCATTATTCTGTGATAGATTTTTCTGTAAAGAGACAAAAAAAATATGCTGCCCTTACAAAGCAAGCACTTGTAGACCTTAATGCATACGCTCAAGTTCGAGAGTATTATAGTGGACTTCTATCAATATGTAATGTTCGGGAGAGCTTTTCCCAAAATATTATAAAAAAATGCATTGAGACAGTTGGTATAGTAGAACCACTCTTGCAAGTCGGGCGGCATAACACAAATCGTTTTATTTATATTATTATCATCTGTCGATATACAGTTGTACACGACTACGAAAACATCATCAAGTATTGTGATAAGGCTTTGAATAGTTTCCCAAAAAACCACCCACATATACGATCATTGTCCTTCATGTTTCTATTTAATAAAACTTCTGCCCTCGTACCACTTGGTAAACTAGCAGAAGCAAAACAAGTCGCCAGAGATACACTTCGCATAGTTCCAACAGGGAGTTTCAATTGGCATTTGATTCTTCTTAAGCGAATCGTAGTATGCCTTCATGCAGGAGACTTTCAAGAAGCCTATCAGCTATATAAAGCACATGTGAAAAAGAAATGCCCTTACCCTCTCATCACAGAATATTGGAATATAATAAAAGGATATCTATACTTTCTCATTCAAGTAGGACTGATAGAACCTTATTCTAAAGAACGTTTTTACCTAGGCAAATTTCTAAATGAAATGCCAATTTACTCTAAGGATAAAGCAGGCAACAATATTAACATTTTAATTATCCAAATACTGGTGCAAATGCGGCGTGGACAATTTGTAAAGATTATCGACCGCATTGACTCACTCAGAGAATACGCTCGGTTATACACCAGAAATGAAGAGACTAAACGAGCGAATATTTTCATAAAGATGATTATAAAAATGGAAGCAGCACGGTTTCATAGAAAAGGTACTGAAACCAAAACCAAAACATTATTACAAAAACTAAAAACAACACCTCTTCATATGAGACAAAACCTTGCTATAGAGGTTATTCCGTATGTTGTTTTGTGGGAAGAAGTTCTCTTAATACTTGACAACAAATTTAGAACGACCGTAGTGAGACAAGTACAAACAAATACACCAAAGAAAAAATAGTTATCACTAGTAAACAATAACAAGAGAGGGGTTTTTAAAGGTGCAGCCTGCTACAGCGAGAAGGGCGTACGACTTCTCGTGGCGGGTTGCTAATATTAGTAAAATTTAAATATTTATAAAACATGTTAAAACAAAAGGCGATGAAACTTTTGTGCTGCATAAAGCATTATAAAAGGTAGGAATATGTGTTTCTCTAATTCACATATTTATTTTCATTTCTAACTGCCCTCGCAAGTACTTTATAACAGCCGAAAACAGAGAGAGATTATTTTTTGCCCTATGCAAAAGCATGGGGGTGGATGTATTTTTTCACCTATACAATATACTGCAATGACTTCACGACCATGCATTGCAGCAGGGTTTGTTATGCCCTTGCTGTTCTATCAATATCTATGAACGATCTATTCTTACTAAAAACTGCTTCCTGGTAATTAGCCAGCGATTGGAGTAATCTCTAATTCGTATCAACAATATTTTAAGAAAACTTAAACCGAATATTATGTATCAACACCATATAAAATCTATTAAGACGAGCTATATGCTTTTCTTTCTATTTCTCTTCTTTTTTCCTTGTCTTTCATATGCGAATAACACTTCATCTACTCCCCCTCTATATCAAGCAGGGAAAATATATCTAAAAATAAAAGATAATTCCTCTGTTGAATTAGGACTTCCGAATAGTAATTCAAATCCAGCTAAAATAGAAACCTTATTCCTTCAATATGGCGTCACAAAAATAATTAAGCCATTTAAAGTATATGCAAAACCAAAGTTTGATAGAATTTACCGAATCACTTTTGATGAACAAAATCTGGTAGAAGATTTCATTCGTGGTTTGGAAAATATTGCCTATATCCAGTATGCCGAAAAAGTACCTCATTATGTTGCTCATGAACTTGTTCCAGATGATCCTTCTGCCCAAAATGGAGAATCGTACCAGTTGGAACTGATCAATGCTTATGATGCTTTTGAATTATATCCAGGTGATCCAACAGATAATTCTGCAGGTTCGCTGATTGCGATAGTCGATAATGCAGTCTTGGTAACGCATGAAGACTTGGCAGAAAACTATATTATCGGAAGAGATGTAGCAGATAATGATGATGATCCTAATCCACCAACCAATCATGGTCTTTTTGGTCATGGTACAAGAGTCGCAGGAATTGCTTGTGCGAGAACCAACAATGGAATAGGAGTTGCTTCTATCGGGTGGAACAATCAATTAATGGCCATAAAGAGCGCTGCAGACATTGGCTCAAACAATGGGGAAAGCTATTATGATGAAGCTATTGATGGAGTCGCTTGGGCTGCAGCTAATGGTGCGGAAGTTATTAATATGTCTTGGGGTGGAGGTGCTCCTTCAGAATCTGATTATAATGTTTTGGTCGAAGCCAGAGATTTAGGAAGTATTCTGGTATCCAGTGCTGGAAATACCAGCAATTCTCTTCCCAATTTTCCAGGCTCTTACGGAGAGGGCGAAACAGGAGAGGTTTGGGAGATTTTTGACAAACATTTAGTAATAGCTGTTGCTGCAATAGACCCTAATGGCGATCGATCTTGGTTCTCTTCTTTTGGATCATGGGTAGATGTAGCAGCGTATGGATCAAATATTTATACCTGTTCCAGCCAAGATAATGTTAGTTATATTGATAATCGTATCGGTACTTCTTATGCCGCTCCACTTGTTTCCGGACTCTTAGGCATGATGAAGTCCTATGCCCCGAATGCCACTAACGAAGATCTGATTAATTGCTTACTCTACTCTGCCAATTCTGATATTTATAATCCACTAGAGCACCCTGACAATATTTCTGGTTCTTTGGGAAGCGGTAGAATAGATGCTTTGGCAGCACTATTATGTATTAATCCAAACTGCGATGATCCGCTTGCAGTCATATTCCCTTCCTCTCCAACCATTTGCCCAAACGAGGATATTACCTTATCTTCAAATGATGGTATCGGGTATATGTGGTCTACAGGAGAGGCTACACAATCGATCAATATTTCACAGTCTGGAAATTATTCTGTTACTGTTACATTTAATGGAGGTTGTACTGCTTCAACATCGATTGATATTGATCCAGCATTATCTTCTCCTTTTATTATTATGACAGATTTGTCCGGAAATATAATTGACGAAAACCCTATCTGTGTCCCAGAAAATGGATTTTCTTATCACCTTTCCGCTTTTTGGGGAAATAGTTATTTATGGAATAATGGCAGTACTATATCGACGTATAATCCCCCAAATGGATTTAGTGTCGTAACCAATGCTTTAGCCCCATTTCTATTGGACCGTTCGGTGAATATTTCTGGCGTTGGGGGATGTGACGGCGTGGATGAGGTAGTTTCTATACAGTATGAGTTTATACCTACCCCAGAAATAGCCTTTACATTTGAAGAAACTTCAGGTTTCGAAAATGATGGCTGGGTCTGTGAAAACGAGAATGCAAGTGTAATCATTAATGCCGTAACCGAAGAAGCCTATAACCCGACGTATATGTGGAGTACTGGAGAAACCACAAGTTTTATTGCTGTCACACCTTCCGCCACTACATCGTATTTTGTAACCATCACTAACGAATTTGGGTGTATTAATGAAAAAGAGGTTGAGGTCGAAGTCTTTCCATGTCCTGATAATGCTTGTGCTTGTACTAGTGGAAATAATGCCTATGATTTTGGAATTGATGATGGGGCAGTACACAATATGTCTGAGTTATCCGGAATTCCTCCCATAGGAATTATAACGAGTAATTGTATTAGCATCCGTGGAAAGATCCGATTTGATTTAAATCTCAATTTTTTTGAAAATTCAGTTATCTACCTCAATCCCGGAGCAGAGTTAATTGTTCCAGATGGCGAAGTACTTTCATTTGTAGACTGCACATTGATGGGCTGTGATGCCATGTGGAAGGGAATTACTGTTGAAACAGGAGGGCGATTAAATTTCAGGAATAATATAATCAGAGATGCACAATATGCCATTACAGCTCATGGGGAATCTACCTTACAAATTTTAGGCAGCACTTTCGACAGAAACTTTGTTGGTATATACGTCCCGCCGCCAACGGCAGGTTCTCCTAATATTTTTGTTAATACGATCAATCAAGCAGATTTTGGAAGTGCAACAGCGAATTTTTCTGGTAATCAATATCTATGTACTGGTAATCTTAAAGCGCCGTACGCTGGTCAGTTTCCTGAGCCTGGGAATATAACCTATTCAGGGCTATTACTTGCTTATGTCAATTACTTTCAAGTCGGTTTTCCGGTTATAGGAGGTTATCGAAAAGCAACTTTTGACGGCCTTAGAAATGGAATCATTGCTTATAATACAGTCTTGGATATAGGTGGAGATATGCGAAACTTAGTTGGTGAAAATATCGGAGGCAATCCGTTTTTCCCAATTGGAGGAGGCGACTTTTCCCATTCAGGGATTGGCGTTTTTTCAGTCAATTCGAGTGGTCTAAGTCTATCTAATAGTATTATTGAAAATGCATATAGAGGTATTTATGCTAGGCATGTTGATATAAATGATATTAGTCAAAATACTTTTACCAATGTAAATACCGGAATAGAGGTTATTAAAAATGAAGGGAATACGATACATATTGGAGGGGAAGGCAATGATAGGAATGATATCTATTGTAGAGAAGCAGGAATCCTTATCAATGAATCAAATCGTTGTGATATCAATATTACCAATAATTATATCTTTAGGGAAGCAGGTAGCACTAGCCCCATGCTTGGAATCGGGGTTTACAATACTATCCTAGATTTGGAGAATAGTGGCAATGTAGATAATAATGGAGGGATTGCAGATATATTTAATAATCATATTGAGTTGACCAATTTTGATTTGGTCACCATTGACAAAGGTATTGAAATCATGAACTCTGCTTTTGTCAAAGTCAAACAAAATAGTATCTGGGAAGTAGATGGCTCGGGAGCAAAACATTTTATCTCCCTACTCGGAAATTATGGACATACACAGATACGTAATAATGAAGGATTTTCTTTTTCTCCTTCTCCCTCTAATGCATTAGGGATGAACATCGTGAATAATACCCATACGACTTATTGTTGTAATTCGTTTATTGGCATTGATCAGGGTGTTCGTTTTTCTGGCATGTCAGACGATACTCAATTTAGAGGAACGTGGTTTGGTAATATTAATACCAGAGGATTATTGCTAGAACAAGGAACAACAATAGGCGTACAGGGTAACCCAAACACAAGCGATTATCTTCCCGGAAATAAATGGTCTGCTAATGGTGGAGGGGCTGAGCATATGGGAACATTCGCTGAAATTGATCAATCATTAATCTATTATGATCAAAATATTAATGGTTCTTATCCTGTCCCAGATCCAATCCCTAATTCTGATTGGTTTGTCCCTGACCCAAATATAAATGATCCTCTTCCAACGATTGATTGTTTTGTCAATCTAGATTGTGAAATTGATGAACTCAATATTATTGATGATGACCCTATAGATGAAGTAGATATTAAGATTGCTGACGGAACCCTCTCCTCAGGTCATTTTGGAGGAGGAGTACATTGGGAAGGGCAAAGACATTTATATAGAAAACTTGAGCAAAACAATCAACTACTTAGTCAAAATTCTATAATTCATAATTTTCATTCTATAAATGAAACAACCTCCCTTGGTCAATTATACGAAATTGATAGAGAGGTTTCAACATTATATCACAGTAATAATTCTGTAGTACAATCTATAATGATTCAACGACAAAGTGTCAGAACACTTCTTCATTTAATTCAAGAAAAAGATAGTTTAATTATGGTATCTCCAGAAGACACCCATACAGGAATAAAAGCAGAACAGGCGGTATTAATTAATGAATTAAGTGTACTAAATGAAGCACTTTACAATCTTTTAACTAGTTTTAATAGTGATAAACAAAGCATAGTAAATAACATTCTTAACCTAAATAATAGCATTAGTTCACAATCTATTTTTGAGCAAAACCGCTTATCTGTAAATGATATATATCTCAATACTATAGCTGGCGACATTTTCGAACTCAATACTACACAATTTCAATCGCTGAAAATGATTGCTGAACAATGTCCACTGAGTGGTGGGAACGCTGTCTTTCAAGCACGAGGAATATTAAAAGCAATAGGCGATAACACCTATTATGATAATGAACTAATATGTACTCCAGCTCAACAGAAATCAGAAGTATATACTGAAAAAGAAATGATTGCTGAACAATTAGAGGTTTACCCTAACCCTACCAAAGATATCATAACAATAGCCTTTGATGGCTCGCTTAAGTCTGATTTAGAATTTAAATTATATGATGTGTCAGGTAAACAAATACAAGTATTTACGCTAGCTAAAGGACAAAAAGAGTATACCTTAAATTTAGCAAATACGACTAAAGGGCTGTATTTTTATGAATGTAAAATGAACCGTCAAGTTTATAAAGGAAAAATTGTACTAATGAAATGATACTTCTTTTAAAAAGAAATACATTTATATTACTCGTGTTGTTGTGTATTGGAACTTCCAATGCACAACGGCACGATAATGTTTGGTTGTTTGGATACAGTAGTAGTCCTGATTCTACTTTTGGTGGCAGCGTATTGGAATTCAATGAAGATACAATCAATAGTTATTATCAGGATAGAGATATGAATTTTAGCCAAACAAATACCAGTATGAGTGATACTTCCGGTAATTTACTATTTTATACTAATGGAATATACATTGCTAATACCGAACATGATACCATGCAAAATGGTGACGGAATCAATCCAGGAGAATATGCAGATGACCATGCTTATTATGGTTATATATTAAGTCAAGGAACTTTAGCTATTCCAAAGCCAGAAAGCGAAAACCTCTATTATTTATTCCATACTTCTTTAGACTACCCCAATAACCAAATTAGTTTTCATAGCCCTTTATTCTATTACTCTCTAATAGATATGAGTCTAGATAATGGTTTAGGCGCAGTCATTCAAAAAAACCAAATCATCATTGATGATATTTTAACGCTAGGAAGAGTCACTGCCACCAAACATGCTAACGGACGAGACTGGTGGATATTGCTTAGAAAATATGCTGCCAACAAATATTACAGAATTTTGGTAACGCCTGACGGAGTTGTTAATCACGGTATACAAGAAATTGGAGTTCCTTTTAGCGACGGAGTTGGGCAAGCTGTTTTTTCTCCTAATGGTAGAAAATATGTAGTGTATAATGGCAATTTCATTGATGAAGGCGGACTGCTTAACATTTACGACTTTGACAGATGTTCCGGAGACTTAAGCAATCCTATACAAACCTCAATGGTGGATTCAGCTTATTCTCTAGGAGCTGCTGTCTCTCCCAATTCCAGATACTTATATCTTTCTTCTTATAATTATATCTATCAATACGATCTAGAAGCTGATGATGTCCTCGCATCCAAAGACACGGTCGCAATTTATGATGGGTATGAAGTTGAAATAACGCCAACGATTGGTGCTCCTACACGGTTCAAATATATGCAATTAGCTCCTGATGGCAAGATTTATATCAATATTCCTGGTGCAGTGAATGTTCTACATGTTATCAATCAGCCCAATGAAGCAGGAGATGCTTGTGAGGTAGCACAGCATAGTATCCCCCTACCGACTTTCAATGCGCACTCTTTGCCTCATTTTCCAAACTACCGACTTGGGGCAGATACAGAGAGTCTTTGTGATACCATTACTTCAGTTGAAGCCCCTACTACTACACACAAGCATAATAGCATTAAGATATTTCCGAATCCTACAAATGAAGTCCTCAATTTAGACTTTGATCAAATAATAGATTCAGACTTTGTTTTTGAAATTTACGATGTGTCTGGAAAATTGATGACTAGTTTTGAGCTAGCCCAAGGACTAAGACAATACTCCATCCGCCTATCAGATTTACAGGAAGGGATTTATTTTTATGCGTGTAAGCTCGGTAATCAATCCTTTAATGGAAAAATTGTATTGATGAAATGATGTTCTTGAGTTAAAAGCTCCCCTCCTCCTCTTCCCACATCAATTCGTCTTCCTCCCCTCCTTCTCCGCCTACTTCAAAATCGAGGAATTCATCCTCTCCTCCTTCTCCATCTTGATATTCTGGAATATTATCATCATCATTCCAATCACTAGGTTCGTCATAAAGGTCTATTTTATTACCAAAGGCTTTTTTCAATCCAGCCTGAATATCCCGCTTACGGCTTTCACTTAAAGTGAATTTTTTCTTTACGTATCTTTTATCATTCTTAATGTCATAATCCACAACGTCTCCAAAAATTCTATAGTAAATATTAAACCAGCCTTTTTTCTTTGAAGGCTGAGGAGGTCGATTAGGATTGTACTTTTTAAACTTTGAAAAAAGAACCTGGCCGCCATTGACCTTTATACCATAGTCAATCTTATTATCAAAACCATGCTCTCCGCTGATGGTCATATTCAAAGCATTCGATTGGATAAACATGGCTGGAATGTATATCTTCTCATCTCTGATCTCTAGCCAATTTCGCATATTGGTAAATTTGATCCGCCGAAGGTCTTTTATTTTTATAAAATCGGCAAAGTCATAGAGCATTTTAAAGTCCTCTAATTCACCATCTTTAATTGCTAAGTCTCCTAGCACCCTGAGTTTTTTGCTTTCATAATTTCCTTCTTCATCCCAATAAGCATCTACTACTAATTTCGCATCCATTTTACCTTTTAAGTGCTTATGCTCCACGACATGTTGTCCAAAGTTTTCTCCTTGTCTGAAAAATTCTTTGACATTTACCTGATCTGCGATCAGCATTGCTTTCAAATATGGTTTCTCCTCAAAAAATGCATGGCCATCAATATTAAATGTCCCTTCCATTGCTTCTGTACTTCCCTTAATAACCAATTCATTATTATCAAAATTGAATGTTCCATCAAAATCTACGCCTTCAATTTCTTTATAATTAAAGGCTTCAATATTCGTTTTGAAAGTCCCTTTTAAAAAATTGGTGTAAAATTTCCACTTTTGGGTATGTGCGACTTGAATAGAATCAAAGACCGCTTTGGTTACTTGTCCTTCTTTCACCGGAATCTCTGTGAGTTCGATCAATTGATCAAAATCAATTTTAGGTGCATCCAATGTTGCATCAAATCGCAATTCTGCTTTTTGAGAATTGATCGAATCGGCAAAGAGTACCGGAATAAAATTCAAAAACTTCCCCTCTAGATTAATTTCTGTATCTGGTCCTTCTATCTTCACATTTTCGAGCATCAAGCTGTTGTCTCTAATCACCAAAGCACCTTTATCAATGACAACTTCCTCTCCATTGATTGTCAATCCTGCATCATCAAACTCAATGGAACCAGATGTCTTGACACGGCCTATCCTTGAGTTACGAATCATATCCTTATAACGACCTTTGAGTTTAAGGTCTCGGATTTCGATTTTTCCAGAACCATCTGTGATTGCCGCTTGATTAAATAAACCATACACCGCAGCTAAAGGTAAATTGCCATCTAATGAAAAATCTATTTGCGGGCTATCAAAATTGACGACCTTGAGCTTGGATGAAATCTGATTTCTATTAAAATAACCTTGGAAATCAGAAATCTCAAACACTGAACTTTTATTAAGCCTTGCCAAACCATTCGTGAACTTAGCAGTAAAAGTCACATCTTTCAAACCACTTCCTAGTTTCTTGCTACTAATACTACCGTCAACCAAGCCAAATTTGGCATTAATCGCAGGACTTTCTTTGCTATTGAGTTTCCCTTTGATAGTTGTTAAGAATGAGAATGCTCCTTTACTTTTAAATCCTTTGAGGTAAGATTGGTATTCTTCAGGCAAGAAACCAACAACAGATTCAATATTTCCATCTTCCCCTTTGATCTTCAAGTCGAAATTAGATTCTGGTCCTTTGGATTCAATGAATCCTGTCAACTTAAAATGGTTAGAGGCTATACCAAGTTCTACATTCTTTAACTCATATCGGCCTTTTTCAAGATCTATATCAAGGTCAGCATCATAAATCAGTCGTTCTCCAACCAAATATCTTTGATTTTTTATATCTATGAACCTAGATTTTATTTCTGCAAAGCTCGAAAGGGTAAACTGACTAGCTGAAAACTCTCCTGAGACCACTGCATTATCTAATAATGCAACAATCTCTTGTTTTGATTTTTTATCTATATAAATTAATTCAACATCTCTAAATTTAGCCTCCTCAATAGATATCCCCAGGTTACTTGGCGTAGATGCTGCCGCCTTTTTTGTTTCTCCTTTTTTGAGAATATTATAATTCACTCGACCTTTTCGATCTCGTTTTACATATAAAGCCCCATCGCTAATGGTAACGGACTTCACTTTTATATTAGAACCAAACAGGCTAAAAAAACCAATTTCAAAAGAAATCTCCTTTGCTTCTATTAGATTTCCTTTCATATTGTCTTTTAATGAAACATCCCCTAGGTTTGCAGAAACATTTGGAAATCCAGAAAGCAATGAAAGGTTAAAGTCCTCAACGATTAATTCAGTCTTGATCGACTTATTAATTTCAGAAATAAGTTTTTCACCAATTTCATCTTCAAAAAAGGCAGCAATAATGACAGACGTCAGGAATAATAAGCCAAAAGCGACACTTGCGGAGACTATAATTTTTTTAAGGAAACGCTTCTTACGAGGCTTTTTTTCCTTAGGTGGATCTACATAGATGATATAGGGTTCTTCCATATTGGGGGTATACGTAAAATTGGTATTAAATTATGCAAATTCTAACGAAAAAAAATAATTAGATATTTTTTAAAAAAAGTTAATTTAAACTTGATTACAATCAAGAGGAATTATATCTTTGCAACCGCTTCTGAAAGAGAAGCTATTTTAGGGCGATTAGCTCAGTTGGTTCAGAGCACCTCGTTTACACCGAGGGGGTCGGGAGTTCGAATCTCTCATCGCCCACTTTCTTTTAAAAAGTCTTTGTACATTAGTGCAAAGACTTTTTTGATTTTTGATGTATCCTATACTTTGAAATTTATTTCTTGACCATTGTTTAGTGTAAGTAATTGGCCTAAATCACCCTCCATTTCTCATTTCTTCAACCTCTTCCACTGTTTTTGGAATATGGTCTCCCAATATTTTGTGCCCGTCCTCAGTAATCAAGACATTGTCTTCAATCCGTATACCACTAAAATCTTTGTATTGTAATATTTTGTCAAAATTTAAAAAATCACTGTGACGGCCTTCTGCCTTCCATTGATCAATCAACTCTGGAATAAAATAAATTCCGGGTTCCACCGTAAGCACAAAACCGGACTCAAGGTTGCGACCTAATCGTAAATATTTAGTGCCGAATTGATCTATACGCTTGATCTTTTCATCATAGCCCACATAATCCTCACCAAAATCTTCCATATCATGAACATCTAAACCAATCATATGTCCTAAACCATGTGGAAAAAATAAAGCATGCGCACCTGCCTGAACAGCCTCTTCTACATTGCCTTTCATCAAACCTAAAGCTTTCAAGCCTTCAGTAATAATAGATGCAGCTTGTAAATGTACCTGTTGATAGGTCAATCCCGGTCGAAGGCCTGCAATACAATCTTGTTCAGCTTTCAAAACAATATTATAAATCTCTTTTTGTCGATCTGTAAAAGTCTTGTCTACTGGGAAAGTTCGAGTAATATCTCCAGCATAGTGCATCGATGTTTCTGCACCAAAATCACCCAGCACCAATTGTCCACTTTCCAAAACATTATGATAATGATGATTATGTAAAGTTTGTCCATTGACAGTTATGATCGCCGGATAAGAAAGGTGGCCACCATTTGCAATCGCAATATCTGTTACTGCTCCGACTAAATCCTGTTCCTTTAATCCAGCTTTAGCTATTTTCATTGCAGCCATATGCATTGCCCTGGAAGTATTCACTGCCTTTTCCATTTCAACGATTTCTTCAGTCGATTTTATCGCTCTTTGCGCAATCACTGCTTTAATCAAATTAATGGATGCATGTTGGGGTACTGCCTCATAATTCAGATCAAAATACCTAGCTAGTTTAGCTTGATTTACTGCTCGATAAGGAGGCAAAAAATGGATAGTCTTTCGCTGTGCCTGTGCAGCATGTAATATTTTTTCAACCTTATTATAAGGCATGGTTTCCTTTATCCCCACCATAACTGCCAAATCATGAACAGATGTTTGTGGTCCTGTCCAAACGATATCATCCATCGTCAATTCATTTCCAAAAATGATTTCTTTGTCTTCCTCAACATCAATTATTCCAGCCAAATTTGGTTGATCCATTCCAAAGTAATATAAGAAAGAACTGTCCTGCCGAAAGTGATAAATATTATCCTTATAATTCATTGGACTATCTTCATTCCCAAGGAAAAGGATGACTCCTGAACCTAATTTTTCTTTGAGGGCCTCTCGTCTAAGTTGGTATGTTTTCGTTTTAAACATTCTTTTTTATTTGGTTTATTAGTTATAAACGAAATCCTTTGGTAGAGGTTTACTAAACTTACTGAGTTACTTCGTCTTGCTTAGTTTAGTAAACCTTTTCTTCCTTAATTTTTTTCGACCAAACGAAATCATCTAGTTCCGATTTATTTAAGTCTCTTAATTATTCTTCATATTTTAGGTAAAATACACAATTTTTTAAAATCGATGCGGATCGAATAAACGGATATCTGTAGAAACTTCTTTGTTTGTAATGATTTCAGCAATCACTTTTCCTGTGGCTGGTCCTAGACTTAATCCCATCATTGCATGTCCTGTTGAAATAATTAAGTTTTCAAACTTTCTTGATTTACCGATATAGGGTAAGCCATCTGGCGAGCAAGGGCGAAAGCCATGCCAGATCAGGTGCTCTTCTGGAATAGAGGGTTTTAGTTTTGGATAATAATTGGGTACAGATTCCAATATCCCTTTCATCCTCTTTTTATTGATCCGAGTGGAAAGGTTACTGATTTCAAGTGTACCGCCAATTCTAAGATCATTCCCCATTGGTGTCATGGCTACTTTAGCTTCTGTAAGTATGCTAGGAATTTTGGGTCTTTCCTTTTGGTTTTGGATGGTGATTGAATATCCTTTGCCATCCTGTAGCAACATTTTTATGCCTATAAATTTTAAAATCTTAGGTGTCCATGATCCACCAGCGATGATTAATTGATCCACCTTAATCAATTCACCAGTCGATGTTTTGACCGCATTGATTTTTTTATTTTCATAATCAAAACCGATCACCTCAGTATTACCACGAAATTGAACACCTCGATGCTTCAGGTAATTGATCATTTGCTTCATCAGCACATTAGGATATAAATGCGCGTCGCCGGGATAGAAAACACCGCCGATCACATTTGTTTCCGTACCACTTTCATAATGCTTTACTTCATCAGCATCAAGGACTTTAGCTTCAATACCTATCTCATTTGCTTTTTCAGCCGTTTCTATTTCTTCTTTTTGGGTTTTGATATTTTTAAAAAGCATGATCAAACCCTCTTCTTGATAATTAAATTCCAAGGCTGGATCAAGGGCTAATTCTTGATATAATTTTTTACTGAGAAGACTTAAATCCCTTAGTGCGGGAATAGCAGCCTCGACTTTAGCTTTATTACAGGAACGATAGAATTGCCATAACCATTGACCTAACTCTAGATTCAGCCTAGGTTTGATATAGAAAGGACTTTTAGAACTGAACATCCAACGAATCCCTTTTGTAATCACACCCGGTGTCGCCATCGGAATAAAATGACTTGGAACAATCATCCCTGCATTTCCAAAAGAACATCCTTCTGAAAAATTAGACTTATCTATAAGTTCCACTTCTACCCCCGCTTTATTTAGATAATAGGCAGAACAAAGTCCAATGATACCCCCACCGATAATAGTTGTTTTCATTATGATCTTTATTTTACTAAAAACCCAAAAGCATAAGGATCATCATCGTCAATAATAATGGTATTATATCCAGTGATTTTAGCCCAACCTTCAATACTTGGAATAATCGCATCGTAAGTTCCACATTTAGTAATTGCCTCTACTCTTCCTATAAACTGACTGCCTATGATACTTTCGTGAATAAAGGTATCTCCCTCTTTTAGTTTCCCTTTAGCCGTCCATTGCGCCATTCTAGCAGAAGTACCTGTACCACAAGGAGAGCGATCAATTGCTTTGTCACCATAAAAAACAGCATTTCGTGCATCTGCCTCGGGAGAAATCGTTGCCCCAGTCCAAAGTAAATGGCTTAAACCTTTTATATTTTCATTTTCAGGATGTACGAAAGTATATAAATCATTCAGTCGATCTCTTAGTATCGGACTCCATCTTATCAAATCACCAGCCGTATAGTCTTCCAATCCGGAAAAATTAGTTTGCGGATCAACAATAGCATAAAAGTTTCCACCATAAGCTACATCGACATTTAAAATGCCCAGATCTGGGCATTCCACTTCTAGGTTCTCGCTATGAAGAAAAGAAGCAATATTTGTTAGCTTGACCGATTTTACTTTTTGTTTTTCTAACTGATACTCTATTGCTACTAAGCCTGCGGGTGTTTCAAGTCGTAATTTTCCTGGAGTTTTAGGACTTACCAAGCCTTCTTCTAAAGCAATCGTTACTGTTCCAATTGTTCCATGTCCACACATTGGAAGGCATCCACTAGTTTCTATAAACAAAACGCCAATATCATTTTCTGAGTCATGAGGAGGATACAAAATACTTCCAGACATCATGTCATGCCCTCGGGGTTCAAACATTAATCCTTTACGAATCCAATCAAATTCTTTTAAAAAATGAAGGCGCTTTTCCATCATATTTGTTCCTTCCAATATTGGGCCTCCTCCAGCGACCAGCCGAACAGGATTTCCACAAGTATGTGCATCTACGCAGAAGAATGTTTTTTTCATATTCTGTATTTAGAGTCTGTTTAAATACCGGTCTTATTGAGGAAATATAAACAACACACAATATCTTTTATATCAAATAAAAATACTTCAATTTTCTGAGCAAATAGTGATATTATTTTAGCTATTCTAGAAAAAATGAAAACATTCTAAAGTATTCAATACAATCTCATTTTAGTCAATTGTTTCTCGAAATAGCATCCATCATTGAACAACTTTAACATAATATCGTAATTTTAATATAAGACAAATGGCTTTTTTATTAGACTAAGTAATTTTACCAGGCAACCATTTCGATCATTTATGCACCAATGAGTAAGGAAAACTTTAAAGGAAATTTGCCACTATTGGAAAAAAACCTGTTAGACGGCTGCTTGAAAGGTGATCAAACCTGTCAAAAAACTTTGTACGATACGTACAAGGTTATGCTATTTAGGGTATGTCTGAGGTATGCTAAAGATCGACAAGAGGCAGAAGATATGTTGCAAGACGGTTTTATAAAGATATATAGTGACTTGCATCAATTTAGTTTTCAAGGACCATTAGGCGCTTGGATGAGACGAGTAGTAGTCAATGTTGCATTACAGCATATTCGAAAGAACAAAAAATTTCAACACTCCGTGGAATTAGAGCATATTTCGAATGTGTATCAAACCAATGAGGTTGCCACGTCAAATCTAAATGCACAGGCATTAACAAAATTAATCCAAAAATTGCCGCTTGGGTATCGAACTGTTTTTAATTTATATGTAATCGAAGGTTATTCACATAAAGAGATTGCGGACATGTTAGAAATTAATGTGAATACTTCTAAATCACAATTATCAAAAGCCAAAGCAAACCTGCGGAATATTCTCCAAAAACAAGAAGTGGGTAATGAAAAATGAGCGATTAATAAAAGACATTTTTAAATAAAATCTATGGGCGAAGATTTACATAAAGATAATTTAGAAGATTTTTTCAAAGATTCTTTTGAGGAGCAATCTGATTCTCCTTCTCCAGATGGTTGGGATATTCCATCAGATCAAGTTTGGGATAAGATAAATACGTCTATCAATAGCGATGACAGCAATAATGAAAGACTTGGATTCTGGAGATATCTAAACAGAGGACTTATTTTAGTATTCTTATTAATTATTGGGACAGGGCTTATTTCGTATTTTGCTTATAATCAAAAAGACGTAACTGATTATAATGCTAAGCCTACTGAAGATCGGGTTTTAAATAATAAGCATGAGGAAAATAATACTATACTTTCTGTTCAAGAACAGGATAATTCAAAGCAACAATTCTCAGATTTATCAACAGAAACACAATCCGATAATAAAAAAACAACTTTAGAGAAAGGAAACAATCATACTGAACTTAATAATGCATCTCCTAAGATCAATAAAGTAAAGCATCCAAATTCAAATAATCCTAGTTTAAGTAATTCAAAACTTCCACAAACTTCAGATGACAAGAAAGATAGAACTCCTCCCTCTTTAAACGAGCAAAACAGTTCAGGTAATAATAATTCTAAAAAAATAAAAGAGCTTAGGACACCTAATGACAGCAACACTCCAGAAGTCACGCTCCCTATTTCTTCAAGCAAGCCAAAAGATATTGCTATCCTTACAGAAAACGATTCACCTAATTCTAGCAATGTTTCTTCTGAAGATAAAGGTAAAGGCTTGACTTCTTCGAGTGATGTTCATTCGATGACCTCTACATCCTTGAATGATATTGAACTACTTAAGCCAATCTCAATCAAACAATCAATAGCTAAAGTTCATAGTGCAAGTCCAGATACAATGACCTTATCCCAATTACCATTTTTTGATTTGAAACAAGGTCAAAAAAATCCCCCCTTAGAAAAGGCTAAAGGTTTTTACGCGGGGATTTCTCTTGCGCCTATATATACGTCCCGAAAAATAAATATCCATGGGAATCCTGTTATTCCAAGAGTTCTAAATCAAGCTGAAGAAGGTAAACTATCTTTTTCAACTGGTCTAAATTTCGGTTATAAAATTTCAAATAATTGGTCAATCGAATCTGGCTTTAGTTATTCTAAATTTGTACTTCAACACAATAGAAGAAAACAGGTTCGATACACCTCAATCGGTGAGCAGGAAGTTACGCCCGGAAGATTTCAAGGAACTTATGACTTTAACTTTAGTACTTCCAGTGGAGACATTGATACTGACATTGCGCTAACAAGAGAAGCAGGAACGGCAATTCCAGAAAACGATTTTATCAACCTCATGCTAACTGCTAATCAAAATATTAAGTATGGAAGTATTCCAATTATTGCCAGATATCAATTTGGGAAAGGGAAATTTCAATATGGATTGAAGGCTGGTATAGTAAATCGATTTGTATTAGATGGTACTTTCCAGATTGAAAATGTAAGCGTCCTTCGTTCTGATATCAGCTTAGTTTTGACTGATCGTATTTATAAACCTCGGCCAATTAAAAACATTGAAAAATATCATTTAGACTTTCTTGTTGGAGCTGGACTCAGTTATAAACTTAATCAGCATACATGGTTTTATATTGAGCCTACTTTTACACATGGTATCAATTCTTTTCCACTGTTTGAAACTCCAAATTTTAAAACTTTATTGGTTACTACTTCTATTGATTTTGGATTTAATTATTTGTTTTGATTTCTATGTAGAAATCTAGTTCTAAACGAAATCATTTGGTGGAGGTTTACTAAACTAACTAGGGCTAAATAGCTCAATTAGTTTAGTAAACCATTTATTTTTTACAAAAAAATCTGAACCTCAGGCAACCTTTATTCAAATTATTACACCAGAATAGTGAGACTCGAAGACCAAACCCCTAAGATACTTTTAAGGGCCATTATTTAATCCTTGTCCCTGAAAAACAAGTGTCTTTAAGTATAGCTATACATTTCTAAACCATATTATCTACAGTCTTTAATTTTATTATAAAGGCAATTAAATTGTTTAAAAATCAAAGAAATGAAAAATTTAGTATTTGTTTTAACAGCCATTTTCACTATCGGATTTTTATCTTCTTGCAATAAAGGGGATAATGATATTGCTTCTACAGAAATCTTAATCGAAGAGATTACTACCTCTTCAGACAAAGTAAATATTGCTCCACAAGATCTACCCTCTACGACTAAACTATTTATAGACGAAGAACATTTTGAGACTTATATCGAAACGGTATCTTATATAGATGGTAAAGGTTACGAAGTTACATTAGGTACAGAAGATGTCGAGTATTTTAATGATAATGGCGAAGTATTGAGAACTCGTTCACATCCCAATAGATGTCATAGACCTGGTCCTTGTGGAGGTGGAGAGCGAATTAGAATTGCTGACCTTCCTGCTGGTATTGTTGCTTATATCTTAAACAACTACCCTGACGAAGAAATTAAAAGAGCAAAAATTAAAGGGGATTATTATTTAGTAGGCATTACAGGGCCAACAATTCTTGTTTTCCAACTTGATAATACCTTTGTTTCGGAAGCACCTCTATTTCGTTTTTGTAATGCTCAGCGACTTAATATTGATAACCTTCCAGATAGCATAATAGACTACATCAATGATAACTGTCCTGATGGAGAAATCAAAGCAGCTTTCAAAATACGAGGAAAAA
This sequence comes from Saprospiraceae bacterium, assembly GCA_965277415.1. Classification (GTDB taxonomy): domain Bacteria; phylum Bacteroidota; class Bacteroidia; order Chitinophagales; family Saprospiraceae; genus JAHDHW01. The sequence goes on from CBDICS010000033.1 coordinate 63,295, forward strand.
TTGTTGTCGGAATATTAACACCAAATGGTCGAAAAGTATTTGTATTCAATTTGGATGGTGAGTTTTTATTCGAGCGACCATAGAGAGGTTTAATTCCTCCACAATCATGTTTCATAGCTTTATTAATATATAACAGGTTGATAAGTCAAAGGAGGTCATATGATCTCCTTTACTTTTTTTGAATTTGTTCAAAAAGATAATTTGCAGTAGCTAAATCTTCCAAAGCATGGCCCACAGATTTAAAAAGTGTGATTTCATCATTTCCTTTTCGTAGGAATGTTCTTGTACCTTTACAGATTTTAAAAAGATCCGCTTCTATATTATCTTTTTTTAAAACACCCGTTTGAATAGGAATTAGAATATCCCCTGTCTCCTTGCAAGCGCCTTCTAAATTATCGACATAAATTGTACTGCGCTTGATCACTTCATCATCTGCTTCACGAAGTGTAGGTAAATAAGAACCAACAAGGTCAATATGCTGACCGGCTTGTAAATACATTCCTTTTATCAATGGTGTCTCACTCATTGTAGCCGCAGAAATAATATCTGCATTCCTAATTCCTATTTCTATATCTTGGACTGGTTCTACATCAAATGGATGTTCATTAAAATAAGCGGAAAGGTTTTTCGCTTTTTCAAAATTACGCCCCCATATCTGTACTTTTTTTATTGGTCGAACTGAAGCATGAGCTTCGATAAGATGGGGGGCTAAATAACCTGTACCAATCATCAACAAATTTTCACTGTCCTCTCTTGAAAGATACTGACTTGCTAGTGCAGAAGCAGCAGCGGTACGTTTAACGGTCAAAAGTCTTGCATCACATTGCATCACTGGAATTCCAGTTTTTAGTTCAAATAAAATATAAAGACCTTGAATCGTTGGCAAACCTTTTTGATCATTCTCTGGAGAAATTGTAACGAGTTTGACGCCAAGATACTGCTCATTATCCCAAGATGGCATTAACAGTAATGTAGATAGTTTTTCCGCAATTGGATTTTGAAAATTATGATGATGCCGAAGTGGTGTCGTATAGTTTGCTCCAAAAGCTTTTTTCAAAACTTCAACCAAATGTTGATAATCAATAAGATTGCTTAACTGCTGATCAGTAAGTTGGAGCATAGTGTAAATTGATTCAATTTCAAAGGCCTATTCTTTTCCAAAGACACCATCTACCTGCCTCCAAATCCCTAATGGATTAGCCGACTTTAATTCCTCAGGTAATAAGTCTTGCAGAAAATCTTGATAAGCAACAGGTCTTCCAAATCGTTTTATAGCGTCTGTTCCTACAGAAGTAAATCTAGAATCTGTTGTTGCGGGATAAGGGCCTCCATGATGCATAGAATGGCAAACTTCAACACCTGTAGGCACACCATTTAAAATCAAGCGTCCAACTTTATTTTGCAATATTTCGATAAGATTACGCTTTTCAATGAGCTCTGTGGACTCGCCCATCACTGTCCCAGTAAGTTGGCCATTTAAACTCTCCAAAACTTCCTTGAGTTCCGCATCATCTGCACATTTTACAACCAAGGTGAAAGGGCCAAAGACTTCTTCTTTCAGGCTAGCATTATTTATAAAATCAATTCCATTTACCATTGCCACAGCAGGTCGTCCTTCAAAGCCTGTCGTTTCTTGATCTGATTGAGCAATCAATTGAACGCCATCTTGATCCAATAAATGATTTTTATTTTTTTCAAAATTATTACAAATTCCTTCGCTAAGCATTGTCTCTGGAGATTTATCTCGAATTGCTGTCCCTAACTCCTCAATAAATTGATTCATTGATGCCCCTTCTTTTCCTATCAATAAGCCCGGATTAGTACAAAATTGTCCAACGCCTAAAGTTACTGAACCTGCATATTGATTCGCTATTTCTTTTCCTCTATTTTGAAGTGCATTATCTAATAATAATACTGGATTAACACTTCCCATTTCTGCAAAAACAGGGATCGGTTCTTTCCGTTTTGATACGGCATCAAAAATCGCTTTTCCTGCCTTGAATGACCCGGTAAATGCAATGGCTTTTACTACTGGATGGATTACCATCTTTTGCCCAAGATCAATTCCTGTTCCATTCAAAGAAGAGAATACGCCATCAGGCATTCCTGTTTGTTCTGCAGCTCTTTGGATAGCCATAGCGACTAAGGCATTTGTTCCTAAATGAGATTCATGTGCTTTTACAATAACGGGACAACCTGCTGCTAAAACGGCGGCGGTATCACCTCCAGCAGTTGAAAAGGCCAAAGGAAAATTACTTGCTGTAAATACAACAACTGGCCCTATCGGTCTCAACATTCGTCGAATATCTGATTTAGGTATTGGTTGCCGATCAGGTATTGCTTGATCGATACTTGCTTCTACCCAAGAGCCTTCTGCTGCTACCTTTGCGAATAAACGCAATTGATTAATTGTCCGACCACGTTCTCCTTTGATTCTTCCCTCCGGCAATCCAGATTCTTGCATCGCTCTTTGAACCAAAGCATTATCCAAAATCAAAATTTCATCTGCAATAGCATTCAGGAATGCTGCTCTTTTTGCACCTGATATATTTTTATAGGATTCAAATGCCTGACTAGCCAAATCCATTGCTTCGTCAATCTCTGTATCAGTTGCGACATTAAAACTTCCTTCAAGCACTCGCTGAAGGCCGGGTCCAAAGACATTCATTAGACCATCTGCTGTTCCTGATTTACTTTTTCCAATGATATTTCTTCCGTCCATTATTTTTGGTTTATGATTGCCTTTTGGCATTTTGATTAATGCTTCGCATTTTATGATCGATCTTCGACCCAATAATCAATGCTTCGCATTTTGTGATCGCCTTTCCGGCTTGTGATCGCTTTGCTTGTCATTAGCGCTTTGCTAATTATAAGTTGTCAAATTTAGATAAATCTGGTCTATTAGCAAGGCCTGTATTGATGATATTTAAAATTTCTTCTCTTTCTTTTCCTTCTAATACTAACCTTGGAGCACGAACATATTCAGACCCCAAACCAGTTGCAGCTTCTGCTAGTTTAATATACTGTACCAATTTAGGATGAATATCTAATTCAAGTAAAGGCATAAACCATCGGTATATTTCAACAGCCTCCTCAATACGCCCTGCTTTCACTAATTTATAAATAACCACAGTCTCTCTCGGAAATGCATTTACCAAACCCGCAACCCATCCATCGGCTCCAGCAGCTAAACATTCCAAGGCAAGGGTATCGACTCCACAATGCACCTTGAATCGATCACCGAAAGCCGTTTTAAATCGCGTCACATTAGTAATATCTCTGGATGACTCTTTGACAGCCTTAAAGTTTTCAATCTTAGCTAATTCTTCCAACATTGGAAGCGTCACTGCGATCTTATAGTCATGAGGATTATTATAGAGCATGATTGGCAAATTAGTATTTGCTGCAACTGCTTTAAACAGTTCTACAGTTTCTCGCGAATCTGCTTTGTATTGCATAGGTGGTAAGAGCATTAAGCCATGCGCTCCAATTTTTTCAGCTAACTGAGCTAAAGCAATTGCATCACTTGTACGACGTTCCGCAATATTGAGGATAATTGGAATATGCTCTGCTCCAATGGAAAGTGCAGCTTCTACCAACTCTTGCCGCTCATCAAAAGTAATTGTACTTGCCTCTCCTAAACTACCTCCAATAATAATTCCATCAACTCCTGCTGCAATTTGTGCTTTTAGATTATGAACATTTGCAGGGATGTCCAATTTGTGATCTGCTGTAAATTTTGTTGTAACAGCGGGATATACGCCTATCCAGTTTACTTCCATGATTTTTTTATTACAAATGTACTGGAAACTTGGGTTTCATTTTTTTACAATATTATTTTTTACTGATACTATTTTGCTTTAAATACTTATTTTATTTAAACTTATGCTTCAAAATAGTACAATGAAGTTATTACCATTTAAAATACCGCATAGCGAGGAAAATTCTTTTCGGGTTCAAATTGACGAGGTGCCTCATTTTTATGATCGATTCCATCATCACCCTGAATTACAAATCACCATGATTGAAAAGAGTTATGGTACCTTATTGATTGGAAATTCAATTACATCTTTTAAAGAAGGCGATTTATTTATAATTGGTGCAAATGCACCACATGCCTTTAAGAATCATGAATCGTTTTATAAAAACAAAAAAAACGAAGCTAGATCCACTTCTATTTTTTTTAATGAAAGTTCTCTAGGAAGTTCTTTTTTTGATCTACCGGAATTAAAAAAAGTAAAAATTATTTTAAGGCAAGCAAATCGTGGAATTGTAATTAAAGGTGCATCAAGAGCTTTTGTATTTTCTAAAATAAAATCACTCCATTTAAGTAAAGGTCTCTCTCGAATATTAGCCTTGTTAGAGATATTAGAAGAAGTTTCCAATTCAACAGAAATAGATTTCTTATCTAACATTGGCTTTTCTATCAATCCAGTATCTTTGGAAAGTAAAAAGCTGGAAGTCATTTTCCAATATGTTGTTGATCATTATAAGCGCACCATCAAACTAGAGGAAGTAGCAGCTATTGCGAATTTAAGTATTTCTGCTTTCTGCCGCTTTTTCAAAGCAAGAACTCGAAAAACTTTTTCAAAGTTCGTAAACGAATTTAGAATCTCTCTTGCTTGCAAAGAATTAATTGGAGGAGATTATAGTATTTCGGAGATTTGTTATCAGGTTGGCTTTACAAATTTATCAAACTTCAATCGCCAGTTTAAAGAAATCACAGGCTATACGCCTACAAAGTATCTAAACATATATAAATAGGAGAATATGATTATACAACGATACATTTTACAAACCTCAATATGCGACTTTTACTAATTTTAACCGGCTACGACGCTCACTTGGAATCAATAATTCATTGGATGCGATCTGAATAGCATCCCTAAACCGAAGTTGAAGCTTTTGATTAAATGTACTCAAAACACTATTTCGATTGTATTCACCATTCCCGCTAATCACATACTCACTGACCGTGTTTTCATATTTTATTTCATCATTAAACAGCAATCGTAAAGAACTAGGTGTCTTAAGCAAAAAGAATGAGGAATAAACGGCATCATCATCTTGGGAATATTGTCGCTTAGGAAGAATACTTTCCCAATGCGTCGTACCATTAGGGTGAATAGAAATGATCATAATATCTTCAAAATGATAGTCCACAATATACCCTCTTCCATCTACACCACCATAACCATTACTTCTTCCGGAACTCATTGCTCTTTCAAGTAATCTATTACGTTCAGCAATCATAATGATTCCACCATCTCTACGAAGCGTAACTTCTTTGACTATGGTTTCGGGAATGCCTTTATTATTCTTAATAGGTTTGCCTAGAAAATCAGAAACAAATTTATCTTCAAAAGGACTAAAACTCAATTCATATGCATCCGTATCTCGTGGTGATATTTTCATATAGAAATATCCAATTGCTCTCCCTCTATTTTTCTCAGAATATAAGCCCCCTGCAACAATATTTTTATTTAGGTTATCATATTCGAATAAGATATCGAAGGTCATTTTTTCTTTCATTGAAATATCAAAAAAATCAACTTTATTCTCTCCCAATTCAGTACTAGCAGTATAAAACTTATACAAATGTTTTTCTTTGGTACTTTTACGATTGTCTTTCCCGAGAATGAAAAACATTTCACCTTCATTGGTCACTAAAGGCTGTTGATAATCCGTATGAAATGCCATACCATCCGGAGAGAAATCACTTTTCCACAACATCTTCATTTCGTTGACATCAAAGCAGATAGCTTCTACTGTTGTTTGACGTTCAATACTATACAATAGAATTTTACTTTTATCTTGAGATCGAATAACATTTACCTTTGGCAGATAGAAACGATTGCCATAATCAAAGATAGTAGTAGAATCAATTAGGTTAGCTCCAGCATCATATTTATTGGTTTTAAGAATGATATTTCCTTTCTTCTTAAACTTATAAACGATATTGAAATATTCTTTATTAGGCACAATACCAAGCACTTCCGTTTTCTTTTTCTCAAACTCTATTTTTTTTGTCCAGCTCTGGTGCAAGTCTTCATTAAATGCTTGTATTTCGAAATCATTATTTGCCTTATCTCTATAAAGCAAAAACCGATCTTTCATTTTCCCTATGACTTCATAAGCCTGATCATTACGAATAGAAAGTGCTTCGGAGACCGTAACCGTTTGAGCGAGTAGATAATTTGGAATTAGAAATGCTAGTAGTACATATAAGTTCTTCATAGTTTACTCTTTTGCGATGAATTACTAGAATAGAAAATAAACATTTTTCGTCAATCTAGCAAATCAGCAATGATTTGATTTAAATCAATCCGATTTGAATCTAAGCTTACTGTCTCTGCTACGTCTAATAAAAGCTTTTTTATCGTTTTAGGATCGTCTGATTTAGTAGCTGCGCTATAAAGACTGAGCACTTGTTTATTACATAAGATCGAAATATAATGCTCTTCTTGTACCGTTCGTTCAGTCTGATTTTCAACAAATTTACTCGGTGATTCAAAGTACCAATGTATAGCCTTCAGATTGTTTTTCGTTTTAAAAGATTCCATTTTAATTTCGAATTCAAAATTAGGTTCTCGTTCCTTTAAAACTAATTTTTCATAATCAATATACGCTTCCAATGCTGGTTTCTCTTTTTCAGATGCATTGAGTGTATCTACAAATAAACGAGTCGGAATATTAAAAAGTTGAAGTAGATGACCATCTACAACATAGGTTATATTTTTCAAATCAACTGGTCGAACATTTTCACCAATGATGGGCACTTTAAAAAAACTTTCAATCTCATTATATACTTGAATGTATCCATTACCAACGTTTATATTACCGCTTCGAAAATTCTTTTCTTGCACTAATCTTCCATTTTTATGTATTCTGGTCGTATGGATAATTCCTTTAGAATTCCAAAAAGTAGATTCTCCATCGGGTTTATCTGCCTTAAAAATCTCCACTGACTTTTGTTTACCATTCGCATACCATTTGCTTGTCTTTCCTTCTTTAAGTCCCATTTTATAATGGCTTTCAAGTTTGAGTTGTCCACTTTTAAACCAATTTTTTACTACGCCGTCTGTTTCTCCATTTTTATAAAAAGCTTCCTGATCTATACGTCCATTTGCATACCACCACAGATGTTTACCGTCTTCTTTACCCATGATGAAATTGCCCTCAGATTTCTTTTTCCCCATTTTATGCCATTCTGTACAAATCCCATTCGGCTCACCTCTAACATAAGAAAGTTCAACTTTTTTCCGCCCAGTTGCATACCACTGGGTTTCTTTTCCATGTTGCTTCCCCTGATCATATTCTGATTCGTATATCTTTGTCCCATTTGAAGACCACTCTTTAATTGTTCCTTGAAACTTTCCTTCCTTAATTGGAACAGACATCTTCTTTTTTCCATTTGGATGTTCTTCTACTGCTGTTCCTGAAAATGGTCCAATCGTATTTCTTTGATAAAAAAGGCCATTAATTTGATCTAATTGAAATATGCTAATCTTATTTTTTTGAGCAAATGTCAGTGTAGATAATATGGTCAAACTAAATACTAAAATCCATCTATTCATTGGAGTCAATATGTTTTCTTTTAATGAAGTTGTTCAAAAATAGCTCACTAAACTACGAAACGATATTTTGCCTCAATACTTCGTTATAAAAATCTCACGTAACTCTGCTATGCAGCGATTTTAAAGCCTCGTCTTGAAACAAAATATCAATTTCTCGAAATAGCAGCCATCTTTGAACAACTTCTATAGAATTTTTTCAAAAATAATGGCTGAGTTAAAAGCATGTTCGAGGGTTTAGGAATAATCTCTCAACAAACTCTAAATTACGGGTATGATCTCATTAGGTTACGAAGGCATAACGAAACCAATAGGATTTTCGTATGTTTTCAGAATCCTAATCCCTAAGATTTCCCAATCTCCTCGAAATAGGCTAATTTCACCGTCTCGATTTCCTAACCTTAGAAATTAAATCATGTCGAAACAATTAATAGAATGTGTTCCCAATTTTAGTGAAGGATTGGATATGACAATCATTAAGCAAATTACTGACCAAATTGAAAGCATCGAAGGTGTAAAATTGCTTGATGTTGATCCAGGGAAAGCAACGAATAGAACAGTTGTCACATTTGTAGGAGAACCAGAAATGGTCATACAAGCCGCCTTTCTGGCAATCAAAAAAGCAAGTGAAGTAATAGATATGTCCAAACATAAAGGAGAACATCCACGTATGGGTGCTACTGATGTTTGTCCATTGATTCCAATTTCAAATATCACAATGGAAGAAGCTGTAAAATACGCTCATAAATTAGGTGAAATGGTCGGGCGTGAATTGAATATTCCGATATTTATGTATGAGTCAGCAGCGACTAAACCGGAATGGTCTAATCTAGCAACTATCCGTTCTGGAGAGTATGAAGCGCTTCCTGAGAAATTGTCAAAACCTGAATGGAAGCCAGATTATGGTACTGCAAAATTTAATGAAAAAGCTGGCGCTACTGCTATAGGTGCAAGAGATTTTTTAATCGCCTATAATGTAAATCTAAACACGACTTCTGTCCGAAGAGCCAATGCAGTAGCATTTGATGTAAGAGAACAAGGACGAGTAAAAAGAGAAGGAAACCCTATAACGGGAAAAGTTGTTCGCGATGAAAATGGTGTCGCGGAAAGAATCCCGGGCGCATGTAAAGCAGTGAAAGGGATCGGTTGGTTCATTGATGAATATGGTGTCGCACAAATATCAATGAATCTCACTAACATCAACATCTCACCATTACATATAGTATTTGAAGAATGCGTAAAGAGTGCACATAAACGAGGGTTAAGGGTAACTGGTTCTGAGTTAGTAGGTCTTGTCCCACTTAGTGTTATGCTAGACGCAGGAAAGTATTTCCTAAAAAAACAGAACCGTTCTATCGGTGTATCTGAAGAAGAAATCATAAAAATAGCGATCAAATCTTTCGGTTTAGATGAATTAGGGGCTTTTGATCCTAAGAAAAAAATCATTGAATACCAATTAAAGGACCTTAATACGGCATCATTATTGGATTTGAATCTAGAGGAATTTGCAAACGAGACGGCCTCTGAAAGTCCTGCTCCGGGTGGTGGATCTATTTCTGCTTACATTGGTGCATTGGGTGTATCCTTAGCGACAATGGTCGCTAATTTATCCGCTCATAAAAGAGGCTGGGATGATCGTTGGGAAGAATTTTCTAATTGGGCCGCAAAAGGGCAAGAATTGAAAGATGCATTGCTTCACTTAGTTGATGAAGATACCAATGCCTTTAATGGAATCATGAGCGCCTTTCGGCTACCAAGTGGGAATGAGGAAGAGCAAGTCGCTAAAGAAATAGCCATTCAAGCAGCTACTAAAAACGCAATTGAAATTCCTTTTAAAGTTATGGAGCTTTCTCTTCAAAGCTTTGAGGTCATTAAATCAATGGCTCAAATTGGTAATCCTAACTCTGTCTCAGATGCAGGTGTTGGTGCATTATGTGCGAGAGCGGCAATTAGAGGCGCTTTTTTAAATGTCAAAATTAATAGTATTGATTTGAAGGATAAAGCCTTTGTTAAAATGATTATCAAAAAAGGGCAGCTCATCGTTGAACAAGGAGACATGTTAGAAAAAGAAATCATTCAAATTGTTGATAATAAAATAGAACCTGAAAGTTAAGGAGCAGTAAATCAATTGCTTCTTGCTTTACAATCCACTAAAATATTACTCCATGAACAAAATAAAATTATTGCTATTTTTCTTAATCGGATCTAATATTGCAGCGATTGCGCAAGAGGATTTTACATATATTTCTGATCGGAAATTCTTTCTTCCAAATGACCTGATTGGCTATGATTTTCGACCTAATTTCATGGAGATTCCGCATGAAGTAGAGCAAGAGCTTTCTCCAGGAGAATACTCTTTTGGTATATCTAGAAGCAATTTATATGTTGATGGTGGAGATATCAAAGGGGTTTATAGTGTCAACAATATTAATCCTACTGATTATGGTTATAAATTAGCATTAATGAATGCCCGAGACCCTACTATACAGGGGCATTTAAAGGTGATTCTCAATCGAAAAGCACAAGTTGAAGCCCTAGTATTTAAGCGATCTAATAAAGAAAAAGAGATTATTTTTTATCAAACACCCATTTCTGAAAGGCTGTTTAATCAAGAGCGAGATTATTTTACAGATAAGCATGATGTTGTTATAGAAGAGCAAGATAGTATCTGGGGAAAAAAGATTTACCCTTTTATTAGGATTCACCATGATGATGGTGGTGTCCAAGAACGCCTTCAGATAGCAGATAGCACTCACATTGAGTTTATTGAAAAAATAACTGTTATTGAGAAAAAGAAGAAGAAAAAAAAGAAACGAAAGAAGAAGAAAAAAAATGAAGCGGAGGAAGCAGGTGAAATAGTAAGTTCTGAGGAAGGCGAAGAAGGAGTAGAGGAAGAGGCTGAGGAAGAAATAGTCGTAAAAGAAATAGAAGTAGATGATGTAATAGAAGAAGACCTCGGTGCTGTACCACCAATTGAAGTCGTTGAGGATATGGAAAAAGCGTTGGATGAAGAACAAGAAGAAGTGGTGAAAGTTAAGATTGTCAAAGAATATTTTCTATCAATTCGAACCATTTTAACCTTCGATGATGGTACGGTCGAAGACAGAGTCGAAGAGACTCCCATTAAGAAACAATTCACTTTATTCGAAACAGAAGCCAATGGGGACCCAACTGTTCAGCCATATGAATTAGAGATTTATCCAAAAAAAGGTAAACCAATCAGAATGCTTCTAACTAAAAAGAAAACGATAAGCAGTCTTCATATTGACGGGAAAAGTTATTTAATGAGAGGCCACTAAGTAAAAAATCTATCTTCAGCTTGTGAATTATCACAAGCTGAAGATAATTTAGATTCCTTTAAAAACTAAAGCCAATAGACGTTTGGAAAGAAAGATTGGTATCCTTATCACTTCTTGATATATGTTCTGTTCCATTAGTTTCCGTTCTCGAAATATCATAAAAGTTATTAGTCACATCAACTAAACCATAATTAGCTGTAAAACTGAGAAACAAGCCACTGTTGATATAATAAGCAAGACCACCCGTCAGGCCAAAATCCAACACATTATAAAAACTCCCATCTTTTTCAGGGTAATCTAAATAATATGCCCCTAATCTTTCAGGGATCGTAATGTTTCTATTATTACTCATCAATGTGATCACTTCCGTATTCGCATCTATCACCGTTTCTGCAGCAGTATTATCAGAATAATATCTGAAATCTAATTCAAAAACCTCGTCAATCCCTGGAAAGCCCGGAATATTATCAGAGGTATAGGTGTACTCTCCTACTCCTGAAGATCCTACTAAAAATCCAATATCAATGCCGCCATAGACTTCAAGTTTTCCGCCTATTTTATAATAAGCAGTTAATGGAATATCGATATAAGAATTGACCGTCTCCAGGAAGAATTTCCGATTACCTTCAGGAGAAAGAATACGTGTGCCTTCATTATCTGTGAAAATCTGAAAAGACGTTCCTTCATAAGCGTATTTCACCCCTTTTTGATTGAACAAAAATTCTCCTTTTACCCCTACAAGATCTGTAAATCTGTAAATTACGGAAGCTCCAACATGAAAGCCTGAGTTATATTTAAAAGATTCCAAGTCATTGCCTGCTGCATCCACTTCTGAATCTGCCAGAAGCGTTGAAAAATTTAGTCCTACTTTAAAGCCATAAGCGAATTCTTGAGCATTCAAACTAAGCGTGAATGTTGAAATCAAAAACACTATCCAGAATCGGTTCATTATTTAATTTTTAAAGATTTAAGTTATTAGACGGAATTATATAATAAGCTATTTTTTTAAAGACATCCCAAAATATTCAACACAATCTCCTTTTAGTCTATTGCTTATGAAATTTCAGCATGTCAAAATAGCTTATCATTAATTTTGTTCCGTCACTTATTTTAAAATATTACTGCGTAAATATATACTTTTTAAATAGTTTTTCTTTGCAACTCTTTAGAACCGATCCAAAAGCGATGGCTATAGTCGGTTCATTCCTTCTTTCAAGTTAAAAAAATTGGATAAATTCTTATTCAAAGTGTCTTCCTCAATAATATTCGGTTTTCTCCCACTGCTTGTTTTTCCTCAAAACCAATGATATCAAAACCATTTTGAATACCAAAAATTAACATAGCTTTTAATCGGTTTCTTGTCTTAAACGTTATAGACTGATACCCATGCTGCCTTGCCCAAGCTTCTTGTTTATCTGCTAGCATCTTTGCGATACCTTTTTGACGCCATGATTCATGCACGCCTCCCATCCAGCTATAAAAATATCCTTCTCTCTCATAG
>CBDICS010000034.1:0-69647 GCA_965277415.1 Saprospiraceae bacterium
GAAGGTACTTGGATGAATCTGGATGTTAGTCCTGATGGAAAAACTATTGCCTTTGACTTATTAGGCGATATATACACAATGCCAATTAATGGCGGTAAAGCAAAAGTACTTCGAGCTGGATTACCTTGGGAAGTGCAACCTCGGTTTAGCCCAGATGGAAAAAAGATTTTATTTACAAGTGATGCGGGTGGAGGAGATAATGTTTGGACAATGGATGCTAATGGAGAAAATCCAAAACAAATTACAAAAGAAACATTCAGACTTTTAAATAATGGTATTTGGACACCAGATGGTCAATATATCATTGCCAGAAAACACTTTACCAGCCAACGGTCGCTCGGTGCAGGTGAAATGTGGATGTATCATATTACTGGCGGAAGTGGCATTCAGCTTACTAAACGTAAAAATGATCAACAAGATGTCAATGAACCTACCATCTCTCCAGATGGGCGCTATCTATATTTTAGTGAAGATATGTACCCAGGTGGTTTTTTCCAATATAATAAGAACCCAAATAGCCAAATCTATGTAATCAAACGCTACGACATGGAAGAAGGCAAAGTCGAAACTGCTATTTCAGGTCCTGGTGGTGCTTGCCGCCCGCAGGTTTCCAATGATGGTAAATGGATGGCTTTCGTCCGTAGAATTAGAACAAAATCAGTTCTTTTTATTCAGAATATAGAAACTGGCGAAGAGTTTTCTTTATATGAGGAGCTAAGTAAAGATCAACAAGAAGCATGGGCAGTCTTTGGTGTTTATCCAGGTTTTGATTGGACACCGGATGATCAAAATATTATTATTTGGGCAGGTGGAAAGATTAGAAGTATCAATGTCAAAACGAAGAAAGCTACAAATATTCCCTTTGAAGTCAATGCAAAACATCAATTAGCTGAAACGATTCGATTTCAACAAGATGCCGCTCCTGAGGAATTTCAGGCCAAAGCCATTCGCCAAACAGTAAGTGCTCCAGATGGTAAATCTATCGTCTTCAATGCTGTAGGGCATCTTTGGACGATGACACTTCCTGATGGTACTGCCAAAAGACTTAGCAGATCATCGGATTTTGAATTTGAACCTTCTTTTTCCCCAGATGGCAAAGCTATCGTATATGTATCATGGAATGATGAGGATATGGGAGCTATAATGAAAATGGATGTAGCAACTGGTAACCAAATTAAACTCACTAATAAAAAGGGGATTTATCGAACACCTCGTTTTTCTCCTGACGGGAAGCAAATTGTATATCGAAAAGAAAGTGGCAATTATCATCAAGGATTTATACATTCTAAAAAACCAGGTATTTATTTAAAGAATAGCGATACGGTTGATCAGGGCGAATTGGTGACAGCGGAGGGAGAACACCCTTGTTTTTCTACTGATGGGGAGCGGATATTTTATCAAACAGGTGGTTATTTGTTCGGAAGTTTGACTAAATCTTATCATTCCGTAAAATCAAATGGTACAGATAAGAAAACGCATTTTAATACTAAATATGGAAACCTCTTAGCCCCTAGTCCTGATAATAAATGGATCGCATTTTCAGAACTACATAAGGTTTATATAGCACCAATGCCCATGACAGGTCAAGCTATTGGATTGACTTCAAGTTCAAAAGCTGTTCCTGTTGCTCAAGTAGCCAGAGATGCGGGAATCAGTATTCATTGGTCAGCAGATAGTAAAAAAATCCATTGGACTTTAGGTAATGAATATTTTAGTAATGCGGTTGAAGATCGTTTTCCTTTTCTTGGAAAAGTAGATAGCCTCCCTCCTATTGATACGACTGGGATTATAATTAATGTTCCTCTAAAACATGACAAACCAGAAGGGATCATTGCTTTTGTTGGTGCGCGGATTATTACGATGGAAGGAGACCAGGTGATTGAAAATGGGACAATAGTCATTGAAGGAGACAAAATCAAATCTATAGGATCAAGTTCTAAAATCAAAGTACCTAAAAAAGCAAAAGTCATTGATGTAAAAGGGAAAACCATTATGCCTGGAATCATTGATGTACATGCACATCTAGGCGCTTTTCGCTATGGTCTGAGTCCCCAAAAACACTGGCAGTATTATGCAAATCTAGCCTACGGAATTACGACAACTCATGATCCTTCATCCAATACAGAAATGACCTTTTCTCAATCAGAAATGGTCAAAACAGGTAAAATGGTTGGCCCAAGAATTTTTTCTACAGGCACAATTATCTATGGAGCAGATGGTGATTTTAAAGCGGTAATCAATAGCCTCGATGATGCCCGATCTGCCTTACGTCGTACAAAAGCATTTGGTGCTTTTTCTATAAAAAGTTATAATCAACCTAGGAGAGAACAAAGACAACAGATAATACAAGCTGCCAGAGAGCTTAACATTAATGTATATCCGGAAGGAGGTTCTTTTTTCTATCACAACTTAACAATGGTTGCAGATGGCCATACTGGTGTAGAACATAATCTTCCAGTCGCTCCTCTATTTGATGATGTCCTTAAATTCTGGTCTGCCACTGATGCTGGAAATACTCCAACACTAATTGTCAATTACGGAGGACTAAACGGAGAATATTTTTGGTATCAAAACACCAATGTATGGGAAGATGAAAAATTATTGACTTATACCCCTCGGTCGATTATTGATGCCCGCTCTCGACACCGAACGATGGTGCCGGACGAAGAATATGAAAATGGTCATATCTTAGTTTCTAAATCTTGCAATGATCTCCAAAATGAAGGAGTGAATATTAACCTCGGGTCTCATGGACAAATTCAAGGTATCGGTGCGCATTGGGAACTCTGGATGTTACAACAAGGAGGCATGAGTAATCATCAGGCTTTAAAAGCTGCTACAATCAATGGCGCAAAGTATCTTGGAATGGACACGCAAATCGGTTCATTAAAAAAAGGAAAATTGGCTGATTTAATTGTTCTAGATAAAAATCCACTTAAGAGTATTCAAAATACAAATTCAGTACGCTATACGATGATCAATGGAAGATTATATGATACTGCAAGCATGAATGAAGTTGGAAATCATAGTAATGAACGTTCTGATTTTTATTGGGAACAAGCTGGTAGCGGAAATGCTTATCCTCCGATGATTGAAGGAACGAATATTTTTATGAATTCTGGTTGTAGTTGCCGACAGTAAAAAAATAGCTATTGGACAGTTGTAGTTTGGTCAAGATGAAAAAAGATATATTAACACGTGAGGATATAGAGTTAGTCATTAGAGCCTTTTATACACAAGTAAAGGTAGATGATGTAATTGGTTATATTTTTACAGAAATAGTACAACTCGATTTTGAAACACATATTCCGGTAATCTGTGATTTTTGGGAATCCGTACTTTTAAATAATCCAGTATACCATGGAAATGTTATGCACAAACATATTGACCTAGATAAAAAAATTAAGCTATTACCTGAACATTTTGATCGCTGGGTTCATTTGTTTATAGGTATCACTCAGCAATATTTTGAGGGAGACAATACTAATGAACTCATTAAAAGAGTTAATCTTATGAAACCGTTTATGCAATTCAAAGTTGAAAGTAGCAGAGGTTCTGGTTTTATTCAATAAATATTAAGGGACAGTCTAAATACATTGTGTACTAAAGTAAGTCTTGGCTAATTTGTGTTCTCTTTTTTAGGTAAAAGAATGTTGAATTATGACTGTCCAATATTCAATCTTGAATAGAAAGCCCGAGTAATCAGTAGGCTCTAAATTCAATATTCATGATTCGATATTGGATAGTCAAAGAAGCTATTTTTTAAAAACTATCTTAATTTTTTTCCAATATGAAAAATCGCTGTACCTGGTGTTTATCTGATGAAATCTATATAAAATACCATGATGAAGAATGGGGTGTCCCAGTACATGATGATCAGCAGCTTTTTGAGATGTTACTTTTAGAAGGCGCTCAAGCTGGACTTAGTTGGATTACAGTTTTAAAAAAACGCGCGCACTATCGTAAGGTATTTGATCAATTTAATGCTAAAAAAATAGCTCGGTATACAGAGGCCAAAAGAGCCAAACTATTGGCAGATCCAGGCATCATTAGAAACAAACTCAAGGTAAATGCATTCATTGTCAATGCTCAATTATATCTCGATACTCAAAAAGAGTTTGGTAGTTTTGACCAATATATTTGGCAATTTGTAAACCATAAACCAATCATCAACAAATTTAAAACATTAGGCGATGTCCCTGCCCTAACGCCTGAAAGCGAAGCCATGTCAAAAGACCTTAAGAAACGAGGTTTTAAATTTGTCGGCGCGACTATCTGCTATGCTTTTATGCAAGCTTGTGGAATGGTCAATGATCATACTACTGATTGTTTTAGATATAAAGAGAAATAAACGATATACCTTCATTTATTAATTGATAAAAAAGATACTCTCCTGCAATAATAACTAACAGAGGTTAGTTATTATCACAGTTAAAACCTGTCCCAGGTTTATTCTAATAACCTTTCAACTCTAATTATAGCAGCATTTTACTTTTTTAAACTCACAGAAAAATCTGATTAATGAAAAAGGTCCATTATCTTTTGCTGTTTATTATACTATGCTTTCAAGTCAATTTTTTAGAGGCTAAATCTTCTAGTATAACATTAGATACAATTATTCAGGATTATCATTTTAGTGATAAGGTCAAGGCAACAAAGACACAAGCCTTGATTAGAATGAAAGTTACTGATTTTAGAAAAACCAAATTAGAAAATATTCCAGTTTGGGTTCATGATAAAAAAGGCCAATATTGGCATGGCACAACAGATAAAAACGGTGAGGTATTTTTCTTACTCCCCAATAATCATCAGTATCAAACTAATATTGATCAAGAAGTAGATTATAGAAAATTTAATATCCCGAAAACAAGCAATTATTTTAAAACAGTCAAGGTGGTTTTGATGACATCGAAGATTAAAGAAGTAGTGCAGAACGATACTGTTTTTCAAGATTTAGCTGCTGGGGTAATGCCCACAGGTTCTAGAGTATTAGTCAAAATAAAAATTTCAAACCTCGAAGGACAAGCTTTAAAAGACGAAGTCCTTTATTATGAAAGCAAAAAGACAAAAAAGATTTACTTAGCGAAAACTAATCATAAGGGACAAAGCGCTCTAATGCTCCCAAAAGGAGACACTTATTGTATTCATTCTTATGCTTTTAGGGATATCACTTGCAAAACCTTTGAAAATAGTAATACTTCAAGAATTAGTCGTTTTGAGTTCAATACTATAAGTAGTGCAGAGTTTAGGCAAAGAGCTTTAGAACGACAAATACTCCTGGCAAGGAGGGATTCTATCCAACGTGTATACAGACTAAGAGATTCTATGCAATTAGCTCGAAACCAGTATCAAAATTTTTATTTACAGCATCGTTATAAGGATAGAGATTTTAATACCATAGAACAAAACATAAAAACAGTTGCACTAAAAGATCAAGAGGCACTCCTTTCAAATGAAAATTATTATGCAGAGATAGGAGATGAGATCAAAACCATCCTCCACAGAAATAAAGATCAGTGGAAGCAAAAAAGAATCGTTGCCAATATTGATTGTAGCATGTATAAATATATCGACGAATTAATGGTCTGGAATTATTCTAATAAAAAAGAGCAAGAAGGCAATACCTATTGGTTATTCAATGGTTTCAATTACAATGATAATGAAGAAGATCAGACTCATCGCCGAGGCATATTTCAAGTAAAAAGTAATAATGTTGAAGGCTTTTTTAATACCATTGACAAGATTGTAAACTTCAGTTGTAGAGGCAGTCGCCTAGAAAATGTGGTCGAAGCTTTAGTACTAAGTGCTAAAGGCAAATCAGCGGAAGAGGATCTATTATTTATAGCAGATAATTATAGTGATGTCAAAGACCTTCATAAGCTCAAGGAGCTACGTGTTCCTGTTCACGTACTATTGACCGCTTCACAGTTTGGTCTGAATGAAAACTACCTTGAAATTGCTTACCATTCCGGAGGATCTATCCATACCAATGATATAGATATAAATTCAGCACAGTTAAAAGCCTTAAATAATGGTGATCGCTTATCTATTGGAAAGCATTCTTATACCTTTTATAAAGGCAAATTTTTGAAAGTTAGTTAAATCAAACAGTATTTATTTCACCTTTTAAGCTAACTGATGTTTTGATCTAAGCACATATTAGAATTTTGGCATAAATCTTTCAAAAGACAAGGAAGTACTCCCCTTCCAATGCCTAAAGTCTAAGCTTATGATCAAAAAATATTATTGGTTCTATGTACCATTTTTACTGGCATGGACCGTTTTACCTTCTTGTAATGGCGATGATCAAGTAATTGATGAAACACCTAAAGAAATCACTGAATACAATAATGAAGGATTTTTCATCATCAATCAAGGTCCTTTTACAACTGGAAATAGTTCAATCAGTTTTTATCACAGAGGATATGGCTTAGCTGCCCATAATATTTTTAGTGAAGCGAATAATGGAGAATTGCCCGGCAAAGGGATTCAATCCATGAAAATCATCAATGGTCTTTTATATATTGTTTCTGGATACTCTAATAAAATTATTATTGTCAATCCTTCCAATATGGTAAAAGAGGGAGAAATTACTGGTTTTCAACTCCCTAAAGATATTGTTCAAATCAATCCAAATAAAGCTTATGTCAGTCAATGGGGAAATGACGAAGTTAGTGGTAGCATCCAAATCATTGATCTCAATTCAAATACGATTATTGACTCAATTGAAACTCGCCCCGGACCTGAAGAGATGGTTAAAATTGGTATTAATCTTTATGTCGCCAATAGTGGCGGAGCTAATCTTGATTCCGTCCTTACAAAAATAAATGTCTTGAATGATGAAATCCTGACAACTATTAATGTGGGATTAGCACCATCCTATCTTGAGGTGGATAAAGATCTAAATCTATGGGTGATGACAAGAGGGGCAATTATTGATCCTAGTGATCCAACTGTTAATATAAAAGGTAGACTCGCCAAAGTAAACAATGATGAAGTTACCCTTTCTCTTCTAATAAAACCTGCATCTAATGGCTTAACAATTAATAGGACTCAGGATATTCTATACTATGTTCAAAATGGCTGGGTATATGAACATCCAATTGTCAATACTTCAATTAGTCTAATTCCATATATTGAAAGATCATTTTATGGGCTCGAAATTGATCCTATTAGCAATAATTTGATTGGGATGGACGCTAAGGATTTCAATTTGGATGGAGCACTTTTTATTTATGATGATGATAAAACATTATTGGATACCGTAGAAGTGGGCATTGCTCCTATAGGGGGAATATTTCAGTAAAAAATATAAAAATTAGGACTCAAAAAACTGATTGATATCTTCTTCAGTTGAACGTAGTTTGGTCTTACAAAACTTAATCAGGCTTGAAGCCCTTTTGACTTGTTCTGAAAGTTGATCAATCCCAATGGTTTCAGATTGTAAGTCAGTAACAATTTGCTGCAATTCTGACATTGCCTTTTCGTAGTTTAGAGCTTCTGTTTGCTTCTTTGCCATAGTTTATTTTATCACTTTACTTATAATGCTTCCATCTTTAAAGATAGATTGAATCTGATCATTTTCTTTTAAATCTTTTGCTGACTTTATTGGTTTTCCATTTTTTAAAGTCATACTAAATCCTCTTTTTAAAATTTCTTCAGGACTAAGTAATTGGAGGATAGTTTCTAATTGATTAAGCTGCTGGTTTTCGTGTTTCAAGCTACGCTTAGCGCCCAGAGGTAATTCTTTTTCTATATAATCCAATATTCTGTTTTGATTCAATAATTGGTTTTTTACATTTAATTCTACTCCTTGAGTCCAACGTTCTAATTGTTGAAATTCTTCACTTAATTGGTTTTGAGCCAAAACCTTAATAATACGACCACATTCCATAACTTCCATTTCGAAATGCAAGTTTTGTTCAATGATCCATTCTGCAACAGCCGTTGGTGTTTTCAAAGCCACATAAGATACCTGATCAGCAATAGATTCATCCATGTCATGGCCAATACCTGTAATCACAGGAATTTTACAATTGGCAATTGCCGTACACAATGCCTCATCATCAAAGGCAAGCAGATCTAATTTGGCGCCTCCTCCCCGAATAATTACTATACAATCAAAATTGGATTCAGCTGAATTGGCTTCCTCCAAACGATGAATCACTTCAGCTCGTACATTATCTCCCTGCATCGCAGCATTCAAAAGTATTCCCTCAATTTCATAGCCATAAGAGTTAGCCTGCAATTGCTTTTGAAAGTCTTGATAGCCAGCGGCACGTTCAGAGCTAATCACAGCAATACGCTGAAGAACTGGAGGTAATTTTGTGTTTTTGTTTTTCCCTAGTAAACCCTTTTTTTTAAGCGTGGAAAGAGTTTCTTGTTTACGTAATTCTAATTTCCCAATTGTAAAGGCTGGGTTAATATCTTGTACGATTAGCTTCAATCCAAAACGTTCATGAAAATCGACTTGTGCAGCGATCAAAATCTCAAGACCCGGTTGTAAAATCTGATTATATAAAACACCCAGTTTTCTTTTTAATTTTCGATGATCTCTAGCCCAAATCACTGCTTCAGACTGCGCTACGATTTTATCTTCTGTCTTTCCTAAAAGATTGGTTTCTGTTTTTTCAACTAAACTTAGATAGACATGCCCACGAGATTCATTGACTTGAGCTATTTCACAAGAGATCCATAGCGCTTCTGAAAAATTAAGTGCAATAATTCTTCGAATGTATTCATTGAGCTCGAAAAGTGTATATTGATTGGTCTTTTCCACATTACAAACTTATGAAAATATTTGGATAAAGATGTGGGACAAATCGTAATGAAGGATTCATTACTTAGGGACAGAGCATTAATAAATGTCCGATATGGACTTGTTCTCCTTGCACTATACTTCCTTGTCCCTTAGTACAATGTAAAATAAAAACTGTCTATTTTTAAATTGGAAAAATATTGATTATCCAATATCGAATCATGAATATTGAATTTAGAGCCTACTGATTACTCGGGCTTTATATTCAAAATTGAATATTGGACATTCATGATTCAATATTTTCTACCTAAAAAAGAAAACACAAAACCGGACACTACTTAATTTACACGATGTACTTAGAGGCTACCATTACTAAATATTTACATTTTTAGTAATAGTAGCACTATGTACTGTGAGGTATTTGAGTAATCTTACAAAACGCTTTTTACAAGATCTGCCGCTTCCTGCAATAAGATAGCAGAGTGTACTTCCAAACCAGAATCGTCAATAATGGTTTTAGCAATATCTGCATTCGTACCTTGCAATCTCACAATAATTGGAACACTTATATTTCCCATATTTTTATAGGCATCGACCACTCCTTGAGCCACTCGATCACAACGAACAATTCCACCAAAAATATTGATGAGGATTGCTTTTACTTTTGGATCTCTCAAGATAATACGAAAAGCTTTTTCTACCCGATCAGCATCAGCAGTACCTCCTACATCAAGAAAGTTAGCAGGTTCTCCACCGGATAATTTAATGATATCCATAGTAGCCATTGCAAGCCCTGCACCATTGACCATACAACCGACATTACCGTCGAGGTTGACATAGTTCAATCCAAAGCTTTTAGCTTCTACCTCTGTTGGATCTTCTTCATCCGTATCTCTTTGCGCAGCAAGGTCTTTATGTCGGTATAATGCATTATCATCCAATGCCACTTTACAGTCTACAGCAATAATACGATCATCAGCAGTATGTAAGCAAGGATTAATTTCAAAAAGACTGGCATCACTTCCTACAAAAGCAGCATATAGTTTGGCGATGAATTTTGTCATTTCTTTAAAAGCCGCACCGCTTAATCCTAAATTAAAGGCAATCTTTCTTTTTTGAAAACCTTGAAGCCCTAAAGTAGGATCTATGTATTCTTTATGAACCAAATGTGGCGTCTCTTCTGCTACTTTCTCTATATCCATTCCACCTTGAGTAGAATAAATAATAACGTTACATTTTCGTTCTCTATCCATTAGAATAGACACATAATACTCTTTACAAGCATCAAAATCCGGTGCATAAGAATCTTCTGCAATCAATATTTTTCGAACCAATTTACCGGGACCATCAATCCCACCTGGAGTTTGTGGCGTTTTTAACATCATTCCAATAATGTTCCCTGCATGTTCCTTTAGCTCTTCCAGATTTTTAGCCAATTTGACTCCGCCACCTTTTCCTCTACCACCAGCATGGATTTGAGCTTTGACAACTGCTACTCCAATGCCTGTTCTTTCTTTTATTTGTTCATATGCTGCAACTGCTTCATCAACAGAACTAGCAACAATACCTTCCTGAATGGCTACATCATAGCTTTTTAAGAGTTCTTTACCTTGAAATTCGTGTAAATTCATATTATAGGATTGATTTTTTCAATGAAGTTGAGTCTAAGTGCTTAATTTTCTGTCGGCAAAAGTAAGGGATTTTTAATAAAAGAAGAAGGAAAAGAGAAATATCAAAGCCATTATTTGAAATAAAGCCACAAAAAAAAGCCCTTCGGATTAGACCAAAGGGCTTTTTTTATTTTATGTGAAATGGTATGTTTTATTTAGTCACGATTACTTTTTTATTCAAAACACCTTCTTTAGAATTAACAGTGACAATATATAAACCAGGGCTAAGTCCTGCTACGCTTAAGTCAAGGTTTGAAACTCCTGTACCAAAGTTTTGTTTAGCAACTGAGCGCACCAACTGTCCTGTTGTATTATAAAGGGAAACAGTTGCATCAAATGCTTGATTAGCATTAATATTGATATTCAATACCTGACTTGTGCTAATCGGATTAGGATGAATACTCCATCCGCTAACTGCTTTGATTTCATCAACGTTTACAGTGCTACCAGCTTTGAACGTTCCTGATTCAGAATATTCCGAGTTACAAGTAAAGTATTCTCCAAATGGTCGGACTCTCCAATAGTAATTTCCATTAGCATTAAAAATATCTTCAACTATTTTAAAAGAACCATCAACTATATATCTTGTTGGGCTACCTCCAAAAGTAGGTAAGAAATCAATTTCCAAGACATAATACTGTGCACCAGCTACTGCAGTCCAGTCAAAAGCTATTGCATTATATCCAGAAGTAGTTGCTCCGTCGATTGGTTCAATGAGTTCAGGTATTTCTGTAATTTCAGTTAAATCAGGCGTATAGTCTGGTCGAACATAATTTCGTTGCGGACTTTCTAAATCTGCAATAATCGCAGTTTTTTGATCTTCAGTAAAATTGTAATCTGAACAAGATCCAAAATAGCTCATCATATTGGTTTCGATTGGATCTACAACATCTCCATTAGGATCCATTGCTCCTCCTGTCCAAGTATTACAGCCACTCTGTCCATTTGAAAATGCAAATAGATAATCAGGTGAAGTGTCGCAGATTGCATCTGCTGCAGAAAGGCAATTTGATTGATCTTGCATTTCATTTGGTATAGGAAACTGAAATCCTACACTAGGTGCATTTATTCCTACAGGGTTGCCATGTACATTAGGATTCCATGCATTATCTTCCCATCCAAAAAACGGGTGAGCTAAACTAAAGAAATGTCCAACCTCATGAGGAGCGGTGCTACCATAAGTCGCATTTTTCTTGATTACAATAAAGTCATTAGTTGGAAATGGTCCTTGGTAATACCCCAAAAGACTACCCTGCTGATAAAAACTACCAACGATAAAGATATTCAAAGCATTTTGTACCTTATTTGTAGATATCTGAAATGCTCCGCCGCCGGGTCCACCAGTTGTACCTTGAGGGTTTGAATATAATCCATCATGATAGATGTAATTAAATGGCATTTTGATATAAAATTGGATATCCATTTCTGCATACTCTTCATTCAAAGTACATAACATATCCAATACTAAAGCATGATTTGCAACTTGAGAACCATCTGCTTTCCCAACCAAATGAAACTTTATCGGTACATAGTAATCCGTATTTCGTTGCCCTGCTGTCTCTTGATGCGCAGCATTTGCTCTATTTTGAATCAATCTTTCCCGTAGATCATATTGATCGTGCATACTAGTTCCACAAGAATGCTGTGCTTGTAATGTTATTCCAAGACTTAATAATAATGCTAAAGTTGCTATAAAATTTTTTTTCATAATTAAGATTATTTATTCCAGGGTAAATAAAATTTAAAGCTAATAAGTAGGGATTGATTTTATAATTGATCCCTAAAAGTACAAGTCAAACCAAGTATCAGCTACAAATTTAAGAAAAAATCGCACACGATCATGTCTGTCATAAGTCAATTCTTTTACCATTTCACTGAAAGTCGGTAAAAATTATTATAAAAAATACCTACTTTTGCAGCGATTTCTCCTACTAAGGGATATTGATATCCAAAATAATTATTCTAACCAAAAATTAAGATTAGTTCATATGAGTAAAGTAACTGTAGTTGGAGCAGGAAATGTTGGGGCAACAGTAGCCAATGTTTTAGCACACAAAGATTTAGTTAATGAAGTAGTTTTGCTAGACATCAGAGGTGATTTTGCAAAAGGTAAAGCACTGGATAGTTGGCAACAAGCACCTATTGATTATTATAGTACCAAACTTACTGGCACAGATAAATATAAAGACACCAAAGGGTCTGATATTGTAGTTATCACTGCTGGTATTCCAAGAAAACCTGGAATGAGTAGAGATGATTTGATTTCTACTAATGCAGGTATTGTATCTTCAGTAACCAAATCAATTTTAAAGTATTCAAAAAACCCAATCATTATAGTGGTGTCTAATCCACTTGATGTAATGACATATGCTGCTTTTAAAACTTCTGGCTTGAAAGCAAATAGAGTATTCGGTATGGCTGGTATTTTGGATACAGCACGGTATAGAGCATTTTTAGCTACAGAACTTAATGTATCGCCAAAAGATATTCAAGCCGTACTGATGGGTGGTCATGGAGATTCTATGGTTCCACTTCCAAGATATACAACTGTTGCAGGAATACCTGTTTTGGAAATGATTGAAAAAACAAGACTGAAGGAAATAGTCGAAAGAACGAAGAAAGGCGGTGGTGAACTAGTAAAATTAATGGGAACTTCTGCTTGGTATGCTCCAGGTGCAGCAGCAGCTCAAATGGTAGAAGCTATTATTAAGGATGAAGGACGTATCTTCCCTTGTTGTGCCTATCTTAATGGCCAATATGGTTTAAAGGATATTTTCCTTGGTGTACCTGTCAAATTAGGAAAAGAAGGTATCAAAGAAGTTTTAGAATTAAAACTTAATAAAACAGAAACTAAGTTATTACACAAGTCTGCCAATCATGTAAAAGAAGTCATAAATACTTTTAATAAACTGGATATTGGTTAGGGGTATTAAAACGCCTATCTATATATTCGAATATAGAAGAATTATAAGAAAAGCATCCTCTTTATAGAAGATGCTTTTTTTATTAAACCAATAGTTCGTATTATTGTTAGAAGTAGTTAGAGCTTAATAAAAAAAGTCGCTTAATGGAAAAACAAGATTTTAAAGCCAATCAAGCTGTTTTATACAAGGTAAGTTAAATTCTTTTGCCTTGTACTTACGTTTAACTATCTTTTTTGAAATTAGAAATAATAATGCAGCAACAAATAGATCTGGAGATATTAAATGCAATGGTCACAAATTTAAGTGAAAACTTGATGCAGTTGACTCGTAAAAAATCCGTTTTACTCGTTTTTTTAAGACATTTTGGATGTGTGTTTTGTAAGGAGGCGCTGCATGATCTAGCAGACCTAAAAGAAACTTTTCACAAAAAAAATGTTCAAATGGTTTTTGTCCATATGTCTGATGAAACAGTTGCTGACGAATATTTTAAAAATTATAATTTAGAAGGTGTCTCTCATATTAGTGATCCTATTTGTAATTATTATACGGCCTTTGGGATAACTAAAGGGACTTTCTCTCAATTGTATGGACTTAGGACGTGGATAAGAGGTTTTGAAGCGAAACGTTCAGGTTTTGACTTAGAGCTTGCCAAAAACCTTGGTGACTCTACTCAAATGCCTGGAATATTTTTATTGAATAATGGTAAAATTTTAGATCATTTTATCCATAAAAAAACTTCAGACAGGCCTGATTATCAGAAATTGATTTCTGTTGCTACAGCAGGAAAATCTTAAAAACTTAGACAATATGATTAGTTGGAAGTTTTCAGAATTTACAGGGGGGAATGATGGCGTTTCACCATTTGAACGATTGTTAAAAGTTTTTCAGGAATTGCTGGTTTATACTTCTGGTGATGTGACTGAAGCCTTAAGCTGGCTAACTGAGTTGGATAAAGAATACAAATTGACTACTGCTGACTATGGTATAGCTGACTTCATTCAAGATCTCATTGATAAGGGATATATTCAACAACAGGATGAAAAAAATCCAAATTTTGTCCCTTCTGCTAAAATGGAAATCGCACTTCGGCAAAAAGCCCTTAATGATATTTTTAATGAATTAAAAAAATCAAAACGAGGGAATCACAATACAAAACAAAGTGGAAAAGGCGATGAGTTCACTTCTGATCTTCGACCTTATGAATTTGGAGATAAACTCGAAAACATTTCGATGTCAGATTCACTCCGAAATGCTCAGATCAATCATGGCATTGATAATTTCAAATTAACACATAATGATCTCGAAGTCCATGAGACTTATTATCAAAGTCAAATGAGTACGGTACTCATGATTGATATTTCCCATTCCATGATTTTATATGGAGAAGACAGGATTACACCTGCAAAAAAAGTAGCTATGGCTCTATCTGAATTGATTACTACCAGATACCCAAAAGATACCCTGGATATTATCGTTTTCGGAAATGATGCCTGGCAGATAGAAATCAAAGATTTGCCTTATCTCAAAGTTGGTCCTTTTCACACCAATACAGTAGCCGGATTAGAATTGGCTATGGATATCCTGAGGAAAAGGAGGAATCCTAATAAGCAAATCTTTATGATCACTGATGGAAAACCCACCTGTATCAAAAAAGGAAAAAAGTATATTAAAAATAGTTTTGGTCTTGATCGCAATATTGTCAATCGAACCCTAAATCTTGCTACTCGTTGCCGAAAAATGGATATTCCTATCACAACCTTTATGATAGCACGAGATCCTTATCTGGTTCAATTTGTAGATGCTTTTACAAAAGCTAATAATGGCAAAGCCTTTTATAGTAGTTTACAAGGACTTGGCGAGTTTATTTTTAAAGATTATAAACAGAATAAAGGGAAACGACATCGTTAGACACTTACTTCTTCAAACTAGGGTCAAGCGCATAAGCCTTATTGAGCCAAGTTTGAGCATTGACCTGATCACCTAAATCCCTATAAACGACTCCAATATAATAATGAAGTATTGCATTTTTTGGATCGTATTTTAATGCTTCTTTATACTCTAATAATGCCCTATCAAATTGCTTATTCATTGCATAGGAACTGCCCAAATTCCGCCGAGCATCTACAAAATAAGGGTCATATTTAATTGATTTCTGATAAGCCTCAATCGCCTGACTAACTTTTCCTGTTTCGAAATAGACCGTTCCCAGGTTACTATAAATAGCTGCATTGGGTTTATAGCTAATAGCTGTTTGATAATTAGCAATAGCATTGGGAAAATCCTTTATTCTGAAAAATAATAAACCAATTTGTCCATATGCATCGCCGTATTTTGGATAGAGTTCCGCCGCTTTATTAAATCTGAACATTGCAGACTCAAAAAACACTTTCTTATCTGCTGGATCAGTAGCAGCAAGCCCTTTTTTATTCAACTCTAATCCGTAATGATAATTTAATTTTGCACTATTGGGAGCAACTTCAATATCGGCATGATATAAAGCGTAGCTATTTTCCCAGGCTCCATTCCGTTTAATTGTCAATACTCCAAAAACTAAAATAATAATCCCCGCAATAGCAATTGGTTTTTTAAATTTTGAAAAGAAGGCACTTAGGTTCTCAATCTTTTGTTTATAGTCAACTTTAGTAAAATGGCTAATTAAATAAGCAATGGCAATCGAAAACCCTAAACTAGGAACATACATAAAACGATCTCCATAAGAAGTACCAATTACTATGATTATATTACTTGCAATTGAAAATGTGATCAAAAAATATAAAATACTAAAGGAGATTAAATTTCTACTTTTAAATAGTCGAAGCGCATAATAAGCTAAAGCAAGAAAAACAAGCAAGCTTAATATTGCCCTCCAATCATCAAATCCCATTGCTGTATACTCCGGATATCCAAAATCAGAACCTAAAGGATAGGGAAAGACTAAGTTTTTTAAATATTTTCCAGCAAAAACCATCGCTGTTGCAAACTGTTCCAAATAATTCGAACTATCTGCTATTACATTATCCAATAGAGGCGCATTCTTTATAAAAGGATCATCTACCAGATTATTAATAATGGTTTCCTTTTTACTACCACCAATAAAACTACCTAAGACTTGATATCTTGCAAATAGATACAAGGCTACGGGGGCAATAAAAATGGAACTTTGGGCAAGGCTTTCTCCTAGATTTTTTTTCAAAAAGAAATAAGCAATTAAAGGAAAAATGGCTAAAAAGGTTACCGCACTTTCTTTTGAAAACATAGCAATCAAGTATGAAAAAAAGGCCAGACCAAGCCACTTAATCTTGTCAAACTTTAGATACTTCCAAAAACAATAAATTGCTCCTATACAAAATAGGAATGCCAAAATCTCATCTCGACTCTTAATATTCGCGACTACTTCTACATGAATCGGATGACATATGTATATGAATGTTGCTAAGAAAGGCAAAAGAGGTCCTTTATCAGGTAACAATTTGATGAGCGTCCAAAAAAGTAAGAATGCGGTAAATGCATATAATAACACATTCATAAAATGGTAAAATCCAGGCTTGTCTTCAGCAATATCCCATTCTACAGCAAACATGGCTAAGGAAACCGGGCGATATAAAGTGCCTGGGCTGTTCCAATAGCCAAAACGATAATGCTTTGTAAAAATCTCGTAAAGTCCATCAAATCCCTTCTTCGTTATCCGGTTTTCTTTAATCGCAGAATAATCATCTAATGCATAATCATGAGATAAAGTATTCGTGTAGATTAAAAAACAAAACAAAGCTAAGATCAGACCCAAAAGTATTAGTGTGGTTCGATTAGTGCTTGATTTTGGAGCAGTTTGAACCTTAGTTCTTGATGCCTTTGCCTTTTTTGGATTTCCAGATTTTTTTTTAGACATGGTGATTTGTCGTTTTGTGGGGCTAAAATACTTTGTAATTAGCTTTTGTCATAACAAAATTGCTTTTTCTAATCGGCAAGTGCTAAAAATTTAAAAGCGTTATATTTACGTTAATTTCCAAGCCATTAAATATTTAGGTTTTTATAAATTGAAAAAAACCGGATTTTAACTGCATAAACTCAATGTAAGATTTTTTTCAAATTGCCCTTTTTTCGTTTTTTTTCATCAAAAATCCATTCATTTTTTTGCTTATTGTAAAAAATACACCTACATTAGCAATACAATATAATATTATGTTATCCAAAGTAAATACAGGATAGCATTCTCTGAAAATCAAGTTTTAGTATCATATATTTCAAAGAAAATATACTTGACTTCATTAAAGATTTTTTTGGTTAAATGGTTTAAAATTAAATGGTAGTACTTATTAGGGCTTATAATAGCCCTAATTTTTTTTGTACTATGAAGTTGTTCAAACTCAATTTTAAAACTTATCTTCCATCTTTTCCCAAAGCATACATTTTTATACCTTTAGATTCGTCAAATCATAGATATTATTATGGAATCATTAGCCTTAACGACCCTGGATATAGCAATCATGATAGGTTATGCAATTTTAATTATTGCTTATGGACTATATCATGCAAAACGGAAAAACTCTGAAGAATACTTTCTTGCTGGTAGAAATATGTTATGGCCAATAGTCGGGATCTCTTTATTTGCAGCTAATATATCTAGCTCTACTTTAGTGGGCTTAGCTGGTGATGCTTTTAAGACGAATACACATGTCTATAATTATGAATGGTTTGCGACCGTAGTTTTAGTATTCTTTGCCATCTTCTTTTTACCTTTTTATCTAAAGTCAAGGGTATATACAATGCCGGAATTTTTGGAGAGGAGATTTGATAGTCGATCGAGGTATTATTTTTCTTTTATTATGATTATTGGTAATGTTTTGATTGATACGGGTGCAGCGCTATATGTCGGTACTATTATTTTAAAATTGATGTTTCCTGAATTATCTACGGTTGTTATTGTCACGATTCTAGCGATTGCCGCCGCTGCATATACGATACCCGGCGGATTAAACTCAGTGATACAAACAGAAGTCGTTCAGGCTATAT
Organism: Saprospiraceae bacterium; assembly: GCA_965277415.1. Lineage (GTDB taxonomy): Bacteria > Bacteroidota > Bacteroidia > Chitinophagales > Saprospiraceae > JAHDHW01. The sequence continues at coordinate 18,363 of CBDICS010000034.1, forward strand.
TATTAGTATTAGGATCAATACTCTTGACTTATTATGCACTTGGAGAAGTTGGAGGCTGGGATGGCATGATTGCGGGTCTAAATGAAATGGGGGCTAATGGTCAATTACTTTCAGAAACGGCTGATGGTGGTAAAAAAGCATTGCAAAATGCTGGTGAGGTACTCTCTCTTGTCCGGCCAGCTGATGATGGCTTTATGCCTTGGACAGGCCTTGTACTCGGTGTACCAATATTAGGCTTCTATTTTTGGGCGAACAATCAATTTATGGTTCAAAGGGTACTAGGAGCTAAAAATTTAAATCATGGTCGCTGGGGTGCATTATTTGCCGGACTATTAAAACTGCCTGTGATATTCATAATGGTGCTTCCTGGAACAATTGCTATCGTATTATACTCAGGACTTGATCTTTCATTTATGAACTATCAACTTCCTGATGGAACGATCTGTGCAAACCTGAATGAATGCCCAAATGCTACTTATCCCCTACTCTTATTCAAGCTTTTGCCAAAAGGAATTTTAGGATTGGTATTAGCAGGCTTATTAGCAGCTATGATGTCTAGTGTTTCTGCGACTTTCAATTCAGCTTCAACTTTAGTCACCATGGATTTTGTTCAAAAATTCAGACCCAACATGACAAGTAATCAATTGGTCCGAGCAGGTCAAATTACTACTTTGGTTCTGGTTGTTTTAGCCAGTGCATGGGCACCAATGATTGAGCGATTTGATTCTTTATGGGAGTATCTTCAAAAGGTCTTGTCTTATATCGCCCCTCCTGTTGCGGCTTCATTTTTAGTTGGTTTATTTTGGAAAAGAGCAAATGGGACAGGATCTATTGCTGGTTTATTAACAGGTTTTTTCGTTTCTGCCCTAATGGTAATTTCTGCCGTTTTAGGCAACTCCGCAAAAGAAGCCATCAAAGCAGCAAGCGCATCGGGAGCTAGTGCCGATCAGTTAATCGCATTAGAACCAGCGGCTTGGGTTTCCTATCTAAATAGCATACACTTCTTGCACTTTACTTTTGCATTATTTGTAATTTGTATTCTTGTCAATATTATAGTGAGTTCATTTACTTCGGCTCAAGCTGATGAATTCTTACGCGCTGCTTCAGCTGATGATGCAGAAAACATGGAAGGCGTTCAACCTGGTGATATGATCAAAGATCATCGCCATAATTACATTTGGACCAAATCTTTAATCAAAGCAGAAACGGAAGAGCTTTCCTCATTGCCTTGGTACCTCAATTATAGGTATCTTTCTATTGTATTGTTGATACTCACTGCATTGATTGTTGGTTATTTTTGGTAGTATTTGAAGTTTTCTATTGTAATCACATCACAATAAATATCAAAGAAAAACGAAGAGAGTACTGCCTTCCAACTTTTATCATTGTCTTTTTGAAAAGGATATGATAAAAGTTGAAGGGTAGTATTCTCCAAATTTAAATTTGAAGAATCAACGGGGAAGAAGAAGGAGAATAAGATCATATCAGGGGTATGTTTTTTAATGTTTCTCAGATGAGAATAGTCTTTGTTTTTCATTTTCTAGAAGAATTACATCATCACTTCATCAATTAATAAATTGATTTATATATCAGATATTCATCATTTTATATCAATTTATTTGAAAAATGGCATTAAAATCTGTATATTAACAGACTAGAAGTATTCGGAACATAAAATTTACCCCCATGAAAAAAATCGTTTACCCATCCGTACTATTAGGATTTTTCGTCTTACTCACATCAGCTGTTAACTCTTTCGAAAACAATACTTTAGTCTTACCTCCTTCTGACTTTGAACTGGTTTTACCTGATCAAACTTATGATTATAGTATTACCTTACCTCCTCATGTACTAGATTTCATGTTTGGCTGGGGGAATAATGATTCTTCTTTTGTTAGTGATGTGACTGACGAAGGTGCGACTTTAGGCAGGGTATTATTTTATGATGATCGACTTTCTGGAGATAATAGTCTCTCCTGCGGTACTTGCCATCAGCAAGCGTTTTCCTTTTCTGATAATGTAGCCTTCAGTGATGGCATTATGGATAATGTAACTACTCGTAATTCAATGGTACTCAATGACATAAGCTGGCAATTAGGCTCAGGATTCTTCTGGGATTTTCGGTCTTCTGATATTGAAGATGCCGTTTTACAACCTATTCTTGCTGCTCATGAGTTAGGGAAAAACATGCCCGACCTTCTAGCTAAATTGGAAGCAGCTGAGGAGTATGGTCCTCTATTTGAAGCAGCATATGGAACTTCAGAAATCAATGAATCGAGATTGGCTAATGCACTTAGTCAATTTATATTGTCAATGAATTCTTTTGAGTCAAGATATGATGAACAAGTCAGTGAAAATTTTGCTGGCTTTACTCCTAGTGAGTTGAGTGGAAAGGAATTATTTGAATTAAATTGTGCCTTCTGCCATATTACTCCTCATTTTGGTACTTTAGATCCTTTTCAATTTTTTATACCTGGTAATAATGGATTGGACTCTGAATTTACAGACCTTGGTATGGGAGAATGGACAGGGGATCCTTCATTGTATGGCTTTTTTAAATCTCCAACGCTTAGAAATATTGAAGTTAGTGGTCCTTATATGCATGATGGGAGGTTCGAGACTTTAGAAGATGTTATAGATTTTTATAGTGAAGGTGTTCAAGATAATGAAAACTCTTTCTTTAATTGGTCAATGGGAGAAGGTTTCACTGGTTTTGGTTTTACTGATACACAAAAAGAAGATTTGATCAACTTTTTACATACCCTTACGGATCATGCATTATTGACTGACGATAAATGGTCTAATCCTTGGAATGAGATATTAGGAACAAATCCGATTCAGCTAGAAGGCGTAAATGTGTACCCTAATCCTGTCGAAGATATTGTGTATGTTGAAATTGAAAATCCAAATGGTGCTAACTATGATATTTCGATTTTTGATATTAGTGGTAAATTGCTTAGGACTTTCAATACAACTGATAATATTCTCGAAATCCCCCGTGGTAATTCGCCAGTAGGCATTTACGAGCTTGTAGCCTCAAATGGAAAGCAACAAAAAACGTTTAAATTAGTCTATCGGTAGTTTTCGAAAATTGGGTACCTTGGATATAAGCTTATGATAAAAAACGTAAAAAATATATTGCTATTCGTATTATTCTTGCTTGGTTCTCAATCGCTCTCTGCTCAAAAAGACATTTATGGCTATTGGGTAGGCGTACTCACTCAAGGGGGAGAGCAAATTAAGTTTGAAATAAATATTTATGAAGGTCAAAGAAGTGATCCTACGATTCTTCATTGTCGTCCCTGCAAAAAGATAAAAGGATCTATAGTCGATCATCGTGAAATAGAAAAAATCATAAACTTTTATGGCATCATCAATGGAGATCGTTCAATCAATATTATAGATTCAAAATTCGCTTTTAAAGAAAAATTTGAAGGCGAAACCCGCACTCGTTACCAATTTGAAATTGAAATAAAGAATGGTGAACCCTGGCTTGTTGGTTATTGGCAAGACTATAATTCTAAAGGGCGAAAAGTAAAACAAGGGAAAATGTATCTTAAACGGGAAAAGATGGTGCCTACCAGAGCTTGAGAAAAGCTATATAATCTATCCTTCTACATGCTTTAACCACTTCAAAACAACGTTGCGAACTTTCCCTTCTTCAAAAATCCAATTCCCAGCATCAAGGTGTGTTCCATTTTCAATCGTATGAAAAGTTAGCAACTTAGCCCTATATTTTTCAGCAAAAGAAAGTGCGCTTTTATAATTGACTAATCCATCTTTCGTCCCATGTATTAAAAGTACTGGAGTAGATTCACTTTTCGTTAAAAAAATTACAGGATTGGACTTTTGGAATAAATCTCTGTTGTGGTTTCCTGCAAGCCTCCACAAAACTGGTGTCATTGCCATTTTTGATAAATCTAGAGGTGCTCCAAATAACATTACTCCAGCCAAACGCTCTTTAGGAAAATCAAAGTCCAAATGATTTGTATGATTAAAGGCTAGTAAAGCTGCTAAATGAGCACCAGAAGATAAACCCGCAATAATTATTTTTTTATCTCCTAAGCCTTTTGATTTTAGAATAGTCATCGTTTTTTTTAAGGCTAGAATAGTATCCTTATGCATATCAGGGGCTCTATAAAAGGGAAGCCTTCTATAAGTAGGCATGACAACTACATAACCTAAATCAACAAAAAACTGGGCATTGCATCTGAACATCATAGGATTCCCAAATGTCCACCCTCCGCCATGGAAATATAGGATAACTTCTTTTTGGGTGACTTCTCGATGCTTTGGTAGGAATAAGACAAGGTATTGTCGATAATGACTCCCAAATGAATATTTTTCCATCAACATGTCATTCCGTTTAGCTGTTTTTGCATTATAATTATACTTGGGCAAACGGATGATTTCATGGAGGTTTGTTCCCTTGGGGATTAATAAGTACATAGATAGAATTAGGGTAAAAATCGACAGTAGGATCATTGTCTAAAGATAGGAAACTCTTGTTAATTTGGTGTTTTTGTTTTTGAACCACGGAGGCACAGAGGGACACAGAGGTTTCGTGGTGGGGTATTTTTTGGATGTATTTGTTTCTTTTTTGCTTAAGCTTTGTTTTTTTAAGTTGTGTTTTTGAACCACGGAGGGCACGGAGTTACACAGAGGTCAAAGCCTATTATGGATTCCTCTTCTTTATAGCATACTACCGAACTTGTCCTAGGGTCTAACTTCGCCAAAGGCGACTATCTCTTTTTCTTCACAAGTGAAAACCTAACACCCTTCAGGCCGTGCGCCAATCCCCGATCGTTCCAATAATTCCTGCAATCTCTTTTCGTAGAAGTCGAGTAATAGATTAGTAATATTCAGTTCAATATCAATCTTACGGTATTCGCCCCCTTTTTCGGATTTAGGATGTTCATAAGCACCTATACGAATTGGAACGCCCATAAAATCAAGTTGTTGTTTTACTGTCCATGCCCGAGCAATCCCGAGTTCCATATTACTCCGAAGGGAAGTTGTAATTTCGCGGTCTGTGGTTTTCTCTTCGGTATCCGTTTCGGAGAAATGAGTATAAGCCGTACCTTCTGGAATATTAAGCGATTTTTTGTATCGAGCCCCTTTAAAAGGATGCCCATCAGTATGTCCTTCCAAGTAAATGAAAAAGTCTTCTTTGCATCGCATATTTGCTTCACAATATTTACTTAATACTTCTGAATCTACCCAAGAAGCTATTTTTTTATAATATTCAGGATCTCCCATTTTTGCCAGATCTATTTCTTGACAAAGGTAAGTTGAGATAATATATTGAATCCCAATATTTCCTAGCGGTTCGTAATGTACTGTTGTCTCACAGGGTTGCTTATCACTATTGAGATCTCCTTGCATAATTTTAGAAGATTCAGGTCCAAATTGTTCTCTCTCTGCATGGGTTTCTTTACGTGCTTGTAACACTAATTCCCAATAACGGCAATCCCACACTTCAATCTGTAACCTTAATACACGACAAGCTAATTCCTCATCAAATTCTAAGTTATGTTTCTTCTTCAAATCATTAATTGCATCGAGATATTGCTGCCCCGATTTACATTCATCCATCATCCCTTTTATAGTCCATGATTTTACTTGTGCAATCTTATTGCAATAAAAATTTGCGGTTTCAAAGTCGTGTAATAAAGTATCATTTTCTACAATAAATTCTGCCCAAAGTAAATCAAGCGCTTCCTCATCTTTTGCATAATTATTTAGCTTAGCTTCTAAGCTTTTAATTTTCTTTTGAGTGGTGGCATCTAATTTAGGTTTATACATTTCCTCTAGCTTACCAATACTATCCAGCATCAATTGCCCCTCCGTACAAGCATTGATTGTCCCATACATCGTAAGTGCTTTTACCTGTGCATCCTTTTCACAATATTCAAACATAAAATCAATCTTACCTAATAAAGTATCCGTTGGGACAAATTCTTTCCAAGCTTTATTGAGTTTAGCGATGTCTCCATTATAACGGCCGACCTCTCCTTCAAGCCAGGTAATCTTTTCTTCTAAATCTGTTGGAATTTCAATAGAAGTGCCGGATTGCAGTTTTTGGATTTTTGTCAAATTTTCTGCTCCGTATTTACAAATATCTACTGCAGCTCGAAGCATATATGCTTTCATGTTCGGAATAGGATTACACTCATATAGAGGTAATTCGATATCGAAGCCCGGTGATTCATCTGTTGAAGTATATTTTTTCCAAGCCTTCCCAAGTTTAGGTAAGTCTATATAAAATTGCTTGGTTGTAGCCACCTCTTCCGCTAATCCTTCTACATCCTCAACTTTTAGAGAAGTTCGTTCTGCAAGTTTTAATACTCTATTTTCAAAATTGTCTTTTGATTTGGCAATATCACCCAAGCAATAATGTGCATAGGAGACCATATAAAAATGCTTAGCTAGTGTTCCTTTTTCGCAAACGGTTTTTGCAATTGCATTTTTTTCTAAATCCTCAAGTGTTACACTTCTATACTTTAAAAACTTCCTCCACAAGCGATCTGTCTCATGATATGCTTTGATCTTACTATCAAGATCATCGTGTCTTTCTTTGAAATTTGGAATTTTACTATACGTAGTCTCCCCTACCTTTTTGATTTCTTTCATCATCTTCTGCGCAGAACCAATATCATTTGCACAAAAATCTACATATCCATACATGAGACACCATTTGGCATAGTCAAATGCTTGATCAGCAGATGGTTTTGCCAACTTACTAATATTTGAAGTCTTTGTATCCGTTAGGAATTCTTTCCAGGTTTCTTCAAAATTGACAAACTGAGCATGGATCGTCGAGGAAAGGAATAAGATTGCAATTAAACTAACTAGGGATCGTATACTTTTAATCATAATGACCTTATTGGTTTATCGTAAATAGTGGTAATTTGTGGGGAATGCTCTTATAGAAGTTGTTCAAAAATAGCTCACTAAACTACGAAACGATCTTTTGCCCCAATACTTCGGTATAAAAATCTCACGTAGCCCTGCTATGCAGCGATTTTAAAGCCTCGTCTTGATGCAAAATATCTATTTCTCGAAATAGCAGCCATTTTTGAACAACTTCATAGTGAATTTATACCACAAAAGAAGGGAAAAAAATTCAAATATAAAAATTGCTTAAAGTGTAAGCATCAAATTGATTCAAAATCTTTTATCAGGGAAAAGTATTACAAGAATCAGGCTATTTTTCAATAAACAATAATTTAGCATTATAGACTTTCTTTTTTGTTTTTATAAAAAGTGTATAAATCCTTAATTACAACTCAATTTTCTCGTGCAAACTCAACTTGATTTCTTAGTTTTCCTAATGCACTTTCCCATTCTGAAATAGAGCGTGCATCGTCATACATTGCCTTAGCCTCAGCAGTTGCTGGTCTGATCTGGGCTTCCCAAGTATTTAAAAGTACATTGATTTGAGTCGCTGAAAAAGGTCCTTCTACAAATTGGTTTTTCAGTATTTCATATTCATCGGTAAAACTCGCCCATCCTCCTGTCAATTTATCACAAGCTGCCGAGCGTTGTCTAAAACCAAATTGACCATAACTAAAAGGCTCGCAATTTGCGCTTATCGCTCCCCAATGATCTGCAATAGGCGTTACGGGGTTCGTATTCGTAATTATATTTTCAAAGGCATGATCTAAATCCCAAGGGATTAGGTGTAAAGTTTCTTCGGTAGGTTCTTCATACCAATAAAAATTATGCGGATTACAACTATTACCATCGCAATACCAGTGAAAAGCGCCATCATCATTTCTTATCATTCGATCTACGACAGCATAAGATACTATTTGCGTAATATCCATTCGATTCGAAATTACTGCTTGAAGATCATCAGGGCTTGCATCCACAATTTCCTGTGCAAATCCTTTTATCAAATTTGCTGTCGGATTTTCATCCTCATTCGTTTTTAGCGCATTCAAATAGGCTTGCTCAGAAAAGGCTTGTCCATTGGACTGTAAAGGCCAGATTTCTTTATAGATATTGCCTTCGCCATCGTCGAAATTATACCTTGCAAAACGACCATCTATCTGTTCAGTTAGCGCGTAAAGTCCAGAATATGTTCCATTTATCATCAAGCGAGCATGAACACATCTTGGTGCGGGCACATTCATACTGCGAAAAAGCCAATAACCGAGGCGTTCACGCATTTGAGAGGGATCATTATTGAGTGAATGAAACTGTAGTTTTTTTAGACCATAAAATTTGCTATCCGATCCATCCCAATTGATTTTAACCTTCATGGAAAGTTTCGTACACGTCTTGAAACCAGATGGACTTGTCCAATCATTCCCAGAAACACAGCCAACAAAAGCGCCAATCGAACCTTTATACCTTATACCAACAGGACTAATCGTCTCTCCCTCAAAAGTCAAACTCCCTTCTACATATTGTTCCGCAGCTGGATTAGCGTCAATTTGAGCTAAAGCAGATACTGGCAAATTCAATTCAAAAGTGAGTAATTTTTCTTGATCGAAAATATAATCTGAGTTAATATTGAGGTATTGTTCATCTCCAGAAGGTATGATTGTTTCGACAACAAATTCTGGTTCTGTACTACCACTATTTCCCGGAGGATTAGGATTTGCATCATCCTCAGAATTGCAAGCGAGGATAAGCAATATGAAAGATAAGAAGCCTACTATTTTATTCATACTAAGTAATTGGCCTAAATTATATTAATAATATTTTTTTGAGATAGAGCCAAAAAACGAACGTTATTTCCTTTCAGTCAAACACTTATCATTTTTCGACTCATCAAATATTATTAACATAATTCTTTACGGCTACTTAATCCAATGATCGTTGAACTTTTAATTCCCATCACAATCTTGAAAGAATTTACACTTCTCAGCATCTTCACAATCGCCATTCTCACAAACGACTTTATAACCATAACCTTCACATTCTTCATATTTGTAATAGATTAAAAACCTGGTTTGTCCATTTTCCAAATATTTTTCCATTCCGGAAACAATGCATCCACAATCTTCAGACTCCACTAAATCCTTTACTATAATTTTCTCGAATGATGGGCCACTAGCTTCGACAGTTTCATCCCATTCGCAAAGCTCCAAATCATCTTTGTCTTTATCCTCACAATCACCTTTAGCTAATATCATTTCGGCATCATCATTAATAGATTTTAGGGTGCCGTCCTTCAAAACAACCTCTACTGGATAATTCAATATTGCTTTTGTTTCTATATCAGGATTGGCTTCATACCAAGCCTTAATTGCAGTCCAAATTTCATTTTCTTCACCTATGAGTTCTGTTCCATCTGGCATGGTATAAGATATTGGATAAACCAATTCTACACAGGATTCTTTTTCTTTAGCATAATCTACTTTATCTTTCTTCCAATCTTCTTTCTTACAGGAGGAAAATGAGATGAAAGTACCTAGTATAAAAAGCAAGTATATATTTTTCATTCTTAGTAAGATTTTAGGCACCAGATGATTTCGTTTGTCCGAAAAGAATCAAGAAAAGAAGGGTTTACTAAACGAACCAAGATAAAATGACTCAGTTCGTTTAGTAAACCTTCTTCAAACGGTTTCATTTAGAACCAGATTTTAACTGTAAAATATTAATTTATTTTTAAAATCTCTAGTAGAAGTTCTATTATCAGGTAGAAGTTATTTAAAATAGCTCAAGTATAGGCAAAAAAAATCCGATAATGAATAGCATTGTCAATATTCATTATCGGATTTGATAGGACAAATAAGTTCTATGCCAACCTCAATATAGTTTTTCTATAAATCTTCAAATATTCGTCTGGCATTACGATTAATCCCTACTCCAACAGTATTTGAATCGATATCCGTTTCTTCAAGGCTGTTCCGGTCACCTCGGTATAATTCAACTTCCCATTGTGGATTATTTACCTCACCTCTTGCTGTTGAATGTAGAAATCGAAAATCTCCAGGAGATAGCGTTGGATTGTAAAAAATAAACTTCACCCTATTCTGCCCAGTTCTCGGGAAATTTTCATAAACCCACATTTCATATGGCGGCGCACTTGGATCATTATCTACTTTTCGAACATCATTCGGTTTGCCATATCTCATAAATGTATATCCACGATCTGTCTCAAAACCATATCCAAAGCCGGATTTATAAGTTGCATCAACCGCTTTTGCCACCTTCATATATTGCTCATATGCAATTTTTGGATTTATTGGACTTTCTATAGCCCAGAAAGTAAAGAGGTACCTTCTCTGAGGCCTTAAACTATCTTTATTGGATATCAGGTAATTTAATACTTCTACTTCAGAGTTCTTTACTAGAGGTGCAATAGCTTTTAAACTGTATCGCAATTCTTCTTGGCTAAGATTTGATACAAATTCATCATCAAGTGGAACTGTTTTTGCAATTTCCAAATCGAGGTAAGGGTTACTCCTTTGGAAAGCCAATTTTTTATTACTCAACAATTCTCCTGCTCTATTTCGAATTTCTACTGCTAAATTATAATTTCCAGAAGGTAATTTTTTAATATCCAATTTATGTAGAAATACGTTAATTGATTCAGGCTTTTTCTTTTTATTAGCAATCATCATCGTTTCCGTTTTCCCATTACCATTTACTTTTTCAATAAAATATCGGACTAAGAAATCATCTCCAATTGTAATATCTGCATTGTATAATTCATTATAAAAGATAAGTTCAGAGATCTTTTTATGATAAAAATTGAATGGTAAAGCTTCCATATAATAGCCATTTTTGACCGCTGCAATATTAGATTCATCTTGTTTAATAGTCCCTAGCAATTGAATATCGGATTGCATCAAAGTATTATCTTCATAATTAATCGTGATTGGTGTTTTAAAAACCCTCTTTTTCGATTCATCATTGCTGTCTTTTACAGTAATTTCCAAATCGTAATCTCCATTCTCTAGCCCATAGCGTTTCAGGTCATAAATATCTATTGGTTTTTCATCAATCGGACTATTCAGCAAATACTTATCATACTTAATAATCTTATCATTCTGTTTGAAAAGAATAAATACTTCAACTTTTGATGAGAACAAAGAATCTGTCGAAACCTCTTGAGCAAGAGATTGTCCTAGTACATGTAAGTAGATTTCTATATAAGGTTGTTGATTTGGAGCATTAAATGTAGCATAAGTTAGACTTGCATCAAGTGCTCTAGTTGAATAACTAATAGAAATAAATAGAAAGGAAAGGAGAAATATCTTTTTCATAATATTTTAATTGAAATGGTGATATTAGAGCATGTTTAAATTTCATACTTTGACCTGTAAATACCCATTATAAGAACCTGATTTCACCTTTTTTCGTAACATAGTCCCACTATGCAGCGAAAAAAAGGCTTCATCAGAACCTTATACTGTACATTTTCGGTTTCAAAAACGAATTTTAAACATCCTCTTATCAAAATTGAGGTCAACTCCTATAAATTTAAGTATTATATTAGGACGATAAAAACCCAAATGACTATATTAGTCAGGTTTCAGACTATTAAAGTTTGAGCGAACAATACTATTCCTCCACTTTTGAAAAAGTCAATACAAAATCAAAATCCATTAGTTTCGTTGCCAGTATGAGTTCTGAATCTGAAAAACGTTCAATTTTATAAACTTGGTTTCCTTGACTGATTTGATTCTTATTAAAAGTGAAATTAGTATTAACTTCTTCTCCTGTAAAGTTACAAGTCATTTTGTCACCAGTGAAGTTTAGAAAAGTTCCCTCAAGTGAACTTGTCTCATTACCATCTCGGGAAGCAGAAATCAAATCCCATTGACCTGTTAATTGATCTTTAGTCATTTCCTTGTTTTCGCCATCAGATGTACAGGAACTGAGAACAAACAATATAGAGCATATAGAAAAAGTAAACCATTTAAAAGTATTCATATCTTATTTTGTGCTTTATTTAGAGCAAAATTAAGAAAAAAGTTTAGTAGATACTTTATCCTAAAATATATTTTTGAACAGTTCTAATTTAACGAAAACCAAATCTCCAATATATGATCAGTTTTTTGTCAATTCCACCACTGTAATTTCAGGTAGTATTCCTACTCTTCCAGGGTACCCCAGAAAACCAAAACCACGATTTACATAGAGATATTGTTTACCTGATTCATAAAGCCCTGCCCACTCTTTATATACAAATTTTGCTGGACTCCATTTAAACCAACCAGGGATTTCAATCCCAAATTGCATGCCATGCGTATGTCCCGAAAAGGTAATAGATATATCTTTAAAAAGCTTAATGATTTCAAATTCCCAATGTGTTGGATCATGAGAAAGTAGTAATTTCAAAGAAGCAGATTCTGTTCCTTTATAAGCTTTAGATAAATTTCCGTATTTTGAAAATCGAGGATGAGCGGAGTAATTTTCTACTCCAATAATTGCCAGATTTTCTCCATTTATTTCTAAGATCTTATTTTCATTCAGTAAAAGATTCCAACCTAATCGTTGATGCGTGGCAATAAGTTTTGTAAAATTGGCTTTTTTAGCCTCTAAGCTTTCCCATCTGACATAGTCTCCATAATCATGGTTTCCAGTAATTGAGAAGACGCCATATTTTGATTTGATTTTATCAAAAATATCCAAATAAGGGTCCATCTCATTAGCTAAATTATTCACAAGGTCACCAGTAAAAAATACCAGATCAGGATTTTGCTTATTGATTAAGTCAATTGCAGCTTTCACAGGCGTTTTACTTGTAAAACTACCGCTGTGAATATCAGAAATTTGTACAATCTTTAGTCCTTCTAATCCTTCGGGTAAATCATCCAATCTTACTGTTTCTTTGAATACCTTATACCGATATCTATTCCTAAAGATCCCATATGTCAGCAAAAAGAAAGGAATTACACCTATCATGACAGCCAATTGAGACAAAAACATTGATCGGTCATTATCTATCCCCGTATTTGAAAATAATGCTTGATATAAATCAATAAACAACCTCCGAAGATCATCAACAAATAAAACAACAATGATTAAAAATTTACTAAAATAAGCAAGCATTAAAATAGCTCTTAGAGTAGAAAAGAGCTCTTTATTCCATCTCGTAGTATCACTAATAGTAGCCAATCCTAATGTAAATAAGCTTATGATGGGAATCAGCCAATAGAGGCCATATACAATGATTTTGGTATTGTCTGACCAAAATTCACTGATCACTAAAAATGCTTGAAAAGCATACCAATCAAAAAGGAATAAAATTAATATAGTGAAGATTAGACGCAAAATAGAAAGATTTTTATCTAAGAACCTATTTAAATTTTAACATAGACTAAATGCATGAAGTGCAATTTATGTTTTATAATTATTCTACTTTTTAATGATCATGTTTAAAAATGGCAGCTATTTTTAAACAACTTCACTACATTTATTAGGCTATAGTACTTATTTTCATGCTCAAATTCAAATTATGAAAAATATACTAATAACCGGCGTCTCTTCAGGTATCGGTCTCCATACTGCAAAACTTTTTATTGAAAAAGGATACTTCGTTTTAGGAAGTGTTCGGAAAAAAGAAGATGCAAATCGTTTAAAAAAAGAACTAGGAGATAATTTTCATCCATTAGTCTTTGATGTTTGTAATCAAGACGAGATTGATCAAGCCGTGAAAGAATGTGAAAAGCTACTTGATGGAAAAGGCTTAGCCTGTCTGGTAAATAATGCAGGCATTGTAGTAAGTGGTCCATTACAACATATGTCCATTGAAGAGCTAAATCATCAATTTGATGTTAATGTCTATGGGGTACTTCGAACAAGTCAAGCATTTCTCCCTTTTCTAGGCGCTCAGATTCCAGCTAAATATCCCGCCGGTAAAATTGTTAATATCAGTTCTGTATCAGGATTTGTCACAGCTCCTTTTCTAGGCGCCTATGCCATGTCAAAATATGCCTTGGAAAGTATGTCTGATGCATTAAGGCGAGAGCTATCTATTTATGATATAGATGTAATCATCATTGAGCCTGGAGCTGTTAGTTCTGAAATCTGGACTAAAGCAAAATATATCGACCCAAAATACCTGGAAACTGACTATGGTCCAATATTAAAAAAATGGGATCATTTGATAAAAAACTCTGAGAAAAATGCTATTCCTCCTACTGAAATCGCAAACTTAATCTATAAAAGAATAAATCAAAGCAAACCGCCTACACGTTCAATTATAGCTAAACAAAAAACAATTATGAAATTAGTGAAATATATTTTGCCTGACCGCTTGATAGATAAACAACTAACAAAGTCATTCAAAGCTAAGACTAGGAAGTAATCATTCCTTCAGAACTTGTGATTTGGTGATTCCTAGGCTTGTAATCCGCCCTAAAGGGCTTTGTGAGGCGCTGCTTCCAGCAATCTTACAAAAATTTGATATTTTATCTCCGCGATATTCTAATCCATCGTGCATTTTGCGATTGCCGTAGGTATATTAGGGAATCTTTTAATCTACAACTTTAATAAATTTCTGGACAATGTATTCCTTTCCGATTAGTGCCCTTGCATAATAAACCCCCGGTTTATAAGTAGATATATCTAGATTTACCACATTGACATCCTCTTCTACTGGCCTTTGGAGCATATTTTCACCGATGGAATTAAACACTTCAATAAAACTATTTTCTCTAGGTAGCTGATTGAAGATCAAATCAATTTCATTATTAGCAACTGAGGGAGCCAATACAAGTGGGGTGACCATATCCATATCAACTTCTATCATTAACATTCTAGAATATTCAAAGGATTGATCAAAATCAACTTGCTTTAAACGATAATAATTATCCCCTCCATATGGATGCTTATCCCAAAAACTATAGTAGTAATCCGAAGATGTTGTTCCATTTCCTTCTACTCTTCCAATCTCCGTAAAGTTTAAACCATCTACACTATGTTCAACCACGAAATACTCATTTTGCTCTTCTGAAGAAGTAATCCATTCCAGTTTAACTTTCTTATATCTTTCTTCCAGTCCACTAAATGCTACCAATTCAACAGGTAAGCTTAAAGAGCCACTCATAGGAACCGTATTATCAACTGGCGTACATTCATTACCAGCTTCACAGTTTGGAGTAGACCACCCTGTATAAGTCACACAAATTTCAGCAGGGCATAGTACAGCAAGTGCAGGATCATCAATCATAATGGTATAAGGACCATCTCCGTCTGTTAAATTCACCATACAGGTTGTCGTCACCAAATCTCTACCACTACATGCAGAAATAGTAAAACTAATACTCGAATTATCCATCCCGTTTGCAGAAAAAGAAACTTCTACGTCAAAGGAACATCGGCCAAAGACATCTTCTGCAATATTCATAATCCTAGCTTCCATTCCAACAGAGCATTGAGCTGTTAAATAAGCAGAGGGAAATAGTAAAATACAGATAATAAGAGACAGTAAGTACTTCATCTTTTTATTCTTAAAGGTTCAGATCACTCTGTTGGCCACATCAAAAAAGTGATAATTAGAAATTATTCAAATCTTATGTATTAAGTTTATTGAAAAAGAGTATGGGAGAAAATACAATAGGGGATATTGATTGGAGAGTAAGTATTTAATCAGTAATAATTATGCCAAGTTCTTAAATTATGTATTAAGTGACGGAACAAAATTAATAATAAGTTATTTTGACATGCTGAAATTTCATAAACGTGACTAAAAGGAGATTGTGTTGAATATTTTGGGATGTCTTACAAAAAATAGCTTATTATTAATTCCGTCTAATAATTTAACCCTAATTAGTAAACTGTTAAAGTTCAATCATTTATCTATTAGTTCAACAAGGTTTCCTATTTTAAAAAATGAAAAAGAAAAGAAAACCTATTTCTCGTCGCGAAGCTATCAAAAACATTGGACTAAGTACTGGAAGTCTAGCATTACTCCCCTATTCTGCTTCATTAAACAATGAACAACAAGAAAATAAATTAGGTGTAGCACTAGTTGGACTCGGTAATTATGCCACTCGACAGTTAGGTCCTGCACTCAGACACACTAAATTTTGTGAACTAAGAGGTATTGTCACTGGAACGCCTGAAAAGGAAAGCAAATGGCAAAATGAATATGGTATCCTGCCAGCCCATACTTATCATTATAAGAATTTTGATAAGATAGCGGATGATCCCAGCATTGATATTGTCTATATCGTTTTGCCTAATTTTATGCACGCAGCCTATACTATTCGAGCATTGAAAGCTGGAAAACATGTTATTTGTGAAAAACCAATGGGAATGAATGCTCAGGAGTGTAAGGAGATGATCGCAGCCGCAAAGGCTGCTAAGCGGAAATTACAAATTGGTTACCGCCTTTTTTATGAACCGCATCATCTCAAATTAATGGCAGAATCCCAAAAACCCTTTACTGGTAGAATGAAGCTGATTGAATCAAGTCTTAGTTTTGATATGGCAAGAGAAGGACTCTGGCGTATTGATAAAAAAATGGGTGGCGGTGGCGCACTTATGGATTTAGGTATATATACCATTCAAGCATCAAGAAGAGCTGTGGGCCATAATCCAGTAAGTGTTTTTGCTCAAGCTTATAAGGATGATCCTAAAATGTATAAAGATATTTACGGTACTTATGTTTTCCAAATGCGCTTTAAAGATAATACTGCTTGTAATTCAATGGTCAGTTTTTCTGCTTATTCTGATCGAATGCATGTATCTCGTGGAAATGAGTACTTAGAAATCCAACCCGCTTTTGCAGCCAATCGAATTACCGGATTAAAAACTTGGAATGAGAACAAAGAAATGTTGGAACATGATGAATTTCAACAGACCACACAAATGGATGCTTTTGCAAGAAACATCTATGATCATACACCAATTCTTGCATCAGGAGAAGAAGGATTGATCGATATGCAGATCATTGACGCAATCAAGAAATCTATTGACTCGGGTCGTTCCGTGGAGATTGATTATAGCTAAAAATCCGGTTTTAAATCTAAAGTTGTTCAAAGATAACTCACTATACTACGGAATGATCTTTTGTCTCAATACTTCGTTATAAAAATCTCACGTAGCCCTGTTATGCAGCAACTTTAGCATCATTCGATTGTGGTTTAATCATGGCGATTGCAAGAACGATATTTTAGACTTGTGTTATGGTGATCAGTCCTATGGACTGTATGATTTGGTGATCGCTTCGCTTGTGAGTGGCTACTTTGGGCAGACTTCAAAAATTTTGATCATTTATTTTTACTCAATTCATTTTTAATAGATAACCTTGAGATTGCCATGGTGGTTTAATTGCTCGATTAGTTTTTCATCACTACAACCGTAGTACGACTTTAAAATTTGCAAGGCAATGCCACCTTGTAAATTAAACTAAGATTTAGAGCCTGTTCTGGGAGCTTCATAAGGAATAACCTGCTGGTATAAATGAAAAGGTATTGTTGAGTATAGACCTCCTAAAGGGTGAGCTAAAAATACTTCCCAGTCAAGGGCACTACCATCTTGGGTGGTAAATAATTGGAGTTCCAAATTTTATTTGCTTGTTTTGTATTACGAAATTTTTGAATTCCCCGAAATTTAGGCTTTTTATGCCTTTTCGGGGAACTTTCGCATATAAAAGATTGCCTAATATACTCACTTAGAGCATCTTAGGCAATTTCAGGCAAAACCTATCGACTTACAAAGCTAGCCACAAGTAGATGCCCCTGCGTACGAATAGAATAACTTTCGAATAATGTCTACTGTGTATTAAAGAAATATTTTAATGATCTCTGCTTATTCCCACTTCTCTCTCCATTTTCTTACTTCTGGATAAGCATCTTCTCAGTATGGTTTATTAACTTTCCTGATAGCTTAAGAATATAAAGACCATTGGATAAATCTCCTATGTTAATCGTTTTGGTTTCATTATTTTGGATAAAATCACTTTGAATTCTTATTCCAAAAACATCAAATATTTCATAAATAACTTGAGATTCAGATCCATTATAATTTAAATCAAAGTATTCTCTTGTTACTGGGACTGGAACGATACTTACAGCTATTTTTATAGATTCTAAATTTGCAATTCTAATATCGCTAAAAGACACTTTTCCATTATAATCTGTTTGTTTCAGCCGGTAATAATTGTCCCCATTCTGTGGACTACGATCTATAAAAGTATAGGCTAATGAGACTGTAGTAGTTCCGTTACCATTTACTTCTCCAAGTTTTTTAAAACTAACCCCATCTATACTTCTTTCTATAGTAAAGTAATCATTATCTGTTTCACTTTGCGTTTCCCATGTAAGTATCACAGTTCCCTGATTTGGTTTTGCTTCAAAGTTTAATAGCTCAATAGGCAATGGTGCATCCGGGCTTTCGATTACTACCAGTGTAGTATTAACCGTCAAAATATTTTCAATAGTTTGAACAATACCAGATGGCCAAGTTATTTTCAATTCTTCAATTGAAGTATTTGTTCCTAATCCAAAGTGAGCGGTATTTTGCTCACAGCCACCTAGGCTGGAGCCCGCACGAGTTTCTATTGTCTGAGTGATCCCATCCGAAGTTTTAAGCGCAATCTTTGCACCTACTCCATCCCGATTGCTGTAACCAGGACCTTCTTCTTCAAACATTCCAATGAGTTGAACTTTGTACCAATTATTGCTCACATTATTATTCTGTTTTAGCATAAATGGTCCTTCATAATTAACAATAAATATGTCAAGATCACCATCGTTATCAAAATCTCCTGCAATAGAATTCCGGGTAGCTTCATCATCATTCATCCCCATAATAGCAGATTTATCAGTAAAAGTCTCTCCTGTTGTACCATTATTTTCGAAGAAAAAATTAGGCTCAGGAAAGAAATCAGGGTCGGCAAGTGAACCAGAAGCCAAGAAAAGATCTAACCAACCATCATTATTGTGGTCAAATAAATTGATACCCCAAGAGTAATGATTTGCATTCTGACCATTAACTCCTGCAGCAGCTGCGATATCAGAAAAAGTTCCATTACTATTTTTCCAAAAATTAATAACACCAATATCACTATTCGCAAACTCCTGATACCCATCATGATTAATATCTCCTACTGCAATTCCCATAGCATTACTACAATCATCAACCCCTACCATTGCTGCGACCTCTGTAAAAGTCCAATCATTGATGCCATTCGCTCCTCCATCATTTCGAAAAATACGAGTCCTTCCTTGTTCTGTAGGAAATAGACAATCATTGATAACGAAAATATCCAAATCATTATCATTATCATAATCTATAAAGCCACCTATAAAGGCCCAACCTTCCAAAAGATTGACATCTAGTAAAGCGGAAACATCTGTAAAAGTTCCATCGCCATTATTGTGATAAAGCTTATCCTGTCGGGCCCCTGTATCCAATGGATCAATTGGTCTATGATGTGCAATATAAAGATCTAAATAACCATCTTTGTCATAATCTCCCCAACTCGCAGAAGTGCTTCTAGACTCTTCCGTTGTACTTAGTCCCGCACTACTGGTAATATCTGTAAAAGTAGTTCCATCATTTCTATAAAGTCGATCAACATTAACATTACAAATATAAATATCAAGATCGCCATCATTGTCAAAATCACAAGCACTTACTCCCGAGCCATCTCCAGCGGTATCTTCAATGTTATATGTTGCAGCGACTTCAGTGAAATCATAATTCGGAGGACCATTGTTTTCATAAAGACGATTGGCTCCTCCTCTCATCGTGACATAAAAATCTAAATATCCATCATAATTAAAATCCAACCAGGTAGCACCGGAAGCAACATGCATATCAACCGAAGATGTTCCAATGTGTTCCAGTGGATTAGAACTATTAGAAGGATCTGTAATACCTTTTGCAACGGTTACATCCGTAAATGCTGGTTGCGCTATTATTCCGCCAACTAAAAACCAAAGAAGCAGAAGAAGAAAATACCTTAATGTAAAGTGCTTGATCATGGCAATTCGTTTTTTATCCATTTATTTAAGTAATATTAAAACCATAATACAGATAATTATCAGTATTAAAAGATTAATAACCTTTAGAGATAAAGTATTAATAAGTGTTCAAATTAGACGATCTTGATCCTTGTACTAGACGCGAGTTGAAAAAATAAGGTATAGTTCTTCTACAGCTTATTTTTTTGAGGGAATATAGTTCAAGGAGAACAAGTCCATATCAGACATTTATCAATTCTTTGTCCCTTAAGGATTAGAATGCTGGAAATATCGGTTTTGCGAAGAAAAGGGATTCTTAGTAAATATATAAAATATTAATAAGAAACAAAAAATATATTTTAAAAAAAATATTTTGTTACTGTGTGCCTGACGCGAAGCGGTTTGGAATTCCCCCAACTTCTTTGATCAACATATACTGCAATAAAGTACATTTTCCAAAACTCCTCTAACCTTGTAGGGTGAATCCGCTACTTTTTCGAGTCTATGGAATTTATATGGCCTCTGTTTTATTAGTGCGTTTATCTATAAAAACTGGTAAGCGAGCTTTTATAGAACAGGGATATTGAAATAAACTTAAATGCTGCTAAATCTTTTCATAATAAGAATGAATATTATGAAATTTACTAGGCCGGTATGTATTATCTATCTCAATAGTAAAAGTCATGCTTGATACTTTTCCTGCATCTTTCTCTTTTTCTATTAATCCCCTGTCTCTAAATGGAGCTTCTAGTTCCAATAATTCTGTAAATAAAGAGTGTAACGAATCCATCTTTTCAGACCTAAAGTTCTCACTCTAATTAGTTTTGGCCAAATAAATTCATTTAGCCCCCTATAGAGTTATCGCTTTAAAAAATTCTCAACAGCAATGAGTTTTCCTTCCTTATCAAGGATACGAAAACTATAGTTCCCTTTTGGTAATTTTTTGATTTTCAGTTTTTTAGTTGGCCATTTAGAACTAGCTATTTGCTGTTCTAGGGTATTGTATAAATGGATCGTCCCTACTTCTTCAGAATTGGGTTTAAGCTTAAGCTTACATTTTTTAGTTTTATACTGATAATGATCTTTGATAATCCATGCCTTTGCTTTTGTAAAATCAGTATCCATTGCAGAAAGTATTTCATGGGCTTTACAAGCATCAGGTATTCCATAACCATAGCCTCCGGTTACATCAGGTTTTTCAAAGCGATCTGCACTTTGACGAACAGCCGTAATAATTTCCATATTCGAGCGTAGTGGATGAGCTTGCTTCAAACAAGCAACCATTCCTGCAATGGCAGGTCCTGCAAAAGAAGTCCCATTGCCTTTTCGAATATCTCCACTAGGCTCTATAATCGTAGTCTGAAAGCCTACTGCCATCACATCAGGTTTTACTTGTCCATCAGACGATGGGCCAAAAGAAGAGAACCCTGCTTTCTTACCATCAATACCTACTGCGCCAACAGTCAACACAGAATCCGCATCTCCAGGAGTAGCAAGATAATACCAATCACTATTTCCAAAATTCCCTTGAATAGCAACTACCAAAATTCCCTTTGCAGCAGCATAATCAGCCGCATTAGCTATAATAGAAGTATTTCCATCAAGGTCTTTCTTATAATCATAGTCACCTTCGCCTTTATCAAAGGTATTGTATTGTAAAGAACTCGTAATAATATCTGCCTTATTTGTAATGGCCCAATCTACCGCATATTTCCAGTTTAATTCTTCCTTATGTGTTTCAGAAGGACTATACTCTGTTCGGGCTAATAATATATTAGCATCATAAGCCATTCCGATATAGGCTCCAGGTAAATATCCATGTACAATGGACAAGGTATTTGTACCATGAGATCCATTCCCTTCATACTTCATTTTGGTATCAAATTGAAAATCATATTGACCTTTCAAATAATTATTGACACGCGCATATTCGAATGCCTTGAGTTGATCAAATCCATCAAATCCATCATCAAAATGTGCAATGGTTACCCCTTTACCAGTAAAACCTTTTTGATGTAAACAATCTAAGTTTAGCAATTCAATTTGATCTTTTGTCATACCATAATCAGGTATTTCCTGAGCAAATGAACCTAAGCCTAAACACAACAAGATAAACAGTAAAAGATTTTTTTTAGCTAACATTGGATTTCAATTATCAATTATCAATATATAGATTAACAATTTAAGCCTCCACAAACACTGATTGTTTGACCAGATACATATTTGGACATATCAGAGGCAAGAAAGAGGCAGACATCTGCTACTTCGGAACCCTGACCTAATCGTTTCATAGGAATACTTGCCAGGAATGCTTCTTTAGTTTTATCATCAAGTTCATGAGTCATATCCGTTTCTATAAAACCAGGAGCAACTGCATTACAACGTATGCTTCTAGATCCTACTTCTTTCGCAATTGATTTAGTAAATCCAAAAATTCCAGCTTTTGATGCAGCATAATTCGCTTGTCCTGCATTACCAAAAACACCAACAACTGAGCTCATATTAATAATAGAACCACTTCTCTTTTTTAGCATAGAACGCAAAGAATGCTTTGTCAAATTAAATACAGACTTCAAATTAGTAGTCATTACCTCATCCCATTGTTCTTCACTCATTCGAAGCATTAAAGTATCTCTTGTAATTCCAGCATTATTGACTAAAATATCAATTTTTCCATAGTCTTCTAGAACAGCCTTTACCAATTCTTCTGCTTTAGTATATGAGCTGGCATCAGATTGATAAGCTTTAGCATTACTACCCATTTCTTTTAATGCGGTTTCAATGGTAGTTGCCCTTTCAGCAGAGGATAAATAAGTAAAGGCTACATCCGCACCTTGTTCTGCAAATTTTCTAGCAATTGATTCTCCTATCCCTCGTGACCCTCCAGTTATCAAAGCTACTTTTCCTTCTAGTAATTTCATTTTGTTTGTTTTCTTGATTTCTTATGTATGATTTATAAAATTTATTTTGTTACGCGAAAATAACAGAAATAAGCTTCTTCTAATAAGAACTGGTTTAAAAATATACGTTCTTAGACAAATCCCGTGGACAAGCCGTAAATCAGATCAAAAGCGACTAAAGGAAGTGTTGACCTAGTTTATGTTTTTATCTCAAACACTGGATTTGCCAAAAACCAAAATATAGCGTAAGAATAATACAGGAGACTCAGGTAAGGTATATATATCAAAAGAGGAAACCACATCAGTAATTTCCTCTCTTTTTTAAACATGACCCAAAAGGTCAAATAATACAATCAAATCGTTTTTAAGGATTTGAAATTTCACAGTCTAATTCTTCTTTGCAATCTATTGGACTAACAGGATTAACTGGTCTCTCTTTTAAAGGAGCAAATCCTAGATTACGATCTCCATACCAACCTCCACCTTTACAGTTTTTTGAACAAGAGTTTGCGCCTATCGCTACTACAAAAAGGAGTACAAATAAAACAATTGAATTGGATTTCATCTTAACAGTATTATTAAAAAAATTAGAAGATAAAAAGTTTTTTTGTTTGAAGGAGCACAAGATAATAAAACAAAATTGATTCCAACTTGATTCTGCATTTAGTTCTAACGAATCAAAAATCACAATTCGCATAATTTCAGGCCTATTACTTCATTTAATCGTGGTTTATCATATGCTTATCAGCCTAATAAGCTCATAAAGTCACATCTGCACTGCTTAGTCTACTTACACAGTATCAATTATTTGTTTATATTTTAAAACATTTTATATAATTGATTATCAATTGTTTATAATGTTTTTGTTTTAAAATTAAGAATTTTAATTACAAATTGTTTGTTTAATAAAACAAATTGTTTTACTTTTGTTTTATACTTGAATCCAAAATCTCTAAAAATGGAAAATAGGAGAAAATCAAAATACAATATCCCACTAATAGTAGTGGATACAAGACAAAACCATAGTAGTACAATTAAAGAAGAAAAGAAGATACATCTTATTCAAAAATCCAATGAAGAGGCACTTCCAGATTTTGGATTATTACTAAAGCATCTTTTGATCAGTCTCCAGAAACCTTTGATTGCATTAAAATATAAACTTTTCAATGCCTTAGACAAGCTTTTTGAAGATATAGAAGTGCCTTGGATTAAGTTAATTGCAATATCAATACTTGCTTTTATGGCATTCAAAAAAGATATCCAATTCAACATGTCGTTTAATGGACCTCAAAAAGAAATCATAGATGATCAAAGTCATAATAATTTAGTTAAAAACACCACTTTTGGAGCACCCGCTAATCCTTATGCACCAGTGTCTGCTAAAAGTTTGCAAGACAAAAAAGCAATTGCTTTTATAAAAAAATATGCTCCTGTAGCAAAAACTGAAATGAATAAGTTTGGCATTCCTGCAAGTATAAAAATGGCTCAGGCTCTAATAGAAAGCAATTCTGGAAAGAGTAGATTAGCCAAAAACAATAATAACCACTTTGGTATCAAATGTTTTAGTCGAAACTGTAAAAAAGGCCATTGCACAAATGCTACAGATGATCACCACAAAGATTTTTTCAGAAAATTCAGTAGTGCTTGGGAAAGTTGGAGAGCACACAGCACTTTATTAGAAAATAAAAGATACCAATCCTTAAAATCCTTTGGTAAAGATTATAAAAAATGGGCCCACGGTCTTAAAAAAGCTGGCTATGCAACGGATCAAAGCTATGCTAAAAAATTGATCAATACGATTGAAAAATATCATTTATACAAGCTTGACACCCAATATTAGTTTCTACCCACCGGATGGGTGACAGCATTCGGTGGTTTTTTTTACCCTAAATTTCGAAACACTATGTCCAAATTCGCCCTCCTTTCCATATTCCTAATCATCAGCATTGATTGGGTTTATCAGCCTTTTACTGCAGATCATACGGATGAAATGATCGATAAATACAGGCCTTCTATTTATAATAATCAAATGCTACATTATCCCGATAGCATTTATAAAATAAAGACGACATATAAACACGATGCCACAGCTCTGTATATACCCCAAGCCATAGAATGATATCCTTTCTTAATAGTTCTCTCATAGTTTGTTTTACAAGATCACCCCCCAATAGGTGATCTTTTTTTATATACTGTAATGAAGTACATTTATTTTCCCAAATCAATCAACATTAGTATAAAATGAAATAAATTTCTATTTTCTGAAACAAATAAGTACATAATCCCGAATAAGTATATACACATTAAAAATATTTGACCTTCTCTGTTTAGAAAATATTCAGAGAACACGAACAAACACCCACCAGCTCGAAATCTATTGTCATAGGTTTCGGGTTTTTTATTTACATTTAGGGACAAGGAATTATTAAATGTAAAATAAAACAATGAGTGATCGAATTTCCACCTCCCCTAAATATACTCCAGGCATACTAAGCTTACTTCCTTTATATTATGTAGGCTGGGCAGATAGTATTTTAAGTCCAAGTGAAGTAAAACTAATTCGTGAAAAAGTAAATCAATTAGACTTTCTCACCATTGGTGAAAAAAGGCAATTAGTAGAATGGACAAACCCAGCTAAGCCACCTTCGCAAGCATTGTTCAGACAATGGGTAGGGATTCTAAAAAAACAAGCTTCTATATTGCCCAAAGGCACTAAAAACTCTTTGGTTGGATTGGGTTTGGAGATGGCAAAAAAGAGTACTACAGATAAAGACACCCTCAAATGGCAAACCCCTGAAACCCAAAATGCACTAAAGGATATTGAGCAAGCACTAGGCATTATAGATAGCACTAGTTTATTGACTATATTTCCTGATAAACCGATAAGAGAACCTAATGTCGATCTTCAAAAATTAAAAATACTTCTTGATGATGAGTATTCTGATACTCGCAATAAAATGCGCACCTTACTTAGTGATCCAGCATTTAAACTAGCGCATACGCCCGATAAAGAAGCACATAGAAATAAAGTATTAAAATGGTGCAAGATACTTGCTCAACATGGATTTGGAGCACTCTCTTTTCCCACCTCATATGGTGGTAAAAATAGTATGGGTGACTATATTGCCACTTTTGAAATGTTAGGTTATCATGATTCAAGTTTGGCTATCAAATTCGGAGTACAGTTTGGATTATTTGGTGGAAGTGTCTATAAATTAGGCACCCAAAAACATCATGATAAATATTTAAAAGACATTGGTTCATTAAAACTCCCTGGTTGTTTTGCTATGACAGAGACAGGACATGGTTCTAATGTTAGAGGATTGGAAACCACGGCTACTTATGATCCAGCAAGTCAGGAATTTATTATCCATACGCCCCATGAAGGAGCAGGTAAAGAATACATTGGGAATGCATTGCATGGTAGAATGGCATCCGTCTTTGCACAATTAATAGTAAATGATGAAAATCATGGTGTCCATGCCTTACTTGTCCCTCTTCGGGATGAAAAACACCATTTACTTCCAGGAATTAGGATAGAAGATTGTGGCTATAAATTGGGCCTAAACGGTGTAGACAATGGTAGGATTTGGTTTGATCAAGTCCGCGTTTCAAGAGAACATTTATTGAATAAGTTTGGTGATGTTGATGAACAAGGTAACTATACTAGCCCTATTCAAAATCCTTCGCGTCGATTCTTCACAATGCTTGGCACTTTGGTCGGAGGAAGAGTAAGCGTGCCTCGCGCAGGATTGAGCGCTGCCAAAACAGGCTTAAGCATTGCCATTAAATATGCCTTAAAACGACGACAATTTGCTCCAAAGGAAGGCATGCCCGAAACCATTCTTTTGGACTATCCAAGCCATCAACATCGCTTGATGCCATTATTAGCGAAGTCCTATGCATTAGATTTTGCTTTGACCTATTTGACCAGTCGATATGTGAATCAAACAGAAGCAGATATTCGAGAAATTGAGACCTTGGCTGCTGGCTTAAAATCTTATAGTACCTGGTTTACGACTAAGGCTTTACAAGAGTGTAGAGAAGCCTGTGGTGGAAAAGGTTACCTTACTGAAAATCGTTTTGCTAACCTAAAAGCAGATACAGATATTTACACCACTTTTGAAGGAGATAATATCGTACTCATGCAATTGGTTTCAAAGGGATTATTATCTAATTTTAAAAATCTTTTCATGATGAAGGTTTTACGGCTGTATTGCGTCTATTAAGTGAAAGGGTGAGCTCAACCTTAACCGAGTACAATCGTTTTTTCACAAGGAATACGGCCCTTGAACATCTTCTTGATCCTGATTTCCAGTTGGATGCATTTAAATATCGCGAACGTAAATTACTCCTTTCTGTAAGTCAAAGAATGAGAGATTATTTGGCTAAAAAGATTCCAGCTCATGAAGCTTTTTTAAGATGTCAGACGCATTTACTCGTCCTTTCGGAGGCTTATGTGGAGCATGTAGTCTTAGAACAATTTATAAAAAAGGTCAAAAAAGTAGACAATCAAAATATAAAAGCAGTACTCAAAAAGCTATGCGATCTTTATGCGCTGTCTACGATTGAATCTCATAAAGGTTGGTACCTGGAGAGTGAATATATGCAGTCACCAAAATCAAAAGCAATCAGAAGAGTTGTTGCTAAACTTTGTAAAGAAGTAAGAGACGAAGCTGGCTTATTAGTGGATGCCTTCGATATTCCGAAACAATGTCTTGCTGCGCCTATCGCGTTTTGATTAGCCCTATCGGGCATTGTGAATATTTCTTTAGTTCTGGTGAGTCGGTAACCACTTCCCTTGTGAGGTGGTCTTATTGCTGGTAGCTTTTTCTAATTTTTCGTTGGTTTCCCTGTTCGCTTATCAAATCTCATCAATAAAGAATCAATAGAATGCTGGCTAATGTTTTCAAAAAGGTTATCCTCACTATATGCTTTTTGAACCTTATCTTCCTTATACAATGGAACTACTTTTCCAACATGCTGATGTAAAGTATTAATACGATTAGGTTCTGCATTATAAGTGATGATATCCGCTTTCTTTGGATCAAAGGATTTAAAATCAAATTGCCCATAAGTCAGTTCCTCCAACTCTTCTAAAAGGGGTTCTGTACCTGGGCTTTCAAAAGTTATTGCTTTACCACTGTCTGCGATAGCACATAATTCAGCAAGCACTGCACCTAATGAATGGCCAGTGTGAACTATATTGGGTATTTCATTGAACTCTTTTCCGTAAACACTTTTTACTTTTTTGGTAAACTTTCTAGCTTCTAAAAATTGTTCTCTCGGTATTTTCCCTGAATAGATTTCATAATCATCATCCAAATCTTTGACCAATTCCCATATTTTAGAGCCCACTTTTTGATCTACTTTTTGTCCTTCTGTAAACGCGCTAATGAGATTGTCTGTACCCCGATGTGCAATGATCAATTGCTTAGTATTATTATCTAAATAGGCTTGTCCATAATAGCCCCCTACAGAAACAGCTTTTGTTGCTAAATAGCCAATCAATCCGTCCTTTTCATCCTTCTGACTTAATTCAATAACCTTACTAACATCTAAAGAATTAAGAAAGCCACCCAGGTGTTCAACGATTGACTTCTCTTTCTCTTCGTAAGCAATATATGTTTCAAATTTTTCAGGTAGTTCTTTTGTCCCATCATTATATACATGCGCACTCAATAAAGCGTACTCATAAGGAGTCACTTTGTTATTAGTCTTACAAGCTAATAATCCGAAAATAATGGTGCATATAAATAGATAAAATAAACTTTTCATTAAAACAGCTTCAATTATAAATATTGATTGATCTAGATAGAGCGGATAAATAATTCTCCTGTTTATACACTATCCATATAATTAGGACGCTCAGATTGTATTATTGTTACATATCAATTCTCAAATCTAGTAGATCCCTCTAGAGTCCTTTCCTATAAACGAATTTAAAGTCAAATGGATTTTATCGAATGAGAACAAATTTAAAACGACCTTCTTTATGATTTGAAACTGCATTCAAGAAATAAATGCCATTAGCGATATTCCTTGGCAATTCGAACGTTATTTGTTGATCAGAAACTTCTCTTTGTTTGAATGGAACAATCAAATTACCAGCAAGGTCAAAGATTTGGAAGGTCCAAAAATCATGTAAGAAATCACCTTCTAGTACCAACTTATTATATACTGGGTTGGGGAATAATTTTGCATCGATGGTATTTACTGCTTTATTCGCTACCACATTAGGGTCTCGAATCAATAAAATATCTTTTCCCTCCTTATTTCCGATATATATATCTTCCACATCATCACCATTAAAGTCTGCTTTAGTAATACTGAAGGCTTCAATGGTATATGGTGTTCCAAAAATTAATTCTGTATGATCTGTAAATTTTCCATTTCCATCATTCAAATAGGCGCTCATTTGAATACCTAGAATATTAGCAAGTATAAGATCTGGATCGCCATCAAAATCAAGATCTGTAAAAACAGCATCTAAAGTTTGATCCGTATAATCAGGTGTATTGGTATCCGTATGATCCGTAAAAAATCCATTCCCATCATTTAGGTATAAACGATTTTTAGGGTTCTTCCCTACTGAAAATTCTACATTACATAAAAATAAATCTGAATCCCCATCCATGTCCACATCTTCAAAAATCCCAGTTCGACTATCCAAATTTACACCTTGCGGCAATCGCTCAGCAGATTCATCCACAAATACTCCAGTTCCATCATTAATCAATAAACGATTAGAATCTTCATCTGCAAGGAATATATCTAAATCTCCGTCATTATCAATATCATTGGTGGCAATATCCTGCGTTTTATCATCAACAAATGGTATTCGATCAAATGTTTCATTAATAAACGCCCCTACTCCATCATTTATTAGCATAAAATTTTGACCATTATTGCCTAACATAAGATCAGGTATATTGTCTCCATTAAAGTCCGAAGCATCTACTGCACGGCAATTGGTTAAGGGCAAAGAGAGTGCTGGTTCAATAAAATTACCACTACCTTCATTCCAATAATATTCATGTTCAAAATCATCTTCACTAACAAAAATCAAATCCAGTTCTTCATTTCCACTAAAATCAGCAATTGTAATGGCCTCACTATCATGCTCTTCATCTAATGGGATTCCCATTCCACCACGGGTAAAAACACCCATTCCATCATTGATTAATACGACATTATTTTGAAATTCATTAGCAATAACAACGTCCATATCTCCATCTCCATCAATATCAACGGCTAGCACGTCTTTAGTTTGGAAAGAAGCATCTGCATCAGGCAAATTGTCCGATGAGTCAATATAGTATTGAGCAACAGTCATGTTCGGGAGGATACAAAAAAGTATTAATACTCGAAGGAGTATTGAAGATGTAATGGCTGATCTCATTCGGACTATGTTTTTTTTAACTCGTGCTACTACAAAAGTACAAAGAAACAAATTGCCTTTCATCCCTTATTTAGAGTATTTTTTTGAAGGAGGTTGTTCAAAAATCGCTGTTATTTTGAGAAATAGCTATTTTGAACAACTTCATTGGGATTTATCTTCTGAAGATCCTAACATCTCAGCTAATTTATAAAAATCAAAATACCTCAAATTAGGTTGATGCGATCGCAAATTTCGCTCAATCACAGCATAAAAAAGTCTATAAACCCATCTTATTGGATATTTCAATTTCGATTTTTGGCAAAAACGATAATACCTCAATAATTTCGTTTCAATAAATGGATATTTGTCATTGAGTTTTAATAGGTTCTGAATCCCCTTTTTGGTTTTTTCTAAAAATTGATCGACCGTTTCCAAACCAATGTGTTCTAAAGGATTATCAATATGCCTCAAAGCAATCTTACGATTCAGCAATTCAAAACCAAATAAGGTATCCTCATGCCCATATTGTCTTAGGTTTTCATCAAACTGTATTTTTAAAAATAAATCTTTTGGAATAAGGAAATTATTGGTCTGAAATGCATGATAAGGTTCTTGCTGACGGGTTTTATAATCTACCTGTTCTCGATTAATTCCATAGTGCCAATGAAAAATCAACAAAGAATCTGATGGCGGACTTGAATTGTAAACCCGACCACCATAGAGCAGTGTGTTTGGATCAAGATGTTTTATATAATTTCGAATATAATCCGGAGAAACTACTTGAGAATCACAGTCCATAAAAAGTAAGTAATCATAGCCTGCCGCTTTTGCCAATTCATTTCGAATCTTTGATCGCCCAAGATTTTGAGGAAGTTCTTTATATATGACTTGTTTAAAATTACATATTGCTTTATTTTTTGTCCTAAAATGGTCTTCAGAACCATCATCGAAACACAATATTTCAAAGACTACACCGGTAGCAATGGCTTGTTTATACAAATCCTTTACCAATTGGTTGATCTCAAAATTGTAAACTGGAATTAATATCGAAAGCACAAGTATGTATATATATCTGATTGCTCTTACTGAAGTTGTTCAAAAAGATTTATTGCAGATTTAAAATAATCACTCTATTATAATGCTTTTTCCTTAATGCCCCCTATTTTCGTTGAAAATTTGATTAAAAAAACATGCTTTCAATCAAAACTGAAAGTAGTGAAACATTGTTACCTTTGTGTATACAAGAATAAAGCGTTAATAAGTGTTTCTAAATTCACCCTTTGATAGATCCTTAAGTATTTTGTCAAAGCGCTAATTATGATAATTATGAACCAAACTTTAAGTATCCAAACTATCTTGAATGATCCTTTGCTCAAACCAGAACTTAAAGTGATCGCTAATAAAGTCTTGGATAATAAGCGAATAAGTGAGCAAGATGGAATCTTTCTTTTCGAAGAAGCTGATTTGGGTTTTCTCGGTGCATTGGCAAATGTAATTCGTGAAAAGAAGCATGGAAATATCACTTATTTTAATCGGAACTTCCATATGGAGCCGACAAATGTCTGTTTGTATACCTGTACTTTTTGCTCTTATAGTCGTCTGATCAAAAAACGGGAAGAAGGTTGGGAGTATTCAATGGAAGAGATGATGGACATTGTCAAAAAGTATGATGATAAACCTGTAACTGAAATACATATCGTAGGAGGTGTCCTTCCTCAGTATGATCTAAAGTTTTATGCTGACTTATTCAAAAATATAAAATCACATCGGCCAGAACTTCATATCAAAGCATTGACTCCTGTGGAGTATCATTATATTTTCAAAAAAGCAAAAGTATCTTATGCAGAGGGTATGAAAATGATGAAGGACGCAGGTCTCGATTCTATGCCTGGCGGTGGTGCAGAGATTTTTCATCCTGAAATCAGGGATCAGATTGCAGGAGGTAAATGTAGTGGAGAGCAGTGGTTACAGATTCATGAAGAATGGCACAAATTAGGTATGCGGTCTAATGCCACAATGTTATATGGGCACATCGAACATTTTCGGCATCGAATAGATCATATGGAACACTTACGCCAACTTCAAGATCGAACAGGCGGCTTTCAAACTTTTATTCCTTTGAAGTTTAGGAATCAAAATAACCAAATGTCTCATGTTCCTGAATCGAATGTCATCGAAGATTTAAAAATGTATGCCATCAGTAGAATCTACCTCGACAACTTTGATCATATCAAAGCCTATTGGCCAATGATCAGTCGAAATACTGCACAGATTTCTTTAGCATTTGGAGTTGATGATATAGACGGAACCATTGATGATACTACAAAAATTTATACCATGGCAGGTTCTGAAGAACAAACACCTGCGATGAGTACAATGGAATTGGTCAAGCTGATAAAAGATGTCGGACGTAAACCTATCGAGAGAGATACACTTTATAATATCCAAAAAGATTATACGGATCATGTATTTGAAGAAGCCATTGTATATAAAGGATATACTTCTCTACCCGTTGTTAATAAATAAGTTTTTTGATAAAAAATACTAATGACAAAAACGATATATTTTATTCGACACGGACAGACAGAGTATAATAAACTTGGAATCGTGCAAGGAAGTGGTGTAGACAGTGAACTGAATGAGACTGGTAGAAAACAAGCACAGGCATTTTTTGATTACTATCAAGATGTAGATTTTCAATTAATTATCGCTTCCGGACTTCAAAGAACCCATCAAACCGTTAAGCCATTTCTTGACCATACATCCATTCCTTTTGAAACTACTCCACTTATTAATGAGATTAATTGGGGAATCCATGAAGGACAAAAATATGAGCCCTGGATGAAGGTTAATTACGATACTTTAATTCAGCAATGGGCGATCGGGAATTTTGATGCCAGCTTAGAAAATGGCGAAAGTGCAAGATCTCTGTCAGGAAGATTACAAACATTTCTTAATGATATTGTACAAAGACCGGAAGATAAAATACTAGTGTGTACACACGGACGAACTTTACGATGTATGATGTGCCTCGTCACAAAGCAACACCTACGAGAAATGGAAAACTTCAATCACCATAACACAGGTTTGTATAAAACGATTTGGAAAGATGGAGAATTTGAGGTTGAATTAAAAAATGATATTTCGCATTTAGAACTTGTATAAGAGTAGAGCTTATAAAATGGATGATATGGATAAATTAAAAGTTACAGCAGTTAGTTATTTGAATACAAAGCCTTTCTTGTATGGTTTACTGAATGATCCTATTCAAGATCAAATTGATTTGACTTTAGATATCCCTTCAGATTGTGCCATAAAACTTAAAAATGGTGAAGTGGATTTAGGTTTGGTACCTGTTGCTGTAATCCCACATTTAGATACGCCTTATATCATATCGGATTATTGTATTGGAGCAGTTGGAGCGGTCAAAACAGTTTGCATTTTTAGCAATTCCCCAATTCACGATATAAAAGAATTGATCCTTGATCATCATTCTCGTACCTCTGTCGAACTGGCTAAAATATTGATTGCCAATTATTGGAAAATTTCTCCTAAACTAAGTCAAGCTAAGCCAGGCTTTGAAAAATCTCTTCAAGAAGGACAAGCAGCAGTTGTCATTGGTGATCGAACAATAGAACTATTTGATTTTTATAAATACCATTATGATTTGGGAGAAGCCTGGACAGCATATAGTGGTTTACCCTTTGTATTTGCTGCTTGGGTAAGTAATAAACCATTGCCTCCAGCATTTATCAAACAATTCAACAAAGCACTTAAAGATGGGCTCGAACACATCAATCAATTAATCTATCTCCTCCCGACTCCAGAAAAAGGTTTTGACCTCAAAAAGTATTTTAAAAAATATATCAGTTACGAACTTGATGGTCAAAAAAGAAAAGCGCTCGCTCGTTTTTTAAAAGAAATGAATTCCACACTCCAGCCTTCTTTGATTGAGAGTTTAGCTGTTTAAGGATCAGGCCGATCATAAATTGTTTTTCGACAGGACTAACAGAATTTGCCATGTATTTGCGGCCAGATTGGATAGCTATTCCTAAAAATAATTTATAAGCGACCCAACGCTTTAGGTATACTTTATCGTTATTGTGAGTAATCCGTAGATATTGAGCATCAATAGTTATTAGACGGAATTATAAATAATCAATTATGAAAAAAGTAATCAGAGCGATATTCTTTTGTACAAGTTTAATTTCCATTTCAGTCATTATTCAAAGTTGTTGTACAGATAAGTATAAAATTATCGGGAATGGAACGATTCAAATCTTAGATACCAGCACCTTTACAAACGTAGATACAATCCGGGCACCTTTCTCAATCAATATGTTATTCGAATCAGAAATTGCAGGTTTATTTCAAACAGGGCTCATTCAATCCGCTTATGCTACTTCTTGTGAGTACGTTTTTGAAAACCCAGCAGACCTCAACACATTTGAAATTAAAAGTAATAAAGGCTTTACCTATGATGGTCAAATGATAGAGGCAGACAGTGATTTTTCCAACCTTTCTAATTTACGCGTTGAAGTCTTCGATTATTTTGGAGGAGAATTACAGGTTCATTTTAATCAAGCCTTCTTGGATTTGACGATATTCGATCAAGATGATTTTACCTTTAGTATAAAAATTAAGACAGAAGACGATTTAGAATTATCAAATGATGTCTCTGTTTTTATTGAATTATAGGGTGAGGTGGACACTTATTAATCCGCTATTCTCTAGTATTTTTTGATTCAAGCACTGATAAAAAATAAATTTTATATTTTTCATCCTCCTTTCATTTCAATTTTCTTATCTTAACTGGATATTAATCCAATTATGAAAAGACGAGATGTTTTAAAGTATACAGCATTAATTACTGGTGCTGCTATAAGTCTGCCTTTATCAAGCTCACTGCTTTCTGGTTGTCAATCTGGTGAAACGCCTCCTATAGATGATTATAAATCTATCTTTTTTAATACCGATGAATTTTCAGTATTAAAAAATCTAGTTGATCTGATTCTACCTAAAACGGATAGTCCCTCTGCAACAGGTGTAGGGGTACATCGAACCATCGACACTATGCTTGGGAAGGTGTACAAGACTGATGCACAAGCTGACTATCGAAAAGGGTTTGATGCACTACTCCATTATCTAAGTCCTAATTCTAAAGGTACTGAGCAAGACCTAAGCAAGTTTTTGAAAATGAACGAAAGCAAGCAGGTGGAAATGTTGCAACAATTGAATCAATCGGATAAAGAGGAGCTTAAAATTGTAAAAGAAGCATTCTTAAATCTTAGACAACAAACCATTGCTTATTATTTATCGACAGAAGAAATCGGTAAAAATCACTTAACCTACCTACCTGTTCCCGGCACATACGAAGCTTGTATTTCGCTGGAAGATGCAGGTGGAAAAGCCTGGGCAATATGAATTTCAAGTCAAAAGGAAAAGAAGAACGAACTTACGATGCCATTGTAATTGGCTCAGGTATCAGTGGCGGATACGCCGCAATGGAACTTTGTAAAAAAGGCTATAAAACGCTTGTAGTAGAAAGGGGGCGAATGGTAAAACATCCGGACTATCCAACTGCAAATTTAGATCCCTGGGAATTACCGAATCAAAATATGGTGACCGCAGAAGAAATTGCCCAACACTATTTCAAGCAAGATCGATTGCATTGGTGGGTAAGAGAAGACCACAAACATTGGATCAATAAGGATGACGAATATCCATATGATGAAGTAGGAAGATTTGATTGGATCAGAGGTCATCATGTAGGTGGACGTTCTATTATGTGGGGAAAACATTGCTATCGATGGAGTGACATAGATTTTGAAGCTAATGCAAAAGAAGGCATTGCGATTGACTGGCCTATCCGATATAAAGACATTGAACCATGGTACGACTATGTAGAAACGTTCGTAGGAATTGCCGGACAAAAGGAAGGGCTTAAACAAGTGCCAGATGGAAAATTCTTACCTCCATTTCAGTTGAATTGTGCAGAACAACATCTAAGAGAATCTGTTGGAAAATTATATCCCCAACGAGTTGTCACGCCCGGTCGAGTTGCAAATCTTTCTACTTATGACCCTGCCGTCCACAAAGGCAAAAGAGGACAATGTCAGACTAGAGATAGATGTGTTCGGGGTTGTCCTTATGGTGCATATTTTAGTAGCTTATCTGCTACCTTACCTGTAGCTGAAGAAACAGGAAATTTATGGATGCGACCAGATAGTATAGTGTATGAAATAGTTTATGATAAAAAAACAGGCAAAGCAAGTGGTATTAAAGTAAAAGACGCAAATACAGGAGAGGAGTTTGAATACTTTGCACGCATTATATTTTGCAATGCAAGTACCGTTGGGACTACAGCAATATTACTCAATAGTCGTTCTGAAACTTTTCCTGATGGTCTTGGAAATTCAAGTGGAGAGTTAGGACACAATATGATGGATCATCATTATGGGATGGGAGCTTCTGGCACTTTAGAAGGCTTTGAAGATACTTATTATAAAGGTAGAAAGCCTGTTGGGTTTTATATTCCCAGATTTAGAAATATTGATGAGGCAAGCAAACGCGACGACTATGTCCGAGGCTTTGGATATCAAGGTGGCGCACGAAGAGGTTTTAATATTCCCGATGGAGTAATTGGAGCAGATCTAAAAAAATCTATTTTCTCTCCTGGAGAATATCGAGTTGCAATGACCTGCTTTGGCGAATTGCTTCCTTATCATGAGAACCGTATGTTTTTAAATTTTGATAAAAAAGACAAGCATGGTATGCCAATTATCACCTTTGATGCACAGTTGCGTGAAAACGAACGAAAGCTTAGACTGGATGGTGTGACTTGTGCTGAAGAAATGCTGGAAGCTGCTGGTTGTAAAGATATCGAATCATATAATCAAGAAACAGCAGTGGGCGCTTGTATCCATGAGATGGGTACTGCTCGAATGGGGAAAGATAAAAAGACAAGTGTTTTAAACAAATGGAATCAAATGCATGAAGTGCCAAACGTTTTCATTACTGATGGTTCATGTATGACAAGTTCTGGTACTCAAAATCCAAGTATCACTTATATGGCATTGACTTCAAGAGCTGTTGATTATGCACATAAGCAGATTAATAGTGGTGTTTTGTAAGTTTAATTGGTTTTCAAAATAAATTGGAATGCGGCAATTAGCTATTTTCACGGTTCTTTGTTTAGCATTTTCATTTGCTTGTAAAGAAAAAGACACCTCAATCAGAATAAAGTCTGCCCTTCCCGGAATTCTAAAAGGCCGGCCTGATTCTACTGAAGACAAATATTTTATCAAACGCTATATTGGTCACTTAGGTAATAGTGACTCCATTCAATTAGATTTACTGCTTGTCAATTGGGGAGATGGCCGATTATCTGGACATACTTATTATCCGAATCATAATGGTCTGCTTAACTTTGAAGGCCGTTTAGAAAGTGATGGGCATTTCGAATTAGTAGAAGAAAGATTCCAGGAACGGAATGCCTCCTTCTCTGGAACATTTCTGGGGGCAGATAGTTTGCAGGGGACTTGGTGGAATGTTGATAGTACCCATACCCTACCCTTTACTTATAAAGAATATATTTCTCCTTTTGATAATAACCATTGGACTGGTGTGTGGCACCTCAATGATCCTTGGGATACGTCCACATTAATCGTTGGAGGCGTCACTGAAAACTCATTGCAATTTGCAATGAATATATACATAAACAACTATACCCATCAGTTTTTTGGAACTGCCGATATCAGAGGCGATCGAGCCATAATGGATCTGGAATTATTCCGATTATATCATGAAAACTGCAAACTCGTCTTTTATCGAAGAGGAAAAGAAATATATTTGCAACAAGAAAGTTTCCCATTTCTATGCGGGCTCGGTCCAAATTGTTGGCTCACAGGAAGCTACCAAGATATATATACGGGTCAAGAAGCCAGAATAGATTTTATAGGCAAGGATTCAATTTTTAAAGATACAGCAAGTTATCAAGCCTTTTATCATATGGTAGGTCAACAGAATCTTAGCAAGTTTGCCTATAATATGGAACGACTGGAACAACATCCAGCTAAGGACGAAAAAGGAAATACTTATGGCACACTATGGAAAGGAAGGGTTCGCGGATTTCATCGCGAAAAAGAGGCCATCATTATTTTCGACTCTTTACAAAACATTTGGGCCGCCACCACTAGCCCACCTGATACCACACTAGGTCATATCAAAATCCATTATTTCACAAATAATAAATCCTGGAAACGCAAAGTTCCATTTGAAATTAAAGCCTGGCTAAAAGATTATTACGATTATTCAATTGTTTATGAGCGTGATTAGTGGGTGGGTGGTATCGGATGTTGTGGCGAACGCTGCTTTGTCTTGCCCTGAGTCCTACAGAAAGGCCTAATCAGTTCTGATTACAGCTCTCTTTCCTTTTTAATGCTCAATTCTAATTATACTTCTTCAACACTTCTATCGTCTCATAATTGTCCAATGCTTGAGCCCGCATCAATAAAGTCTTTCCTGTTTTATCTTTAAAACTTGTTGCCACTCGATCCTGACTAAGTAACAAATCTACTACTTTGGTATTACTTTTATCCACTGCTGCCAGCATTAACTGCTCATAAGCAGTATAAGGGCTAGATTTACCTCTTGCTCCTTTTGCTATCATTAAATCTAATGCCTTAAGGTATAACTTTAGATCACTATCCTTTGTAATATCT
This sequence comes from Saprospiraceae bacterium, assembly GCA_965277415.1. GTDB lineage: Bacteria > Bacteroidota > Bacteroidia > Chitinophagales > Saprospiraceae > JAHDHW01. Next base: position 57,250 of record CBDICS010000034.1, read on the forward strand.
ACATACTGGCCACCAATATTAAAAACTACCCCAGTAGAAACTCTATCTATAAATAAATCTAAGATTGAAAAGGACTTCTTTTCATTTACACCTATAAGCTTCTCTACTGGCTTTGATAAATCTAAGCCTTTCTCTAGTAGCAAATTGAAAATAGCAGGAGAATCTAAGGCGTTAACTACGTTATATGAAAATTCTAAATCTTTATTGATATCTGCACCATTTGACAACAAAAGATTGATTACTTCAATGACATCTTTAAGGCTAACTTTTCCATAATTCTCTCTGTCGTCACGATCAGATGATTTATTATTACTATCAAATGATACAGCTTGAGAAATAGTATATTGGAGAAAAGTACTTCCCATAAGACTATAAGCATTTAAATCACTCTGAAAGGGAATTAGTTTTTCAACTATCTTAGATCGAAAAAAGCCGATACTTAACGTCAGATAATAGTTTTTCGACTTCAATAACTCTTTCTCCTTTAATGATAAATTATCCAACAGAAATAGCATCAGACTATCCTTAGAGTTTTTTATACAAATAAAAAAGGCTGAATTAAAATCGTTTTGTTTTTCATATAGTATATCACTTCCATACTCAATAAGTAGAGATACTATGTCAAAATCAATACTATCTGCATTACAAGCGTACATTAATGCCGTTTCACCATCAGCATCAAGGTTCATTACATCCGCTCCATTTTCTAAAAGGTATTTCACTCTTTCTTTATCTTCCATTAATACAGCATGATGTAACTGAGATATTGAATCTTTCGTTGACCAATGTCCTTCGTATCTATTATTGATTGCTGCTATTTTAGAATCGGGGGCAACAATTTTATTCTTATGACAAGCTAAATAAACAATCAATGGCAATAGCAATAAAATATATCTATTAGAAATCATGCTCTAGGTTCTTTATAATAAAATTGGTATCTAATTGAAGTCGCTCCATCAGGTGTATGATTCATATTAAAAGATATATTCATATTCTGAGTATAGTTAAAAAGCGGATTTTTTAATTCAGAGGACTCTAGAAAGAATATTCGTGCTTGAGCATGAATATTAAATAAATCAAGTCTTTCAGAGCCAGCAACTGTACTATAGAGCAAATCTATATAAATTTCTACTTCCTTATACCCTAACAGCGAATCAGTTGACGAATCTAAAATAATTTAAAAATTACAAGGTATACTCTCTTCAAAATCCACTTCTACTACTTTAGGATTCTCTGAGGAATAAAGCGTTTTATAACAAGTTCCTTTTTTTGTATTAGGAAAAATAGCCACCGATGTTCTATAATAACCTCCTTTTACATAATATTCTATTATTGCAACTTCTTGACGAGTCGTAACACCTTTTGTTAATTTTTTTATTTCCACTACCTTACAGATTCCTTCAACTCCATTATCGGATAATGCTTTATTTCTTTTATATACTTGATAGCTTAAAAAGCTAGTCATTAGAATAACAAAAACTAATAAATAATATCTACTCTCATTCATAAAAAATTCTTTTGTGAAAGCACTAGTCCTTTATTTATTTGATGAAGGGTATTTAGTCTAGTTATCTAATTCATAATCATATGAACTTATCACCTCTAATATATCTTTTTTGGTATCTTCACTTAAATGATTGCTAAGCTTTAAATCATGATAAAATTCTTTCATTAGTTCGTATTCGAAATTATTGCTTATTACTCTTAGCATTAAAACGTGTTCTATAATTTCAAGTTTTTGTCTAACCTTATATTTAAATTTCAAGTTACTTTTAAAAGCTTTTATTGTAAAAAGCTTTCTTTCTTTAGGAGAGAGATGTCTTATACCTTCAAGTAAGTCTCGTAAGGCATATTGCAAACCGACCTTATTTTTATTCTCATATCCCATTAGAATTATATCTCTTTGCATTTCTATAAAAGGAGAACCTATTTTTCTTGACTCAAAAAAGTCTAAAATAAAAAAACATTTTTCTTTCAATTCTTCCATATCATTATCTTTTTGAGTAGTATAAAACACTTACTCTTAGTACTATACTTTTTAATAGATATCATCTGAAAAGTAACTACGCTAATTAATAATGAACATACTTAGTTTAAAAATATAATATTCATTTAACATTGAATCTATCGAAAATATTTGCTTATATCATAGTGTATATTTCCTGTATAAGGGGCAATATTTCCAAAAGCGACATCAGAAGTAAAGTGATAAAGAGGGCCATTTAGATTATATTTACTAACTCCCCTAACTAGATTTGCTAGATTTGGTGCTCCAATCCCTCCTGCAGCATCTATTAACTGTTGCTCTCTTCCTCGAATAGCCCAATACCCTATTGGATAAGACTGAATTGCTCTATCAACTTTCCATGATGTTACTCCTGCAGCTGCAAATCTATGTGAATACAATCTTCTTCTAAGAATTTGGTTCGGTGTTCCATAACCACTAGTTCTCCCATAATATACTTGAGTTCCTCTATTCAACTTATAGGTCAAATAAGTTCTTCGACTTAAATCATAAGTAGCTGCAGAGGCTATAACAACTCCAAGAATAGCATCCACCAAAGGTAAAGGACCATCTGCTAAAGTTAAGGGTATGGCAAGGGCGGCTCTCCATTTCTTCCTGTTGGATCTATAAACGTAATCGGATTGCCTAACACATAATGATAGTCACTTAAATCAGGATATTCCATTGCTGCGGGATCAAGACTCAGAAAACCCTGCACCATATCCCAACACAAAAAAACCACTCCTACACGGCCTTACTTTCAAAACCGCCCCTCCAAGATAACACTTTATTCTCAAGTCATCCAACCCTTTTTTTTCATTTGATTCTCTCAGTTATATTTTCATTTGAAAAAAAATAGACACGATCTTTCACGGTATTTTTTTTGACCTCGATTTTTTGTAGGTAAATAGCGCAGTGCAACGGAGTCTTTTGCCTACAAAAAATGAGGAGCCAACCAACGGGCGGCAGTCTAGCATAAAAAGATCTAGTGTTTAATTCTCCTCGGCTTTCACTAAAATTTGGATATCGCTGAGTCAACCTCCCGGGCGGCCTAATGCGGAAGCCGCTCGATGGCTGGCAGTGGGAAGACCGATTGCTTATTTCTTAGATAAGTTTTAAGGGATGGAGCTGACAGTCGTGGGGGATCGCCGCCACTCTTTTTATTTTCTTAGTGGCGATCATCCCACCAAGGGCTGCCTTATTTTTTTCTCCCACCAGAGGTGGGTGTACTATTTCTAGCGCCCGCAGCTGAGAGCGGCACGCAGGCCGCATATAATTGTAGTGGAAGGATGGCGACCTATTCAGATTCTTTTGGATTGTTCCTGAGCAACCTAGATCAGTCGACATACTGGGAACTACTGTGAGGAACTCAGACGGCAAGCAGCTACCGTGACAGTGACGGCATTGCCTCACTGGCGCGGTAGATGTTGCCGGCTGTCGTGACGAACGCCGCTTGTCCTGTTCCGAGGTCATTTTGGGGGAGGGAGTCGTGAGTCGTGCTGATTCGTGGGTGGGATTATAGTTTTTCTCTTTTGTCAGGGTCTTCTCGATCATGCATAAAGTCTATTACACTAACTAAATTTTGTTCTTCAAAAACTTGGAATATGATTTTATAAGACCATTTTCGAGCATAACGACAAGGTGGGATCACCTGCTTTTTCATTTGTAGTAAAGGCTTACTTTGAGGTTGTTTTTGTAATATATCTAATTCCTCTATTAAACCATTTCGCATTCTCTTCGCTACTTCTATTGACACATTTTCTTTATAATAATTGTATACCTTCTTCAATCTAATTCTCGCACTTTTCGACGTTCTTACTTTAAACACTTTTTCTACCATTGCTCAGATTCTTTTTTCAAGTCTTCCAAGCTAATATATTCGCCTCTCTCTATTTCTCCACGAGATTTTTCTAATCGTTCCATTAATTCCTCTTCAGTCAATGGCTTTAAATCTGGTGGTGGAGGGATTAAACTCATTAACTGATCATCCGTCAAAATATCCTCTAAATCTGCTTTGAGCAGCAATTGATACTTCTTTAGAGATGCTTCATCTGCATCCATTATTTGCTTAATTAAAGCTACTCTGATTTGTGCAATACTCATTACTCTAAAGTTTTTTATTCTAATACTCAAGTTCGTCATAATAAATGATTTTTTCAATGATTTAATATTATTTTAATGGGTGAACCCTTTCTATAGCTTGTTTCAGCTCTTCCAAGCCCGTTTGTCGATATGCTTCTGTGGAGGAACAACGCCGATGACCTGCAAACTCCTGGACCATTCTTAATCCATTATTTTCCTTTAGTAAATTCGCAATCACGCTCTGACGGATTTTTAAGGGACTCAGTTTGATTTCTTTTGATCGATCTTTATTCACGATTCGGTTTATCCCTCCACTCCACATTTGATGGCCAGCTTTGTTTTGGATAAAATATATGGACTTGTTCTTTATTCCTTCCTCTTTTAGGTAATTGTAGATTAGTAAAACTTGTGCTGGTTTTAGATTTAAGATTCTCCCTTTGTTCTTTTTTGAGTTCGGTATTTTTATTTTTCCACTCTTCAGATCGATGTCACTTATTTTTAATTTTGTGATTTCCTGAACCGTTAGCGCTTGCCAGATTAATAGACTGACAATGATTTTATTCTTTCTATTTTCAGTCGGATAATTTTCGTAAAAACTTTCCAGTTGCCTTTTTGTGTATAAACTTTCTACGTGGATCTGTCGATTGACTTGATCTTTCAGTTTTAGATTTCTGCAGGGATGATCTTTTCGCTTTCCAATCTCATTTAAATAATTGAAGTAGATTTTTATCGCATGTAAATGATTCTTGATCGTCTTTGGATGTAAACCCTCATTTCTTAATCTTCCTAAGTAGTTTATGATTTCTAAGTAAGTTGATTCGTTTGAACAGATTAATTTAAATCGCTTGATTTTATTGTCGTAGCTTTTTGGATTGGAGTATTTCGATTCCAGATATTGATATAAATTCATTGCTCATTTGATTAAATTATTTTTGATGTGAGTGTAAATTTGCGTCGTCTCGATGTGATGATGTCCTAAAAAATCTCTGACTTGTTCTAAGCTCATTCCGCTTTCTAATAAATGGGTCGCTATCGTGTGCCGTAATGTGTGGATCGTTATTTCTTTGTCTTTTAGTTCTTCGTTTTCCGTTCGTTCAACTATTCTTTTCAAGTATTTATTCCAAGTACTTTTTTGCATCCGACCGCCTTGAGCGTGGAGCATAAAAGCTCTTTCGCTTCCTTTATAAGACTTCCCATTTGATAATTTGCTCCGCTCATTTTTATAATAAATTTTCAAGTCTTTTACCACCCCAATACTCATTGGGATAATCCTCCTTTTGTTCCCTTTTCCTTTCTCTACTATCAATATCTTTTCTCGCATTCGTACATCTTCTATATTTAAACTCACCAACTCACTCACTCTTAATCCACAGCCATAAGCTAAACTTAAAATTGCTCTTTCCTGGTAACTTTCACTGGATTCGTAGAGTGTTTTTATTTCTGATTGACTTAGTATTTTCCGCGCTCGACTTTGCCTCTTTACTTCTATTTTGATCCCACTAACTGGATTTACTTTTATCACTCCTTGGGATTGAAGCATCGTAAATAATAATCGACTTACTCTTAAATGTGAGCGTATCGTTTCATCATTTAATACCTTTCCATTTTGTTTACTTAGCCGAGCCTTTAAAGCTTTATAATACTTTTTCATTAAGCCCGCATCCACTTTTTCTATTTCTAAAATACTCTTCGATTCCAACCAACTCAATAATTCTCTAGCATAATTATATCTCGCTCGACTTGTTCCTCGATTATAGCCCAGTTGCAAAACATATTGATAAAACGCCTCCGCTAAACCTTCATAATTTTGATCTTTTATAAGGATGCTAGACTTTCGCATGCTATGATGTTTTTTAGTTTTCCCCTAGACACACCTTTTGGGTCACAATCACTAGAGGGTATAAAGTGGATTTCTAGCCTTTCATGGCCGATTTCAACTCATTCTAGCGACCCAAACTCCTTGGGTCACTACAGGGTCGCTAGCTGATTTTCCAGATATTCTTTGATTTCTACTCTTGTCCTATGATGATTATCCCAATAATCAATCTTATACCTCAGTCCTTTATTCGGGTGCCCGCCACTTTGATGAACATAACCCAGGATCAATAAACCATTGATAAATCTTTGCATTTGGCTTTTACTGATATTTAGTTTTTGGCGGATTTCTCTTTGCGTAAATTCTCGACTTGCTTCTTTGATATGCTTTTTTAGTTGTTCAAAAAATTGTCGCAGACTTCCATCTAATTCATCCACTTTTAAAACTATACTTTCAAACAAAATATCACAGGCCACTTGCAGGTCTTCTTTTTCGCTGATTAACTTTCCTTGTCGATCTCGTTTCCTTTGATGTTGATGGAGTAGTGTTATTTGCTTGACAAAGCTTTGGTACAGCTCGTTGAGGCGTCTAATCTTGTGCGCTTCTTGCGGCAGTTTTATTTTATTCGCAAAAGGATTAATTACTTCGATTGGTTCTAATAATCTGATGCAGTTTCTTATAAATTCTACCGTTTGTCTTTGTCCTGATTTGTCGATTTGGCCAGCTGCTAATTGGTTTTGATACTCGATTACTTTTAGCGTTTGTTTCTGGCTTTCATCTACAGCGATTAAAAAACATCTGCTAATATTGTCTTCGTATAATTCGCCTTTCGTTGTACACGCAAGACTTGCAATTGGTCCTCTTACTATTCGCTCGCCTCCTCGGATCGCTCCCGTTGCATCTTTTATACTTGTTGACGTTCTTAATATTTCGTTGCTTTGTAATTCTCTGACGGCCAGTTGAGCATCTTCTTTTAAGCCGTCTAGATCCTCGAAGCAGACTAACTTGTTTACAAAAAAGTATTCGTCCTGATTGTAAAAACTATTGTCTGTTACTCGGGTGTATCTTTTCACATCTTCGCCCGGCATCAGATCACTTATGATTTTCATCAATCTTGTTTTTCCACTTCCGCTACTTCCCTGGATCAGACCATGCAAAGTATCTGGCATTTTATAACTCGTTGCAATTACAAAAAGTAGCAGTCGATTGATTTGCTCGCCTGTGATTCCAGCTTTGCCAATCAGCTCATTATATTTTTTGATCAGATCCTTTTGTTTCATAAAAGCCATACACTTTTCCAGCTCACTGCTCGGTACTTCAACCTTTGTTTCTTTTCGCTCTTGACTTTCACTCCGCTGTCCATCTCGATACTTTTCTAAAGCGCCTGTCAGATCACTTAAGTCTTGCTCGATTAAATCATTTCTTAAAGCTAGTCGCTCCCCTGCTTGATTTGCCACTTTTTTGAGCTGGCTGTATTCATATAAATCAAGCTTGCAACGGTGATCCTGACGGCTCGTCGGCTCGATGATCTGTAGACTAACTTTTAAGCTATCTAGCTGATCCAGCTTAAAGCCTTTGATTTGATACTCCGCTATTTGACCTTCGTATTTTAGGTTTTGAGGATTACTCGTATCTAGTAATTTGCGCTTGGGTTTTCGGGGTTCTTTTTTTTCATTTGAGATTTTATTTGAGATTTCAGTTGAAAAAAATAATCTACACGCTTTTCTCTTTTCTAGCAGGTGATTCAAAATTTCTGGATTATGAGCTTGTATCAAACTGTTTATGTCTTCCCCTTCAGGTACTTCTACTTTACTAAGCTTCAATTCTACATTTTCATTTCTTAATAATTCCCCATATTGAGTAACTGCTTTTGCTCCAGCTTCATCACCATCTAAAAAAAATATAATCTCCTCCAAGTCTTTTAGATTCCTGATCGCTCTTTGATGTTCTGATGTCAAACCATTCACTCCATAAAGTGCCAAGACTTCGTAAGTTGCTTTGATCGATTCTTGTTCTAGTAAACTCGCTGCATCTATTATACTCTCCGTCAGAATGAGCTTTTTCGTTTCTGCTCTTGGATAACCTGGATATAAACCACTCCGATCTTTTAAATAAAAATGGCGCTGATCAGTATCATTCAATATACTTCTAAAATACAAGCCCGTAATTTCCTCTCGATCATTTCTTAATGCAAACGCAATGCACCATTTTCCAAAAGCCAGATAAGACTTCCCTCCTGTTCGACTTTTTGATTTTGACTCTTTTAGTAATCCATATTTTAGGCAATCCTCAATCAGTTGTTCATCCTTTCTCGATCCGTGATGGAACTGGCCACTATTATAACCCACTTCCGTCTTTTCATAATTTAGATTTCTGCTTACTAAATACTCCTTCGCTGGCTTTGAGCTTCTTATTCCCTTTTGGAAGTAGCTGAACATTTTCGTTAATAACTCGATCTTGCTTTTATCTCTTGTTTTTTCTACTTCTTTCTTTTTCCAACCGACTTGTCCTGTACTACTCGTCGGGATTAGTTCTTTCGCTTTCAAGATCGCTTCATGTTTGCTACAGCCTTCTTTATGTAAAATAAAATCTATCACGTCCATGCTCTTTCCATGTGTTCGGCAGTTGCTGCTAAAACAATAAGCTGTATTCGTCTTTGGATAAATCTGCATACTTGGGGTCTTGTCACTGTGGAAGGGACAGCACAGTCGATTGTTCTTATCTGCTATTAAACCGTAGTGGTTTAGGACTTGGGGCATGCTTAGGTTTGACTTGATTTCGCTTATTTCCATGTACAAATGTTAAAGTTTAAAAAACTATTTTGGAACATATTTGTACAAATATATCATTTATGTTCAAACCAAACGAAACAATAGTTAGCTTTTTTTCTTAAAATGTTCGTATTTTTACTCTAAATAGAACTTTTAAAGTATTTATAAATCATATTTGATATGTCTTTTGGTAAAAAACTTAAAGAACTTAGAGAAGCTAACACTTGGAACCGCAGCGAACTTGCTGAGAAAATTGGTATTTCTCATGTAATGGTTGGCAGGTATGAAAGAGATGAAACAGCCCCTTCTATTGATGTTGCTAAAAAAATGGCTGATATTTTTGATACTTCTATTGACTACCTTATTGGGGATACTTCTAAACCTTCTTTTGATAAGAAAACGCTCAAACGAATTGAAGAAATTCAAAATATGCCACAGAGCCTAAAAGATAAAATGTGGTTCTTTATCGATATGACTATTCGAGACTTTAAAACTTCTCAAAATTATAACTCATGAGTACCGCAGAAATTAAAAGCCTCCTTCATAAACTTATCGTCGAAACTGACGATCTCGAACTCCTTGGTAAGGTTCGCGATTACTTCACTTCTATCAGGTCAAAAAAAGAGGATTGGTGGGATCAACTTACTGAAGAACAAAAACAAAACATTAATCTTGGTGTTCAACAACTCGAACAAGGACAAGGTATTACCCATGATAAAGTTAGAACTCAAATTGATCAGCTTATCAGTAAATTCAAAGACTAGCATTAATTAACACATACTATGAACATCCTCTGGTCACCTAAAGCCAAAGACACTTATATTGCTATTCTTCAATTTCTCTCGCAAAACTATCCCCTCGATGTCCTCATTGAATTTGATGACAAAGTTGAAAACCTAATCCAACAACTCAAGTCTTTTAAAAATCTCTGCCCACCTTCCAAACAGTTTCCTGATTTTAGAAAATGTGTAATCAATAAACAACACTCCCTCATTTATTCCATCTCTAAAGACGCTATTAACATCATCGCTTTTACGGATAATCGTAGTCAGTTTTCTACTTAATAAAAAAGCCGTAAACATTTTTGGTTACGGCTTTTTAACTTTCTTTTATGTGCTATACATATTCAGTTTTCGATCGAGACAAAACTAACTATCATTTGTTTTATTTCACAATGCTTATATATCACCCTTATACCATAATAGCAAATCAGTTAAGGACCTAAAGTAATTAAAAATTACAAGGCATACTCTCTTCAAAATCTACTTCTATTAGCTTAGAGACTCTCTAAAGATGGCCAATTTAATTCCTCGTAATTCCCTTCCCAATCGATTACTTTATAATCATTCCTGAGTATATTATCTAAGAAACTTTGTGGTAAGGCCACACCATATTTTTTTATATAATTCGGTAAATCATCTAACCAAACCCACACTCCATCTGTACGATATGATATGCTACCAGAAAGTATCTCTTTAGTGAAAGGTTCTGGAAAACTAGACCTACTAGTAGCAACTATTCCAGTTGAAGTAGTCAAATAATTAGTTATTTTATTTAGCTCATAGTTAGCTGCTATTTCAGGATAAATAAAATCTTTAATACTTGGGCAATTTTTATATTCCTCTCCATATTCTTTCCAGACTCCAAACCATTTGTGGGGCCACTTATTAATAATGCTATTTGAATAATACATTTTATAATCCTCCTCCGGGTTTAAAAGTTATAAATCTACCTGTATTCGAAAACTGATTTCTTCCAATCGTGAGAGCTCCATTTCGAAAAGCCCAAATTGTATTATTTGGAGCAATTACATTCACATTTAATTTACTTGCTAAATTTTGAGCAATATTTACATTGCAAGCTCCAGTATTACATGAAAGTAATCTTATTGATTGACCATGGTATTTTGGGTTATTTTGAATTAAGCGAGCTAAAACTCTATGGTTTATTGCAGTTCCACTCCTTTGAATTGTAAATTGAGTCCCATGACCAATAACGTCAAAATGACCTTTTAAAGGTTTTGCTTTTGAAGCCCAACGAATAAAATCATCAGATAGAGACCCTAAACGTAGACTTCCACTAGCTGCATTAACCCCTCTTAACCTATTAACTAACCCTAGCCCTGGTACAGGTATAGGAACTGCAGAAAATAATACAAAACCTATCGAAGATAATGATACATCTCTAACACCAGCAGCATAGCCATGTAAACCGGGACCTCTAAGTTTTGGAACAATTTCATGAGGCTCCCATGTACTCCCATTATGCCTATATCCTATAGGTGCTCCATCATTACCCATATGATAATGAATCCAAGCACCATCAGTATCTTGGTAAGTAGTCCCTCCATACCCATAGAAGTTGGTATAAACTTTATCTTTAGGGTTATCTGGATTGCCTCCTCCTCCTTTTTCAAATGCTCCTCTAGGCGTATTTCCGGTAGAAAACTTATAATACACATATGTAGCAAACCATACCTCTCCATTTCTAACCTCTCCTTCCATACTGTGCTCCGTCCTAGTTGACTCTCCATTTCTTCCTGTTGGATCTATAAACGTAATCGGATTGCCTAACACATAATGATAGTCACTTAAATCAGGATATTCCATTGCTGCGGGATCAAGACTCAGAAAACCCTGCACCATATCCCAACACAAAAAAACCACTCCTACACGGCCTTACTTTCAAAACCGCCCCTCCAAGATAACACTTTATTCTCAAGTCATCCAACCCTTTTTTTTCATTTGATTCTCTCAGTTATATTTTCATTTGAAAAAAAATAGACACGATCTTTCACGGTATTTTTTTTGACCTCGATTTTTTGTAGGTAAATAGCGCAGTGCAACGGAGTCTTTTGCCTACAAAAAATGAGGAGCCAACCAACGGGCGGCAGTCTAGCATAAAAAGATCTAGTGTTTAATTCTCCTCGGCTTTCACTAAAATTTGGATATCGCTGAGTCAACCTCCGGGCGGCCTAATGCGGAAGCCGCTCGATGGCTGGCAGTGGGAAGACCGATTGCTTATTTCTTAGATAAGTTTTAAGGGATGGAGCTGACAGTCGTGGGGGATCGCCGCCACTCTTTTTATTTTCTTAGTGGCGATCATCCCACCAAGGGCTGCCTTATTTTTTTCTCCCACCAGAGGTGGGTGTACTATTTCTAGCGCCCGCAGCTGAGAGCGGCACGCAGGCCGCATATAATTGTAGTGGAAGGATGGCGACCTATTCAGATTCTTTTGGATTGTTCCTGAGCAACCTAGATCAGTCGACATACTGGGAACTACTGTGAGGAACTCAGACGGCAAGCAGCTACCGTGACAGTGACGGCATTGCCTCACTGGCGCGGTAGATGTTGCCGGCTGTCGTGACGAACGCCGCTTGTCCTGTTCCGAGGTCATTTTGGGGGAGGGAGTCGTGAGTCGTGCTGATTCGTGGGTGGGATTATAGTTTTTCTCTTTTGTCAGGGTCTTCTCGATCATGCATAAAGTCTATTACACTAACTAAATTTTGTTCTTCAAAAACTTGGAATATGATTTTATAAGACCATTTTCGAGCATAACGACAAGGTGGGATCACCTGCTTTTTCATTTGTAGTAAAGGCTTACTTTGAGGTTGTTTTTGTAATATATCTAATTCCTCTATTAAACCATTTCGCATTCTCTTCGCTACTTCTATTGACACATTTTCTTTATAATAATTGTATACCTTCTTCAATCTAATTCTCGC
>CBDICS010000035.1:0-93293 GCA_965277415.1 Saprospiraceae bacterium
TTTCTGCTTCCAATCAGAATCGAAAATGAGGCCTCAAGTTTCATTACCTTGTTCTAAAGCCTTGGTGTTTAGGCTAAATTATAGAAAAATATTAAACACAAACAACTATAAAGGCCAGGTGGCTGGCATCAAAACAAAGTCTCGATGAATGTAGACCCTAAAATAGTCAAGGTTAATTTTTATTTTTGGCAGGAACATGACATTGTAAAAATTTAATGTGCATGACTTGTGACGTCACCGGACCATTGCGATCGTAAAGAGCTTGCCTGCTCGGAGACTCCACGCAGACCCGACACGACGCACGATCATTGGAAGTCATGTCCATGTACATTGTACAGTGTGCAGCAGAAAGCTTCTCATCTGTTCACTGAGCCTGATATCTTCACGATCATGCCAAGTACATGTACATTGTAATACAATGTATACTATACTATAGTAATTAGTTATAGTATGGCCAACGCCGCCATGCCCAGTAAGCAGCCTGCTAATGGGTATCATTCTTATGAATACTAGTGTAGTAGTAGCAGGTCCACTACGAGCGGAGTGGGGACACGAGAAAACCTGACCACCACGACAACTGAACACCTGTAGACTGCCTCAGTAGCCATGATGAAGGAACTGTGTCATTCGGCGAGACCAACTTCAGTAACATCGATCATTACCAACCGACCTTTCATAGACAGTAGTACACACACAAAACCATGTGTACCATCAAGTTACGACCTGAGGCCAGTGAGGGGACACCCGCGCGCATTATGAATATTGCAACTGCTGCTAGCTTGCCAGTTTGCCGCTTGCTTCACTGCGTCCACTAGCAGCGAAATACGGCAGGCTGCTACTGATAAGCGGCGATGGAGAAGAGCCTGCAACGTCCTTCACGTAAGCAGTCTGGCCGCCAACTTACACACTTGGCAAAAGATAGCATCTCTGCACGTCCAAAGGAGAGTGGCGTCCAAGGTGACATCGGGCGCAGGCGTACAATAGCTCGTGAGATGTGTTCCCTGTGTTTTAAGTTGAGAAACAGGTGTGAGGGTGAAACTTCTTTCTCCTATTAGACATATACGAGGCCAGTTAAAATCTGATGTAGCTACAGCTTTTCTAACCGTGCCGGTCGAACTAAGGCGGCGGCGTATCCGTAGTTAAAATTCAACGGCATCAGAGGGAGGGAGAACCTCGATCCATCATGCTATAATTGCGAGTGCGGCGTTTGTAGCATTGCCGGCGCTCATGTGTCTTGGCGCTGTTAGCAGTTTCTATACTCATTCCAAATCTTTTTTTTATTGAAGAAGGTGAAACGAAAGACATCAACTGCAAAACGAAGGATTTGTGTATCGCACCCAAGAGAATCTTCCTCGGTCTTCGACTAGTTCCCAGGCCATTGCGGTAGATAATATCTTTGCTAAAGAGTAGCTGAGTGCGCCGCTCCGCTCTTTCTACGTCTTCTAGCTAATCCTCGTTCACGAGTATCCGCGTTTTGGAAAGCGCACTGTGGCTTCCCGCTTACAACAATGTCACGTGGTCTGAGCAAAGGGATACTGGTGGTATTTCTACTATGTCTCTGTGTACGCCAATCAGCTCAAGGTAAGTTCGTAATGGTGCAACTGTGAATTCCCACACCGTAACACGGCATTGCATCATATTTGGAGGAGCAAGCAATTCAGAAAGCACACAGCATATTGAAGTGACCATGAAGGCGAATACTATGTATGTGAAGCAACACGATTGTACTGCTGCTGTGGTACGCTTTCTGAGTCATGCGAATACAATTATGTTACATGTACATACTACAAAGTATGCAAAGGCTGAAGGGCTAGGAATCAAGAACCTGTCGCCGATTCTGCTCAAAGCTGTACTTAGGTGGTACGCGTAGAGCTCTGCACTCAAACACTCTTACGACGTTAAAGAAAATGCGTTATAGTACTGCGCAATGATAGCTGACCTGCTTTTCTCTGAATCTGAGATTTGCATATCTCTGCGTATAATCATGTGTGGTGACCGATCACCAATGCAGGCAATGGGCTTGGGGTTTCGCAGAAAAAAACCTCCTTCAATAGTTTTACGACCTGTAGAGGGTGTTCTAACTGGGTGCAATGGCTAGAACGCCTGGCTATGCATGGACAGTAACTTTGAACTCTCCCATCGTTACAAGTGCCACAGCAAAACACAGCTGCTTGGGACACGTAATCGATAAAGGCTATCGTCTATGCTGGTTGCATGTCCAACGTGCTAGCACATGTAGGAGTTACAATGCTCACGCATCTTCACCTACTTAGTACAAGTATATAAATTAAAAGTTTAATAAATGTCTAAAAAGTGAAGTCCTCCACGTCCATGTAGATCTGTGTAGAATGGACCAATACTTGGTTGTACGCCTTGGCAACACATTTATACGTCGCATGCAAGATAGCGTTCAACAAGTCGTCCTACAGACTACTGTAACAATGAAAAGACAGTTGGCTGAACACTGCAGCCAGGACTTCAAAGGGAGATACAACGCCGTTTTGCGCTCGATCGTGTTTCGAGGTCTTCCATAACTTGGTCACAGGCGGGTGTTGCTGACCATAAGTAGAGTATAGCCGTGTTTGCGTATATGGACAGCACATGAAATCTGTTCAGCCTAGGTCTGGAGCCTAGTACCATATCATTAAGACTTGTTTCACGAAACAGAAGGGAAACATGTTACAAAAATGCCGACTATGACAGCTACAGTCAACTAGAATGTTCCAACACTTCTTCAACTGTCAAAAGCACGCGGCCCAAGTGCCCCAGGTGTTGTAGCCGCGTTCAGCTTGGAATTTTGTACCTGAGAAACATATGTACCTGGAATTTCTTGAGACGTGAGACAGACAAGACACACTACAAGTACAAGATATAAGTTCAGGCCATTCGGAGAATTATGCATTATATAAATAGTACTTCAACTAGATTATATATTGTACTAGATACTCATCCGGCGATTGGTATACTACGCTAATACCAGTACATGATTCTTCGATAAAATATTACTTAAGGTAGTACGCTACAGTTTTCCTCAATCCAAGGCCATACATACACAAACTGCACTAAAAATGAAAAATGAAAATTTGTTGACCAAATTTTGTGAGAAGCCTACTGTGTATATGCCTTGATGGAAAGTGAAATAAAAAATGGGGTTCAACAAACCGAAGCTCTGGAAATCGACTTTGTTATTGATCTAGAAATGTACAGAAATTGGCAAAAAATGGAAATTTCCAAGATTTCGATCGCTTATTATCAAAAGAGTAAATGGTTTACAGAGATTGTTGTCTCACTTCTGTATGTACCATAATGATTACAACCTTTTAACCAACTAAGAACGAAATCTGACAAAAACGATTTTTTGACCATAACCGTCTCGTACTACCTTAACGACATATCGTTAATAACGACTTTACTGTTGTCATGCCAACAAGATTGCTGTGATACTTTGCGAATACTGACATATCGTCTGTGTCTGAAGGTTCAATAATCATTGCTTGAGTAGTAACTATTGTTAACGGTACACAGGCCAGCCTGGAAGAGTGATTTTCGACTGATCGCTGCAACATGCCTATTTAATCCAGCAAATGCACCTCAAAGCTTAAAACAAGAAATTTTTGACGCTTTAGTTTATCCACCAGATGTTCAAGGAAAATGGAATAAAGTAGATGAATTTATTAAATCAGGTGGAACATCAAACTCAGGGTTAGCTATAGGTGTAGATTTACCTTTAGGAACGGAACTTGTTAAAATAACATCACATGTCCCCAATAATCCTAACTTAGGTCCTAGTGCATATTGGATGACTAGAGATGCATTTGATGCTGCTAAAGCTCATCCTACATTAGATATTGAAGACTTTTTGGGGCTTCCCGCACAGAGCCATTCCATCAAATATGATGTCATTTCTGTTACTACTGTGACAGAAACTAGAGTATATAAAAGTACGATAGCTTCAACAAATCAAGGTACATTTGCTAGGGCTGGTGGAGGAGAACAAATGATTATTCCAAATGTTAATTCACCTTCTTTTGGCCCGCGAGTGTTAGATACAAATTATTCAGGTTGGATGCCTGAGTAAAATCAAATATGAAATATGATTAAAAAAGATATAGAGAATATAATAAGTAAGGTAAATAATTTTTCATTTGAGATAAAGAACTTGGAACGTTTTATTCAAAAAGTAAATCTGATAAATGAACTCTTTGAAAAACTAAGGCAATTACCTCCTGAAGAAGTAGATAACCTTAGTCTTAAAATAATTGAAGATATTCATGATAATGTAATTGGGTTAACTTACAGTCTTGAATATGTTAGAGGAGATATAGCAAGACTTGATCTATCAGAATTATCTTTACTAAAGGAAAAACTGCATAGTATAGGTTATACTGCTTTGAGCTTAGTAAGGATGTTTTTTCCGATTAGTGGCAAAGAATACCTTAATGCTTTACATTCATCAAAAGCATTAATAAATTACGAGAATGTAGTAATCAATAGTTTGGATTTTGAGATAAGAATGATAGGGTATAGATTAAATAAAAAAACTACTAAATCTAACTTGTCTTAAAGGTAAGAGCTAATAGAAACTAGAAAGGCCAAAAAAAACCAGCGTTTATAACGTAGCATAGATAATACCCCATTTTATATAAAGTACTCTGACGAAGGAGTATGCACACTCAAGAAACCTGAAGACATCATCAACTAATGAACTTCACTATAAAAATATATCCACTCAAAAGCATCCCAAGAAATACTACATGGGCTAGTATTAAGAATGACTTTTCTGCTTTGCTTAAAAAAATAGGAATGGTCAATGAAAATCTGGATTTTCAATTAATAGATTCTGACAAAGAACATGCTCGAATGATTATTGAAGGGCTTTCTAAATTGAAAGTGGAAGCACCCAGTAAAATTGCTAAATACGTACAAGAAGCGTCAAGTAAGGAAATATCTGATATGGAAGGGAAAGGTGAAAGAGAACCGAGCGTACGTATTAGATACATATATGATAGAAAGATTGAGTTTGCTGATTTAGATAAAGTGATTTATTATAATATTGATTATGGAGTGGAAGGCTTATATAGAATAGATGAAAATATGCTTGAAGAAGTCCAATCTAAAATGCTGAATGTGTCAGACTTATTAATTTATAAAAAGGCTTTAAATGAACATCAATATTTGATAGAGCTAGAAACAGATTTAGATACTAAAATTTTTGACCCCATTTTATTTTTGGCATTGGTGTTTTGTAAGCTTGTAGATGGGCTTGTTTTTATTGAACATGCATTTGAAAATCACCCTATCAGGACAGGATATTATTCAATTGATGAATTAGATTCAATCTGTCATAAGTGGAATACTTTTGTAGAGTAAGGAAGAGTAGATGTAAAAGATCAAGTATAAACGGGCTTTATTAATTCCCAGTCCCTTAGTCAATTTTTTAAATTCTACTTTGCCCACATATTATTTTTACCTCGCACCTTTAGGGGGCTGTTTTTTTAGATATAAAGATTTAAATTAAAACCTGTCCAAATTTTATTGTCGAATGCGGGAAAGTTCAATTTAAGATTCTGAAGAAACGGTTTTGTTTTTTCATAGCTTTAGCATGAGAATACGAAAAGGCGAAATCAGGTTCTTGTGTGATTTTGCAGTCCGATGAAAGGAATGAACCGACTGGATTCATTGCTTTGGACAGATTCTTAAGCTTCACACCAACAAACTAATTAAGAAGAATATGAATAATAGTCAAATGTAATTATGGGTAAAGAGTGACGACTAACTCAATAAATAATATATGAAAAAAACAGTATCACTTAATTCTGAATTTGCTTATTCTTTCGAACTGATAACATTTCAAGCGTTTACATTACTTTTAGAAAAATATAAATATAAAGTACGAATAGATTATAATAGTCTATATGAAGAATGTTATTTCGGATTTGATTAAAGCGCCTCAATCTCTTTTCGATTACCAAAAGTCAAGTTTGCCAAAAATTGAAAATTACCTTTACCGTAATATTATAACAGATGATTTTTCAGATAGAATATTTTTACCACTTTTAGCATATATTGGAGAGACTTTCATAGAGCATGAAGGTGGTGAATGGCGGGTAGAATATAGCGAAGTTTATAATACATGGATACCTGATGTATACTATGAAAATAGACAAAAACAAATTTGGAGGCCTCTTTTGAAAATACTGGACTCTACGGATACAATATGGCGTCCTCTTATGACAGCTTATATGCATAAAGTTAGAGTGTAATAATATTTCATTCAGGTGGGAAGGCTGAGTAAAATCAATTTAAGATTCTGAAGAAACGGTTTGCCTTTTCATAGCCTTACACCTTACAGGCTGACCACGAACGCATAGAAAATCCTGTATATCCTGTTAATCCTGTCGAAAAGAATTATTTACCTTGATTTTCTAGTTTGCTCCATACAATATAATAATCGACAGTTTTTATAAAAACAAATATTTTATGACGCGTTGGGAAGATAATTCGACGCGTTCAACAAAAAAAATGAATAAAAAATTGACACTGCGATAAGATTGAGATTATATTTACTGAAACGCAGGTTTTTTTAACAAAAAAAATAAGCGATTGGCAGTATGGAATTTTGACCTTTGTTTAACACTGTTTTAATATAATATATTTAAAATCAGGTTTTTACATGCCCTGATTTGCGGGTAGAAGTGCTAAATTGCTTCTAAAAAATAATACTTATTTAGTGCAGAAAAAAGCTAAAATATTTTGCTAGATAAACATATTTAATTTAAATTAAAGGATGTATAAAACTTAAATGATTTTTTATTTGTTGTTCGAAATAGTAAACACTTTTAAACTATTTTTAAGTCTATATAAAAACCCTAATACTTGCCGTATTATTCGTCGAATCATTACCACTATTGATGAAATAGGAGATATCATTTGTCATTAAATGTTTCTACTCAAATGACTATTGACAAGGTAGTTCTATCCTATATTTTAAGAAAAACAACTTTGTAAAATATAAAGTGAGTAAAACCAATTTATTATTAGATAATATTTTATAATCAATCAATTGAAAACTATGATAACAAAAACAAGACAACAAATTGCAATAGAGTACGGGATTTCCTCTCGAACCCTTCAGCGATGGATTGACAAAAAAGATATTAAACTCAGCGCTGGTTTAATCAATCCCAAGGAGCAAGAAATAATATATGAGACCTTTGGAAATCCAAAAATAGAAGAAAAAGAAGTAAATTCGTAAAACACAGGTTATTCGCCTATGGATACCGATTTTTTTTTGAATAAATTTTGAACAGATTCTATGAATTTTAAGGTATAGGGAGCACAGCATATTACTAGACATTTTTAAGATGCTGTGTGTAAAAAAAGTACGGGGTTTACAAAGCACTAAATAAGTAATCAGACCTCTGTGAACTCTGGGCTTTCTCTTTGCTCCCTGTGTCCAAAACTCAATCTAAGTAAATGAAAACTAAACATCTAATAAAAATGCTACTTGACAAGAAAAGCTTTGGGATGGCCTCGGACAGTTTTAGGCGGTATTTTTTTTATATATTTCTCTTTAGTTTTTTATTGGCTCATAAAGTAACTATTGCACAAGAATTGGTCTTTGTATCTTATGATTTGGTATTGAATGCAGGAGATACTACAAGGGTTGGGCACCTGGATTTAGAAGATTGCTCTTCTTTGACTTTAGGCTTGGGCTTAGGTAATCAATTATATACTTCAGATATTACTTTAGATTCGGATAGTATTTATTACCGTTTTAAACCTTTGGGTTGGACTTCCTCAGGTGACAATCTTCTTACAAGTTTAGAATTTGATCCCTATTTTACAGGAGCAGGAGAAGAACACTTCAATGAATCCTATGAAGGGATGACCTGTGATCGAATGGGCAACCTCTATCTGGCAGGAGAAAAAATAACCCGATGGAAAGATGGGATTATCAATGTCCTAGGCGATCTGCCTCCTTCGATGTATTGTCGTGGCGACCTGACTTTTCGTAAAGGGAAGCTCTACCTGTCTACGGTACAACATACATTGGTCGAAGTCGATTTAGATAATCCCATGAATAGTTCGGTAGTCATGAATTTCCCACCGAATATTCCTGAGATACATGGTCTAGCGACTATTGATACGGGTTGTGATAGTGTAGAGACTTATGCAGCAGCTTCTGAATTTATGAATGGAACCACCATCTATCGAATAGACTTTAATACCTTTACTTTAGAGGAGGTGTGTCAATATGATTTTTATGTAACTGGATTAGCGACTTATGATGAATGTAGCTTCCCAGATTGTTTGCTAAATGTAGATTTGGATCAAGACAATAGTTCTCTTGCATCAGGAGTCAACGATTTTCAGGCGGGCTATAATACTTGTTCTTTTCCACTGGCTATTGCAGATGAAGATGTCAATATTTTTTCTGAATTTGCTGAGCTCGATTCAATTCAGATTAGCTTAATTAACCCTGCTGGTATTGAAGAGTATTTATCATTATCTGGAGTATTTAATCTGGATGTTTCAGGCAATATTTCTACAACAATTAGTTTATTAAATAATGGCAATACGACAATACAGGATTTGGAATTTGCGATCGAACAAATTCAATATCATAATGAAGCAACTGTTCTTGTCAATGGCCTTCGAGAGATTGAATTGGTCGCACATTTTGGCCCGCATCAGAGTAGTATTGCAACTGCTTTTATTCCAATAGATATAACTGATTTTGATCCAGGGTTTATTATTGATTCTATCGTCTGTACAGGAGATGCAGACGCAGCGATCTGGACGATGCCTGATGGAGGACTGGCACCCTATGATCTTGCCTGGAGTATTAATCAATCTGGAAGCCAGATTAGTAATTTAGATACGGGCCTTTATTTTATAAGTATTACAGATGCTTTGGCTTGTATGGATATTGATACCGTTTTGATTACTGAACCCGATCCTTTGTATGGCCTTATTTCAAACCCAGGGTTTGATACCATCTGCGATGACGCAGGTACTTTGATGGCAATTGTGAATGGTGGAACACCTCCTTATACTTATCACTGGAACAATGGTTCACAAAATGAAGTACTCACATCAATCACTGGAGGAAATTATACGGTGACGATTGAAGATGCGAATGCTTGCCAAACTATTGAATCTTATGATTTATTTGAAGGAACAGATGTATTGATTGATGTCAACTTATCTGCTTGCTATGGAGAAAATATTGTAATAGACAATCAAATCTATTTGTCCGACACTTCATTTTGTAAGAGCTATTTACTGGATAATGGTTGTGACTCACTCCGCTGCTATCAAATCAGCTTTTTTGAAGAGCATTGGACAATGCTGGCGGATACCATTTGTCATGGAGATTCCTTATTTATTTTTGGCCACTATTTTTCAACAGACACCTTATTATATCAAGTACTGACAGATATTAATGCTTGTGATAGTTTGATCGCATTTAGTTTAGAAGTGGATGATCCAATCTTGATTGATTTCGATACTAGTGGCAACCTCTGTTCAACAGGAGCAGTAGCAATTACAGTCAATGCGTTTTCAGATTATGCTTGGTCGAATGGATCAACAGAGGCTACGACTATTGCTCAATCTGAAGGTGTCTATGAAGTGACGGTGTATGATGATCATACTTGCTCTGCAAGGTCAAGCATAAGTATAGAAGCGCCGATACTTCAAGTCTTTTGGCAAGCGAATGATCCTTCTTGTAATGGTGAGGCGGATGGCCTGATTCAGATAGATTCCATTGAGGGTGGGGCAGGGCCTTACTTAATACGTTTAAATAATGAGGCATTTGGTGAAAAATATTTTTATGATGATTTGGCAGCGGGCATCTATACTTTAGAAGTAGAAGATGTGAATACTTGTAAGGGACAAGCGAGTATAACATTAAACGAACCTATGCATTTATATATAGATAGCGACACAACAATTCATCTAGGACTTGGCGAATCAACTAATATTATCCTATCGACAAATGCTATTGAGCCGAAATTGTCTTGGCAGCCTAGTGACTTTTTAACTTGTGATACTTGCTTGACAAACACGATTACTCCACAGTCTTCTATTACTTATACAGTCAGGCTTAGCGATACTAATGACTGTAGCATTACTCATATCATAGACATCTCTGTAGATCAAAGGAGTCGTTTGTTTATACCCAATGTTTTTTCTCCCAATGATGATGGGACCAATGATGTTTTTAAAATATATGGAGATGCTTCTATTGCTCAAATTCTTGAACTACAAATTCGAAATCGCTGGGGCGATATTGTTTATGTGGATAAGGACTTTCTTCCTGATGATTCCCAAATCGGGTGGGATGCTTATTTTAAAAATCAAAAAGCAGCGGCAGGTGTATATTTGGTATATATTGAATATGTAAATATTCTGGGACAAATAAAAAGTGAAGCAGCAACTTTAACTTTACTGCGATGAATGGCTAATACTTGATCGTAAACCACAAATTTTATTTATGGGACTATACCTGACGCGGAGTGCATTTATTTTTCCAAACCAATCAACGCCAGTATAATCATACAAGCAATGTATAATACGATTGATTTCTAAAAAATACCTATGCTTGTTTCCTAAAAAGAAGCCGTCCGGTTTTGTCCAAAAATGTCCGGTTTTGTCCGGTTTTTTTACTTGTATCGCGCTTTAATATACTATACCTTTGTTAAAGATAATAGCCTCTGAAAAGGCATGAATTTTACTATGGCTGTTCATAGTAAATGTCTGATTTATAAGTTTAAACTCATTCTTTTTTTTAAGTAATTAACAAATGCTTTCTTCCATTTTGATGGAAAGAAAGCTGGCTTACTATTGCTTCGACAAAATACAAAGTTATGAAAAACATAAAATTACCTATTAAAATAGCCAGTCGATTTAAATACTTATTCATTCTTATTTTTAGCCTTATTGGTTTCGAAATATTCGCGACTATCGCTGTGACAAATATTCAACATACGACTAGTGGTGGATGTGATGGAACTATTGAAATATTGACTACGGGGACTGCTGGTCCATTTTCAATTGAATTATATTATGATAATGATGGGACATTAGAATTCCAAGAGGAGCTTGAAGATCATATTGGACCATTTACTTTTACAGATCTCTGTTCTGGTAATTATACCCTCTTGGTTGATAATCAATACAGTTGCGAAAAGGTATTGGAGGCTGAGCTTTTAGTTTGTGAAGACTTTCCATTTTCTATATCAGGTGATGTCATTGATGTTTGTTTTGGTCAGGATGCTCAGATCAGCTTAAGTGTTTCAGGTGGTACGGATGAAAACTATAATTTTCTCTGGAATGATGGCGCACAAACTCAAAATCGTTCTGGACTGTCGGAAGGTCTTTACTCGCTTACAGTGACTGACGGTGGAGGCTGTACAGCAGAACAGAGTTTTGAAGTAGAAAGCAATTATGATCCTGACTTCGCTATTCAAATCAATTCTACAGGTTGTATTTGTCCGGGCGGATACGGGACGATCGATATTGCGGTGATGGGGAATTCGGGACCTTATACTTTTCAATGGACGGGTGAAGGAAATTTTTCCTCAGCGGAAGAGGATGTTGAAGTTTGGGAAATAGGGGCTTATTATGTCGAAATCATTAACGTGCATGGTTGTGTGGTTAACCAAGACTTTGATATTGGCCTCTGCGACTTCAATTTCTCCAATTTTCAAACAAATATCAATCACAGTTGCTCAGGCACGAATAGTGGCAGCATCAATATAGAAGTCAATGATATCGCCGAATCACCTTATCATTTTATATGGACGAATGTAGAAGGAGAGATATTATTAGAGCTTACTAATGAGACGGGGTATAGTGTACTTGAAGATCTTGATGCCGGGACTTATTTTGTTCTAGTCGTTTCAGCTAATGGTTGTTCTACTAGTTCTGGAGCAATGAATATTAACCATCATGATCCACCAGAAATTACTTATGTGATTAGTCCGGCCACGAGCGAAAATTCGAATGATGGAGCGATAGATTTGACTATTGATGGAGATACAGGACCTTATACTGTGGAGTGGACAGGGCCTAATAACTATACTTCAACGGATCAGGATATTACTGACCTTGATAATGGCAATTATAAGGTCGAGGTATTCTTTGGAAATGGTGATTGTAGTATAAATGTGGATATTGAAGTAGACATCTGCGAGGATATTTGGGATGATATAGATATCTCTTCGACGGTTACACCTATGTCAATAGATCTGAATGATGGAGCGATAGATTTGACAATAGAGGGAGCAGCAGGTTATAGCCTCGAATTTATTTGGACTTATTTTGCTACAGGGGAACAGTTTTTTACAGAAGATATAGCAGGCTTATCCGCAGGAAAGTATTGTGTAAAGATTAGGCATCCCGCTTGTCCTTCGATTCAAGAAGTGCTATGTTTTGAAATATGTGACTTTGGTTTTGATATACGATTTATTAACTATGATGATTGTAATAGTACAACTATTTATACTCAGATAAATGGAGAAAATGCTCCTTATACTTATCAATGGTCAGATGAAACAACTAATAATTCAGGTACAGCTATCTATGGTGAGGAATACTGTGTAACGATAACAGATTTTACAGGGTGTACAGCAGAAAGATGTATTACCGTCACACCACCTAGCATGGAATTAGCTTTCAATGTAACGAATGCAAGTTATGGAAACTCTAATGGTTCGGTCAGTGTCAATGTATTAAATGGAGTGTTTGAACCTTATACTTATAGTTGGAGCAATGATGAAACTGGTTATAAAATAGTAGGACTAAATCCAGGACAGTATTGTGTGACTGTTACTGATGATTGTGGGAATGAAATAATTGGCTGCGAAACGGTATCCTGTGAAATCAGTCCCAGTCAAGTTTCTGCTGATATTACTAATGTAGCTTGTGGAGCTAGCTCTGTTTCGGGGGCGATTGACCTTACCGTCAATTTAGATGATTTGCCGAATGCTGTCAATATTTATAGTTGGAGTAATGGTGCAACGACGGAAGATATTTCGGATTTAGCTGCGGGAGATTATAGTGTGACGATTACCAATTTCCCATCTAATTGTGTTTATACCAATACGTATACAGTAGCCATAAATGGGAAGGGCGATTTTGATTTTGATTTTGAGATTGAAGCAGGTTGTCTAGGAGGTAATGATGGTAGTATTACTGCAACAGTTACAGGTGGCGCTGGAGATGATTACACTTATGAATGGCGTCAGTTTTTAGATCCAATGATTATCGGTACTACACCAAGTATAAATAACCTTAATCCAAGTTGGTATGTGCTATCTGCCATAGATGCTTATGGTTGTCGGGATTATGGCTATGCTTTTTTGTCTCCTGCTGAGAATTCGCTTGATTTTGAACTAGAGATTAACCCCGAAGTCATTTGCCAGGGAGAAACAGCCTCAGTAAATGTTATCAATATTACTGGTGGAGTAGGACCGTTTGAGTATGAGTGGAGACAATTGTACCAGATACTAGATGGAGATGAAAGTATAAATGGCTTAGGTAGTGGTTGGTATTTTGTAAAGGTAACAGACTTTGAAGGGTGTACTCGGGAGAAGGCCTTCCAGATTGATACTTATTCGCAATTCGATATAGATGAAAAAATTACAAACGTTTGTGGAGATAATTTAGGAAGTATTGCTCTTACCCTTGATGGAAATGCAGAACCAGTAACCTATTCTTGGAGTAATGGTGAAACAACTTCTGAAATTAATGATTTAGAAGCAGGTAATTATACAGTTACTGTCATAGATGGAAATGGTTGTGAAAGAATTGAATCCTATTCGATCCAACAAAGTAGTCTTCCAGAAGTAGATGCTAGTATTATTCAGCCGACTTGTTATGGCGATGAGAATGGAGAAATTGAACTTTCTCCTGTTTCAGGGGGATTACCTTATACTTATGAGTGGAGTAATGGCGCTTCTGCGAATTCAATTCAAAACATTGAAGCAGGAACTTATGAAGTAACTGTTACCAATACTTATGGCTGTACCAATACTTTTAATTATGATTTGGAATCACCCTCTGCTATTGAGATTATAGTAAATAATGTTTCACCGTCTACTGAAACCCCTGAAGAAGGTGAAATACCGACAGGCTCGATTAGTATTTCAGTAACAGGTGGTATCAGTCCTTATTCTTACGCATGGTCTGGCCCTAATTATTCAAGTACTAATGAGGATATTTCCGGTCTTTATAATGGAAATTATACAGTTACAGTTACGGATGCAAATGGCTGTGTGGAAAGTCTTCAAATTAGTATTTGTTCTAATCCTTCTCCAATGAGTGTTTATATAAACCCATTTTTAACTGAGAATTGTGTAGCTCCTAATATTGGATCTATAAATGGTTTGGAAATTGTGGGTGGTACAATCCCATATACTTATTCTTGGTCTGGCCCAGATGGATTTACTGCCAATACCCCTCAAATTACAAACTTGAATACGGAGGGAGAATATTGTATAACCGTTACAGATGGCTGCTATCAGCAAAGGCAAGATTGTGTACAATTGCGATGTGATTGCGATCCTTTTTATGCTTATTTAAGGGCTATTGACCCCTGTGGAGACTATCCTGGAGATGGTGATTTGGGAGGTGAAGACTCACAAATTAAACTAGGTCATATTTATCCTGTAACTGGAACATCTCCGCCGCTTACATATCATATACAATGGTCTACCGGAGATGAAGGGGTGATAACTAGGCAAATTGGACATGCCACAAATGAATGGGATTTGATTTCTGGAGTAGATGAGTTAACAGAAATAACATCCCATACTACTTATTCAGTTACCATTACAGATGAAAATGGATGCACTACAATTCCTGATCCAATCTATTATGTTGTTGGCGAGCCTGTTGTGGAAGTTAATTTGTTCCCTGCCAATGCAACAAGTAATAATACATCCAATACTTCGAGTGAAAATTATGGTCTTGGAAGTTTAGAAAGCCTTGGATATGAAAATTTGAATTTTCTGTGCCAAACAGCTAAATATTGTGGAAGTGTACAGATCGAAGACCCATGGACTGAAACAATTGATTGGAGTGCTTTAAATTTTTATCCTGTGAATCCTAGTTTCCCGTGTTTTGGAGGAGGGACTATTACATGTCCTTTTAATGATGAAAGTTTAGGTATATATGTTCCCCCTGGACAAGGTCAATTGGTGACTACAGATAATGGAGATTGTGGTTGTGTGTTTCCTACTGGTTGGACAACGGAAAATTTAAATTTTCCGATATTTGTTAGCTGTGATAATTTTTTATACGATGATGAGGATGATGATGACGGTGGCCCAGTTGGAAATGGAGGAGGGCCTATACAATGTCAGGGAGAATGGACATATGAAAATGATGCAGAAAACTGTGCATATGACTGGTTTTGTGATGGAAACCCTGAAGGTAGTGTGCCTGCTTATACGCTTTGTGTTCAGGTTTTGCCATCAACAGATTTTCGTTATGTTCCTCCTCAAAATGATGACGTACCTGATTGTCAAATTTTAATTGTAGAATACTGTGAAGTGAATGAATGTGATGGTTCTTCTGAATTTATACCAGTTCATTGTAATAATAGTACAGTGATATGCGGAGAATCTACTTTAAATGCTATTCTATCTGACTATGGTTATCCTGATCTTAATTGCGATAACTCTGAAACTTGTTGCGATGATATTTATACAATGCTGCCAGATTGCCCAGTATGCTTCACCAACCCTGATGATTCAGAACTTGGACTACAAAGAGAACAAGAATGGATGCAGGCCTTTGGTCTTATTGATGACCTAGAATTAAAAGCCTTCCCCAACCCATTTACCAATGAGCTATTTGCAAAAGTCAATAGTCCTAATAGTGGACAGGTGAATATCAAGATGCTGAATATTCTAGGAGAGGAGCTACTCAATTTAAATTATGAAGTGAACAAAGGAAGTAATACCATAGATTTATCCCATATAAATGGATTGCATACAGGTGTCTATCAAATAATAGTAAGTGATGATAAAGGCAATTACGCCATTCAAAAAGTCGTGTATCAATCTGAATGATTTTATACTTAGCACGAAGTGGTTTGGAAGAACTTTCTCAAATCACTTCGTGCTACTTCATCCACATCATTAAATAACCCAGTATGCCAAAAGCAGCGCTCCACAAATTCCGAAGGAATGATCACATGTCCAAAGGACAATCACAAGCACAGCGATCACAACATCTAACCTAAAAAACATCCCCCTATCCAAAAAAGAAATACTACTACCGAAACACAACACAAACCGGCGTCTTAACCTCCACCGCTTCAGAATCAGTACTTAGCTTTCCCGTCTGCGCATCTCTTTTAAAAAGCTGAATCAAACCACTGTTTTGTAAAGCGACCGCTAAGTAATCTTCAGATGGACTAATTGCAAAATTACGAGGAACTGCGCCTCCGGCTGAAATACGTTGTACGATATCTAGTTTATATGAATTCGGATTTATACTTAAAGCTATAATTTCGTTAAAATCGCCACGAAGACTAGCATAAAGAAAAAGACCATCTTTGCTGATGTGAATATCACCAGCACCAGCAAATCCTTGCTGATCTTTTGGTTTAAGGTCAATGATTTGTTTGCGTTCTTTTGATTCTTCATTCCATAGCCAGGATTCAATGGTCCCTGTCAATTCATTGAGTACAAAAAATAATTGGCCTTCGGAATGCCACACTAAATGTCGTGGACCGCTGCCCTTTTCTATTTGGATCTTGTCATTCGGAAGGAGTCCTTGATCTGTTGCTTCATATCGAATAATTTGATTGATTCCTAAATCAACAGCATAGACATCATTAGTCATAGGATGTTGTTGAATAAAATGTGCATGTGGTTTTTGAGGGATTGAATCAAGGGCCGCTCCTTTATGGTCATGACTAATACCGGATTCTAAAGTACCATCTTCCTTGATGCGATAAGATACAATATTGCCTGATACATAATTAGCAATATATAAAAAATGCCCATCTTGATCTGTGCTGACATAACATGGGGCATGCCCTTCCGCACTAATCTCTTGTATGGCTTTCATTTCAAAATCCTTCGGACTATATTGGATTACTTTTACGATACTTTTAGGCTCAGGAACATCAGGGCCTTGTTCACTGACAGCATAGATAATGTCATGTTTTGGAGATAAGCAGAGATAGGATGGATTTATAATATCGCTAAATGAATTGAGTAGTTTCCAATCAGTCGCCTTTGGGCCACATTCATAAATGGAGACGCCAAGCCCTTTGCCATCAACATGGCCTTCTTTCTGTGTGTAGGTGCCGATAAAGGCGAGTACTTTATTATCTTTGCTTGGCATTTTTTGTTCTTGTGTTTGACAAGCTATAAGCAATAACAAACTTATTCCTAGTGCTTGGTATAGTAGGTTTTTCATGTGACAAACATAGGGTTTTTAAAAATTAAATAGAAAATAATTTACTTAAAGCATGATCAAACAATTCGAAAATTTTGCAATCATTGAATTTGACCCAAACCAAGGGACATCATTATTTGACCTGATTGACCGCAACAGACTTCGCCTTGAAGATTATTTCCCAGGAACGGTTGCAGTGACTAGAACCTTAGAAGATACACTCAACTATTGTAAAGTGATTGGGCAAAGAATAAACGATAAGGCTTATTTCCCATTTATAATCATTAATCAAATTGATAATAGCTATGCGGGTTATATTGATATTAAAAGTATAGACTGGAAGATTCCTAAAGCAGAAGTAGGTTATTTTGTTGACCACAAATATGAAGGACAAGGGCTTGTTTCAAAAAGTTTAACCTTCGTATTGGAATATATAAAAGATAAGTATGCCATAAAAAAAATATTATGTAGAGCTAGTCCGACCAATATTGGAAGCAATAAAGTGGCTATAAAAAATGGATTTGAATTAGAAGGGACAATCAGGTGTGATTTTAAAACAGCGAATGGAGAAATTGTTGATATGAACTACTATGGCAAAATTCTTCATTAGCCTGCTTGTTAACTATTAAAACTCGACTGCCAGAAGTGAGGTGAACGGCCTTATTCTTTTTAGCTTCAAAGTATGTAAAACTCGTAAAGAATCTTAAACTGTATGAGCTCCTTGAAATAACTAAATATGTTTGAATTTAAGCTAATCTAGAATGTATCAATCAAAGAATACTAATAAAGGCGAGTTTTTAAGATTTAGAGTTTCCGCTCATCAATGACCCGACTCAACTTTCCACCGGCACTCCTTGGGATACTATCAGGTGCCATTAAATTAATATCCATAGATAAACCAATCGTGTCTTTAATTTTATTGGAAACTTGATTTTTAAAATCTTCAACAGAATGATTGACGCCTGCTTTGACTTCGATATTGACCTTGACTTTGTCCATTGTTTTTTCTCGACTTACAATGAGTTGATAATTGGGGACTAAGAAATCAAATTCTTTAATCACTTCTTCCACCTGTGTATAAAAAAGATTGACACCACGAATGATTAACATATCATCTGCCCTGCCTTTGATCGCTGACATTTTAATATGTGTTCGCTTTGCATGCTTATCATAGTAAATCGAACAAATATCATTTGTCCAATATCGCAATAAAGGAAAAGCCTCTTTACTGATCGTAGTAAAAACCAATACACCTTCTTGACCATAAGGTAGTGGTTCTCCAGTATCTCGATCCACAACTTCAGGAAAGAAATGATCTTCCCAGATATAACTTCCTGTACCTTTCTCCTCATAATCTTCCTGAGACACACCAGGGCCAATGATCTCACTAAGCCCATAAATGTTCGTAGCGTTTACGTCAAGCCCTTGTTCTACTTGTTCCCGAATAGTTTCTGTCCAGGGTTCTGCACCAAGGAGTGCATATTTGACGGCTAATTTTTTAGAATCAATGCCTCGGCTTTTGCAGGCTTCAGCAAGTGTTTGAGCATAAGATGGCGTACAACAGATTACTTCTGGTGCAAAATCCTGAAGGATCGTTAATTGCCGATCTGTCATGCCTCCCGAAACGGGAATGACGGCCATACCCAGTCGAGTAGCTCCTCCATGCATACCAAGTCCTCCTGTAAAAAGGCCATAGCCATATGCATTATGTAATTTCATTCCCGGCTTTGCGCCAGCACAGACAAGAGATCTTGCCACGACTTCATCAAAGAGGTCTAAGTCATTTTTAGTATAAGCAACAACAGTTGGTTTTCCTGTCGTACCACTTGATGCATGGATGCGTAAGATGTCTTTCATCGGACTGGCAAACATGCTATATGGATAATGATCTCGTAGATCAGATTTCTTTGTAAATGGGAGTTTTGACAAATCGCTTACTCCTTTAATATCGTTTGGGTATATGCCATTCTTATCAAATTGTTTTTTATAAAAAGGCACCAGATTATAAATGCGGTGCAACATATCAGATAATCTTTGATTTTGCAAAACACGCAAATCAGATAAAGGCAAAGTTTCTATTTTATGATTGAACATAGAGTTTAGATTCTAAAATACACCAGAAAAGGGAAAGATATCATCTTTATTGTAAAATACCGAAGGTGTAGACAGATAAAACATGTTAAAGGGTTGGTGTGTTTACGAAATGATAAAAAGCTATTGACCATTCATCAAAAGGCAATTAAAATGAATCAAGAGCGTTGGTGTCAATGGGTCAATGAAAACTTCCAAATTCTTCGCAATCATCAAATCAAAAGACTATTTTGTGAAAAATGCGAATAAGGTAATGAACACTATTTTAAAAAGACTAAAAAAAATGTTTCTTGTCGGAACTACGCTTTTACTAATTCTCCTACTAATTATATTAGGTTCTAATTGGATCGTTAAGAATAAATCAAGCGATAAAATATATAGCTCTGTAAATGAAATCCCTTCCAATAGAGTGGGCTTATTGCTTGGTACAAAGAAATACTTGAAGTCAAACTTTGTCAACCTATACTATCAATACCGAATTGATGCAGCCTATGAACTTTTCAAAGCAAAGAAAATTGACTACATTTTGATAAGCGGAGACAATGGTAGGAAAGGGTATGATGAGCCAACTGATATGAGAGATGATTTGATTGCACTCGGTGTTCCAGAGGGAAAAATATTTTTGGATTATGCGGGATTTCGGACTCTAGATTCGATCGTCCGGTGTAAAGAGATTTTTGATCAAAATGAAATCACAGTTATTTCTCAACAGTTTCATAATGAAAGGGCTATCTTTATTGCAGAACAAAAAGGAATAGACGCGATCGGATTCAATGCAAAAGATGTAAGTGCCCGATATGGCTTTAAGACAAAACAAAGAGAGAAACTGGCTAGGGTGAAAATGATTATTGACTTGATCGTAGGGAAGAAGCCTAAGTTTCTTGGAGAGAAAATTGAGATCAAATAAACAACTTCATTATTTTAAACCAAATACTATGTCTAGTAAACCAGATAAAAAAGAAGAGTCAGCCATCATTAAATTTTTTAAAAAGATACTTAGTTTCTTCCTTGGTAGAAAAAAATAAACAGATTTAAATGATGGCGATCGAAAAGCTTGGTTAGGGTGGAGCCATTCTTCAAAAAAATGTAAGGATGCTAAAAGCAAGGCTTCACAAGCGAAGCGATCACAAAACCGAAGGTTGATCACAAGCGAAGCCGATCACCCTATCACAAGTTCCAAAGGAACGATCCTTATATGATTTAAACCTCAAGGTATTCTAAATACAATAATTATAAATGAGCGAAGTGTTTTTCGAAGAAGAAACTTTCAAAGGCCTAAGCTACTCGCAAGGAGACTTGAAGAAAGGCAAATACGATAATTGTACTTTTGTAGAATGTATTTTTTTAGGCTTTTCCTTTTCGCATATGACTTTTATAGAATGCGAATTTATAGATTGTGACTTCAGTTCTGCGAAAATTAATAATACTGCATTTCGAGCGGTTAAATTTTCAAATTGTAAATTGCTGGGATTGAATCTTAATGATTGCAATGACTTTTTATTAGCCTTTAGTTTTGAAAGCTGTATCTTGGATCTAGCTTCTTTTGCAGCGCTTAAATTAAACGGAACCGTATTTAAAAAATGTAGTTTGCAAGAAGTAGATTTTGCAAGAGCCGATCTTCAAAAGGCAGTTTTTGAAGATTGTAATATGAATAGAGTAATCTTTGAACGTACAAATTTAACTGAAGCAGATTTCACAAGCGCCATTAATTTCAATATTGATCCGGAAAGTAATCGAATTAAAAAAGCGAAATTCTCTTCCTCCAACCTTTCCGGTTTATTAAGTAAGTATGAAATAATTATTGAGTAAACTCTGCCATTTTCTTAAACCTCAAGTAGTTGATTTTTCATAGCAAATAAAACAAGCCCTGCAATATTCCGAACGCCCGTTTTTGCTAATAAACTTTTCCGATGACCTTCAACTGTACGAGGACTGATATAGAGTTGGCTGGCTATTTCACTAGAAGTATACTCTTTGCAGATAAGCTTTAAGATTTCTACTTCTCTTCGAGTTAAAGGTATTTTAAGAGAATCTTTAGGCTTTTTTTGGATTTGGGTGGCTTGTTGTACTCCTGTCAATAATGCACTAGAAACGTAGTCGTTAAAATAAAATCCCTTTTGTACAACAGCCTTGATTGCTTGTTCAAGAATATGCGGTTCTTCATTTTTTAACAAATAACCATTTGCACCAATTTTCATTACATGATTAATGATGCTTTCGTCATTGTACATGGACAGCAAAATGACTTTAAGCTCAGGATAATCTTCTTTAATCCTTTTTGTAGCTTCAATACCATCCATCACAGGCATTTTAAGGTCTATCAAAACTACATCAGGTGAATGAGCAGCAATAGCAGTTAATAGTTCTTCTCCATTTGTTGCCTCTGCAATTAATTCTATAGAATCAAAAGTATTAATGAGTAGTCGAAGTCCTTTTAAAAATAGTATTTGGTCATCTGCAATGATTAATCTTATTTTCGGCATAGTATCATTTTGGATCTTTTGACAATTTTTTAGAGGATTTGCCAAAAAATACTGTTTTTAGGGTTCAATAGAAATTTGTAGCAATATAAATATAAATAAGTAGCTGTAAAGAATTATGATAATAATATTTGATGAGTCGAAAAATGATATACTGATCTTGAAGTGTTTAATTGAAAGGAAATAAGATTTGTTTTTTTACTTCTATAGTACAAAGATAAATCGTCTAATTTGGACACTTATGAATACCCTGTCTTTTAAATAAAACAGTCTCTATGATTCATGAAAAAATACGTAGTTCTACGTGTTTTTTCTACCTGTTTCTACTTGATTTTTTAATAAGTGTATTTGAAGTTAAGTCATTGATAGTGAAAATGTTACCTTGTCTACTGTATTTGAAGTACATTTGTTTTTCCAAACTACTTCAAGGCCAGTATAGGAATAGGATTTTTAATAAAAACAAACATTATTATTATGAAAGAATTACTTCCCCTCTTACCAGATCAAAATACTGTTGATAAAATGATGCTTGAATGGCGGAAAACTTTGCCATTACATATCGGTGATCTATTTACTCACGAGACTAAAACAGGAATTGAAAGATATGATACGTATCAATTAGATCACGATTTTGTTAATTTTATAGTCACGGTACTTGACAAGAAACCTAAAAAAGAAAATATTCAGACAATTGCAGTTATAATGGGAAAAAGAAAACAAGAAGGAGAAGAGCGGGAAGGTACCCGTCCAACTCACCATATATTCAGTCCTGTTTTAGAAGTGTTTTTAAAGGAAAAATACCAAGGAAAGAAAAAATATTTTTTTTACTTAGAGCCTAATGATGAAAGATTCTCTTTCAGTAAAATTGCAGTGGAAGCTGATCAACGACTTTCTCCTAAAGTTGCAGAATTATTTATCTTGAAATGGCAGATTTTGGAAGACGGTGCATTGATTAATGCTTTTGAAGGCTTAGTAGCAGAAATAATACCACCTAAAAGAAATGAAGGCGAAGTTGGCGAAGTTCGATTTGGTGGACAAAAACTAAGAAGAGTAAAAAAATATACATTCGATATTCCGGAGACACGTGCTATTATAAACAACATCATTCAGTTTAACAATCCTGAGCAGGTAGGGTTTCATATAAATCTGGGAGCAGGTTTGACGGTACCTGATTTCCACCCGTTTAATTTTAGACCGATTATTAGAATTTCTCCGCCGAAAGAAAATAGCACTTTATTAGAAGAAGATTCAAACACTAGTTTTTACGACACATCAAGACCTTGCCCTCCATTTTGTGATCCTGCCTCTTCAGATGTAGAGCCTGTTGATTTAGATTCTCATCTGGGCACGACATTGTAAAATAAATTTATATAAATGAAATGGGCACACCTAGCTACTTATATCTCAATGGGTTCGGTAATAATTCCTTTTATTATTGGAGTCTATAGATTCAAGTACCTGAATGCTTTACAAAAGCTAATTGGATTATCTGTAGTGGTTACATTATTAGGTGAATTTGGAATTTATCTATTGACCATTTTGGATATTAATAATCTATTCGCTGTACATTTATATACTGTGCTTCAGTTTGCAGTGCTAGTATTAATAATGGAGAAAGGCTTGTTTCCATTACTCTCTAGAATCGTATCCCGGAGTTTAATATTTCTTTTTGCGCTGTTTGCACTCATGGATGCTTTTTGGTGGAACGATCTTTATAGTTTTAATACTTATGCTCGACCTTTATCTAGTTTTATATTATTACTACTGGTACTGCTCTTTTTTTATAAAACACTTAAAGAATTAAAAATAAAATCTTTAGAACGTGCTCCTTTATTTTGGTTGAGCATAGGACTTATTCTTTATTTTTCAGGAAGCTTGTTTATTTTCTTATTTACAAATTATGTAAAAACATCTAATGAGGCTTTATTAACTATTTGGGGAATTCATGCTATATTTAATATTATTTTTAATATTTCTTATTCTATTGCCTTATGGATCAAACCAGTGAATTAGGTTTGCCGCTCTTTTTGATTCTTTGTGGCGTATTAGGCATGCTCCTTTTAGCTTTAGCTGTGATCGGTTTTTTTTGTGGTTTATCAAAAACGCTTATTTACTCAGCAAGAAAACTTACGTAAGATAGAATCAAATTATCAAAAAGATTTATTGAAGTATTCTTATGAAGCTCAAGAAGCAGAACGCAAACGAATTGCTTCTGACTTGCATGATGGAATAGGTAGTCTTCTTTCCGCAACCCGAATTTATGTGCACCAACTCAATCCTAAACTTTCACCTAGCGACTATCAGGAAATCAAATCTGAAACGACAAACTTAATAGATAATGCGATTGATCAGGTAAGACTCATCTCACATAATTTATTTCCGCCTAATTTAGATCACCTTGGCTTACTTCAAGCGACTAGTGACTTTTGTCAAAGAATTCAAAAAATAAATGAGATCGACATTCACTTTGATTCTAATGTAGTACTTGATATTACAAAGCAAGAAGAACTGGCGATATACCGCATCATACAAGAACTCGTCAATAATACACTCAAACATGCTCAAGCCAATACCATAAAACTTGGATTTAATCATAGTACTTCAGGATTTAAATTGACCTACCAAGATGATGGAAAAGGCTTTAATGTAAAAAGTAATCAATTAGCTGCTAAAGGACTCGGTATAAAAAGCATTGAAAGCCGTGCAAATTCAATCAAAGCAACGTTCCATATTCATTCACAACCTGCTGAGGGTATGTACTGTGAATTAATACTATAGTCCCTTAAATTTAAATACGTACTTTTGCATAATGCTGGTTAAAATAGATTTTTAATAAACAATCCATACTTTGTGGACTCTGTGTCTTCTTTGTGTTTTCTCTGTGTCCAAAAAAACTAATCAGCCACAAAAACATTACCTATAATGCCTAGACTCATCGATAAGATCGCATTTATCGAAATTAAAAACGGAAAAATTTTAAGTACTAGATCCAAAGGGAAAGATAAATATTATATCCCTGGAGGAAAACGTGATCCTGGAGAAAATGACATGGAAACTTTAGTACGAGAAGTCAAAGAAGAATTGGATGTTGATATCATTCCGACCAGTGCTCAGTATATTGGAACATTCAAGGCGCAGGCTGACAGTCATGCAGATGGAATTATTGTAAAAATGACTTGCTATGGCGCAGCATATACCGGCGAATTGAGGGCAAGTAGTGAAATAGAAGAGGTTCGATGGTTGAATTATAAAGACATAGATCTGGTCTCTTTTGTAGATGTAATAATATTTGATTTTTTAAAAGAGAAAGGAGATTTAACTTAGCGCTTATTGAAAATTGGGCTTTGTAAATTTCTACTCATTTTTATAAACTTGACTTGTTATGAAAAATATACTAACCATTTTTACATTGTTTGTTGTTCAATTTGTCTTTGCGCAAGAGAAGCATGAAGTTAAGCCATACTTGCCTGAAATAGTTACTCAATTCCCAACTGTTCGAGACTTTACTATGTCTAACTCCAGAAGCGAAGCCTATTTTACGACTCAAAGTTATTCAGGAGATTTTTCAATAATTATAGAAGTCAAAAAAGAAAACGATCAATGGACTAAACCGGAAGTTGCTTCCTTCTCAGGAAAATATCATGACCTCGAACCATTTCTTTCGCCAGACGAGTTGACGCTTTTCTTCGCCTCTAATCGGCCAATTGACAAGGCTTCTGATAAAACCAAAGACTACGATATTTGGTATGTTCAAAGACGTAATAAAAACGAAGATTGGTCTGCTCCTCAGAATTTAGGAAAGCCGATAAATACCGAGGGAAATGAATTTTATCCCGCGATTACGAGCAGTAGAAATTTATATTTCACCAGTGTAAGACCAGACTCAAAAGGGAAAGACGATATTTTTCTGAGCAAATGGGAGGGCGGAGCATATTCAAACCCAATTTCATTGAGTGATTCTATAAATACAACTGGCTATGAATTCAATGCTTATGTTGCTCCAGATGAATCCTTTCTCATCTTTAGTGGATACAATAGGAAAGATGGCGTCGGTAGCGGTGATCTTTACATTAGTTTCCAAACCGAGCAAAGAACCTGGACTAAAGCAGTAAACCTCGGAGCAGAAATAAACTCAGACAAAATGGATTACTGTCCATTTGTAGATTTAAATACAAACACCTTATTTTTCACCAGTAAAAGATCTTCATTGAATGGTAAGCCTTCTGAATTTTCAACTATTCTGAAATTTTTAGATGCAATGGATAAATATGAGAATGGATTAAGTAGATTATATAATGTTTCAATCGAGCATCTTTTGTCTTCGGGGCTATCTAAGAGCCTGTTTAAAAATTATTAGCTGGGCTACAAAAACGTCTTTTTCGCCTAAGCGAACAAAATTTAAACAGGCTCTAGATAAAAAATATTTTCCAAACCATGATTATACTTTCTTCTTAAAAGGTATATACTTTTGTACTAAGTACTTCATTATTAAACTTCAAAATATTAATCATGGTTTTCGGATACTATCACATTACATTAAGAACGGCTGAAAGAGGCATTATTCCTGAAGTTGACAATATTCCAGGAGCTAGGATTGTAGAAAAGGTTAAAGTCGGACATATGCTATGGATTCCTTTTTTCCCATTAGGGAGAGTTTGGCTTATTGAAAACCAAGGCAATATGTATGGATTAGCTCCTCAAGCAGCAGCATTGTTAAATGCTAAGCAAGGAAAGAGCTCTAATCCTTGGTATTCATGGCTGGGCCTTATTGCAATTCCAGTATTATTTTGTTTGTTTTCTATCAATCAATTTTTTGCAGATAAGGCAAGAACTAAGCGAAATAAAGAATATTTTGAACAGAAATTGGCAGATCGAATGGATAAGATTGATCAACCAAATACATCTGACATCTTCTTTTTTAAAGATAGACAATATAAAAAAGTTGGGCTAAAGGTTAATTATGCTAATACTGATTCTATCTATTTTTTAGCTCCTCTAGATAATGAAAACAAAAATTGGGGTAGGAAAAATTGGGCTGCAGGGTACTTCTCTAGCGATAACCCAACAAAAGAAGTCGCTTTTGCTAAATCCGATTTAAAGAAGACTTTTCAAACCAATCAAAATGAAAATTTTTATAAAAAAGGAATCATGGCTCCAGAGATACCTTTAAATGGTTTGATACAATTAGATCGAATCGAACGAATAGCTGAAGGGGATAAAATTCCAGTGATTAGTGAAGTGGAAACAGAAAAAATCAAATTAGCCTTTACGCATTTTATAGAGCATAGTACTAATCTTGATTCATTACTTGTACTCATTGATCAAGAAAGCCATACTTTTTATAATAATATTCTTGATCAAGCTGCTAAGAAAGATACAGAGATTGTGAACATGATTAAAAACGAAAGAAAGATCAATAATTGCCTATATGAACTTATGCTTTATACCAAATATGTATACCTGCATAGTACTAATAAATCAAAGGATAAATCTACTGGCACAGCACTGAAAAAGGATTATATGTTTTTTCTTAAATTATTAGAAAGGGGTTTACTTACACTGGAAAATGAACGTCTAAAGAATATCTTACTCAATACGGTTACGATTCCAGAAAAAGGTATTGCCAAACTTAGCCTTAGAGCGCCATCAAATATGCTTGTTACAAAACAAAAAATAAACTTTCAAGTAACGATGAAGAAAGAAGATGGCCGCTGGAAAATGAACTTACCTTCTGCTTATAGTTACTCTGAAAGACAAATCACAGGCTCAATAATGATGAGATCTTCCACGACTAGTAAACAATGGCGAGAGATGGTTCGAAATAGTGTGACAGAGGCTGCTTCTGAAGATGCTTTTATTGGAAATGCTTTTATGTATTAATATAGGCGAAAGATGAATCTTTTTAATAATTATTGCTCAGTGAGCCCTGTGTTTTCTCAGTGAACCCTGTGTCCCCAAAAACCTCGAAGAATAAAAAAAATACTAAGATCCTACAATAAATCGTTTAACTAGCTTTAAACCTAAGTTAATACCATCATGGATAGGAAAAAATTTCTGACAACAACATCTCTAGCCGCCTTTTCTATTTCTGTCTTTGGAAAAGTTAGAAAAGAGGAAAATAAATTTGTAGGTGACTGCGATACCACCAATGATATATTAGGTCCTTTTTATAGATCAGATGCCCCAACGCGCTATGACCTGACACATGAAGGCTTAAGTGGATCTGTCATTGAATTAAAGGGAGTTGTTTATAAATCAGATTGTGTCACACCGCTTCAAAATGCTTTAGTTGAAATATGGCATTGCAATGCGAACGGAGACTATGATAATGATTCCAAAGACTTTCATCAGAGAGCGAAATGGCTAACTAATGAAAAAGGGGAGTATGCTTTTAAAACAATCTTACCCGGAAAATACCTAAATGGCAAACTATACAGACCTGCTCATATCCATTATCGAGTCAGTGAAAAGAATAGTAAAGAATTGGTCTCGCAGATTTATTTTCATGGCGATCCTCATATTACAAAAGATCCCTGGGCTTCTAAAGAAAAAGCTAAACACAGAATATTACCAATTAGCCTGGAAGATACTAAAGGCAACCTAAGTGTTAATTTTGATATTTATCTTGGAGATAGGTAGGTGGTTAGAGTGGTCAGAGTGGTCAGAGTAGTCAGGTAAGTCAGATGGTCAGAGTGGTCAGGTAAGTCAGGTGGTCAGGGTAGTCAGAGTAGTCAGGTAAGTCAGGTGGTCAGAGTGGTTAGGTAAGTCAGGTGTGGCATTGCGAGATTCACTGAAAATTTGAGTATAGTGGAGATGAAATATCAAATTTTTGTAAGAATGCTGAAAGCAAGACTACTCACAAGCGAAGCGATCACCAAATCACACAGTCCATAGGACTGATCATCATAACACAAATCTAAAATATCGTTCTTGCAATTGCCATGGTTAAGTAGTCAGTTAGTCTTTTCATAGCTATTTCTAATGCTTCTTTCGAAATGGCAGTATACACTAAGCGATAATGCCCTGGGTTAATATTACCAAAACCATCCGCTGGGGTGATCAGCACATTTGTTTTTTCATAAATATCCAACCACAATTTGCTTTCTTGCTCTCTGGTTTCAGGTTTTATCCAATTTGATAGATCAATCCATACAAAGAGGCTTCCTCTGGAAGGGATATAAGGGATATTGGCTTCACGTAAGTATTTTACGACGACTAAATAGGAGTCTGTTAATGCGTTTTGATTTTTATGAATATAATCCTCAATGAAATTATGATCACTCAATACTTCCTGGAATACCCACTGTGTAAAATTAGAAACCATGTGGGGCGCGTTTATATTATTGTAAGCTTTTAAGAATTGTTCATTATGAGAATAGACGAGTCCAATTCTAAAACCTGAAGAACCAAAGTCTTTCGATAAAGAATACCAGAGATGTAAATAATCGCTTTGTTTTGCTTCCATAATATTAGCGAAAGAAATAAAATCAATATTGCTTTTGTAATCTCCTGCTATATAAGGATGGCTTGTATTAATTAAAGACAAACCATAAATCTCATTGACGATTAAATGGATTTCATGTTCTATACACCAATCTGTTATTTTTAATAAATTTTCATAAGTATACATACCTCCTGTAGGATTATCAGGATTAGTAAGTACTAGCATTCGAAATTGTTTGCCTTGAGCATGAATATCTTTTAAGCAATTTTCCAAAATAGAAATAGTCAGTACCAGTTCATCAGAAATGTCTACAATGTCTTCATGTGTGATAAGGTCATATCTTTCTACACCTGATTTAATTCCAATGTCTTGTGTATAGACCGGATAAGAAGGCGCCGGAAAGACAGCAACATCACCAGGGTTTGCTAATAGCCAAGAGCTCACTTCTATTACAGGTGTCGCTCCTGCTGAACAAGCGAGCTGTTCCGAATCAATGGAGCATTTTGTTAGG
The DNA here is from genome assembly GCA_965277415.1 of Saprospiraceae bacterium. GTDB lineage: Bacteria > Bacteroidota > Bacteroidia > Chitinophagales > Saprospiraceae > JAHDHW01. The sequence goes on from CBDICS010000035.1 coordinate 29,951, forward strand.
AATGTACTAAGGAAGGACGCGACGGCTTTTCGAAAATCAGGATTACCTGTAGATGAGGTGTAATTTGATACCCAATCAGGGATTTCGTTTGTTCTCGTAATTTGTTCAATTTTGTCTTTTAATAAATGCCAGCTTAAATTATTCTCTGCCATATTGAGAATGAGCGCGCCATTTGGATTATCAACTTTATGAAACAAATTTGTTTGAGCTTCTCGATAAACATCCATATCAACCCTTAATGCTGTATTAGATGCTTTATCACCTCTATTAGAAATTGTTGTATTTTTTCTCATAGTATTTTATTGACACATTACCCCCAAATTTGAGATCGCTCTATGCCCAATATCATCTTCTTATTGGACACAGAGCATTGATCTACGTTCTCTCGCTATTTAATTACTATTTAATCTTTACTCGTTGAGAAACTGCATCTAGCCAAACATAGCTAAAGTTGGCACCTGCATTTCCATGACAACTCATACAACTTCTATTGCTAAACTGTTTGTTCTCCATACCTGCAATTGTCTCTTTGGTACAATACGTTGACATATAAGATTCAATTACTGTATTTCGTAAATACTCAGGAACCATCGTAAAACAATCGTCTCCGATTCCATTGTCCGCACAATTTAATGTATTGACCTTTCCATTGGCATTTCGTCCATTCAAAGGCCATTGTGCATCTACTAAGATATAATTTTTAAATGGAGAATTCCCTTCCTTTTTAATCAAGTTTTGAAATTTTTGGTTTTGTGTCGCTGCTTGTTCCTGTATTTTAACTAATCGCGTCAACTGATTAGGTTCGTCATTTAATTCTGGAGAAAAACGATTCAAATCTACATTTGGACAATTAGCGACCATCTTAGCACTAGGAACTAAGAAAGGGAGGTTCCAGCAATTCTCTGGAGCAGTTTTAGAAGTATCATAAAAAGTAGCTGGTATACTGAGGTCGTCAAATGGCGGAACATTATCTTGATGTTCAAAAGTCATCCAAATCCATTGTGGTGAGAAATACGTTTTCCTGACAACATGTAAACCAATGAGCGCTACAGGAGCACGATAACAACTGTCTCGCTCGGCATCATAGATCAATAGATTTCGAATATAAAATTTTTCATTAGCCGCTTCGAGAGAAGGAGCATCTGCAAATTCACAGTCCGGACCAATACATAATTCTTTCCAGGCAGATTTGATTTCAATAGCGCCTTGATTGTATTTAGTATCTGTTCGATTATCTGGAAAATCAACTTTGTTCAATTCTTGTTTGGGACCACTAGGTGTAAGGTTAACATTAGCTGCTCTATTAAAATTAGAATCGACCATAAACTCAAATTCTGTTCGATTAAAAAGTACCTCATAGCGAACCTGTTTACGATTTCGATCCAATAAAAAGCCAAATGTTCCAGCAAAAGCCTGTCCTGTTTCATTCAAAACATCACGACTCTTGGTGCCCATAGTTAAAACCAATTCATCATCATCACATTCACAACCTTTCCCTGAAGGCGTAGCTTGAGCTTGATTCCATTTTTGTCCTTTAGGATTCCATCCGGGAACTTCTGGTTGGAAAACTTCAAAAGTAGGTTTATAGGTTTCCCATACTCTGGCTCTATTATTATCATAGTCAAAAGGCAATGTGGTATCTGGTTCTCCTCTTTGAGGAATATTATTTTGCCTTGCTTTATTGGGCCAGTTTAAAGAAATAAAAGTTTTCCAGGCATAGCAGTCAAACATTTCTCTCGTCTCAGCACCTCCTAATACATTAAAAACAGTTGTAGGATTGAAAGGCACATCGCCAGGAAGTTCTGGGCTAAGTTGGTTAGGATTACAATAGGCCTTTAGACTATCTTTTAAAGCTTGTACATCTTGAGCACTAAGGACATTATTAATTAGTTTTGCAGTTCCGGCTTGTTCTGGCAAACGTTCACAGAGCGACTTTACCCCTTGTTGAGCAAAAGGATTTCGAATATCATTCAAGGTCCGTACGTAGTCGGTGTTGAAGGCAGGGGCATGACAATTTACGCAAAATGAATTCGCATTCGCCTGTACAGAATCATTAAGCATCTTGGCTTTTTTAGGAGGCATTTTTCTACCAGTAACCTGTTTGTGGAAACCATAAAACCAAGCACCACCGTAACAATCCTTTCCATTATAAGCCCTTAAACCGGGCGTCGCACAATAGTTGAATTTTGGAGCAGGCTTAAATAAAATTGTCAAAACTTCAAACAAACTTTCACGGGAGTTAATAGATTTAGCAAGTGTATCTGACCTATAGTTTTCTTTTACTATAAAAGATCCTGCTGGAAAATCAAGGGGCTCTGCTATCACTTTACTGGTATCTAATACTGTTGTTAAATAATCAAAAGCGATGTCATTAACATAGGTTCTTACCCACCGACCATGGACAGGAAGCCCAAGTCGTTTTAAAGTATCTGATTCGGGACTAATGTTTGTACCCGGGAAAAAATGCCAACTTTCGTTGTGTTGATAATCTTGGGTTTTTAAGTAAGCGAGTACAGCATCTATATCTGGACTTACTTGAAGTGGATCACCTCCTGCATCTGTACAGCGAGAAAAAAATACTAAACTAGTTCCGGTAAATAAAAAGAGAAAAATGAGAAATGTGATTTTAGGCTTTTTCATAAATTGTTTTTTTGGGGTTAATAAAGACATAGTAAAATAGTAAAAAACTATGATGTTCGAAAATCTAGTGAAGTCGAAATTTATTTTCACATAGCATTTAAGAGTTTGTCTAAATTTTCATGATTGAGCGAAAGCGAGTAAATTTTGTTCTGAATGAGGCACATTTTGCAATCGGATGCGGGCAATCCGACGAAAAATTTAACGAAATGCAGGAGAAAATTTACCGTTTGCAGCCGATTAGTGGAATTTTAGGCAAGCTCTAAGAAAAAATCTAAACGAAATATTATTTTTAAACCTTTTTTGAACCATACTGTTTTTGATGGTTAAAGTCTAATAAAAACACCAAGATGAATAAGACACAAGATACGGTAGTAGGAATAGACGATATGGCACTTTACGTCCCAAGTTTGTACTTACCGATAGAGACACTTGCAAAAGAAAGGGGGATCTCTTTTGAAAAATTAAATAAAGGCCTTGGTCTGGAAAAAATAGCCATCCCTGATGTACATGAAGATGCAGCAACTATGGCTGCTAATGTTGTAGCAGAACTCATAGAGAGAAATAATATCAAACCTCAGGATATAGGTCGGATTTATTTAGGAACAGAAAGTGCTCTGGATGGAGCTAAACCAACGGCGACTTATGTATTGGAAATGTTACGCCGAAAATATAAAAGTACTTATGGACTTGATTGCTTCCAAAATTGTGATGTCGTAGATTTAACTTTCGCATGTGTTGGAGGGGTAGATGCCCTGCACAATACTTTAGATTGGGTTAGCCGGGATAAGGATAGAATAGGAATTGTAGTAACTTCTGATTTTGCGAAATATGAACTGGCTTCTACTGGAGAATATACTCAAGGAGCAGGCGCGATTGCCATGTTGGTAAAACAGAATCCTCGCTTGTTGAGTATCGCTGATCATATTGGTGTTGCTACACAGGGCGTTCACGATTTTTTTAAACCAAAAAGAATCTTTGAAAAGAGAAAATTGATTGATGAAGTTTTAAAATTAGCGGGGATTGATCATTTAAATGCGGAAGAAATACTTTCAAGACTTTCGGATTCACTAGAAGTAAACGGTATCCTTGACGATAATGATGATCATTTGATTATGCATAAAGATACGCCAGTTTTTGATGGCCCTTATTCCAACCAGACTTATCAAAATAGGATTAGAGAAGCTTATTTTGATTTTAGACGGAAGCAAGAAGCTAAAGGTTTGTTATCAGAAAACGAACCACTATTGAATCGCTGGTCGCGAATGATTTTTCATTTGCCTTATGCGGCTCATGGTCGACGAATTGCCTCTGAGATTTTTATGATTGATCAAAAAATGCAAAATGAATGGGAATCATTTGCAGGGAAAAATGACTTGATTGAACCGCAGGCTACGGATTTTGAAAACAGTGTGGACTTTGAAAAAGCTTATGGAAATTTTCTTAGATTAATTACTAAAACGGAAGCATATCGAAGTTTTTCAAAAGATAAATTAAGTAAAGCAGAAGCAACATCTAGTGAAGTCGGTAATATGTATGCCTGCTCTATATTTATGGCATTAATGGGAACACTCGAAGCAGATGACCTCGATGACGTAAATTTAAGTGGAGAAAAATTTGCTTGTTTTAGTTATGGAAGTGGCTCTAAATCTAAAGTCTTTGAAGCAGAAATTCAACCAATGTGGAAATCTGTAGTTAAGCATTTTCAGATTCGTCAAAAATTTGAAGCACGTACTCAAATTGACTATCCAACTTACGAATCACTTCATCGCTTACAAAGAAAAGAAAGTGTGCTGCCCGCATCTGGAGAATTCCAACTTGATAAAATAGGACAAGAACCTTTTAGAGAAGGCGCGAGATATTATAGTTGGGCTGTGGCGAAAGTTATGACGAATTAAGTTTTCAATATGCTTAAAATAAATTCGTCCTACTGCTAGAAGTAATAGGACGAATTTTTATTTTTTATTAAAAATTTGGAGCTAGGTGATTTCGTTTGGTCGAAAAAAATTAAGAAAGAAAAGGTTTACTAAACTACTCAAGCTAAAATAGCTCAGCTAGTTTAGTAAACCACCACCAAACGATTTCATTTAGAACCAAAAATTTAAGTTCTTCTACAGAACCTTAAAAGGTAAATTAAAATTTATTCACTTTAATAGTTTCAGCTAATGCGCCATCAACAGAAATTTTTACCATATAAGTACCTACTGCCAGCTCTGCCATAGGGATAGTTAACTGATGATTACCAGCAGACTTTTGACCAAGAATATTTTCATAAACCTTTTGACCGGCAATATTATAAATTTCAACATTTAGTTTAGCCGTTTCTGCAAGATCAAATGTAATATTAGCAATATCGCTAACTGGATTTGGAGTCAATTGTACCGCATTGATTTGTGCAAAATCTTCTACACCTACAATACTGCATTCTTGTTTTTCAATGCCATAAGAAGCTAGCATGGCATCTACTGCATCATTTTCATAAGGCCAGATATCTTGTTCAACAATTGTACGATCAGGAGCAATCAAGATAATAGTTGGAAAGGCTACAGGACCATAAGCATCTACTACCTCACTTCCACCGCCATCAAGACCACTGATTACCGGGTGAGCACCAGCACTACCACAAGTATTTTCAAAATCTTCAGTCTGTTCTGTTGTACCATCAGCCTCCATACCAATGACAAATAAATCTCCGCCATTACATCCGTATTCTTCAAAAGTTTGTTTAATATTAGGAGCTGTAGTACAGCATGGGCCACACCAGTAAGCAAATAGATCTACCATTACATATTTGCCGGCATCCAATTGTTCAAATAAATTGTGCTCTTCGCCATGTATATCTGTAACAGTAAAGTCAATAGCTTCAGTTATAGTTATTTGTGCAGAACAAAAATTAAATGCGATTATCGTTAAAAAGAGTGTAAATAATTTTTTCATAAAGAGTAAGTTTTAGAACAGGTTAATTAAATGTATTCCAAATTTACACTATTCTTTTTTGAAAATTGCCTTATTTATACGGTATGATCAGCATATTCTTGACAGAATGATATATATTCATTGAAAATGAAAGTGTTTTTATTAACAATTTGCTTGTGTTTTATGTTAGAAATGAAGTTGTTTGGAATAAATCCAAGATTAATAATTTATTTAAAAAAAGATTATGAAAGAAATTAAAGTTGCAACATTTGGTGGCGGCTGTTTTTGGTGTGTCGAAGCAGTCATTCAACGATTAAAAGGTGTAGAAAAAGTCGTGTCTGGATATTCAGCAGGCCAGACTAAAAATCCATCCTACAGAGAGATTTGTACAGGAACTACAGGACATGCAGAAGTCATCCAAGTCAATTTTGACCCTTCAGTTATTTCTTATGAAGATTTATTAACTGTTTTTATGACAAGTCATGATCCAACTACTTTGAACAGGCAAGGAGCAGATAAAGGAACACAATATCGATCTATTATTTTGTATCACGATGCTGAACAAAAAGCTACAGCTGAGAAAGTGTTAGAAAATGTAAAGACTTATTATAGCGATCCAATTGTAACTCAGATCGTACCTTTGGATGTATTCTATGCTGCTGAAAAGAACCATCAGGACTACTATAATAATAATTCATTTGCAGGATACTGCCGTATAGTCATTGATCCTAAAATTAAAAAATTGAGAGATCAATATGCAGATAAATTAAAACCTGCGTAAGGCCTCACAAAGCCCTTTAGGGCTGATCACAAGCGAAGCGATCACTACATCACAAAGCCTGAAGGCTGATCTCTTTTCCGCAAGCGAAGCGATCATCACATTACATAGCCCAAGAGGCCAAACAAACAAAAAATGAATCTAAACCTAAAAGATACCTTCAATAAAGAACTCCCGGCTGATCCCAATAGAACCAACACAAGGCGACAAGTTTTTGAAGCTGCTTTTTCCTATGTAGAACCCCGTCGACCTGGTGCGCCCAAATTGCTACATGCTTCAGAAGAAGTGGCAAATCTCATTGGTTTACAACAAAAGGATTTAGAGTTGGAAACTTTTTTGAATGTTTTTTCTGGAGGACAAGTATTAGCAGGTAGTGATCCTTATGCGATGTGTTACGGTGGACATCAGTTTGGCCATTGGGCGGGGCAATTAGGAGATGGAAGAGCAATTAATTTAGGAGAGGTCGTTCATAATAAAAAGCGGTGGGCATTACAATTAAAAGGTGCTGGCGAAACGCCCTATTCTCGAACAGCAGATGGACTAGCCGTATTGCGGTCTTCGATTCGGGAACATCTTTGTAGTGAAGCCATGTATCATCTAGGCGTACCAACTACTCGTTCATTGTCCTTAATGTTGACAGGAGATGAAGTCTTAAGAGATATGATGTATGATGGCAATTCTGATTATGAAAAAGGAGCGGTAGTATGTAGAGTGGCCCCTAGTTTTATTAGGTTTGGAAATTTTCAAATATTTGCAGCCCGAGAAGATATAAAATCACTTCAGACGCTTACAGATTATACGATACGATATTTCTTTCCACAAATAGAAGAAGGCACCAAAGAAGGATATCTCCAATTTTATAAAGCAGTAGTAGATCAAACTTTGGAAATGATTGTACATTGGCAGCGAGTTGGATTTGTACATGGAGTCATGAATACCGATAATTTATCCATTCTCGGATTGACTATTGACTATGGTCCATATGGATGGCTCGAAGGCTATGATCATAATTGGACACCAAATACAACAGACCGTTCTCAAAAAAGGTATCGTTATGGACATCAGGCGCGGATTGCTTTGTGGAACTTAATTCAATTAGCGAATGCCTTATATCCTTTGGTCGGAGAGGCTGCACCTTTTGAAGATATCCTAAAGTCTTTTCAATCAGATTTTGAAAAAGCATATTTAGATATGATGCGATCCAAAATCGGTTTAACAAAAGCAATGCCCGAGGACCAGGATTTAATTAGTCAGCTGGAAATTGTACTACATAAGGCAGAAACGGATATGACTATTTTCTTTAGACGCTTGGCAGATTTCGAAAAAGAAACGGATGAGGGAGACCAATTTTTAGAAGATTTATTAAATGATGCTTTTTATGAAAAGGAAACATTTAAGGATGAAATACGAACCGATTGGAAAAACTGGTTCTCCAGCTATCAAAAAAGATTGACCTTAGAATCACTTTCTAATGAAGAAAGAAAAGTGCTAATGAATAAAAGCAATCCCAAATACGTCTTACGAAACTATATGGCTCAATTGGCTATTGATGCTGCCAACCAAGGTGACTACAGTGTGATTCACGAATTGCACGAATTACTGAAACAACCCTATGCAGAGCAAAAGGAATATGAAAAATGGTTCGCTAAGCGACCGGAGTGGGCAAGGCATAAGGTGGGCTGTTCGATGTTGTCTTGTAGTTCGTAAAGTTTGGTGATTATTTCTTTGGACCATGTAGGGTGGTTGCTTCTTTTAAAACAACTTCTATAAAATTATTCCAATTACAAGTAGCTAATTATGAGTAAATTAGAAATAAAGGGAAGTATTCTTGAGCTCATTGCCTCAATCAATGACAAAGAATCTCTTGACGAATTGAAGAAAATTATTAATGATTTTGTTGGACATCGAATTAAGGATTCAGATTACTGGGATGAATTAAGTGAGAAAGAAAAGAAAGAGTTAGAAATGGCAATTGAAGAAAGTGAAGACGAATCAAACCATATTGAACATGAAGAAGTAATGAAAAAGTATAGCAAATGGTTAGGAAAGTAGTATGGAATAAAAGAGCTGTTATAAAATTCAATGAAATAGTTAAATATCTAGAACTTGAATTTTCTGAACAAGCTGCCATCAAATTCGTTCAAAAGTTGGATAACCTTATTGAAAAGCTGAACAAGCATCCTGAAATAGGTAGAAGGACAAAGAATAAAAAAACTGTAAAACAATATAAAATTGATGACTACAACAAATTGTACTATAGGAAGTATGGCAGAAAACTATTGATCATTTACATTTTCGGCGAAAGACAAAATCCTCATTCAAACCCATATCAGTAAACTTTCTAAGAGGTCAATTTAAAGAATAAATTAACCGGCTCTCCAAGAACTAAGATCCAACTCGCCCTCAGGCAAGACTTTAATCTAAATGTTGAATTAAGCCACCTACCCATGAAATTAGTTATTTACGAGAAACTATGGAACATGAGTAATTTTATAAACCGATTGAATTTAGAGCCTAATAATCTAGACTTGTTCAGATAGTGGAAATAAACGAATGTTTTGTGGGGGGGTGAAGGGAAACTTATACACAAAAGTCCTAAAATATTTTAGGACTTTTGTGTTTTTCGGTAAAAGAAATTACATGCTTCTAAATTTTACAGGAAAGAGAATCTTGACTCTTTTAGGTTCCCCATCTTGTTTTCCGGGCACAAACGTTTCTTGAGTATCTTCCATATGATCAATAACATCCATCGCTGCCTGACCGCATCCAGCACCAATTTCTTTTAAAACTTGTACGTCAGTAACAGAACCATCTTTTTCAACTACAAATGATATAACAACTGTTCCTTGTATACCATTTTGTTTAGCTCGAAGAGGATATCTTATATGCTTATAAAAATACTTTACGAACGCTTCGTCTTTACATTTCTTTTTATCTAAATCCTCCAATTCCTCATCACAATCTGCGGATTCTAAATAAGGCATCTCATCTACCGAAGTATAAATTTTATCATCATCCGAATTTGAAGAAGACTTTGCTGTTGAATTATCCTGAGCAAGAGAAAGATGAAATGTGAAAAACAGCATGCTAAAAATGGTTATAAATTTTCGTATAGTCATATATTTATTTTTTTTTAAAAAATCTTGTAAAAAGTACAATTTGAAAGGCATACTTTATAACATACTAAATAATTTAATTAATTTTTAACATAACCAACCTATACTTTTTATACATAACATGACTTTAATAGTTATACTACAGAACGCCCCTTATAAGGTTTCAATTAAAAGCAAAACAAATTACTGATATATCTTACTCTCCTACTCTCGCAAAAATAGCGCAGTTAAATTTACCCCATTTATTGCGAGAGTAGACTTTGTACTGTATCTTTAGAAATGTACATTAATGGGCGGTCTACTGCGTCTGCACCGAGTGTCAGATTGTAAAAAAAACTAAAAAACTTATACTGAGGATTGGCTATACTTCTTTTTTTACGTACTCCCCTGCGATAGAGAGGTGAGTATTTTTACAGGCTGGCGTTATATGACAGAAGGTACGAACTCAACGACAGAAGAATTCAATTGTTAGACAATACAAATCAGAGACTTTGTTTTATGATTCTAAAGATAGAGTAAGAATTTAAGAAAAATGATTGATTCTATTTGGAGTTGGTGGGGCATTATCTTAATTTAACGTTCTAAGTGTTTTAGACTGTACTCAATAAATCAGGATTATGAAACGAACATCACAATACTTATTTTGCCTAATTATATCTGTCTTTTTTACACTTTCTTTATCAGCACAAAAGATCGAAGAAAGTGTTGAAAAATCCACCATAGAAACAGATTTTTCCGATCGCAAAGCTATTATTGAGACAATTGAAAATTTTTATATAGGGGATCATACGGGAAGTATAAAGCATAAAAAACTTTCAATGCATGAAAAGGGTGCATACAGATTTGTCAATAAAGATGGAAAATATTCAGAAAGTGTTTTTCAATTGGATTCAGATAACGCAGATCCAAATTATAAAGAGGAATTACTAAGTATTGAAATCTATGATAAACTTGCCTTGGCTAGACTTAGACTTGAGCAATTTCGAACCGAAAAGCCTGAATATAAATTAATGATACTGCATAAAACTGGTGACGGATGGAAAATTACTAGTATTAATTGGGGTTTCGGAATTACTCATTAAAACTGGGTTATAAAAATAGAGTTTTCGATCATTTGAATAAAATTTTGAAGCCTTCATCGTATTCAGTAAACGTAGAAGACCATTACTTAATGCTTCGCGATTCGTTCACCTTACGAATTGAGAAAATTAAGTCTGAATCTCACTTTAGCAAATCGAAGACTCTAAAGAAATTTTATACTCTTTGTAATCAAATACCTCAAATTTTATACTTTTAAGGCTTTTATTTCACGTTTTACATCCAAGTAAAAAAATCCACTCTCCTCTGAAAATTGTATCTTTAATCATGATCACCCTACACATGAATTATTTGAATTCTAAAATCCGTCATATAATAATTAAGGTCCAATTCGCCAACAGGGCAAGACTTTGACTTTAATGTTGAAGGAAACAAGTCGCCAAGGATACTAGTTTTTACTATGAGGATTGAATTTAGAGCCTAATAATCTAGACTTGTTTAGATAGTGGAAATAAACGAGTGTTTTGTGGGTATGTGTTTATTGGGATGTTAGGTACAAGTAAGAAAACTCACGCAAACGCATCTATAATTTAACAAATATCTAACAGAAAATTGTAGTATATTTATAACTTTTCGGAATATTCCTTGTTAATTATAAACCTACAGGTTGATTTGATGACAATTAATTGTATATTTGATATAGTAAAGGAAAGCCTTTATTCTGTCCGTTATGATAATGAAGAGTCAGATGAATTTGAGAGGTTGATGAATAATTGGACTGATCCAGAATATCTAGAATCATTTTTTGAAACTCATAAAGATGATTTAGAAAGTGATTTTTGGGGCGATATAAGTATTGAAGAAGCAATTCTTAGAACAAGAAAAGAGGCAATTGAGTTAGAAAGAAAGTTGATAGATCTTGCAGAATTAGGTAAAAGTAATAGATATGAAACTCTATCTACTTTGTTTAAACCTTTACATGATATGACAACTTCGATTGATGAATTTGAAGAAAATAAAGCAAAAGGTGGTTGGCTAAGAATTTATGCAATAAGAATTGATACTAATTTATTTGTAATATCAGGAGGAGCAATAAAACTCACAAGAACAATGAATGAAAGAGAACATTTGTTAATTGAATTAGATAAACTTGAATTGACTAAAAAGTTCCTTCAAGATGATGAAAATGCAGATTTAGAAATTTTACAATTAATTTTTTAAAAATCTAATATCTAAATAATGGGAAGTCAAAACTTAAAAGATAAAATTATTGCCCAATCAAGAAATGATTCGTCATGGCTTGAGAATGCGAAATATCGTCAAGCAAATAATGATTGGCTTAGTCTTTCATTTAAAATTGCCTTGAAAATTTTAAGGTATCTAAGAGCAAATAAAATCTCACAAAAAGATTTAGCCTCTCAACTTGATTGGTCTCCACAATATTTAAGCAAGGTTTTAAAAGGCAAAGAAAATTTCACTCTTGAAACGATATGTAAGATTCAAAATTTAATTGGCATAAACTTAATTGAGATTCCTGTTTACTCTAATCAAATTGAAGTTGAATATAACCTTAATGAGATCATATTTACTGTATCTGTAAAAGAGATAAAAGAAACAATGTCTTATGTCGAGAATAAAGAATCATATTCTCAAAATAAAGAGGAAGTAACAGGTCAAATTAATAAAGCATATTTAGAAGCTGCCTAATGAAAAATAGCATAAATCAAGTTGGTTTTTCTCTCAGCAAAATTACGACTGAGCAATTTGCAATGTTAGATGTCGATATAGACAAGACAAAAGAAATCGGTTTAAATACTCAAATTGGATTTGGGCTAGATAAAAAGAATAAGCTCTTTATTGTCACTGCTTTATTCAAATTTCTACAAGAAAGTAATCCGTTTCTCATCATTGAAGTTGCTTGCCATTTCCGCATTTCTAACCAAGCATGGGATTCTATTTTAAGTAGTAACGATAAATCAATAACATTTTCTAAAGACTTTGCAAGCCATCTTTTAGTAATTACAGTTGGTACAACAAGAGGAGTCCTACATGCAAAAACAGAAAACACTAAATTTAATGAATTTCTTTTGCCCACCGTCAATGTTAATAGTCTAATTAAAGAAGATATTAGACTTGAACTCTCTTCACCAACAGAAACCGCATAAAAAACCTGTCACTAATAATTAAGGTCCAAAGTCGCCAACAGGGCAAGACTTTGACTTTAATGTTGAACGAAGCCGATCACCAAGGATTAATTGTGTACTATGTGGATTGAATAAAAAACGTAAATATATACAAGCAGCTATGACAATCGATAGAACGTCGCCTCCTAAGCATTGGCTTGCGTCTATCGTAACGTCAGACTGTATAAAAACTACAATCTTTAAATATATATGGAAAATTCAAATCAAATTGCAAAACGATTTCGCGAGGTTCTTTTAAATGGTAAATGGGTTGCCAATACTAATTATCGAGAACAATTATCCAATGTGACTTGGGAGCAAGCAACAAACAAAATTGGCTCATTAAATACTATTGCAGCTTTGACCTTCCATGTCAACTATTATATCTCAGGCGTATTGAGCTTTTTCGAAAAAGGCACTCTTGAAATTAAAGATAAATATAGCTTTGACCTTCCACAAATTAAATCAAAAGAAGATTGGGAAAGACTGTTGACTGAAATGTTGGCTAATGCAGAAGAATTTGCAAAACAAATTGAGCTAATGCCAGATGAAAAATTGGAAGAAACATTTGTGGATGAGAAATACGGAAATTATCGCAGAAACTTAGAAGGCATGATTGAACATTGTTACTATCATTTAGGACAAATTTCCTTGATAAAAAAGATGATATTAGAATCTGAAGAATAGCTACCGAAAAGTATTATCAAGTGTATACGTTTGAAAACCGAGGATTTAATAAAGAAGAGAAAAAGAAGTGGGAGGCAGCATTAAGTTTAGGAAAAAATGCGCAAGATCTTTTTAAGGATAAACCAATAAAGTGCTATCTTCAAATATGGGATGATGTAAGAAAAGAAACTTTGCGATTATTGAAAACCAAAGATGACAAATGGTTTGAATCTAAGGTGAAAGGGAGCAATATGAACAATCATTGGGCTTGGTATCATGTAATGGAACATCAAGCAAACCATATGGGACAAATACGCTTAATCATAAAAAGAATTGAATAGAAAAGGAGATACCGTATTGGTTTTCCTTTTTTTTAACTATAAAATATAAAGATGAATCTTAAAATTAATTTATTCTGTATCCTAGCATTTGTTATATCCTTTTCACCATTAAGAGCTCAAGATGTTGAACCGGAAAACCCCTTTACTATAATTTGTGAATGCCAAAATAGTAAAGGATTGTCGATGGATGAATATGTGAATCAGGAAAGCAAAAAACTAAACCTTAGTAAAGATGATTTTGTAAAGGATTTTTCTTCATTAATGAATGATAGAGAAAACTGGTTTTTCAAAGAATTTATTTCTGACCCTGTATTTATGAATAATTTAAAAGATTCAGCAGTTAAAATGCAAGAAAGAACTTTGAATCAAAATACGGAAAAACAAAATCTAGATGAAGGAAAATCAGAGGAATTACTAAAGGATCTAGAGCGAAATTATCCTGTTTGCTGGAGTATTTTACCTGTTTTTGTTTCAATGATTGGCAATTAAGTATTGTAAAAGAAATACTTAATTCGCTAACTCTTAAATTGACTATTTCCTATTTTATTTTTTAGGTGAAAATTAATATATATCAACAAAAAACATAAATTAAAATGAAACATCAATTACTACTAGTACTTTTATTAATAATCTTTTCTCAATGTTCTGAAAAGCAAGAAAACCCTCAATCCGAAAAACCTAAATCTGATGATTATGCTGCAATTGAATCCGTCATTCAAAATTATTTTGATGGTTGGCTTACAGGCGATACGACTTTAGTTGGTAGTGCAATGCATAGTTCCTGCAATTTAAAATTTGTACGTGAAGGAAAAATCGATATTCGAACTAGAAGCCGATACCTAAGTGGCTTTCAACCCAGACCCCGTCTTCAGAATGCAGAAGGAAGAATAATATCAATTGATATAACGAGGACAGCTGCTGAAGCAAAAATTGAACTTGAAACGGAAAATCGCTTGTTTACCGATTACTTCAATTTATTAAAAGAAGGTAATCGTTGGTATATCACGGATAAGGTATCGACTAATATTTCGAAAGAATAATAGAATGTGATCTAATAAATAAAACCCAAAGTCGCCTCAGGACAAGACTTATTTACTACAGAAATCAATTTAGAGCCTAATCGTTTTGACTTGGTTCAGATGGTAGAAACAAACGAATGTTTTGTGTGGAGTAGGGTTTATAATGAGGATATAGCCAATAATAAAATTAAATGTTAACTGCTTTTATAGATTCAACTTTTAAATAAATATTGGCTAGATCATCTTCTAAAATCCCAAAAAACAGGACTGTTCCCTTTATTGATTTGATTAAACATATTTCTGAAATAAAAAAATTAAACATCCAAACTATACTTGTTTTATTATCTAGGTTTCTTTGGATGATGATAGCGATATTGAAGGCGCTTAATGTGCTAAAAATGTCCGATGGACTAGCTATAACTCTAATAGCGGTGTTTTTTTTCTTTCCCTATGTTTTATATTGGAATAAGTTAATTTCAGATTCAAAGATAGCTAATAGGAAAAGTGATTTAAAATACTTTTACCAATCTAAACTAGGAAGAAAAAGAGTTTACTTAGTTGGGAGTGGTTTGATTTGTTATGCACTTATCCTTTGGGAAAACACATTCGGTTTTAAGTGTGTTTTATTAACGGGCTTGTCTATCGTCTTATCTGAATTTTTAACCTTTATCGTGTATAAGATTTTTAAACCTAAAAGACTTGTACTTATGAAGGGTTTGATAGTGAATATAAATGAAAGTTATGAATCAATAGAAGCTAGAAGCGTTAAAAATATAAATAGAAGCTACGATAAGTTACTTATTGAAGGAGAAACAAAATCAATGGAATTAGATTTGAAAGGGTTTAATAAAGATGTAATAGAAAGGATGATCAAAAACATAAAATTCTTTATAAAGACAAATCAAATGATGAGTAGATTAAAAAATGAATCTTCGGAATAGAATAGAACAGCCTCGTAGCGGAATTGGACTTGAAGTAGAAGGATGTTTTTTATGGAGAGAATAAAAAGGAAGAAGAATTTTCAATATGATCTATGCTTATTTTAAAACTGACTCGTTGCTTATCAAGAAATAAAACAAAATATATAAAATATCATGATTTCTATTTGCTCGAAAAGTATTAATTAGAATTTGTATTTTAGTTAATGATCTAAGTATAAATCAAACCTTAAATAGACCTGAATAATTATAAAAAATAGAATGAATTATGATTAAAAAAATTATGCTATCAGTTTTATTGGTTTGTATTTTCTTTGCTTGTAAACAGAATTCAGATTCTAGTGAAGTTTTATTTGTTTGTACTCATGGAGCTGCGAGAAGTCCAATAGCTACAGCATATTTTAATAAACTAGCAAAAGAAAATGATTTAAATTTTCATGCAGCTTTTAGAGGAACGGAACCTAGTGAAGAGTTGACTAAAGAGACAATTAGTGGGCTAGAAAAAGACGGATTTGATATTAGTAATTGGAAACCAGAAAAAGTATCTGTTCAAGATGCTGAAAAGGCTTATAAAACTATAACATTTGATTGCTTTGTTCCATCAAATAAGCCTTTAACTCTGAAAGAGGAGTGGAATAATACTCCATCAATAAGTAAAGATTATACTACTGCGCGAAATGTAATTAAAGGAAATGTAGAACAATTGATTGAAAACCTCAAAAGTGAATAATACGATTTAAAATAAAGGCGAGTGTATAACAAAGCATTTTTCACAGAGAATTTGCAATAATATTCATGGTATATCATTTACGTTGCGTGATTAGTGTTTTTGGAGTAAAAACTTATTGGAAAGATATTGAAAGTATGCTTGGATTAATAAAACGATTAGTTATGAGCTATTTTAAGCTTATATTAGCTGAAAAATAGAGTCTTTTAGAGAAGCTGGAATTGAGTCTGAGAGATGAGTATTTGGAGAGAGGATATTTTTACAGACTGAAATTATAACACATAAATAAGGAAATATGATAGAGCTTACAAAATTAATTGAGGAGTATAATAAATCTCCTGAGATATTTCAAGCAGGAAGATACTGGAAAGCATATGAAAATAGAATAATTAATGAAATAAGAAAAGCAGACATTGAGGAATTAAGAAGTGGTAAATATCCAATTTTTGCCACTTTTGGATTCAATGAAACAGTCTATTTTTATCATCCAAGTCAGCCATTTTACAAAAAAATCATCCAAAAAATCATTAGATATTTTTTTATTACTGATAAACACAATTTACCATACTCACTCTGTCTGTCAGATATAAGAGAAATGGCGTATAATCATTGCATGCTTCAAGGTAAGTTAGCAAACATTAAATCGATTTCTGAAATAGAGGTTAGCACATTTGGGAAGCCTGAAGATTTATTTGAAATAAAGGGTAAAAAATACACGATGGCTTTTCTCTCTTATTATATTAGATTATGTTATGCTCAAAAATATTTACAATTGGAGGGAAATGAAATTGTAATAGAGTTGGGTTCAGGCTCAGGACATCAAGTTGAAGTACTCAAAAAAGTATTTCCTGATTTAACAATACTCTGTTTTGATTTACCTTATGGACTTTATTTGTGTTATAAATATCTACACATGGCTTTAGGTGAAGAATTTGTAGTTAATCCTTTACAGGCAATCGAAACAACAGACTTAACGAATATTGAAAAAGGCAAAGTGCATATGTTTGGTAATTGGCAATTCCCATTACTTCAAAATTTTAAATTTGACGTATTCTGGAATGCTGCTAGCTTTGGAGAGATGGAACCCCACATTGTTAAAAACTATTTAAAATACATTTTAAAAGGCTGCCAAGCCATTTATCTTTTACAAGCAAGGCACGGTAAGGAAAGTTATAAAAACAAGGGTGTCGTAACTCCAATTAGATTTGAAGATTATACCCCCATGTTGAATGGTTTTACATTGATAGATGATTCTGAGGCATACAAAGCACACAAAAAATTATCTCAAAGTGGAGGGTACTTCCAGGCGGTTTGGAAAAAGAGCAACTAGAATACGAGTTATAACAATGTGTTTTTCATATTCAGACAAAATAAATTGTACTATTTTTTTGATGCATAGTGTTATTTTTAATACATGTCAAAAGAGTATGAATAAATTTGTTTTGAACGACATTTAAAACACTCATTTTATTTTACCTTGAGCGATCTTTCGATTAAAGATTCATGCCTAATATTTTCTTTTCAAATTATATATTGTAATATTAAGGGTCAGTTTAAATTCAGCAGGTTATTATCAAAATAGAGCTATCTCATTAGTTAACCTTAATTATAAGTGTAATGAGTCAAGCTATTTTTAATAATCACCAGAATGCAGTAGCCATTCTTTTACATAAAAGTCAGCGATCTATTGATATCGCAATGTGTTGGTTTACGAATCCATTACTCTTTTCCATTTTGCTTAAAAAAGCTAAGGCGGGCGTTCATATACGCTTAGTTATTCAATTTGATCAAGCTAATTTCCATCCGAAGGGATTGCCCTTTTTTCAATTAGATAGGTTTGGAGGTTTGATTAAAGCTTATCACCAAAAAGAATTAATGCATCATAAATTTGCAATCCTTGATGGCGAAATATTACTTACTGGTTCTTATAATTGGACAGGAACCCAACATGTCGAAAATGTATTGGTGATTGAGCAGTCAGATTTAATTCAAGGATACCTATCAGAATTTGAAAAACTTTGGACTAATGCAAAATCATTGAGCGATCTTGCAAATAAGAAAGCGAAAAAGCCTGATTTCCAAAAGTTATTCAAACCTATTACCTGGGATATTCAAGACCTTCGACATGCTATTATCTTGAAAGGCGCAAAGGTTTGGGTATCTGTTTTTAAAGAAAAAGAAATATTAATTTGGAATCAGTGTGTACAACTTCAACGGCATTTTCTAAAAGTGAAAACTAAATTTTTTAGTTCTAATCAAGAAGATTGGAATGCTGATGCCTTTAAAGAATGGATTCAAAAATTGAATCTTAGTCAAATGCGAATCCTCAAAAACTACTGTATAAGAATGGAAACCCATGACCTTATTCTAGCAGTGACTTCAAATGGGGAATTGCTTGGAGTTGGAATGGTTGGCTCTACTCCTATACCAAGCCATTTAGACGCATACCCTTTCGCACGTTTTGTACAATGGTTTGAATTTTTGGATGATGCTAAATCTATAGAGCGATTGCCTTGTACACCTTTTGGACGATTCCGAGGATCAGGATTGCAAATACTGAGTTTGTTTAAAGATAGAAAAAAGTCGGCTGCTTGATGCGCTATCCTTTAATCATAGCAATCGCAAGATTCTATTTGACTTTTGTGCCTTCGAGTCTTTGTGGCAAAATAGAAATAGCAATTTTTAGTCATCAATTGCCACACTACATCAGGCCTTCATAAAAGCCCTAACCATCCGAATTTCCCCATAAGAATAGTCATCTCCAACTTTTGCTTTTATCTCTGAGAGGGTATCTACTTCCAGATCTTTTAAAAGCGAAATCAGTTTTTCAACTTTTTCTTTTTCGATTAATTCATAAATACTCAAATCACCTGAACCAATAAAATGGGAGAGATGACCTTCGATAGTCGTCCGAACAAAACCGCGCTCTTTTGCAATTTCATCAATCGTCTTACCTGTTTTGAACAGATTGAAACTAATCTCTTTAGTATTACTTACTTTTGGTTTGACGATTTCTTCCTTTTCTTCTTCTTCAAACTGATTTCGTAAGCCAGTATCAATTTGTTTTTCAGTACAATAATTTTCTACCATCTCAAGAATCTCTTCTCCAAATTGTTGTACTTTTTTAGGACCAATTCCCTTTACTCGTTTTAGATTTTTAGCATCTGTTGGTAAACTGTTGACAATACCTATCAATGCTTTGGTTGACAGTATTCTATAGAGTGGCACATCTAGATCGACGCCTGTTGTCTTGCGCCAGGATACTAACATAGCATTGAGTATTGGATGTGGGACGGAGATTACTTCTTTTTTTACCCTCGGAGTATTTTTTATTGATTTTTGATAATCTAATTCAGCATTTGATTTAGTTCGATTATATAGATGAGTAGAAAAACCATTGAAGGAAGATTCGAAGCAAATATTTTGAGTAAAGAGCGCTTGCTGTAAAGCCTCCATCTTATCCTTGGCCGTTTTTTTTACAGCTTGATTATCTGTCAAAATGGGAATCTTTTGAGCGGCAGGTATTAATTCAATTTTTAATTGATCTGAAAAATAATGACTCGCTTTTTTAATTCGATCCTGTAAAGCATCATTGTCTTCAGGTAGTGAAGCTTGATTAAAATATTTTAGTAATTGCGCCTGAAATTTATCACTAACCGAAAAAACAGATGCTTCGGCCTGACTTATTAAGGTATTCAGTCGACTAATACCATCTCCTTGTAAAGAATGCTCATTTTCTAGAAAAATTCGATTTAGTTGAGCAAGATGATTTCTAACTATTTTTAAACCAAACAACTCCTTTATAAGTGCTTGTTGATATTGATGTTTGGAAGCTTCAAGATGATCCTCATTAGGCGCATTTTGATCGGCTTCTTTTGTGTAGCGTTTCACAACTTGATCTGTACGTACACTTGAAGGATTGATCTTTGTTCGCAAAACCATTCCTTCAAAACTTTTACAACGACTTAGTGCTACATAGACCTGGCCATGAGCAAAAGCGGCCTGGGCATCAATGATTGCACGTTCGAAAGTAAGACCTTGACTCTTATGGATAGTAATGGCCCAAGCAGCTTTTAAAGGAATCTGTCTAAAGATGCCGACTACTTCTTCTGTAAGTTCTTTGCTTTTTTCATTTAGATTATATTTCATATTATGCCACTCAAGGGGAGAAACAGGAATATCAAAATGGTCTCCTTTACAATGTACATGGATACTGTCTTTATTGATTTTAACGATTTGCCCAATCTTACCATTATAATATAGTTTGTCTTGCGAAAGGTCATTTTTCACAAACATGACCTGAGCACCGAGCTTGAATTCTAAAACCTCATCTGTAGGGTAGGAGTGAGGAGGAAAATTGCCTTCTATTTCTGCTTTATATCTAAATACTTTTTCGCTTAAAGCATCTAGTTTTTCTTTATTAATTTTTTGAGCACTTGCATTATGTGAAGTCAGGATAATATAACCTTCTTCATCAGCGGGTTTAAAATCAGGTCGAAAACGACTGTTCAATAATTCAAGTACTTCATTGTCTAATTTATTATTTCGTACATTATTAAGTAATTGAATGAATTGGCTATCCGCTTGTCGATAGATATGCTTTAATTCAATTGTTATTGGATTCGTTTTTTGCAAAGCGAGGCTTCCAAAAAAATAAAGCGTCTGATAATGACTAGCGAGCAGTTGTTGTTCTTCTCGTTTGACAACAGGAGGCAATTGATGCAAATCTCCTACCATGAGGAGTTGAACGCCACCGAAAGGATAGCGGTAATCACGATAACGTCTAAGTACTTCATCAATAGCATCAAGGAGATCAGCGCGAACCATACTGATTTCGTCTATGACCAGTAAGTCGAGACTTTTAATCAGGTTTATTTTTTTACGATTGAAACGTTTCTTCTTTAGTTCCTCTTGAGTTTGACCAGGTATTTTAGGTCCAAAGGAGAGTTGAAAAAATGAATGTATAGTCATCCCTCCAGCATTAATAGCAGCGACTCCTGTTGGTGCTACAACAACCATACGTTTGATCTCTTCTTTTTTTATATTATGCAAAAAAGTCGTTTTCCCAGTTCCCGCTTTACCTGTTAGAAAGATATTTTTGTTGGTATAGCGAATATATTTATGAGCTAGGTCTATTTGTGGGTTTGATGTTTTTTCCATTGGATTTATTTTTCAATGCCTCATTTTTAGCTCGATTGCAAAAAGCATGCTTATTTTTCACACACTGTACTAACGCATCCTTTTAACAAAACTAGCTATTTTATACTAAAATTGAAGTTATTAAAAGGGATTAATAATAAACTATCATTAATTTTGTCCCCTCACTTATATAGACTCCTAAGTACCTGAAATTCCATAAAAAAAAGCCACTATTTTTTAATAGCAGCTTTTCTAATTCCGTGTCCCTAAATATTATCTCTGACAATATTTATTTTCCTATAGCAACCCAATAAAATTCTTGGCCACCTTTTAAGTCTTTATGACGATTAATAGAAAACTCTGTTTTGTTTTTTCTTACAACAGGAAGTATATCTTGTCCACCTGATGAAGTTCTTGTGGTTACTACCGTATAACATTCTTTATCAAAGTTTTCAAGTCCCATAGTTTCAAAACTAAAAGTCTGTTGATCACTTGAAGTACTAAGCCCCATACCACCTTTCATCGTATAGCCGCCTCCAATAGGGAAAGAAAAATTGCCTTGTATCGGATCACAATCACCAATTGCTATCCAGAAAAATTCTTCATCACCTGCAATACTATTATGTCGATTGACGGTAAAAGAAGTTGCATCAATTCGGACTACAGGAAGGATTGCTCTTCCGTTTTCTTCTCTCCGATTGGTAAGAACAGCATAACAATCTTTTGAAAAAGCAACTGGAAAAGTAATACGCTCATCTCCGTCTGTTGTTGTAAGTCCATTACCCCATTGAATCATTGCAACTGTCTTTCCATCTGGATTTACTTTAGAATAAGAAGGCCCCCCATTTGAAGTAGAACCAATGGCCAACATATTAAAAGGATCGTTATGATCAATAGCACTTCTTCGATCAATAACATAACCTCTACTATCAGCAGAAGTAATAGAGAGTACATCGCGACCTTCAGAATTAGTTCTATTGACGATTACAGAAGGATTGATAGATTTAAACACTTCAGGGAAATTAAAAAGTTCATCTCCGTCTTTAGTAGAAACTGGTGTGTCCCACTGAATAAGTGCATTTTGAATCTTTTGAGATTTTTGAGTCTCTGTGGTTGTTTGAACATTTTCCATAATTAATAAAATATTTGAGGTTATAAAATAAACATGATTTTTGTTTGATTTTAATAAATCATGTTGGTTAAAAAATATACTGCAAATTGTCCCGAATTGGAGGACTTTGGTAAGCGTAGAATTATCCGAAATGAAAGAGTAGTAATTCAACTTGAATGCTTGGGTATTTTTACCTGTTTTAGGAGGGATACTTGTTTCAGCGCTTTTGGAAAAGAAATTATCATGTATTTTGCGTCTAAATTCTGTTGGAGAAATAATCTGATATTTCTTCTACAGAACTTAATTATTAATTCTTTTTTCAAAAACTAAAAATCACAATCATGAATTTTAAAACCCTTTTATTTCTTTGTTGTATTATTACTTTATTGCAAACCTGTAACTCAGGGTCTGCTTCTACTAATCAATTAAATGATAGCGCTGCAAAAGAAAAATCTATTGTTCCTCAAATCTCAGATCCGGGTGGTTTACCTTCTCATGAAATAGGGAACGTTAGTGCAAAAGATTATATGAGTAGATACCAAGCTTATATTGATGGAATGAATCATACGGTGTCAAAAAATAATGCTACGGAATATCCTGATGCTGGAAAGAAATTAATTTATGGAGCTAAAGTTGACCGACTTGAATTATTCGAAATCCTTCAAGATTCTGACTCCGGAGATGATTTATATATAATGATGGGCATTATGCCAACAGACTCCACAGAAATGATTTTTGCATTAAACTCTAGTTCCGCACAAGAATGGTTATACTTCGATTTTACACAACCATGTCCTACTGCATGTCCTTAGCTCGACTTTAGCCATTTGGTTTAGGTTATTCAATTTTGTCTACCTATTGGTTTTGATTATTGTCTTGATAATCAATGTCTTATAAGGCAAGGTAATTTGAATTGTTCACCTGGTTTAGGTGAATTTACTTTTTACACAGTAAGTGTTTTTGTATGACTGTGCATAAAGTTGCTCTAATCACTTGTAAGTCATTTAAAACATTACTAAGCTGAAGTTGGAAATGGCTAAAGTCGAGCTTAGTACACTGTAAAATAAAAATAAGTAGTGTCCGGTTTTGTGTTTTCTTTTTTAGGTAGAAAATATTGAATCATGAATGTCCAATATTCAATTTTGAATAGAAAGCCCGAGTAATCAGTAGGCTCTAAATTCAATATTCATGATTCGATATTGGATAATCAATATTTTTCCAATTTAAAAAATAGACAGTTTTTATTTTACACTGTCCTTAGGACTGAGATATTTTGAAGACATATTTTGCCATGAGGAGTGAATGAAACATAAAGCAACAAAAAGTATTAATTTGTTTTTTAATGTAAAGAATATGTTTTAAATTTGTATTTCAAATAAATTCTTCAATCATGCCAAAATTTAACGTACAAAAGTCAATCACTATTAACGCTTCTGCTGGAAAAGTATTTGATGTCATTAGCGATTTTCACCACTGGCCAGTATGGTCTCCTTGGTTAGTTTCTGAACCAGAAGCAAAAGTAGACATAGATGAAGATGGCCAATATTATGAGTGGCTTGGCAATCGGGTCGGGTCAGGAAATATGAAGGTCAAGCAAGCTACTGCTCCGAATACAATAGATTACGATTTAAATTTCTTAAAACCTTGGAAATCTTCTTCCAAAGTGAAATTTGAATGTAAGGCTAAAGGAAATGATACGGAAGTTATTTGGTCTATGGATAGTAGCTTGCCTTGGTTTATGTTTTGGATGAAAAAGATGATGATCGCCTTTATAGGCGCTGATTATGATCGAGGATTAAATATGTTGAAGGAATATGTTGAAGATGGTAAAGTAAATTCAAACTTGGATTTTATTGGTCATACACAATATGAAGGATGTCAGTATATAGGAATTAAGAGAGAAACGTCTATGGATAAATTTGGCCCGGAAATGCAACAAGATTTTGAAAAGATGATGGCTTATTGTGAAGAAAATGGATTGGAAATATTTAGTCCTCCCTTTTCAATATACCATAAATTTGATATGGTAAAAAATAAAGTGAACTATACTGGTGGAGTGCCTTTGAACAATATCCCTGATAATCTACCAGCTGATTTTATAAAAGGAGAAATTCCTGCAACTACAGTTTATAAACTTCGACATAAAGGTGCTTACAAGCATTTGGGAAATGCTTGGTCAACGATGTATGCTATGCATCGAAATAAAGAAATCAAACCTATTAAAAAGATTCACCCTTTTGAACTTTATATGAATAGTCCAAAGGATGTATCTGAAGAAGAATTGATTACAGATGTTTGTTTTGCCGTGAAATAAGGATAAGGCAATTATGATAAGAGCGTAGAGGAAACATCATTTGTTACTAGTAGACGTTTAAAAATGGCTAGTGACAAATGATCCATTATTACTTTTTTATATCCCAATTTTCCAAGATCTTTTCTTTTGATCCGTTCATCCCAATGTTAAACATAGCTTGAGCTAAGACTTCTGAAGTGATCATACCTTTAGGATAGATCATATTCATCAAAGGATATAAATGTCGCATTAATCGGTAAGAGAAATTTGGCTCATTCCGCTTTTCTACTGGATAGATATAGCCTGGTCGAAAAATATGTAGTGACTCAAAATGCTTGATCAAATAGTTTTCGGCCATTCCTTTATAACGAGCAAAGGATACCCTGCTTTTTTCTTTAGGATCAGCTCCATTGCCACTTAGGAAGCAAAAACGAGCTTTGGGACTATGTATTTTCAAAGCATCTGCAAAAGCGTTTGTATAATCAACTGTAATGATTTTAAATAAATCATCTTTTACTTGTCCCGTGTAGACACCTAAACAGAAATAGACGGTATCTACATGCTGGAAATGTTTGTTTAGGCCAGAGAAATTCAAAAAATCGCTGTGAATGACTTCTACTAGTTTAGGATGGTCTATACCTGTAGGTTTTCTAGACAAAGAGACAACTTGTTCTATTTGTTCACTTTTTAAACAGTTTTTAAGAATAATACCGCCAATCATTCCAGTTGCACCAGTAAGTAGAACTTTTTTTTTGCTCATAAAAAATAAAATTTAAAGACATATAGTAATTGCAAGATTAGCATACTTTTTAAGTAAAGGACTAATACTGCGTATGCTAGAAGCAGTGCTTCACAAGACCGAAGGTCGATCACAAGCGAAGTGATCACTAAATCACATAGTCCATAAGACTGATCATCACATCACAAGCGAAGCGATCATCATAACACAAATCTGAAATACTTTCTTGCAATTGTATACTATGTTTGGACATATGCCTAATTAGATTTTTTAACAAATTTTGTCAGGATTACAATATGTTGTCCATCAACTTTGCCTTCGATGTATGCTGCATTATTAGGGTCAAGCCGAATTCTTCTGACCGCAAGGCCTCTTTTAGCGGTTATGCTAGAGCCTTTAACGTTTAAATCCTGAATCAGCGTGACGGTATCTCCAGCTTGTAAAATATGACCATTACTGTCTTTATGAACAATAGGAGCATCTGTTTCGCTTATTTCAGACTTAGCCCATTCCATTGTTTCATCATCTAAATAAAGCATTCCAATTAAATCCTGTGCCCAATTTTCCGAACTTAATCGGTTTAATAACCGATAAGCCATCACTTGGACTGCAGGTTCTTGACTCCACATACTTTCATTCAGACAACGCCAATGATTAATATCCATCTGATCAGAATCATTTATTTGAGATTGACATGTGCTGCACACAAGGATTTGATTTTCAGGAGCCTCGGAAGTCTTTGGAGGAACTAAATACGCAGAAAGTCCTTCTGTCCCAGAACAAAGTTCACATTTGGATTCAGAACGAGTATGTAGAATGTCAGAAGTAACCATTAAAATTTATTGAAAATAAAGAGATTAGTGAATGATTTTAGAACAACTTACTAAGATTCCAGATGTTTTGAGAAGCGAAAGTTACGGATTTTATGATTGAATCAAGAAAAATTTGTTGGAACCACCATGGCAATCGCAAGATTCACTGGAAACTTGAATACACTGGAGGTAAAATATCAAATTTTTATAAGAATGCTGGAAGCAAGATCCTCACAAAGCCCTTTAGGGCTGATAACAAGACCGAAGGTCGATCATAAGCAAAGCGATCACTAAATCACATAGTCCTTAGGACTGATCACCACATCACAAGTGAAGCGATCATCCTAACACAAATCTAAAATGTCCTTCTTACAGCAATCGCCCTATTGGAGCCATCTTTTAAATAAATACCCTTGATGTACTATATCAAGCTATATAGCCATAATATAGGAGCAAATGCTAAATTCCCGACATGCATTTATACATCTAAAATAAAAAAAATAAAAATAATTTAATTTTGCACCAACCCTTTCTCTTTAATCTGCAACTATAGAGGTAATTATGCCAATCAGGAGTTAAAGTATTTGAACTTAAGGTTAAAGATTGAAGAAAAAGGTAATTGTGATGATATTCTAAAAACTTTTGGATCAGTTTAAATTAACTGATTTTTATCAAAATGAATTGAGTAAAAACATTTTCCCAAAAGTATTCATTCCTTGATTTGCATAAGGTAGCAATAATGAAGAATTCTGGAGATGAAAAGATACTGGTAAAAGCTTGCTTAAAAGGCGATATAATAGCGCAAAAACGCTTTTATCATCGCTTTGGAGCCAAAATGTTGGCCGTATGCTGGCGCTATGCAAAAACGAGAGAAGAAGCGGAAGATTTATTACAAGAGGGCTTTTTAAACGTTTTTAAAAGTTTATCCAGCTATCAATTTAAAGGTTCTCTAGAAGGTTGGGTTCGAAAGATAATTGTTAATGTCGCTTTACAAAAGTTTCGAAAACAAAGCTTGACTTTTGATTCTAATATTGAAATAGAGCACATGAACTTGGAAAATCGGAACCATGAACAAATATATCAGCAGTTTGAGATCAAAGATTTACTTAGTATGCTAGATATTTTACCACGAGGTTGTAGAATCATTTTTAATCTATATGTACTGGAAGAATTTAATCACAAAGAGATTGCAGAAAAACTAAATATTACAATAGGTACTTCAAAATCTCAGCTTGCAAAAGCAAGAAACTTAATAAAAGAGCAAATGAAAATTTCCCAATTGAGATGAAAAGCAAAAAATACATACCTGATCACCTATTTCAAGAATCATTTGAAGATGCTTCTATTAAACCTTCCGATAGTGTTTGGATGGGTTTAGAAAATGAGCTCTTGGAGATTCAAGCTACAAAGGCAAAGCGTAAGCGGAGAAGATGGTTTTTTCTATTCTTTGTAGTTGGAATATTGACACTAGCTTATGGAGGGATGACTTTCTTAGGAGAAGATGCTCAAGAAGAACTTGGCCAGGATGTAAATAACGATAATACTTCTCCCCAGCAGTTAAATTCACCGATAGATAAAGTTAAAAGTATTGAGACAATTGCTTCAAACCACACTGAAAATTCTCAAAAACAAAAAACTAATACAGGACTTTCAATATCTGCGGATACAAATAACAGTATTAAAAACATCAATAAGTCAGAACAAACAATTTCAACTGTCGTCCAACAACCTGAATTAAAGTTGCAAAAGAAAGTATTTACAGCAGATGAACCTGCCCAGAGCTCTTCCTTTGTAACAGCTAAGCAACCAAATGAAAATGTAGAGAGACAACAGTTAAATACAACTGAATCCCAAAAAACACTTGATGATCAATTAACTAATGATCAAAGAAGTAAAGTTTCACCAATTTTAAAAGCGGAAGGCCGTCGTTCAATTTCACAAATTGATCTATTGACCAATGATTTTTTATTAAAACCGCTAACTTCAAAAGAAACAAACCTCCGTCACTCAGCTTTAGAAGACGAAATATCGGAATCTAAAGATAGAATTCTTAGAAGATTGAGTATTGCCTTTTGGGCGTCTCGAAGCCATTTTGACCGAAAATTGAAAGTCAATACTTCGGCTTCGGGTAATCCTAACCAATCAATTGCCTTTTTTAATCAACATGAATCTGGAAGTTCTGCTTGGTCTTACGGCCTGCAGGCGGGATATGATGTTAATGAGAAATGGCGTATTGAAACAGGTCTGGCTCTGACTCGATTTTCTTTGATTTCTAATTATGACATTCCAACGATCTACAATGAGGGTAATCCTTCTATTGCAACGCTTTTGACATCTTTCAATACCAATAATATTCAATTTAATTTGAGAAATACTACGGGCTTGGAAGGAGGAGATTTAGTAACAATCAATGAAAATATAGAACAGTTGACAGAATGGCTGATGGTGCCACTTTTGGCAACATATAAAATAAAAAAAGGAAGGGTTCACTTCCACTTGACTGCTGGACTAACTACTAGTTTTTTTCTAAACAATCACTTAATGGTCAATGAGTCTACAGGAGGAGTACAAGATTTTCAGCATTCTTTTTCAGAGGATGCTGCTAAAACTCATTTTAGTTATAGAGGAGCATTAAATATTTTTTATCATGTTAGTCCCAGAAACGCTTTTTTTATTGGTGGACACTACCAAAATGCCTTTACAGCGGCTAATAGCCAAAAGGCAGTTCACCTTTTTCCCTCTTTGAGTGGTTTGCAATTTGGAACTCAAAGAAAGTTTTAGTCAATGATATGACCATGACACTTTATGAGAGAAAAGTGTCAGGTCATATCTAACCGACTAAAAGATAATAAAATCTCTTAATCGTAATCTAGTTATTAATCATAAAATTAAAAAAATGAAAAATTTATTCACCTTTTTAGCCGTCTTTTTATCACTTTCTTTAATAATAACCTCTTGTGGGAACAATGATGATGATGTAAACCCTAGTGGAGCTTCATCAAATTCATCAAATGTTGTTGATGTTTATTGTGATGAAATTGATGTATGGGTATTGGATAATTATCCAAATGAGACAATAGACAGCGTTACTTTAGTTACTGATATTCTTCAAGGCACTGTTATAGATGTATATAAAGTGTATTTAAGTAATGGCGTTATTGCGACTTTTAATGTAGACGAAGTGTTCGGATTACCAGCTTGTTCTTTAATTGATCAGACTTTACCTTGTGGATGTCCAATCATAAATGATCCAGTATGTGTGGATGGAACGACTTATTATAGCGAATGTGAGGCATTATGTGCAGGTGAAGATCCAAACGACATTGAACCTGGAGCTTGTAGCCCTTGTGGTTGTGACAATGTTTGGGATCCTGTTTGTGGTGATGGTGTAGACTATGATAATGAGTGTTTAGCTATATGTGCGGGTGTTGATCCTTTAGATATCGTACCTGGAGAATGTGGAGATCCTTGTGATTCTTGTGCTGGAGATCCAGTATGTGTGAATGGTATTGATTATGCTAATGAGTGTGAAGCACTATGTGCAGGTGTTGATCCTGATGATATTGAACCTGGAGCATGTAGCAGCGGTACTTGTAATGTAGAAGCTTTATTCCCAACAGCGACAGTAGTGAGCGAAGTATCCGGATATGATGAAGTAGGATATGGAAATGCTTTTTACGCGATCGTTCTTGATTTTGGTGGAACTGAAATTACGGTATACTTTACTGAAACTTGTGAGTACTATACTTTCTGTGATTGTGATCCAGATTTGGATATCGTTTGTGGAGCTGGTACAAATTATATTAATTCTTGTCATGCAGAGTGTGACGGAGTTGATGTTGGAGACATTACCCCTGGTCCTTGCTAATATTATTGCTACAGTTCAAATACAATAACTGATTGTCATCGGGATTTGGTTTAAGTTGAATGCGATTAAAAGTTGTCAACTTAGCCAAATTCCGATTTTTGAGTTTAATTTGATAATCAAGTATTATTGATGAATTACCCCAAAAGATACTGACTTAGAGTAAATTGAGGATTAGATCTTTCTTTGAGGCGAAAAATTATGTTCGTAGGCCGATTACGAAATCCCTAATATCCTCTACCTCTTAGTAGTTTTATAAAAGTGATTCTTTGACAAACCCCGTGTATGAGACAAAGCCATAAACAAGATCAAGGCTTCTTTTAGTCGCTTTTGATCTTATTTACGGCTTGTCCACGGGATTTGGTCAAAGAACGATAAAAGTCTACCTTCTTTGAATTGTAGTGCTTTTCCCCAGTACTATGATTTAAACTTTTGAAATCATGAAATAAGCCAAAACTTAATAAAAGGTATGCCTCGATATGTAAGCTATTTATGTGTACTGATCTTTTTCCCTTCTTTACTGCATGCTCAATGCATGTTGGAAAATATGTCCTTGATTGAGCGAAATACATTTTCTACGGAGATATTTGATGGGATCGTCACAAGCCAAAATACAATATTTAATGAGGCCGATGGGCATATCTACACCATTTATGAAATAGATGAAAAAGAATCTGAAAGGTCTATTTTATTTTCGATTCGTGGAGGCCGAGTAAATGATCTAATAGAAATAGTAACGCCTTCATTGAAATTAAATATTGGAGATCAAGGTTTATTTTTTCTAAAGGAATGGAATACCAATAAAAGGGGAGAAATAATATATGAGGGCGCTGTTGGCTTATTAAGCTTTTTAAAATATAATGAAAAACAAGATAATTATTCAGATGGTTTAAATGTTTACAATAAAAACGAAATAATATCATCTCTTGACGGTTTGAACATTAAAACTCTTTCTTCTTCAAAGGAAGAGACTTCTCCTTCTCTTTTAGTTCCCCCTGTTATTTTAGGAATTTCCCCTACTGTTGTAACTGCGGGTACAGAAGAAATAATCACTATAACTGGAAACAACTTTGGTAGTAGCGCGACAGGATTTGCTTTATTGGAATTAAGGAATCCAGATATTACGGGTTCCTTAATTGCATATGAGGCTGTCAATCCTGAGCATATTCTATCCTGGACAAATACTCAGATTCAGGTTATTGTGCCAGGGAGAGACCCTTTTTTAGGGAAAGCAGGGGCAGGAAGTGGTAAAGTTCGAGTACGAAACCCGGAAGGAGAAACGACAACTTCCGCTATGACAATTACTGTCAGATATAATCGTTTTACAGACGGTATTGATGGAATGCTGCTCATAGATGACAATGGATTTGGTGGTTATACCCTTAGTTATAATGAAGCTTTCTTTGTTAACACACCTGCCGTTGATGCATTTGAACGTGCATTGGAAACTTGGCAATGTACTATTGAGACCAGTGTCGTAACGGATGGTTCGACTACGACATCTAGCTGCCCAGCTAATGATGGTGTAAATATTGTTTCATTTGATGGCAATTGCCAACTTCCGACTAACTTACATGCACAGACAACACATTGGTTTATTGCCTGTCCTAGCGGCGAAGCGATCTTTTTAGAAATGGATTTGATATTTGATGGCGAAGCAAATTGGAATTATGGTACAGGATTCCCTTCATCAGGTCAATTCGATTTCGAAAGCTTAGCCTTACATGAACTAGGACATTCACATGGAATAGGCCATGTAAGAGATGAAAATTCGATTATGTATCCTTTATTACAAACTGGGATCGTAAAGCGAGATATTGATTCTGATTCAGAAGAATGTGGCGATGCAATCGTCTTAGAAAGTAGTATTTTAAGTGATTGTGGTGGGAATGATCCCTTTATTCCTTTACCTGCTTGTAACTTACCTTGCGAATTAATGCTTTCTGCAGTTCAAACATCCGATTGCTTACCAAGTGGAATGGTTGATTATACGCTAACTGTTATCGATATAAATGGAGGGAGTTCAGGCTTTAATGTTTTAGTAGATGGAGTCCTTACACCAGAAAGCCCGTATGATTATGAAGTCTTTTGGAACGACTATCGTCTCTCTAAGTATAATAGGAGATGGCGAATCACATATGATAGAAATTCAAGATGTTAACTCCCTGGATTGTCTAGATTCAGTTGATGTTACTCCTCCTGATTGCTTTTGTTCTTTAGATATGGTGCTTTCGCAAGTAGGGAATTGTGATATAAATAATGAATTGCCTTATTCACTCAACGTGTTAGATAATAATGGAGGTACTTCTGGATTTAATGTTTTTATAAATAGTGTCTTACTGACTGGAAGTCCATTTGATTATGATAGCTCAGGAAGTACATTTTTGGATATTAATTTACCTGGAGATGGCCTAGAGCAAACTATTTGAAATTATAGATGTTGATGATGTTTTATGTACGATAAGCGATTCAGTGGTGACTGAAAATTGTATTTGCGATCTTAGTTTTGAGGTAACGCCTTCTGAGGATTGCCTGGCAAATGATAGCTTATTATATACCCTGACCATAACATCTGTCAATGGAAGTGATATTGGTTTCAATGTAATAGTGGATGGGGTAGGTGATGTGAATAATCCTTATGCTTATGATGCTTCGGGGACGACCGTGCTTACGATATTATTGCCAGGTGATGCATCGGATCATACGATTTCGGTAGTAGATGCGGTGGATAATTTATGCGAAGATAATACAACAGTAACAACAATAGATTGTACTTGTGAATTGGGTTTTACAGCGGTACAGACGACTGGCTGTGATCTTACAGATAGTGTAACGGTTTCTTTAACGATCACTTCATTAAATGTCGGGACATCCGGTTTTGATGTATTGGTAGATGGTGTAATACTCGGCACAGGTCCATTTACTTATGGTGCAAGTGGTACGACGATTTTAGATATTACTGTATTAGGAGATGGCACAGCACATCTGATAGAAGTAGTGGATGTGGAAGATGATGAATGTATGTCGAGTACTATGATTACAACAGAGGATTGCATTTGTGATCTTAGCTTTGAAGTAACGCCTTCTGAGAACTGTCTGACAAATGATAGCTTACTATATACCCTAACAATAACATCTGTAAATGGGAGTGGTGTTGGTTTCAATGTAATGATAGATGGGGTAGGCGATGTGAATAATCCTTATGCTTACGATGCTTCAGGAACAACCGTGCTTACGATATTATTGCCAGGTGATGCATCGGATCATACGATTTCGGTAGTAGATGCTTTGGATAATTTATGTGAAGATAATACAACCGTAACGACAATAGATTGTACCTGTGAATTGGATTTTACAGCGGTACAGACGACTGGCTGTGATCTTACAGATAGTGTAACGGTTTCTTTAACGATCACTTCATTAAATGTCGGGACATCCGGTTTTGATGTATTGGTAGATGGTGTAATACTCGGCACAGGTCCATTTACTTATGGTGCAAGTGGTACGACGATTTTAGATATTACTGTATTAGGAGATGGCACAGCACATCTGATAGAAGTAGTGGATGTGGAAGATGATGAATGTATGTCGAGTACTATGATTACAACAGAGGATTGCATTTGTGATCTTAGCTTTGAAGTAACGCCTTCTGAGAATTTGTCTGACAAATGATAGCTTATTATATACCCTGACAATAACATCTGAAAATGGGAGTGGTGTTGGTTTCAATGTAATAGTGGATGGGGTAGGCGATGTGAATAATCCTTATGCTTACGATGTTTCAGGAACGACCGTGCTTACGATATTATTGCCAGGTGATGCATCGGATCATACGATTTCGGTAGTAGATGCTTTGGATAATTTATGTGAAGATAATACAACCGTAACGACAATAGATTGTACCTGTGAATTGGATTTTACAGCGGTACAGACGACCGGCTGCGATCTTACAGACAGTGTAACGGTTTCCTTAACAATCACGTCATTAAATGTCGGGACATCCGGTTTTGATGTATTGGTAGATGGTGTAATACTCGGCACAGGTCCATTTACTTATGGTGCAAGTGGTACGACGATTTTAGATATTACTGTATTAGGAGATGGCACAGCACATCTGATAGAAGTAGTGGATGTGGAAGATGATGAATGTATGTCGAGTACTATGATTACAACAGAGGATTGCATTTGTGATCTTAGCTTTGAAGTAACGCCTTCTGAGAACTGTCTGACAAATGATAGCTTACTATATACCCTAACAATAACATCTGTAAATGGGAGTGGTGTTGGTTTCAATGTAATGATAGATGGGGTAGGCGATGTGAATAATCCTTATGCTTACGATGCTTCAGGAACAACCGTGCTTACGATATTATTGCCAGGTGATGCATCGGATCATACGATTTCGGTAGTAGATGCTTTGGATAATTTATGTGAAGATAATACAACAGTAACGACAATAGATTGTACCTGTGAATTGGATTTTACAGCGGTACAGACGACTGGCTGTGATCTTACAGATAGTGTAACGGTTTCTTTAACGATCACTTCATTAAATGTCGGGACATCCGGTTTTGATGTATTGGTAGATGGTGTAATACTCGGTGCAGGTCCATTTACGTATGGTGCGAGTGGTACGACGATATTAGATATTACCGTATTTGGGGATGGCGCAGCACACTTGATAGAAGTAGTGGATGTGGAAGATGATGAATGTATGTCGAGTACTATGGATTACGACAGAAGATTGTATCTGCGATATAAGTTTTACAGCCGTTGCAGTAGGAGGATGTACAGCGACTGATAGTATTTTGTATACGCTAACGATCACATCTGAAAATGGGAGTGATGTTGGTTTCAATGTAATAGTGGATGGGGTAGGTGATGTGAATAATCCTTATACTTATGATGCTTCAGGGACGACCGTACTTACGATATCCTTACCAGGTGATGCATCAGATCATACGATTTCGGTAGTAGATGCGGTGGATAATTTATGCGAAGATAATACAACGGTAACGACAATAGATTGTACCTGTGAATTGAATTTTACAGCGGTACAAACGACTGGCTGTGATCTTATGGATAGTGTGGCGGTTTCTTTGACAATAACTGCGATTAACTTCGGAGCTTCTGGTTTTAATGTTTTAGTAGATGGTCAAGTTCTTACATCGGGCCCTTATGATTATGATGGTAGTGGAACAACATTATTAGATATAAATATTTTAGGAGATGGAGCAGAGCATATCGTAGAAATAATTGACGTTGAAGATAATGCATGTACAGTGAGTCAAATAATTACGACAGAAAATTGTATCTGTGATTTAAATATTACTGCAAGTCAAACCAGTACTTGTGATGATGATGAAATAATAAACTACCAAATATCTGTTATTTCTGAAAACCCCAGCTTGGATGGATTTAATATTATCGTAGATGGAGCAATTATTATGGGAAGCCCATTTATGTATGATGTGAGTGGTACAACAATATTAAATATACAATTAAACGGAGATGGACAAAATCACTCCATTGAAGTTCAAGACTTAAATGATCTTGATTGTTCTAGTATAATAAATGTAAGTGCTCCTGATTGTACATGTAGTCTTGATTTGACAGCGATACAAAATGGGGATTGTGAAAACGGAGATGTTGAGTACATTTTAACCATAACAGATACCTATGGGAGTCCTGAAGGTTTTAATGTGTACATTGATGGTGGCTTAGTTGGTGGTAGTCCTTTTATGTATGATATGTCAGGTACGACCTCTTTGAGTTTGCCTATAACTGGAGATAATACCAATCATGAAATAGAAATAGTCGATGCGAGTACTAACTGTATGGTTGCTACAACGGTACTTACACCAGATTGCACTTGTTCAGTAAGCTTGTCTGCATCTCAAAGTGCAGATTGCGATGCATCTGGAGTATCAACATGGACATTGACAATCGAAGATGAAAATGGGAGTACTGAGGGATTTAATCTATATGTAAATGGAAATTTGGCAGCGGGTAGCCCATTTGTATATTCTGCTTTAGGAACAACCTTGGTAGATTTATCTATTCCAGGGGATGGAGGACTTTATGAAATTTCATTATTAGATGTTGGTGTACCAGATTGTGCAGCCATAGTTGAAATAAGTGCTCCTGATTGTACATGTAGCCTTGATTTGACAGCCATACAAAATGGTGATTGTGAAAACGGTGATGTTGAGTACGTTTTAACCATAACAGATACCTATGGGAGTCTTGAAGGTTTTAATCTATATGTAGATGGTAGTTTGACTAGTGGTAGTCCTTTTATGTATGATGTGTCAGGTACGACCTCTTTGAGTTTATCCATAACTGGAGATAATACCAATCATGAAATAGAAATAGTCGATGCGAGCACTAATTGCATGTCTTCGACAATCGTACTTACTCCAGACTGTACTTGTTTAGTAAATTTATCTGCGTCACAAAGTATAGAATGCGATGCATCAGGAGTATCAATATGGACCTTGACAATTGAAGATGAAAATGGGAGTGCTGAAGGATTTGACTTATATGTAAATGGAAATTTAGTAGCAGGTAGCCCATTTGTATATTCTGCTTTAGGAACAACCTTAGTAGATTTATCTATTCCAGGAGATGGGGGGGGGTATGAAGTATCATTATTTGATATTGGAATGCCAGCTTGTACTGCTTTGATCGAAATAATGGCACCTGATTGTACATGTAGCCTTGATTTAACAGCGGTACAAAGTGGTGATTGTGAAAACGGTGATGCTGAGTACGTTTTAACGATAACAGATACCTATGGAAGCCCTGAAGGTTTTAATGTGTACATTGATGGTGGCTTAGTTGGTGGTAGTCCTTTTATGTATGATATGTCAGGTACGACCTCTTTGAGTTTGCCTATAACTGGAGATAATACCAATCATGAAATAGAAATAGTTGATGCAAGTACAAACTGTATGGCCACGACAATTGTACTGACACCAGATTGTACTTGTTCGGTAAGTTTATCTGCATCCCAAAGTACAGATTGCGATGCGTCAGGAATTTCAATATGGACCTTGACAATCGAAGAAGAAAATGGTAGTACCGTCGGATTCGATTTATATGTAAATGGAAATTTGGTAGCAGGCAGCCCATTTGTTTATTCTGCTTTAGGGACGACTTTAGTGGACTTACCGATCCTCGGAGATGGTGGGATTTATGAAATATCATTGCTGGATGTTGGTATGCCGGATTGTGCGGCGATTGTTGAAATAATGGCACCTAATTGTACTTGTAGCCTTGATTTGACAGCGATACAAAATGGTGATTGTGAAAACGGTGATGTTGAGTACGTTTTAACCATAACAGAAAACTTTGGTAGTCCTGATGGCTTCAATTTATACTTAGATGGTACTTTGATTAGTGGTAGTCCTTTTATGTACGATATGTCAGGTACGACATCTATGAGTTTGTCTATAACTGGTGATAATACCAATCATGAAATAGAAATAGTTGATGCTGATGGTACTACCTGTACTGCCACTACGATTGTACTGCCACCAGATTGTACTTGTTCAGTAAGCTTATCGGCATCCCAAAGTACAGATTGTGATGATCTTGGTATTTCTATTTGGACAGTGACTATAAATGAAATGAATGGAAGTCCTAATGGGTTTAATTTATACATCAATGGAAACCTCGTAACAGGTAGTCCATTTTTATATTCTGAATTAGGAACAACCTTAGTTGATATACCTATTCCAGGAGATGGTTTGGACTATGAAATTTCACTTGTTGATGTAGATATGGCAACTTGTATAGCTTTGACAGAGATAACTGCTCCAGATTGTACTTGTGAATTAATGTTGAGCGCTAACCAAAATGGGGATTGCGAAAATGGAGAAGTAGTATATAATCTAGTGATAACAGATACCTATGGTAGTCTAGATGGTTTCAATGTATTCTTAGATGGTAACCTTGTGAGCGGAAGTCCTTTTATGTATAATGTGTCAGGTACGACAACCTTGAATCTATCCGTAATCGGAGATAATACCAATCACGAAATAGAAATAGTCGATGCCAGTGGGGAATGTACAGCAGAAACAATTATTTTGACTCCAGATTGTCATTGTGAGTTGATGGGTACAGCAAGTTTGATTTCTGCTTGTAATGAGGATCAATTAACGACTTGGTCTTTAGCGATCACTGCTCAAAATCCAGGGATAGATGGCTTTGATATCTTTATTGATAATGAACTTGCTAATCCATTGGGATATATTTACACAGGGACTATTACATTTGTAGAGATTGAATTGCCAGGTGATGGAAATGATCACGAAATAATAATTCAAGATAAAGCAGATAATAATTGCTTTGTTACGATAACAGTCACAAGTTTAGATTGCCATTGTAATTTAATAGCAGAAACGATCAGTGCCTCTCCTTGTAATGAAGATGGAGAAGTTTTAATATTAGGTAGTTTGGTGCATGAATTGGTTTTTTCTTCAGGGTTTAGAGTTTATGTAAATGGAGTAGAGGCAATAGAAAGCCCTTTCCTGTATGAAACAGATAACTTTAGCAATTTTGAGATTTTACTTCCTGGAGATGGCAATACGCATCTTATTGAAATTCAAGATGAAGATGATGATACTTGTATCACATCAACTAGTATTACTGTACCTGATTGTTCTACTACAGTATCGAATTGTGAGTTAACAATTTCTGGAATCTTGATTGATGATTGTGAGGATGATGCTTTTGGATTTGATATACAATTTACAGGACCTCAAGACCCACAAGCAGAATATAATATTCTTTTGAATAATGAGATTTATGAAGGTTCGCCCTTTAATTATCACAGTTCAGGTTCGAACATTATACATTTAGAAGCAGAATGTGATACTATTGATCTTCAAATAGTTGATTTGCAAGTCGATGCTTGTCAAATTGATACGACGATCATTCCTTCATTTGCCCCAGGGCGATTTGTAATCTATCCCAATCCGATTTTTACTGAACTCTCGGATTTGATTATTGAAGGTATAGATGTAGAAGACCATGATCGTTTGCTGAGAGTGAATTTATATGATGTGTTAGGTAAAAACCTATTTGAGACACGTCTGACAGGTAAACCGAAAATGACTCTGGATATGAGAGAGCTTAATTTATCAGCAGCGGTCTACTATATAACCATTGGGAGTAATGCGAAATACCATGCGAAATTAGTTGTTTTGACTAGGTGATTTAGAACTTAGGGCCACTCACTACATGCCAATCGCAAGCTTATCTATTATACTGATATTGAATTGGTTTGGAAAGCCCCAAATTACTTCGCATTAGGTATAAATATAAATTGAGTAAAAATAAATAATCAACTTTTGTAAAAATACTGGAAGCAAGGTTTCACAAAGCCCTTTAGGACTAATCACAAGACCGAAGGTCGATCACTAAATCACATAGTCAGAATGACTAATCACTACCTCACAAGCGAAGCGATCACCAAATCACATAGTCCGTAGGGCTGATCACCATAATATCGTTCTTACAATCGAATTGTCATGATACTCACTAAGTCGCACAATCTTGAGCCGCTTTTTCAATTGGATTTAAAAGATATAATTCAAAGGCCTCTTCATCTGTCAAAGCCCTGTTGTAAACCCTTAGTTCATCAAGAACACCTTTGAATCGAACAGCTCTACCAATTTGGATACAAGGACTATTAGAAAAAGAAAGAACCGCATCATTTGAAAGATCAATACCATTACATCTAAAACCCTCTTTCATAGGGATGCCATTGATATAAGTATACGCTCGAGTACCTCTTCGACTAAGCGTTATTTGTTTCCAGCCTTCTCCTCCTGTACTTGGTGAAATATCTCCATAATCTTTTATTGGGGTTTCGTTGACTTCTGTTGTTACTCGTTTTAGATTTTGATCTAAACGGAAATCCAGCGTATTGTTTTTTTCACAATCTACTCGTTTAGATAAAAGACTTTGTGTGATGACGGAATATTGATTGGCTTTGAAATAAAAACTTACCGTAAAATCTGAAGTTGAAAAATAGCGATTGACAATACCTTCAAATTCAACATAATCATTGATGCCATCAAAGAGCAGTCCCTCATCTTCAATTCCACACCAACAGCCCATATCTCCATATAAAGTACCATGAGAGTCATTGCCACTTTCATCTCGTGCATCACAATCATTGAATGTATAATACGCAATAAGACCACGAGTCAAATCAATTTCGGGAGTGTTAAGTGATATAGAGGAAAGAAATAAAACCAATAGACCTAAGACACCATATCTCAAAATGTTCATAGTAAAGTCATTTTAAAGCAAAGCAAATAAATTAAATCGATCTGGCTTTTGAGATATTTTAAGGACTTGTCCAAACTTTATTGTCGAAGGCGAAATCAAGCTTTTAAGATATGATTTCACCGCTCGAAGAAAGGAATGAACCGACTGGATTCATTGCTTTGGACTGGTTCTAAGATACAGAATATTAGGGAAAGTAGCAATTGATTTACTCCTACAGGAACAGAAGCAATAATCTATAAAATAGTAAAGAGGAGAATAACTAAGCCCTCACTTAAGGATATTATTGTTATGTAGGTTATGTAGTTTTATGGCCACATAACCTACATGAAATATTCTACTGTTTAATAAACCTTGAAGTTTTTGATTTGAAACCATTTGTCATTTTGACAAAATAATGGCCACTTTGAAGATTGCTGATATCAAAGTTAATTTGAGTATCACCACTTGCTAAAGTTTGACTCATCACTAATCGACCTAGTATATTAAATACTTCAAGATGAGTCTCATTATTCAATTCTTCATTAATGGAGAATTGAACACTTGACTTTGCTAATGTTGGACGTACTTCTAATACAATATCTGAACTCAAGCTTACGGCCTCTATTGAACTAAAAGTAAAGTTTCCATCAAGGTCTACCTGACGTAGACGATAGTAGTTTATGCCCTTAGTAGCATCTTTATGAATAAAGTTATAGAATTGTGATTCATTGGAATTCAATGCACCCTGGACCATTCCAATATTAATAAAATCACGACCGTCTATACTGTGTTCAATTACAAAGTAGTCATTATTTTCTTCTGCCGTCGTTGACCAATCTAAAACTACTGATTTAGTGTCCATAGATTTGGCAGAAAATGAAGTCAGCGAAACAGGAAGGGGAGCTGGAAAAACGACATCCACGATGATTTCAGAAATACTAATTGTCTCATCTGATGATGAATTAGTTTGTCTTAATGCAATTCTACTGACGGCGTCTCCTGTTCCACTAAGGTCTGCCCCATTAATGCTGGTACTCATTTCATTTACTGGATCCACCCATAATGTTGTACTATTATTATCAATATCGTATTCTACTACTACAGTATATGTGGTGTTAAAACTAAGATCACTGGCCCAGGTGGCTTCTGCGGTACTATTTTCAGTAGCGATTCCTACAGAATAGTCACCCGCTGCAGATGGAGGAACAATATCTACCCTAGCTACAAAAGTACTTGTGTTAAAGTGTACGAAGTATTCACTATCTGTACCTGAAATAGCTGAATTATCATTAACTGAAAGTTCAAGACTATAATAAACAGAACCAGAACTTTGAGAACTAAAAGAAGCATTAACATCTTCTCTTGATCCACTACCATGAGTTAAGATCGCATTATTGGATGTTACTTGAACGGCATTTGCCCCGCCACCGCTATGAGCTGACCAAGCAGCATTAGCGGTAAGGTCTCCATCGGTATAACTGAAATTTTCTACAAATAATTGAGCAGATACGATAA
Organism: Saprospiraceae bacterium; assembly: GCA_965277415.1. Classification (GTDB taxonomy): domain Bacteria; phylum Bacteroidota; class Bacteroidia; order Chitinophagales; family Saprospiraceae; genus JAHDHW01. Next base: position 72,065 of record CBDICS010000035.1, read on the forward strand.
GGATCGACAAAGAAAGAATAGAGGTAAGTAAAATTCTCTTCATGATTTTTGTTTTTATTATTTTAATCTATCTATTTGTTTTATTTAAAACGATTTTGATCTAAACATCTCGTAAAGGCCTTTTAATCTTGGGTCTTAGTGGAAAATAGATACTTTTCATTGACCAAATACAAAATACCCCTATCGTAGGTTAAGCGAATATTTAGTTAAAGCGATGAAATCGTAAAATTCAGTACAAGTGACTGTGTTAGGTGGTTTTTTAGAGCGGAAATCTTAAATAAGCAATAAGCTTATTTACAGTGTAAAAATACAATTATATACCTATTAAAAAAGCTCAATAAGATAAAATAAATAAAACATTAACAAAACTAAGCCCTCCCAGCGGGAGATACTACGAGAGATTGTCATAAAAGCAAATAAAAGAGTCATCACAACCATCAAAGGAAGGCTAAAATTAATTATTGATGGAGAAATGGTAAGTTCGCCCAAAAAAGAAGGGATGCTCATGACCGCATAGGTATTGAAAATATTAGATCCCAGCACATTTCCGATAGCTATTGATGTTTTTCCTTTGCGGGCAGCATTGAGGCTTACAATAACTTCTGGAAGTGAAGTACCTAAGGCAACCAAGGATAGGGCAATTACATCAGAGTCAATACCCATTCTTTGGGAGAGATTTGAGATGGCTTGAATCGTGAAATCAGCGCTTAGCCAAACGAAAACACCTGCTGCAATTAAAATTAAATAGGTTTTTATAGAGGCTTTTTTACGAAACTCATCATCATTGCCACTATCAGTTCGCAAGGAATAAACTAAAAAAATGATGATCCCAAATAAAAATAATATGCCTTCAGGAAGGCTGAAAACCTGATCTCTCAAAACAAACCATAGAAAGAATGCAGATCCTATTAAAAATGGGAGATCAATTTTCCAAATGGACTTAGGGACTTTAATCTCTCCAACCAAGACAACCACAAAACCTAAGACCAGAGCAATATTTGTAATATTAGATCCGACTACATTACCCACCACAATCCCTGGTTCTCCATTAAAAACACCAGCAATAGAAGTTGCTAATTCAGGAAGAGAAGTCCCAAATGCTACAATGGTCACACCTATGATAAAAGGAGATATACCTAGAGAAAGCCCTATTTCTTCTGCGGAATCAATAAAATAATCTGCTGCTTTGAGTAGAACCGCCAGACTAATTATAAACAAACCTAAATTGAGAAGTATACCCATATATTTATTTGCTCAAATTTGCGGTGCAAAGCTACATTTTTTTCAGCTAGTCATCTAGTGTTAGGAGTTTTTTGTGACTGGAATATGTATTTCTTCGATAAAATAGGTAGGTCAGATGGTCAGATGGTCAGAAGGTCAGATGGTCAGAAGGTCAGATGGTTAGGTAAGTCAGATGGTCAGAAGGTCAGGTAAGTCAGAGTGGTCAGAAGGTCAGGTAAGTCAGATGGTCAGAGCCTCTGCTCCCCTGACTACTCTGCCCCCCTGACTACTCTGACTTACCTGACTACTCTGACTTACCTGACTACTCTGCCCCTCTGACTACTCTGACTACTCTGACCTCCTGACTTACCTGACTCTAATAACTCCACAAGTCGTGTTCAAAATTAAAAAGCTCTTGTTTGATTTTTTCTGCTTCGAGTAATTTATCAACACCTGTTGCGTATTCTTGAATTCGATCATCTCGAACATTGGATTCTTTATATATATAACTTGAAAACATTCGCATCTCAAAAAGGTCATCCCATGAAGTAAGTGCTCGATCATTGACAGAATTGAAAACTTGCTCTTTGGCAAACAAGGCTCTACAGTCTGGATAATACACCCAAAATAATGGCCTTTCAAATTTAAAATTATCATTGTCATCAAATACTTCTATCATAGGCGCCAAACCAATTATTCGGACTTTCATGGTACTTGTGTTTTCATCAAAATACCAGACTTCCTTTATTCGGAATCGTTTGACATCTTCATAGTTGATGATATCTTCTATCACTTTTAATTCACTGGTATAATCTAATGGGTTTAAGATTTCTACTGTATCTGTTTTATAAAAAACGCTGCGGATTTCATCACTGTCCATTTGTTGTAAAAACTTATCATCTTCTACACTATATAAATTAAGGTTCCCTTCTATTGCCGCCGTCTCAATTATTTTGAAAAAAGGAGCCTCAGGATATATAAAAGGTAAGTTCATCTTTTCACGAACATCAATGATTCGCCAGATTCTTTTTTCCCACATGATATCGGCCTCTCTCAAGGGTTGATAGGCCAAAACCTTTCTGTTCTTAATTAGTTTTCGTTCAACAATATCATCCAGTGGTTGACTAAAAATATTGGAACTGAAGCTTAGGATAGCTATTACAAAAAATACTTGTTTCATTTTATCTGTTTTAATTAAGTTTATAGTCCATCGTCTAAAAAAGACCTCTGAAGTCCAGCCGGGCGGACTCCAAGAGGCAGGTACCCCATGCTTAGAACAATAGAAAGACACCTAATAACTCGCCGGTATCTCCCGTATTGTAAGGAGTAGAATCATCCGTATATTTTTTGCTGTGGTATGATTTGGGCCTTACCGAATTCGGAAAACCATGCTGTTCAATTTTCGAGCATGAATATCTCCAGGACATTTAGCTCGGATATCTTCAAAATAATAGACATCACCAAAATTGGCTTGCTTAACAATTCTCTTGGTTCGTTGATCAAAATTACCACCGCTGTTTTCGTGTAATTGAGGATCCTTCTTTTTAGGAACTCTAGTGATTTCAAAACTGGTGACATTACATCGGGCATCAAAATCAAAATTTTCATGTATAGCCTTGATCTTATCATAAGCCTTAAATTCATTAGGGCTCATTCGACCACTTTTATGTGCACCTAGCAAAGGGATTGGTGTTGGAATCATTTTTACCCGATATTCAAAAACAGTCGGAGCTAGCCCGCCACCGCTAACAGTGATACTGGCTTTTCCAGTTTTCGTAGGCTTAGCTATAAATTGGCTATTATTAATTCTACTAAGTTTAACACCATTGGCACTTACATTCATTTCAGCACTAGGAATACCTGCTGCGGAGATCGTCACTGGATTATCCACACCGACATAAAACACATTCATCTTATCTGCCGATACCGCTACTGAGCGTTCTCCGACTTCATACCTGAATCTTTTATTATACGTTTTTACTTCACCGCTGATAGGATTGGTCACATCAATAAGGACATCGATGGCTTTTGACCCTAGACCTTCTGGACGTAGATTCAAAACCGCTTTCCCTTCTCTCACAGGAAGACTCCTTCCATTTGCTCTTACTGCAATATTATCGGCTGTACTGCTATATGCACCAAGGAATATTTCAGCGGTTAAATCTTCTCCTGCAATTACATAGCTCTTATCCGCAGCCACTACCGCTTCAAAAGCATCTGGCTTCATTACTACGATATCAGTTTGCCCTAGAAAGTAATTTAAAATTGTTGTTTCAGAAATCTTTGCGTCATTTTGAAACTTACTAAGCAAAGGGAGGATTGCGGCAACTGGCATTTGATGAAAATTAAATTCTTCCCAGGTTTTCTTTTCAGAATTTGTTGGAATAGGTTTTATATTTAGTGGAATGCTATTGGAAAATTGTTCTTTAATGGCTTCATTTTCGATGGAGGCCAAAAGCCTTTTTCGGGCATCCAGGATTTTTTCTTTTATCGTTTTCCCTAAACCTTCTTTGATGAACATACGTGTGGTAATATCCTTGTTTTTAATCCCCTTTAACTGACCTTTGTCGTCGTAACCACCTGATTTAGTAATTAAATCTTCTTTGAGTTGATCAATGTATTGATTGAATTCTTTTGAAATAGAATTGACTTTTTCTGCTTTTACTCTTAGAGGATCAAACTGTGAATAAGCATCAGCTTGTTGAGTGATAGCGGCAACGATTTGTTGATTAGATTTTGCAACCAGGTCACTACTCTCTGTAATACTTTCATCCATTAATAAAAAGGCATTTAAAATTTCTGCCGAAACATTTAGAGCCAGCATTGCAGTCAAGACAATGTACATCAGATTGATCATGAGTTGCCTTGGTTCTTTTGGTATTGACATAATTTAAGTTGATTAAAGATTAATTAATTATTGTGCATAGGTTGATCACCCCAACCTGTTCTTAATGATACAAGTGGACAAATTCTTTGAATGAAGTTGCGCTGATGGAGTGGGTAATTATTTCAGTTTTAGAAGATTGTCGAACCTCGTGTCTTACAAATTCCAAAGGACTGATTTACACCTCATAAGAGAAGCAATCACCATATTACAAATTCCAAAAGTAGATTTTCTAAATAGTCAAGATGTTTTAATTTTTGCTAATACTTACCTTATAGATAAGAAAAAAATTAGCACTAGAGCCCCGACGCTCTTTGCAATGTATTAATTAATAACTTTGTTCTTTTTAATTTATTGGGCGAGTTATATGTATAATGGATAGTGTGTAAAAAGATACAGTTTTTTTATTCTTTTTATTGAGAACTTATCCAGACTTTATTGTCGAAGCTGAAAAAGCTCAATTTAAGATAGAAACGTTTTTGTCTTTTCATAGCCTTACAGGTCATGGCAATCGCAAGCTTATCTATCTAATATGAATTGAGTGAAAATAAATGATTAAATTTTTTGAAGTCTGCCCAAAGTAGCCGCTCACAAGCGAAGCGATCACCAAATCACACAGTCCATAAGACTGATCACTACAACACCAGTTTAAAATTACTGAATTGAAATATTGTCCCTTAGTCCGCGTCCCTTAATGCTTTCAGCAACTGTTCCGCAATGTTTGCATTCCAGTCTTTTCTGTTGACGATAAATTGCAATTCCTGTTTTGCCTTTTCGAAATCTGTTGCTTTTATATACGCTAGTGCAAGAAACCATCTATTTTCCTGTTCGAATTGATTTGTTTTAGTTTCTTCTAGACGAAATTTTAATAAGGAAGTAATGGCATTCTGAGGATCATTATTATATAGATAACTTAAACCTAGAAAGAAAAAATCTTCCGACTTGGCTTCACTTGTTTTGATAAGTTGTTCTCCTAAATTTATAGCCTCAATAAAGTTTTCTTTATTATATGCTTCAGCCATATTTAATCGAAGTTCTGAAGGTTTTTCTTGGCTGCTTTTGGTAGCTATAGGATTTGGGAATTTATTTTCATTCAGATAAGTTTCGGCCAATTGTATTGCTTTAGGCTCTGAAGCATTTCGAATAATGAGGAGCATGGATATGATTAGAAAAAGAAAAGCTGCGGCAATTGCTAAAAACCTCTTCTGCCTAATTTTTTTCCACACATTTACTGATTTACTTCCTTCTCGTTTTATTTTATGTAGGTTTTCTAATTTTTTCGTCCATTTCTCCTTTTTTTCTTTTCTGAATTTGGCACGGATTATCTGTCTTGTAAAATCATCCAATTCCTTTTCATTGAGTTGGTCGTTTTTATATTGATCCATCTTCTTCATAATAATTAATTGCTTGGGTTAAGAATTTTTTACAAATAGACTTCGTAATTTTTGGACACATCTCTGTTTTTGTTTTCTGGTCGCTGCATGAGATTTTTGCATGCTTTCAGCAATATGGTTTAAAGATATGTCCTTATAATAAAATCCTTTTAGTAAATTTTTACATTGCTCGCCAAGATTTTCCCAAGCTTTATCTAAGATTTTAAAAGACTCTTCATCCAATTCATTAGGTGCATCTTGAAGATTGAAGTCAATGATCGATTCTTTTACTTTTTCTTTTTTAATCCATTTTATATATACTTGACATGCCATCCGAGTAAATAAAAAACGGAGGTTACCATATTTTACTTTACCTCCTTTTAAGCGATCGTGAAATTCTAATAAAGTATTCATTGTCGCATCATAAGCATCTTCTTTGGAAGCATTATAATTACGTATCAGGTATATCTGGCATGCCTGAAAGTGCGTTAGAAATACCTTTTCGAATAATGCATCATTGCCATTATTCAGTTCTTCTAATAAGACATTAAAGTTAACTTCTGTTAAACCGAAATTTTTGTCCATCCGTTTGTGTAGTTGGTTTCATTGTCGATGTACAATTTTACGGAATTCTTGCTAAAATCCTTTCCTTTCTAAGATTCTTGTAAAGGAGGCTACAATTTTAAAGCCTGCTGTAGATTTTGAGTTTGAATATAGAAACAGTTTATTGCTAAGGCTTGAGCGTCTTTGATCGAAGCGTATCTCTTAGTAATTGCTTTTAAATATTGCTTTTTAAATGAGCTAAGGGGCAAATTGTCAAAATTCGATAGGGGAGTAGTTAAAATCATAGTAGTTATCTTAATATTCATGGTAATTTCTTTTTCTAGGTTTATAAGCATTGAACGTATTGAGTGTGACAAGTTTTCTATATAAATATTTTTTAAGAAAATGGTTATAAGAAGTCACAATTACCCTTTTTTAAGATTATACACTTGGATTTCCGAACTCAACTTATGAAATATGTTGTAAAAAAATAACGAGTATAGAATGGACACTTATTGATGCGCAGTCTCTAATGTGATACCGTTTTACTTAAGGCCCTGATTTGTAGGTGCAAAGAAGTTATCTTTAATATATTTCATACCTTATTGGTGCAGCCTTCTGCTTAGGAGGTTGCACTTTTTGTAAAAACATCAATTAAGTTTGTCACACCAAACCTGTTTTTATCTTATAATCAAAAATTAATAGATTTTTTAATTTAAAAATTTTATCAGGTATGAAAAAGATAACAAACCAATTAGCCGGTATCCGGCTAGCCATTACGCTCTTTATTAGTTTATTAGTAGCTACAATCGGGCATTCACAAAGTGCTTATGTTCCTGATGAACTGATTATTCGATTTAAGCCAGGTACTTCGGTAGGGTATATTGATTCTTTGCGGCAAGCATATAATGCAACAGAGGATACATCTATTAGTCCAAGCCCTGTTTCTGGTTTTCACCTTTGGAAAGTCACTCAATTTCCGGCGGGGGGGAATAATAACCTAAATGACATTAATGAAGTCAATGCTGATGCACGTGGAAGAGCGAAAGTTCAAAATTCGGGACTAAATTATAATAGTGAGATTGCACCTTTTGGGAATGATGGTGACCCTTTAGGATTTACGATTGATCCACTTATGTTCTGTCAATTCAATTTTTCTATCACCTGTGATGTGGGAAGTACTGTAACAAAGGTTGCAATCTTAGATACGGGGATAGGATATGAAGTAGATGAAGAAAATGGGCATACTTTTAATGTTCCAACACTCTTCGATCCCTTTTATGGAAATTATATTGGTTATGATTTTGTAAATCATGACACAGAACCACAAGATGATCATGGCCATGGTACACATATGACTGGAATTATTGCCCAAATCGGATTATTAGCTGGGGCTAATACCATCGAATTAGAATCCTTTAAAACACATGATGATAATGGACAAGGTAAAATTTTTAATGTTATTCTGGCTGTAGATCAATCTATATTAAATAGAGTCAATATAATAAATATGAGCTTCAGCTATCAAGCTCCTCCTCCAGTAAATGTAGTTGAACCACTTGAATTCGTTATCAATTTGGCTGGGGATAATGGAATATTAGTAGTAGCATCGGCTGGAAATGAGAGCCAGGATAATGATGTGGTTGGAGCACCATCTTACCCCGCTTCATTTACTTGTGCGAACATTATTTCTGTAGCATCGGCTAGTTGTAATAAAGACTTATCACCTTATAGTAATTTTGGGGGGCAAAGTGTTGATATTGCGGCATTAGGCGAAGATATAGTGAGCCCCGTCAATGATGGAATCTTTTTGACTAAAAGCGGAACCTCACCAGCGACAGCGATTACTAGCGGTGTAGCAGGATTATTAGGAACAAACCTAAGCGCTATTCATTGGGATCCTATTAAATGTGCAATCATGAATGGAGCTGAATTTAACCCGAGTTTTCAGGGAATGATGGTGACAGAAGGAATAGTAGATGCTCAAGAATCCTATTACGAGTTGATAGAAAATTGCGGTTTAGAAAATAGAAATGAATCAATAGAAATAGATAATGATGACTTAGGGTTTACAGAAGCTTTTGTTTATCCCAACCCTTTTAGTAATTATTGTATAATCGAATATGGTATGAAAACAGCTGGTAAAGTCAATATCCAAGTTTACAACGGAATGGGGCAAGTCGTATTCGAAAGTCAGGAATACTCAGAGGAAGGAAGGTATGCCTTTAAATGGCAACCAATCAACAATGTTCCTAAGGGTGTATATTTTATTCAAATTCAGACAAATAATGGATTAGTTACTCGAAAAGTCGTGAAACAAAATTAGATTTGGCTATTTTGGGTGTAGAAAGGATGTAGCATTCTGAAACCAGGAAAGATGTTGTATTTTATCTACACCCAAAAAATTCTTGTAAAAAATAAAATATTAATAATAGACATGAATCGATGGTATGCAATATTCCCGCTTTTGTTATTATTTACAACTGGAGCAGTAGCAAATATTGATACCCTTATTCAACAAGAAATTATAAAAGCTGAGAATCTTCGCAACAGTGGGAAATCTGAAGAGGCGCTAATACTTCTCAAAAAGGTACGTAAAGAGAAAGATTTTATAAATGCAAATTGTGCTGTTAAAGCCAATTACTATCACAAGATTGGTGTATATAATTATGATTTATACAATAGTAAAGAAACATTAACCTACTGGCAGGATTCAGCACTTCATATTCGTTTAAACTGCTTGGGAGGGCAGCACCAAGAAACTGCCAATTCTTACTATGCTGTTGCACTAGCATATCGTGATCTAGGAAATAAAGAAAAGGAAAGTAAATATATGCTCAGTGCTATTGAGATTCAAGAAAGTTTGCCCGAAATAGATAGTATAGGCTTAGCTTACAAGTATCTTCAAATAGGTACCTTATATGATAAGATGGGAGATTTTGAACTGGCTGAAAATTACTTGTTGTATGCCCAACAATTTTATAAAAGCCTGAAAATAAAATGGCATGATGAAGTTGCGGAGACACTAAAGTCTTTAGGTATATTAAAAAATCATCAACAAAAATATGGAGAGGCCATAGATTATTTTCGATCGTCAATTGATACTTATAGTAATATAGAAGGTAGGAATAATGAACAAGACATTGCTGATTGTTATAAGAATCTTGGCAATGTTTATTTTAATCAAAAGAATTATAAAATCGCCAAAGAAAATGCCTTAAAAGCTTTAAACCGCTACAAAAAATTGAAACTGGATTCAAAGATCAGCCATAGTTATGAACTGCTGGGAAATATATCCAAGAGACAAAAATCTTATTCAAAAGCCCTCCATTATTTTCAAGAATCTTTAAAATTAAGAATGGAGTTTGCTCAACCTGACTTTGTTGCGAATACTTATGAAAATATTGCAGATGTATTTGCTGAACAAAATCAATTTGATCAGGCTTTGAAAAATTATGAAGCTTCCATTTCATATTTGATGCCTAGTATGCATGATGGATCGAATGGTCAGCAGACTGCTTTAGGGGATCAATTAGTGATCAATAAATTGGATTTATTAAGAGTGATGTACCTTAAATCTAAGACACTCCTCACTCGCTACGAAAAAGAAGGCGTTCAAGAAGATCTTCTAAGTGCTTATTCCGTGCATCAAAAACTCGACACTTTGATCGTTAATATTCGGCAAAGTTTTAAAGCGTCAAGCTCAAAGTTTTTCCTTGCACAGGAGTCTATGCCGATTTATGAAAAGGCCATTGAGACGGCGATCCACTTATATGAACAATCAAAAGATTATCATTACTTGGAAGAAGCCTATGTTTTTTGTGCCAAAAACAAAGCAATTGTTTTACTAGATGGACATCAGGATTTGAATGCTAAATTTGCTGGAATTCCTGAAGCTTTACTTCAAAAAGAAAGAACACTGAAAAAGGAATATTCTGTTTTAGAAGGAAAAATGTTTTCTTTTATTGGACAGGAAAAAAAGGATAGTATCTATGAGGTAAATAAGCATCGACTCTTTGAAGTTAGACGAGAACTTGAGAAACTTGTAAGTCAATTGGAAAAAGAATACCCTAATTATTATGAGCTAAAATATGCTTTTCCCAGTTTATTAACAATCAAAACTTTACAGGATTCCCTTGTTTCGGGGCAGGCCATTATTGAATATTTTGTAGGTGATCGACAGATATTTATTTTTACTATTTTGAAAAATAAAATTAATTATCAAATTGTTGCCAAGCCTGATGATTTTGGAGAAAGGTGTCAACTATTTCGAAAATTATCTTCTGGCGAAATGATTTTTAATGAAGAACAATTTCGCTCTTCAGCTAATTCTATGTTTGATTTGTTATTAAAAGAGCCACTCAATAATCTTGGTCAATCGATTGATCGCCTAATCATAATTCCAGATGGTCTTTTGCTACAGATATCTTTTGATAATTTGTTCTATAAAAAAGCTAAAAAGGGAGAATCATTTCCTTATATAATAAGAAAGTATGCTGTCGCGACTGCTTATTCTAATCAGCTATTGTTCCAATCTTACCTTTTGGAGAAATTAGATCGGCCTGACAGAATTTATGCAGGTTTCGGATTGGAATATAGTAAGAAAAGACTCGAAGATATTCAATCTATAAGTGGTTTTAGAGAAGGCCCAGGATCTAATGATGAACTAGCTAAATTAATTTATTCGGATGATGAAGTTCAGGAAATTGCGAACCTATTGAATGGAACGGTTTGGATTAATGAGGAAGCAACAAAAAGTAATTTTCTTGAAAATGCAAGAAAGTTTAGAATCCTGCACCTTGCGATGCATGGAGTCATAGATGTGGAAACACCACTTAATTCTTCTTTGATTTTCTCCAAAGACTCCGATTCTACAGATTTTATACTGCGGGCAAGGGAACTGTATTCCCATGAATTAAATACTGAAATGGTCGTACTGAGTGCCTGCCATACAGGAACTGGAAGAATTGCGAAAGGAGAAGGTATCAGAAGTTTTGCAAGAGCCTTCGCTTATGCTGGATCTCCTGCTCTGGTTACTAGTTTGTGGAGAGCATCCGATTATTCAACCAAAGAAATATTAGTCCCCTTTTATCAATACCTTAAGGAAGGGATGCCCAAAGATATCGCTTTACAACAAGCGAAGCTTGACTATATTAATAATGCTCCTCCAGCTTATTCTGTTCCTGCTTATTGGTCGCATTTAACGGTTGTAGGGAATACAAAGCAGGTAAGCTTCAATACCTCAAACCGAAATTGGATGATTTGGGTTTTTGGTGGATTAACTTTATTGGGTTTATATGTTTTATCAACTCGTATGATGAAGTCCGCTTCCTAAGTACACCGTAAAATATCATTCATTCCATCTAACAATTTAGGTTTGTTCTAGAAAGCATTTAAACCATTTCAATACGGTCATATGGTATTGGAGTGATTTTTCAAATTTATGCTTCTCTATGTCAAATGGCTAAAGTCGAGCTTAGTATAGAAGAGGAATAAGGATTTTAGGTTTTAGAACTTATAATTTTATTATTTTTACACATATTGAATATGTATTTGTACAGATGTTTTTTAAGTTTCTGTAAATCAGTGATTTACTAAATGTTTTGAATGATATTTTAAAATATGAAATATTAAGAATCTGATCAGTATTCATTTTTGAAGTATAAGACTAAAAATTGCTTATAAAATACTATAGTATTTCTTTTCTAGAACTTAAACTTTAAATAGACTCTAAGCGTCTTTTACATGGACTTAATAACTGATATGTTCAAAAAAATATTAAACAAACAAACATGGCTTTAGATCAAGTTGATGTAGATAAATTGGGAACTGGAGAAGAAGTTAAGGAAATGTCCTTCTTAGATCACTTGGAAGAATTGCGCTGGCATCTTGTACGCTCAGCGGCAGCTATTGTGGTTTTTGGCGTTTTAGCATTTATTGGAGGAAGGCCTTTTTTTGAATTGATCATGTATGGGCCGAAGAGTGCAGACTTTTGGACTTATCGGACGATTTGCAGTATTTCCGAAACCTTATGCTTTAGTCCACCAAATTTTGACTTAATGACAGTGATTCTTGGAGAGCAATTTATTGTTCATTTCAAGTTCGCATTGATGATAGGATTGGTATTTGGATTTCCTTATGTTTTTTGGGAGTTTTGGAAGTTTATCAAACCAGGTTTATATCCAGATGAGAAGAAAGCGGCGAGAGGAGTCGTTTTTGTATGTTCGATGCTCTTTATTTCAGGTGTACTATTCGGCTATTTTATTATTGCGCCTTTTGCAATTACGTTTTTGGTCGGATATGATTTAGGTGCTATTAGTACGCCTTCCTTATCTTCTTATGTCAATTATATGACCATGTTTACTTTGCCAGTAGGTGCGGTATTCGAACTCCCCGTAGTGATTTATTTTTTATCAAAAATTGGTTTGGTAACGCCATCTTTTTTAATGAGTTATCGCAAGCATGCTTTTGTTATTATTTTAATTCTTGCAGCAGTTATTACACCTCCGGATGTAGTGACACAATTTTTGATCGGTGTCCCGCTTTATTTCCTATACGAAATTAGTATTGTCATTTCAAAACGGGTAGTACGAAAACAAGAAGAAAAAGAAGCATTGGAAGAAAAAAATCGCTTATCGTAGTTTTTAAAGAACTTATTATAAAGAACTGAATTCGACTTATAAATATGCAGCATGTTTCCTCTTCACTTACTTTGTTTTTAAAATTTGCTTTCCCTATCGGATGGATAATCTTTTTTGGTGCTATGACAGTAGCGCTTTGGTTGACTGATCAAGTCAATGTTGTTGCTGGATTGCCTATTGAGTCGTTTAGAATAATATTGACAGTAGCTTTTATGATAGGGGTTCTTCTACTATATTGGTCTGTCATGCGCATAAAGCGGGTAGAAATGGATAAAGACTTTTTTTATGTAACCAATTACTTTAAAAATGTTCGCTACCCTTATCATCAAATTGAAAAGATAAAAGAAAAAGATTACCTTTTCTTTCGAACGGTTCATATATATTTAAAAAAATCAGCTTCTTTTGGAAAGAGAATTACCTTTGTTGCCAGTCGTGATCGGTTTAATATTTTTTTAAAAGAACATCCACAAGTGGTAGCTGAATTGAAAGGATTATTACCTGATTAGTCATAAAGAAATATCCTAGCTCTTAATTATTGAATGCTCAAGGTATGCTTAAGCAATCTCTTAACTAAACCATAGTAGAAATCATGAAAAAATTAATTGCCCCTCTTATGTTCTGTATTATAATGCTGACTTTTGCTTGTACGCCTAAAGTCACAGAACCCATCTCACAGGGGACGAGTGTAAATACTCCAACGACACCAACTACGCCAGAATCCTATTCAGAATCTGGGAAAAACTATTCTATTAAAGTACTTAATCCCAACCTTGCTAGTCCGCGTAAAGAAATGTCTGGGATCATTGATGGTGTTAATATCGTTGTCAATTATGGAAGCCCATCCGTAAAAGGAAGAAAAATACAAGATGCTTTAATTCCTTACGGAAAGGTATGGCGAACAGGAGCGAATGAAGCAACCACTATTGAATTTTCTAAAGATGTAAATATAGAAGGTAAGCAATTGAAAGCAGGAAAATATGGCTTATTCACACTCAACCAAGCTGAAAGCTGTGAAGTTATTTTCAATAGTGTCTATGACCAATGGGGAGCTTATAAATATGATTCTGAAAAAGATGTCCTTCGTACAATTGTCAGACCCGTGATGTCAGATGAAAATGCAGAAATGATGGATTTCACTATCGCTGGAGACCAAGTCGTCCTAAACTGGGAAAAAGTTAGAATCCCATTTGAGGTAAGATCAAGATAGTCAGGAGGTCAGAGAGTCAGAGTAGTCAGGATAGTCAGAACCTCTGACCTCCTGACCACTCTGACTTCTGACTACCCTGACCTCCTGACCACCCTGACCTCCTGACCACCCTGACTTCTGACGACCCTGACCTCCTGACTACTCCGACTCCCTTCTTTCCAATTCCATTATCCATTCTTTATGTTTCCAAAGTTCAAAGGACTCTTTTGCGAGATCAGTATTAGAATCAATATACTTTTGAAACTTTCCACCGTTTAGCTTTGCTTTGATATTTGCATAGACCGCTACTTCTGCATCATATTCCAAGCTATATTTATCTCTTAGAAAGTGTGCAAACTGTAAAATCATGTCTGGATGCGTGAACAATTTTCGTTTTTGGCGCTTTGTTAAATAATCTTGGGGTTTTATTTTTTCTGTGGTATTTGTTTCCAAATTTTTAACTGTAAATGTACCGTAGGCTTGTTTCTGCCGAAGCATCATTCTCCAGCTATAACGATGCCCTTCCTCTGTCCAGGCAACATTGCTATTGAAAAAATGGTGACGTAAAGGAGCTATTAACATTATTAATGAGAAGACAAAGATAAAGCCTGTTAACACTTTGTTTCTATTCAAATGCAAGGTAGAATCGGATTGAGCAATGTTTTCAATTGGTGTGGCGCAAAATCGCTGCCGCCAATTCTGTCCTATTGGCTTCAGAAATCGAACCCGGGTTTCCAACCAATTCCAAACTTTTATAGGAAAGTCTGGTTCAAAATATAAAAGAGTAAGGGTCACAGACAAAAATGGGAATATCCCAATTAAGAAAAGTATGAAATTATTTAGATGGAAAAATAATACAAAACCGAGTGCCCAAATTCTAGTTCTTTTATTAAGCAGGAAAAAAACGACTAAAAGATCAAGTAATAATCCACCATAACTCATAGCATATGCAACCCATTCTTGTTTCCACAAAAAACCGAGAATAGGCATATCTGACTTTTGCCTAAGCCATATTTTGAGTGGCATTCCGTTCAACCAATCTGTATTTATTTTTGCAAGACCACCATAGAAATAAACAACTCCCATCATAAACTTCAGAAGAAACAATGACCAATAGGAGACGGTTTCTTTTCGAATCTTTGGTCGCTTTAATACATCTAAAGAATAATTCTGATTCAAAGGCATAAAGATAATCCACCAGGCAATCAACATCGTCAGATAACCGTGATTTAGATAATAAGCCTTTTCTAAAAAGAAAATATAACTAAACCCCAAGGCAAATATTGTTGCAGATGTACGATACCATTTACCAAAGGCAATGCCTAGACCTGCCATCATAGTAATAATAAAGATCATTGACAACCAAGGGTCTGGCAATGTTTTTACCCATTCAAATCCATAATATTTAAATTGAAAATTTTCGGGAACAAAAGCTTTATGAATAAAGTGTTTTCCAATCCAACTGCCCAGGACATCTGCAAAACATAGTACCCCAAAGACAATTCTAAAGAAAACTAAAGAAGCGATATTTACTTTTCTAAATAAAAAATTCATATTTATTTTTTCATTAGCATAGCTGGATGTGCCAAATACCATTGTTCTTTTTCTTTGGAATATCCAAAACTCGCATGTGGCAAATGGTAGTTAAGCATTTCTGAAATGCCCTTCAATTCAGAAACCGGAAGACTTAGTGTTATTTCATTCCCATCAATTAATTTAAAATACATGGTTCCACTTTGATTGATTTGAAATCCAAAAGGCATGCGCTGTGTTACCATCGAATAAACCCAAACTACCTTTTGAGGCTCTTTCAATAGGAGCTTTTTTAAAGGCATTTCTTCATAAATAACTACTTGAAATCGTTTAATTAATTGCAGTATACATAAAATAGTGACACAAATCGTTAATAACATCAAAATAATGCTTCGATTATAAAACAAAAAACAAAACGCAACTCCAATAAGCGATATACAGCTTAAAGCTACTAAAATCAATACATTTTCACGTTTTTCCGCTTTGATAATTCGTTGCATTTTAATTAAAAGGCATTATTTTTAAACAAAAATGTTTTATTTTGAAATAAAAAATAAACAAAATGTTGTTTTTAAGTAAAAGTATTTATAAATTGCATTGTATTCAGGAAGCTTTTTGACTATCAATTTAAGTAAAAGCAACCTATTAACAGCAGAAACATCATTTTTAAGAGAGACATTTCTAACGTATAAAATGTTTGAATCATGGAACTGCAAATCTTAATCAGCAAAAAAGGGACACATGTTGTAACAGCTTCCAATCTTTATGAAGCCTTGCAACTTCCTCAACACAAGTACAATAATAATTTAGCAAAATGGATGTCTGACTTTTATTCATTTGAAGATGACATTCGATTGGCAAAATTGTTAACAGACTATGCCCCGCGAAATTTAAATCTTAGTAAACGTAAAGATTTTTACCTTTCACTTGAATTTGCAAAACTGATTGTTCTTAATTCCTCCAGTAAAGTTAAGCAAGAATATGCACGTTACCTGAAAAGATCAGAAGATAGACGAAAAGATGACAGTAAGTTCTCAAAAGAACAAATTATTACAGTGTTGGAGCTCACCAAAGCGATGGGCTTGATCAGTTGCCAAAAATCTGTGGAGAAAGAACATATGAAGCAATATGAGCAAAAAATTGGCTACCCTCATAAATGGTGGGAATACCGTGCTCAGCTTTTGGGCTACACGGCTGAAGAACTTCAATCGAAAATGAAAGAAGTTGGAAAAAATTATAAGGGAAAGAACTTGCTCCAAATGCTTATATATCTCGATAAATATGAAATTATTAGAATGGCTGTTATTGACCTTTTCCTAGCATTAGGTAAAAATGCATCCTACTCCAAAAGCATGGGAGATTTAGCTAAAGTGTTTGCGAAAGAGATGAAGATTGAAATTTTTGATGATCGTAAATCTACAATTGATTTTATTCCAAAAAATGTAAATCCTCAATTGGTCGAAGAAGTGAAAACGCTTAATGCAACTAATTTGCTTAAAGCCTGCTAGTCATATTAATCTAGAGCTAACAAGAAAATATTTCCATCATAGTGGTTAAGTAAAATGTTCGTGTCCTCGATGCGAACTTTTACTATTTTATTAAGAACCTGTCCAAGTTTTATTGTCGAAGGCGAAAAAACTCAATTTAAGGTTCTGAAGAATAAAGGTTGGACAGATTCTAAGACTCAAAAAGCATGTTTTCCTAAATTATCAGCACATGATATTCACAGAATCATCCAGCAAATTGAATAAGGTAAAATAAGTGATCAAAGATTTATAGAATGGCTAAAGCAGCGCTTCACAAGCGAAGCGATCACACCCAATCACTAGTTCCGAAGGAACGATCACTAGATAACCTTAAAATTTCTTTTGAGCAACTTCTTCAAATTAAACATATTTCAAAACCTTATAAATTCTTATCTTTGGCACGAAATACAAGTAAAACTAGAAATAGAAAGATGGCAGAAGTAAAATATACTGAAGATAATATCCGATCACTGGATTGGAGAGAGCATATTCGGATGCGACCAGGTATGTATATTGGGAAATTGGGAGATGGTGCTTCTCCTGATGATGGTATTTATATTTTGATTAAGGAAATTATAGATAACTCCATAGATGAATTTGTCATGGGGTATGGAAAGACAATCGAAGTGAAGATTGAAGATGAGGGTGTAATAATACGGGATTTTGGTCGGGGCATTCCACTTGGAAAAGTAGTGGATTGTGTGTCTAAAATTAATACTGGAGGAAAATACGACTCTAAGGCATTCAAAAAATCAGTTGGTTTGAATGGCGTCGGTACTAAAGCAGTCAATGCACTTTCCAGTTATTTCCGAGTTCAAGCCGTACGGGAGAAGAAAACCAAAGTTGTTGAATTTTCAAAAGGAGTTATTAGTAAAAATTATAATATCACTAAAACTAGTGAGGATAATGGCACCCTGATGGAGTTCAGACCCGACCCATCAATCTTTAAGAATTATAAATTTCGTGCAGAGTATATAGAATCGCAACTTTGGAATTATGCTTATCTAAATGCAGGACTTAAGATTCTCTTTAATGGCAAAACCTTTGTTTCCAGAAATGGCTTACTTGATTTGCTAACCAGAAAAACGGCTAATGATCAACTTAAATATCCAATCATCCATCTAAAAGGGGAGGATATTGAAGTAGCTTTGACTCATGGACAACAATATGGTGAACAATACCATACTTTTGTTAATGGTCAAAATACGACTCAAGGTGGAACGCACCTCAATGCTTTTAGAGAAGCTATGGTGGGTACAGTGAGGAATCACTTCAATAAAAGCTATGATGCTAAAGATATTCGATCATCTATTATTGCAGCAATTAGCGTTCGTGTAGAAGAACCGGTCTTTGAATCTCAAACTAAGACAAAACTGGGATCTCAAAATATAGGCCCGGGAGGCCCTACTATGAGAACCTTTATCAATGACTTTTTAGGTAAAGAACTGGATAATTATTTACACAAAAATCCTGAAGTTGCTAAGGAACTTCAAAAAAGGATTATCCAATCTGAGCGAGAACGAAAAGAAATTGCTGGGATTAAAAAAATTGCTCGGGATAAAACGAAAAAAGCAAACTTACATAATAAAAAACTTAGAGATTGTAGATTACATTTTAATGACAGTCGTAAAGTCAGTGAAGAGGATAAGAATGCTACTACCGTTTTTATTACAGAAGGGGATTCTGCAAGTGGCTCTATTACTAAAGCCAGAGATGTACAAAAACAAGCGGTCTTTAGTCTTCGGGGTAAACCTTTGAATTGCTATAATATGACCAAAAAGGTCGTGTATCAAAATGATGAATTTAACCTTCTCCAACATGCGCTAAATATTGAAGATAGCCTCGACGATCTGAGGTATAATAGAGTAGTTATTGCTACTGATGCCGATGTCGATGGTATGCATATCCGTTTGTTGTTATTGACTTTCTTTCTCCAGTTTTTTCCGGATTTGGTTCGGAATGGTCACTTATATATCCTCGAAACACCACTTTTTCGAGTAAGGGATAAAAAAACAACCTATTACTGTTATAATGAAAAGGAAAAACAAACTGCTATTGGCAAATTAAGAGGCAAAGCAGAGATTACTCGATTTAAAGGATTAGGTGAGATATCTCCAGATGAGTTTGGCGATTTTATAGGTGAAGATATTCGCCTTGAACCTGTTGTGTTACAAGAAAGTACAAGTATTGACAAAATTTTATCCTATTACATGGGAAAAAATACGCCTGATAGACAAGTGTTTATCATAGATAACCTTAAAGTTGAAAAGGATGAACTAGATGAAGAGGAAGAAGCTCAACTTGAAAAAGTCAATGTAGCAAGTCAGGAATCTTCAGCAGTTACGGCAAGTTAAGAGCTGCCCTCAATTTAATCAACTTCACTATAAAGAATAGAATGACCTGCCGTTCTGTCGCTTTTAAATGACATAAAATCGCTTATTTTCCAGTGGCATGTATATTGACCGATATTAGATTTGAATGTTAGTAAATACTCAACTGTCAACTTGACATTGAAAAGTTGATTGGGTATCTTTCATAATCTAATTTGAAGAGAAATTGAATATATGAGTTTATTTGAAGATTTATTATTGCCACATAATTTAGAAGAAGACGGAGAATTTATGCCATTACTTTCGCTGGATGAAGACGAAAGCCTCCAAAGCAATGAAGACTTTCCTGATGTACTACCAATATTAGCATTAAAAAATACGGTGCTTTTCCCTGGTATCGTAATACCCATAACAGTAGGAAGAGATAAGTCTATAAAAGCAATCTACAAAGCTTATGAAGAGGACAGAGTTATTGGCGTGCTTTCACAAAAAGACTATAAAGTAGAAGATCCTAAACCCAATGATTTGTATCAGATAGGGACGGTTGCCAAAATATTGAAATTATTAAAAATGCCTGATGGTACGGCAACTGCAATTATACAGGGGCGTAAAAGAATTGCAGTAAATGAGTTTATAAGTAATGATCCATATCTAGTAGGAAAGATACAAGTCATTGAAGAAAAACCTGTGGAAACAGATAACCTTGAATACGAAGCTTTGATCTCTTCTATCAAAGATATGGCGAAAGAAGTTATCCAATTGTCTCCTAATATTCCATCTGAAGCTGTGGTGATGTTAAAAAATATTACCAATAGTAGCTTTCTAGTTAATTTCATTTCATCAAATTTAGGGATTAAAGTCGCCGCTAAGCAGGTTGTCCTTGAAATTAATGATCATGGCGAAAAAGCAAGATCAATTCTAGAGCACATGGATAATGAGCTACAGTTACTTGAGCTCAAATATAAGATTGAATCGAAAGTCCGTGGAGATATAGAAAAACAACAAAGAGATTACTTTTTAAATCAGCAACTCAAAACGATTCAAGAGGAGTTGGGTCAAAGTCCTCAGGAAGAAGAGATTAAAGCATTAGTAGAAAGGGCGAAAAAGAAAAAATGGCCAAATGAGGTGCAAGAAGTATTCAATCGAGAAATAGCTAAAGTCAGAAGAATTAATCCTCAAGTCGCAGAGTATTCAGTTCAAATGACCTACCTTGATTTGCTGATTGAATTACCGTGGAATGAATTTACCAAGGATAATTTTAACCTTAAAAAAGTAAAACAAATATTAGATAAAGACCATTTCGGATTAGAAGATGTGAAGGAAAGAATCCTTGAGCATTTGGCGGTATTAAAACTCAAAGGAGATATGAAATCTCCGATTCTATGTCTAGTTGGCCCTCCAGGTGTTGGTAAAACTTCATTAGGAAGATCAATCGCGCGGGCTTTGAAACGAAAGTTTATCAGAATGTCTCTTGGCGGCCTCCATGATGAATCTGAAATTAGAGGACATAGAAAAACCTATATTGGTGCAATGCCGGGTAGGATTATACAAAACTTGAAAAAAGTAAAGTCTGCTAATCCTGTTTTTATCCTCGATGAGATTGATAAAGTTGGTAAAGATTTTCGAGGCGACCCATCTTCAGCATTACTCGAAGTATTGGATCCAGAACAAAATTCTACTTTCCATGATAATTATTTAGATGTGGAGTTTGACTTGTCAAAAGTATTATTCATAGCTACGGCCAATTCATTAAATACCATCCAACCTGCATTATTAGACCGAATGGAGATTATTGATGTAAGTGGATACTCTATAGAAGAAAAAGTGGAAATAGCTAAACAGCATTTGGTTCCTACTCAAAGAAAGGAGCACGGATTAGAAGCTAAGCATATTAAAATAAAGGATGATATTCTAACCAAAGTTATACAGGAATATACCAGAGAATCAGGTGTACGTTCCCTCAATCGACAAGTAGCTAGTATTATGAGGAAT